>NZ_LBMW01000018.1 GCF_026168105.1 Streptomyces hygroscopicus
GTTCGACGCACCATTCGACACCGGATGTTAAAGATCAAGTTAGGTGCTGATCATGCGGTGGGAGGCACTCCTTGCTCCGTCCCCGGCCGCCTGGGGCGAACCCGGAAGGCCGATCCGGCACGCCGCCTCACGTCCGGCGGCGCCGCCTGGTCGCGGGGCCCGGCCGATGGCCCGACCGACAGGTGTGGGGCCCGAAGCAAGCCCCCACCTGCCGCTCACGCCCCGCGCGTCCTACGCCCCGCGCCTGCGCAGCAGGTGCTCGCGCGCGGCCGCGTCGCCCGGACCGCCCCGTTCCCCCAGCCCGGCCGCGATGCGGTCCTGGACCTCCTCCGGTTGATTGCCCGCGTACTTGAACTTCGCACGCACACCGGTCACTTCGAGCCGCAGGCCGCGGATGCCGGGCAGCATGCGGCCGTACGGCGCCTCGCCCGCCGCCGCGCGTGCGGAGCCGCCGTCCGGCTGGAAATGGCCCATCTGGCGATTGAGCAGATCCGCCTTCCTGGCCGGATCGTCCACGATGTGGGCCGTGCACCGGAGCTGGACCGCCGCGTAGAAGCTGGTGGGAACTCCGTTCTCGGGCGGCACGTCCGACGCCGCCTTCCAGGGCCCGGGCACGTACACATGGTCGTCGACCACGCTCAGCAGCACGTCCGGGTTCGCTTCCAGCGCGGCCCACAGCGGATTCGGGCGGGCCAGGTGCCCCACCGCTTCGCCGCGGTCCGCGTCGTACGCGAAGTGGAGGGGCTGGACGTACGGTGGTTCGCCCGCCAGTCCGTTCACGGCGAGCTGCCCGAAGTCATGGGCGGCGAGCCAGCGCTGCCACTCGGTGTCGTCGTGCGGTGCGTCCCAGGGGTGGACCAGCATCACAGGGCCGTCAGATAGTCCGGCAGCGCGATTCCGGGCGCGAGATCCGCGTCGGCGAGCGGGGCGCCGTACTCCCTGCGGACGGGGATCACGCCGGCCCAGTGGGGAAGAGCGAGGTCCTCGGGCTCGTCGTCCACCCCGCCGGTGCGCAGCTTGGCCGAGACCTCGTCCAGGTCGAGGCGGATCACGGCGGTGGCGGCCAGTTCCTTCTTGTTGGCGGGACGGGAGTCGCTCGAGCGGCCCGGCACGACGTGGTCGACCAGCGCGTCCAGGGCCGTCAGCTTCTCCTCGGGGTCGGTGACCTGGTGGGCGATGCCGTGCACCACCACCGATCGGTAGTTGATCGAGTGGTGGAAGGCCGAGCGCGCCAGGACCAGACCGTCGACGTGCGTCACCGTCAGGCAGACCGCGAGCCCCGGGTCGGCCTCGCCCGTCATCCGCAGCGGGCGCGAGCCCGTCGAGCCGTGGACGTAGAGCAGCTCGCCGACCCGGCCGTAGAGCGTGGGCAGCACGACCGGCGCGCCGTCGCGGACGAAGCCGAGGTGGCAGACATACCCCTCGTCGAGTATCGCGTGCACCAGTTCCCTGTCGTACGACGCCCGTTGCGCGGAGCGCGTGGGGACGGTCCGGTCGGTCGGTGAGTAGACGGCGGGCGGCGACGTCGGCTGCTGGGTCCCCTGCATTGACCTCTCCATTGCACTAGTGCATAATCTGCTTTGTGCTAGGAGAATATCGGATCGAGGGGCGGCGCGCAGCAGAGATTGCGGCGAGCGTCGAGCGCGCGGTGGGCGCCGGGGACCTGGAGCCTGGCCAACTGCTGCCGCCCATGCGGGAGTTGGCGGTCGAGCTGGGTGTGAATCCCAACACCGTCGCGGCCGCGTACCGCACCCTGCGAGAACGCGGAGTCATCGAGACCGCCGGGCGCCGGGGCAGCCGGGTGCGGTCCGCGCCGGCCACCACCGGTCGGGATCACATCCGCGTGGACGTTCCCGAGGGCGTGCGCGACGTGTCGAGCGGCAATCCGGATCCGGCGCTGCTGCCGCCGCTGGCACGGGCGTTCACGGAGGCCACCGCACAGGTGGACCTCGAGCCGGTGCTGTACGGAGATGTCGCCGTGGAACCGGAGCTGGCGCGCATCGCGCGGGCCGGCCTGAACGCCGCCGGGGTGCCGGACGGGCCGCTCGCCGTCGTCTCCGGATCACTCGACGCCGTCGAGCGCGTCCTGTTGGCCCACCTCAAGCCCGGGGACGCGGTTGCCGTCGAGGACCCCGGATGGGGCAGGACCCTGGACCTCGTTCCCGCGCTCGGATTGCGCACGGTTCCGGTCGGTGTCGACGACGAAGGCCCGCTGCCGGAGGGCGTACGCGCTGCGCTGGAAGCGGGGGCGCGCGCACTGATCGTCACGGACCGGGCCCAGAACCCCACCGGCGCCGCGGTGAGCGCCGCACGTGCGGGGGCCCTGCGCGCCGTGCTGCGGGAGCATCCCGGAACCCTGCTCATCGAGGACGATCACGCTCACGGGATCGTCGATGTGCCGCTCCACCCCCTCGCCGGGGTGACCCGCCACTGGGCCTTCGTGCGCTCGGTCGCCAAGGCGTACGGGCCCGACCTGCGCCTCGCCGTGCTCACCGGGGACACCGTCACCGTCGACCGGGTCCGGGGGCGGCAGCGGCTGGGGCCCGGGTGGGTGAGCCGGATTCTGCAGCGGGCCGTGGCGCGGCTGTGGGCCGACGGCGCGGTGGACGCGCGGGCGGTGGCGGCGGCGTACGGGGAGCGCCGTGACGCGTTGATCGGCGCGCTCGCGGAGCGCGGTGTCACGGCGCACGGTCGCAGCGGCATGAACGTGTGGGTTCCCGTGCCGGACGAGACCGGAGCGGTCGCGCGGCTGCTGCACGCGGGCTGGGCCGTCGCGCCAGGTGCCAGGTTCCGGTTGAGCGCGCCGCCCGGCATCAGGATCACGGTCTCGACGCTGGCCCCGAAGGAGACCGGCCCGCTGGCGGACGCGGTCGCCGCCGCCCTCGGCCCGGCCCCTGCCCGCAGCTACGTCTAGGTGGTGTCCGACACTTCGCGCGCCCGGCGGGAGGTGTCGGGCACCGCCTGGTTCCGGGGGCCCGCCTTGGGCCTGGCCTGCGTCAGTGCCGCGCCCGCCAGCACGATCACCGCGCCGAGCGGGGTCGACCAGGTCAGCGACTCACCGAGGATCGCGACGCCCGCCGCGGTGGCGATGACCGGGATGAAGTACGTGACCATTTGTGCCGTCGTGGGGCCGACCTCGGCGACCAGCCCGTACTGGATCAGGACGGCGAGTCCGGTGCCCAGGACGCCCAGGGCCGCGACGGCGAGCAGTGGCAGCACCGGGAAGCGGCTGGGCACGGTGGTGAACAGCGGGGTGACCAGGGCAAGTTGGACGGTGGCCAGCAGCAACTGGGCTCCGGTCAGCGACAGATGGGAGTGGCCTGACCCCGCCAGGGTGCGGCGAACGTAGATCCAGCCCACCGGGTAGCTGAGCGAGGCCAGCAGCGCCATCGCCGTACCCGCCGGATTCAGGCCGTGGAAGCCCTGCCAGGCACCGAGCACCGTCAGTACCCCCAGGAAGCCGATGCCGAGACCGGCGACCCGGCGCCGGGTCGGCCGGTCCTCGGAGAGCGCCACCAGGGACAGGGTCATGCCCCACAGGGGCGAGGTGGCGTTGCAGATACCGGCGAGCGTGGACGGGATCGTCAGCTCCGAGTAGGCGAAGAGCGAGAACGGCAGCGCGTTGAGGAGGAATGCGGCGACCGTCAGATGGCCCCAGGTGCGGGCTCCCCGCGGCAGCCGCTCGCGCTTGACGCCCAGCGCCGCCGCAAGCACCGCCGTACCGAACGCCAGTCGGCCGAGCGTGACCTGGAACGGTGCGTACGCCTCGGTGGCGACCTTGATGAGCAGGAAGCTGAAGCCCCAGATCAGGCAGAGGACGCCGAATCGGATCCGCCAGTCGAGGGCGGCCCTGCGGCGGCCTGTGGAAGGGGCGGCGGGGGCGGTTCGACGGGTGGCGACGGTGCTCATGGGCGTAACTCTGGCGCAGTCGATCTCGTAGCACAATCGAGATTTCGCGCATGATACCTCGTAGCATTGCTTACATGATGAACCTGGAGCGACTGCGCACCCTCGACGCCCTCGCCCGGCACGGCTCGGTCAGCGGCGCGGCCGAGGGGCTGCACGTCACGACCTCGGCCGTCTCCCAGCAGATGGCCAAGCTGGAGCGGGAAGTGGGGCAGCGGCTGCTGGCCAAGAACGGGCGGGGGGTACGGCTCACGGACGCCGGCCGTCTGCTCGCCGATCACGCGGCGCGGATCCTGTCGCAGGTCGAACTCGCCCAGGCCGACCTGGAGGCACAGCGCGGACAGGTGGCCGGTGAGCTGCGCCTGTCGGCCTTCCCGACCGCCGCCCGCGGACTGTTCCCGACCGCGCTGGCGGACCTGCGCGCCAGGCATCCCGCACTCCGGCTGCGCTCGAGCGAGCTGGAACCCGAGGCCGGGGTCGCCGGTGTGGTGCGCGGCGACCTCGATCTCGCGATCGTCCTCGACTGGTACAACAAGCCGATGCCGCTGCCCGAGGGCCTGGTCAAGGCGGCGATCCTCGACGATCCCGCGGATGTGGCGATGCCGGTGGGGCACCGGCTCGCCGACCGGACGGAGGTCGACCTGGGGGAGTTCGCCGAAGACGAGTGGATCACCTGGGGCGAGGGCGAGTTCTGCCACGAGTGGCTCATGTTCACTCTGCGCTCCAAGGGCGTGGAGCCGCGTATCGGCCACCGCGCCGCCGAGACGCACACCCAGCTGGGGTTGGTGGCCGCCGGGCTCGGCGTCTGCGTCGCACCGCTGCTCGGGCGCGATCCCATGCCGCCCGGAGTGGTGACCGTCCCGGTGCGACAGCGCGTGCGGCGGCACGTCTACGTGGTGTGGCGGGCGGACGCCGACCGCCGGCCGTCGATCCGGGCGGCGGTGGAGGCGCTGCGGGCGGCCGGGCAGGCGGTCTCGGCCGGGTCAACGGCGAGTCAGGCGGTCTCGGCCGGGTGAAGGGCGACGGCGACGCCGCCGGCCGGGCAGGCGGTCTCGGCCGGGTCAACGGCGAGTCAGGCGGTCTCGGCCGGGCTACAACGAGCCCAGCTTGCGGAAGTCCCAGGAGACGATCTTCTTCGGTGTCAGCCGCAGCCATGCGTGGCTGCCGTCGTGCGGCATCTCCTCCAGGCCGAAGTTCTTGCGCGCGAACAGCGTCTCCGGAATGTCGAGTTCGGCGCACAGCTCTCCGGTGCGGGGGATCTCGCCCACGAACTCCACCGTCCCGGACAGCTCGGCACCGCGCAGCTGTTCGTACTCCTCGCCCGTGTCGACAACGACGGCGATCCGCGGATCGCGGCGCAGTTCGGTCCAGCGCTTGCTGCGCACGACGGAGTACAGCCAGAGCGAGATGCCGTCCCACGCGAACCACAGGGTGCTCACGTGCGGGGCGCCGTCGGCCGACACGGTCGCCACCCGGCAGGTGCGCTGAGCGGTGAGGAAGTCATCCAGCTCGCCGGGCGTCATCATGATCTTCCGGCCCCGGCGCTGAGTGTCGGTCATGCGTCCCCCTCTTCTTCTCCCACGTCGTGTCAGAGAGAATCTCTGACATCACGTCAGAAAAGAATGGGGTGCCTTCCGTCCGCCCGCAATGGTCGCTACTCTCGCCGGTTCCGGCCGTCGACGTCAGGGGGAGCCATGCCGTCGTACGAACAGCTCAGTGAACTCCTGCAACCCCGGACCACGGTGCTGCTCACCGTGGAGTGCCAGCAGGGCGTCGTGGGGCCGGACAGCGCGCTGCCCGAACTCGCCGTACAGGCACGCTCGTCGGGCGCGCTCGCCAACGTGGCCCGGCTGGTCGCCGCCGCGCACGAGGGCGGGGTGCAGGTGATCCACGCGATTGCCGAGCGCCGCCCGGACGGCCGGGGCGCGAACCGCAACGCCCGCCTCTTCCGCGCCGCCGAACGGCTCCCGCTCCAGCAGCTGTCCGGCACCGCGGCGGTGCGCGTCGCGCCGCCCGTCGAGGTGGCGGAGGAGGACCTCGTCGTACGCCGGCTGCACGGGCTGTCGCCCCTGGCCGGCACCGAGGTCGACGCGCTGCTCCGCAACCTGGGCTGCCGCACCCTGATCGTCACCGGCGTCTCGGCGAACGTGGCGATCCCCAACGCGGTGTTCGACGCCGTCAACCGCGGCTACACCGCCGTCGTGCCCGCGGATGCCATCGCGGGGGTGCCCTCCGACTACACCCCCGCGATGATCCGCAACACCCTCGCGCTGGTCGCCACGGTCGCGGCCACGGACGAGGTCCTGGCCTGCCTCAAGCCGCAACGCCGGGCGGCGCGGGCCTGAAGGCAGGGGTCACGCGAGCGTGATCTCCCCCCCGGCCACGGTGATCTTCGCGGGGGGCAAGGGCTGTGTCGCCGGGCCCTTCTTCACACTGCCGTCGGTCGCGGAGAAGTGGCTGTTGTGACACGGGCAGGTGATCACGCCGTTCGCGATGCCCTTCACCGCGCAGCCCTGGTGGGTGCACTTGGAGGAGAACGCCTTGAACTCGCCCGCCGTCGGCTGGGTCACCACCACGCCCTGGTCGGCAAAGACCTTGCCGCCGCCCTGGGGGATGTCGGAGGTCTTCGCCAGCACCTTGCCGCCGGAGCCGCCCGAGGCGTTGCCGCCGCCCGTGCCGCCGGTGCCGGTGCTGGCACCGGTGCTCGCGGAGCTGCCGTTCTGCATGTCTGAGGAGCCCGACGACGACTTGTTGTCCGAGCCCCCGCACGCGGTCAGCGCGACGGCGAGCCCGGTCGCGCCGACCGCCGCCACGACCGTGCGGCGGGCTGGTGCCGGAGCGGGCTGAAGCGATTCGCTGGTCATGCTGACGTTCCCTTCCACGGATGTCGTCGATCTGCACGGTGGTACGGCTCCAGGGGGGCGGACGTTCAGACGGTGTCGACATCTTGACCCGTTCGGGATCCGCGGGCCGCAAGCCGTGCGCGGTCCGTGTCCGGGCGGCCCGAACTCCCCAGTAGCCTGGGGCGATGCTCAAGGAAGTCATCGCGACCCGTTACATCACGCCGCTGCGTGAGGGCGGTTCGCTGCCGGGGCTCGTGGAGGCGGACGACCTCGGGACCTACGTGATGAAGTTCACCGGCGCCGGACAGGGCCGCAAGACGCTCGTCGCCGAGATCGTCTGCGGTGAACTGGGCCGCCGGCTCGGCCTGCGGGTGCCCGGCCTGGTGACGATCGGCCTCGACCCGGTGCTGGGCCTTGGCGAGCCCGACCAGGAGGTGCAGGAACTGCTCAAGGCGAGCGGCGGACTCAACCTCGGCATGGACTTCCTCAGCCGCGCGATCGGCTTCGACCCGCTGGCCTTCGAGGTCGGCTGCGAGGAGGCCGGGCGCATCGTCTGGTTCGACGCTCTTGTGGGCAATGTCGACCGCTCCTGGCGCAACCCCAACCTGCTCGTGTGGCATGGCGACCTGTGGCTCATCGACCACGGCGCCACCATGATCTGGCACCACAACTGGCCCGGCGCCGAGGCCTCCGCGCTGAGGCCCTACGACGCCTCCGACCACGCTCTTGCCCCCTTCGCACCCGACGTGGCGGGTGCCGCCGCCGAACTGGCCCCGCTCGTCACCGAGGAACTGCTGGCCGAGGTGACCGCCGCGGTCCCGGACGAGTGGCTGACAGGCGAACCGGGCTTCGACACCCCGGACGCGCTGCGCCGGGCCTATGCGCGACCGCTGCTCGCCCGCGCCGCCTTCATCCATGAACGCATCCGGGGCATCGAGAGCCTTCGGGGGGACAAGTGAGCTCGGCAGGACAGGTGAGCTCGGCAGGACAGGCGAGCTCGGCAGGACAGGTGAGCGAGCGGGACGTCTTCGAGTACGCCCTGCTGCGGGTGGTGCCGCGGGTGGAGCGCGGCGAGTGCATCAACGCGGGCGTGCTGGTCTACTGCCGCGCCAAGTCGTTCGTCGCGGCTCGGACGCACCTCGACGAGGGGAAGCTGCTGGCGCTGGACCCGGGTGCGGACGTGGCAGGCGTCCGCGCCGCGCTCCGCGCCGTCGAGGGCGTGTGCGCGGGGGGCGCGGCGGCCGGGCAGGCGGCGCACGACGACGCGGGGCGGCGCTTCCGCTGGCTGATCGCGCCCCGCTCGACGGTCGTCCAGCCCGGGCCGGTGCACACCGGGCTGACCGCCGACCCTGCGGCCGAGACGGAGCGGTTGCTGGACCTCCTGGTGAGGTAATGGATCACACGCACCGGGCGTGCCGTTGACACCGGGTGCCAGGGCTTCTAGCGTCACGTCTGCTGAAGGTACTAAGCGGTCGCTCACCCGTGGGGCGTACCGTGAGAGCCGCAGACTTTCCGAAGGTGTTCCAGGCTTTCCAAGGGCGAGGAGAACCAGCAATGTCCACCACTGAGCAGCGGGTGGCCGTCGTCACCGGCGGTGCGCGCGGCATTGGCGCCGCCACCGCCGTACGACTGGCCGCCGAGGGCCGTGCCGTCGCGGTGATCGACCTCGACGAGTCCGCGTGCAAGGACACCGTGGAGAAGATCACCGCCGCCGGCGGCCAGGCGATCGCTGTCGGCTGCGACGTCTCGGACGAGGCGCAGGTCGAGGCGGCCGTCGCGCGTATCGCCGAGGAACTGGGCGCGCCCACGATCCTCGTCAACAACGCGGGTGTCCTCCGTGACAACCTGTTGTTCAAGATGAGCGTCTCGGACTGGGACACGGTCATGAACGTGCATCTGCGTGGTGCCTTCCTGATGTCGCGCGCGGTGCAGAAGCACATGGTGGACGCGGGCTTCGGCCGTATCGTCAACCTCTCCTCGTCCTCCGCGCTCGGCAACCGCGGCCAGGTGAACTACTCCGCAGCCAAGGCCGGCCTGCAGGGCTTCACCAAGACCCTGGCCAAGGAACTCGGCAAGTTCGGCATCACCGCCAACGCCGTCGCCCCCGGCTTCATCGCCACCGAGATGACCAAGGCCACCGCCGACCGCGTCGGCATGGGCTTCGAGGACTTCAAGGCCGTGGCCGCCACCCAGATCCCCGTGCAGCGCGTCGGCGAGCCGGACGACATCGCCAACGCGATCGCCTTCTTCACGGGCGAGGCGGCCGGATTCGTCTCCGGTCAGGTGCTGTACGTCGCCGGCGGACCGCTCGACTAGGGCCGGGGGCAGCAGAACATGACTTCGGAACTCTCCGGCAAGGTCGCCCTGGTCACGGGCGCCAGCCGCGGTATCGGCTACGGCATCGCCGAGGCGCTCATCGCGCGCGGCGACCGCGTCTGCATCACCGGACGCAACGAGGACGCCCTGAAGGAGGCCGTCGAGAAGCTCGGCGCCGACCGCGTCATCGGCGTCGCGGGCAAGGCGCACGACGAGGCCCACCAGGCCATCGCCGTGGAGCGCACCATGGAGGCCTTCGGCCGCGTCGACTTCCTGGTCAACAACGCCGGTACGAATCCGGTGTTCGGCCCGATCGCCGAACTCGACCTGAACGTGGCGCGCAAGGTGTTCGAGACGAACGTCGTCTCGGCGCTCGGCTTCGCGCAGCAGACCTGGAAGGCCTGGCAGAGCGAGAACGGCGGCGCCATCGTCAACATCGCCTCCGTGGCCGGTGTCTCCGCCTCACCGTTCATAGGCGCGTACGGCATCAGCAAGGCCGCCATGATCAACCTGACCCTGCAGCTCGCGCACGAGTTCGCGCCCAGGGTGCGGGTCAACTCGATCGCGCCGGCCGTGGTGAAGACCAAGTTCGCGCAGGCCCTGTACGAGGGCCGGGAGGCGGAGGCCGCCGCGGCCTACCCGCTCGGCCGGCTCGGCCTGCCCTCCGACATCGGCGGCGCGGCCGCGTTCCTGACGTCGGATCAGTCCGACTGGATCACCGGACAGACGCTCGTCGTCGACGGCGGCGTCTTCCTGAACACGGGGGTCGGCTGACGGACATCTCGACACGGGCGCGGATCGCCTCGAACCATTGACAGAATCCGCGCCCGTGTCCTCGAGAAGCGGTCACGTACGGGGATGACAACGTCGTCATAACGTGCTGGTCACATGCCCCGCCGGAGCACGGTGAACCCGGCGGGGCTCTGCGGTATGGTCGGCCGACCCCTGGTGTGGTAGCTCGAGGAGCAACGCGTGTTCAACCGGAACCGAGGCGTGCGTCAGCTGGCGACGATCGCGTCCATATCGCTCGTGGCCGGATGCGGGATCCTGTCCACGGATTCCTCCGGCAGCAAGGGACCCATCGTGGTGGGCACCACCAGCTCCCCGAGCACGCTGGATCCGGCCGCCTCCTGGGACAGCTCCTGGGAGCTGTTCCGCAACGTGTACCAGACCCTGCTGAACTACCCCCAGGGCGCGAGCCAGCCGGCGCCCGACGCCGCCAAGAAGTGCGCCTTCACCGACAGCACCAACCTGACGTACCGGTGCGTCCTGCGCGGCGGCCTGGCGTTCTCCAACGGCGACAAGCTCGACGCCCGGTCCGTGAAGTACTCCATCGACCGGATCAGACGGATCAACGTGCCCGGCGGCCCGGCGGGTCTGCTGGGCAGCCTCGACCAGGTCGAGACCAAGGGCGACCTCGAGGTCGACTTCCACCTGAAGGAGCCGGACGCCACTTTCCCGTTCGTCCTGGCCACGCCCGCCATGTCGATCGTCGACCCGGCCGACTACCCCGCCACGACGGTGCGCAAGGACGGCGGGACCACCGGGTCCGGACCGTACACGCTGAAGTCCTACCAGGAGGGCAAGGAGGCCCAGCTCGTAGAGAACGGCCGGTACCAGGGCTTCGCCAAGCTGAGCAACAACGCGGTCACCATCCGCTACTTCCAGGACTCCACCAGCATGGTGGACGCGCTCAAGAGCCGGAAGATCGACCTCACCTACCGCGGGCTGGCCGCCTCCGACATCGTCTCCCTCCAGCGCCACGAGTCCAACAACGGCATCCAGCTCGTGGAGAACCCGGGCATAGAGATCAGCTACCTGGTCTTCAACCCGAAGGACCCGTGGGCCGGCAAGATCGCTGTCCGCAAGGCCCTGGCCCAGGTCGTGGACCGGGCGGCGATCGCCCACAACGTCTACAAGGACACCGTCGAACCGCTCTACTCCATGGTCCCGGCGGGCCTGACCGGGCACACCACGGGCTTCTTCGACGAATTCGGGGACCCGAGCACCGCCAAGGCCCGCAAGATCCTCTCCGACGCGGGCATCACCCAGCGCGTCCCGCTGACCCTCTGGTACACCACCGACCGCTACGGCTCCGAGACCGCTCCGGAGTTCCGGGAGATCAAGCGTCAGCTCGAGGCCTCCGGCCTCTTCCAGGTCACCCTCGAGAGCCGCCCCTGGAAGACGTATGTGGAGGGCTACCAGAAGAGCCAGTACCCGGTCTTCGGCCGCGGATGGTTCCCCGACTTCCCGGACCCCGACAACTACATCGCGCCCTTCGTCGGCCAGCAGAACTCGCTGGGTACGCCCTATCCGGCGCCGAAGATCACCGGAGTCCTGCTGCCGGAGTCCCGGCGCCAGAGCGACCGCGGCAATGTGGTCCAGGAGTTCGAACAGGCCCAGCAGATCCTCGTCGACGATGCCCGGCTGCTGCCGCTGTGGCAGGGCAAGCAGTTCATCGCGGCGAACGAGGACATCGCCGGCGGCGAGCGGGCGCTGGACCCGTCGACGATCATGACGATGTGGGAGCTGTCCCGCAAGACCAGCTGGTAGACCGGTCGACGAGGGATTCAGGAGCCCGTTGTCAGTGGTCGCCTGTAGGTTCTGAGACCTGGAAGTGACCGCACATCGGAGGAACTTGAGGTGACCGACATCGCCATGCTGCCGGAGTCCTGGCGGGGCGTTCTGGGCGACGAACTGCAGCAGCCCTATTTCAAGGAGCTCACGGAGTTCGTCGAGGGCGAGCGCGCCAAGGGTCCCGTCTACCCTCCGCGTGAGGAGGTCTTCGCCGCGCTCGACGCCACGCCGTACGAGCAGGTGAAGGTGCTCATCCTCGGCCAGGACCCGTACCACGGCGAGGGCCAGGGACACGGCCTGTGCTTCTCTGTGCGGCCGGGCGTCAAGACCCCGCCCTCCCTGCGGAACATCTACAAGGAGATGCAGGAGGAGCTGGGCACACCGATCCCGGACAACGGCTACCTCATGCCGTGGGCCCGGCAGGGCGTGCTGCTGCTCAACGCGGTGCTGACGGTGCGCGCAGGCGAGGCCAACTCGCACAAGGGCAAGGGCTGGGAGAAGTTCACGGACGCGGTCATCCGTGCCGTCGCGGAGCGGCCGGACCCGGCGGTGTTCGTGCTGTGGGGCAACTACGCGCAGAAGAAGCTGCCCCTGATCGACGACACCCGGCACGTCGTCGTCAAGGGTGCCCACCCCTCGCCGCTGTCCGCGAAGAAGTTCTTCGGCTCGCGCCCGTTCACACAGATCGACGAGGCCGTCGCCCGGCAGGGGCACGAGCCGATCGACTGGACGATTCCGAACCTCGGATGAAGCCGGGGCGGGGCCGGACCGTGGTCCGGCCCCGCCCACCGGTCACCGGCCGTCTCGTGCCGTCACCGTCTTGGCCCGGCGTGTCCACGGAGCCGCCTGACCGCGATCGCCACTGGGGGCGGTTAGCGTCGTGGACGGGGGTCCCCGCTCGAGCAGCCGAGTGTGGGGGAGGGCGACGAGCGTGGAGGACACGGTGGCGAAGCGACAGGAGCAGGAGGCGCCGGACGCCCTCATGACCCGGATCGGACAGGTCGTGATGCTGCACCACGGCGGCGACCGTGAGGAGGCCCGGGACCGCTTCCTGCGCCTGTGGGCGGAGATCGGCGAGGACGGCGACCCGGTGCACCGCTGCACGCTGGCGCACTACCTGGCGGACACGCAGAACGACCCGGCCGACGAGCTCGCCTGGGACCTGCGGGCCCTGTCCGCCGCAGAGGAACTCAAGGACGAGCGGCTCGCCGGGCACGAGGGAGCGCTCGCGATGCGCGCCTTGTACCCCTCGCTCCACCTGAACCTGGCCACGGACTATGTGAAGCTCGGCCGTTCCGAGGCCGCCGGTGTCCATCTGCGACGGGCCCGTGGTGCGGCCGGCGTCCTCGGCGACGACGGCTACGGCGACGGCATCAGGGCGGCGATCGGACGCCTGGAGCGGCGGCTCGCGGAGGAGTGGCCGGGCGGCGGTGTCCCCGAGGCGGGGCCCACGGAGGGTCCCGGCGGAGAGACCCTGGGGCCGCCGAGACGGCCGTAGGGGGCCCGGGAACGTCGGTACGGCCTTTCCACGTTCCCGCCGAGGTCTCCGTACGGGCACTGCGGGCTCAACGCCCGTAGGTGCTCCTGCAGATGACCGCCTCGGGGCTGTCCGGCCGCCACCCTCCGTATG
Organism: Streptomyces hygroscopicus; assembly: GCF_026168105.1. Lineage (GTDB taxonomy): Bacteria > Actinomycetota > Actinomycetes > Streptomycetales > Streptomycetaceae > Streptomyces > Streptomyces hygroscopicus_D. The sequence continues at coordinate 13,273 of NZ_LBMW01000018.1, forward strand.
TGCGGCCGAGCGCGCACAGCTCCCCGTTCCTGGGGAACGCCTCGGCGACGGCCGGGGGTACCTCGATCCGCGTCCCCGGGCGGGCCCGCATCGGGTGGGTCCGTGGGTGGGCCTGCCGGTCGTGCGCGTGGGCGACGGGGCGGGCCGGGGTGGCGGCCGGTTGGACACCGGGTGCCGTGCGGGGCGGGCGGTGCGGGGTGGCGACGGTCGGCGAGGGTTCGGCGGAGGACTGGACCATCTCCAGCGCCTCCCGTGCCGGGGCCTGGACGACCCGCGGTTGTGCGCTGCCGTCGGGGCGCAGTGCCGAGGGGGTCGAGGACGGTGGGCCCGGCACGGCCGGTCGCTGGACGGTCACACAGCCGGTGAGGGCCGAGACGGCCACGGTGACCAGGAGCGTTGCGGTGGTCGTCGTTCGCTGCACCCGCGCAACTCTGCTGGGTCCGGCTCGCTTTGGGGGAGCGGACAGGCGGAGGATGCCCCGCACGAGTGATCTCCTGACTCCTACGGAGGGCACCGCCCGCGTCGGGCGCGTCAGTCCCCGGTGGCCCCGTCGACGCGCTCGCGGATCAGGTCGGCGTGACCGTTGTGGCGCGCGTACTCCTCGATCATGTGGGTGTAGATCCAGCGCAGGCTGAAGGGTTCCTCCGAGAACCTGCTGGGCCCCTTGGAGAGGTCGTCCAGTCCGAAGGCGGAGGCGTGGCGCCGGGCGATCTCGATCTCTGCCTGCCAGGTGGCGTACGCCTCCTGCCAGGTGTCGGCCTCGGTGAGGTGGAACTCGCCGTCGCGGTCCTCGTCGCTGTAGTAGATCGGCCCCGGATCCTCACCGACGAGCACCTTGCGGAACCAGCCCCGCTCCACCTCCGCCATATGCCGTACGAGTCCCATCAGGGAGAGCTCGGACGGAGGTACCGAGGCGGTTCTGAGCTGGGCGTCGGTGAGGCCTTCGCACTTCCATGCGAGCGTCTGGCGGTGGTAGTCGAGCCAGCCCTCCAGCATGGTGCGTTCATCGGCGTTCTGGGCGGGTTCACGGCGTGGGACTGTCATGCTCGCATCCTTCCCGACTCCCGTTCCTCCACCAACACATTTCCGGCACCCGCGCTCTTCCTGCGGGAATCCGACGACGTCGCCGACCGGCGGGCCCCCGGCGGGCCCCCGGGTGGGGCCCCGCGCTGGAGTGAGGTCGAGATCGGGGACGCCGTATGCTTCCGAAGAGGGCCCTGTCGGCAATCCCTAGGGAGACACCCGTGAAGGTCGGCTGCATCGGACTGGGCGACATCGCGCAGAAGGCCTATCTACCGGTGCTCGCGACGCAGCCGGGCCTCGAACTGCACCTTCAGACGCGGACGCCCGCAACTCTCCACCGCGTCGCCGACAGCCTGCACCTTCCGCAGGAGCAGCGGCACGTCGGCCTGGACGCGCTGCTCGCCCAGGGCCTCGACGCGGCGTTCGTGCATGCTCCCACCACCGCTCACCCCGAGATCGTGACGCGGCTCCTGGAGGCGGGCGTGTCGACGTACGTCGACAAACCCCTCGCCTACGAACTCAACGAGTCCGAACGGCTGGTGCGGCTCGCGGAGGAGAGGGACGTGAGCCTCATGGTGGGCTTCAACCGGCGCTACGCCCCCGGATATGTGCAGTGCGCCGACCATCCCCGCGAGCTGATCCTGATGCAGAAGAACCGCATCGGACTGCCCGAGGAACCGCGCACGATGATCCTCGACGACTTCATCCACGTCGTGGACACCCTGCGGTTCCTGGTGCCGGGGCCGGTCGACGACGTGACCGTGCGGGCCCGAGTCGAGGACGGTCTGCTGCACCATGTGGTGCTCCAGCTGGCCGGTGACGGATTCACCGCGCTCGGCGTGATGAACCGGCTGAGCGGTTCGGCGGAGGAGATCCTGGAGGTCTCGGGGCAGGACACCAAGCGGCAGGTGTGCAACCTCGCGGAGGTCATCGACCACAAGGGTCAGCCGACCGTGCGACGGCGCGGGGACTGGGTGTCGGTGGCCCGGCAGCGCGGCGTCGAGCAGGCCGCGCTCGCCTTCCTCGACGCCGTCCGCGCCGGCAAGGTCCTCAGCGCCCGTGACGCACTGGCGACTCACCAACTGTGCGAGCGGGTGGTGGCTGCGGTGCAGGAGCCGCCCGTCGCGCTCTGACGGCCCGGAAACCCTCGGCCGCGCACAGCCCCGCGAGCGCCAGCAGTGCCGCGTGCACCGGCCAGTCGCCGTAGCGGACGTACGGGGTGACGCCGTGCGCGAGCGGGACGTCGTACACCGCCGATGCGCTTTCGTGGGTGCCCAGCCAGGAGCCGACGCGCTCGCCGCTCGGGCCGTAGACGGCCGAGACGCCGGTCAGAGTGGCGTGCACCATCGGACGGCCGGTCTCCGCAGCGCGCAGCGCGGCCAGCGAGGCGTGCTGCTCCGGCGCCCAGCTGTGCTGGAACGTCGACGTCGCCGACTGGGCGAGCAGCACCTCGGCGCCCTTCTCCGCGAGGTGGCGGCTCATGTCCGGGAAAGCGGACTCGAAGCAGACCATCGGGCCGACACGCAGTCCGTGCCCGACGTTCATGACCACCTGCTCGGTGCCGCGCCCCCGGTCCTCGCCGGCCGCCCTGCCGACCGAGGTGGCCCAGCCGAGCACGGACCGCGCCGGTATGTACTCGCCGAACGGGACGAGCCGCATCTTGTCGTAACGGTCGCCGGTCGGGCCCTGGGGGCCGACGAGCACCGAGCTCTTGTAGATGCCGGGGTGGTCGGAGCGGCGGGCGTCGACGTTGACGAGGATGTCGGCCTTCACCCGCCGCGAGAGCGCCGCGATCCGGCCGGCCAGGTCAGGGCGGTGTGCGAGGTCGAATCCGACGCTGCTCTCGCCCCACACGACCAGGTCGACGTCCCGCCCGGCCAGCTCGCGGGTCAGCTGTTCCTCGCGGTCGAAGCGCTCGGCGGCGCTGTCCGCGCCGCCGACGATCCCTGGCTGGACGACCGCGATCCGCACCCGCCCGTCGAGAGCGGGGCTGGGCGACCAGAACCAGGCCGCCGACGTCGCGGCGGCCGTGGCGACGAGCCCGGCCAGGGCCGGGAGGCGTGATGCGCGCACCGACACGAGCAGGGCCAGGGCGACGTTCACGGTCACGACCAGGAAGCTCAGCAGCCACACCCCGCCGACCGAGGCGAGCCGCAGCGCGGGCTGCACCTGCCACTGGCTCGACCCGAGCAGCCCCCAGGGACCGCCCAGACCCTGCCAGGAGCGCACCAGCTCGACCATCAGCCAGCCCGAGGGCAGCACCACGAGAGCGGCGCCGAGCCGGCCCGGCGAGGGCACGCCCGCCAGGAAGCGCCGCACCAGCAGACCCCAGGGTGCCCACAGCGCGCCGAGCAGCGCCGCTATGACGAATGTGAACACGTTCAGACTCGGGATCAGCCAGTGGTGCACGGCCGTCATGAAGCCGAACCCGCCGAGCCAGCCATCGTACGCAGCCTGCCGTGCGGTCGGCGCGGAGCGGGCGAGCAGGATCCACGGGACCAGGGCCACATAGGCGAACCACCACAGGGACGGCGCCGGGAAGGCCACCATCGGCAGCGCGCCCGCGAGCACGGCGGCGGTACCGCGCCGCCAGCGGGAGGTGAGCCAGTTGCCGGTCATCCTCATTCGGCGCCTCCCTCCCCAGGGCATGTCACCAGTGTGCGCGCCGGAGAGGATCTTCGACAGGGGGCGTGCGGGAGTGCGGCGGGGGCTGCTCAGGCGGTCGGACTCGCACGGCGTGGTGGGGGAGTGCGGCGCCACTTCTCCTCGACCACCACCTCGCACAGCCGCCAGCCCTCGTACGTGCGCAGGAACGCGAAGGCGTACCGGCCGCCGCAGACGAAGTCGGGCTCGGACGTTCGGGCTGGACCGGAAGGACCGGGAGGCCCGGAAGGACTGGAAGGATCGAGAGGACCGGAAGGACTGGAAGGACCGGAAGGACTGGAAGGACCGGAAGGACCGGAAGGACCGGAAGGACTGGACGGGGCGGAGGCCGCAGCGGGATCGCCGTCCGGTCCCGCCCATCGCATGGGGTTGATGTAGTCGGCCCGGAGCCAGGCCGTGTCACCGACGTCCTGCTCCAGGACACCGAACCGCACGCGCCGGTTGACGATCAGATGCTGGCGCATCGGAAACAGCCGCATGGTCTGTTCCAGCCACCCGGCGACCTGCCCGGCATCGCCCTCGATACCTCCGGCCGACCGGTAGTCGGCGCGCCCGTCCGCCGTGAACAGCCCGCGGTACGCCTCCCAGTCCCCGTCGTCCACGGCCACCGCGTACTCGGTGACGAGTCCGTCGACGGCCAGCCGGTCCATCACGGTCGCGAGCTCCACGCGCTGGGTCATCGGCTCAGTGTTGGGTACGGGGGTGGCACAGCCAAGGGGCGTGCGGGGAATTTCGGGCCGGGCGGGTCATCCGGCCGTGCGGGGCGGAGGCGGTGCGCGGTGGCGCCCCGAGCGGTGGCCGTACGTACGGTGGGGGAGCGTCAGGTGTCCCGCCGGCGACGGCGGGCGGGACGCGTACGCGGGGCAGGCCACGTCCCGGCCCGAGGGCGCCGAGTGGCTCTTCGGACGCGAGCAACGTCACCGGCGACCTGGTCCCGCGGTGGCTCCGCCGAGCGGTGGATCGGCCGCGGCCCTGCCCCGGAACTGGAGACCGATCCGCGGCGCTGACCGGTCACGACGCCCCGGTCAACCACGCCGCCCCCGGCCGGGACGGCTGTTGGCGACCGCGACCGCACAGCCGCGTGGCGGCTCCCCGGCCCGCGTCGGCTGTGCCGAGGCTCGTCCTCAGGCCGCCTCGATGACCTCGCTGCGTATCGCGGCCGCCCACTCCACGACCAGCAGCTCGTACTCCGTGCGCTCCTGGGCCGACAGAGTGCCGCCCGCGCGCAGCCACAGCGCGCGGATCCGCTCGTTTAAGTCGTCGGCAGAGCGCGTGGAACCAGGGCTCATGACATCGGGGGACATGCGGACAAGCCTAGGGGCAAGGGCTGACGGTGCGCTACCGCATGGCTACGCCCACGGTATGTGGTTGGTCACGATCGGTTCTGCGGAGGGGAGTTGGTGGATTCCGTCGCCGGGGTCGACGCCGCCTCCGGTCCGGCCGTCCGGTGTTCGGCCCAGGCGTGGGACCAGGCCAGGAGCGGCTGCACCGCGGTGACCAGGTCGTCGCCCAGAGGGGTCAGGCGCCAGGCCGAGTCGGGGCCGGAGGTCGCCAGTCCGGCCGTGCGGAGTTCCGTGAGGCGGGCCGACAGGACGATGGAGGACATTCCGTCGCAGAGGCGCCGGAGTTCGCGGAAGCCGTAGGTGCTGGAACGTCATCCCGAACTCGCCTCCCGCATACGGACGTTGGGAGCAGGACTGCTCGTCCGCGGTCGGCTGGACCACGCCGATCGCGAACTTGTGATCGCCAGGGTCACCGCACGCTGCGGGTGCGCGTACGAGTGGGGCGTCCACATGGCCACGTACGCGGAAGTCGCCGGACTCACCCCGGAGCAGGCCGCTCTCACCGCGACCGGCTCCGCCGACGACCCCGCCTGGTCACCCCGGCGGGCGGCCCTGGTGCGTGCCGTCGACGAACTCCACGCCACCGCACGGCTGGGCGACGACACCTGGGCCCGTCTCCGCGCCCACCTCGACGAACGCGAAGCGCTTGAACCGCTGGTGCTGGCCGGCTGGTACCGCACGATCGCGTACGTAGCGAACGGGCTCGAGATAGGGCCGGAGCCGTGGGCCCGCGCCTTGCCCGAAGGCTGGGACGAGCCCGCCGACTCGGCTGCGTGAGGACTCGGCTCACCGGCGCACGGTGAGGAGGCGTCCGTATGACGATCGGCACCTTGTGCATCGTGCATGCTCACGGCGACCGCCTCACGCGCCGGGGACATCGTCACGGACCGCCGGCCCAAAGATCACCGGTTGCACAAGGGCCTGCAGCCGCATCGAGGTGCACGACGTCAATCCCGCGTCGCGGTCCTGAGCGCCGACCTGGACGTCTGCCGGGGGGACCTCGTGGGCGGGCCTACGGGGCGGCCGGACCGGAGACCGTCCAGCCGGGCGCCTGCGGATGTGCCGTCAGGTCCTCGTGGCGGACCTCGTCGCCGCAGACGGAGCAGGTGACGACCGGGAGCAGTGGTTTGCCGCAGTTGTGCTCGATCACCATGGGGCGATCGTCATCCCTCCGGAGATGGCGGTCGCCCCACGCCATGAGGGTCATCAGGACCGACTCCAGTTCCAGGCCCGCCGCCGTGGGCCTGTACTCGAAGCGCTGCGGCCGCTCGCTGTACATCTTCTTCGCCAGGATCCCCGCCTCCACCAGACGCTTCAGCCGCGTGGCCAGGATGTCGCGCGGCGCTCCGATGTTGCGCACGAGCTGGTCGAACCGTCCGTTGCCGAGGCACACCTCGCGCAGGACGAGCAGGGAGTACTTCTCACCGACCAGGGCGAGGGTGTCGGCGATCGAGCAGGGGCGCGGGTCTTTGGAGGCGGCCATGCCTCCAGTCTAGGCGAGAGTTGGATTTTCCAACTCATAGAGCTATGGTGGGTCCGGATTTCCTACTCACTGGTAATCGCCCACCGGCACCCGCCGGGCAAGGAGGCCGCACCAATGCGCGACGCCGTGATCGTCGAAGCCGTACGCACCCCGGTCGGCAAGGGCAGGCCGAACGGCGCCCTCGCCCATGTCCACCCTGTGGAGCTCCTCGCGCACACGCTGCGCACCCTCGTCGAACGCTCCGGCATCGACCCGGCGCTCATCGACGACGTCATCGGCGGCACCGTCGACCAGGTCGGCGAGCAGGCGATGAACACCACCCGGTACGCCGTGCTGTCCGCAGGCTTCCCGGAGACCGTGCCCGCGACCACCGTGGACCGCCAGTGCGGCTCCTCCCAACAGGCGGTGCACTTCGCCGCGCAGGGCGTGCTCTCGGGCGCGTACGACATCGTCGTGGCCTGCGGCGTGGAGTCCATGAGCCGGGTACCGATGTGGTCGAACGTGCCTCCGGGCAAAGACCCCTTCGGGCCCAAGGTCGCCGAGCGCTACCCGGAGGGTCTGGTGCCGCAGGGCGTCAGCGCCGAGCTGATCGCCGCGAAGTGGTCCATCACCCGCGAGCGGATGGACGCCTTCGCCGTGTCCTCGCACCGGAAGGCGGCAGCGGCCTGGGACGCGGGCCTGTTCGACGCCGAGACGGCTCCTCTGGAGGGCCTGACGCGTGACGAGTGCATACGTCCGTCCAGCACCACCGAGATCCTGGCCGGGCTCAAGCCCGCCTACCACGACCCCTCCTTCGCCGAGCGCTTCCCGCAGATCGAGTGGAACGTCACGGCGGGCAACGCCAGCCCCATCAACGACGGGGCGTCGGCCGTGCTGATCACCTCCAGTGAGACGGCGGCCCGCCTCGGCCTGCGCCCGCTCGGCCGGCTGCACAGCTTCGCGGTGACCGGCTCCGACCCCCTGCTGATGCTCACGGGTGTCATCCCCGCTACCGAAAAGGTACTGCGCAAGGCGCAGTTGACCCTCGACGACATCGACCTCTTCGAGGTGAACGAGGCCTTCTCCAGCGTCGTGCTCGCCTGGCAGCAGGAGACGGGCGCCGACCTCGCCAAGGTCAACGTCCACGGCGGGGCCATCGCCGTCGGCCATCCGCTGGGCGCCAGCGGCACCCGTCTGACCACCACCCTGGTGCACGCGCTGCGCGCGCGGGGAGCGCGCTACGGTCTGCAGACGATGTGCGAGGCGGGCGGCCTCGCCAACGCGATGATCCTCGAGGTGGTCTGACCGGTCAGACCGCGCGCAGGTGGTGGCGCTTGCGCCAGGCCACCACCGCGCCGGCCAGCGCCGGTACCGCGATGAACACCATCGCGATCAGGAAGGCGGGCGAGGTCGGCTTCGAGGCGCGGGCGCCGGCGACGGCGTAGGCAGCGGTGTTCGGAACCGAGCCCAGCGCCGTCGCGAGCAGGAACGGCGCCCAGCGCATCCGGGAGACGGCCGCGCAGTAGTTGGCCGCCCAGAACGGCACTGCCGGGAACAGCCGGGCCGCCATCATCGTTCGGAAGCCGTGCCGGGTGAGCTGCTCGTCGGCCGCCTTCAGCCAGCGTCCGCGCAGCAGTGGGCGCAGCGCGTCCTGCCCGAGCACCCGTCCGAGCCCGAATGCCATCCCGGCTCCCACCACCGTGCCCGCGAGGGCCGTGCCGGTGCCCAGCGCCGAGCCGAAGAGGGCTCCCGCCGCGACGTTCAGCAGCGGGCGGGGCACGAACGCGACCGTGCACAGCCCGTACGCCGCAGCGAAGACGACGGCCGCCGCGGCACCCCCGAGCTGCGGCGGCCAGCCGTGCTCCAGCAGCTTCTGCGGCTGGAACTGCAGCACACAGCAGGCGGCCGCGGCGAGCAGGAGCACGAGCAGGGACAGCCGCGACCAGGGTGACAACAGCACTCTCGTGCAGCGGGCGGTGAACCCGAGCGGTACGACGACGGCAGCGGCCGGCGCGGCGACGAGCTCCGTGACGGCGACGAGCTCCGTGACGGCGGCCCGGGGAGAGGCCGTGGCGGTGCCCCCAGAGCGGGTGGTGGCATCGAGCATCCGGCGACAGTAGCCGACGGTGTGTGTGATCGCCGTATGGTCCGTCTCGCGGAGGTCATGGCGTCAGGGCAACGGGCCCCGCACGAAAAACCATTCGACGTCGGCGGGCCCTTCGGCGAGGATCTACGCCATGTTCCGGTACGCCTTCGTTCTCGCAGCATCCGCCGCCGCGGATGCGCCGAAGGCTGCCGTTCCCGTCCTCGTGGCCGCCGTCGACGGCGCCCGAAGCTGACCCTTCCCGGATTGTCCGGCGGACCCCGCAGGGGGAGGGTCGGCAAGTCCTTGGGGTCCCCGTCCCGGTCGGACCGTCCGACGCCGGGGCCGTCACTCGGCATCACTGAAGAGGCTTCGAGGTACAGCCATGTCCAAAACGGCATACGTGCGCACCAAACCGCACCTGAACATCGGCACGATGGGGCACGTCGACCACGGCAAGACCACTCTGACCGCCGCTATCACCAAGGTCCTCGCCGAGCGGGGGACCGGCACGTTCGTCCCCTTCGACCGGATCGACCGGGCCCCGGAGGAGGCGGCGCGCGGTATCACCATCAACATCGCGCACGTCGAGTACGAGACCGACACCCGGCACTACGCGCACGTGGACATGCCGGGCCATGCCGACTACGTCAAGAACATGGTCACAGGTGCCGCGCAGCTCGACGGGGCGATCCTCGTCGTCTCCGCGCTCGACGGGATCATGCCGCAGACCGCCGAACACGTGCTGCTCGCCCGGCAGGTGGGCGTGGACCACATCGTCGTCGCGCTGAACAAGGCCGACGCGGGCGACGAGGAGCTCACCGACCTCGTTGAGCTGGAGGTCCGCGACCTGCTGACCGCCCAGGGCTATCCGGGCGACGCCGTACCTGTGGTACGAGTCTCCGGGCTCAAGGCCCTTGAGGGCGAGCCCCGTTGGACTGCGGCGATCGACGCGCTGCTCGACGCGGTGGACACGTATGTGCCCATGCCCGAGCGGTACGTGGACGCGCCGTTCCTGCTGCCTGTTGAGAACGTGCTCACGATCACCGGTCGCGGCACGGTCGTCACGGGCGCCGTCGAGCGCGGCACGATCCGCGTCGGCGACCGGGTCGAGGTGCTCGGCGCCGGCCTGGAGACCGTGGTCACCGGTCTGGAGACCTTCGGCAAGCCCATGGAGGAGGCGCAGGCCGGGGACAACGTGGCGCTGCTGCTGCGCGGGGTGCCGCGCGACGCGGTGCGCCGCGGGCACATCGTCGCCGCGCCCGGCAGCGTCGTGCCGAGCCGCCGCTTCTCGGCGCAGGTGTACGTGCTGTCGACGCGGGAGGGCGGCCGTACGACCCCGGTCTCGACCGGCTACCGGCCACAGTTCTACATCCGCACCGCGGACGTGGTCGGCGACGTCGACCTCGGCGGGACGGCCGTCGCCCGGCCCGGTGACACGGTGACCATGAGGGTGGAACTGGGCCGCGAGGTGCCGCTGGAGCCCGGCCTGGGCTTCGCGATCCGCGAAGGCGGCCGGACCGTCGGCGCGGGCACCGTGACGTCCGTCGGCTGACGGCTGCGGGAGGGTCCGGGGGGCGAGGCCGCGCCCCGGACCCTCCCGCACCCGCACAATGGAGCTGTGAGCGAGCCCATACCCGTCACCCGTACCGTCGACCACGGCACCGCCAAGCTGATGCCCGATGTGGACCGGGACAGGGCATGGCTGCTGACGGTCGACGGGTCACCGCAGTCGTACGTCGATCTGGACGCGCCGACGCACCTGGAGTTCGAGTACGCGCGTCGTCTCGGCCATGTGCTGGACACGGTGAAGGAGCCGTGGCGGCCCCTGGACGTGCTGCACCTCGGCGGGGGCGCGCTCACCCTGCCGCGCTATCTCGCCGCGACCAGACCGGGCTCACGGCAGGACGTGGTGGAGGCCGACCGGGGCCTGCTGGACCTCGTCATGGAACACCTTCCGCTGCCGGCCGACGCCGGTGTCGTCCTGCACCCGGCCGACGCCCGCGCGTGGCTGGAGGCCGCCGAGCCGGACTCCGCCGACATCGTGATCGCGGACGTCTTCGGCGGCTCCCGTGTCCCCGCCCACCTGACCACGGTGGCGTACGCACGCGCCGCCGAGCGGGTGCTGCGCCCGGACGGTGTCTACCTGGCGAACCTCGCCGACGCCGCGCCCTTCGCATTCCTGCGCTCTCAACTCGCCACTTTCGCGGCGGTGTTCGAGGAACTGGCGCTGATCGCGGAGCCGGGCGTGCTGCGCGGCCGCCGCTTCGGCAACGCCGTGCTCATCGCCGCCCACCGGCCGCTCGACACGGCCCCGCTCGCCCGCCGCACCGCCGCGGACGCGTTTCCGGCCCGCGTCGAACACGGGTCGGCGCTCCGGGACTTCACGGGTGGTGCGGAGCCCGTCCACGACGAGAACGCCGTCCCGTCACCCGAACCGCCCGACGGGTCCTTCACGATCGGTTGACGGGTCCCTCACGATCGTCCGACGGGAGGCCCGCCCGCCAGGTGCCACCACCGCCATGGCACCCGGGGGCGCCGACTCAGGACGCCGTCGGGTCGCCGTGGAGGCGGACGGTGCTCAGAATCTTCATGATCGTCGCGTCCGGGAGCTCGTCCTTCACACCCGTGGCCCCGTAGAGGTTCCACGCGACGAAGTCGCCCGTGGAGTTCTTGAAGCCGAACGTGATGGCCTTGCCGTCGCTCGCGCACTTCCCCTTCTGGGGCGTGTTCCTGGAGCGGGCCCAGGCGATGCTGCCCTGGACGCCGGACGCGGTCGTGTACGGCTTCGCCTTCTTGTCGAAGGTCACGCTCTTCTTGTCGGGCTGCGTGTATCCGCCGTACACCCACCAGGCCACCTGGTTCACCGCGACCTCGTCGGTGTTCTTGGCGCCGCTCGCTCCCTTGGTGCCCGCCGCGGCCAGCGCGGTGCTGTCCGGACGGCCGCTCTTGCCGTCGTCGGACGTGCACCAGTTCTCTTTGAGGTACGCGGGCGCGGACATGGTGATCAGGGGCTTGGCACCGGCCTTGGCGTTGTGGTCCTCGAAGCCGATCATCAGGTCCGGCGACTTGACGTCCCAGTCCGGTGGCACGTCGAAGGCCGTGCCCCACTTGGGGTTGACGACGACCTTCCAGCCCGGGACGGTCGGCTTGTCGGCGCCGCCGCCGCGCGGGTTGTCGGTCGCGGAGCTCGAGGGTGCCGCGCTCCGCGAGGTGGTGGGAGACGCCGTGCCGTTCTTGCCGCCGCCGGCGTTGTCCTTCTTGTTGCCGCCCAGGACCAGGACCCCGGTGACGGCCGCGGCCACGACCACGGCCGTCGCCGCCCCGATGGCGATGACCTTCGTCCGGTTCCCGCCGCCCCCGCCGCTCGGCGGCTGGGGCGCACCCGCGGGCGAGGGCGCGCCCCACTGCGGCTGCCCCGGCTGCTGATAGGGGTTGGGCTGCTGATAGTCCGGCTGCTGGTACGGGTTCGGCTGCTGGTACCCCGGCTGCTGGTAGGGGTTCTGGTTCTGCGGGTTCTGCTCGCCCCCGGGCGGCTGCTGTCCTGGCCACATGGGCAGTAACCCTAGTGCCGCCTGTGACACGTTTCGGTCACTGCCCCTCGTCAGACCTGTACCGGATGCGGGGTGTTCACGACCCCGACGCCTCCTTGTCGAGCCGTACGGTGGCCGCGATCTTCCGCACGGTGGCGTCCGGTACCTCGCCGGATACGCCCTTGGCGCCGAAGAACGACCAGGAGGTGAGGTCCCCTTGGGCGTTCCGGAAGGCGAACGTCCACGCCTTGCCGTCCGTTGCGCACTTTTTCGATTTCTCCACACCTACGGACCAGGCTGTGCCCAAACTGCCCTTGAGGCCGGAGTTCGTGGTGAAGGGCTCGACAGCGCCGGACTTCACCTTCGTCCGGTCGGGCTGGGTGTACTGCCCGTAGATCCAGGCCTTCGAGTCGGCACGCGCTATCTCCTCGGTGCCCTTCGCCCCGTTGTTGCCCCTGGAGCCCGCCGCGGCCAGCGGACTGTACTCGTACGTGCCGTCCTTGTTGTCGTCCGAGGCGCACCAGCGCTCCTGCAGGAACGCGGGTGCGCGCATGGCGACCAGTGGCTTGTCGTCGGGGTCGCCGTTCTCGGAGACCCAGGTGACCCAGTCCGTCGACTTGAGTGCCCACTGGGGCGGCACGTCGAACGCGACCCCCGATTCCGGGTTCACGACGACCTTCCAGCCCTTGACAGTGGCCTGCTCGCTGTCCGCGCCCCGCGGGTTGCTCGGGCTCGGCCGCGGAGAAACGGAGCGGGTGGGCTCCGGGCCGACCGCCCTGCCTCCGCCGCCCCCGCCGAGCAGCGCGAACCCGGTCACGCCGGCGGCGATCACCACGGCCCCCGCGGCGAGGACCGCGACAAGTTTTGTGTTGTTGCGGCCGCCCCCGGGCGGAGGCGTGACCCCGCCGGCCGGGTGCGGCGTCGTGTTCCACGACTGGGGTTGTTGATAGGGGTTCGGCTGCTGGTACGGGTTGGGCTGCTGGTATCCCGGCTGCTCGTACGGGTTCGACCGCTGTCCGGCCGCGGGCTGCTGCGGGCTCGGCCCGCCCCCCGGCGGCTGCTCTCCTGGCCACATGGACCGCAACGATACGACGATCAACACCCAGCCCTGGCCATGGCTGGCTACTCGCGGGTAACATCGCGGCATGAGCGCAGACCAGATGTCGATCGGCGAGATGCTCGCCGCCACGGTGCCGATGGCCAGGACCCTGAACCTGGAGTTCCTGGAGACCACGCCGGAGAAGGCCGTGGTGGCCCTGCCGGACCAGAGCGACTTCCACAACCACGTCGGCGGGCCGCACGCCGGGGCGATGTTCACGCTGGGTGAATCGGCGAGCGGCGCGATCGTGCTGGCCGCGTTCGGGGACCAGCTGTCGCGGGCCGTTCCGCTCGCCGTCAGCGCCGAAATCGCCTACAAGAAGCTCGCCATGGGCCCGGTCACCGCGACCGCCACGCTCGGCCGCCCCGCCGCCGAGGTCGTCGCCGAGCTCGACGCCGGTCAGCGGCCCGAGTTCCCCGTCTCCATCGCCATCCAGCGCGGGGACGGCGCCGTCTCCGGCGAGATGACGGTGGTGTGGACCCTGCGTCCCAACGGCTGACGGCGTCCGCGCCGCCGTATGCCGAAGGGCCCCGGCCGGGGACGTGCTTCCGGCCGGGGCCCTTCGGCGTGCCGCCGCGCCCCCTGTCAGAACCGCAGATACCGGCTGGGATCCGACGCCGACGTGGTGCGGATGCTCAGGGAGTCCGGCCGGAAGTCGTTGTACGCGCTGCGGTAGCCGTACTCGTGCAGTGTGACCGTCCCGTCGTCGCCGACGGCCGCGACGTAGGCGACGTGCCCCTGGCCGCCCGCGCCGTGCACGCCCGGGTCCCACTGCGCGATGTCGCCGACGTGCGGGACCGTGCTGGTCACGGCGCCGGTCCAGTGCCGGGCTTCGCCACGGAAGTCGGGGGACTTGCGGTGGGGGCGTCCATCGGCGCGGATCGCCCAAGCGGCGAACGAGGTGCAGGAGCGCCTGGGGTAGCCGTGGCCGTCGGCCGTCCGGGGGCCGGTCGCGTCCTTCCACGGGTAGGCGGCCGGGTCGGCCGCGGTCAGGGACGGGAGCCGCGGGGAGCGTGCCAAGGTGGCGGTGGAACCGGGAGCGGTCGTGGCTGCGGGCGCCGCGTGGCCCGTGGTGCCGAAGACCGCAAGGGCGGCCGTGGCCGTCACTCCGGCGGCCACGACGCGTAGTGATTTCTTCGACGTGCGCCTGTGCATGGGGGGTTGGTCCTTTCCGAAGAGCTTGTCGCAGCGTCGGGGCGGGACGTTTCGGTGGCGGTGTCGGGACGTGGTGGTCGGAACGGTGCGGTCCGGCGGTCAGCCCCGAACCGCACCGACCAGCGCGCGTATCTCGAACTCCTTCTGGGCGACGGTTTCTTGATGAGGCCTCAGAACACTGCCCAGCCAGCCGAGAAGGAAGCCAGCGGGAATCGAGACGATCCCGGGGTTCTGCAGCGGGAACCATGCGAAGTCGACATGCGGGTAGATCGAGGTGGGCGTGGAGGACACCACCGGAGAGAACACCACGAGGAGAATGGAGCAGATCAGACCGCCGTACAGGCTGAGCAGTGCGCCGTGTGCGCTGAAGCGGCGCCAGAAAAGGCTGTAGACGAGGGCCGGCAGGATGGCCGACGCGGCGATGGCGAAGGCGAGGAACGCCAGGCTCGCGGTACTCGTCTCCCACGGCAGCAGGGCGAGCAGCATGCCCAGGAGGCCGATCACGGCCGCCGCCATGCGTGCCACGCCGAGCTCCTCCGCCTGTGTCGCCCTGCCCTTGCGGACCACCTCGCCGTAGAGGTCGTGGGCGAGCGAGGAGGCCGCGGCGAGGGTGAGCCCGGCCGCGACCGCGAGCAGCGTCACGAAGGCCAGACAGGAGATCAGCGCGGTGAGCACGCCGCCGCCGATGGACTGGGCGAGGAGCAGGACGGCCGCGTCGCCCCTTGGGTCGATCCTCGCGATGGCCTCCCGGCCGACGATCGCGGTGGCGCCGAGACCGAGGATCCCCGCGGCCAGGCAGACGAAGCCGACGAGGCCCATGGCCCAGACGACCGAGGTACGCAGCACACCGTTGGTGCGCGGGGCGAGCAGTCGCATCACCACATGGGGGAGCGCGGCCAGACCGAGCACGATGGCCAGCTCCAGACTGAAGAAGTCGAGCTTGCTGGTGATGCCGCCGCCGTAGCGCAGCCCGGACTCCAGGAAGCGCGGGCCCACGCCGCTGTTGTGTGCGGCGGCCGACAGGAGCGCGTTGACATTCCAGCGGAAATGGGTCAGCACGACGACCGCCGTGATCGCCACACCGGCCACCAGCATCACGGCCTTGACGACCTGGATGAAGGTCGCGCCGGGCATTCCGCCGAGGGCCGCGTACACCACGACGATGGTGCCGATGACGACCACGCACAGGGTGCGGGTGATCTGACTGGGCTCGCCGATGAACTGGGTCAACAGTGCGACACTGCCGATGAGTTGGGCCACCAGGTAGAGAGTGGTGACCGTCAGGGTGCAGATGGCGAGGGCGAGGCGGACGGGCCGATGGAGGCGCGGCAGGCGCAGCGCCAGGGTGTCGCCGAGGGTGAACCTGCCGGAGTTGTGCAGGGGTTCGGCGATCACGAGCAGCACCGTCATCCAGGCGACCGTGGTCCCGCCCAGGTAGAGCAGGCCGTCGTAGCCCGTGAGTGCGACCAGGCCCGTACTGCCCAGGAGGGTCGCCGCCGACACGTAGTCGCCGCACATCGCCAGGCCGTTGCGCAGTGCGGACATGTTCCGGTTGCCGAGGTAGAACTCGCTGATCTCGTCGCGCTGGGGGGCCGTCAGCAGCGCGGTGAACAGGGTGACCACGACGACGGACAGAAAGAGGACGAAGGTCAGCTGCAGGCTGAGCCGGTTCGCGACGCTTGCGGAGACCGTCACCACGCGCGGAACCGCCCCTCCTGCGGGACACGAGGCCTCTCCCGCCCGGCGCGGCCCGGCTCCGGACGGCCCAGCTCCGCGCGGAGCCGACGCGCCGCGGGGTCGATGCGTCGGCGCATGTGCACGGTGTAGCGCCATACGGCAAAGGCCACGACCGCGAACTGGGCGAGGCCGAGGGCAAGACCGAGGGTGAGGTGTCCGGCCAGGGGCCGGTTCATCACCCGCGAGGCGAAACTCGACAGGAGCACGTACAGCAGAAAGCCACCCACGACCAGCGTCGCGGCGATGGCTCCGAAGGTGCGGAAGGAGCGGCGCAACGACTGGAATTCGGGATGTTCGTACAGGGACGGGTACCTCGTGGAATCGGCTGTCGGGGCGGGGGAAGGGGGCCGGTTGGTTTGTTGTGGGGGATATCCGTACATGACGCACCTTCTTTTTGCTGCCGTGTACCGCACTTCCGGAGGACGCCGACTCAGGAATGGCTCATCGAGAACTTCCGGATACCGAAACCGGGATCGTGTGCGGATTCTGTGGGGAGTTCGTGACGTTTCCGTTCTCGGGTTTTTCGGGTTTTCGGGGAGGTCGGGACGGCCTTGGGTGAGGTCCGTGACCGGGTCGGGTGCGGAGTATTGCAGTGCAGCCTTTGAACAATCAACCGCCTGTGCGGAGGGGAATTTGAAGAGGGTTGTTTCCGCTTTCCTGTCGGCTTTAATGCGTTTCTTGTTTCAAGGCTCCGGCGGGCCTTGTCCGACAGGCCGGGGTCCGTGCCGTCCCTGACGGCCGCGCGTCCAGTCGTCCCCGAAGGCCGTGCGACCAAGGGCGGGGGACACCCTGGCCGGGACCGTCCACCGGGAGCATCGGTGCGGACTGTGAGAGGCCCCGGATCCCGGTGAGCAGGTAGGCTTCCCGGGGGCACGCCCGACCAGACGTGCGCCCGCGAGAACACGGACGCGAATCGGGGAGGAACCGGCGGTGCACGTCCAGGAATGGCTCGACACGGTACCCGCGGCCGCCGTCTACGCGGTGGTGGCCCTGGTGATCGGTCTGGAGAGTCTGGGCATTCCGCTCCCGGGCGAGATCGTCCTGGTCTCCGCCGCGCTGATGTCCTCGCAGCACTCCGGCATCAACCCGATCGTCCTCGGCGCCTGTGCGAGCGCCGGCGCCGTCGTCGGCGACTCCATCGGTTACGCGATCGGCCGCAAGGGCGGACGGCCGCTGCTGGCCTGGCTCGGGAAGAAGTTCCCGAAGCACTTCAGCGAGGGCCATGTGACGACCGCAGAGCGGTCCTTCGAGAAGTGGGGTATGTGGGCGGTCTTCTTCGGCCGCTTCGTCGCCCTGCTGCGGATCTTCGCCGGCCCGCTCGCCGGTGTGCTGCGGATGCCGTACTGGAAGTTCCTGATCGCCAACTTCCTCGGCGGCGTGATCTGGGCGGGCGGCACCACGGCGGGCATCTATTACGTCGGTGTCGTCGCCGAGTCCTGGCTGAAGAAGTTCTCGTGGGTCGGGCTGGTCGTGGCCGTGCTGCTGGGGCTGGCGTCGATGCTGGTCGTCAAGAGGAAGGCCAAGAAGGCGGGGGCCGCGCAGCGGGAAGCCGAAACGGAAGCCGTGCCTGCGGGGGAGTAGAAGCCGCGCCGCATCCTCGTACCCGTGGGTGCCAGTGGCCCCTGCGAGGTGCCCCTCGTCGGGCGCCGCTCAGTCGTGCAGCCGTGTCAGTCGTGGACTTCTCGATGTGCCCTTGCCAGTTCCGCGTACATCGTGCCGTTCAGCGTGATGCCCTCGCGCTCCTCGTGGGTGAGCTGTCGCCTGACCTTTGCGGGTACTCCCGCGACGAGTGAGCCCGGGGGCACCTGCATGCCCTGCGGCACCAGTGCCTGCGCGGCGACCAGCGAGCCCGCGCCGATCACCGCGCCGTTGAGGACGGTGGCGCCCATCCCGATCAGACAGTCGTCCTCCACGGTCGCGCCATGGACGACGGCGTTGTGCCCGATGGAGACGCGTTCGCCGACGGTGACCGGGAAGCCCGGGTCGGCGTGCAGCGTGCAGTTGTCCTGCACGTTGCTGCTCGCGCCCACTGCGATCCGTTCGACGTCGCCGCGCAGCACCGCTCCGTACCAGACGCTCGCGCCCGCGTTGAGCGTCACATCGCCGATCACCACGGCCGTGGGTGCCGTGAACGCCTCCTGATGCACCTTCGGATCCTTGCCGCCGATGCCCGTGATCAGCGCCTTGTGCGTCATCGCCGTCTCCTCGTGGTCGGTACACCCGCACCGTACGCCATCGGTGGGGTGAAGATCACAGCCGTGCGGTCGCGTGGGCGCACCCCGGGCCCATTACGGTGTGCGGGTGCCCAGGAGCAAGAACACGTTCTCATCATGGTGTCGTGGCCTCGCGCAGCGCGTCGTCCACGCGGGCTGGGCCTGGGTGCAGCGCACGGGGTCCGTGACCGCGGAGCACCCCGGGCGCTTCCGCTTCGGCGCGATGGGAACGGGTACCAGGCTCGCCTTCCCGCTCGGCACGGTCTTCGGCGAGCCCTGGATCCATGTCGGCGCGCACTGCATCATCGGCGAACAGGTCACCCTGACCGCCGGTCTGATGCCCGGCCTCGACCTCGGCCCCGACCCGATCCTGCGTATCGGCGACGGCGTCGTCCTGGGCCGTGGCAGTCATGTCATCGCCGACACCACGGTCGCGATCGGCAGCGACTGCTACTTCGGGCCCTACGTCTATGTGACCTCCACGAACCACTCCTACGACGACCCGCACCAGCCCATCGGCAAGCAGTGGCCGCGGATGGAGCCGGTGGAGATCGGTCCGGGTTGCTGGATCGGAACCGGCGCGGTGATCCTGCCGGGAGCGCGGATCGGGCGGAACGTGGTGGTGGCGGCCGGAGCGGTCGTCCGCGGAGCCGTACCGGACCACGCGGTGGTGGCCGGGGCCCCGGCGCGGGTCGTGCGGCGCTGGACGCCCGAGGCCGGCTGGCAGCCGCCGCTGAGGACCCCGGCCCCGGTGCCCATACCCGACGGGGTCACGCCGGAGCAGCTGCTGGCGCTGTCGGAGCTGGACGAGGACACCGTGGCCCACCTCGCGGAGCTGGACGCCGAGTCGGCCGAGTCATGAGTCAGCCGGTGGCGAGGAGCACCGTGCCGACCAGCGCGAGGCCCGCACCCGCCGCCTGCACCGCGCGCAGCCGCTCGCTGAGGAAGCCGCGCGCGGCGAGCGCCGTGACCACCGGATAGAGCGAGGCGAGCACGGCGGCCACGGTGACCGGGCCGTGCTGGGCGGCGACGGCGTACGTCCCGTTGGCGGCGACGTCGGCGAGACCGACGAAGGCGAGCGCGGGCAGGGAGCGCCAGGGGAAACCGTCCTGCGGGAGCGCCGCCGTTCCGCGCCGCACGGCGACGTACAGGGCGGCACCGCCCGCGACGACGTTGGTCAGGCGTTGTACGAAGAGCGCCAGGAAGAGCCCGGTGACCGTCGTCGACGCCTCCGCGATCAACGCGAACACGGTGCCGAAGCCAAGCGCGGCGACCAGCGTGAGCAGGATCGCCCGCCGCTGGACCGGCGCGCCCCTGAGCTGGGGGCCGCCCGCTAGTACGACCCCGGCGACGGCTACGGCGATGCCCGCGGCCTGCAGCAGCCCGGGGCGCTCGCCGAGCGCGAGTCCCACGCCGACGGGGACCGCCACGCTCAGGGTGGCGAGCGGCGAGACGACGCCCATGGGGCCCATGGCGAGAGCCTGATAGAAGGAGAGCAGGGCGACGGGCCCGATCAGGCCCGCGGCGAGCGCGAACCACAGTCGTGGTCCAGCCTCGCCCCAGCCGCCGGTGGCCACCACGATCGCGCCGAGCACCGTCGCCGCGATGGTCTGCGAGACGACGACCACCGTCAGGCCGGGCATCCGCCGGGTGAGCAGCCCGCCGCCGAAGTCGGCCAGGCCCCACAGGAGGCTGGTGGCCAGGGCGAAGAGTGCTGTCATGAGCTGCCTCGCAGTACAGTTCAGTGAACGATCAGGTGCACCACACGATAGTTCATTCTATTCAACTCTGTCATATAAAATATTGGACGGAATGTGTCGGACCTCGACCTGCTGACCCAGTCCCTGGCGCGCAACGTCAAGCGCTGGCGCAACGAGCGGGGCTTCACCCTGGAAACGCTCGCGGCCCGCGCCGGAGTCAGCCGCGGCATGCTCATTCAGATCGAGCAGGCCCGCACCAACCCGAGCATCGGCACGGTCGTCAAGATCGGTGACGCGCTCGGCGTCAGCATCACCACCCTGCTCGACTACGAACAGGGCCCCAAGGTCCGCATCGTTCCCGCCGAGCAGGCGGTGCGCCTCTGGGACACCGACGCCGGCAGCTACAACCGGCTCCTCGCGGGCACTGAGGCGCCCGGCCCGCTGGAGATGTGGGACTGGCGACTGATGCCCGGCGACCGCAGCCCCTCGGACCCGCACCCCGTCGGCACGGTCGAGCTCGTCCATGTCACCGCCGGCGAGCTGACGCTGACCGTCGACGGAGTCGACTACCGGGTACCGACCGGAGCGAGCGCCTCCTTCGAGGCAAGCGCCCCGCACACCTACGGCAATGACGGCGACGTCCCGATGGAGATGGTGATGGCCGTCTCGGTGCCGCCCGTGCGCTGAGACGCCCGTCCGGCGGCCGGTGCCGGGCATACAGGGCTGTTAGCGTGCGGTCATGCGCGCACCCATCGGACACTTCGACAAGGCCACCCCGGCGCCCGACTGCCTGGACGAGCTGACAGCCCCGGTGGCGAACGCCGTACGCGAGTGGACCGGCAGCGTGCCCGCCGACCGGATCGTCTACGTCGACACCGAACCCGAGTGGGCGGACACCGCGGTCTTCCTGGAGCACTACGGCAAGGAGTTGCTCGACCGGTCCGCCAACTGCGTCGTGGTCGCGGGCAAGCGGGGCGGCGAGACGACACTGGCCGCCTGCCTGGTCCTCTCCGGCACGCGGGCCGATGTGAACGGAGTGGTCCGCCGCCAACTAGGCGCCCGCAAGGCCTCGTTCGCTCCGATGGAGGTGGCGACGGGGGAGACCGGCATGGAGTACGGGGGCATCACACCGATCGGACTGCCCGTCGGCTGGCCGGTGTTGGTGGACTCGGCCGTCGTGGACCTGCCGTACGTGCTGGTCGGCAGCGGCCGACGCCGGGGGAAGCTGCTGGTGCCGGGCAAGGCATTCGCGGAGCTGGCGAACGCGGTCGTGCTGGAGGGGCTGGGCGTCTGACGCCCCTGCGGGGGGTGTGGCGTTCGGCCGTGCCGGGCCGTTGCTCCGTCGTACCTGTGCCGAGGGCCGGTCGGGCCTACGGTGACCGCGCGCGTGCCGGGCCCGGCGTCCCCGTACGGAGAGCGCCGTGTCTGGCGCGGCTCCGGCTCGCGGGCCTGGTCGACACGCGCAAGGAAGGCCGCCGCGTGATCTACTCGCTGCGCGACGGCCATCTGCGCCGGGTCGTGGACGAGGCGCTCAGCATGGCCGACCACCGGCTCACCAACCGCCCGGCGCACGACTGAGGCTCGTTCGGCCGACATGTGAAAACGGCTGTGGGCCAGGACCGAGGGGTCCTGGCCCACAGCCGTGCCGGGGTTGGGCCGAGGCCCGAGAAGGGGTATCAGGCGGCGGTCGGAGCAGCCTCGGAGAGCTGCGCGAGGACCTTGGTCAGGCCCTCGACGACCTCGGAGTCGTCGGCCGGGTGGGTCTCTGCGAAGCGGACCACGGAGCCGGGGATGGACAGCTTGGCGTCCTCGAGGACCGCGGCACCGGCGATGCCCAGGGCCTTGCGGGTCTCGTCCTGCGCCCACACGCCGCCGTACTGGCCGAACGCGGTGCCCACCACGGCGACCGGCTTGCCGCTCAGGACGCCGGCGCCGTAGGGGCGCGACAGCCAGTCGATCGCGTTCTTCAGCACCGCCGGGATGGTGCCGTTGTACTCGGGCGAGAACAGGAGCAGGGCGTCGGCCTGGGCAGCGGCGGTGCGCAGCGTGGTCGCGGCCTCGGGCGCGCTGCCCTCGACGTCGATGTCCTCGTTGTAGAAGGGGATGAGGCCCAGACCCTCGTAGAGCACGACCTCGACGCCCTCGGGGGCGTGCTTCACCGCCGCCTCGGCGAGCTGGCGGTTGTGGGAACCGGCGCGAAGGCTGCCGACGAGAGCGAGGATGCGTACGGACATGGAAATCTCCGGGGGGTATCAGATCAGTACAAACGAACCATGGAAGTCCGTTCAATGTTGTACCACTTTAAGCGGACCGCGGTCCACTTCGTGTGACACTGTAAACGGACCAGGGTCCGATTGTCTTCCCGGGGAGCTACGCTGAAGCCATGACCGAGCCGCTCGCACCTTTCCCCGTGCCGCAGGACGACCCAGGCGGCCTGACGGACCTCGCCCTCATGCCGCCCGTCGGCGCGCCCCAGCTGCGCGCCGACGCCGCGCGCAACCGCACACGTCTGCTGGAGGTGGCCGCCCGCCTGGCCGCCGAGCGCGGTATCGCGAACGTGACCATGGATGACATCGCCTGCGGCGCGGGAGTGGGCAAGGGCACCGTCTTCAGGCGGTTCGGTGACCGTACGGGCCTGCTGGTGGCGCTGCTCAGCCATCACGAGGAACAGCTCCAGGCCGCCTTCCTGTCCGGGCCCCCACCGCTCGGCCCGGGAGCTCCCGCGGCCGAGCGGCTGCGTGCCTTCGGCTCGGCCGTGATCCATCATGAGCGCCTGTACCGGGACTTCTATCTGGCCGCCCACGCCGAGCCCGGCCGCCGCCGCACGAACCCCGCGTACCAGTTGCGGGTGGCCCACGTCTGCATGCTGCTGAGGGAGGCGCGGGCGGACGGCGACATCGAGCTCGTCGCGCACACGTTGCTCGGTTATCTGGAAACGGTGCTCATCGACCACCTGCTCACCCGCCGCGGGGTGACCCTGGAGCGTCTGCAGGCCGGCTGGTGCGACCTGGTCGACCGCTACACGGGCCGATGTACCGGCTGAGGCGCGCATCCGCCGCGCCATGATGGTGGCCATGACCACCCACAGCAGAAGAGCGGAGATGTTCGTCCCCGCCGAGCACGATCCCCGGGTCCTCGGCCCCGCCACCGGCGACGAGCGCACCCTCCTCAATGACTTCCTCGGTGCCCAGCGCGCCACGCTGGAGCTCAAGTGCACGGGACTGGGCGCGGAGTTGTCGCAGCGGTCCGTCGCACCGTCCACGCTCTCGCTGCTCGGCCTCCTGCGGCACCTGGCCGACGTCGAACGCCGCTGGTTCCGGCAGGTCCTGGCCGGTCAGGACGTGCCGCCGCTGTTCTCCTCGCCCGCCGACCCCGACGGCGACTTCTCCGGCGCGGTGCCCGCCCCCCGGGTCATGGCCGATGCCTGGAAGGCCTGGCGGACCGAGACGGCCTTCGCCGAGGCGTTCGTCACCGCCGCGCCCCACCTCGATGTCGAGGGCCAGGACTCCTGGCGCGGCACCGTGTCGCTCCGCTGGGTGCTCATCCACATGATCGAGGAGTACGCCCGTCACAACGGCCACGCGGACCTGTTGCGGGAGCGCATCGACGGGTCGATCGGAGTGTGAGGTCGATCGAGGTGTGATGCCGGGCGCCCCGGATGCCGGACGAGCAGTGCGGCGCGTGGGCGCCCACCCTCCCGCCCTCCCGGCCCCGTGACGTTTGTCCAGGTCAGCGACGTATTATCGGACATGACAACGGTCACCGGTGCAGGCTTTGCCGAGTGGCGTCCAGATGCGTTTCACTGCGGTCGTGGCATCGGATGCGAGGGGGAAGGCGGACCAGATGAGCGACCACGGCCATGGGCACGGACCGGGGGGCCATGCAGGGCACTCGCACGGCGTGTCGGCGGACGCCGACCGCCGCTGGCTGGGCCTGGCCCTCGCCCTGATCACCGTGTTCATGGCGGCCGAGGTGGTCGTCGGCGTCGTCGCGGGATCCCTGGCGCTGATCTCGGACGCGGCCCATATGCTCACAGACGCCGCCTCCATCGTGCTCGCGCTCATCGCGATGCGGCTCGCCGCACGCCCGGCCCGCGGCGGCTTCACCTACGGGCTCAAGCGCGCGGAGATCCTCTCCGCCCAGGCGAACGGCCTCACCCTGCTGCTGCTCGGGGCCTGGCTGGCGTACGAGGCCGTACGGCGGCTCATCCATCCGCCGCAGGTCGCGGGCGGGCTCATGCTGGCCACCGCCCTCGCCGGGATCGTCGTCAACGTGGCCGCCGGCTGGTGCATCTCGAGGGCCAACCGGACCTCCCTCAATGTCGAGGGCGCCTATCAGCACATCCTCAACGACCTGTTCGCCTTCATCGGCACCGCGATCGCCGCGCTGCTGGTCGTCCTGACCGGCTTCGAACGCGCCGACCCCATCGCCACGCTCGTGGTCGTGGCGCTGATGGTGAAGGCCGCGTACGGGCTGCTGCGCGAGTCCGGCCGAATCTTCCTGGAGGCCGCGCCCGCCGACGTCGACCCGGACGCGCTCGGCGACCGGCTCGTCTCCCGGCCGGGCGTCGTCGAGGTGCACGACCTGCACGTATGGCAGATCACCTCCGGTCAGGCCGCCCTGTCCGCACACATCCTCGTGGAACCCGGCGGCGACTGCCATGCGGTGCGCCGCGATCTCGAGGACGTCCTGCGCCACCAGTACCGCATCACGCACACCACTCTTCAGGTCGACCATGCTCCCGAGCAGGTCCTGCAGGTGACGCTGCACGGCGACCGGAACCAGGCGGAGGACCCGGCGCACTGCGAGGCCCCGCACGGACCGGTCCACCGGGAGGAGCCGCACCACCACTGACGGCGGCCGCCGTCCTCGGCGGCGGCGAGCGCACTCCTCATCCGTTTTGACCCTTTCTTTCCATTTCTTTCGGCGAATACCTCTGACTGAGAGCTATTGTCGAAGAGTGGAGTCGGAGAGCCTTGCCGACGATCTGGCCGAAGCTCTCGTCGGAGTGCAGCGGCTGATCCGGCGGCGGCTGCGCAGCGGGATGACCGCACCACTGCTGCGCGGCGCCGAGGTCGAGCTGCTGCGCCTGGTCGTGGCGCGGCCGGGCCTCGGGGTGTCGGACGCGGCCAGGGAGCTGTATCTGGCGGGCAACTCGGTCTCGACGCTCGTCAACCGTCTGGTACGGGACGGCTATCTGATCCGCGAGACGGACCCGGCCGACCGGCGGGCCGCGCGACTGCTGCCCACCGAGGCGGCCGAGGCACGGCTGCGTGACTGGCGGGAGCGGCGCACCGCACTCGTACGCCGACAGGTGGGCCGCCTCGAGGAGGCGGACCGCAAGGCGCTGGAGGTGGCCCTTCCGGCCCTGCGGAGGCTGGCGGAGAACCTGCACGAGGAGGCCGAGGAGACATGACGCGGAACGCGACCGACGACGGGGCTCCCGGGGGAGACGCCGTCACCTGTACCGGACTCGCCTACTCCTTCGGGGAGACGAAGGCGGTCGACGGACTCGACCTCGGCGTCCGCGACGGCGAGGTCTTCGGACTGCTCGGTCCCAACGGTGCCGGCAAGACCACCGCCATCCGCTGCATCACCACGCTCCTTCCGGTTCCGGCCGGCATGGTCGGCGTGTTCGGCCATGACGCGGCCCGCGAACGCATGGCCGTACGGCGCCTGCTCGGCTACGTGCCCCAGCAGCTCTCCGCCGACTCCGGGCTCACCGGGCGGGAGAACGTGGCCCTGTTCGCCCGCGTCTTCGACGTCTCCCGCCGCGAGCGGGCCCGGCGCGTCGAACAGGCCCTGGCGGCCGTCGACCTCACCGCCGCGGCCGACCGGCTCGCCAACACCTACTCCGGTGGCATGGTCCGTCGGCTCGAACTCGCCCAGGCCCTGGTCAGCGCTCCCCGGCTGCTCATCCTCGACGAGCCGACCATCGGCCTCGACCCGATCGCCCGGACCAATGTGTGGGAGCACATCAACGCCGTACGCGCCGCCACCGGCATGACCGTCCTCGTCACCACGCACTACATGGACGAGGCCGACCAGTACTGCGACCGGGTCGCCCTCATGCACCACGGCCGCGTCCGCGCCCTCGGCACCCCCGAGGAGCTCAGGAGCGGCCTGAGGGACCGACTCGGCACCGAAGGTCCGCTGCCGACGCTGGAGGACGTCTTCCGTGACGTCGCCGGCAGCGGACTCGACGACCAGTCAGGAGACTTCCGCGATGTCCGAAGCACCCGCCGCACCGCGTCCCGCGTCGGCTGACCGCCTCCACCCCGTGGAGCTCGACCTGCTGGTGGTTCCCCCGCGGGCCCGTACCGGCTGGAAGGTGCTGCCCGCCCGCGTCGTCGCGATGTGCGCGGTCGAGCTCCAGAAGCTGCGCCACGACCGCACCGAGCTGTACACCCGGGCGGTCCAGCCGGCGCTGTGGCTGCTCATCTTCGGGGAGACGTTCACCCGGATCAAGGCGATCCCCACCGGCGGGATCCCGTATCTCGACTACCTCGCGCCCGGCATCATCGCCCAGTCCGCGATGTTCATCGCCATCTTCTACGGCATCATGATCATTTGGGAGCGGGATGCCGGGATTCTCACGAAGCTGCTGGTCACACCGACGCCCCGGGCCGCGCTCATCACCGGCAAGGCCTTCGCCGCCGGCGTGAAGGCACTGGTCCAGGCGGTCGTCGTCGTCCTGATCGCGGCGGTGCTCGGCGTCGCGATGACCTGGAATCCGCTGCGCCTGCTGGGCGTGGCGGTGGCCGTGGTCCTGGGCTCGGCCTTCTTCTCCTGTCTGTCGATGACGATCGCGGGCATCGTCCTCACCCGTGACCGTCTGATGGGCATCGGCCAGGCGATCACGATGCCGCTGTTCTTCGGCTCCAACGCCCTCTATCCGGTCGCGGTCATGCCCGGCTGGCTCCAGGCCGTCAGCAAGGTCAACCCGCTGAGCTACCAGGTCGACGCGCTGCGCGGTCTCCTGCTCGGCACCCCGTCCCACCTGCCGGCCGACTTCACCGTCCTGACGGTGGCCGCGGCCCTGGGCGTCACCTCGGCCTCGTCGCTGCTGGGGCGGCTGGCCCGCTGAGCGCGGGCCGGGGCCCGGCCGGGCCGGAGTGTGTCGACGATCCGTGCCGACGGCGGAGGTCATCTCT
Source organism: Streptomyces hygroscopicus (assembly GCF_026168105.1). Lineage (GTDB taxonomy): Bacteria > Actinomycetota > Actinomycetes > Streptomycetales > Streptomycetaceae > Streptomyces > Streptomyces hygroscopicus_D. The sequence goes on from NZ_LBMW01000018.1 coordinate 40,439, forward strand.
TCTGCCAGAACGCCATCAGATCCGCGAGAGCCCTGATGATCTCGGGGCGCTCCGACGCCTCCGCCTTGCGCAGGCTGATGACCAGCGACAGCAGGATCATGGCGACGAAGAGGCCGACCACGTAGAGGAAGAGCTGCGGAGCAGCTGCGGCCATTTGTTCGAGCACGGCCCACATACCGCCTCCCGAAGGTCCCGGGCCGCCGCTTCCGAGAGACTGTGGCGCCGTGCGGTGAGCGGCTCGATGCCCACGACCGCGGTGTCCTGCTCGGCGAGTTCGGCGGGTACGGCGTCATCGAGTCCGGCGAGTTCGGCGCCCATGCGGCTCCGTCTCGTCGACGCTGGCGGTGGCGGGGAGGACTCCTCGTCGCCGCCTGACCAGTTACTTCGAGGTATCAAGATAGCCGTACGGACACCGTCACCACGCCTGACTCGCACATTCGTTCACTCGTTAGGACGCTTATCGGCCCCCATGCCGCGCGTCTGCGCCGGGTCAGCCCAGCAGTGGGATCTCGATGGCGGGGCAGCGGTCCATGACCATCTCCAGACCGGCCTCGCGCGTTCTGCCGTACGCCCGCTCGTCGACGACGCCCAGTTGGTACCAGACGGCCTTGGCGCCGATCGTGACGGCATCCTGGGCGACCGCGCCCGCCAGGTCGCTGTTGACGAAGACGTCGACGACGTCGACCGGGAAGGGGATCGCGCCCAGCGAGGCATAGCCCCGCTCGCCGTGGACCGTCTCGGCCTTCGGATGGACCGGAACGATCCGCTTTCCGAAGCGCTGGAGGACGGCAGCGACCCCGTAGGCCGCACGGCGCTGGTTCGTGGACAGGCCCACGATCGCCCAGGTGTCGCCCAGCTCGGTGAGGATCTTGCGGATCGTTGCTGAGTCGCCGTACACGGCCGGTCCCCTTCGACGTCCCGCGGCGCGGAAGCCACGCGCCGCCTGCTGTGCAGGCAACAGCGGGCGGGAGACGGTGATTCCCCACGGCCCGGCGACCGGCCGCGGGGAACCGGTCCCGCAGACGCTGTCCGGAAAGGTGCCCGCTTCCCTGCGCCGGGGCGTTCGCCCGCCTACGCTCACCTCGTGCTCCGTATCATCGACGACCGCACCGGCGAGCCCACCGAGATCCGTCCGGGCCTGGTCCGCGTCCACGCGCACGTGGCCGGGACCGACACGTCGGCCCTGCGTGTGCTGCTGGTGGCCGATGTACTGGCCCGGGCCCTGGAACTCGGCGGCACGCCCGTCGTCACGGTCGGCGCCCCGCCCGCCGCGCTCCGGGTGCGCGCCGACGACCTCGGCATCCGCCCCACGGAGCCGGACGCGCCGGGGGTCGGACGGGCCCTGCACGTCCTCGGCGCGCGGGACAGCGCACCCGCCGGGGTACACCTCGAGGTCGCCCCGGCGACCGGTCCCGCCGACTCCGGTGCGCCACCGCCGGTCGTACGCCTCGCCCTGCTCGCCCGCCCCCGACGGGAGCCCGCCGACCTCGGCACGGCCGCGCTGACGGAGGCCCGGGACACGCTGCTGCGCTGGCGCAAGGCCGTCGCCGCCTGGGCGACAAACCCCTCCAAACCCATCCCTGAACAGGTGCGGCAGGAGCTGCGCGCCGCCTGGGAGGACGATCTCGACGTGCCCGCCGTCCTGGCGGCGCTGCGGCGCGTGGAGGGCGCGGACGACATGCCGGACGGCGCGCGCTTCGAAACGTACGCTTACGCCGACCGGCTGCTCGGTCTCGAGCTCACCCGCGAGATCGGGGCCCAGACATGATCACCCGTTCCGGAGCGGGCCCACTGCGCCGACTCGTGGTGCTGCGGCACGCCAAGTCCGCGTGGCCCTCGGGCGTCGCCGACCATGAACGGCCTCTCGCGCCACGCGGCCGCCGCGACGCCCCGGCCGCCGGGCGCGCGCTCGCCGAGGCCGACTGCCTGCCCGACCTCGCGCTGTGCTCGACGGCTGTACGCGCCCGCGAGACCTGGGAGCTGGCCTCGGCCCAGTGGGGCACCCCGCCGCCGGTACGCCTCGAGCCACGGCTGTATGCGGCCGACGTACCGGACCTGCTCGAAGCCGTGCACGAAGTACCCTCCGTGGTACGGACGTTGCTGCTGATCGGGCACAATCCGGGGCTCGCGGAGCTGGTGCTGTCCCTCGCCGGGGACGGGCTCGACGACACGCTGGACCGGGTCCGCGCCAAGTTCCCCACCTCGGCAATCGCCGTCCTCGCCTGGCACGGCGTCACCTGGGACGCCCTCGCCCCCGCCACCGCGTTCCTGACGGACGTGACCGTGCCGCGGGGTACGGCGCAGTAGCGGCTAGCCGACGTGGACCCGGGGGCGGCGCGCCGGGTCGGGCTCGGCGCGGCGCAGCACCTCCCGCGTGACCGGGGCGACCTCGCCGTCCCCGAACACCAGGAAACGCAGCAGATGGCTGAACGGGTCGCCCTCGGTCCAGTTGAAGTAGGCGTGCGGCACCTCGCCGGTGCGGTCGCGGAGCTCCATCAGGACCGCCGCGATGGTGTTGGGCACGGTCGCGCCCGCCACCCGCAGCCTGCGCACCCCGTGCTTCTCGTCGCCGTGCACGCTCAGATCGGCGGTGAAGTCCGAGGAGTCGGTGACGAACACCTCCAGGAACAGCACCGGCCGTCCGTCCGGGATATGGGTCTGCTCGCGCTGGCTGTACTCCTTGGCGCGGTACTCCCGGGTGCTGTGCTCCTGGGGCTCATTGGCGATCAGCCGCAACGGCCCGCTCGCTGCCGCCTCGTCGATGAACCGGGCCGCGTCCTCGTCGAACGTGACGGCCGCCGCGCGCAGTTCGAAGGCTCGGTGCACACGTGACGCGAACGACGTGACCAGGATCGCGACGATGAAGATCAGTGCGATCTTGATGCCGTCCGGGCGCTCGATCACGTTCGTGACGAGGGTGTACGCGAGGACCGCGGTGATCGTTCCGAAGCCCGCGGCGGCGGCCCGGTGGCCGCGCCGGTGCACGGCGACGGTCGAGGCGAACGCCGCCGAGAGCATCAGCACGAGGACGCCGGTCGCGTACGCGCCGCTCTGCTCGTCGACGTTGGCGTCGAACCAGAGCGTGATGAAGAACGCGGCCGCCATGAAGACCAGGACTAGGGGGCGTACGGCGCGGGTCCACTCCGGGGCCATGCCGTAGCGCGGCAGATACCGCGGTACGAGGTTGAGCAGGCCTGCCATCGCGGAGGCGCCCGCGAACCAGAGGATCGCGATCGTCGCGATGTCGTAGACGGTGCCGAAGCCCTCCCCCAGGTGCTGGTGCGCGAGATAGGCGAGCGCGCGCCCGTTGGCCGGGCCGCCGCTCTTGAAGGCGTCCTGCGGGATCAGGATCGTGGTCGCCAGGCTGGACAGCAGCAGAAGGCAGCTCATGATCACGGCGGCCGTGGTGAGCAGCTTGCGCGTGTCGCGCACCCGTCCGGCCGGGTCCGCATACGTGTCCGACGGGTCGCCCTTGACCTGTGGCATCACCGCCACGCCTGTCTCGAAGCCGGACATGCCGAGCGCCAGCTTCGGGAAGACCAGGAGCGCCACACCGATCATCGCGAGCGGTGAGGAGTGCTCCGCGGTCATCGCGTGCGTCCAGTCGCCGATCCTCACCGGGTGGCTCAGCACCTCCCAGGCGGAGACGGCCAGCACGACGACGTTGAGGGCCAGGTACGCGGCCACCAGCGTCACCGCGATACCGATGGCCTCGCTGAACCCCTTCAGGAAGACGGCACCGAGCGCGGCGAGCAGGAAGAGGGTGATCCAGGTGTTCCCGCCGTCCATCCAGTGCGGAGTGAATGGGTTCTCCACCACGTGGGCGGCTGCGTCCGCGGCCGACAGCGTCATCGTGATCATGAAGTCGGTGGCCGCGAAGCCGAGCAGGACGAGGACGAAGACCTTCCCCGCCCACCACGGCAGCAGGCGCTCCAGCATGGCGATCGAGCCCTCGCCGTGCGGGCTCTCATGGGCCACCCGGCGGTAGACAGGGAGCGCGCCGAGGAGGGTCAGCGCGATCAGCACGAGCGTGGCGAGCGGCGACAGGAGCCCGGCGGCGAGCGCGGCGATACCGGGCTGGTAGCCGAGGGTGGAGAAGTAGTCCACACCGGTCAGACACATGACCCGCCACCAGGTGTGGCCCTGGTGCTCGGCGTCCGGGGTGGCGTGCGGACCCGGGTGCCGGGCCGTCCGCTCGCTCAGGCCATCCAGGAGCCAGGCCCGCCAGCGGGCCGGGGCGGCGGAGGGCCGCGAACGGCCCGGCTCTGCGGCGTCCGGGCTCTCCACCTGGGTGCCGGTCATGTTGCGATCTCCCTGTGATCGGTCGGGCGGCCCGGCGGGCCGCTGCTGTGGCCGGGTCTGCGGACGACACCGGACGTCGGGACGACGAGCGAGTATCCACTACGACGACGTGTGCCCCGGCGCCGGGGGCGAACGCACAGGGGGCCCTGGCGGGGGCGACGAGCCGGGAGCCGGGATGCCGGTCCGCGCACCGCGCCGCCAGGTCCCGGCCCTCGTGCGGCGCGCGCCCGGCCACCGCATACGCTGGGCCGATGCAGGACGAGTACCGCACAGTCGCCCGCGCGGGCGTGCACGAGACCGAGGTCAACCGCTCCCGCTTCCTGTGCGCCCTCGCCCCGGCCGCCACCGAGCAGGAGGCCCAGGACTTCATCGCGGGCGTCCGCAAGGATCACGCGGACGCCACCCACAACTGCTACGCGTACGTCATCGGCGCGGACGCCGCGGTCCAGAAGGCGAGCGACGACGGCGAACCGGGCGGCACCGCGGGCGTGCCCATGCTCCAGATGCTGCTGCGCAGGGACATGCGGTACGTCGTCGCCGTGGTCACCCGGTATTACGGCGGCGTCAAGCTGGGCGCGGGCGGGCTCATCAGGGCGTACGGGGGAGCGGTGGGCGAGGCCCTGGACGCGGTCGGCACGCTCACCCGCCGCCGCTTCCGGCTCGCCACGGTGACCGTCGACCACCAGCGCGCGGGCAAGGTGCAGAACGATCTGCGGGCGACCGGCCGCGAGGTGCGGGACGTGCGCTACGGCGAGAACGTCACGATCGAGATCGGGCTGCCCGACGCCGATGTGGAGGCGTTCCGGGCATGGCTCGCGGACGTCACAGCTGGCACGGCAGGGTTCGCACTGGGCGGAGAGGCGTACGGGGACGCATGACGGACCGACGGCCGTCCTTGCCGCGCCGGTCGGGGTGCAAGGACCGGCGCAGCACCAGCCAGTTGGCATGGCCGTCGGCCGGGTTCTCGTCTTTGGCCTTGAGGGCGAAGGCCGTCCAGTCGTAGAGCCGCTCGCCCTTGGCGCCGTCGCCGCAGGAGCGGCGTTCCCACTGGTCACGTGCTCTTCGCGTAGTGGAGCAGGTCGTCGGCGCGTTTCACAATGACGTAGTCGCGGACCGCGTCACGCAGCCGCTCGGCGTCCCACACCGATCCATTCAGCAGCCACTGCATCCTGTCCGCGGTCACATGCCAGGCACGTTCCGACAGCGTCCAGCCGTTCTTCTCCGGCAGCTCCGCCGGCAGCCCCTCAATGAATTGCGCGAACACCGCCCGAGGCTCCGGCCGGTTGAACAAGTACCCCAACGAACCAGTCAAGGTGGCCAGTTCAGCATCCCACCCGGCTATCTGCCCAGCCGTCACACCCAGCATCATGCCCGGTCAACGACACCACGCAGGCACCGTCACAAGATCTCCGGCTGTAGTACCTGCTTCAGCAGGGCAAAGAATGCGATTCGCGCTCTTTCCACCGGCCGGATCGAGGAGCACGGGGATCTCCTTGACGCCGCGGTCAAGCACTTGACGCACCGCGACATCGACGTGCACGGGCTTTTCGAAGACCTGATGGGATAGCGAGACGGGGGGACACAAGCTGTGACGGATTCCTGGGTGGGCGGCGACATCGACGGTCTGGCCGCCATGGGCACCGCCCTCACCGGTGCCAAGGAGCACCTGGACGACATCGTCAAACCGCTCAGCAAGGGAGTCGACAAGCTCGTCAAGGACGCGGGCTGGAAGGGCGAGGCCGCCGAGAAGTTCGAGGCCGCCTGGACCAAGGACGCGATCACCGCCGGCGGCTTCGCCGAACTGGTGTACGCGGTGGGCAAGGAGCTCACCGACCTGGCCACCAACCTGTCCTCAGCCAACACGGCACTGCAGAACGCCGCCCATGTCGCCCAGAAGAAGGGTGTGTCCATGGGGCCGAAGGGGGAGCCCATCCCCCTCGCGACGAACAACCCGCCCTCCGAGAAGGAGGAGCAGGCAACAAAGGACAACAACGACTACACCACCCTCTACACGGAGCTGATGCACCAGGCCCAGCGTGCCCGGCTCCTCGCCGCCAAGCACATCGGCCAGCTCTACGCCGAGATCGACCCCAGCGAGCCGATGCAGAAGGGCGACAAGATCGTGGTCGCCGACTACCTGCGCGGCCTGTGGACCGCTGGGGCGGAGGGCGACCGGGCGCTCAGCCTGGACATGGCGGACGACATCAAGCACGCCCAGGAGGAGCACGACAAGGCGCTGTCCGCGCTGAAGGACGAGGAGGCCAAGTTCCGGACGGCGGACGCGAACCTCCCCAAGGCATTCAAGCTGCGCGGGGAGTGGCAGGCCGCCGCCGACCAACTCGACAGCCTGGAAGGGCGGCTGGCCGGGCTGGAGAACGGCAGCTCCCATATGCCGTACGACCGGTACCTCAACTACAAGATGGCGGACGTCCTGCGCGGCAGTGAACTCGCCGAGGGCGCTCCCCGGTTCCTCAAGGAGATCCCGGTAATCGACGTCGCGGCCACGGTGACCGCCGGCGGTCTGGAGGCCGAGCAGGACCACGACGAGGGCTGGTCCTGGGGCCACTCGGTGCTCGTCGACGTGGGCGGCGGCCTGGTGGCCCTGGGTGCCGGTGTCGGTCTCGCGGCCTCGATCCCGGTGGACGGGGTGGTCGCCACGGCCGCGGTCGGCGGCGCGGTCGTCGTCGGCGTGGGAACTTTCGCCGACAAGCTGTTCCACGAGCACTGGAGCGAGGACTGGGACGACCACGGCGCGGTCGTGGGCACGCTGTACGGCATCGGCCACTCCGGGGCCCAGGCGTGGCACGCGGGCGAGGGTATGGTGACCGGCACCGGCCACTGGATCGGCGACAAGTCCAAGGCGCTGTGGAACAAGATCTTCTGATGTTGGTGGGGACGACATGATAAGTACGGCGGACGGCGTCCCCGGGGAGCAGGTGGAGCCGGCGGCGATTCCGCGCCTGGGCACCACCTGGTTCGACCGGGGCGCCGGGTACTGGCTGCGCCGGATCGCACATGGCTGCTTCCAGCTCGCCCTGCTGCTGTTCGCCGGGCTCGTCGTGACCGCCTTCTACGCGGGGTTCTGGGAAGCGGTGGGGGTGCCCCGCTCCGTACGTACCGCGGTGTACGCGGTGACGGTGGTCGCCTGCCTGCTCAGCCTCGTCGCGGGTTTCGTGCGCACCCGGCGCGCACCGGTGGAGATCCCCAACCCCGAGCAGGCATGGCGGGAGCACCGTTCCCGGCAGCGCAGGAACGCCGCCTCGGCCGCCGGCGGCCGCTGGACGCTGCTGCTCCTCGCGCCCGTCCTGCCCGCCACCGTCGCCTGGGCGATCGGCACCTGGGCCGCCCCGACGCTCGCGCGCCGCACCGCCGCCGAGATCGGCGCCCGCGAGGACTACGAGCGCCGGGTACGCGAGCAGGAGGAGCGGGTCGAGGCCGCCCGACCGCTTCCGCCCCGCAACCGGGCCGAGCGCCGCCACGGACGCCGCTGAGCGCGGGCCCGGGCCGGTTGCCCAACCCGTCTGCGTCGCCGCCCAGTTGACTGGCTCGCACAGCCCGGCGTACGCCGAACCCTCCGCACCCGGCGGCCCTTGGCCGTAGTCCGGCCGGGCGACGACCGGGAGCGGACGACCTGCCCCGGCGCCCGGTCATCACGGTGAACCAGTGGCCGTGCAGCGCTCGTGAGCACGGCAGGCAAGGATTCGGTCGGGACTGAGCGCGGCACAGCTGGAGGACCGAGGTCTCACCTACCACGTCTATTCGTCGTATCACGCGACTGCTCAGCACGGTGAAGCGGCGCTGTTGCTCGATGAGCACTACCGGTGTCATCCCGCCATCGCGGATGTGGTCAACGGCTATTGCCACGCCGGCCAGTTGCAAGTCCTCACCGATGTCCGCAGCCAGGTCCCAGCCGTCAACGCTTCCCGTGCCTCAGGGCTGTCCCGTAATCCCCGGCGGGCGCACGACGACAGCCACGGCACCTCGCTGCGTTGTCGGATCGACCGAATACGCCCAGTATGAGGACGACCCTCCGCCTTGCGATGCACCGCATCTGACGCCGCGCGCTGATCCACCGGGGATTACGGGACAGCCCTTCGCCAGACCGCCTTCCGGGGATTGGCCGAATTGGAGCAGTCCGCGCCGGACAGGTAGGCATCCCCCGGATGCCTACCTATTTGGCCGTGGCAGCGACGAATCGAGAGGCGTTGTGCAGAGTTGGTTCTGCTCCTGTGGTGTCCAGGGGATGGAGACAACCTCGTATGTGGAGTCGTGGACCATCTCCACCGGCGTGTTGGTTGATGTGAGATCGCGATGATCGCGATGTGGGGTCAGTGGTGAATCAGGTGCCGGCAGGCGTTAGCGTGATGGGTGCCGGCCTGGGATTCCCGTGCTGGCTTGTGCTGGTTTTTTGGGGCGTTACCGAGAGAAACATGCAGGTCAGGTCCGTTTTATGAGATTGCTGCACACTTCCGACTGGCATCTGGGCCGGGCGTTCCACCGCGTGAACATGCTCGACGCCCAGGCCGAGTTCATCGACCGTCTCGTCGCCACCGTGCGCGAGCGCGGCGTGGACGCGGTGGTCGTGTCGGGAGACGTGTACGACCGGGCGGTGCCACCGCTGGCCGCCGTCGAACTGTTCGACGATGCCCTGCACCGCCTCGCCGCCCTCGGCGTGCCCACGGTGATGATCTCCGGGAACCACGACTCGGCGCGCCGCCTGGGCGTGGGGGCGGGGCTCATCGGCCGCGCCGGGATCCATCTGCGCACGGAGCCCGCCGCCTGCGGCACACCCGTCGTGCTGGCCGACGCCCACGGCGACGTGGCCTTCTACGGCCTGCCGTATCTCGAACCGGCCCTGGTCAAGGACGAGTTCGGGGTCGAGAAGGCGAGCCACGAGGCGGTGCTCGCGGCCGCCATGGACCGGGTTCGCGCGGATCTCGCCACGCGGGCGCCGGGCACCCGTTCCGTCGTCCTCGCCCACGCCTTCGTCGCCGGTGGCGAGCCCAGCGACAGCGAGCGGGACATCACGGTCGGTGGGGTCGCCGCGGTGTCCGCCGTCGTCTTCGACGGCGTGGACTACGCGGCCCTGGGCCATCTGCACGGCAGCCAGACCGTCACCGAGCGCGTGCGCTACTCCGGTTCCCCGCTGCCGTACTCCTTCTCGGAGGCCGCCCACCGCAAGAGCATGTGGCTCGTCGATCTCGGCGCCGAGGGCTTTCTCGCGGCGGAGCGTGTCGACTGCCCGGTGCCGCGGCCCCTCGCCCGGATCCGCGGGCGGTTGGAGGACCTGCTCGCGGATCCGGAGCTGGAGCGCCATGAGCAGGCCTGGGTGGAGGCCACGCTCACCGACCCGGCGCGGCCCGCCGAGCCCATGGCACGGCTGACCGACCGCTTCCCGCACACACTCAGTCTTGTCTTCGACCCCGAGCGCGCTCCGGAGGACGCCGGCGTGTCGTATGCGCGGCGGCTCGCGGGCCGCTCCGACCAGCAGATCGCGGAGGACTTCGTGGCCCACGTACGCGGAGCGCGACCCGACGCACACGAACGGGCGGTGCTCCAGGCCGCGTTCGACGCGGTGCGCGCCGACCAGTCGGTGCGGGAAGTCGCCCGGTGACCGCCTCGCACCCACCGGACACCTCGTACGCACGAGGGCCGGAGGGGGCCCGGTGAGGCTGCACCGCCTGGACATCACCGCCTTCGGCCCCTTCGGCGGCACCCAGAAGGTCGACTTCGACGAGCTGTCCGCCGCCGGGCTGTTCCTGCTGCACGGACCCACCGGCGCAGGCAAGACCTCCGTCCTGGACGCCGTGTGCTACGCGCTGTACGGGGCCGTGCCCGGAGCCCGGCAGAGCGGCCAGGGCGTGACCCTGCGCAGCGACCACGCCGCGCCGCACACCCGCACCGAGATCCGGCTCGAACTCACCGTCGCGGGACGCCGGTTGGAGATCGGGCGCCAGCCGCCGTGGGAGCGACCGAAGAAGCGCGGCACCGGTACGACGACCGACAAGGCGCAGAGCCGGCTGCGCGAGTACGACACCGCGGCCGGTGCCTGGAAGGACCTCAGCCGTTCCCACCAGGAGATCGGGGAGGAGATCACCCAGCTGCTCGGCATGAGCCGCGAGCAGTTCTGCCAGGTCGTACTGTTGCCCCAGGGCGACTTCGCCCGTTTCCTGCGAGCCGACGCCGAGGCCCGCGGCAAACTGCTGGGCCGGCTCTTCGACACCCACCGCTTCGCCGAGGTCGAGCAGCGTCTTGCCGAGCGGCGCCGCGCGGCCGAGGCACACGTGCGGGCGGGGAACACCGCGCTGCTCGCGGACGCCCACCGGATGCAGCAGGCGGCGGGGGACTCCCTGCCCGTACCCGAGCTCGCCCCGGGCGACCCGGGGCTCGCCGAAGCCGTCATGGGCTGGGCCGCCGTCGCCCGCAGTACGGCCCGGGAGCGCCTCACCATCGCACACTGCGCGCGTACCGCCGCCGAATCGGCGCGCGCCGACGCCGAGCGCACCCTGGACGGCGTACGCGAACGCGCGCGCCTCCAGCGCAGGTTCGCCGAAGCCAGGGAGCGCGCGGCACGGCTCGAGCAGCGTGCCGACGCCCATCGGGCGGCTCAGGCGCGTATGGAGCGCGGACGCAAGGCCGAGGCCGTGATGCCCGCACTGGACCTGCGCGCGGCGGCCGAGGCCGAGCACCGCAGGGCCGCCGCCGAGGAGACGCGGGCCCTTGCAAGGCTCCCGGAGGCGGACGCGAATGCGGGCGCGGCCGGGCTCGCATCCGCCGCGCGGCGGGCCGCCGAGGAGCTCGGCGGCCTGGAGCCGGCCCGCCGTGGCGAACAGCGGCTGGCCGCACTCACCGGCGAGCGAAGGGACCTGGAGCGCGAGGAGCGCGACGACGAGGCCGTCCGCCAGGACGCCGAGGACTGGCTCGCGGAATGGGAGCGGATCCGCGCGGAGCTGCAGGCCCGGATCGACTCCGCCCAGGAGGCCGCCACCCGGGCCGAACAGCTCGCGGTGCAGCGCGAACCCGCGCAGCAGAGGCTGACGGCGGCCCGTGAGCGCGACCGGCTCACCCGGGACACCGAGGAGGCCGAAGCCCGCGTCCTCGCCTCGCGCGAACGAGCGGTACAGGCGCACGAGCAGTGGCTCGACCTCAAGGAACGGCGGCTCAAGGGTATCGCCGCAGAACTCGCCGCCGGACTCGTCGACGGCGAACCCTGTGCCGTCTGCGGCGCCACCGAGCATCCCGCACCCGCCCGGAAGGCCGCCGGGCATGTGGACCGGGAGGCGGAGGAGCGGGCGCTCGCCGCCTACCGGGACGCGGACGAGCAGAGCAGGGAGAACGCTCGTCGGCTCGGCGCCCTGCGCGAGACGCTGGCCGCCGCAACCGCCGCCGCGGGTGAAGCTCCCACCGACCAACTGACCGCGTTTGTAGAGGAGTTGGAGCGGCTCCACGGTGCCGCGCGGGCGGGCGCCGCACAACTGCACGCCGCACAGGAGGAGCTGAGCGGGGCCGAGCGTGAGCGGGAACGGCGTGCGGCGGCCCGTCAGGAAGCCGCCCTCAGGGGAGCGGCCCGCGTCTCCCGCCGTGAGGCACTGGACCACGAACGGGCCGTGCTGGAGGAGGAGTTGCGGCGTGCCCGGGGCGATGCCGCCAGCGTCTCCGAGCGCTCGGCCCAACTGGAGCGCCGAGCCGCCCTGCTCGCCGAGGCCGCCGACGCCGTGCGCGCCGCCGAGGACGCGGCACAGCGGCTCAAGGACGCCGACGCGCGCCTCGCCGACGCCGCCTACCGTGCGGGGTTCGACACACCGCAGATGGCGGCCGACGCCCTCCTCGACGACGCGGCCCACCGCGAGCTGCAACGACGGCTGGACGCCTGGCAGCAGGAGGAGGCAACCGTGCGGGCGGTGCTCGCCGAGGCCGACACGGCCGCCGCCGCGCAGCAGCCGCCCGCCGACCTCCAGGGAGCCGAACGTGCCGCCGAGGTCGCGACCCGCCGACTCCAGGAGGCGGTCTCCGTCCAGGACGCGGCGGCCCGCCGCTGCGCCGAACTCGACCGGCTCTCCGCGCACGCCACCGTCTCCGTGCGAGACCTTGCGCCCCTGCGCGAGGAGTACGACCGGGTGGCCCGGATGGCATCCCTCGCGGCCGGCACCTCCGCCGACAACGAACGCAAGATGCGCCTGGAGTCGTATGTGCTGGCAGCCCGTCTGGAACAGGTGGCGGCCGCCGCGACCGTACGGCTGCGCCGCATGTCCTCGGGCCGCTACACCCTGGTCCACTCCGACGACCGCTCGGGCCGTGGCCGCAGCGGCCTCGGACTCCATGTCGTCGACGCCTGGACCGGGCGGGAGCGCGACACGGCGACCCTCTCCGGCGGGGAGACGTTCTTCGCCTCCCTCGCGCTCGCGCTCGGCCTCGCGGACGTCGTCACCGACGAGGCCGGCGGGGTCCGCCTCGACACCCTCTTCATCGACGAGGGATTCGGCAGCCTCGACGACCAGACCCTCGACGAGGTCCTCGACGTGCTCGACTCCCTGCGGGAGCGGGACCGCAGCGTGGGCATCGTCAGCCACGTCGCCGACCTGCGCAGGCGTATCCATGCACAGTTGGAGGTCATGAAGGGCAGGACCGGATCGGTCCTCAGGCAGCGAGGAGTGGGCTGAGCGCGGCTCAGCGTCCCAGGGGGCGGCGGGGAAGAGGCGAGGAGTACACGACGCTCGTCGTCACCGAACCCAGCGCACCGATCTTGCCCGACACCTCCTCCAGATGACGCATCGAGCGCGCCGCGACCTTGATGACGAAGCAGTCGTCGCCGGTGACGTGGTGCGCCTCCAGGACCTCGGGCGTGGCGGCGACGAGGTCGTGGAACGGCTTGTAGTTGCCGTTCGGGTAACGCAGCCGGACGAACGCCAGGATCGGCAGGCCCAGGCGGTCCGGGTCGACCACCGCCGCATACCCCTGGATGACGCCGGCCTCCTCCAGTCGCCGCACCCGCTCGGTGACGGCGCTCGCGGACATGGAGACCGCACGGGCCAGTTCGGCATAGCTGGCACGGCCCTCGCGCTGGAGGACGTCGAGGATGCGCCAGTCGGTGGCGTCCGGGGAATACGCGGTCATTGCCGAGGAATAGCAGGGAAATCCCCGTCGGATCAAGGGGTGGGCCGGTGATCGCTCCTTCAGGAAGGTGATCAGCGACCGTAGATTCCTGGTCGGAGACATCCGCCGGGAAGCCAGGAAGGCAAGACCATGACCGCCAGCCCGAGTGCCGTGAACCCCGTCCTGAGTGTGGCCCCGGTCGCCCCGGCCACCGCCGCCACCCACTTCCGGGCGTGCCTTGCCTTTCACACCGATGTCTCCGACGTCGCCGCCGCGCTCGCGGCGGGCGAAGACCCCGGATTCGTCGTCCTCGACTCGCGTTCCACCGAGTCCTGGGACCAGGGCCACATCCCGGGCGCTGTCCATCTGCCCACCGCTCTCATCCCCGAGCTGGCCGGGCAACTCCTCGACAGGTCCGTGCCGGTGGTCACCTACTGCTGGGGCCCCGGTTGCAACGGCGCGACCCGCGCGGCCCTCGCCCTCGCCGAACTCGGCTTCCAGGTCAAGGAGATGCTCGGTGGCTTCGAATACTGGGCACGTGAGGGGTTCGAGTACGAGACGTGGGAGGGACGTGAACGCCGCGCCGCCGACCCCCTGACGGCGCCGGTGGAGGCCGCGGACTGCGGCTGCCGATGAACCGGAAGCGATGCCTCCGTCGCGGCCCGGTGCGTGTAGTTTCTGGGCATGGTCAGATACGCGAACCCGGGTGCGGTCGAGTGGGTGGAGTCGGGCGGCGGGCCGCTCATCGCGATACCGGAGGTGGTGCTGCCGTTCTGGGCGGGAGCCGACGGCGACGACCTGTTCTCCGACTACGACCGGGCGTGCGAGGTCGACGGGCTCATCGGTCTGCTGCCGGTCGGCGACACCCGCGCCCTGGTCCTCGGTGACGAGCCCGCCTCCACCGCCTTCCTGCCGGAGCACGGCATATTCGTACGATGGTGCGCCGCGGACTCCGAGGACGCGCTTCTCGCCCGGATCCCGGCGGCGCTCGAGGCGGCCGAGTGGGAGCCGGAGGTGCAGTGGGACGTGCCGGGCGCGGTGGTGCTGTTCGACGCCGCCTGGCCCGGAAACGAGTCGGCGCGCACCGATCGTCTGCGCGTGGCGCTGGAACCGGGGCGGTACACGGTGCGCGCGGCGTACGTGGAACCCGGCCCGGAGGTGTGGTTGGGGCTCGTACACGTGCGCAGGACCGAGGACTGACGGCCGCGGTGGCGGTCGGGCATCGGCGCGGTCGATGAGTGTGCGGTTGCTCGTCCGCCGTGCGCATCATGGCGCCCATGCCAGGACTCCCGCACCCCGCACCCGAAGACCTCCGCCGTGATCCGCTGCCCCTGCGCGGCAGGACCGCCCTCGTCACCGGGGCGAGCCGACGCGCGGGCATCGGATACGCGGTGGCCCGGCGGCTGGCCGCGTACGGCGCCGGCGTGTATCTGCACCACCATGTGCCGCACGACGCGGACATGCCCTGGGGCGCCGACCGTCCCGAGGAGTTGGTCGCCGGAGTCCGCGCTGCGCTCGGCGACCCCGCGGCGCCGGTGGTGGACGGACCGGCGGACCTGTCCGACCCGGCGGCCCCGGCCGAACTGATCGCGCGGGCCGCCGAGGCGCTGGGCGGACGGATCGACATCCTCGTCGCCAATCACGCGCTCAGCGGCGACGACGGCACCCTCGACACCGTCGACGCCGCCATGCTGGACGCGCACTGGGCCGTGGACACACGTTCGGTGCTCCTGCTGGTCCAGGCGTACGCCCGGCTGCGCGCCGCGCTGCCGCCGGGCTGCCCGGGCGGGCGCGTGGTGATGATGACCTCCGGGCAGGACATCGCGGACGGCATGCCGCACGAGATCGCGTACGCGCTGCAGAAGGGCGCCCTCGCGTCGATCACGCGCTCGCTCGCGACGGCCCTTGCGCAGCACGGCGTCACCGTCAACACGGTCAACCCCGGCCCCGTGGACACCGGCTATCTGACCGGTGACGCCTATCAGGCCGTCGCCGCGGGATTCCCGGCCGGGCGCTGGGGCATGCCCGACGACCCCGCCCGTCTGATCGCCTGGCTCGCCACGGACGAGGCGGCCTGGATCACCGGGCAGGTCGTCGACTCGGAGGGCGGCTTCAGACGCTGAGCGCCCGGGCCCGGGGCCGGATGGCCCGGGCCCGGCCGCTCGTCCGTGCTCAGAGCTGCGAGAGCTCGTCCACCAGGTCGTCCAGACCCAGCGACCCCTGCGACAGGGCCGCCATGTGCCAGGCCTTCGCGTCGAAGGCGTCGCCGTGGCGCTTCCTGGCGTTCTCGCGGCCCAGCAGCCAGGCACGTTCGCCGAGCTTGTAGCCGATCGCCTGGCCGGGCATCGAGAGGTAGCGGATCAGCTCGCTCTCGACGAAGTCCGCCGGACGGCTGCTGTGCGCACCGAAGAACTCCTGCGCCAGCTCCGGCGTCCAGCGCTCGCCCGGGTGGAACGGCGAGTCCGCCGGGATCTCCAGCTCCAGGTGCATGCCGATGTCGATGATGACCCGGACCGCCCGCATCATCTGGGCGTCCAGATAACCGAGCCGCCGCTCCGGGTCGGTGAGGAAGCCCAGTTCGTCCATGAGGCGTTCCGCGTACAGGGCCCAGCCCTCGACGTTCGCGCTGACACCGCCCACCGTGGCCTGATAGCGCGAGAGGTTCTTCGCCACGTACACCCACTGCGCGAGCTGGAGATGGTGTCCGGGGACGCCCTCGTGATACCAGGTGGAGACCAGGTCGTACACCGGGAACCGGGTCTGCCCCATCGTCGGCAGCCAGGTCCGGCCCGGGCGGGAGAAGTCGGCGGACGGCGCCGTGTAGTACGGTGCCGCCGCGCTGCCGGGTGGCGCGATGCACGACTCCACCTTGCGCACATCGTCGGCGAGTTCGAAGTGAGTGCCGTCGAGCGCCTCGATCGCCTCGTCCATCAGGCCCTGGAGCCACACCCGGACCTCGTCGACGCCCTCGATGTGGGCGCCGTGCTCGTCGAGGTGCGCGAGCGCCACCCACGGCGTCTCGGCGCCCGGCAGGATCTTCTCGGCCTCCTTCTTCATCTCGCCGAGGATGCGGTGGTACTCGGACCAGCCGTACGCGTACGCCTCGTCGAGGTCCAGGTCCGTCCCGTTGAAGTAGCGCGCCCAGTGGGCGTAGCGCTCACGGCCGACCGTGTTCGGCGCGCCCTCGACCGTCGGCGCGTACACGTCGCGTACCCAGTCCCGCAGCTCGACGACGGCCGCGGTCGCCGCACGCGCGGCCTCGTCCAGCTCCGCACGCAGCGACTCGGGACCCTGGGAGGCGAAGTCCTCGAACCAGCCACGGCCGTGGCCGTCCGTGTCCGACCACTCGCTGAGCTGCTCGACGAAGGTCGCGGTCGGGCGCGGGCCGGCATGCAGCTTGCGCTCCAGGCCGAGGGCGATGGACTCGCGGTAGCCGCGCAGGGCGGCCGGCACGGCACGCAGCCGCTCGGCGACCGCAGCCCAGTCCTCCTCCGTCGCCGTGGGGGTCAGAGTGAAGACCTCGCGTACGGCGTGCACCGAGGTGTGCATGTTGCCCACCGCTCTGAGGCCCTCGTCGGCCCCGTGCACCGCGAGTTCGGCCGTGAGCCGCTCACGCAGAAGGCGAGCGCACCGGCGCTCGATGTCACTGTCCGCGCCGGGCCGGCGCTCCGCCTCATCGAGCCGTGCCAGGGTGGCCCGCGCCAGCTCGGCGAGCTCCTCCTGGCCCGCGGGCGAGGTGTCGGGCAGCTTGCTGGAACTTTCCTTCACACCGAGGTACGTGCCGGTTACCGGGTCGAGGGCGACGAGGGCGTCGACATAGGCGTCGGCGACCTCCCGGGGCAAGGGGCTCCTGGTGGTGTCTGACATGCGGACCATCCTGATACGGCGACGTGGTCCGCGTCACGGGGATTCCGCGCTCGGCTTACGCCTGTTCAGCTGGTTTCGGCAAGTTCTGCCCGGGTGGCAGCAGCGGGCCGCAGTCCCACTGCTGGAAGATCAGCCGGGTCTCCACCCGCGCCACCTCGCGCCGCGCCGTGAACTCGTCCAGGACCAGCCGCTGGAGGTCCGCCATGTCCGCGACCGCGACATGCACGAGGTAGTCGTCCGGGCCGGTGAGGTGGAAGACCGTGCGGGACTCGGGCAGGGCACGGATCCGTTCCACGAAGGGTCCGACCAGCTCCCGCCGGTGCGGTCTGACCTGAACCAGCAGCAGCGCCTGGAGGCCGCGCCCCAGCTTCGCCGGGTCCAGCCGCAGCTGATGGCCGAGAATCACCCCCGAACGGCGCAGCCTGGTCACCCGGTCAAGACAGGTCGAGGGCGCGACCCCGACCTGCGCTGCCAGGTCACGGTAGGTGGACCGGGCGTCGTTCTGCAGCAGCCGCAGAAGATGGAGATCCACCGGGTCCAGTACGACAGTTTCGGCCATGTGCCGAACGTAACACGGGTTTCGCCGCGGTGGCCCCGGCCGGTGTTCAGTCTGCCGCTCATGTCTTCCGGTACTCATGATGCGTATGACGCGCAGGACGCATTCCGCGGCGATCACGTCGGGGATCACTCCGCCCTCCGGGCACTGGCCACCGAGGCCGTGCACGCCGGACGCGAGGACCTTCCCGCTCTCGGGCTGCACGCCCCGCCCCTCGACCTGTCCACGACCTACCCCTCCCACGACAGCCGGGGTGAGGCAGCCCGCATCGACGCCTTCGCGGCCGACGGCGCAGAGCTCATGGGGCCGCCCGTCTACGGGCGGCTCGGTAATCCCACCGTCGCTCGCTTCGAGACAGCGCTCGCCCGGCTGGAGGGCACCGAGAGCGCCGTCGCGTTCGCCAGCGGCATGGCCGCGCTGAGCGCCGTGCTGCTCATGCGGAACGCCCTGGGTCTGCGCCACGTCGTCGCAGTACGACCGCTGTACGGGTGCAGTGACCATCTGCTGACCGCCGGGCTGCTGGGCTCCGAGGTCACCTGGACCGACCCGGCGGGCATATCCGAGGCGCTGCGTCCCGACACCGGGCTCGTCATGGTGGAGTCCCCGGCCAACCCGACGCTCGCGGAGATCGACCTGCGCGCGGTCGCCCATGCCTGCGGTTCGGTGCCGCTGCTGGCGGACAACACCTTCGCGACGCCGGTACTGCAGCGCCCCGCAGAGCAGGGAGCGCGACTGGTGCTGCACAGCGCCACGAAGTACCTCGGCGGCCACGGCGATGTGATGGGCGGCGTGGTGGCCTGCGACGAGGAGCTGGCGCGCCGGCTGCGCCAGGTGCGCTTCGCCACCGGCGGGGTGCTCCATCCGCTCGCCGGCTATCTGCTGCTGCGCGGTCTGTCGACGCTGCCGGTACGGGTCCGGGCCGCGTCCTCCACCGCCGCCGAGCTCGCCCGCCGTCTCGCCGCCGACCCACGGGTCGCCCGTGTCCACTATCCGCGGATCGGCGGCGCGATGGTCGCCTTCGAGGTGTACGGCGATCCTCACGCGGTGATCGCCGGGGTCCGTCTGATCACTCCCGCAGTGAGCCTCGGCAGCGTCGACAGCCTCATCCAGCATCCGGCGTCCATCAGCCACCGCATCGTGGACGCGACGGACCGCCGGGG
Organism: Streptomyces hygroscopicus; assembly: GCF_026168105.1. Taxonomy (GTDB): domain Bacteria; phylum Actinomycetota; class Actinomycetes; order Streptomycetales; family Streptomycetaceae; genus Streptomyces; species Streptomyces hygroscopicus_D. The sequence goes on from NZ_LBMW01000018.1 coordinate 59,417, forward strand.
CGCGGGAGTGAGCGACCGGTTGCTGCGGCTGTCGGTGGGCCTGGAGGACGTCGAGGACCTGTGGGCCGATCTGGAGGGCGCCCTGGGAGCGGAGCGCTCCGGCGGCGACCGGCGGCGGGAGGAGGTAGCGGGGCGGTAGGAGCCGGGCGTACGCCGACCGGCCCGGCGGGTGCGCCGGGCCGGTCGGCATTCGTGGCTCGTGCGTGGTGTGCGCGACGTCAGTCCTGTGTGCTCCTGCCTCCGTGCCGCTGGGGTGTCTGGCCGTAGGGCAGGCGCGAGGCCACCGGTGTCGCGTCCAAGCGGGCCGTGACGACCAGGGTGCCCTCCTCGATCTGGTAGTCGAGGGGAAGTCCCAGGCCGCGCATGGCGGCGACCATGCCCGTGTTGGAAGCCTGGGTGACCGCATAGACGCTCTCGCAGCCCGCCTCGACCGCCATCGTCACCAGGCGCCCGAGGAGTTCGGCGCCGATACCCCGCCGCTGCCAGTCGTCCTCGACGAGCAGCGCGACCTCCGTCTCGTCGCCGTCCCACAGCAGGTGCCCGAGGCCGACGATCTGGCCCGACGCCGTCTGCACCGCGAGGGTCCGGCCGAAGCGCGGGCTGAGCAGATGGCTGAGGTAGCGGTCCGCGTCGCCGACCGGGCCGTGGTAGCGCATGCTCAGCGTGCGTGCCGAGCACCGCTCGTGCATCTCCTTCGCCGCCTCGAGGTCCGAGGTGTCGGCCCGCCGTACGGTGATCGCGTTGCCCTCGGGCAGCGTCAGCACGTCCTGGCTGCGCGGGATGCGCGGACCGAGCCGCGCATCCAGTTCCACCAGTGCCCGCGCCCGCGCGAACTCCGTCGGCGTGAACGGCAGATACGGCCGCTCGACCGTGATCACCCCGCCCTCCGGTGCCCGCAGCCGCATCAACGTGTCCTCGAGGGCCCCCTCGACGGGAGCGTCCTCCTCCGCCCGGCCCGAGCCGGGGGAGCGGGCGGGCAGGGAGCGGATGGTGCACCGGCCGAGCAACTGGCGGAGCGCGAGCGGTAGTTCGGCAGCGTCCAGAGCGGTGCGGGTGGCCAGGCCCAGCACCCGGGTCGGTACGTCCACCAGGTCATGGGCGTCGGCCCGCTCGATCCAGGTCCCGTCGCCGCCGGCCGCCGAGACGGCACGCGTGACCTCGGCCGCGTCCAGTTCCGCCGGTGCCCGCAGCAGGAACTCGTCGACCGTGCCCTGTGCCAGCGGGTGGGTCTGCAGGCTGAGGATGTCGATCCGCAGTCCGGCCAGTGCCGTGCACAGTGCGGCCAGCGAGCCCGGCTCGTCCTTCACCGTCGTCCGCATCCGCCACAGCGCGCTCGCTCCGCCCGCTGCTTCGGTCCCGGACGGCCCGGCCTGCCGCCCCTCGGCGAGCGGCCGGGCGCCGGTATCGCTCACGGGCGGCGCATGACCGTGGCGGCGTGACCACCATGTGTGGAAGGCGGCCGTCGCGACCAGTGCCACCGCCGACATCAGCAGCAGGACGGGACCGTCGGGGCCGTGCCCGATCAGATTGGCCACCGCGTCCGCCACCGCTACCGCCGTGAACAGGGCTGCGAGTTCGACCACGTCCCGGCGCCAGTGGTGCACCGGACGACCGTGCTTCGCCCGCGTTACGTCAGACATGTCTCGAGTCATGCAACCACTGTGAAGGAAGGGTGTTGCGTGATCACGAACGCTTTGTGACTGATCGGTTAAAGGTAGATCTGCCCTTTTTGTTGTTCTTTTGGGGGAAGCTTTGCCGCCGGCCCCGACCAGGCGCGCAACCTGCCTGGTCAGGGCGGCCCTGCACGGCCCCGCCGAGTCGTCGGCCCGGCGGGCGCGTCACTGCCCCACGCGGCCCGGCTGTAGCGCCTGTGTGAACAGTACGGTCCCGTCCTGCTCGCGCAGCCGGACCGTCAGCTCTCCGCTGTCCCCGTCGATCTCCACCTCGCCGAAGAACTGGTAACCGCCTGCGGGCGAGACGTTGGAGGCGGTCGGCGCCTTCACGAACACCCGCTCCGGGCCGAAGGTGTTGTCCAGGGCGCTGGCCGGGAAGGCACCGGCGTTGAGCGGCCCCGAGACGAACTCCCAGAACGGCTCGAAGTCGGTGAACGCGGCGCGCGAGGGCTGGTAGTGCTGCGCCGAGGTGTGGTGCACATCGGCCGTCAGCCACAGCGTGCCCGTGATCCTCCGGTGCTTGACGAACCGCAGCAGCTCCGCGATCTGCAGCTCTCGCCCGAGCGGTGCGCCCGGGTCGCCCTGTGCCACCGCCTCGAAGTTGGGTTTGTTCTCCATCGGGTCCGGCACCACCAGGCCGAGCGGCATGTCCGCCGCGATCACCTTCCACACCGCGCGGGACCGTGCCAGCTCCCGCTTGAGCCACTCCAGTTGCTCGGCGCCGAGGATGCCCTGCGGGTCGACGGTCTGGTTGTCCGGCGAGTTGGCGTTGCGGTAGCTGCGCATGTCCAGGACGAACACGTCCAGCAGGGGACCGTGCCGCATGACCCGGTACACCCGGCCGTTTCCGTCGCCCGGCCGCAGCGTCGAGACCGGGAAGTACTCGCTGAACGCGCGCCGGGCCCGGGCTGCGAGCACGTCGATGCTCTTCTCCGTGTAGCGGCTGTCGGAGGAGGCGATCACCTCGCCCGGATACCAGTTGTTGCGGACCTCGTGGTCGTCCCACTGGATGATCGAGGGCACCTGGGCGTTGAACCGCCGCAGGTTCTCGTCCAGCAGGTTGTAGCGGAAGTTGCCGCGGTACTCGGCCAGGGTCTCGGCGACCTTGGACTTCTCCTCGGTGGTGATGTTCCGCCAGGTGCCGCCGCCGGGCAGGGCCTGGGTCGCCGAGATCGGCCCGTCGGCGTAGATGTTGTCGCCGCTGCAGAGGAAGAAGTCCGGGTCGAGCTTGGCCATCGCGTCGTAGATCCGGTATCCGCCGAGGTCCGGATTGATGCCCCAGCCCTGGCCCGCCAGGTCGCCCGACCACAGGAAACGCACTCCGCGGCGCCGTCCGGTCGGTGTCGTGCGGAAGGTGCCCGTCATGGGCTCGCCGGTGCGCCGCTGGTCGTCCGGGTCGGCGAGGAGCACGCGGTAGTGGATCTGCTGTCCGGCCGGCAGCCCGTGCAGCCGTGCGGTCCCCGTGAAGTCCGTGTCCGCGCCCAGCAGCGGGCCCTGCCATCTGCGGGCATTGCGGAACGAGTCCGTCGCGGCGGTCTCGACGATCATCCGGGCCGGGCGGTCGGAGCGCACCCAGACGAGACCGGAGTGCGCGGTCACGTCTCCGGCCTGGACGCCCCATCCCGCCTTCGGCCGCCCCGACAGGGCGAACGCCGGTGCCGCGCCGAGCGTGGTGGGCAGGGACAGGGCCGCCGACGCGGCCAGGGTGCCGCGCAGCACGCTGCGGCGGCCGGGAAAGGGACGGTGTGACATGGATGCGCCTCCAGGGACGGTTCCGGCCAGTGGGCACTGCCACACCTACTGGTGCGCCGCAGCGCATACGCAAACCCCGGGTGAACAGCGGACCGCGCCACCCGGGGACGTCCCCGGCCGTCACGCGCGCCTGGCCTCCGGCATCGCCCGTACGCCCGCCCGGTCCATGGTCCTTTTGCGTTCGACGACCTCTTCGGTGTACGCACTTGGCACGAGCAGTCAGCCGAGCCGCATCCCCGGCCGCGCGCCGGCAGTTCGGCGAGTGCGGTCCGTGGACGCGGCGGCCCGCGCGGATCCGGGTGGCCCAGTGTGCGGTGTGCAGTTCGGCCAGTACCGCATCGCGTCGGCCGTCGCGAGCGAGCTGGTAGGGGCCGGAGTGGCACTGGGCTCGGTTGCGTTGACCCTCCAGCGTCGGGCGCCGGGACTTCTGGCGGGGCGCGCTCGGGGCGCTCAGCGGCTGCCGTCCAGGATGACCCGCGCGACCAGCGCCGGATCGTCGTTCATCGGGACGTGGCCGCAGCCGGGCAGCCGCACCAGCCTGGCCTTGGGGATGATCTGCTTGGCGCGGACGCCCTGACGGCGCATCAGGATCATGTCCCGGGTGCCCCAGGCCACGGTGACGGGCAGCCCGGGCACGTCCTCGGTGAACTGGACCGACGTTCCGGCCCGGAGGGTGTCGGCGAACCCCTCGGCACGGGCCAGCGCGAGGGTCTCGGCGACGACGGCCTCGGGCGAACGGCGGGCGGGACGGGCGTAGATGGTGCTCGTCAGCATCGCGCGCCCGGCCGCCGTGCGGGACAGCCGCTCCACCACCGGCAGCGGCATGGTCTGCGCGCCCTGCCGCATCGCGGTGAGGACCGTGAAAGCGTACCGTCGCTCGAACGGGGACCAGAACCCGGCGGGCGACAGCGCGGTGACGGACCGTACGAGCTTCCCGCGGCCCAGCTCCAGAGCCAGCAGACCGCCCAGTGAGTTGCCCGCCACATGCGGGCGGTCGATCTCCAGCGCCTCGCACAGCGAGCCGAGCGCGGGCACCACGGTCGACAGGTCGTAGGCGAGTCCGTCGGGCAGGGCCGGGGACGCGCCGAAGCCGGGGAGGTCGACCGCGATCACGTCCCGCTCTGCCGCCAGGATGTGCACGACCGGGTCCCAGGCCTGCCGGTGGTGGCCTATGCCGTGCAACAGCAGGAGCGGTTCGCCGGAGCCCACGCGCGCGTAGGAGACGGTCACGGTCCGCGGGCCGTGCGGAGAGGGAACGCTGAAGGAGACCGTGGCGGCCATGGTGCTTGCTCCTCGTCTGGGACACGTTGACGGACGGTGTTGTAGACAGCTTGTCAGCAATTGCTACCCGCGGGTAGCCCCCGGTCGTTGCGAACCACGCGCGCGTACGCACCGATCGGCACCGCGAGCCGTCGGCGGTCCGCGGCAATTGTGCTCCGCACGACAGCGGTTGCGCCTGGACACGGCAGAGCGTGTCGGATGGGATGGGGCCGTGACACGCGACACCGCGACCGAGGTTTTCGAAGCGCACCGCCCCGTCCTGATGGGCGTCGCCTACCGCATGCTCGGCCGGGTCGCCGACGCCGAGGACGTGGTCCAGGAGGCCTGGCTGCGCTGGTCCGGTGCCGACCGTGACGCCGTACGCGAGCCGCGCGGCTACCTCGTGCGCATCACCACCCGGCTGGCCGTCGACCGGCTGCGCCGGGCGCAGACGCGCAAAGAGGCGTACGTGGGTCCGTGGCTGCCGGAGCCGTACGTCACCGACTTCGGTGACACCGTGCCGGACGCGGCGGAGCGGGCCGTGCTTGCAGACTCCGTCTCGCTAGCCGTTCTTGTCGTCCTGGAGTCCCTGTCGCCGCTGGAGCGGGCGGTGTTCGTCCTCCGCGAGGCCTTCGGGTATCCGTTCGCGGAGATCGCCGCCACCCTGGACCGCAGCGAGGCCGCGGTGCGCCAGCTCGCCGGACGGGCCCGCAGGCACGTCGAGGAACGACGGCCGCGCTACGAGGTCGACCCGGCCCAGCGCCGTGATCTGACCGAGCGGTTTCTGGCCGCGTCGGCGGAGGGCGACCTCGAAGGCCTGATGGCACTGCTCGCACCGGACGTCCGGCTCGTCGGCGACAGCGGCGGGCGTGCCAAGGCGCCGTTGCGGATCCTCGAGACCGCCGAAAAGGTCGGACGCTTCATCCTGGGTGTGGCGGGCAAGGGCATCCCGGACCCGTCGTTCCGCTTCCTGGAACTCAACGGCGGTCCGGCCCTGTTGATCCTCTCCGGCGGCAAGCCCGACAGCGTCCTCCAACTGGACGTCGCGGAAGGGCGCATTCAATACGTCTACATCGTGCGCAACCCGCAGAAGCTGGCGTCCTTGCCGGTCGGCTGGGCGGGCGGTGCCCGGGTGGAGGGTTGCCACCGGAACGAGAAGCCTGGGCGTCGATCGCCCAGTGGGTCAGAAGCGGCGGAGGGCCGAGGTGGTCTTGCCCGTGCGTTCACGCAGGAGCACTCGCAGGGTGTTGGCGTGCTCGTAGCCGACCTTCCGGGAGATGGTCTCCAGCGGCAGGTCGGTGGTGCGCAGCAGATGAGCGGCCCGTTCGACCCTCAGGTCCTGGATGAAGCGGATGGGTGAGGTTCCAAGGACGCGCTGCACCGTGCGTTGGAGCGTCCGTTCGCTGACGCCCAGGGACCTGGCGGCCTCCGGGACGCTGATCGGCTCGGCCAGACGTTCACGGGCCCAGCGTTCGAAGGCCGCGACGGTCGGATCCCTCTGCGCCAGGGCGCTCGGGATGGTGTAGGCGGACTGCGACGGACGTTCGTCCACGACCAAGTAGCGCGCGACCAGGTCGGCCAGAGCGGGACTGCTCGCCCGTACGATCGCCAGGGCGAGATCGACATGCCCGAACGCCGCGCCCGCGGTGGTGACTTCGCCCGAGGCGATGACCATCTTGCTCTGATCGAGCTGGACCGTGGGGTATCTGGCGCGGAACACCGGTGCCAGCCACCAGCTCGTGGTGGCGCGGAGACCGTGCAGAACCCCCGCCTCGGCCAGCAGGAACGTGCCGGTGCATGCCGAGGCGACCGGGATGCCGTGCTCACGCGCTTGGGCGATCAGGTTGCGGACGGGGAGCGACTGGTCCCCGCCGACATGGTCGAGGAGTGCTGCGGGTCGGCGCTCGGCCAGGGCGGGGACGATCAGCAGATCCGCTGTCCCGACGTGTGCGACGGGCCGTGCGGTCACGATGTGCCCCGCTCCGGTTCGCACCTGAGGGCGGAATCCGACCGTCGTCACGTTCCAAGCCGGCGGTTCGGAGATCTCCTCGCCCATTGCGTTCGCGCCGTCGAGCACGTCGAGGATGGCCGCGAGCCCGGAGTCGAACACTCCGTCGTAGACGAGAATCGCTACTTGCATGACGGAAACACTATCAATGGAGTCGTTTCTGCCACTGATGTGATCACTCGGCGGCGACATAGGTTCGCTGCATGCCGGAAGCCCGGCAGTTACAAGACGAGGAGTGACCACGATGAAGATCGGTCTGTTGGCGCGCATCGAAGCCAAGGCGGAGTACGCCGACCAGGTGGAGGCGATGCTGCGCGATGCGGTGGAGCTGGCCGAGGAGGAGCAGCACACGGTCACCTGGTTCGCGTTCCGTCAGGATGCCACCACCTTCGGGGTCTTCGACACCTTCAACGACGAGCAGGGGCGGGAGAGTCACCTCCGAGGCCGGATCGCAGCGGCGCTCATGGGCGCGGCGGAAACCATGCTCGGCTCGGCCCCGGTCATCACCCCGGTGGACCTGCTGGCGTTCAAGGTCTCCTGACCGCTTCGGCGCACGGAGTCGGCACGTATGAGGGGCGCCGGCCCCCTCGCGGTGGGCCGGGTCGTATCTCGCGGCGGGTCGAGCCGGGGTATCGGCCCACCCGCCGTCCGTGAACGGACGCTTCGCCGCCGTCTCCTGCACGTCGCCCCCCACGAACACCGTGTGAACGCTCTGCGGCACCACGTCTGTGCGGTCAGTAAGGGGCCGAGGATTGGTCTTGACCAAGGGTGGGGGTCGCCCTATGGTCGCAGAGAAGTGCAACAACCTTTAATAAACAAGGGCGCTGAAACGCCGCCGGGCCCACGGCGATTGCGGAGGACAGGGTGGGGACCACGCAGCTGGAATCGGTGCCTGAGCCTAAGTACTGGCACCTCAAGACCGTGCTCACGGAAGCTCTCGACTCCGAGTTCTCCGTGGGCGAGATCCTGCCCAACGAACGGGATCTCGCCGCCCGCTTCGGCGTCGCCCGTGCCACGCTCCGTCAGGCCCTCGAGCAGCTCGAACTGGAAGGCCGACTGCAGCGCCGCCGTGGTGTCGGCACCACCGTCGCCCCGCCGCGCGTGGGCGTGGCCGTGGGCTCCGAGCAGCACACCTGGCCGGGCGCGCCCGGCGATGCCTGGCAGCCCGTGGACTGTACGGCGGCGGTCCCGCCAGCCGCCGTGGCCGGCTTCCTGGACGCCGCACAGGACGAACAAGTGCACACCGTGCGCCGCTCCCGCGTGACGCACGGCCAGCCCGTCGCCGCCGAGCTTCTCTACATCCCCGAATCCTCGGCACCCGACCTCTCCGCGATCGACGCGCCCTCGGGCGCGGCACGCGCGCGTGCGGTGCTGCGCGAGCTGCAGCGCCTGGGGCTGGAGGGCCGGGAGCAGGCCGTCGAGCTGGGCTCGGCGAGCGCCGAGGACGCCAAGGAACTCGACCGGCTGCCCGGCGCGCCCGTCCTCGTCGTCACCACCCGTTTCTTCGCCGAGGGACGCACCGCGGCCGTATCCGTAGCGACGTACCGCGCCGACACCTGCCGTCTTACCTTCGGCGACTCCGGCGGCGTCGAGATCCACCACGACCCGGAGCGCCGCGCCTCCTGACCCCTCCGACGGCGGCGCCCAACGCCACGGTCACGCCATGGCCACGCCACGGGCCGCCTGCCACCGACGAGAGCCTCATCCGTCGCGCCCCGGCCAACCGGGGCGCGCGACACCTTTGCTCCCGGCTGTACCCCGGTCGCGGGGGTGCTTCCTTCGCCCGCATGCGCTGATCCTTCGCCATGTGCCCGCGTTCAGCGCCGCGCCGTCACCGTGCCCTCCACCGCGAACAGTTGCTCTTCCACATGGTCCAGCGCCAGCCGCAGCGCCCCCGTCGCCACCGCGGCCTCGCCCAGCCGTGACAGGGTCACCCTCGGGGGGCGCAGACAGTAGCGGGCCAGCTCCTGGCGCAGCGGGTCCAGCACCCCGTCCAGGCCAGTCGCCCAGCCGCCGATGACGACGAGTTCCGGGTCGAGGGCCAGGACGAGGGCCGCCACGTCGTGCACGAGCCGCTGGATGAACCGGTCCACGGCGGCGCGGGCGCGCTGGTCGCCCTGGCGGGCGAGCGCGAACACATCGGCGACCTGCTGCTCGTCCAGCGGCTGCAGCGGCTCGTCCGTGGTGGACAGCAGCGCCTCCGGGGCCGCCCCACGGCCCAGCAGATGCAGTGCGCCGATCTCCCCGGCCGCCCCGCCGTAGCCGCGGTGCAGCCGTCCGCCGATCAGTGCACCGGCGCCGGGGCTCAGCCCGGCCAGTACGAAGACGACGTCGTCGGACTCGCCGGCGGCGCCCTTCCAGTGCTCGGCCACGGCCGCCGCATTGGCATCGTTCTCGACAAGCACCGGGCATTTGAAGGAGCGGCTGAGCCGTTCGCCCAGATTCAAACCGGTCCACTCGGGCAAGGCCGTACCCAGGCGCACGGTGCCGTCCGCCTCCACGATCCCGGGGCTGCCCACACCGACGGCGCGCAACGAGCCCCGGGCCACGCCCGCCCGGCGCAGCAATTCGGCGACCGTGCTCCGCAGCCGCTCCAGACGCTCGTCGGCCGACGCCGTCTCGGAGACGTCCTTGGACAGGGTGCCCAGTTCCCTGCCGTCGAGGTCCGCCAGAAGTGCGGTCACCCGGTGCGCGCCGACGTCCAGGCCGAGCAGATGGCCCGCTTCAGCCCGGAACCGGAACCTCCGTGCCGGCCGGCCCTGGCGCCGGGCAGCCCCCTCCTCGGCCGCCTGCTCCACCACGAGCCCGGCCTCGATCAGCCCCTCGACCACGCCCTCGACGGTCGGCCGGGACAACCCCGTCACCCGGGTGATCTCGGTGAGGGTCGCGCAGTCCGTGGCACGCAGCGCATGCAGCACCACCGCCGAGTTGATCCTTCGAAGCAGAGAGGGGTCCCCGCCGGTCAGCCGCCCCAACGTCCGTCCTCCCAGCTCGTGCGCGTGTTGGGCGGATCGTACTCGGCGCCGCGCACACCCGCGAGGGCCGGGCACCACCCGAGCTGCGCGCGGACGCGTGGCGCCTGAAGCGCCGGGATGCCCGAAGTGCCCGGATGCCCGAGGAGAGCGGAGACCGGAGCCATCAGCGGCTGGTGTCCCGGTCCGGAGATCCGGGCGCGGTAGCGGCAGATATGTTCGATGTTCGGGCGGGCCCCGGGCCGGTATCCCGCCGTTGTGTGAAGTCGGCCGCCTGCGGTCACTCTGCGTGGATATCCGGCCGGACCTCCACGATGATGTCCGCGTCCGCCGCGTCGCCCTCCGCATCGCGCCAGAGGAAGACCCGCACGTGCTTCGCCCGCGGCTGGCCGCGCATCCTCCACTCGGTCATCAGATCGGCCACCACGAGGGCGACGGCGTACTGGGCGCCCTCGCTGGAATCGGCGGCGGTGATCGCACCCTGCCACCGTTCGGGGTCGCTGCCGTAGGGGCGCCATCCTTCCGAGCCGTGCGGCTCGAACACCCGGTAGACCCAGTCCGTCTCGGTGCCCATGACACCGATCCTGTCACCTTTCGAGCGGCCCCTGCGCAGGCGGGCGACGAGGGCGTCGGTCGGAGATCACCTTCACCTTCGAGCCCGGGCAAGCTGTGCACGTTCGTCGCCAAGGGCATCGGTTGGGGCTGCGCCGGCCGCCACGGCGCCCACCGCGAACCCCGACAACCCTGCCCCCGGGGAGGCTGGACGGCGGCGTTCGGCCTGTGCGCAAGCAGCGCACGATCAGCAGCCTGGGCGACATGATCCGGCGCTCGCGGCAGGCGGACAGCGACTCGGCCGCAACTACCGGCGCGGCCTCGGCGACGTGGCCCCCCGCGGCGGCAGCAACCGCGGGCCGTCACCGACCACGTCCGGCACCGGACGTTCGCGGGCGGCCTCCGGTTCCGCCGGGATGAACCCGCTCAGAGGATCGCCCCCGGGGTGTAGCCGGCGGCCTCCGGGTGCTGCTTCACGAGCTCCTCGATGCGGCCCACGACGGCGGCGACCTGCTCGGCCGCGGCGCCCGTGAAGGACAGCTTGTCCGCCATCAGCGCGTCCAGCTGGGCGCGGTCCAGCGGGATGCGCTCGTCGGCGGCCAGCTTGTCCAGCAGCTCGTTGCGCTCCGCACCCTGCTCACGCATGGCGAGGGCGCAGGCCACGGCGTTCTCCTTGATCGCCTCGTGCGCGACCTCGCGGCCGACGCCCGCGCGGACCGAGGCCATCAGCACCTTCGTGGTGGCGAGGAACGGCAGGTAGCGGTCCAGCTCACGTGCCACGACCGCCGGGAAGGCACCGAACTCGTCGAGCACCGTCAGGAACGTCTCCAGCAGACCGTCCAGCGCGAAGAACGCGTCCGGCAGGGCGACCCGGCGCACCACCGAGCAGGACACGTCGCCCTCGTTCCACTGGTCGCCCGCCAGCTCGCCGGTCATGGAGGCGTAGCCGCGCAGGACGACCATCAGACCGTTGACGCGTTCGCAGGAGCGGGTGTTCATCTTGTGCGGCATCGCGGAGGAGCCGACCTGCCCGGGCTTGAAGCCCTCGGTCACCAGCTCGTGCCCGGCCATCAGCCGGATCGTCTTCGCCAGCGACGACGGCGCGGCAGCCAGCTGCACCAGTGCGGTGACGACCTCGTAGTCGAGCGAGCGGGGGTACACCTGGCCGACCGAGGTGAAGGCCTGCGCGAAACCCAGGTGCTCGGCGATCCGGCGCTCCAGATCGGCAAGCTTGCGCGCGTCGCCACCGAGCAGGTCGAGCATGTCCTGCGCGGTGCCGACGGGGCCCTTGATGCCGCGCAGCGGGTAGCGGCCGAGCAGTTCCTCCAGGCGGCCGAACGCGACCAGCAGTTCGTCAGCGGCGGTGGCGAAACGCTTGCCGAGGGTGGTGGCCTGGGCGGCGACGTTGTGGGAGCGGCCGGCCATGACCAGTTCGCCGTACTCGGCCGCGAGCTTGCCGAGGCGCGCCAGCACGGCCACCGTGCGGTCGCGCATCAGCGCCAGCGAGAGCCGGATCTGCAACTGCTCGACGTTCTCGGTGAGGTCGCGGGAGGTCATGCCCTTGTGCACGTGCTCGTGCCCGGCGAGATCGTTGAACTCCTCGATCCGCGCCTTCACATCGTGCCGTGTGACCTTCTCGCGCTCGGCGATCGAGGCGTGGTCGACCTGGTCGAGGACGCGCTCGTAGTCGGCGATCGCCTCGTCCGGCACCTCGATCCCGAGATCCTTCTGGGCCCGCAGCACCGCGAGCCAGAGCTGTCGCTCCAGCCTCACCTTCTGCTCGGGCGACCAGAGCGTGGCAAGCTCGGCCGAGGCATAGCGTCCGGCCAGGACGTTCGGGATACGGGGCTTCGCGGGCGCAGCAGTCACGTGTACGGATTCTACTGGCGATTCGTGCAGGCCAGCGCCATGGGGCGGTTCGGCGGAACCTACGAGACCGCCGTCACGCAGAACGGCGAGCTCCCTGACGCCAGTCGCCCGATCGGAGAGCGGCGGCCACGGTGGCTACGACCTGTGTCCCGCGCGCTTCGGCCGGTCCGCCACCTCCGCCAGGATGTCCCCGTGGCAGAGCTCGGGCGCGCACCAGCACGCGAGGGTCCTGCCCCGCAGTTCGGGCACCAGGGCCAGCAGATCGGGGCGGTCCCTGAGGTACTCGCGGTACTTGGCCATCACCTGGGCCCGCGTCCCGTCGTGCTTCTTCTTCGGGGTGTCGATCTGGAACGGGTTGTACAGGGGGTGCTGGGGGAGATCCCAGCCGCCTCTGGTCAGGCGGCGGCCGATGTAGACGAGGTCCTCGGGGGCGTGCTCCAGCCGCGGGCCGAACTCGTGCAGGCGGCCCTTCAGATTGATCACCTCGGTGGTCACGCGGGACTCCCTCCGGAGCGTTCCGTACTACTGGGCGACAGGGCCCTCGTAGGGCAGCAGTTCCGGCCGCTTGGCCGGTCGGCCGTCACCCGAGGAGCGGCCGGTCAGCCGCCGTCCTATCCACGGCAGCAGGTGCTGCCGGGTGAAGCGGACGTCCGCGCCCCGACGGGCGAGCCAGTTCGGCGGCGCGGCCGGAGGCAGTGGCGTGCGCCACTCCGTATCCTCCGCCGCGTATCCGAGCGTCTGCCAAACGGCTTCCGCCACCCGGTGGTGTCCCGCGGCCGTGAGGTGGAGGCGGTCGACGTCCCAAAGGCGCGGGTCGGTGAGCGAGGGCGCTCCGTACAGGTCGACCACGACCGCGCCGTGCTGCTCGGCGAGCTCGTCGACGCAGGCGAACAGCTCCTCCATGCGGGCCCGGAACCGTTCCAGGACGGGGCCCTGCCGGCCGGGGCTGCGCATCAGGACGAGCTGCTCGCAGGACGGCGCCAGCCGCTCCACGGCCTGCGTCAGCAGATCCCGTACGCGGCCCATGTCGCACTTGGGTCGAAGCGTGTCGTTGAGACCGCCGACCAGGGTGATGACATCGGGCCGCATCGCGGCGGCGACGTCCACCTGCTCGTCGACGATCTGCCCGATCAGCTTGCCGCGCACGGCGAGGTTGGCATAGCGGAATCCGGGCGTCCGTGCGGCCATCCGGCCCGCCAGGACATCGGCCCAGCCGCGGTAGGAACCGTCGGGCAGCAGGTCCGACATGCCTTCGGTGAAGGAGTCGCCGACCGCGACCAGACTGCTGTATGTGGGATTCGTCTGCATGGCGCCGTTGATGGTATCCCGCCGACATACCCGCCGGTCGGTCGCCCCGCACCCGGCGCCCTCCGGCCGTCGGCGCCTCGTCCCGTACGGCCGGCCGCGGGTACCGCGGCGTTGAACGGGGGCTGGGGCTGCGGGCTCCGGCAGCCGTGAGATCCAGGGCGGGCCGACAGGAGCCGGGGGCTGCCGTGAGCCTGGTGAGGCGAGGGGAGCCCGGCGGTCCGGCGCGCGAACCCGCCACGGCGCTCAGGCCGGGCCGCCAAGGGCAGATCCCTGGGCGGCCGCCGGTCGGCTCGCCGGGAGCAACCACGGCCCGTCGGCATGTCGAAATTGCCGCCCCGGCCCCGCCGCCCCCTCATCACACCGGCTGGCCGAAGAGCTGTCGCAGTACGTCCTCCATGGTCACCAGGCCCGCCAGCCGTCCGTCTTCGCCGAGGACCGCCGCCAGGTGCGTGCGGCTGGCGCGCATCGCGGTGAGCACGTCGTCCAGGGGTGCCTCCTCGCGCACCCGAGGGATGGGGCGCAGGTCCCGCAGCCGGAAGGGCCGGTCCCGCGGCGACGCGTCCAGCGCGTCCTTGACGTGCAGATAGCCGACGATCCTGCGGCCCTCGTCCACGACCGGGAAGCGCGAGAACCCGGACTCGGCGGACAGTTGCTCCAACTCCTCCGGGGTGACGCCCAGGCGCGCGTAGACGACGCGTTCCAGCGGAACCACCACATCGCGCACGGGCCTGCGGCCCAGCTCCAGCGCGTCGTGCAGCCGCTCCTGGGCGCGGTTGTCGATGAGTCCGGCGTCGGTGGAGTCCCTGACGAGCCGCGCCAGCTCGTCGTCCGAGAAGGTGGCCGAGACCTCGTCCCTCGTCTCCACGCGCAACAGTGTGAGCAGCGCGTTCGCGAAGGTGTTCACGGTGAAGATCACCGGTCGCAGCGTCCGGGACAGGCCGACCAGCGGCGGGCCGAGCAGCAGCGCCAGACGCACCGGCTCCGCGAGCGCAATGTTCTTCGGCACCATCTCGCCGAGCAGCATGTGCAGATACGTCGCGAGGGTCAGCGCGATCACGAAGGACACGGCACGGCCGACGCCCTCCGGGATCCCCGCCGCGTGGAACACCGGCTCCAGCAGATGCTCGATCGCGGGTTCGGCGACCACGCCCAGCACCAGCGTGCACAGGGTGATGCCGAGTTGCGCGGCCGCCAGCAGCGCCGACACGTGCTCCAGTCCCCACAGCACGCTGCGCGCCCGGCGGTCGCCCGCCTCGGCGCGTGGCTCGATCTGGCTGCGGCGGACGGAGATCAGCGCGAATTCGGCGCCCACGAAGAAGGCGTTCGCGACGAGCGTCAGCAGACCGATCAGCAACTGGACGACGGTCACCGCTCCCCCTCCTGCCTGGCGGTCGGTGCGTGCATCAGCACGCGCGCGGCCCGGTGTCCCGACGCGTCCACCACGTCGAGGCGCCAGCCGTCGACGGCGACGCTGTCGCCCTTGACCGGTATCCGGCCCAGTTTCGTGGCGACGAGCCCGGCCAGCGTCTCGTACGGGCCGTCGGGCACCCACAGGCCGATGCGCCTGAGCTGGTCGATGCGGGCCGAGCCGTCGGCCGAGTACAGCCTCCGGCCGGCGGTGTCCGTGCCGGCCGGTGCCAGGTCGGGCGTCTCGTGCGGGTCGTGCTCGTCGCGCACCTCGCCGACGACCTCCTCGACGATGTCCTCCAGGGTGGCGACACCGGCTGTGCCGCCGTACTCGTCGATGACGACGGCCATGGTGTTCTTGCCGGAGAGCCGGTCCAGCAGTCTGTCGACGGTGAGCGACGCGGGGACGAAGAGCGGTTCACGCATGATCCGGGTGACCGGGCACTGGGGCCGCTCCTCGGCGGTTACGGCCACGGCGTCCTTGATGTGTGCGACACCGACGACCGAATCGAGGTTGCCGCGGTACACCGGGAAGCGTGACAGACCTGTCGCGCGCGTCGCGTTCGCCACGTCCGCGCAGGTCGCCTGGACGTCGAGAGCGACGACCTGGATACGCGGGGTCATCACGTTCTCCGCGCTCAGGTCGGCGAGGTTGAGGGTCCGTACGAACAACTCGGCGGTGTCGGACTCCAGGGCGCCCTCCTTCGCGGAGTGCCGCGCGAGCGCCACCAGTTCCTGGGGCCCGCGCGCGGAGGCCAGTTCCTCGGCCGGTTCGAATCCGAGGCGGCGCACGATGTGGTTGGCCGTGTTGTTCAGGTGCGTGATGAACGGACGGAAGACGGTGCTGAACCAGCGCAGCGGGGTGGCCACCCGTCTGGCCACCGCGAGCGGCGAGGAGATGGCCCAGTTCTTGGGCACCAGCTCCCCAACCACCATCAGGAACAGGGTCGACAGCCCGGTGCCGATGACCAGTGCCACGGATGTGGACGCGGAAGGCGGTACGCCCAGCGACTGCAACGGGCCCGCGATCAGTTTGGCGATCGACGGTTCGGAGAGCATGCCGACCACCAGGTTGGTGACCGTGATCCCGAGCTGGGCCCCGGACAGCTGGAACGTCAGATTCCGTACGGCCTTGAGGGTGCCCGCCGCCCAGCGTTCGCCCCGCTCCACCGCGCGCTCCAGCTCGCTGCGCTCGACCGTGGTGAGTGAGAACTCCGCCGCGACGAAGACCCCGCACGCGAGCGAGAGCAGGACCGCCACGAGCAGGAGGAGCACTTCGGTCATCGGGTCACCTCCGTCCCATGATCGGCCAGGGACGCGACGACCGCGCGATGTCGGGTACTGGGGGCTCGTCCATCGGCGGACGCTCACACCTTTCCATGGTGGGACGAGTTGACCTCTCGAGGGGACGCCTTGACCCCTCAATGGTAAAGGATTGGCAAAGTGATGTGCGTGGTTCATTCGGCGAGACGCTTCACCCAGCGGCGCCACCGCTCCTCGGGTGCATACCCCGCCGCCCGCCACGCAAGGTGCGCGGTCTCGTTTCGCTGCAGCACCATCGCGTCCCCGCGGCGCCCCCCGAGTCGCACGAACCGCTCCTCCGCGGCGGCCAGCAGCGCCGAGCCGACGCCCTGCCGCCGCCGGTCCGGGCGCACCGCCAGCCGGTACAGATGACAGCGCCAGCCGTCGAAGCCCGCGATCACCGTGCCGACCAGTTCGTCGCCCCGATGCGCGAGGATCAGCGCCTCGGGGTCACGGGCGACGAGCCGCTCCACGCCGTCCCGGTCGTCGCTGATGCTCGTGCCCTCGGCGGCCGTCTTCCAGAAGGCCAGCACGGTGTCGAGATCCTCGGGTGCGGCCGGCCGAATCCGCAGATCAGTCATGTGATGATCACATCACCCAGGGCCGCGCCGGACAGGGAATTCCACAATCCGGACGGCTACTCGCCGCGCAGCGCCTCGATGACCGGTGCGAACGCCTCCATGTGGGGCTCCAGAACGGCCAGATACGAGAACCCGTACCGCTCGCGCCGGTCGCGCACCTGCTCGGCGATCTGCTCCACGGTGCCGAGCAGCACGATGGGCAGCTCCAGTGCCTGATCGAGCGTCAGGTCCGTCACCCGCTCCAGCAGCGGCCGCACGGCCCCCGCCCGGTCCTGAGTGACCGCGACCATCTGGATGAGCAGGTTCAGCTCGGCGGGCTCCTTACGGCCCGCGGCCAGCCCCCGGTAGAGCGCCACACGCTCGTCCAGTTCCTCGGCCGTGAGCGGTGCCGACTGACCCGTGCCGCTGCCCGGCACCGAGCGCGCCCCCGCGAACGCCGCGATGTCGGCGTGTTCGGCGGTGAGCCCCAGCATCCGGTCGCCGTTGCCGCCGATGAGCAGCGGCACCCGCGGCTGCTGCACCGGCCGTGGCTGGAACTCCTCGGAGCCGAGCAGCCGCTCCAACTCCTCCACGGTGCACCGCAGATGGTCGACGCGCTCGCGCGGCGAACCGAACGGCAGGCCTGCCCTGTCGTGCTCGGCCTGGACGTATCCGGTGCCGAGACCGAGTTCGAGACGGCCGCTCGTCAGGGCGTCGGTCGTCGCCACCTCGCGGGCCAGCAGCGTCGGATTCCAGAAACCCGTGTTGAGTACGAACGTGCCCACCCGGGGCCGCTCGGTCGCCTCCGCCGCGGCGACCAGCGCCGGGAAGGGCGCGGGCCAGCCCAGGTGGTCGGGGACGAGGATCACGTCGTAGCCGAGTCCCTCGGCACGACGGCACTTTGCGCGCCACTGCTCGGCCGGGCCGGGGCTGAGCAGATTGACACCGAAGCGGAACGGACGCGGCATGAACTCTCCCCACCTTCGGGCGATTTGAGCATGTGAGGCGATTCCGTCACTCGTGTGCGATCGCCGCCAGCACATTCATGCGCGACGCACGCAACGCAGGCAGCAGCGCCGCCACCACGCCCACGACCGCCGCGCCCACCACCACGGCGATGATCGTGCCCCACGGCACCGCCAGCGCCTTCAAGCCCCGCAGCGCGAGCACCTGCTGGGTGCAGACCCCCCACACGAGCCCCAGCGCCAGCCCGAGGACCGCTCCGAACACGGCGATCACCACCGACTCCAGCCGGATCATCCGGCGCAACTGCCGCCGGGCCAGTCCGATCGCGCGCAGCAGCCCGATCTCACGGGTGCGCTCCACCACCGACAGGGCGAGGGTGTTGACCACCCCGAGCACCGCGATGACGATCGCCAGGCCGAGCAGCGCGTACACCAGGTAGAGCAGCACCGAGATCTGGTTGTGCACCAGCTTCTTGTAGTCGGCCTGGTCGCGCACCTGGACCTGGGGGTACGGCGCCAGGGTCTTCCCCAGATGGGAGCGCAGCCGGTCCTTCGGCGTACCGGGCGCGGTGTTCACGTACAGCGCGGAGTCCTGTCCGTCCGGCGCGTACTTCTGGAGCGTCGCCATCCCGAAGAACAGTCCGCCCTGCATGCCGAAGTTCTCGGAGCCGCCCTGGTTGGTGAGCGCGCCGACCCTCAGATCGGTGTGGCGGCCGCCCGGGAACCGGAGCGGGATCGTGCTGCCGACGCGGACGCCGTGGTCCTTCGCGAACGTCAGGTCCATGGCCATGGCGCCGTCCGCGAGCGCGGCAGCCGTGTCGCCCCGGGCATAGGTGATGTGTGCGACGTCGTCCAGCCGCGGGTCGTAGCCGGCCGCGGTCGTCTCCACACGTGTGCCGTCCGGCAGCCGTGCCGCGACGGGCGTGAACCGCTGGCGCACGACGAGGCCGGCGCCGGCCGTGGCGCGGACCCGGTCGGTGATCTCCTGCGGGAAGGGCTGGAAGTTGCTGTTCTGCACCACGAAATCGGCGCCCAGCGTCTTGTCGATCTGCTGGTCGAACGACTTGGACATGGAGGTGCTGGCCACGGACATCCCGGCCACCAGGGCGAGCCCCACCATCAGCGCGGACGCGGTGGCTCCGGTGCGGCGCGGATTGCGCAGGGCGTTGCGCTGGCTCATGCGGCCGATGGAGCCGAACAGGGCGGGGAAGACAGCGCCCAGCACCCGGATCACCGGACGCACCAGCAGCGGGCCCGCGATGACGGTGGCCACGAGCGTGAGGACCACGCCGAGGCCGAGCAGCGAGGCGGCGGGCGCGGTCCTGGTGGCCCGGACGCACCCCGCCAGCGCCGCCACCCCCAGTGCGCCGACGACGGCACCCGCCACCGCGCGGACCCTGAGCGGTCGGCCCACACCGGCGATCTCGGCGTCGGCGAGGGCCGCCATCGGAGAGATCCCGGCCGCCCGCCGTGCCGGCAGGTACGCGGCCACGAACGTGACACCGACCCCGACCACATAGGCGGAGACCGGGGTCACCCAGCCGATCACCATCTCGGTGGACTTGATGTTCATGCCGAACGCGCTCATCAGCCGGATGAGCCCGGCCGCCAGCCCGATCCCCGTGGCGAGCCCGAGTGTCGAGCCGACCAGGCCGAGCAGCAGCGCCTCCGTCAGCACCGACCGGCGCACCTGCCGACGGTCGGCGCCCAGGGCGCGCAGCAGGCCCAGTTCGCGGGTGCGCTGGGCGATGAGCATCGAGAACGTGTTGACGATGAGGAAGACGCCGACGAGTACGGCGATGCCGGCGAATCCCACCATCACGTACTTGATCACGTCGAGGAAGGTGCCGAGCTGGTCGATGTCGGACTTGGCCTGTTCGCCCGCGGTCTTGAAGTCGTAGGCGGAGGACCGCACCCGCGCGGCGACACGCTGTTTGAGCACGTTGTCACTCACACCCGGTGCGGCGTCGACCGCGATGCTGGTGGCCGCGCCGGGCCTGCCCAGCAGCCTGGTCTGGGCGGTCGGGGTGTCCAGGAAGAGCAGGGCGGCGCCCGGATTGGTGGTGGTGAAGGTGGCGATCCCGACGACCCGCACCCTGAAGGAGCCGGGACGCGCCAGCACCGTCAGCGTGTCGCCGGTCCTGACGTGCTTGTGCCGGGCGGTGTCCGCGTCCAGCAGCGCCTCGCCGGGACCCCGGGGTGCGTGCCCGGACGTCAGTTTCACCGGGCTGCGCTTGGTGACGTACCAGTTCTTGGCGATGGTGGGCGCGCCGGTCGTCGGCCCCACGGGAGCGTTCCTGCGGTCGACGACCGTGACGTTGTTGACGGCGACGTCCACATGGGTCGCCGCGACGCCGTCGACCCCGGTCACCAGCGAGGCCAGTGAGGCGGGGAGGGTCGGGGTCACGCCGGTCGGGACCCGGGAGGTGAGGTCCTGCTTGGGGCTCACGGTCACATCGGCGGCCGTGGAGGCGAACAGCCGGTCGAAGGTCCGGGTGACCGTGTCCGAGAAGATCAGGCTTCCCGCGACGAATGCCACGGACAGGAGGACGGCGAGGGCCGAGAGTGCCAGCCGTCCCTTGTGCGCGAGGAAGCTGCGCAGCGTCGCCTTGAGCACGGTGGCCTCACTTCTCGCGGCCGGACGTGTCGTCGAAGGCAGCCCGCACCGTGTCGAACCGCTTCATGCGTTCCAGCACGGTGTCGGCGGTCGGCCGCGCCATCTCGTCCACGATCCGTCCGTCCGCCAGGAAGAGCACCAGATCGGAGTGGGCCGCCGCGCCCGGATCGTGGGTGACCATCACGACGGTCTGCCCCAGGTCGTCGACCGCCTGGCGCAGGAAACCGAGGACCTCCAGCCCCGACCGGGAGTCGAGGTTGCCCGTGGGCTCGTCCGCGAAGATCAGCTCGGGGCGGGAGGCGAGTGCCCGGGCGCAGGCGACGCGCTGTTGCTGCCCGCCGGACAACTGGGCCGGCCGGTGGCCGAGCCGGTCCCGCAGGCCGAGTGTGTCGATCACCTGGTCCACCCACTCCCGGTCGGGCCTCTGGCCCGCGATGTCCATCGGGAGCGTGATGTTCTCGGCCGCGCTCAGTGTGGGGATCAGATTGAACGACTGGAACATGAAACCGATGCGGTCCCGGCGCAGCCGGGTCAGCTCACGATCCTTCAGGCCAGTGATCTCGGTGTCGCCGAGCCACACCTGACCCGCCGAGACCGTGTCGAGTCCCGCCAGGCAGTGCATCAGCGTGGACTTCCCCGAGCCCGAGGGACCCATGACCGCGGTGAAGCGGCCGCGCGTGATGTCCACGTCGACCGCGTCGAGGGCGAGGACCGTCGTCTCGCCCGAGCCGTACGCCTTCGTCAGTCCCCGGGCGCGGGCGGCCGTCCCGTCCGGCTCCGCGCGGCCCCGGGCGTGCTCCGCAGCAGTGGACAAGACCGCCTCCTCGGTCGTGGACGCCGTGACGTCGTGGACGTTCCGCCGTCCTCGTCTGGGTCTTCCAGGTCTTCCCTTTTCCCGTCTTCCCGCGCTTTCCGGTCTTGCCCTGCCGTCGTTCCCCGTCCCATTCCCTTTTCCCTGTTCCGGCCGAGCGTAGTGTGATGCGGAGCACACCCGGTATCCCTCGGGAGTCCAGGCGCGTCTCCGCCACAGGTCGTGCCCCGGATGCCGGTGTAAGGGGCACTCTCCACCCCGTGGTGGAGCCAGGCTGCCCCCTTGCCGACGCTAGCGCCACGGCGCTAGCGTCGGGGTATGGCGAAGACCCAGCTGAACGTGAGGGTGGACGAGGACACCGCCCGAGCCGCCCGCGAACGAGCCCTGGAGCGCGGCATGAGCGTCAACCGCTACATCGAAGAGCTGGTCAAGCAGGACGCGGGGGAGGCGGGTCACACGTTCGTGGAGGCAGCCGCCGACTTCATGAAGCAGTACGAGTCCGTCTTCGCCGAGGAGTTCGGTGCCACCCGCGAGGGCCGGGGCGAGGGCTCGGGAGAGCACCGGAGCGAAGGTCGTCGCTGAGCGTTGAGCAACCTAAGGATCGACCTCGCCTGGCTGCTGATGGTCGCCGAACAGAAGACACCCGGAGATCCCCAGGTCACCGACTGGGGAGCGCTCGTCGCCGCGGTCAGCCGGCACGACGCGGAGATATTCGGCGTCCCCGTCTACGACACCCCGCACGCCCGCGCCGCGGCCCTCCTCCAGCTTCTGCTGCACGTTCCCGCGCTGGAGCGCTCCAACGCGCTGTTCGCGTCCGCGGTCGCCTACGCCTATCTGGTCGCCAGCGGTGTCAAGGTCGTCACCTCCCCGGAGCAGGTGCGCGACCTGGCCCGGCTGGTCAAGGGCGGCGAGGCCTCCGTGAGTGACATCGCGCGGGAGCTGCGGCAGTGGAGTCTGTGACTACTCCCCGCCGCCGGGCCGCCGGGCGGTGCCCAGCACGCAGTACGACGTCGGCAGACGCGGCCCCTTCTCCGGCATCAACAGCCGCCGGTAGGGGCCCAGTTCGAATCCGGCCGTGCGCAGGGCCGCCACCGGGTCCCGGGACAGGTGACAGCCCCCGTTGAGCGGCGGCCACACCGTGCGGTCCAGGGCGCGCTGGGCGTACCGCATCGCGGGCCCGCCGCCCGCGCCGTGCTCGTAGAACCGCAGCGTACCGCCGGGCCGCAGTACCCGTCGCAGCTCACCGAGCGTGCGCGTGAGGTCCCGCACGCTGCAGAGCACCAGGGAGACGACCGCCGCGTCGAAGGCCTCGCTCTTGACCGGCAGCGCCTCCGCCGCGCCCGGCACCACGTCCACCGGGACGTCGGCGCGCAGGGCTGCCTCGACCGCCAAATGCCGCAGCAGCCGCTCGGGTTCGATCGCGACGACCTCCGAGACCGTGCGCGGGTAGTGGGCGAAGTTCAGACCGTTGCCCGCGCCGATCTCGATCACCCGGCCGGACAGCCCGGCCAGGAGCCGGTCCCGGACGGCAGCCATGCCGATGCGTGTCTCGGCGGCGACGGAGATCCGGGCGTAGTAGCGGGCGAAGAGCGGATGGTGCACGGAGTCCCGCGACACCGTGTGGGGTCGGACGGACCGCAGCGGCATGAGCACCTCCCGGATAGGACCGGCCTTACCCGGATTGTCCCCCGCACGCGCCCGGCGCACCCCTGCGTGTGGCCGCGGACGCTTCCGTGTCCCACGGAGTGGACGCCCGGGCCAACTCCGCCGCGCCCTACGGCGCGTGCGCCGAGGCGAACGCCGTCGCCGACCAGGTCCCGCCCAGCGGGGGCGCCAGCCAGCCGGGTGCTCCGGCGCGGAAGTCCGCGGGCGCGTGCGCTCCCGCTCCCGCGGGCAGCGCGCCGAGCAAGGGCGACCCGGTCACCGCAGGCAGGTCGGCGAGGTTGCACCGGGACGCGAGATCGGCCGACTCGGGCCAGCTGCCGATGACCACACCCGCCAGGTCCAGCCCCAGACGACGCAGTTCGCGCGCCGTCAGTTCGGTCGTGTTGAGCGTGCCGAGGCCCGCCGACGTGACCACCAGCACCGGCGACGCCAGCAGCCGCGCGACGTCCGCCAGGGTGCCGTCCTCGTCGTCGAACCGTACGAGCAGCCCGCCGGCCCCCTCGACGAGGACGAGGTCGTGCCCGACGGCCAGCTTCGCGGCGGCCTCCGCCACCTCGTACGGCCGCACGGGAGGCATCCCGGCGCGCCTGGCCGCCGTGGCGGGCGCCAACGGCTCGGGATAGCGCGCGAGTTCACACGTCGTCACGGTCCCCGCGAGCCGAGCCACCTCGTCGGCGTCCCCGCGCTCGTCGGTCCGGACACCCGTCTGCGCGGGCTTGAGCACGGCCACGGACCGGCCCGCCGCGACGGCCACCGCCGCGACGGCGGCGGTCGTGACCGTCTTGCCGATCTCCGTGCCGGTCCCCGTGATCACCAGTGTCGACATGTCACCCTTCCCGTGCCGCCGCGCACACCGCGCGCGCGATGCGTGCCACGTCCGCGTCGCCGGTCACAAACGGCGGCATCGTGTAGACGAGGTCGCGGAAGGGCCGCAGCCACACGCCCTCGCGCACCGCGGCCCGCGTCGCGGCCGCCATGTCGACCTCGTGGTCGAGCTGGACGACACCGATGGCGCCGAGGACCCGTACCTCGCGCACCCCCGGAACGTCCGCCGCCTCCGCGAGCCCGTCCCGCAGACCCGTCTCGATCCGCTTGACCTCCGACTGCCAGTCCTGGCCGAGCAGCAGCTCGACCGAGGCGCAGGCCACGGCGGCCGCCAGCGGATTGCCCATGAAGGTCGGGCCGTGCGCGAGCACCGGCACCTGACCCCGGGAGATCCCCTCCGCCACGCGCGGGGTGCACAGCGTGGCCGCCAGGGTCATGTAGCCGCCGGTCAGCGCCTTGCCCACACACATCACGTCCGGCGTCACGGTCGCGTGGCCCGCGGCGAACAGCGCGCCCGTGCGCCCGAACCCCGTGGCGATCTCGTCGAACACGAGCAGCACGTCGTGCGCATCGCACGCCTCGCGCAGCACACCCAGATATGCGGGGGAGTGGAACCGCATCCCGCCCGCCCCCTGCACCACCGGCTCCACGATCACCGCGGCCAGTTCGTCCGCGTGCCGCGCGATCGCCGAGCGCAGATGGTCCGCGTACGACTCCTCGTACGCACCGGGAGGCGCGTCCGCGAACACCTGGCGCGGGAGCACCCCGGACCAGAGTTCGTGCATCCCGCCCTCGGGGTCGCACACGGACATCGGGTTCCAGGTGTCTCCGTGGTAGCCGCCACGCCAGGTCAGCAGGCGCTGTTTGGCGGGTCGCCCGAGCGAACGCCAGTACTGCAGGCACATCTTGACCGCGACCTCGACCGAGACCGAGCCCGAGTCCGCGAGGAAGACGTGCTCCAGGTCCTCAGGCGCGATGTCGACCAGGAGCTTCGCGAGCCGCACGGCGGGCTCATGGGTGAGCCCGCCGAACATCACATGACTCATCCGCGCCAGCTGCTCGCGCGCGGCCTCGTTGAGCACCGGGTGGTTGTAGCCGTGGATCGCCGACCACCAGGACGACATGCCGTCGACCAGCTCGCCCGAGCCGTCGGCCAGGTGCAGGCGCACCCCGCTCGCCGACTCCACGACGAGCGGCTCCTGCCGTCCGGGCATGGGACCGTAGGGATGCCAGACGTGCTGCCGGTCCAGCGCCAGCAGCTCGTCCACGGACAGATCAGGCATTGGGCGCGATGTCCGTTCCGGCTCCCCGGCGGCGTACGGCGACGAGATCCGTACGGGGCTCGTCCGTCCGCGGGGCGGAGGCGGCACCGGAACCGCACACACCGCCGCCCTCGTGCGATCCGCACCCCGTGCCGTCGTCGGACCCGCACGCCGCACCCGCGTGCGACCCGCATCCGCCGGCCGCGCGGTGTTCCGGCAGCGTCACCTGGTCCGTCCCCTCCACCTCGAACCCGGCATCCGCGATCATCTCCAGGTCCGCCTTGCCCGCCTGGCCCTCACTGGTCAGGTAGTCGCCCAGGAAGATGGAGTTGGCCAGGTGCAGGGCAAGCGGCTGCATCGTGCGCAGATGCACCTCGCGGCCGCCCGCGATGCGCACCTCCACGTCCGGGCACACGAACCGCACCATCGCCAGGATCCGCAGACACCGCTGCGGGGTGAGGCTCCACTCCTTGGCGAGCGGTGTGCCCTCGAACGGGATCAGGAAGTTGACCGGGACCGAGTCCGGGTCCAGCTCCCGCAGCGAGAAGACGACGTCGACCAGGTCCTCGTCGCTCTCGCCCATGCCCGCGATCAGGCCCGAGCAGGCCGACAGACCGGCGGCGTGCGCCTTCTGCACGGTGTCCACGCGGTCGGCGTAGGTGTGCGTGGTGGTGATGTCCCCGTAGGTGGCCTCGGACGTGTTCAGGTTGTGGTTGTACGCGTCGGCGCCCGCGGCGCGCAGCCGCTCGGCCTGGCCGTCGGAGAGCAGACCGAGGCAGGCGCACACCTCGACGCCCTCGTTCTGTTCCTTGATCGTCTTGATGGTGTCGGAGACCCGGTCCACGTCCCGGTCGGTGGGGCCGCGCCCGCTGGCCACCAGGCAGACACGCTTGGCCCCGCCCGCGACTCCGGCCGCGGCGGCCTGCGAGGCGTCGTCCGGCTTGAGCCAGGTGTACTTCAGGATCCCGGCCTTCGAGCCGAGCCGCTGGGAGCAGTAGGAACAGTCCTCGGGGCACAGGCCGGACTTCAGGTTGACGAGATAGTTGAGTTTCACCCGTCGGCCGAACCAGTGGCGGCGCACCTTTCCGGCCGCGGCCACCACATCGAGCACGTCGTCGTCGGAAGTGGCGAGGACGGCCAGAGCTTCCTCGCGGGTCGGCGTCTCGCGCCGCAGCCCCTTGTCCACCAGCGTGTTCAGCAGGTCCATGAGAGCCGATCCTGTCCTAAGGGACCGCCCCGGGCCAAGGAGACTTTGCACAAGAGACGCCGTTCGACGTGTGGGTATTGCCACACCCTGGGCGGCTGGTCGTGCCGCTAGTGTCTGTCCACTGCCTACAAAAGCCCCGGAGGACCCATGGCGTTCGGCTGGATCGACGAGCAGGCGCGGACGCGCCACCGGGCCGGACTCGTCCGCACCCTTCGCCCCCGCGCCGCGGACTCCCCGCTCCTCGACCTTGCGAGCAACGACTATCTGGGCCTGGCCCGCCACCCCGAGGTCGTCGAGGGCGCCGCCCGGGCCGCCCGTCGGTGGGGCGGCGGTTCGACCGGCTCACGGCTCGTCACCGGCACCACGGAGCTGCACGGCGAACTGGAGCGCGAGCTGGCGGATTTCTGCGGCTTCGAGGCGGCCCTGGTGTTCTCCTCCGGTTACGCCGCCAACCTCGCGGCGGTGACCGCGCTCGCGCCGCACGGTTCCCTGGTCGTCTCCGACGCCGGCAACCACGCCTCGCTCATCGACGGCTGCCGCCTCGCGCGCGGCACCACCCAGGTCGTCGCGCACGCCGACCCGGAGGCGGTCCGCAAAGCGCTGGACACCCACCCGGGACCTGCCGTCACCGTCTCCGACACGGTCTTCTCGGTGGACGGCGACGCGGCCCCTCTGGGCCAACTGGCGGACGTCTGCCGGGAGTTCGGAGCGGGGCTGATCATCGACGACGCGCACGGCCTCGGCGTCCTCGGGGACGGCGGCCGGGGCGCCCCGGCCGCCGCGGGGCTCGCGGGCGCCGCGGACGTGGTGGTGACGGTGACACTGTCGAAGTCGCTGGGCAGCCAGGGCGGCGCGGTACTCGGCCCGGCCCCGGTGATCGACCACCTGGTCAACGCGGCCAGGACGTTCATCTTCGACACCGGTCTCGCCCCGGCCGCGGCAGGCGCGGCACTCGCGGCGCTGCGTCTGCTGCGCCGCGAGCCGGAACGCGCCGCACGGGCCCGCGCGGTGGCGAGGGCCCTGCACACCCGCCTCACGGCCGAGGGCCATGAGGCGGTGCGGCCGGACGCCGCCGTGGTGTCGGTGCGGGCGCCCTCTCCCGAGCAGGCCGTCCGGTGGGCGGCCGACTGCCGGGCGGCGGGAGTGGCCGTCGGCTGCTTCCGCCCGCCGTCGGTGCCCGACGGCATCTCACGGCTGCGTCTGACCGCCCGGGGGGACCTGACCGACGGGCAGGTGGAACACGCCGTACGGGTGATCGGCGAGACGCGACCGTGAGTCGGCGAAACGGCCGTGCATCGCGCGTTGGAGGGAGTGACTCGGAAATCGGGTCGGAATTTGGCTCGAAATTGACTCAAAGGGAACCGATTCGCACGGGAGTGATCAGTCCAGTGCGGCCAGGAAATCCTCCCAGGCGTCGGGGGTGAACAGCAGCGCGGGGCCTGTCACGTTCTTGGAGTCGCGCACGGCCACCAGACCCTTGCGGGGGCCGGGGCCCGGACGGGCGGTCTCGACGCAGTTGTTGCATCCGGTGCTGCGGCTGCTGCGCAGCCACAGCACACCGTGCAGGGACGTACTGTCGGGGATGTGCCGAGGCAGTGCTGACACGGGGGTGCCTCCTTACGCGTCGCCGGCCAACGCGGCGATGCAATCCAACGAGTCCTCAGGCGAAAGGGCGTGGATCTGCAGGGAGTCGAAGGCCTCGCAGTAGGCCTGAAGGTCTTCTTTCCGTTCGAGATAGAGGCTACTCGTCAAATGGTCGAGAACAACCACATCCAGATCAGATCTGCTCGGAAATGAGAAGATAACGAAAGGCCCGGTGATGCCGATGTGCGCCCCCGCGGCGAACGGCAGGACCTGGAGCCGCACATGGGGCAGCCTGGCCGCGTCCAGGATCCGCTTCAGCTGGCGTGCCATGACCTCCGGCCCGCCGACCTCCCGCCGCAGCACCGCCTCGTCCAGGACGGCGCTCAGGGTCAGCGGCGGTTGTGCACGCAGTACGTCCTGACGGGCCAGCCGGACCTCAACCAGGGCGTTCAGCTTCTCGTCCTCCAGGGTGCCGACCGCGGCCCGGGTCACGGCCCGAGCGTACTCCGGCGTCTGCAGCAGTCCCGGCACCACGGAGGTCTCCAGGGTGCGCATCGCGCTCGCCTGCGACTCCAGGCTGATGAAGTCACGGTAGGTCGGCGGCAGCACCCCACGGTAGGCATGCCACCAGTTCTGCCGGCCGCCGCCGTCCTCGGAGCCCGCCAACGCCAGGAGGAGTTCCCGCAGTTCGGGATCCCCCGCGCCGTACGCGTCCAACAGCAGTCGTACGTCGGCCGGTTTGACCCCGCTGGCACCCGTCTCGATCCGGCTCACCTTCGACTGGTGCCAGCCGACGCGGGCGGCCGCCTCGCCGCTCGTGAGACGCGCGCGGGAGCGCAGGGCGCGTAATTCGGCGCCCAGTTTGCGACGGCGCACCGCTGGTCCGTACTGCATGGCCGACTCCTTCCGCACGGCGCGCGGTTTTCACGGCGACGGTAGAGGATGGCCCCGAGGCACGCCCAAATACGGTCGGTCGTCGGAGAGTTCACCGCTTCGAGCGACAGATATATGCATATCTCGGGGGAACGCACCCGGCGGGGCCCGGGTGATGGCAGTCTGGCGCGAAGCACCAAGTCCGGGACCGTTACTCGAACCAACCGCTCCGTGTCGGACTCCGGTCCCGTGGGAAAGGGACGACCTCGCCATGGCAGACCATCAGGAAGCATCCGTCACTCTGCCGAGCGACCCCGCCTCGGTCTCGGCCGCGAGGCAATACGTCTCGGGCGTCCTCGTCGAATGGGGCCTGCCGAGCGACGCCGAAGTCGCGGACACCGTCCGCCTGATCGTGTCCGAACTCGCCACCAACGCCGTGCAGCACACCTTCGGGCAGTCACCCACGTTCACGGTCGATCTGGCCCTCGACCGGGACGAGTTGCTGCGCATCGGTGTCACCGACAGCCACCCTCGTTTTCCCAAACGGCTACCGGCGGCAGTGCAACAGGACAACGGCCGGGGAATGGTGATCATCCGATGGCTGGCAGCGGAGGGCGGCGGCACGGTGAGTGTGCGGCCCACCCGGGAGGGCGGAAAGACGGTCGCGATCGAACTGCCGTGGACCGCGCCGGTGCAGCCGGTCACGACAGCGGGACAGCAAGAGCCTTGAAGCGTGGTTCCATGGTCTCGGCGAGGGCGAGCCGGCCCGTCTGCGCCGCCCCGCCGGGCGGCCACAAGGGCTGGGCGCCGCATTCGACCGTGGACGCGCCCCTCCCGGTCCCCTGAAGCAGTGCTCGGCACATACCCGCGATGTCAGGCCTATTTGCTGATGATTCGGCGAGGGTGCCGCGCGGACCCGCCCCGCACGGGCCGCGCAGGCGGTCACGGCGGTCACCGGGGGCGATCCGGCGGCTCCGGGCCCGGAGCCCCTCGTCGATCCGCCCTGACGACCGCCCGCCGGGCCGCCCAGGGCAGTACGCGCCACAGGCCTACGCACACCAGGAGCGTCCCCGCGCCCGCGGCGACGCCCGTTGCGCGGCCGAGCGACACGTCCACCACCAGCAGCACCGACCCGGTGAACGCGAGGGCCAGCACCGCCAGCCCGACGGTGGCGAGTCGGGAGGAGATCCGCACGATGGCCGGTTTGACGTTCTTCTGGAAGAGCGCGCGGTGCAGCGCGGCGGGAGCCGTGAAAAGAGCCGCGGCCAGCATGGCGAGCAGGAGCGTTGTGACGTACGTGGCGCGCTGGACCGTGTCGAGGGACGGGAAGCGCTGGGTGAAGGCAAGGGTCAGCAGGAACGCGAAGAGGATCTGCACTCCGGTCTGGGTGACCCGCAGCTCCTGCAGCAGCTCGGCGAAGTTGCGGTCGGCGCGCTCCAAGGGCGTCTCGTGTCGTGTCGGGCGGGGAGGTCGGTCGGCCATGGTGAACGAGTAACCGTTCCGGCGCTCCCCACGCGTCCACGGGGTGACGGCGCACCGACGCCGTCACCCCGTCGGCCGGTCAGCTGACCCGGCCGTACCACACGCTCCTGGTCCAGATCGTCTCGAGCCTGACCACGGACCCGGTCTTCGGGGAGTGCCAGATCTTTCCCTTCCCGGCGTAGATGCCGACGTGGTAGATGTTCCGGCCCGAGTGGAAGAACACCAGGTCTCCCGCCCTGCGCTGCGAGGCGGAGATGTGGTGCGTCTCGTTGTACTGCGCCGCGGCCGTACGGGGCAGCGTCTTGCCGGCCTTCTTGTAGGCGTAGAGGGTGAGCCCTGAGCAGTCGAAACGGCGGGGTCCGGTGGCGCCCCACTGGTAGGGGGAACCCTGCTTGGACGCGGCGATCTGAAGCGCCCTGGTGGCGGGCGAGGCGGCCGCCGCGTCGCCCGCGGCGCCTGGAACCGCGATACTGCCGCCGACGGCGGCGATGGTGAGAGCCGAGGCGGTACCGGCCCTGGTCAGCAGCGACGGGACACGATTGAGCGCAGTCATGCGCAACCCTTCGTCAGCCGCCTGTGAAGGATGACCTGTCGGATTCGGGCTGGCGAAGTTGCCCGGCCGCTCACGCGGCTTCACCCCAAGGACCGTCCGGATCTCTCCGGGGGTCCGCCTTGCTGGGTCCTCCACTCCTGCCGATCCACTCCTGTCGACCGGTCATCCGGGCGGCGGCAGGACTCGGCGTCCGCCCGGACCGCCCCGCCGCGGTGGCGGGGGCTTGTCGTCAGGAAGGGATCTTCACCCACCGGCGGTGGAAAATCACAATGGAATCGGAGGTTTGTGGTGTTACTCACCAACCACTCGTTCGGGTGGACAGCCCCTTGTTCGAGGGATGTTGAGAGGGTGAACGAGGCTCGGACCTGCGGCGAAGCGCTCCATCGTGCCCTTGGACTAGGTGCGTTGGGCAACTCTCCCGGGCTCTCGAATGGATGCGTGTCTACTCCGGCCGGGGGTACACCGTTCGGCCCGTTTGTGTCGGGGCGCCCGACGCACGCGCCCCGTGCATGCCGTGTGCGGCGCGGTTCGCGTCAACTGTCAGGTTCGGGCGGTACTGTCACTTTCCGTCAGCCGCTTTCGGTCGGTGCCCTGGTGATGCGCTCACCCCGCTCCCGGCGGCACCGTGACCCGGGCCGCGCGGCGTTCGCCGTCGAGGAGGCGGAGGGCGCGGGCGAGGGTGGGGCCGTGCAGCTCGTTCTCGCCACGTTGGTGCATCAGGGTCAGCGCCTCGCGCAGGGCCACCGCCTTGGTCACCAGGGCCTGGGCGGCGCGCAGTCCGCGGTAGGTGTCCCCGGAGTGCGCGGGGTTGATGCGGCCGAGCAGGTCGACCACGTCGAGGTAACGGTCGATCAACTCCGCCTCGGCGCGGGTCAGCGCGGGCAACGGCGGCAGTTCGGGAGGCAGCATCGGCGGCTCACCTCGCGCCAGGCGCGGTGCTTGACGCCTTGCGGCTGGAGATGACGCGGTCGACCAGGCCGTACTCCACGGCCGCCGGCGCGTCGAGGATCATGTCCCGTTCGATGTCGGCGGCGACCCGTTCCGGGCTCTGCCCGGTGTGCCGTACGAGCATCTCCTCGAGCCGCTTGCGCGTGCGCATCAACTCCTCGGCCTGGATGACCAGATCGCTGGCCTGTCCCTGCACCGGCTCCGGCAGGGAGGGCTGGTGGATCAGCACGCGCGCGCCGGGCAGCGCGAGCCTCTTGCCCGGTGTTCCCCCGGCGAGCAGAACGGCGGCGGCGGACGCCGCCTGCCCGAGGCAGATCGTCTCCACATCGCAGTTGACGTACTGCATCGTGTCGTAGACCGCGGCCATCGCGCTGAACGAGCCGCCGGGGGAGTTGATGTACAGCGAGATGTCCCGGTCCGGATCCAGGTACTCGAGGTGCATGAACTGCGCCATGACGTCGTTGGCCGACGTGTCGTCGACGGGCGTGCCCAGGAACACGATCCGCTCGTCCAGCAGCTTCGCGTACGGGTCAAGGGTCCGGTGGCCGTAGCTGGTGCGCTCGGTGAACTCGGGCAGGACATAACGGGCCGTCGGTGGGTTCATCGGCATGCTTCTCCTCGGAAGTAGCTCCTGTAAAAAATGTACAGGATGTACGCTCTATGAGGTGAGGAGCATGCTGAGAGCGAAACGGTGGGCACCCCTCCGTTTCGACCGGTAGGGGCCGGGTCGACCGGAGGGGAAGCGGTCCCCTGGCAGAACAGGATCTTTCGCGCATTCGGGCCCTCGGGCCCCGGTCTAAGCTGGAGCACATGGCCTACGAGATTCCGGTGACGCAAGCCAGGGCTGAGCTCGCCGATCTGATCAACCGCGTGGTGTACGGCGGCGAGCGCGTCGTCGTGACGCGGCACGGCAAGCCTCTCGTCGCCCTGGTCTCCGCCGCCGACCTCGAGCGGCTCGCCGAACTGGACGCCACGGAGGAGCAGGTGATCAGCTCGGTCTCCGGCGTCCGGGAGGTTGCCTCGGCCCCGCGCGAGCGCCACCGTTTCGGGATCGCGGCCGAGCACCGGGGGACCGGCACGTCCTGAGGCCGATCGGGGCCGCACCCGTCGGGGCGGCGGCGTCGGCGGGGCGAGCACGGCACGGACACCGCGGGGCCGGGTCGGGGTGACGAGCGCCCACGCCGGTGGCCCGTTCCGCTGGAGCGGCCCGGCGACGAGCGTGCTCGCGGCGCGGGTGGCCGAGCCCCGGAGCCCGGCGCGGTGACGGCCACGGCGCCGTATACGGTCGGGTCCTTGCTCGCGTCCTGGGTGGCGCCTCGGCAACCCGAAGGCGGGGCCGGAATGCATCTGCGCGCCGCCGGAGCCGCCCGGCGTGCGGGACCCGCGGTCGGGAGCCCGCCGGGATCACAGCTCGGTTAACTTGTTCGAAACTCGGTCCAACTAGCCTGCCCATCCACGCCACCAGGCACTATGCCCCGTGGCTGAGGCAACCGGACCCCGCACGGTCCGGAGCGAGGACTGTGAGGTGGGACGTGCAACTGACCCCGCACGAGCAAGAGAGGCTGCTGATCCACGTGGCGGCCGACGTGGCCGAGAAGCGCCGGGCCCGCGGCCTCAAGCTCAACCACCCCGAAGCCGTAGCGCTCATCACGTCGCACATCCTCGAAGGCGCGCGGGACGGGCGCCCGGTCGCCGAGCTGATGGCGTCCGGGCGCAAGCTGCTCACCCGGGACGACGTGATGGAGGGCATCCCCGAGATGATCCACGACGTCCAGGTCGAGGCGACCTTCCCGGACGGCACCAAGCTCGTCACCGTCCACGATCCGATCGTCTGACGGGGAGCGGCCGCCATGATTCCCGGAGAGATCCTGTTCGCGGACGACCCGGTCGTCTACAACGAGGGCCGTGAGGTCACCCGGCTGACCGTACTCAACGCCGCCGACCGGCCCGTCCAGGTCGGCTCCCACTACCACTTCGCCGAGGCGAACCCCGGCCTCGACTTCGACCGCGTGGCCGCGCGCGGCAAGCGGCTGAACATCGCCGCCGGCACCGCCGTGCGCTTCGAGCCCGGGATCCCCGTCGCCGTCGAACTCGTCCCGCTGGCAGGCACCCGCGTCGTGCCCGGTCTGCGCGGGGAGACCGGAGGTGCCCTCGATGCCTGAGATCTCGCGCGCCGCGTACGCCGACCTGTTCGGCCCCACCACCGGTGACCGCATCCGGCTCGCCGACACCGACCTGATCGTCGAGATCGAGGAGGACCGCTCCGGGGGCCCGGGGCTCGCCGGTGACGAGGCCGTTTTCGGCGGCGGCAAGGTCATCCGGGAATCCATGGGCCAGTCGCGTGCCACGCGCGCGGACGGCACCCCCGACACCGTCATCACCGGTGTCGTCATCATCGACCACTGGGGCATCGTCAAGGCCGACGTCGGCATCCGCGACGGCCGGATCAGCGCCATCGGCAAGGCCGGCAACCCGGACACTATGGACGGCGTCCACCCGGACCTGGTGATCGGCCCGGAGACGGAGATCATCGCGGGCAACGGCCGGATCGTCACCGCCGGTGCCATCGACGCGCACGTCCACTTCATCTGTCCGCAGATCGCCGACGAGGCGCTCGCCGCGGGCATCACCACGCTGGTCGGCGGCGGCACCGGACCGGCCGAGGGTTCGAAGGCGACCACCGTCACACCCGGCCCCTGGCATCTGGCGCGGATGCTCGAGGCGATGGAGAAGTACCCGGTCAACGTCGGTCTGCTCGGCAAGGGCAACACCGTCTCGCACGAGGCGATGCTCTCGCAGATCCGCGGCGGAGCCCTCGGCCTCAAGCTGCACGAGGACTGGGGCTCCACGCCGGCCGTCATCGACGCCGCCCTGACCGTCGCGGACCGCACCGGTATCCAGATCGCCATCCACACGGACACGCTCAACGAGGCCGGGTTCGTGGGCGACACGCTCGCCGCGATCGACGGCCGCGGTATCCACGCGTACCACACCGAGGGCGCGGGCGGCGGGCACGCGCCGGACATCATGACCGTGGTCTCCGAGCCGTATGTGCTGCCCAGCTCGACCAACCCGACCCGGCCGTTCACCGTCAACACCGCCGAGGAACACCTCGACATGCTGATGGTGTGCCATCACCTGAACCCGGCGGTGCCGGAGGACCTGGCGTTCGCCGAGTCACGGATCCGGCCCTCCACCATCGGCGCCGAGGACATCCTGCACGACCTCGGTGCCATCTCGATCATCTCCTCCGACTCCCAGGCCATGGGCCGGGTCGGCGAGGTCATCATGCGGACCTGGCAGACGGCGCATGTGATGAAGCGGCGACGCGGGGCGCTGCCGGGTGACGGCCGCGCGGACAACCACCGCGTACGTCGCTATGTCGCCAAGTACACGATCAACCCGGCGCTCGCGCAGGGCCTCGCCCATGAGATCGGCTCCGTCGAGACCGGCAAGCTCGCCGACCTCGTGCTGTGGGAGCCCGCGTTCTTCGGGGTCAAGCCTCACCTCGTCGTCAAGGGCGGCCAGATCGCGTACGCGCAGATGGGCGACGCCAACGCGTCGATCCCCACGCCGCAGCCGATCCTGCCCCGGCCGATGTACGGGGCGATCGGGCGGGCGCCGGCGTCGAACTCCGTCAACTTCGTCGCGCCTGCGGCGATCGAGGACGGGCTGCCCGAACGGCTCCCGCTCGGGAAGAAGTTCGTGGCCATCGAGTCGACACGCGGCGTCACCAAGGCGGACATGTGCGAGAACGACGCCCGTCCGCTTGTGCGGGTCGATCCCGACAGCTTCGCCGTGCACATCGACGGAGAGCTGGTCGAGGCGGCTCCGGCCGTCGAACTTCCCATGGCCCAGCGCTACTTCCTCTTCTGATGTCCCGCGCCGCGCTTCTCGTACTGGCCGACGGCCGCTTCCCCGCCGGAGGGCACGCGCACTCCGGCGGGGCCGAGGCGGCCGTGCGGGCCGGGCGCATCACCGGGGCCGCGAGCCTGGAGGAGTTCTGCCGGGGGCGGCTGCACACCGCGGGTCTCGTCTCCGCCTCGCTGGCCGCGGCGGCCGCGCTCGGCGCCGACCCGGCGGCCCTTGACACCGCCGCGGATGCCCGTACACCCTCGCCCGCGCTGCGCGTCGCCGCGCGCAGGCTGGGGCGGCAGCTGATGCGGGCCGCCCGGGCGACCTGGCCCTCCGGCGAACTGGACGCGTTGGCGGGGGAGTTCCCCAAGGGGGCGCATCAGCCGGTCGTGCTCGGGCTGGCCGCCCGGGCGGCCGGGCTGGGGGCCGATGACGCGGCGCACTGTGTGGCCTACGAGAGTGTAAGTGGTCCCGCCACCGCGACGGTGCGGTTGCTGAGTCTGGACCCCTTCGACGCCACGGCTGTGCTCGCCCGGCTGGCGCCGGAGCTGGACCGGGTCGCCGACCAGGCCGTCCTGGCCGCACGGCGGACGCTCGACGACGGGGTCGACGCCTTGCCTGCGGCTTCCGCGCCGCTGCTGGAGATCAGTGCGGAGGCGCATGCCGCATGGGCGGTACGTCTGTTCGCGTCCTAGGAGGTTTCCAGCGTCCCTGCCGCTGTTCCCGTCCCCGCCCCCGTCTCCTTACCCGGGGGCGTGTCCCCAGAAATGCCTGGAGCCGTGATGATGCACCTCGACCACACCCACGACGGCCCCACCGCCGTCAGCGCCGACGCGCAGCGGCCCGACGGTACCCGCCGGGCCCTGCGGATCGGGCTCGGCGGTCCCGTCGGATCCGGTAAGACCGCCACCGTCGCCGCGCTCTGCCGGGCCCTGCGGGACCAGATCTCGCTGGCCGTCGTGACCAACGACATCTACACCCGCGAGGACGCCGAGTTCCTGCTGCGCGAGGCCGTGCTGCCGCCGGAGCGGATCACCGCCGTCGAGACGGGAGCGTGTCCGCACACCGCCATCCGGGACGACATCTCCGCGAACCTCGAAGCCGTGGAGGATCTGGAGGACGAAGCCGGACCGCTGGATCTCATTCTCGTCGAGTCAGGCGGGGACAATCTCACCGCCACCTTCTCCAAGGGGCTCGTCGACGCGCAGATCTTCGTCATCGACGTCGCGGGCGGGGACGACATTCCGCGCAAGGGCGGTCCCGGTGTCACCACCGCCGATCTGCTCGTCGTCAACAAGACGGACCTCGCCCCGTACGTCGGGTCCGATCTCGCGCGCATGGCCGCCGACGCGAAGGCCCAGCGGGCCGAGCTGCCGGTGGTCTTCCAGTCGCTGCGGACCGGGGACGGTGTCACCGGCGTCGCCGACTGGGTGCGGGCGCGGCTCGCCGCGTGGGCGGCGTGACCACGGGAGTACGGGCCACGGCGCGGATCGTGGCGCGGGACGACGGCAGGGGCGGCACCTCCCTGCCCGTACTGGCGGGCGAGGGTCCGCTCGCCCTGCGCCGTACGCGAGGGAGCGGCGACGAGGCCCGCGTCATGATCGTCGGCGCGATGAGCGGGCCGCTAGGCGGAGACCACTTCACGGTCCAGGCGGAGGTGGCGAAGGGCGCTCTGCTCCACGTGGGATCGGCAGCCGCCACCATCGCCCTGCCCGGTCAGGCCAAGGGCGAGGCTCGCTACGACGTCCGCCTCCACGTGGCCGCCGGGGGCGAACTGCGCTGGCTGCCCGAGCAGTTGATCTCGGCCCAGGGAAGTGAGCTTTACGTCTCCTCACGTATCGACCTCGCGCACGGTGCCCGCCTGATCCACCGTGAGGAACAGGTCCTCGGGCGTGCCGGTGAGCAACCCGGAAGGCTCACCAGCCGTCTCACCGTACGGGTGGGCGAACGGCCGTTGCTCGACCAGGAGTTGGCCTGCGGACCGGGCGCCCCCGGTGGATGGGACGGGCCCGCGGTGCTGGCGGGGCACCGGGCTATGGGGCAACTCGTCGTCGTACGGCCCGAGTTCGAACGCGATCCGGTGCAGCCGCAGCAGATGGGGGAGTACGCCGCCCTCACCCCGCTCGCGGGCCCCGCGGTGCTCGTCACCGCCCTTGCGCCGGACGCGCTGCAGCTGCGCCGGGTGCTGGACCAGGCGCTGCAGGCGCTGACCTGAAACGGTCTGTCCGTTCAACGAATATCCACATACCGGTTATCGGATTGGCAACGAATGCCAGGCCCCCCTGTTCTCAGGGACCTCACAGCCGCAAGGATCCCCGTACCGATCGACCAATCGCAACCATGTACGGGGAGGCCCCACTTGAGGGGATTGAGACCGACAAGACGAGTGACTGCGCTCGGCTCCGCGGGGGCATTCGTCACGGCCACGCTGATAGCCGGCGCCATGGCGGCACCGTCGGCCACCGCCGACTCGCGCCACGGTCAGGACCGCGAGGCCCGCGGCGCCGCGATCGCGGCCGCACGCGCCGCCAAGGCCGGGATCGACTGGCAGGACTGCCCGGCCGACTGGGGGCTCGAGAAGCCCATCCAGTGCGGCTGGGTCACCGTTCCGCTCGACTACGCCCACCCGAACGGCAAGCAGATCAAGCTCGCCGTGGACCACATCGGGAACACGGGCACCAAGGAGGACCGCCAGGGCGCTCTCGTCTACAACCCCGGCGGCCCCGGCGGCTCCGGCCTGCGCTTCCCGCGCCGGGTCACCACCAAGAACGCCATCTGGGCCAATGTGGCGAAGGCGTACGACTTCGTCGGCTTCGACCCGCGCGGCGTCGGCCACTCCGCGGCCATCTCCTGCGCGGACCCGCAGCAGTACGTGAAGGTGCCGAAGGCGGACCCGGTCCCCGACTCCGAGGCCGACAAGCTCGCCCAGCGCAAGCTCGCCCGTGAGTACGCTCAGGGCTGCGCCGAGCGCACCGGGCGCGCGATGCTCGAGCAGATGACCACGCCCAACACCGCGCGCGACCTGGACGTGATCCGTGCCGCGCTGGGCGAGAAGAAGCTCAACTACCTGGGCGTCTCGTACGGCACCTACCTCGGCGCCGTCTACGGCACGCTCTTCCCGGGCCACCTCCGCCGCATGATCGTCGACAGCGTGGTCAACCCCTCGCGCCGGAAGATCTGGTACCAGGCGAACCTCGACCAGGACGTCGCCTTCGAGGGCCGCTGGAAGGACTGGGAGGACTGGGTCGCGGCGAACGACGCCTCCTTCCACCTGGGCACGACCCGCGATGCGGTCCAGGCGAAGTGGCTCGAGTTGCGCGCGACGGCGAAGAAGAACCCCATCGGTGGCGTCGTCGGCCCGGCCGAACTGATCTCCTTCTTCCAGAACGCCCCGTACTACGACTCCTCGTGGGTGTCGACCGCCACGGTGTTCGGCAAGTACTACGCGGGGGACACCAAGGCGCTCGTCGACGCCGCCGCACCCGACACGTCGAACACGGCGGGCAACATCACCGCCGAGAACGGCAACGCCGTCTACACGGCCGTCGAGTGCACCGACGCCAAGTGGCCCACGAACTGGCAGAAGTGGGACCGGGACAACACCCGGCTCAACACGAACTACCCGTTCATGACGTGGGCGAACGCATGGATGAACCTGCCGTGCGCCACCTGGCCGGTCCGGCAGCAGACCCCCGTGAACGTGGGGACGGGCAAGGGCCTGCCGACCGTGCTGATCGTGCAGTCCACGCGGGACGCCGCGACGCCGTTCGACGGGGCGGTCGAACTGCACAAGCGCTTCAAGGGTTCCCGTCTGATCATCGAGAAGGACGCGGGCTCCCACGGCGTGACCGGTCTGGTCAACCCGTGCATCAACAGCCGGGTGGACACGTATCTGCTCACCGGCAGGACGGACGACGCCGACGTGACGTGCGGGCCGCACGCCACGCCGAAGCCGTAGTCGTACGCACGCGTCATCCACACGCGTGGGGGGGCGGCCGGATCCCGGCCGCCCCCCTCGTCGTGCGTCGTCCTTCGGCTCCCGTCCGCCGTCAGCTCAGCGGTACACGAGGGAACCTGTGGACCCTGTCCGCACTCTTCGCCGTCTCCTCGGCCTTGGCGACCGCCGCGTACTGGTCGACGTACTCCTGCTCGGAGAGGGACAGGATGGCGTACATGATCTCGTCGGTGACGGCGCGCAGGATGGCCTTCTCGTTCTCCATACCGGCGTAGCGGGAGAAGTCGAGGGGCTTGCCGAAGCGGATCACCACGGGATGGATGCTCGGGACGACCTGGCCCGGGGGCTGGGCCTCGAAGGTGCCGATCATCGCGCAGGGGATGACGGGGACCTTGGCCCGCAGGGCCATCACCGCGACACCGACCTTGCCCTTGTAGAGGCGGCCGTCATGGGAACGGGTGCCCTCCGGATAGATGCCCAGCAACTCGCCCTTGCGCAGCACCCCGAGACCCTCCCGGATCGCGGCCTGTCCGGCTTCCTTCCCGGAGCGGTCCACAGGGATCTGCCCGGCGCTGCGGAAGAAGGCAGCGGTGAGACGCCCCTTGATGCCGGGCCCGGTGAAGTACTCGGCCTTGGCGAGGAAGGTGATGCGCCGTTTGAGGATCGCGGGCATCAGAAAGTGGTCGGAGAAGGAGAGATGGTTGCCGGCGATGATGGCGGGCCCATCCGTCGGCACATTCTCGAGGCCCTCTATTCGCGGCCGGAAGACCAGTCTCAGCAGCGGTCCGAGAAGGACGTATTTGAGCACGTAGTAGAACAAGAGCCTCGCTCCTCACTCCGCGGATCAGCCCAACCGCCGCGTTCCAGCAGCTCAACCGGCGTGCAGTGGGGTGTCAGTGTAGGGTCCGGCGCCCTCGCCCGGAACCGCGCCCGGCCCGAGTCGACGTGATACCGACGGTCCTGACGGGGCATCGGGACACCGCTGTTCCGTAAGCGCCTCGTGCGGTCCACGGCGGGGACCGCACGAGGCGGGGAGGGTGACACCGTGCAGAGCGGTGTTCACAGATAGTCCTCGTCCTCCTGCTCCGGGTAGCCGGACTGGTCCTCCGCCCTGCGGTCGCGCTGCTGCCGCTCCAGCATGTGCTGGCGCTCCTGGCGTGCCTGTTCCTGGGCGCCGAGGGTTTCCTCGGTCATGTCCTCGACATAGTGCGAGTCGTCCCCGTAGGGGCCCTGTTTCCGGTCGGTCATGTCGGCTCACTCCTCGATGAGGCCGGCTCACTCCTCGATGAGGGGTAAGAGGGCGCGGCACCGCCCCTGATCAGCGTGGCACGGCTGCCAGGGCCGTGCATATCGGTCACTGTGCGGGTGTGAGACGGCGCCCTACGTCTCCTCCTCCATGCGGATCGATTCCTTGAGTTCCTGCAGGGCGCGGCTGTCCGTGTCCTTGTTCATTTCCACCAGGGCGCCGGCGATCGCGTCGAGCTTGCGCTGAATGGCGTGTTCCGCCCGCATCTCCGAGTTCTTCAGCAGCGCGAGGAGGAGGAGCGTGACCGCGCTCATGGACTCCCCCGCGAGCAGGAGCCACTCGACGGACAGTCCCGCGGCATGGGCGGCGATGAAGAAGCCGACGAAGACCAGGCAGATCAGGAAGAAGAGCGGGGAGCTCGTCAGATTGGAGGCCTTCTCCGCCAGTTCCGCGAACCTGCCCCGCCGGGGGCCGCCGCGCTCGACGGGACTCTTGAAGATCATGCACGAAGGCTTCCCCCTCCGGTCAGAGCATGACGGCCATGCACCCGGGCGGGGTAACCGACCGCCGTCCGGTGGTGACGGGGCGTGGCGCCGTCGCGGGAGCGTTGAACGGCTCGCGCGTCCGCGGGTACTCGCTTGTCCCGGTCACCGAGAGGAGCCCGACGTGAGCACCGCAGCGAAACGAATGATCGTGGTGACGGGAGCCACCGGCAATGTGGGAACCAGCCTGGTGCGACTGCTCGCCCAGGACCCGGACGTGACCGGGGTCAGGGGCCTGGCACGCCGTGTCCCCGACCTCGGCCCGGACCGCGTGAAGTGGTCACGGGTCGACCTCGCCTCGGAGCAGGCCGACCTGGTGAAGGAGTTCGAGGGCGCGGACGCGGTCGTGCACCTGGCCTGGGCGTTCCGGCCGACGCACGTCCCGGTCGCGACGTGGGGGACCAACGTGCTCGGCAGCATCCGGGTCTTCGACGCCGTCGCCGCCGCGGAGGTGCCCACTCTGGTGCATGCCTCCTCCGTCGGCGCGTACTCCCCGGGACCCGGGGACCACACCGTCGACGAGTCCTGGCCGACGCACGGCTGGCCGGACGCCGCCTACACACGGGAGAAGGCCTACCTCGAGCGGACCCTCGACGCCTTCGAGTACCGGCACCCCGCGATCCGGGTCGTCCGGATGCGGCCCGCGTTCCTGTTCAAGCGGGAGTCGGCGAGTGAGCAGCGGCGCATCTTCGGCGGACGGTTCCTGCCCGGACCGCTGGCCCGGCCGGAACTGCTCCCCTTCCTGCCGGACGTCAAAGGACTGCGGGTCCAGGCCCTGCACACCGACGACGCGGCCCGCGCCTGTCAGCTGGCGGTCCACGGTGCGGCCCGCGGCGCGTTCAACCTGGCCGCCGATCCGCCCCTTGACGCCGCCATGCTCGGTGAACTGCTGGGGACCCGCCCCGTACGGCTTCCCCGCACGGCCGCGCGGTCGGCGATCGCCGCCGCGTGGGGGCTGCGGCTGCTCCCCGCGTCACCGCACCTCTTCGATGCCGTGCTGCGCCTGCCGCTCATGGACTGCACGCGCGCACACACCGAGCTGGGCTGGACCCCGCGCCGGACGGCGACCGAGGTCCTTGAGGAGTTCCTGCGCGGGCTGCAGGAGGGCGCCGGTGCGGGAACGGCACCGCTGCAAGGGCGCAA
This sequence comes from Streptomyces hygroscopicus, assembly GCF_026168105.1. Lineage (GTDB taxonomy): Bacteria > Actinomycetota > Actinomycetes > Streptomycetales > Streptomycetaceae > Streptomyces > Streptomyces hygroscopicus_D. The sequence goes on from NZ_LBMW01000018.1 coordinate 101,613, forward strand.
GGTCGGCTGAGAGGGCTCCTGAGGCATGGCGGTTCAGGTTGCTGTGTGCGGGCCGAGCCGGTGCGGCGAGCGGGAGCTGACGCTCGCGTACGAGGTGGGCCGGCTGATCGCGCAGCGCGGGGCCGTGGTGGTCTGCGGCGGGCACGGCGGGGTGATGGGCGCCGTCGCGGCGGGCGCCCGGTCGTGCGCGGGCCTCGTCGTCGGGGTGCTGCCGGGGGCCGACCGCTCCGGTGCCGGGCAGGATCTGAGTGTCGCGGTCGCCACCGGGCTCGGGCAGGCGCGCAACAACGTGATCGTCAACAGCGCGGACGCCGTCGTCGTGGTCGGCGGATCCTGGGGCACCCTCTCGGAGCTGGCCCTCGCCATGCGCCGGGGCGGTGTGCCCGTGGTCCGGCTCGGCGACGGCTGGCGGATCGTCGACGCGGACGGGCGCGAACCGCCCGGTGTGCTGTCCGCGCGGACGCCCGCCGAGGCGCTGGACCTCACGGGGCTGTGGGACTGACGGAAGTGCGGCGAGGGTCGCCGCCGGGGCGGACCCGGGGGTTCGGCGCAAGGAGTGCCCGGGGGCCGTCACGCGCGACCCCCGGGCAGTCGCGCCGTCCTACGCCGCGAGCACCTTCTCCAGTGCGTCCAGTGCCGACCGCAGTTCCTCGTCCGTGATCGTCAGCGGCGGGGCCAGCCGGATCGTCGAACCGTGGGTGTCCTTGACCAGGATCCCCTCCCGCATGAGACGTTCGCTGATCTCGCGGCCGGTGCCGATCGCGGGGTCGATGTCGACACCCGCCCACAGCCCGCGCGAGCGGAAGCCCAAGACGCCCCTTCCGACGAGCGCGGCGAGTCCGTCCCGCAGCAGTACGCCCGCCTCGGCCGCCCTGCGCTGGAACTCACCCGTCTCCAGGAGGCCGACGACCGCCGACCCGACCGCCGCCGCCAGCGGGTTGCCGCCGAACGTCGAGCCGTGCTCGCCCGGCCGCAGGACCCCGAGGACGTCACGGCGGCCGACCACCGCGGACACCGGCACGATGCCCCCGCCCAGCGCCTTGCCGAGCAGCAGCACGTCCGGCAGGAGCCCTTCGTGCTCCACGGCCAGCGTGCTGCCCGTACGGCCGAGGCCCGACTGGATCTCGTCGGCGATGAACAGACACCCGGCACGGCGGGTGAGCTCGCGCACGGCGGTGAGATAGCCGTCGTCGGGGATGATCACGCCCGCCTCGCCCTGGATGGGCTCGATCAGCACGGCCGCCGTCGTCTCGTCGACGGCCGCCTCCAGCGCGGCCGGGTCGTTGTAGGGCACCACACGGAAGCCCGGGGTGAAGGGGCCGAAGCCCGACCTCGCGGTCTCGTCCGTGGAGAAGCTGACGATCGTCGTCGTACGGCCGTGGAAGTTGCCGTCCGCCACCACGATCGTCGCCCGGCCCGCCGGAACGCCCTTGACCTCGTACGCCCATTTGCGGGCCACCTTGACGGCGCTCTCCACCGCCTCCGCGCCCGTGTTCATCGGCAGCACCATGTCCAGACCCGTCAGCGCGGCCAGCGACTCGGCGAACTCGGCCAGCCGGTCGTTGTGGAAGGCCCGGGAGGTGAGGGTCAGCAGATCCAGCTGACGGTGCGCCGCCTCGATCAGCACCGGGTTGCGGTGCCCGAAGTTGAGGGCCGAGTAGCCGGCGAGCATGTCGAGGTAGCGGCGCCCCTCGACGTCCTCCACCCAGGTGCCCTCGGCGCGGGCGACGACCACCGGCAGCGGGTGGTAGTTGTGCGCCAGGACCGGCTCCTCGGCACGGATCAGCTCGGCGGACGAACGCGTACGGACGGGTGCGGTCATGAACGGATCTCCTGGGTGCAGCACTTGATGCCTCCGCCGGCCTTGTGGAACTCGGACAGGTCGACGGGGACGGGGTTGTAGCCGTGGTCGGCGAGCCGGGCGGCGAGCGCCTCGGCCTTCGGCGCGATGAAGACATGGCGTCCGTCGGAGACGGAGTTCAGTCCGAAGGCCATGGCGTCGTCCCGGGTGGCGAGGACCGCGTCCGGGTACAGCCGGGCCAGCACCTCCCGGCTGCCGGGCGAGAACGCCTCCGGGTAGTAGACGATGTTGTCGTCGTCGAGGACGAACAGTGCCGTGTCCAGGTGGTAGAAGTACGGGTCCACCAGGGTCAGGCTGATCACCGGGTGACCGAAGAACTCCTGGACCTCGCGGTGGGCCTCGCGGGTCGTACGGAATCCGGTGCCGGCCAGCACGTACCGCCCCGTCCAGACCAGGTCGCCCTCGCCCTCGCACACGAACTCGGGGCGGTGGACGTCGTAACCGGCCGCCTTGAACCATGTCTCGTAGTGGACGGACTCGGGGCGCCGCTCGGGCGCGTGGAAGAGGGAACCGAAGACGCGGCCGTCGACGACGACCGCCGAGTTGGCGGCGAACACCATGTCCGGGAGGCCGGGGACCGGCTCCACGGCGTCGACGGTGTGGCCATGGGTGCGGTAGGCGTGGATCAGCGCCTGCCACTGCTCCCGCGCCAGATCCACGTCGACCTTCGCGTCGGGGTGCATCCAGGGGTTGATCGCGTACTGCACGGCGAAATGTCTGGGTTCACAGACCAGGAAGCGCCGGCGGCGCGGCACACGGCTGTCGAGCACAGAGGGGTTCCTCCGCTCCAGGAATGTCGACTGAGGGTTGACACCAAGGTAGGAACTGCCGCAGACGGGCGACAAGGAACAATGATTGCGCGTTTACGCAGGAATGCTGCGTCTTGGGCCGCCTCAGCGCACGTCTGCTGCGCGGTCCGGTGCGGCGTGGCTGGCGCCCGCCTCCGGACTGTCCGGGAGCAGATGCGACAGCACCATCACGCTGATCGTCTTCCGGATGAACGGCTCCGTACGGATGCGCTCCAGCACCTCCTCGAAGTGCTCGACGTCCCGCGCCCGCACATGGAGCAGCGCGTCCGCGCCGCCGGTCACCGTCATCGCCGCGGTGATCTCCGGATGGTTGCGCACGACCTCGGCCAGACGCCGTGGAGGGGCCGCGCCCTCGCAGTACACCTCGACGTACGCCTCCGTCCGCCAGCCCAGTGCCGAAGGCTGCACCGTGGCCGTGAACCCGGTGATCACGCCCGTCTCGCGCAACCGGTCCACCCGGCGCTTGACCGCCGTCGACGACAGGCCGACGGCAGCGCCGATCTCGGCGAAACTGGTCCTGGCGTTCGCCATCAGAGCAGTGATGATCTTCCGGTCGAGCTCGTCGAACGGCGCTGGCCTGCTGTTCATGCGGGCACTGTATCCAGCGGGAACGTCCATGTTCGGCACATGTCCACGCGTACGGAATGCTCCTACACTCCACGTTCATGCTGCGTGCCCTCGCCGTCGACGACGAACGCCCCTCGCTCGAGGAAATCCTCTATCTCCTGCGCGCCGACCCCCGCATCGGCAGCGTGGAGGGCGCGAGCGACGCGACCGAGCCGCTGCGCCGCATCAACCGCGCCCTGGAGTCCGGGCCCGACGGCCCCGACGCGATCGACGTCGTCGTCCTCGACATCCACATGCCCGGGCTCGACGGCCTCGAGACGGCCCGGTTGCTGTCCGGCCTGGCCAGGCCGCCACTCGTCGTGTTCGTCACCGCCCACGAGGGCTTCGCCGTGCAGGCCTTCGACCTCAAGGCCGTCGACTACGTCCTCAAACCCGTGCGCCGTGAACGCCTTGCGGAGGCGGTGCGCCGTGCCGCCCAGCTGCGGGAGACCGCGCCGCCGATCCCGGTGCACGAGCCCGACCCCGACCACATATCCGTCGAACTCGGCGGCGTGACACGGTTCGTGCCCGTCGAGGACATCACCCATGTGGAGGCGCAGGGCGACTACGCCCGACTGCACACCCCACCGGCCAGCCATCTGGTACGGATCCCGCTGTCCACCCTGGAGGAGCGCTGGCGCTCGCGCGGCTTCGTGCGCATCCACCGCCGCCACCTCGTCGCCCTGCGCCACATCGACGAACTCCGCCTGGACGCGGGCACGGTGAGCGTCCTCGTCGGCTGCGCCGAACTCCAGGTCAGCCGACGGCACGCCCGCGAACTGCGGGACCTGCTGATGCGCCGGACGACGGGTTAGGGGGAACGGCATGCCCCAGGACCCCGCCGAACGCCGGGTCGTCGTCAGCGGGCCGCCCAGGCGCGCCCGCCGGGCCTCCGGCTACTACCGGCCGCGGACCGAGATCGACGAACAGACGACCCTCGGCCACACCTATGTCCGATCGCTGATGCGCAGTCAGCTCCGGGCGGCGCTGGCCGTGTTCACCGTGCTGGTGCTCCTGGTGGCACCGCTGCCCCTGGTCTTCGCCGCCACCCGGAACACCGGCGCGGAGTGGGCCGTGCTCGGGTTCTGCCTCTACCCGCCGCTGGTCCTGCTCGCCCGCTGGTACGTGCGCCGCGCCGAGCGCAACGAGAAGGACTTCATCCGGCTCGTCGAGGACCGCTGAGGGCGCGCCGTGAACCAGGACTACGCCGTCCCCGCGGTCGCCCTCGTCGTCCTGGCGACCGTCCTCGTCGGCGCCTTCGGGCTGCGTGTCTCCCGCACCACCTCCGACTTCTACGTCGCCTCCCGTACCGTCGGCCCCCGCCTCAACGCCGCCGCGATCAGCGGCGAATACCTCTCCGCCGCCTCCTTCCTGGGCATCGCGGGCCTCGTCCTCGTCCAGGGCCCCGACATGCTCTGGTACCCGGTCGGCTACACCGCCGGCTATCTCGTCCTGCTGCTGTTCGTCGCCGCGCCGCTGCGCCGCTCCGGTGCCTACACGCTGCCCGACTTCGCCGAGGCGCGGCTCGCCTCGCAGCAGGTGCGCCGGCTGGCCGGGGCCTTCGTGGTGGGGGTCGGCTGGCTGTATCTGCTGCCCCAACTCCAGGGTGCGGGACTCACGTTGGCGGTGCTGACCGGAGCGCCCGAGCCGCTCGGCGGGATCATCGTCGCCGCCGTCGTGGTCGCCACCGTGGCCGCGGGAGGCATGCGAAGCATCACCTTCGTCCAGGCCTTCCAGTACTGGCTCAAACTCACCGCCCTCCTCGTCCCCGCGCTCTTTCTGGTGCTGGCCTGGCAGGGCGACGGGGCGCCGCGCGACGCCTTCGCGGAACCTGCCGCCTTCCGTGCGCACCGCGTCGTACGGATCGGTGACGACCTCGACCTGAGACTGTCCCGCCCGCTCGACGTTACGGCGACGGGCACGGTCGACGGCCTGAGGTACGCGGGACAGCGCGTCCCCCTCGCCGCCGGCGTCCACCGCATCGCACGCGGCACCCTGCTGAGCTTCACCCGGCGCGACCCCGTCCCGGTGGCCGACCGCGGCAGCGACGGCGATATGTCGACCTCACTCGCGTCCGGCCACGGGAAGCGCCCGCTCTACGCGACGTACGGACTGATCCTCGCCACGTTCCTCGGCACCATGGGCCTGCCGCACGTCGTCGTCCGCTTCTACACCAGCCCGCACGGTGTCGCGGCCCGTCGCACCACCGTCGCCGTGCTCGGCCTGATCGGCGCCTTCTACCTCCTGCCGCCGGTCTACGGGGCGCTGGGCCGGCTCTACGCCCCCGAACTCACCCTCACCGGGAACGCCGACGCCGCTGTTCTGCTGCTGCCCGGCCGGATGATCGGCGGGCTCGGTGCGGACCTGCTGGGCGCGCTGGTCGCGGGCGGGGCGTTCGCCGCGTTCCTGTCCACCGCGTCGGGTCTCACCCTGGCGGTGGCCGGGGTGCTCGCACAGGACGTGCTGCCCTCGCGGGGCGTGCGGCACTTCCGGCTCGGCACGCTGCTGGCGATGGCGGTCCCGCTGGCGGCGAGCGTGCTGGTCGGCGGCCTCCCGGTGGCGGACGCGGTGGGTCTCGCGTTCGCCGTGTCCGCGTCGTCCTTCTGCCCGCTGCTCGTGCTGGGCATCTGGTGGCGTCGGCTGACCCCGCCGGGAGCGGCCATGGGCATGCTGGTCGGGGGCGGATCGGCGTTCGCGGCAGTGGCGGCGACCACGGCGGGCCGCGCCGGTACCGGCACCCTGCATGCGCTGCTCGCCTGGCCCGCGCTCTGGTCGGTACCCCTCGGATTCCTGACCATGGTGCTGGTGTCCCTGGCCACCCCGGGGCGGGTACCGACCGGGACGGCGGCGATTCTGGCCCGGTTCCATCTGCCCGAGGAACTGCGGGCGGAGGCGAAGGCATGAGCGGTTTCGTCGCGGGCCTGTGCGTGGCCGTACTCCCGCTGCTCGCCGCCGGGTTCTGGCTCGGCCGACGCAACGGGCACCCCGAGAGCCTCGGCGGGCTCGGCACCCCCGTCGAGCACGCCACGTTCCAGACCCTGCACACCGCCTCCCTGGCGGCGCCGCCCCTGCGGGCCGGGCTCACCGAGGAGACGGCCCGCAGGGCCGCCCGCCGGCTGCGTACTCTGCTCGGCACCGACGCACTGTGCCTCACCGACCGTGAGACCGTGCTGGCCTGGGACGGCGCGGGCGAGCACCACCGCGACGAGGTGCTGGAGCGGCTCGCCGACCCGTTGGGGACCGGGCGCGGTGAGGCGTTCCGCCTGCGGTGCGAGGAGCCCGACTGCCCGCTGCGCTGGGCCGTCGTCGCCCCCCTCACCGTGGACGACCGAGTGCACGGCACGCTGGTGGCGTGCGCGCCCCGCGAGTCCGCGGTGCTCGTCCGGGCCGCGGGCGAGGTCGCCCGCTGGGTCTCCGTGCAGCTGGAGCTGGCGGATCTGGACCGGTCCCGTACGCGGCTCATCGAGGCCGAGATCAGGGCCCTGCGCGCCCAGATCTCCCCGCACTTCATCTTCAACTCGCTCGCCGTGATCGCCTCGTTCGTGCGCACGGACCCCGAGCGCGCCCGCGAACTGCTGCTGGAATTCGCCGACTTCACCCGCTACTCGTTCCGGAGGCACGGCGACTTCACCACGCTCGCCGACGAACTCCACGCCATCGACCACTACTTGGCACTCGTGCGGGCCCGATTCGGCGACCGGCTCTCCGTCACGCTGCAGATCGCACCCGAGGTGCTCCCGGTCGCCCTGCCCTTCCTCTGCCTCCAGCCGCTCGTCGAGAACGCAGTCAAACACGGCCTCGAGGGCACCACCGACAAACGCCACATCAACATCACCGCGCAGGACGCGGGCGCCGAGGCGCGGGTCGTCATCGAGGACGACGGGGCCGGAATGGACCCGGAGTTGCTGCGTCGCATCCTCGCCGGAGAGATCAGCCCGTCGGGCGGCATCGGTCTGTCCAACGTGGACGACCGGCTGCGCCAGGTCTACGGCGACGACCACGGCCTCGTGATCGAGACCGCGGCGGGGGCGGGCATGAAGATCACCGTCCGGCTGCCCAAGTACCAGCCGGGGGTGCATTCCGCGGGTCGCCCACCCCGGCAGTGAGCGTCAGGTGCTGCCGCAGGCGACCATCCCGAGCGTGATCAGACCGAGCACGACCCAGCCGAACCACAGCCAGCCGTTGCTGCCGAGCGCCACCGTGTAGGCCGTCACCACGACGAGCGCGCCGACGGTGAGCGCCCCCATCGTCTTCGTGGTACCGGGCATCGCAACACCCTCCTCATGGTTCGTCCTTTCCCATGGTGCCCCCGTTCTGCTTGCGAACGGTGCAGACGACGAGATGAGTTCCGGACGTCCATGCGCCCTTCCCCGTCCAGGAAGCGGCCTCGTAGCGGGCGGGGTCGTAGCCGTAGTCCTTCGGCGGCACATCCCGCGCACACGCGGCGTCCGACAGGTCCTTGGCCCTGGTGAGGGTGGTGTCCGGGCCGAGCCGGGTGAAGCCGAGCACCTGCTGGTCGTGCGTTCCCCGGCAGGAGACCAGGCGCGCGACCCGCAACGACGGCGCGTCCAGACAGTCCCGTTTCTGCATGTTGGCCGTGTCGACGAACGTCATGCCCGGCGCACGGTGGTCCCCGAGCGGCCCATACACCGGACCGTGCGCCCCCAGCACCAGACAGGCGGTGCGTCGGTCGGCCGTCTCGAATCCCGCCGGGCTCGGGACCACGGCGTAGCTGCGGACGTCCGCCAGATTCGCGCGGATCCCCTGCGTGCGCTGCTCGCACTCCGCGGGCCCACGTGTGCGCGCCTCGTCGGCGGACGCGCTCGCGACAACGGCCATGACCTGCCCGTCCGGGGTCCTGTCCGCGCAGCTCGGATCCACCGTCAACCGCGGAGCGCCGCCCTGGAACGGGCCCCCGGGCCAGTCGGCGACCACGCAGTCGCCCTCCTTGAGCGGGCGGGCCAGGGCAACCGCGTCGCCGTACGGTTTCGCCGTGCTGCCGGCCGTCCGGTTCGTCATGGCGTACCAGACGCCGCACAGGGCGAGGAGCAGACCGAGTGCGCAGGCGGTCAGGGCACGCAGCAGGTGCGACCGCCTGGGATGGCGCTCCCCGCGGCCGAACGGATGGCCGGAACCGCCCGCGTCCGGGCCGCTGAGGAGATGCTCCCCGTACGACGCCGACGGCGTGACCGGAGGCACGGGCCGTACCCGGACGCCGGGCTCGGACCCCGCGGGCGGTGCCGTCCCCGGACCGCCGTACCCGGGGGCGGCACCGAAGCCGCCCACCGGCCGGCGGGGCGAGGTCTCGGTCCTCGTGTCGGACAGCTCCCAGGGTGGCTGCGACCCCAGGTCGACCCGGGTCCGAGGATGCGGCTGCGGGGCGACGACCGCGGCCAGCGCCGCCGCGGTGTCCGCCGCCGTGATCCTGAGGGCCGGGTCCTTGACCAGCATGGCGGCCAGCAGCGGCGCCAGAGCCCCGGCCCGCGCCGCAGGCCGGGGCTCCTCCAGTACCACTGCGGTGATCTCGGCGAGCGGTGTGTCCCGCTCGAAGGGCCCGCATCCCTCCACCGCGAAGTACAGCGTGCAGCCCAGCGAGAACAGATCGGCGGCCGCGGTGGGCGGCCCGCCGGTGGCGCGCTCCGGCGCCAGATAGCCCGATGTGCCGATGAGTGCGGACGTCTTCGTGTACCGGGTCTCGCCCGCGTCCGGCTGCACCGAGATGCCGTAGTCGGTGAGCAGGACGCGGGCGTGCGGGGTTCCGGTGCGGTCCGGCGCCAGCAGGATGTTCGCCGGCTTCACGTCCCGGTGCATGACGCCCCGCTCGTGCCCGGCGGTGAGCGCGTCGAGCACGGCGAGCCCGATACGGGCGGCCTCGGCGGGCGCGAGGGGGCCGTGCCCGTGGACCCGGTCGCGCAGGTCGAGCGCGCCCGCAACGTACTCCATCACGATCCAGGGCAGGCCCTCGTGCTCCAGCACGTCGTGCACGGTCACCACGTGCGGGTGGCCGCGCAGCCCGGCCGCGTGCCGGGCCTCGGCGCGGGCCCGGGCGACCCGGGCCGCGCGTTCCTCCGTCGCCTCGGCCGGGTCGCGGAACACGATCTCCTTGAGGGCGACCTCACAGGCCAGCCGCTGGTCGTGGGCGAGCCAGACGTGACCCATGGCGCCGGCGCCGAGCCGGTTCAGCAGGAGGTAGCGGCCGGCGATGACCCGGCCCACTCCTGACTGTGGCGATCCTGAGGGCATCCGCTCACTCCCCGGTCCAGGTCGTGCCGGCCGTGGGCGAGCCCGTGACGGGGTCGCGTGTGACCGGTGGCTTGCCGGTGACCGGTGCGCTGGTCGCCGGGTTGCTGGTGCGTGGATTGCTCGTGGGGGGTTTGCTCGTGGGGGGCTTGCCGGAGGCGCCTCCGGCGCTCGCCGTGGGCGGGGACGAGTGGGTCGTCGACGGAGTGGTCGAGTGACTCTCCGGCGGCGGGGTGGTCGAGTGACTCGCCGTGGGCGGGGACGAGTGGGTCGTCGACGGAGTGGTCGAGTGACTCTCCGGCGGCGGGGTGGTCGAGTGACTCGCCGGGGGTGGGGACGAATGGGTTACCGGGGGCGAGGACGTGCCGCTCGTCGGCGGCGAGGAGGAGTGCCCCGTGGCGGGCGGCGAGGAGGTCGTCCCGCTGTGTGTCGGCGTGGAGGGAGAGGTACGGCTCCCGCTGGGCGTCGTCCCGCCCGACGACGGGGGAGTGAATGTGATGCCGCCCGCTCCCGCCGTCGTCCCGGCACCGCCGCCGGTCTGCCCCGTGCCGGTACCGCTCGGTCCGCCCCCGCCCGGACGGTCGGCCCCGCCCGTCTCCACCGACAACGTCACGTACTGCCCGAACGCCAGCTCGGTACCGGGCGCCGGATCCGAGCCGGTGACCAGGGCCTCGTCGGGCGGCTCCCCCTTACCGGCGTAGGCGACCGCCAGTCCCTGCGCCGTCAGCTGCCGGCCTGCCTCGGCGAACGTCCTGCCCGTCACATCGGGCACCTGGTGCCGCACCCGGGTGTCGAAGGGGGCGTCGTGTCCGCCGGTCGTGCCGACGGGCCGGGCGATCCCGCGGTTCGGGTCGTCGACGTCGACGAGTGCGAGCCGGGCCAGCTGCTGCGGCGCCGGCCGGACCGCCACCACGGAGGAGCGGTCGTACCCGGCCCATTTCCTGTTGCCGTCCTGGAACGTGACGGAGATCCGTGTGGTGTCGCCCCGGAAAGGAAGCAATGGATTTCCGCACGAGCACTTCACGGTGGGCTGCCCCTGCGCGTCCACCAATACTGCGATTCCTGCTTCGAGCAGGGAGTCGAATGGGGTGGCCCGGCCCTTCTTGTAGTCGTGGTTCTGAACGAGGGTGTCGTGGCGCAGTCGCACGGGTGTGAGCCGGTCGAGATAGTCCGGAATCTCCGCCTGGGAAATGCCGAGGACCTGTGCCCAGACCTTCGCCTTCTGATCGTTGCGCGGGTCGGTGAGGAATTCCTTCAGCCGCCTGACGTCACAGATCGTCGGCTTCCGCGAACCGCCGTAGAGCCCGGGGGTGTTGCCCGCCTGCAGGCCACCGGGTGCCTGCCGCACCCGGATCGCGGCGTCCTGGCCCAGTCCGCTGCGCTCGTCGAAGAAGGGGGCCAGTGACCGAACTCCGGCGGCCACGGCCTTCACTGCGAACAAATGTGCGTCTCCGCTGCATCCGCTCAGGAGCAGCGTCCCGGCCAGGAGTAATCCGATCCTCCGGATTGTCGACTTCCGGGTCTTTTGCAGGAATCCGCGCAGTGTCATCACCGCTCCCCCCAGCGGTCCCCCTTCGTCCTGCCGGGCAGAGGCAGGACGTCACGCACCAGGTTACCGAACGCGGAAGCAATTCAGGCGGTCTGAAATGAAAGGGAATTCAGCGGTGTGGCAGAACTCAGCGGCTGCGTGCGTTGAGTGAGGCCAGATAGGCGTTGTATGCCTCGAGTTCCTTGTCGCCGTCGCGGTCCGCGGCCCGGTCCTTGCGCTTGGCCTGCCGCTGCTCGGACCCGTACCACTGGAACAGCAGCGCCAGGAGCACCAGCACGGACGGGACCTCGCTGAACGCCCAGGCGATGCCGCCCGCCGAGGTCTGGTCCGAGAGGGCGTCGATGCCGAGCGAGGCGGGCGGGTGGCGGTAGGTGTCGATCATCGGTGTGGAGGCCATCATCAGCGCGATGCCGAAGAACGCGTGGAACGGCATGCCCGCGAACAGTTCGAGCATCCGGATCAGATGGCCGGGGCGGTGCGGGCCCGGGTCGACACCCATGATCGGCCAGAAGAACACCAGGCCGACGGCGAGGAAGTGCACCATCATCGTGATGTGCCCGGCCTTGGACTGCATCAGGAAGTCGAAGAGGGGGCTGAAGTACAGCCCGTACAGGCTCGCGATGAACAGCGGGATCGTGAACGCGGGGTGGGTGACGATCCGCATGTAGCGGCTGTGCAGCAGCATCAGCAGCAGTTCGCGCGGCCCCTTGCGGCCGCGGCCCGCGGGCGGCAGCGCGCGCAGCGCCAGGGTGATCGGCGCGCCGAGCAGGATCAGGATCGGCGAGAGCATGCTGATCACCATGTGCTGCACCATGTGCACGCTGAACATGACCATGCCGTAGTCGTTCAGCTTGGTGCACATGACCAGCATCACGGTCAGGACGCCGGCCACGTACGCCACGATCCGGCCGACCGGCCACTTGTCGCCGCGTCGCATGAGCCGGACCACGCCCCATCCGTAGAGCGCGAGTCCGGCGAGGCAGGCGACGAGGAAGAACGGGTCGGCGGACCATTCGAGCCCCCGCCCCAAGGTGAACGGCGGAAGCTCCATGATCATGCCGTGCCCGCTGTGATCCATCCGCCGGCTCCTGTTTCGTGGGGGTTGTGCGCTGTCTGTCCACAGCTGTCTGTCCGCACCCCAGAGTAGAACCGCCCCCGGCCGCGACTACGACCGGGGGCGGACACTTCGGCTCCCTGCGAATCAGTCCCGCCCTACAGGACGCACTCCGCCTCGGCGTACCGCTCCTGGGGCACCGTCTTCAGCTTCTCCACCGCCTCCGCCAGCGACACCATCACGATGTCGGTGCCGCGCAGCGCGGTCATCCGGCCGAACTCCCCGCGGTGCACGGCCTCCACCGCGTGCCAGCCGAAGCGGGTGGCGAGCACACGGTCGTACGCCGTCGGCGTGCCGCCGCGCTGGACGTGCCCGAGGATCACCGGACGGGCTTCCTTGCCGAGGCGCTGCTCCAGCTCCAGGGAGAGCTGACGGGCGATGCCCGCGAAGCGCTCATGGCCGTAGACGTCCTTGCCGCCCTCGTCGAAGTCCATGGAGCCCGGCTTCGGCTTGGCGCCCTCGGCGGCGACGACGATCGCGAACCGCTTGCCGGCGTCGAACCGCTCGCCCACCCGGGCGGTCAACTCCTCGATGTCGAAGGGCCGTTCGGGCACGACGATCGCGTGGGCGCCGGCGGCCATACCGGAGTGCAGTGCGATCCAGCCAGTGTGGCGGCCCATGACCTCCACGATCAGCACGCGCTGGTGGGACTCGGCGGTCGTCTTCAGCCGGTCCAGCGCCTCGGTGGCCACTCCCACGGCCGTGTCGAAGCCGAAGGTGACGTCCGTGACAGCGATGTCGTTGTCGATGGTCTTGGGTACGCCGACGATCGGCAGACCGTTGTCGGACAGCAGCCGCGCCGCCTTGAGCGTGCCCTCGCCGCCGATCGGGATGATCGCGTCGAGTCCCAGTTCCTCGACATGGCCCCTGGCCCGCTCCACGCCGTCCCGCAGATGCTCAGGACGGACCCGGGAGGAGCCGAGGATGGTGCCGCCGCGAGCCAGGATGCCGCTCACCGCGTCGAGGTCGAGCTTGAGGTAGTCGCACTCCAGAAGCCCTTTCCAGCCGTCCCGGAAGCCGATGACCTCGTCGCCGTGGTCGACGACGGCGCGGTGCACGACGGACCGGATGACGGCGTTCAGGCCGGGGCAGTCGCCGCCGGACGTGAGGACACCAATGCGCATAGCCCGAAATACCTTCTCAACGTGGGCCGGGTCCGGACCACGCTGTCCGGCTCGATCCCCGCCACCCTACCGGCGACAGGGGGCGGGGCAGCACCGTGCGTCCGACTGCTGGACGCGGCCGCTCACCTGTGCGGACGGGGCGTCAGACGGGCCGGCTGCGTCCGGCGTGCGATCAGGTGTACCGGCCGTCGGACGCGCTCCGCGGAACCGTTTCGCGACCGCCCCCGAAGGAGCCCTACGCGGGCTGCTGGGCCGCCGCGATTCGCTCGTTGCGCAACGCCTCGTACCAGCGGTCGTCGAGCGGCGGGAGCGCGTTCACATCGAGCGCCAGCTTCAGCAGCAGATCGGCGATCAGCGGGTTGCGTGCGAGGACGGGACCGTGCATGTACGTACCGAAGACCGTCCCGTTGTATGCGCCCTCCGTGCCGTCGCCCGTGCCGTTGCCCTTGCCGAGCCGCACCTGCGCGAAGGGGCGGGCGGTCGGGCCGAGGTGGGTGACGCCCTGGTGGTTCTCGAAGCCGGTGAGCTGGGGCAGGCCCAGGCGCGGGTCGATGTCCGCGAGGACGTCGCCGACGCACCGCTCGGCCTCGCCGCGCACCGAGACCACGTCGAGCAGGCCGAGGCCCGGCTCGCGCTGCCCGAGGTCGTTGATGAACTCGTGGCCCAGGATCTGGTAGCCCGCACAGACCGAGAAGACGATCGCGCCGTTCTCCACGGCCCGGTACAGACCTCCGTCACGGCGCAGCCGCTCGGCGGCGAGTCGCTGCGGACGGTCCTCGCCGCCGCCGATCAGATAGATGTCGCCGGAGGTCGGGATCGGCTGGTCGCTGCGCACGTCGAGACGGGCGACGTCGAGGCCGCGCTGGCGGGCCCGGCGCTCCACGACGAGCGCGTTGCCCTGGTCGCCGTAGGTGCTCAGCAGGTCCGGGTAGATCCACACCAGACGCAGGCTGTTGTCAGTCATCGATGATCGTCCTTCGTGGTCAGTTGCCGACGCGGCGGCGCAGGTCCTGGAACGCGGTGTAGTTCGCGATGACCTCGATGCGGCCCGGCGGCGCCAGCGATGCGGCCTGGTCGAGGTCCTCGCAGACCTGGAAGGACTGGTTCGCGACCTCCAGGCGCACGGCGAGGTCCAGCTTGCGGTCGCCGATGACGAAGAGCGGGTGGCCGGTCAGCCGCGTGTAGTCGACGTCCCACAGCCAGGAGGTGTCGGTGCCGTCCGCGCCGCGAGCGTTCACCGAAAGGATCACCGGGGTCGGCGGCGGGTCGATCAGCGAGAACGTCTCCAGCCAGCCCGCCGGGTTCTTCGCCAGCAGCAGACGCAGGTCGCGGCCCTGGAACTGGACGACGTCATAGCGGCCGGCGACCGCCTGCACCTGGTACATGCGCTCCAGGGCGACCTGCGGGGGCACTCCGAAGACGGCGGCGACGGCGGCCGAGGAGGTGGCGTTCGCCTTGTTGGCACGGCCCGGCAGCTGAAGGTGGATCGGCCAGGCGGAGCCGTGCGGGTCGAGGACGTGATCGCCGGAGAGCGCCCAGCTCGGGGTCGGCCGGCGGAAGCCGCACTCGCCGCAGTACCAGTCGTCGCCGGGGCGCTGCATCACACCGCCGCAGGACGGGCAGGACCAGGCGTCGTCCTTCCACATCTGGCCTGCCGCGACCCAGATCACGTTGGGCGAGGAGGAGGCGGCCCACACGACCAGCGGGTCGTCGCAGTTGGCGACGATGACGGCCTTCGAACCCGACAGTCCCTCGCGCCAGTTCTCGGCGAGCATACGGGTCTCGGCGGCCCGGTCGAGCTGGTCGCGGGAGAGGTTGAGCAGTGCGATGCACTTCGGGCCGGTGTCCCGGGCGACCCCCGCGAGGTACTTCTCGTCGACCTCGATGACACCGAACCTGGCGTCCGAGCCGCCGGCCAGCGCGGAGGTGATGCCGGCGGGCATGTTGGCGCCGAGCGCGTTGGAGACGACCGGGCCCGCGGCGCGCAGCGCCTCGGCGACCAGCCGGGTGGTCGTGGTCTTGCCGTTGGTCGCCGAGACCAGGACGACGTCCAGGTGCTGGGCGAGCCGGCCGAGAAGGTCGGGGTCGAGCCTGAGCGCGACGCGGCCGCCGATCACCGAACCGCTTCCGCGTCCGGCGGCCCGCGAAGCCGCAGCGACCGCCTTGCCCGCGGTCACGGCCAGCTTGGCCCGCGGCGTCAGCGGGTCCGAGTTGCCTGTCATCAGTTCTCGATCCTCCTTGCGTACGGCGCCGCGCCCTGTCCCGGCAACGTGCGGACCTCAGCCTATCGAGATCCCTTCATGCGCCCGAATCGCGGCACCACCCCGGAGCCCGTGCGGCCTTGAGGACCGTACCCTTGCCGCCATGCGACACGGCTCCATCCCGGGCGCCCGAGGGCGTGTCCGGCCCATCACCCTGCTCGGTGACCGCGTGCTGCGCACCCCGTGCGCCGAGGTCACCGACTTCGGTCCCGAACTGGCCCGGCTCGTCGAGGACATGTTCGCCACGATGTACGCCGCGCAGGGCGTGGGGCTGGCCGCGAACCAGATCGGACAGCCGCTGCGGGTGTTCGTGTACGACTGCCCGGACGACGACGAGGTGCGCCACCTGGGACATGTGGTGAACCCTCGGCTCGTGGAGGCCGACGGGGTGGTGCTCCGCGGACCGGAGGGGTGTCTGTCGCTCCCGGGCCTCGAAGCGGGCACGGAGCGGTACGACCACGCCGTCGTCGAGGGCTTCACGGCGGACGGCGAGCCGGTCACGGTGCACGGCACCGGGTGGTTCGCCCGGTGCCTGCAGCACGAGTGCGACCACCTGGACGGGCGCCTGTACGTGGACCGGCTCAGCGGCCGGCGGCACCGCCGGGTGATGCGACAGGCCTCCAGGGCGTCCTGGAGCCGATAGGCGTCTTGAGCCGGTCGCGGTTGGTCGGTGCCCGGTCGCGCGCACACGGCGGAGGCGCTCCGTGCCATCACCCCGCGCACCCGAAAGGGGCGCCTCAGAACCCGGGACCTCCCATGCGGTCCCCCGCCGCAGCCAGCCGGCCCCACAGAAGATCCGCCAGGCTCCTCACCAACTCCGCCCGCGAGCAGGGCCGTTCGCCCAGCCACCAGTCACCCGCGGCGTGCATCATGCCGACGATGCCGTGGCCCCACACCCGGGCCAGCTCGTGGGTGCCCGGTCCGAGGTCCAGCCGCTCCTCGATGACCTGGGCCAACTCCTCGCCCATCCGGCGCAGCAGCGGAATTGAGTGCCGCCCGGTGTCGAAGCCCTGATCGTTCTGGGTGCCGCCCTCCGCCGGATGCATCAGGAAGCGGTACACCTGCGGTCGTGCCTCGATCGCCGCCAGGTAGGTGTCCAGCGTGGACTCCACCCGCTCCCGCCGGTCGGCCGGGGCGTCCAGCGCCGCCCGCAGCGAGTCGAGGAGCGCGTCCGTGTGCCGCTTGGCGAGTGCGGCGTACAGCCCGCCCTTGTCGCCGAAGTGGCGGTAGAGGATCGGCTTGGTGATGCCGGCTTCGGCGGCGATGGCATTCATCGAGGCTCCGGGGCCGTCGCGCAGCACCACCCTGTCGGCGGCCTCCAGCAGCTCTCGCCGTCGGCGGTCGGCGGACCGCTGCTGATCGGTCCGCTGCGTGGTGTCCATGATCTCTCCCCACCCGTGCTCTATCGGTGACGCCTGCGCAAACTAACACTCAAAGGCGGGTCGGTATCGAACGAGCTGCCGACTCGCCTTGTAGGGGGCTCGTCGTGACCCGGGAGTTGACTTTCCCTACTGGTGAGTAACAGACTTCGGTTACCGCAAGTAACAAGTTAGCGCAGTGCTGGAGGGGACATGGCCGAGTTCACCATGGAGCTCAACGACGAACAGAAGGAGGTCCGGGACTGGCTGCACGGCTTCGCCGCCGACGTGATCCGCCCCGCGGCCGCCGAATGGGACGAGCGTGAGGAGACTCCCTGGCCGGTCATCCAGGAGGCCGCGAAGGTCGGCATCTACTCCCTCGACTTCTACGCCCAGCAGCACTTCGACCCCACCGGCCTCGGCATCCCCACGGCGGTGGAGGAGCTGTTCTGGGGGGACGCGGGCATCGCGCTGTCGATCGTCGGCACCGGCCTTGCCGCCGTGGGCGTCCTGGCCAACGGTACCGAGGAACAGATCGGCACCTGGATACCCCAGATGTACGGCGACACCAACGACGTCAAGGTGGCCGCCTTCTGCTCCTCCGAGCCCGACGCCGGCTCCGACGTCTCCGCCATGCGGACGCGTGCCGTCTACGACGAGGCCAAGGACGAGTGGGTGATCAACGGCACCAAGACCTGGGCGACCAACGGCGGCATCGCCAACGTCCACGTCGTGGTCGCCGTCGTGGACCCCGAGCTCGGCTCCAAGGGCCACGCGTCCTTCATCGTCCCCCCGAACACGCCGGGCCTGTCCCAGGGGCAGAAGTTCAAGAAGCACGGCATCCGCGCCTCGCACACCGCCGAGGTGATCCTCGACAACGTCCGCGTCCCCGGCTCCTGCCTGCTCGGGGGCAAGGAGAAGCTGGACGAGCGGCTGGCCCGCGCCCACGAGAAGGCGAAGGCGGGCGGCGAGCGCGTGAAGAACGCGGCCATGGCCACCTTCGAGGCGTCCCGTCCGGCCGTGGGCGCGATGGCCGTGGGTACGGCCCGGGCCGCGTACGAGGTGGCGCTGGACTACGCGAAGACACGTGAACAGTTCGGACGGCCGATCATCGACAACCAGGGGGTCGCCTTCCAGCTCGCGGACATGCGGACGCAGATCGACGCGGCGCGGCTGCTGGTGTGGCGGGCCTCGTGGATGGCGGTCAACGGCAAGCCGTTCACGGCGGCGGAGGGCTCCATGTCGAAGCTGTTCGCGAGCGAGACCGCGAAGAAGGTGACCGCTCAGGCGATCCAGATCCTCGGTGGAAACGGATACACCCGGGAGTACCCGGTCGAGCGTATGCACCGGGACGCCGCCATCTACACGATCTTCGAAGGAACGAGCGAGATCCAGCGGCTGGTGATCGCACGTACGCTGGCGGGCGTGCCGATCCGCTAGGTGGGCGGACGACGCCTGGCGCTCAGCGGTGTTTCAAAGGCGTGAGTTGTTCGATGTCATAGCGCCTGCGCAACGCCTCGATCGCCGCGTGATCCGGTGGCCCCCCGTGGCCCAGGATCTCCAGCAGCTCCTCGAAGTAGCGTTCGTGGTCGGGGGGCGGGGACGCCTGGAAGAACACCTTCGCGGGAGCCTCCGTCGGATTGGCGAACGCGTGCGGGCAGCCGGGCGGTACGACGATGACCGTGCCCGGCGTCGCCCGCGTGACCCGGCTGCCCGTTCTCGACTCCCACTTCTGCCAGTTGTCGGGGGTCCGTACGCGCGGCTCGAAGGCGAGCACGTCCAACTCGCCCTCGAGCACGTAGAACAGTTCCTCGCTGCGCGTGTGCACATGCGCGCCGACGTCGAAGCCCGGCGGCACGATCACCTCGAACGTGGATGCCGTGCGCGAGTGCGAGCCGGTCACCTTGAACGTCACGTGCTGGGCGGGCGTCCGCACGACACGTCCGTGGCCCGGCGGCACCAGCAGTCCTTCGGTGGCCGCCGTGCCTCCGCTCGCGGCCACGCCTTCGGTCGTCGTCATCGGCCGCTCACCACGTCACCGGCAGCGCCTCGGGCCCGCGGATCAACGCGCCCTTGCCGAAGGGCACCTGGTCGGGCGGAACCGCCAGCCGCAGTCCCGGCACCCCGTCGAGGAGCGCGTCCACCAGCAGTTCGGACTCGAGCCTGGCGAGCATGCCGCCCGGGCAGTCGTGCGGGCCGAAGCCGAACACCTCATCGGGATTCGGGGCGGGGGCGAAGCCGATCGTCCCGGGGTCGGCGAGGACATCGGGGTCGCGGTTCGCCGCCAGGTACGACACGTACACGGCGTCACCGGCCCGGATGCGTACACCCCGGATCTCCGTGTCCTCCGTCGCGATCCGGGAGAGCCCGACGGCATTGCGGTGCGGGATGCATCGCAGCAGCTCGTCGATGACCCGGGGCCGGATCTCCGGCTCCGCCCGCAGTCGTTCGGCCAGGTCCGGGCGGGACATCAGAAGGTGGAACAGCTGCCCGCCGTTGCCGGTGGCCGCCTCGCCGCCGATCTGGAGGTGCACGGCGAGACCCACCGCCTCGTCCAGGGTCGCCTCGCCCCGGCCGACGGCGGCGCCGAGCAGCGAGGTGACGTCCTCGCCGGTGCTGCCCGCGCGGCCGCCGATGAGGTCGGCGAAGTACCCGCTCATCCCGTTCCTGGCCTGCTCGCCGACCTTCGCGCCGTGCGAGGAGGACAGGAGGAGCTGGGTCCAGGTGTGCATGTTCTGCCGGTCGGCGGCCGGGACCCCCATCAGCTCGCAGATCACCGCGACGGGGAAGGGGCCGAGGACCGCCGCGGCCAGGTCGGCGGGCGGCCCGTCCTGGAGCAGCTCGTCGACGAGTTCGTCCAGCATCCGCCGCGATCTCTCGCGCACCCGTTCGATACCGCGCGTCGAGAAGGCGGCGGCGACCGAACGGCGCAGCCGGGTGTCGTGGGGCGGGTCGAGGAAGCCGACCGGGCCCCGCTGCGGGATGAAGTGCGAGGCGAGCCGGGCCACCGGCTGCCCCATGACCGCCCCACGGCTGAAGCGGGGGTCGTTCGCGATCATGCGCACATCGTCGTAGCGCGTCACGAGCCAGGCCCGGCCCTCGCCGTCGGGCAGCTCGATCCGGGTGACCGGACCGTCGTGCATCAGCTCGGTCAGGACCGGGCCGAAGTCCGTACCGGTCGGCTCGAGCGCGGGCCACCGGCGGACCGGCGGCGAGGCGCCGGCGGAAATCTCCTCTTCCGTCCGCGCCGTCCCGCCGTCCGTGTCGGTCGTCATCTCACTTCTTTCCGTTCTCGGAGATCTGCCAGCGGCCCAGGGCCATCTCCGCCGTGATGCCCGGCCCGAACCCGGCGAGCAGCCCCCGGGCCGTGTGCTCGGCGCCGCCCGCGTCGAAGAGCCGGCGCAGCGCGTCCAGGACGACGGCGCTCGCGATGTTGCCGTACTCGGTGAGCGTGGCCCGGCTGAACCGGAAGGCCTCGGGCCGCACCTGGAGGAACTTGCTCAGGTCGTCCAGGATCCGCGGGCCGCCCGCGTGGATGATGTAGAAGTCCAGTTCGGAGGCGTCCCAGCCGTGCTGTCGCGCCAGCTCCTTGAGCGCCGGGGCGAGCGGTTCCATGGTGGTCGGTACCCGCTTGTCCAGCAGGAAGTGGAAACCGGTGGCCCTGACGTCGTACGCGATCCACTCCTCGGTCTTGGGGATCAGGTACGAGCCGTTGCGTTCCAGCTTGATACCGGTGCCGCCCTTGCCGCGCACGACCGCGGCCGCGACGCCGTCGCCGAACAGGCCGTTGGACAGCAGCGAGCCCACGCCCAGGTCGGTGGGCTGGTAGCACAGCGAGCAGAACTCGCAGGCCACGATGAGCGCGTTGGCGTCCGGGTACGCCGTGCAGAAGTCGTGTGCCCGGTTGATGGCCGCGCCGCCCGCGGCACAGCCCAACTGGGCTATGGGTATCTGCCGGGTGTCGGTGTCGAAGTCCATCGTGTTGATCAGCCACGCGGTCAGCGACGGCATCATGAACCCGGTGCACGAGACATAGATGATCACGTCGATGTCGGTGGTGAGCAGCTCCGCGTCGTCCAGTGCCCGCTGCACGACCGCAGGGACGCGGGCCTTCGCCTCGACCTCGTACAGGTTGTTGCGCTCCTCGAAGCCGGGGTGCTTCAGGGTCTCCTCAATGGGCTGCACGATGTGCCGGGTCCGGACTCCGGTGTTCGCGATCAGTCGCAGCGCGAGCGGGAGTTGAGGGTGGTCCGAGTGGCGTGAGCGCGCCAGTTCGAGCGTGTCCTCCATCGTGATCACGTGCTCCGGGACGGAGACCGCGGGTCTGCACAGAGTGGCCATGGAGCGCGCCTTCTTTCGCCTTGACGGAGACTCCTCGCCCCCGGCGGGAAGGGGGTTCACCCGTGGAAGGTGGTCCACCCACGATCACCCGGTGGGACGGGGATATCTCGTCGGATTACTCCACTTCAGCGATGGACGCAGAGTGAGAGGATGTGTGCACCAGGTGACGGATCCGACCTGAATCCGGCTCGAATCGGAGGAGCGCCCATGACCCGGACGGCCAGGGAAGTGCTGGACACGACCACCGGGAAGCTGGCCCCGGACCCGCACGCCAACCGCCTGCTCCCGCTGATCGCCCGAGGCGCGGCGCGCACCGCCACGCTCGCGGCCCTCGCCCAGGAACAGCGCCATGTGATCGCCGCGGACCGCCGGGCGTTCCTTCATCTGGCCGAGCGGTCGCGGGACCGGCCCGCGGGCGCGGCCTTCTTCGGCATCCTCGCGGAGGGTGAAGCCGTGGCCCAGGATCGGTTGGATGCGTACGCCGCCGCCTGCGGAGTGGACGAGGCGGAGACCGCCGCGTACGAGCCGCTGGCCGACTGCCAGGCCTATCCCGCGTACGTGGCCTGGCTCGCCCTGAACGGGGAGCCGACCGACGTCGTCCTGGCCCTGGGCCCCAACTTCGCTGCCTGGGGCGGCTACTGCGCGACGATCGGGCAGGCCCTGCGCCGCCACTACGGCTTCGACGACACGGCCTGCGGTTTCTTCGACCTGTTCGCCGAACCGTCCCCGGAGCTGGACCAGCGGGCTCGGGCGGCGGTCCAGGAGGGTCTGGACACCGGTCGCCTGGACGAGACCCGCGCACACCGCTACGGCCGGCTGCTGCAGAGCTACGAGGCCATGTTCTGGCACGCCCTGTGGGAACTGGACGGCAAGGGCTGAGCTGCCGCGCCCCGGTGAACGGACTCGGCGCGACCTGCTCGAGAGCGCGACCTACTCGAGAGAACCACTGCTGTGCGCAATGCACGCCACATCGATCCGGTCGGCCAGCTTCGCGAGTTCGATGGTCAGCGCGGCCACAGTGTCCTCGTCCAGCCCCTCCTCACCCGCTTCGACCAGCCGCAGCCACCGGCCGCCCACCGTCCGCAGCAGCTTGCTGACATCGGCGGCCGCCACCTGCAACGTGCCGCGGTCGTCGACGATCAGAGGCAGGGTCACTTCGCGGTTCACAGGGGGGATCGTAGCTCCGGAACGCTCACGCCCCGTGCCATACCGTGGTGATGTTGCAGAACTCGCGGATTCCGTGCTCCGACAACTCCCGGCCGTAACCCGAGCGCTTGACCCCGCCGAACGGGAACGCCGGATGGGACGCCGTCATGCCGTTGACGTAAACGCCGCCGGCCTCCAGATCGCGTACGAAGCGATCGAGCTCGACTCCGTTGTGCGTCCAGACGTTGGAACTCAGCCCGAACGGCGTGTCGTTCGCGATCGCCACCGCCTCGTCGAGGTCCGCGGCCCGGTAGAGGGTGGCCACAGGGCCGAACGCCTCCTCCTGGTGGATGCGCATCCCCGGGGTGATGTCCGCGAGGACCGTCGGCGGGTAGTACCAGCCGGGCCGGTCGGGGCGCTCGCCTCCGCGCAGCACCCTCGCACCCTTCCCGACCGCGTCGGCGACGAGTTCCTCCAGGTCGGCGCGGCCCCGCTCGCTGGAGAGCGGCCCGACCTCGGTCTCCTCCTCCATCGGGTCGCCCACCTTCAGCGCCGCCATACCGGCCGTGAACCGCTCGGCGAACGCGTCGAACACGTCCGTGTGCGCAATGAACCGCTTGGCGGCGATGCAGGACTGCCCGTTGTTCTGGACCCGTGCCGTCACTGCGACCTCGGCGGCACGGTCGAGGTCCGCGGACGGCATCACGATGTACG
This sequence comes from Streptomyces hygroscopicus, assembly GCF_026168105.1. Classification (GTDB taxonomy): domain Bacteria; phylum Actinomycetota; class Actinomycetes; order Streptomycetales; family Streptomycetaceae; genus Streptomyces; species Streptomyces hygroscopicus_D. The sequence goes on from NZ_LBMW01000018.1 coordinate 124,736, forward strand.
GGTCGCTGCCGCCCAGCTCCAGAACCGTCTTCTTGACCTCGTCACCGGCGACCGAGGCGACAGCCCGGCCGGCCGGTTCACTGCCGGTGAGCGTGGCGGCCTTGATCCGCGGGTCCCGCAGCACCTTCTCGACCTCCCCCGAGCCGATGAGCAGGGTCTGGAAGCAGCCCTCGGCGAAACCCGCGCGGCGGAACAGATCCTCCAGGTAGAGGGCGGTTCCCGGGACGTTCGAGGCGTGCTTGAGCAGCCCCACGTTGCCCGCCATCAGCGCGGGCGCGGCGAACCGGACCACCTGCCACAGCGGGAAGTTCCACGGCATGACGGCGAGCACCGGGCCGAGCGGCCGGTAGCGCACGATCGCCCAGGAGGCCCCCGAGTCCTTCACGTCGTCATCGGCGGGCTCCTCGTCGGCCAGCAGCCGCTCGGCGTGGTCGGCGTACCAGCGCATCGCCTTGGCGCACTTCGCGGCCTCCGCGCGGGCCTGCTTGATCGGCTTGCCCATCTCGGTGGTCATCACACGGGCGATGTGCTGCTGGTCCTGGTCGAGCAGCTCGGCCGCCCGGTGCATGCGCAGTGCCCGTTCGGCGAACGTGGTCGTGCGATGGGCGCGGAACGCGGTGTCGGCGGCGGCGAGCCTGCGCTCGATCTCCTCCGCGCCCAGGGCGTCGTACGTCTTGAGCGTCTCGCCGGTCGCCGGGTTCACAGTGGCGATGGGCATGGCTGACCTCCTGGGGACAGGCTCTGTTTCGACCTTCCCGCGCGGCGGTGGCCACCGCAAACGGGCGCGGCCACGTTTCGGTTCGGCCTCCGGGGCCTCCCTTCGGCTCTCAGCCCGAGTGCTCCGCGAGCCGGTCGAGAAACGCCGCCTGCGCCGGAACGATCAGGTCCCGGGCCCGGCCGAGGCCGAACCACTCCACGCGGTCCAGCTCGGGGAACTCCTGGAACCGCCCCGACCTGGGAGGCCACTCCATGGTGAAGGTGCCCGGTTCGATCGCCGCCGGGTCCAGGTCTGCCTCGAGAGCCCAGGCCGTGACGATCTTTCCGTTGCTCTGCCGCACCTCGCCGAGCGGGATGGCCTCCCCGTCGGGCGGCGGCAGCCCCAGCTCCTCCTGGAACTCACGGCGGGCGGCCTCCCAGGCGGGCTCGTCGGGCTCGTACTCGCCCTTGGGCACGGTCCAGGCGCCGGCGTCCCGGCGGGCGAAGAACGGGCCGCCCATGTGGCCGAGCAGGACCTGCGGACCGCGTTCGGCGCGCCGGAACAACAGCAGGCCGGCGCTGCGCTTGTGCTGCCTGCTCAAGGCGCCACCTTCGGGTGGGCGGCCAGCAGTGTCTCCACGGTGTCGGCCTCCTCGGGCCGTTTGTCCTCGCGGTAGCGGACGACCCGGGCGAAGCGCAGGGTGACCCCGGCCGGGTAGCGGGTGGATCTCTGCAGCCCGTCGTAGGCGATCTCGACGACGAGTTCGGGGCGTACGGTCACACCCCAGCGGTGCTCCTCGACGGCCAGCTCCTCCAGCCGCTCGGTCTGCCAGGCGAGCATCTTGTCCGTCATGCCCTTGAACGTCTTGCCGAGCATCGCGAAGGAGCCGTCCGGGGTGCGGGCGCCGAGATGCAGATTGGAGAGCCTGCCGGTGCGGCGGCCGTGCCCCCACTCGGCGGCCAGCACCACCAGGTCGAGGGTGTGCACGGGCTTGACCTTGAGCCAGGAGGCACCGCGCCGGCCGGCGCCGTACGGGGCCTGAAGCGCCTTCAACACCACGCCCTCATGGCCTCGCTCCAGGGTCTTGGCGAGGAAGTCCTCCGCGGCGGCAGCGTCCCCGGGGTCCTCGGCCCCCGCCACGAGCGTCCGCCTTACCCGCATGGGTTCCGGTACCAGCCGGGCCAGCTCGGCGTGCCGGTCCGCGAACGGCAGGTCCAGCAGGTCCCGGCCGTCCACGGACAGCGCATCGAAGAACACGGGGGAGACGGGGACGGCCGCGGCGGCCGTCGCCACGTCCACCCGGGAGCCGACACGCCCGGCGATCTCCTGGAAGGAGCGCGGCCGCCCGTCCTCGTCCAGGGCGATGACCTCGCCGTCCAGGATGAACCGTTCGCCCGACAGCTCCAGGGCGGCGGAGGTCAGCTCGGGCAACCGGTCGGTGATGTCGTCGAGAGTGCGGGTGTACACGCGTACGTCGTCGCCGTCCCGGTGGACCTGGACGCGGATGCCGTCCAGCTTCTCCTCGACAGCGCACGCGCCCAGCTTGCCGACGGCCTCGGAGACCGAGGACGCCGTCTGCGCGAGCATCGGCAGGACCGGGCGGCCCACCGTGAGCCGGAACCGCTCGAGCGCCGCCGGACCGTCGGCTAGCAGGGCCTGCGCCACGGTCTGGAGCGATCCGGCGAGCATAACGGCCCGCCGTACGTCCGCGGGGGCGGCCCCGGTCGCCTCGGCCAGCCCCTCCACGGCATGGGCGTCGAGGGCGCCCTGGCGCACCTCACCGGTGAGCAGTCCGAACAGGAACCGCTGTTCCTCCTCGGTGGCCGCCGCCAGCAACTCGCCCACCAGCCGCCTGCGTTCGGCCTGTGAACCGGTCCCGGCGACCGCACCGATCCGGTTCAGCCGGGCGTCCACGTCGCGCACGGTCAGCGTGGGCCGGGCGGCGGGCGCGATCCCCTGATCGAGGAGCTTCCACCCGATGCCGAGCCGTCCCTGCGGCAGCCGCCCGGCCAGATAGGGGATGACGATCGGCACGTCGTCCGCCTCGGCGGCCCGGAAGAGCTCGCCAAGCAGCGCGACCTTCCGGGAGCGCGCCGAGGCGGCGGCGACCTCCTGTGACACATGGGCGAGCCGGCTCAGCAGCATGCAGTCATGGTGCACCGCAGGCGGCGGGTCTACACCCGCGCATCGGCGGGCACCGCGGCGTCGACGTCTTCGAACACGAGCTCCTTGTTGAGCGTGCCGGCCGCCATGCCACCGCCCGCCGCGGCGTTCACCACCTGCTGGGCGAAGAGCGTCGCGTTGGAGACGGTCACCTCAGACCTGCCCGATTGACAAACATGTTTGCCGAACCTGCAATGAGTTCCATGAGTACCGATGACGTTCTCGCGGGCGTCGGCCCCAGGCTGCGGCGGATCCGCAAGGAGCGGGAGGTGACCCTCGCGGTGCTGTCCGAGACGACCGGGATCTCCGTCAGCACCCTCTCCCGCCTCGAGTCGGGCCTGCGCAAGCCCAGTCTCGAACTGCTGCTGCCGATCGCGCAGGCCCACCAGGTGCCTCTGGACGAACTGGTCGGCGCCCCGCCCGTGGGGGACCCCAGGGTGCGGGTCAAGCCGATCGTCCGCAACGGCCGCACCCACTGGCCGCTCACCCGTCAGCCCGGGGGGCTGCAGGCCTTCAAGATCCTCGAACCCCAGCGCAGGCTGGAGCCGGAACCCCGGACGCACGAGGGCTACGAGTGGCTGTACGTCCTGTCCGGGCGGCTGCGGGTGGTGCTCGGCGAGCACGACGTGGTGCTCACCGCGGGTGAGGCCGCCGAGTTCGACACCCGGGTGCCGCACTGGTTCGGATCGACGGGGGAGGGGCCGGTGGAATTCCTCAGTCTGTTCGGCTCGCAGGGCGAGCGGATGCACGTCCGCGCGCGACCCGCCCGTTCGTGACGCATCCGACGGTTCCCTGAAGGGCAAGCGACCGCTTAGTATGCGACGGACCCCGGTCAGACGACGCCTGGAGGCCGCGCATGCGGGCATGGCAAGTGCACGAGAACGGCGAGCCGAGCGAGGTGATGCGGCTCCACGAGGTGGACCGGCCCACCCCCGGTGACGGTCAGGTCCTGCTGAAGGTGCGGGCCGCGAACATCAACTTCCCGGACGCGCTGATGTGCCGCGGCCAGTACCAGGTCAGGCCGCCGCTGCCCTTCACGCCGGGTGTGGAGATCTGCGGCGAGACCGAGGACGGACGTCGGGTGATCGCCAACCCCGCGCTGCCGTACGGCGGATTCGCCGAGTACGCCGTCGCCGATGCTGCGGCCGTGCTGCCGGCGCCCGAGGCCCTCGACGACGCCGAGGCGGCCGCCTTGCACATCGGCTACCAGACCGGCTGGTTCGGTCTGCATCGCAGGGCCGGTCTGGAGTCCGGCGAGACACTGCTCGTCCACGCCGCCGCGGGAGGGGTCGGCAGCGCGGCCGTGCAGCTCGGCAAGGCCGCCGGCGCCACCGTCATCGGCGTCGTCGGCGGCGCCGACAAGGCGGCCGTCGCCCGCGAGCTGGGCTGCGACCTGGTGATCGACCGGCGCGCCGAGGACGTCGTCGCCGCCGTGAAGGAGGCCACCGGGGGCCGGGGCGCGGACGTGATCTACGACCCGGTGGGCGGCGAGGCCTACACGCAGTCCGCGAAGGCCGTCGCCTTCGAGGGGCGGATCGTCGTGGTCGGCTTCGCCAGCGGATCCATTCCCAGCCCGGCCCTCAACCACGCCCTCGTCAAGAACTACTCGATCCTCGGTCTGCACTGGGGCCTGTACAACACCAAGGACCCGAAGCTCGTGCAGCACTGCCACGAGCAGCTCACCGAACTGGCTGCCCGGGGCGCCGTCAAGCCCCTCGTCAGCGAGCGCGTGCCGCTGGAGGGCGCCGCCGCCGCGGTGCAGCGCGTCGCCGACGGTGTCACCACGGGGCGTGTCGCGGTGCTCCCCGGTCTCGAGGAACTCCAGGAACTCCAGGAACTCCAGGAACTCCAGGAACTCCAGGAAGGAGGAGCGGCATGACCGACGCCGCCGAACTGCGGGAACGTACCCGGGAGCTGCTGGCCGCGCACCCACCCGCCACCATCGGCCGCCGCGACTTCCTCGAGGCCCGCTTCGACGCCGGACTCGCCTGGGTGCACTACCCGGAGGGTCTCGGCGGCCTGGGCGCTCCGCGCTCGCTCCAAGCTGTCGTCGACGCCGAGCTGGAGGCCGCGGGCGCGCCCGACAACGACCCGCGGCGCATCGGAATCGGTCTCGGTATGGCCGCGCCGACGATCCTCCGCTTCGGCACCGACGAGCAGAAGCGGCGCTATCTGAGGCCCCTGTGGGTGGGCGAGGAGGTGTGGTGCCAGCTGTTCAGCGAGCCCGGCGCCGGATCCGACCTCGCGGCGCTCGGTACCCGTGCCGTCCGTGACGACGGGGGAGACTGGGTCGTCAACGGGCAGAAGGTATGGACCTCCAGCGCCCATGTCGCGCGCTGGGCGATCCTCATCGCCCGCACCGACCCGGACATGCCCAAGCACCAGGGCATCACCTACTTCATCTGCGACATGACCGACCCCGGCGTCGAGGTCCGGCCGCTGCGGCAGGTCACCGGGGAGGCCGAGTTCAACGAGGTCTTCCTCACCGGAGTCCGGATCCCCGACTCCCGCCGCCTCGGCGAGATCGGCGACGGCTGGCGTGTCGCGCAGACCACGCTGATGAACGAGCGCGTGTCCATCGGCGGCATGCGCATCCCGCGCGAGGGCGGCATGATCGGCGCGCTCGCCAGGACCTGGCGCGAGCGCCCCGAACTGCGCACCCACGACCTGCACCAGCGACTGCTGACGCTGTGGGTCGAGGCCGAGGTCGCCCGGCTCACCGGCGAGCGGCTGCGCCAGCAGCTCTCCGCGGGCCAGCCCGGGCCCGAGGGCTCCGGCATGAAACTCGCCTTCGCCCGCCTCAACCAGGAGATCAGCGGTATGGAGGTCGAACTCCTCGGCGAGGAGGGCCTCGTGTACGACGACTGGACGATGCGCCGGCCCGAACTCGTGGACTTCACGGGCCGTGAGGCCGGCTACCGCTACCTCCGCTCCAAGGGCAACAGCATCGAGGGCGGGACCAGCGAGGTCCTGCTCAACATCGTCGCCGAGCGTGTCCTGGGCCTGCCCGCCGAGCCGCGCACCGACAAGGACGTCGCATGGAAGGACCTGTCCCGATGACGACGCAGACGACGCAGCCCGATCTGCTCTACTCGGAGGAGGAAGAGGCGCTGCGCTCCGCCCTCCGCGACCTCCTCGCCGACCACTGCGACCCGGCGGGTGTCCTCGCCCGGGTCGAGTCGGACACCCCCCACGACCGCGCGCTGTGGAAGGCGCTCGCGGAGGGCATGGGCCTGGCCGGACTGCTCGTGCCGGAGTCCCTGGGCGGTCAGGGCGCCTCGCACCGTGAAGCCGCCGTGGTGCTGGAGGAGTTGGGGCGCGCGGTCGCTCCGGTGCCGTATCTCACGAGCGCGGTGGTGGCCACCGAGGCCCTGCTCGCCTGCGCGGGCGACGAGGCGAAGAGGCTGCTGCGCGAACTGGCCTCCGGGCGGACCGTGGGCGCGCTCGCGGTCGGGCTGTCCGCCGGGCCCGACGGCGCCTACGGTGTCGTACGACAGGAGGACGGGGCGCTCCACGGGGAGTTGACCGCGGTCGCGGACGCCACCGCAGCCGATGTGCTGCTGGTACCGGCGGAGGACGGCGGCCTGTACGCGGTGGACGCACACGCAGTGACCGTCACCCCGCAGGTGTCGCTGGACCTCACCCGGCCGGTGGCCACGGTCACGTTCGACGGGGCGGCCGGCCGTCGGCTCACGGATGACGCCAGGTCGGCCGTACGCCGGGCCCTGCGCGCGGGAGCCGGTCTGCTCGCCTCCGAGCAGCTCGGTGTCGCCGACTGGTGCCTGACGGAGACCGTGCGCTATCTCAAGGATCGCAAGCAGTTCAACCGGCCCGTCGGCGGCTTCCAGGCGCTCAAGCACCGGCTCGCGCAGGTGTGGCTGGAGGTGGTCAACCTGCGGGCCGCCGCGCGGAACGCCGCGGACACCCTCGCCACGGGCAGCGAGGACGCAGCCATCGCGGTCGCCGTCGCCGAGGCGTACGCGGCACCCGTCGCCGTCCACGCCGCCGAGGAGGCCCTTCAGCTGCACGGCGGGATCGGTATGACCTGGGAACACCCGGTGCACCTCTATCTGAAGCGGGCCAAGGCGGATTCGATCGCCTACGGAACCGCCGGCGGCCACCGTGCGGAACTGGCCGAACTGGTCGGCCTCCGGCCGCCGGCGTAGACGCTCCTTCCGGACAGGCCCGTCCCCGCGCGAGGGGCGGGCCTTCTCCGTCCGCACGGTTCCGGTGAAGTGAACGAGGGGCGGCACTCCGGCCAACTCCGCACGGAAGCGGGGCCGTTGACTCGGCGGGGCCGCATACTCCCTGAGGTCCGGTACGGCCCTTCAAGGGAGGCAGAGCATGGCCCTCACCACCCGTCGCAGAGCCCTCACCACCCTCGGCGCCGCCCTCGCGGGCTCGGTCGCCCTGCCCGCCGCCCGCGCATGGGCGGGCGAGAACGCCCGCGGTCCGCGCCCGCTGTGGCGTGCCCATGCGCACAACGACTACGAGCACCCGCGTCCCCTCTTCGACGCCCTCGCCCACCGCTTCGGCAGCGTCGAGGCCGACATCTACCTGGTGGGCGACCAGCTCCTCGTCGCCCACGACCCGGTCGAACTCGACCCCCGGCGCACCCTCGAATCCCTCTACCTCGATCCGCTCGCCGACCTGATCAGGGCCAACCACGGTGTCGTGTACCGGGGTTGGCGCAGGCCCGTGCAGCTTCTCATCGACATCAAGACCGAGGGCTCGTCGACCTACCTCGAACTCGACCGCCATCTCAGGCGCCACCGGCACCTGTTCACGACGTACGCACACGGATGCGTGTACCCCGGCCCGCTCACCGCGGTCGTCTCCGGCGACCGCGCGGCCCGCGTGCCGATGGAGGCACAGACCGTGCGGCACGCCTTCTACGACGGCCGCCTCGGCGACCTCGGCAGCGCCGCGCCGGCCACCTTCATCCCGCTGATCAGCGACAACTGGACCCTTGCGTTCGGCTGGCGCGGGGACGGCCCGTTCCCCGAAGCCGAGCGGCACAAGCTCTGCGACATCGTCGCCCGGGCGCACGCACGCCGGCAGAAGGTGCGGTTCTGGGCCACGCCGGACGCGGCGGGTCCGGCTCGGGACGCCCTGTGGGGCGAACTGTTCGACGCGGGAGTCGACTACTTCAACACCGACGACCTGGCCGGCCTCGAGGCGTTCCTCGACGCTCGCCGACGGCCGTAGAACCACACGTTCGGCGGACACGTCAGCCGCACGGACCAACCCCTCGCTACGCCACACTTGCGGCCTAAAGCCGCGAAGTGGGCGTGGCGAAGGAGGTTGACGATGGCCATTTCCATCTCGGTGGTGCTGCTGCTCCTGATCATTGCGGTGATCTTCCTGCGCAACGGCGCGTTGAAGATCTCGCACGCCCTCGTCTGCCTGCTGCTCGGCTTCTTCCTGGCCAGTTCCAGCATGGCTCCGACCATTCACCAGGGGCTGGCCGCGACGGCGCAGATCGTCGGCAGTCTGCGCCCATGACCCTCAGAACCCGGAGAAGACCCCGATGCCGTCCGGAACCGGGCGCTCGGAGCCCCCGCTGGGGTGGTTGCGCACCGTCACCGAGTGCGCGCCCCGCGGCCTGACGACCAGCGTCGTGGAGCCGCCGCCGTCGAGATTGAATCCGTCCGTGGCGCCCAGCCGCCCCAGGGCCGATGCGACTTCGGCGACCGTGAGGCCACTGCGGTAGCCGGCCCCGCCGTCCAGGGCGAGGAGCAGCAGTCGGTGGCCGCCGTTGCCGATGCCCACCGCGGTACGCACGGTGGACGTCACGTCGTCCAGACCGGACAGCGGCCGGCCGTGCCGCAGCACGGGACATCCACCGATGGCGAATTGGTACGGAACCCGTGACGCGGCAGCCACCAGAGCGCTGTGCACGCGCACCGGCTCGCCCTTGTGCAGCCCGCGCAGTTGCCGCGCCCCCGCCTCCCGTCCGACCAGCACCGTGGTGCCGGAGGCGATGGAACCCGTGCCGGGCCGGCCGGCCGTGGCGACGACCCTGCCCTTTCTGATCGTCACCTCGTAGGTGTCCGAGCTGCACGGCCCGCCCCGGTCGGTGTCGGTGCCGCAGACCGCCCGCAGCCGCGAGACGGCGCCCCAGTCCGACGTGTACGCCCCGATCGATCCCTGGGGCAGCGCGTACTGGTTCAGGCCGCCGAGCTCCAGCCGTTCCCGCGGGGTGCTCACCGTGCCGTTCAGGACCAGCCGGTCGAGGCGGGCCGTGCGGTCGGCGCCCACCCCGAGCACGTCCTCGGTGCTCGTCCCCGGCGGCAGGGCGGGCCCGAAGCGCTGCCCGCGGGGGACGGCGGCCTTGAGCGTGTGCCCGCTCACGATGGCCGGGCCGACGGCCGAGCCGGTCGCCTCCACCCACGGGTGCTGGACCTCGTTGATGTTGAAGAAGTCGCCGTTGATTCCCGCGACGGCGCCCTGTGCGTCGGCGAGCCGCGAGACGGTTGCCCGGGCCGCCACCGACCCCGGGTGGAGCAGGTCGACGCGTACGTGCCGGTCGCGCAGATCCACGCTGACGAGGTGGACGTGTGCCACCCCGTGGGCGCCGGAGATGTCGAACTGCCGGTACTGGACCCCCGGTGCGACGGCCCCGGGGCCCGGCGCGCCACTGGCCGGTGTCGCCCCCGTAAGGGCCGCACCGGCCAGCGCGCTCCATGCCGCCAGAGCCGTCAGTGCCGTTCTGAGCCGTGTGTCGCGACGCGTCACGCTGCCCCCCGATGTCTCGTCAACTTCCTTAGGACTCAGGGGAAGTGCACCAGACCGCCGTGTCCCGTACGGTGTTCAGGCCTCGACAACCCGGGAACGGATGAGAAAACGCACTCCTTCGGGTGCTTCCAGGGAGAAGCCGCTGCCACGGCCGGCGACGACGTCGACGATCAGCCGGGTGTGGCTCCACACCTCGTACTGGCTCCTGGACATCCAAAAGCCCACCGGTTCGTCGACCCCGTCGACCCGCAGCTTGGCGAGCAGCACGTCCGAGCCGCCGGTGCGGAACTCGCCCTCCGGGTAGCACATGGGGGCGCTGCCGTCGCAGCAGCCGCCGGACTGGTGGAACATCAGCGGCCCGTGGACCTCCCGCAGCCGCCGCACCAGCTCGGCGGCCGCAGGCGTCAGCTCCACGCGCGGGATCCTGTCCGTGGTCACAGGACCCATCCCAGCGGACACCACGTTGCAACGACGTTGCGTGTCTCCGCCCGGGCCCGGGGACGTGCAGCCCGGGCCCGGGCGGAGCGGACCGGACACCCGTAGTTGCCCGCCCAACGCCCGTGTCGGGGAGGTGGGTTCGAACCCCTGCAGACCTGGCCGCGGAACTGCTGGGCACATGGGACTCCGACGCAGTTTCTCGCCGGGGCGACCTGCACGAGGAGTGGCGCCGGACCCACAAGTGCTCCATCTCCCAGGCGCGTTGGCCGCACACCTGCCCGGCCGGGACACCATCGAAGGGCACTCGGACGATCGGGACTTCGTCCTCAACCGGCCGTTGGCCGTTGGTGCTGCCCCAGGAAGAGATCGAGCGGATCCGGCCGCTCACGGAAGAGGGCCTGGAGGCCGGGGTGACTGTCGATCCGGTCGAGCGGAGGGCTCGGGCGGGTGTGAGCCACCAGAGCCGGGAACGGTCCGCCCGTATGCAGGCGCAGGCGCCTCGGGCGTGTGTTCGGTCGCCGACCGTGCGGCGTGGCGGTGCCTCGGCGGCACCCGTGCCCGTCAGGGAGGCCGTACGCGCCCGCGCCCCGGGCCCTCGGCCGCCTTCCGTTGCGGCTTCCCGGGCGGGGCGCGAAGATCAAAGGAGGACTTTCCGGCTACCCGAGCTGGAGTGCTGAGGTGGGTGCCATGCCGCGTCCGACGTCCGGCGGACACCGGGGCCTGCCCTCGGGGCCCGTGGCACCGAACGGCGACCCCCTGCTTGCCGCGCGGTTCAGCGTGCCCGTACCCCCTGCGACCTTCGTACGCAGACCACGCTTGACGGACCGGCTGAGCCAGGGCGTGGAAGGTCCCCTGACCCTCGTCAACGGGCCCGCCGGAGCCGGCAAGACACTGCTGGTGGCCGACTGGATCGCCGCCGGGGGAGGGGGCCGGGTGGCATGGCTGACGGTGGCGCCCGAGGACAGCGGTCCCGGCCTGTTCTGGACCTACGCGCTCGAGTCCCTGCGGCGGCACGGTCTCGCGTCCCCGGACGACATCGGCAGCCCGGCCCGCCCCGGTGAGGTCGACCACTCACTGCTGACCAGGCTCGCCGCCTGCCTCAGCCGGCAGCCGGAGCCACTGATCCTGGTCCTCGACGAGTTCGACCGGGTGGCCACCTCGTCGGAGATCGCCGAGGAACTCCAGTTCGTGCTGCGCCACGCGGGCGAGGGACTGCGCCTGCTGATCATCAGTCGCACCGAGCCCCTGCTGCCCCTGCACCGCTACCGGGCCGCCGGCGAGGTCACCGACATCCGCGGCGCCGACCTGGCCTTCCTCCCGGAGGAGACGGCCGAGCTGCTGGGCCGCCACGGTGTGCTCCTGTCGGACGACGGCACCCGGGCGCTGACGGAGCGGACCGGGGGCTGGGCCGCCGGACTGCGGCTGTGCCTCCTTGCGGCGCAGGGCGCCGACGACCCGGAGGCCTTCCTGAAGGACTTCGAGGCGGGCCAGAGCACCCTCGCCGACTACCTGCTCGCCGAGGTGCTGGACACCCAGCCGCCCGAGACCCAGGACCTCCTGCTGCGCACCAGCATCCTCGAACAGATCCATCCCGGCCTCGCGGGCGCACTCACGGGCAGGGACGACGCGGAGCCGATCCTGGCGGCGCTGCAGCGCGCGAACGCCTTCGTCGAGGCCATCGGTCACGCGTGGTACCGGCTGCACCCCCTGTTCGCCGAGATCCTCCAGGTCCATCTGCGGGTACGGCACCCCGGGCTCGAACCCGAACTCCACCGCAGGGCGGCACGCTGGCTGACCGAGGCGGGGCTGCTCGCCGAGGCCCTCCCGCACGCGGCGGAGGCGGGCGACTGGGAGCCGGTCACCACCCGGTTCATCGACGAACTGGCGATCGGGCAACTGCTGACCGGTCTCGACGCCGAACGCCTGGACGAGCTCTTCTCCCGGATGCCCTCCGATGCCACGGGACCAGCCGCGGACATGGTGCGCGCCGCCTGCGAACTGGCGCGGCACGACGTCGACCGGGGCCTTGTCCATCTGCGCCGAGCCGAGCAGGACCTGCCCGCCGAGGAGGACTCCGGCTCCGCCGCGGGGCGCTTCAGCTGCGCCCTGCTGCGCGTCCTCGCCGCCAGGATGACCGGCTCGGCCGACCTCGCAGAGGCCGCCGCCAAGGACGTGGAAGTGGCGGAACGCGCCCTCCCCGCCGAGCGTCTCGCCCAGCACCCGGAACTGCCCGCCCTGGTGCTGATGGACCTGGGATCCGCGCAGCTGTGGGCGGGACGCTTCGACGCGGCACGGTCCAGGCTGTCCGCCGCCGCTGAGGTGGCCCCCGGGCCGGAGACCGCGTTCCCGCGGCACGAGTGCCTCAGCCGGATGGCCCTGCTCGACTTCCTGCAGGGCTGGCCGTCCCGGGCCGAGACGCAGGCCCGGGAGGCGGTCGCGGAGGCCGAGCGTGCCGGGCTGCCGCCCGCCGCCCGTACCGGTGTCGCCCAGCTCGTCCTGGCCGCCGTCGCCATCGACCGGGACGAGCTCGCCGCGGCACGCGCCCACCTCGACCACGCCGCCTCCTCGGCGGTACCGCGCGATCCCCTCGTCACCGCGGGACTGGCGCTGCTCCGCTCCCGTCTGCTGCTCGCCCAGGGCCATCCACGGGCGGCACTGCGGCTCCTGGAGGGGCTCAGACAGCTGACCGCCCAGGCGCCCTCGCCCTGGCTGAGGGAGCGCACGGCTCTGACCATGTCCGGCGCTTACCTCGCCGACGGCCGCCCACGGCCCGCTCGGGAGGTGCTCGAGGCAGAGGGGACCACCGGAGCGGAGAACGTGGTGGCCGTGGCCCGGGCCCGGCTCGCCGACGGCGACGGCGAGGCGGCACTGGACCTGCTCGAGGGACTTCCCACCGGGCAGGGAGAGGGGCCGGCCATCACGGTACGGGCCCTGCTGGCGCGCGCGCAGGCGGCCGATGCCCTGGGCAACGGCCCGGAGTCCGAGCGCCTGGTCGCGCGGGCCCTGGGCGCGGCCCGGCCGGAGCTGCTGCGGCGGCCGTTCCTGGAGTCCGGGCCCTGGCTGCGGCGGCTGGCGCACCGTCGGCCCGCCCTGGTGCAGGGGCACGACTGGCTGCCTGCCTCGCTGGTCGGGCACGCCCCGGCCGCGGACGCCTCCGACGGCGGTCCCGCCCCGGTGACCGAGGCGCTCAGCGAGCGTGAACACGAGGTGCTGGAACGGCTGGCGCAGATGATGTCGACGGAGGAGATCGCCGCCGACCTGTATCTGTCGGTGAACACCGTCAAGACCCATCTGAAGAGCCTGTACCGCAAGCTCGCGGCGACCAGGAGGGGCGAGGCCGTACGCAGGGCCCGGGACCTGCACCTCCTGTGAACGAAGAACCATCAGTCCGGCATGCGGCGCATCTCCACCACCCGCAACCCCAGTGACTGGCAGCGCGCCAGCAGGCCGTACAGCTGGGCCTCATCGGTGACCTGGCCGTAGAGCACGGTCTGCTGGGGCACGACGAAGCCGTCCAGCTCCGGGAACGCCTGGGTCAGCGTCTCCGACATCTGTCCGTCGACCCGAATCTCGTATCGCATGAGGACGCTTCTTTCGCGGTCGTACGGCGCCCTGTGGCCCGGCAGCCCCCTGTGGTCCTAACCGGGAACGTTTTCGCTCCCGGCCACGCACAGGGCCCAGATGACGAACCCGTACAGCGCGATCAGGGTCAGCGACCACAGCGGGTAGTACGGGATGGACAGGAAGTTGACGATGATCAGCAGGGCCGCGATGCCCACGCCGACGGCCCTCGCCCAGGTGGCTGCCGCGAACAGGCCGATGCTCACGGCCACGGCGAGGGCGCCCAGTATCAGATGGATCCAGCCCCAGCCGGTCAGGTCGAACTTGAACACGTAGTTGGGGGTGGTGACAAAGACGTTGTCCCGGGCGATCGCCATGACTCCCCGGAAGATCGCCAGGACGCCGGAGATGAACAGCATCACGGCGGCGAACAGCGTCAGGCCGGTCGCGGCCGCCATGGCTCCGGACGAGCGGTGCGACGGGGCGGTGCTGACCATGTCGGGACCTCCATTCGTTGATCGGCTGCTGCTCACAGCCGCTCACTTAGGAGCCTGAGCTTCTGGGCCGCCGTGTTCTTCACCCGTCGGGGGTGACCGGAGGCCGACCGGGGTGAAAACGCGTGCCGACCGGGGCGGCCTCCACAGCGGGCCGCGGTTCCGGAGCCGCCGGGTATCACCCGCGGCAGGTGACACAGGGGGAAAGGCCTCTCAGGAGTGTGCGGTAGGGTTTACCTGCGTGATCACGCGGAACCCGCGCGAGACGCAACGGGACGTGGCGCAGCTTGGTAGCGCACTTGACTGGGGGTCAAGGGGTCGCAGGTTCAAATCCTGTCGTCCCGACTTGCGAAGCAGCAGGTCAGAGGTCGTATCGGAGCAGCCGATGCGGCCTCTTGACCGTTTTGGCGGCCCGGAGGGGGCCAAGCGGTCTCCCCCGCGCGGCTCCGGCCGACGATCCGCGGCGGCAGGACGCGGTGCGGGGCAGCCCGTCCCCCGGGCCACCGACCTGGCTGCGAAGCCGGTCGATGGCCTCAGTCTTCTTCTCGTTCGGTCTCGTCTGCGGGGCGCACTCTTCACCCGGTTCACTCGCTGTCATCGGCGGTCACTCCGAGGAATGCGCCGAGCCGCCCGAGGGCGCCACCTGGTCGGCCCGCCTCGCCCGCGGTGTGGATCAGGCTGGCGATCATCTCGGCCTCCTGCTCCTCAGTGGTGGTGTAACTGGTCCGGGCCATCAGGCGCTTGATCAGTTGAGGCTGGAGGCCGCTCAGCAGTCCGTTGAGCGGGTCGGCCTGCGTGGGGTCTTCCGCCCCATGGTGGTCGCACAGCATGTGGCCGAGTTCGTGGAGGATGATGTGCTCGGTGTGCAGGCGCGCGGTCCGGGCCTCGTAGAAGACGTAGTCCGCCTCGTCCGTGCTCAGCCACAGACCACAGGCTCCGGCCATCGCGATCTGCTCAGGCAGCTCCTTGAGAATGAGTGGGCGTCCCCGCCATTCCTCCACCCAATCACGTATCAGTGCAAAGGAGTTCGTCTGGGGCACGTTGAGTTCGTCGAGAATCTTCTGGCACCGACGCTGTAATCGCAGATATTCGCCGTCATATTTCACTTGCCGCCATCCCTTCTTTCCCGCGTGACAGCGTCAGCTGCATGTGCACGATCGACCTCCGAGGCTTCAGCCCGCATCGCGGGCGCCGCTTGCTGCACGGCTGTCGCCAGCGTAACTGACCGTTGTAAGAGGCGAGTTGGGCGGCGGGTTGAGCGCATTCGGCCCGATCGTGCCGTGTGAGCGGGCTCACGTCCGGGTGGCCGGGTGACGTCCCCGACGTCCTTGGGCCGAAGATGCCGCTGCATCGAAGAGCAGCGCATCGGGGACGTAGCAGTGTCGTGTCCCCGAATCTCTGTCGTGACGCATCAGGAGGTATGTGTGAGGGGCGCGGTCGCGGATGGAGGCGCTCGTAGTCGTTCGCGAATTCAGTGCGAATTCAATAGGAATTCAGCGCGAATAACGGTGATTCCCGTCCGGGTGGTGCTCTTCCTCGTTCGCGGCCGCCGCCGTTCCTCCCAGGGAGTCGCGGGCCTGGGCGGCGGCGTCGATGATGCCGTTCAGGAGATGTGACAACTGGTCGGCGGAGAGGGATGTCGGGTGCGACCCGCGCATTGCCAGGGCCTGAACCTTGTGCCGGCTCAGCGCCCGGACTGCCTCCAACTCCGTGTTGACCTGCTGGAAGACCTGCTCGTCGAGGAAGTAGGCCCAGCGTGCGATGCCCAGGCTGTGGGCCACCTTCACCAGCGTCTCGATGGTGAGATTGGTTCCCTCGGCGGACTCGGCTGCTGCCAGGGTGCGTTTCGAGACATGTGCACGCTCGGCCAGCCTGGCCAGGGTGAACGGCCCCTCCGGGTGGTGCTGCCGGATGTATCGCAGTCGCGCGGCGATCGCGGTCTTCGCCGCCTGGACCTGTCCGTCAAGGGTGTGCCCCATCGAACCGTCAAGCTCCTTGTGTCGGCCGTCCACGACTTCCCACCTCCATGGTGCAATATTCTGCATCATGCACGCAGCATGTTGCACTAGATCGCCTCGGCGGCTTATCGTCCTCGTAGTGAGGCGCGGGCCTCGGGGAGACGGGAGGTACCTGCTAAGAGGCCCTGCTGCACTGCGAGTTGCACGCGTCGACGACGAGTCATTGGGCAGTGTAATGACGTGATGGGTCTGCCCTGCAACCCGCATATGGCGACCTGCCGGTGGCCGGGCTTGACGCTGCCGCAGGTGAAGGCGGGCCTGTAGGCCTCGTCGGACCTGGCGTCCGTCGCAATCATGGCCGAGCTGCGGCCGCCGTGCTGCGCAGGCCCAGGGGAGAACTGCACGATATCGGGCTGCCCTTGAGCGCTCGGTGCCCAAATTGTTGATCACCACCTGCGGCAGCCGGCAGCGGTCGTCGGCCTGCAGATTTCTGTGTGGATGACGCCGAGTACCTGCGTCGTTCCAGTCCATTCCGTCGCCAGGTCCAGGTCATGTCCGAATCAAAGCTGAGCTCGACGGAGAACCACCGCCAACGGCTTCGGTTGACGAGTGGCGTGGGTGTCCGATTTCGCTATCGAGGAGGATTTCTTGAAGCTGACGGAAGAGACCGTGGCTCAGTACGGCCGTGATGGATTCGTCCTTGTGCCGGAAGTCTTCTCGCATGCCGAGCTGAAAGCCCTCAGGGCTGCGCTGGCCGAGGACCTGACGGCCAGGGGGCCTCACCAGGTCCTGGAGGACGACGACGTGACGATGCGGGCGGTCTACGCGTCGCACGCCCGTCACCCGGTCTTCGGCGGGCTCGTTTCATCCCGGAGGCTGCTCGGGCCGGCGATGCAACTGGTGGACCAGGATCTCTATGTGCATCAATTCAAGATCAACACGAAGCGGCCATTCGGTGGCGAATCATGGGCCTGGCACCAGGATTACCCCGTGTGGCGTGACGCCGACCGGATGCCGGCGCCGCGCGCCGTGAACGCTGCCGTCTTCATGGACGACGTCACCGAGTTCAACGGCCCCGTGGTCTTTCTCCGAGGCTCGCACAGGCTCGGGTCGGAAGCCAGCTCGCGTCGGCGCGGCGATCAGGCGGAGGAGCACATCGACCCGCACGACTACGCGCTGTCCACCGCTGACCTGACCAAGCTCGCCGAGGTGCACGAGATGACGAGTCCCAAGGGTCCCGCCGGAACCGTCGTGTTCTTCCACCCGGAGATCGTGCACGGTTCCGCGCCCAACATCTCACCCTTCCCGCGGGACCTGATGATCGTGACCTACAACGCTTCTTCCAACGCCCCGAGGCCGTCGGGCGAACCACGCCCCGAATACTTGGTGGGCCGGGACACGAAGCCCCTCGTCCCCCACTCCCACCCCCTCGAGGCCGCCGCGACGTCCATGGCATGGGCGGGATCGTGACGACCGGACAGTTCGCCGCCGCGGCGGTTCTCGAGGAGTTCGGAAAGCCGATCTCGATACGTCACCTGCCCGTGCCCGAGCCGGGCGACGGCGAGATGCTCATCGACATCACGTACGGCGGCATATGCGGAACCGATCTGCATCTGCAGCAGGGCCACCTGCCGATTCCCACCCCGCTGACGCTCGGGCACGAGGGACTGGGGACGGTCCGAACCCTCGGACCGGGAGCGGCTTTTGACGCGCGCGGCGCGCAACTGGCCGTGGGGGACACGGTCATGTGGGCCTCGTCGATATCGTGCGGCCGTTGCGTCCCCTGTCGGCAGTATCGCGAACCCACCTTGTGCGAGGCGCGCCGGACGTACGGCGTCAACCGCCCGCTCGGCGAAGGCTCCGGACTCTCCGGTGCCTGGGCTGAAGCCATTCTCCTGCATCAAGGGGCGGTGGTCGTGAAACTGCCCCAGGGCGTGGACGAGTTGGCTGCCATGTCGCTGGCCTGTGCCGGACCGACCCTGGTGCACGCCTTGTACGAGCGGCGTCCCGTACTCCTCGGGGAAACCGTGATCGTCCAGGGGAGCGGACCGGTCGGCCTGGCTGCCGCGGCGTTTGCGCATCTGGCCGGCGCGGAGAAGGTCATCCTGGTCGGCGGCCCACGCCCGCGGCTGGACCTGGCCGCGAGGTGCGGAATCGGCGACCACCACATCGACATCGTGGACGGGGAGCCCGGGCGGGCCCTCGACCGGGCGCGCGAGCTGACTCCGGGTGGTCACGGTGGGGATCTCGTCATCGAGTGCGCGGGCGTTCCGCAGGCGGTCGCCCAGGGCATGACACTGGCCCGGCGCGGTGGCTCGTACCTCATCGTCGGCCAGTACACGGACAACGGGGACACCATGCTGAACCCGCACC
Source organism: Streptomyces hygroscopicus (assembly GCF_026168105.1). GTDB lineage: Bacteria > Actinomycetota > Actinomycetes > Streptomycetales > Streptomycetaceae > Streptomyces > Streptomyces hygroscopicus_D. The sequence goes on from NZ_LBMW01000018.1 coordinate 143,158, forward strand.
AGATCGTCCATCGCCAACTCGACATCCATGGCTCCTGGGCGTTCAGCGGTGCCCACCTGGTCGAGTACGTGCGACTGCTTCCCGCGCTCTCCAGCCGTTTCGACCTTCGAGGCCTGGTGGTTCCCTTTCCGCTGGCCGACATCCGACGGGCCACGGAAGCCGTGGCCAACGGCACGGTCATCAAGGCCGTACTCCAGTCGTCCTGACGTCCTTTCAGTGATCTGACGGTCCGCCCGCGGCGTGCCGGTTGCGTACGCGGTTTGAGGAGCGAGACATGCCTGCCCCCCTCTTCGGAGACACCTTCCCAGACACCGAAATCTTCGGTGACGCCTATATGCAGGACCCGTACGGCGCCTATGTGCGGTTACGCAAGGCCGGGCCGGTGCACCAGGCGAAGACGCCCAGCGGCCTTCCCGTCTGGGTGGTCACCGACTACGAAGCGGTACGCGCCGCCCTGACCGATGGGCGTCTGGCCAAGGATGCCGACCGCATGAGGGCGATCGCCGACCGCAAGACGGCCGCGGCCGGCGGGCCCTCGTCGGTGTCCGAGACACTCGCGGCCAACATGCTCAACAGCGACCCGCCCGACCACACCCGGCTCCGCAAGCTCGTGGTCAAGGCGTTCACCACGCGTCGCGTCGAGCAGTTACGGCCACGGATCGCCGGCATCACCGACGAGCTGCTCGACTCGCTCGAACTGCGCGCACGAAACGGCCAGGCCGTCGATCTGATCAAGGACTTCGCCTTTCCGGTGCCCATCGCGGTCATCTGCGAACTGCTCGGAATCCCCCTCGCGGAGCGCGAGACCTTCCGTGCCTGGTCCAAGACGCTGGTAGGCGCCGGACCGCGAGAGGATGTGCGGCACGCATCGATGGCCATGGGGGGCTACCTCATGCAGGTCATCGCGGCCAAGCGTGCCCAGCCGTCCGACGACCTCCTCTCCGACCTCATCCAGGTCAGCGACGACGGAGACCGGCTGGACCGGCTCGAAGTCGTCTCCATGACGATGCTGCTTTTGGTGGCCGGACACGAGACAACCGTCAACCTCATCGGCAACGGGATCCTCGCCCTGCTGCGCCATGACGACCAGCGTGCGGCGCTTCGGGCCGATGAGAGCCTGATCCGCGGCGCCGTGGAAGAACTGCTGCGCTATGACGGCCCGGCTCCCATGGCCACGATGCGTTTCACCGCGGAGCCGGTGGAGATCGGCGGAGTCACCATTCCCGCCGGAGAAATCGTGTTCCTGGGGCTGGCCGCGGCCAACCGGGACGGGAGCAGATTCGACCGCCCCGATGAGCTCGACATCACAAGGCCCATCGGCGGACATCTGGGCTTCGGATTCGGAATCCACCACTGTGTCGGGGCTCCGCTGGCCAGGCTCGAAGCCGAAGTCACCTTGGGCAAGTTCCTCAGGCGCTTCCCTGACGCACGGCTCGCTGTTTCACCCGGCGCGCTGCGATGGCGGTCCAGCGTGATCATGCGTGGTCTCGAGAGCCTCCCGACAACGCTCGCCCTGGCCGGACGAGTTGCCCACGCCGACACGGACACCAAGTGAGGAGAGACATGGGTACCGCGGAAGAGAACAACGCCAACTTGATGCGAGTGAAGAAGATCGTGTGCGATCGACTGGAACTCGACGAGGAAGAGGTAACCCTCACCAGCCTTTTCCGTGACGATCACGGTGCCGACTCCTTGCAGAGCATCGAAATCCTCGCAGCCCTGGAGTCGGAGTTCGACATTGAGATCGACCAGGCCCACATGGCGCGGATGGTCAATGTGCAAGGCGTCTACGAGGTCGTAGCCGAGATCGTCGGCTGGTAGGCGCAGTCCCATCCGTCACCGATTTGCAGGAGTCTGATGTCCACGGTGCCCCTTGACATGATGCCAGGTGCCTCACCGCGCCGAGTCGTGCTGACCGGCATGGGTGTCGTATCGAGCATTGGCATCGGCGTGAGCGAATTCGCCGCGTCGCTTCGCGCCGGACGAAGCGGCGCGGGGCCGATCAGTCAGTTCGATACCGCAGGATTCGCTCATGCCAATGGCTGTGAGGTGACCGGGTTCGAGCCCGAACGCTGGGTTTCCCACCTGGATCCGGAGGATCTCGGGCGGGCCAGCCAGTTCTCCGTCGCCGCCGCGCGGATGGCCGTCGCGGATGCCGGTCTGACGACCAGGGCCCTCGCGGCTGAACGCGGACTGATCTGTATCGGAACCACCGACGGCGAATCGCATGACCTGGACCGACTTGTGGAGATGGAGCTGCGGGACGGCCCGGAGAACATGTCCGCGACCGTCGCCGGGCGGGTCAGCCCCATCCGGCTCTCCACAACCATCGCCCAGGAACTCGGCCTCACCGACGTCGAGACATCGTCGATCGCGACCGCCTGCGCGGCGGGGAACTACGCAATAGGCAGCGGTTTCGACGCGGTCCGTTCCGGAGAGGCCGACTTCGCCCTGTGCGGGGGTGCCGACGCCATCTGCCGCAAGACCTTCACCGGTTTCTACCGGCTGGGCACCATCGCCCCCGACGTCTGCCGGCCCTTCGACAAGGACCGCAAGGGGATCCTCACCGGAGAGGGCGCGGGCGTTTTGGTGCTGGAACCCCTGGAATCCGCGCTCGCCCGTGGCGCCCGTATCTATGCCGAAGTCCTCGGATACGGTCTCAACTGCGATGCCTACCACCAGGTGGCACCCCATCAGGAGAGCGTCACCCGCTGCATGGAGCTGGCGTTGAAGGATGCCGGTGTCGACCCGCGTGACGTGGATATGATCTCGGCTCACGGCACCGGTACGAAAGCCAATGACGTCACCGAGACCCGGGCCATTCGAGACCTCTTCGGCGATAATCCGCCGCCCACCGTTTCGATGAAGTCCATGCTCGGCCACACCATGGGGGCCGCAAGCGCGCTGGCCGCCATTGGCTGTGCCCTGGCGCTCACACACGGATTCATCCCGCCCACCATCAACCATGTCACCACCGATCCGGAATGCCAGATCGACTGCGTCCCCAACGAGGCGGTCGAGGCCGGCCTGAGGATCGTCCAGAACAACGGCATGGCGTTCGGCGGGAACAACGCGGTGCTGATTCTTGGCGCTTACGAAGACGAGGTGAACTCGTAATGACGGCCACAAGGCCCGCCAACGGCCGCCGCCTCGTCATCACTCGATGGTCGGCCATCTCCCCGTTCGGGCTGGGGCGGAAGGCGTTCCAGGAGGGCATGCGCACCGGGCGGAAGACGGTGACCGCCATCGACGGCGAGCAGTGGTCCGCTCCCGAACGGCGCGCCTGCCTGGTACCGGACTTCTCCGTCAGGGAGTTGCTGGGGAAAAAGGGCACCCGCGACATGGACCGGGTGACGGGCCTGGCTGTTGGCGCGACGGCGCAGTTGTTGGGGGACGACAGCGGAGGGCCGTCCATTCCGACGGGGGAAGGCACCGGTCTCGTCCTCGGAACGACAACCGGCAGCGCCGAGAGCATGATGGGCTACACCCGCACATCGATGCGGAAGCCGAAGCCGTACCTCGTCGATCCCGCATTGATGCCGTACGCGGTCATGAACTGCGCCGCCGGGCAGTGTGCGATCTGGCATGGACTCAAGGGCCCGAACGCCACGATTGCGGGCGGCCCGTCCGCGGGCCTTCTCGCACTCGTCTACGCACGACGGCTGCTCGCATCCGGGCGTGCCGAAAGGATCCTGTGGGGTGCCGCGGAGGAATTCTCCGCCGCGCGTTCCTGGATCGAACATCACCGGCGCGGAGGGGAAGCGGTCGACTCGGTCCTCGGGGAAGGCAGCACGATGTTCCTCCTCGAGTCCAAGAACGACGCCGACGCCGAGTCCGACTACGAGTTCGAGCGTCAGCCGCTTGCCGATGTGATCGACGTGCGTTCCCGAACCCACTCGCGTGGTGCCGTCCGCGGCGCACTCGCCCGGTGCGTCTCGGATGTTCTGGAGAGGAACGGCGTACACCCCGGCGAGGTGTGGGCCATCGCTCCCTCCGGGATGCAGACCCAGTACGCGGACCAGGAATCCGATGCGCTGCACGACTGCTTTCCGCGCGCCGATGCCAGATGGATCCAGGTGACGGACCTGCTGGGCGACACGGGAGCGGCCGGGGCGACCTTCCAGATCGCCGCGACTTTGAGCCTCGCGGGTCCGGAGACTGCGGGCAGAGTCGCAGTGATCACCTCCGTGGACAGGGACGGCACCGTTGCGTGTTCGCTGATCAGGACGAGGGGCGAGGCCCGATGAGCGACAACCGGACGACCGGGGCCACGGGGGCGGACGCGGGGGCGTCCCGAGTGGCCCTGGTGAGCGGAGGCTCACGGGGGATCGGCCGCGCGGCCGTGCTGAGACTGGCGCGTGACGGCTTCGACGTGAGCTTCTGCTACCAGTCGAACACCGCAATGGCGGAGGCGGTCCGGAAGGAACTTGCCGACCTCCCTGTCCGGACGCTCGCCGTGCGGACCGACGTGTCGGACGCGGACGCCGTACGCGCGTGGGTCTCGCGCACCGAACGCGAACTGGGCCCCATCGACGTGGTCGTCACCTGCGCCGGCATCACCAGGGACAAGCCACTGATGATGATGGGCGACGACGACTGGCACCAGGTCCTCGACACCAACCTCGACGGTTGTTACCACGTGAACCGGGCCGTCGTCGTCCCGATGATGAAGCGGAAGTCCGGCTCCATCATCAACGTTTCCTCCGTCTCCGGTGTTTACGGAAACCCCACCCAGGCCAACTATTCGGCATCGAAGGCCGGGATCATCGGATTCTCCAAGGCACTGGCCAAAGAGGTCGGACGGTTCGGCGTGCGGGTCAACGTTGTTGCCCCCGGGCTCATTGACACCGATATGACCGACGCCTTGAGCGATCAGGCCAGGGGGGACCTGCTGCGTGCGATTCCGCTTCGGCGGTTCGGTCACGTCGAGGAAGTCGCAGATTTCATCTCCTACTTGTCCTCGAGTGCTGCGTCGTACATCACAGGCAGCGTGCTCGAAATCCACGGTGGCATCACCATCTGAAAGCGCGGAGAGCGCTTATCCACAGCTGGTTCAAATTGCGTGAAGACGGGAGCGACTCGTTGTCCAGTGGCCGCCGCGGAATCGTCCTGCCGTTGTCCTCGGCACAGCGCGAAGTATGGTTTGCGCAACAACTAGACCTGGACAATCCGATCTACAATGTCGGGGGCTACCTCGAGATTCTCGGTCCGATCGACCCGACGCTGTTCGAGGTGGCGCTTCGTCAGGCCGTCAACGAGGCCGAGACTCTCCACGTGCGGTTCGTGGAGCACAGGGGCGAACCGGGACAGGTCCTCGAACCCCCGTCGTCGCAGTGGCCACTGCACCGTATCGACGTCGGCGACGCCGCGGACCCACGAGCCGCCGCAGAGGAGTGGATGCGGGCCGATCTCACGCAACCGTACGACCTCTCTCGGGCCCCGCTCTTCCGTCAGGCGCTCTTCACCGCCGGCCCCGACCGCTTCTTCTGGTACCAGGGCACCCACCACATCGTGCTCGACGCCCTCAGCGTCTCACTCGTCATCCGACGCGTGGCCGAGGTGTACACGTACCTCACCAACAACGAGCCGGTCCCGGCCACCCGCTTCGGGTCGTTCACCTCTCTGCTCGACGACGAAGCGGACTACCGCCGGTCACGCCAGTACGAGAAGAACCGCGCCTACTGGCTGAACCGCTTCAGCGACGCCTCCGAAGCCGTACGGTTCGCCGGTCCGCCCACCGCCATGCCGTCCACCTTCCTGCGCCGCACGGCCTACCTTCCGCACGACGTCTCGCAGCTCGTCCGCAAGACCGCCGCGGACACAGGGACCATCGCCCCCGGCGTGATCACCGCCGCAGTGGCCGCCTTCCTGCAGCGGATGAGCGGCGCGAGCGAAGTCGTACTCGGTCTCGCCGTCACCGGCCGTGACAGCAGCCGGCTGCGGCGCATCCCCGGCATGCTCGCGCACGCTGTTCCGCTCCGGCTGCGGGTAGGGGCCGACACGACCCTGGCGGACCTTGTGCGCCGGACCTCCCAGGAGACCTTCCAGGCGCTGCGCCACGTTAGGTACGGCAGCGACGAACTCCGCCGCGATCTGCCTGCTGCCGGCGGACGCCAGGGCGTCTTCGGCCCGCTCGTCAACTACATGTCGTTCGACTACGACCTGCGCATGGGGCCCCATCGCACGCGCTTCCACAACATCTCCAACGGCCCCGTCGAGGACCTGTCGATCGCCGTCTACGACACCAACGACGGCCAGGACATTCGACTCGACTTCGACGCCAACCCGCAGCTGTACAGCGAGTCCGAGGTTGCGACGCTGCAGCAGCGGTTCCTGCGCTTTCTCGAATCCTCCCTCTCCCGCGACATCGAGCAGCCGATCGCGCGGGCTGAGCTGCTGTCGGCGCAGGAGCGCGACCGGATGCTGGTGGGATGGAACGCCACGGGCCGGGAATCGGTGGTGCCGGCGCTGTTGCCGGAGAAGTTCGAGGCCCAGGTGCGTGCGACACCCGACGCTGTCGCGCTGGTGTGCGGCACATCCGAGGTGTCGTACGGTGAGTTGAACGCACGAGCCAACCGCCTGGCCCGGTTGCTGATCGCGCGCGGCGCGGGGCCGGAGCAACTCGTGGCCCTGGCCGTTCCGCGCTCGATCGACCTGATGGTCACGGTGCTGGCCGTGCTCAAGGCGGGGGCTGCCTATCTGCCGCTGGACGTCGACTATCCGGCGGAGCGGCTGGCGTTCATGGTCCGCGATGCCTCACCGGTGCTGTTGGTCACCACCGCGGCGGCCGAGGAACTGCCGTGTGGAGTCGAGCGAGTGCTGCTGGACGACCCGGCGATGCTCAAGACACTGGCACAGACACCGGCGGGTGATGTGCAGGCTACGGAGCGCCCGGGCGTGGTGGTGCCGCAGTCGCCGGCGTATGTGATCTACACCTCCGGTTCCACGGGCACTCCCAAGGGCGTGGTCGTCACGCACGCAGGTGCGGCGAGTCTCGTCTCGCAACAGGTCGAAGGACTTGACGTCACCGCGGACAGCAGGGTGCTGCAGTTCGCTTCGGCGAGCTTCGACGCCATGTTCTGGGAATGGTGCATGGCGCTCCTGACCGGAGCCACGCTGGTGCTTGCGGCGAACGAGCGCCTCGCGCCGGGGCATGCGCTGGCCGAACTGGCAGCCGAGCACCGCATCACCCATGCCACGATTCCCCCCGCCGCGTTGGCGACCATGGCACCGGACTCCCTGCCCACGGTGACCACGCTCGTGGTCGCCGGTGAGGCGTCGTCGGAAGCCCTCATCCGTGACTGGTCCCGAGGGCGGACGGTGATCAACGCCTACGGGCCGAGCGAATCCACCGTCTGCGCGACCATGAGCAGCCCCCTGCCGGGGACCGGTGCGCCTGCGATCGGGCGGCCGATTGCGAACTCCCGGGTGTATGTGCTGGATGCGGGGTTGGCTCCGGTGCCGGTGGGGGTTGTGGGTGAGTTGTATCTGGCGGGGGTGGGTTTGGCGCGGGGGTATTTGGGGCGTCCGGGGTTGACGGCGGAGCGGTTCGTGGCGTGTCCGTTCGGGGCTGTGGGGGAGCGGATGTATCGCACCGGGGATCTGGTGCGCTGGAACGGTGCTGGTGAGCTGGAGTATCTGGGCCGGGTGGACTCGCAGGTGAAGGTGCGGGGTTTCCGGATCGAGCTGGGGGAGGTCGAGTCGGCGCTGGCGGGGCTGGAGTCGGTGGCGCAGGTCGCGGTTGTGGTGCGGGAGGACCGTCCCGGTGATCGGCGGATCGTTGCCTATGTGGTGCCGGGTGGGGGTCAGGTGGTTGTGCCGGGTGATGTGCGTCGGCGTGTGGCGGAGGTGTTGCCGGAGTACATGGTGCCGTCGGCGGTGGTGGTGCTGGATGTGTTGCCGTTGACGCCGAACGGGAAGTTGGACCGCAGGGCTCTGCCGGTGCCGGAGTTTGGTGGGCAGGTGGCCGGGCGGGCCCCGCGTACGGCGCAGGAGGAGGTGTTGTGCGAGCTGTTCGCGGGTGTGCTGGGGCTGCCGCGGGTGGGTGTGGATGACAACTTCTTCGATCTGGGTGGTCATTCGCTGTTGGCGACGCGGTTGATCAGTCGTGTGCGGTCGGTGCTGGGTGTGGAGTTGTCG
>NZ_LBMW01000059.1 GCF_026168105.1 Streptomyces hygroscopicus
TCTTGGGAAAACCCCGCACCTCACGGTGCGGGGTTTTCTGCGTTTAGGCTCTTCAGCATGCGCTATGACCTCGTGATCTTCGACAACGACGGCGTCCTCGTCGACAGTGAGCCCATCTCGAACCGCATTCTCGCCGCCTATCTGACCGAGCTCGGGCACCCGACCACGTACGAGGACTCCATCCGCGACTACATGGGGTCGGCGATGCACCGGATCCATGACATCGTCCAGGAGCGCTCGGGACAGCGGCTGCCGACCGACTTCGACGACGTCTTCCACGCGCGCGTCTTCGCGGCGTTCGAGCGGGAGTTGAAGCCCGTGGCCGGGATCATGGACGTTCTGGAGAAACTGGCCGCCGACCAGGTTCCGTACTGCGTGGCTTCGTCGGGGAGCCATGAGCGGATCCGGGTGGGGCACCGGACGACCGGGCTCGATCGGTGGTTCGACAGCGGCCGGATCTTCAGTTCCCAGGACGTGGGGCGCGGGAAGCCGGCGCCCGACCTTTTCCTGTACGCGGCCGAGCGGATGGGCGTCGCCCCGAAGCGGTGCGTCGTCGTGGAGGACTCCCCGCTGGGCGTGCGGGCGGCCGTGGCGGCCGGGATGGACGTGCTGGGGTTCACCGCGATGACGCCCGCGGCGAGGCTCTCGGACGCCACGCAACTCTTCGCCGATATGAGGGACTTGGCTGACCTGGTGGTATGAGCCGACCGTGGCGTGGAGGTGACCCCGGTCGGCGGGTCGGCACTGACATTTGTCATGCAGAGCTCCGGACGATCGTTTCTACTGGCGGTGGGGCAGCTCCGCGAAGCTGAGTGCATGACGACGAACACGGTTCCCCAGCGTCAGAGCAAGAAGAACAACTTCGCCCCGCTGATCATGGACGTGGCGGTGCCTGTCGGGTCGTACTACCTGTTCAAGGACGGCCTCGGGGCGAGCACCCTCATGGCGCTCGGACTCAGCAGCGTCGTACCGGCCGTGCGGACCGTGGGGGGCCTGACCAGGGAGCGGCAGGTCAACGTCCTGGCCGCGCTGATCCTCTTCGTCAACGTCGTCGGGCTGCTGCTCGGCTTCGTCGCCGGCGACCCGCGACTGATGCTCGCCAAGGAGAGCGGAGTCAGCAGCGCGATCGGGATCGGGATCCTGGTCTCCGTGGCGCTGGGGAAGCCGATGATGACGGCGGGCATGAAGCCCTGGCTGGTGAAGGGGGACGCGGAGCGGGAGGTGGCCTGGGCGCGGCTGCAGAGCGGGTCCCCCGCCTTCCGGCGGGCGGAGCGCGTCTTCTCGTCGGTGTGGGGTGTGGTCCTCCTCGCCGAATGCGTGGTCCGGGCCGTGGGTGCCTACACGGTTCCGGTGGACACGATGGTCTGGCTTGGCACGGTCATCCTGATCGTCGCGATGGTGCTGGCGTTCGCCGTGAGCGGGGCGCTCGCCGCAGGTCCGATGGAGCAGATGCTCACCGCGGAGGTGAAGGCCCAGGTCTCCCCCGCGCTCGCGGTCGCCGCCGCCGAGTAAAGATGAACAAAAATCATCTTCGGCTGAATCTACCCACCGGTAGACCGGGGCCCTACGCTCGCCGCCATGACAGATGTGCTGCGGCGCGGTAGGGCCTCTCTGGCGTTCAGCTTCTTCGCCCAGGGCGCCACCTTCGCCCTGCTGGTGACCCGGATCCCGGCCATCCAGAGCCGGTACGGGGTCTCCGATGCCCTGCTCCCCGTCTTCCTCGCCGCGGTGCCGGTTCTCGCGGGCGTCGGCAGCGTGACGGCCGAGCAGCTGGTCAAGCGCGTCCGGCCCAGCCGGCTGCTGCGCTGGTCGCAGCCCGTCGTACTGCTCGCCCTTCTCGGGGTGGGGGCCGGGCGGCACATGGCCGAACTGGCGCTCGCTCTGGCCGCGTTCGGGCTGGCCGTGGGTGCGCTGGACGCGTCGATGAACATGCTCGGGGTCAGTCTTCAGCGGACGTACGGGCGCAGCATCATGCTTGGGTTCCACGCCGCCTACAGCCTCGGCGGGATCGTCGGTGCCTCGCTCGCCTGGGTGGGCGCACACTGGCATCTGGCGCTGTGGGTGTCGTACCTGCCGGTCGTCGTGGTGCTGCTTCCGGCCGCCTTCCTGGGCAGCCGGTGGTACGTCGACGGGGGCGTGCCCGGTACGGACGTGCCCAAGGCCGAGGCCGGTCCGGTCGTCTTCAAACTGCTGCTGCCGCTCTGTCTGGTGATGACCTTCGCGTACATCGGGGACTCGACCGTCTCCAACTGGAGCGCGAAGTATCTGCAGGACACGCTGGGGAGTTCGGAGCAGCTGGCGACTGTCCCGTACAACGTCTACATGATCACCACGCTGCTGGGGCGCTCCATCGGGGACCTCGGGGTGCGGCGCTTCGGCGCCGTGGCGGTCGTGCGACTGGGGGCGCTGGTGGCGGCGCTCGGGTTCGCGGTGGTGGCGGGGGCGCCCGGGGCCTGGGTCGGGATGCTCGGATTCACTCTGCTGGGTCTGGGGCTGTGCGTGCTCGTGCCGCAGACCTTCGCGGCCGCGGGGCGGCTGTTCCCCGGGGCCTCGGACACGGCCATCGCTCGCCTCAACATCTTCAACTACGTGGGCTTTCTGATCGGCTCCCCGTTGGTGGGCGCGCTCGGGGACGCCTGGAACTACCGCGCCGCCATGCTCGTACCGATGGCGTTGGTCCTGGTGACGCTGGTGTACGCCCGTTCGTTCGCTGCTCAACAGGACCGATACGGTGGCGGGCATGAGCGGCCGAGCACAGCTGATGTGGGACGAGGCGGTAACGGGGTATGACTTCGGACCGGAGCATCCGATGGATCCGGTCCGGCTCGCGCTGACCAGAAGGCTGGTGGACGCCTTCGGGCTCGACAGGGACGTCGAGGTGGTCGCGGCGAGGGCCGCGGGCGACTCGACGCTGCGACTGGTGCATCGCGGGGACTACGTGGAGGCGGTGAAGGCCGCGTCCGCGGACCCGGGTTCGGCCGACGGGTCCTATGGTCTCGGGACGCTGGACGATCCCGCCTTCGCCGGGATGCACGAGGTGTCCGCGCTGATCGCGGGGCAGTCGGTGGGAGCGGCCGAGGCGGTGTGGCGCGGCGACGCGCTGCACGCGGTGAACTTCGCGGGCGGCCTGCACCACGCAATGCCCGGGGGTGCCGCCGGGTTCTGCATCTACAACGACGCGTCGCTCGCGATCGCCCGGCTGCTGGAGCTGGGTGCCGAGCGGGTCGCCTATGTGGACGTGGACGTGCACCACGGGGACGGCGTGCAGGCCGCGTTCTGGGACGATCCCCGGGTTCTGACCGTTTCGCTGCACGAGCACCCGCGGACGCTCTTCCCGCAGACCGGGTGGCCGGACGAGACGGGCGCCCCGAGTGCGGAGGGCAGCGCGGTGAACCTGGCACTGCCGGCCGGGACGGGGGACGCGGGGTGGCTGCGGGCCTTCCACGCCGTCGTGCCGGAGCTGCTCGCCGACTTCCGGCCGCAGGTGCTGGTCACCCAGCACGGTGCCGACACCCACTTCGAGGATCCGCTCGCGCATCTCGCCGTGTCGCTGGACGCCCAGCGGGCCGTGCAGGTCGCGTGTCACGACCTGGCTCACAAGTACGCCGGGGGGCGCTGGGTCGCACTCGGCGGCGGCGGGTACGCGGTCGTGGAGGTCGTACCGCGCTCGTGGACGCATCTCGTGGCCGTCGCGGCGGGGCGACCGATCGAGCCGGAGACCGGGATCCCCGAGAGCTGGCGGCAGGAAGTCTTCGCCCGTACACGGCAGTTGGCGCCGATGCGGATGACGGACGGGCGGTGGCCGGTGGCGTTCGCGGACTGGGAGTCGGGGTACGACCCCGCGGACCGCCTCGACCAGGCGGTGCTGGCGACGCGCAGGGCGGTGTTTCCGCTGCGCGGGCTGTTGGCGTGAGAGCCGGGCAGGCGGGCTCACCCGGCCGCCGTGGGCGTCGGCTGCCCGACGGGTCGGATTACGCCGATTGTGGGGTGTTTCGGTGTTTTGGGCGCGGAGCCGGGGCGCTTGGGCCAGCATCGCTGACGTGTTGAGCACCGGAGCACTGCGGGCCCATCTGCTGGCTGCCCGGCTGGCCGGGTCCGTGGCCACGTCCCGTGAGGAGAGTCTGCGGAGTTATCGGCTCTTCGCCGCGCGCGACCCTCGCGTTCTGATCGGACTTGATCCCGAATGGACGTGGGGGCCCCAGGATTTGATCGAATTGATGGCGGACAAGTGCGGGGTTTCCGCCGACCCTGGTTATGTCTCCGGGCATGATGTGATCGATCCCGAGCGCACGCTGGAGGGCCTGGACGCCTTCGCCGAGCGCGTCGGCAGGGCCGGACGGGAGGGGGCGGCGGTACTCCTCGGTACCGGGCACCCGCACCGGCTGCTTGGCTTCCACGCCGCGCTCGCGGACGCTTTGTCGACGGCGGGATGTACGGTCCTCACACCGGCGCAGGGTCGCCGTGTCGACATAACGACCCGGTTCGGCCTACGCACGTACAACCTTGATTACGTACGAGGAGTCGCTCTCGTGCGAAATCCCGGGGCCGGAGCCGCCGGTGGTGAACCCGGCGCTCACACGCACTCGCCGCTCCCGGTTCGCATCGCGCTGGCCGCCGCGGCGGAGGCGGGAGGGCCATTGCCGGAACTCGTCATTGGGGACCACGGCTGGGTCTGCGGGGCAGGTCAGCTGGGGTTCGAGACCATCGGTCTGGCCGATACGGACGACCCCGCGCTCTTCGTCGGTGAGGCGGAGGGGCGCGTGTCCGTCGTCGTTCCACTTGATGACGCTGTGCGGTCTGATTACTACCGACCGCTTACTCGCTATGTACTCAATCGAGCGTGTCTGTCACAGTAAGCCGCCGATGGCATCCCCTCTTCCCCACTCGCATCACCCGCCCCTAGTCTGGGGAGTGAGCACGCAGCGACGAAGAGTCACCGGAAGGGGAAGCCGGTGGCCGTCGAGTGCGGAAGGTTCAGGTGTGTCATGGCTGCAGCTGGCGAGAGGCCTCTGAACGAGGTTCAGTTCCTGACCGTGGCGGAAGTTGCCTCGGTGATGCGAGTGTCGAAGATGACCGTGTACCGGCTGGTGCACAGCGGTCATCTGCCGGCGATCCGGGTGGGGAGGTCCTTCCGGGTGCCGGAGCAAGCGGTTCACGAGTACCTCCGCGAGAGCTATGTGGGGGTGGAGACGGCTTGACGGCGGCCCGGGAGGCTCGTCGCGGCCTCCCGGGACACCTCGATTACGACCTCAGCGCTCGGGCGGGTAGGCTAGCCCCTCGTAGGTCGTGTGGGCCCATGGCGCCCAGCACCGAGTGATGAGAAGTGAGCGAGGGTAGTCGTGGGCTCTGTTATCAAGAAGCGGCGCAAGCGGATGGCCAAGAAGAAGCACCGCAAGCTGCTCAAGCGCACTCGCGTTCAGCGTCGTAACAAGAAGTAGGGCGCGGCCCCGTCAGGGGCGCCCTTGCTTCTGTGCGCGAGCGCGCGTAGTGGCCCCCCACCATCGGTGGGGGGCCGTTGTCATCTCCGAACTCCCCTGTGCGCAAGCCCGGTGGGGCCAAATGGCTTGGACTGGTCGTACGTACGGGGGTGTCGTCACTTCGTGCATCGGGCGGTCATCACAGCGCAACATCGACCCGCTAAGTTGGCCGCACACGGGGTACGCGGAGGCTGACGGGCGCAGCTGCGTCCACCACTGGACGTGACGGGAAGAGAGGCGCTGATCTTGGGCAAGGTCGTGCTAGTGACCGGAGTGGCCCGCCGGCTCGGCGGCCGGTTCGTACGACGGATCCAGCGTGACCCGGAGGTCGACCGTGTGGTCGCGGTGGACGCGGTCCCACCCGAGCACCATCTGGGCGGCGCCGACTTCATCCGGGCCGACATCCGTCAGCCCACCATCGCCCGTGTGCTCGCCGAGCACTCCGTCGACACCGTCGTCCACATGGACGTGACCGGCACCCCGCTGGGCAGCGGCAGCCGGGCCACGGTCAAGGAGACCAACGTCATCGGCACCATGCAACTGCTCGGCGCGTGCCAGAAGTCCCCGAGCGTCAAACGGCTCGTCGTGAAGTCCAGTACGAACGTGTACGGATCCGCGCCCCGTGACCCCGCCGTCTTCACCGAGACGACCCCGCCCAAGTCCCTGCCCAGCGGCGGGTTCGCCAAGGACGCCGTCGAGGTCGAGGGCTATGTACGGGGCTTCGCGCGGCGCCGGCCCGATGTCGCCGTCTGCGTGCTGCGCTTCGCCAACATCCTGGGTGCGAGCGCGGATTCGCCCCTCGCCTCGTACTTCTCGCTGCCGGTGCTGCCCACCGTCCTCGGGTATGACCCGCGGCTGCAGTTCGTGCACGAGGACGATGTGATCGAGGTGCTGCGGATCGGCTCGCACGAGCCGCAGCGCGGCACGCTCAACAGCGGCACGTTCAACGTCGCCGGGGACGGGGTGCTCCTGCTGTCGCAGTGCGCGCGGCGCCTGGGCCGGCCCACCGTGCCCCTGCTGCTGCCCGCGGTCACCTGGGTCGGCTCCGCGGTGCGGACGCTGGGCATGACCGACTTCTCGCCCGAGCAGATCCGGCTGCTCACCCATGGCCGGGTCGTGGCGACGGACCAGATGCGCGAGACGCTCGGATACGAGCCGAAGTACACGACCGCGGAAACGTTCGCGGACTTCGCGCGCAGCCGCGGGCCCGGCCTGCTGCCGCCGGAGGCCCTTGCGGGGGCCGTCGACCGGATCGCCGCACTGCCCGCCCTGGGCGGCGGCCACCCCCCGACGCAGAGCGCCAACTGAGGAGCGCATCAACAATGGCGGACGCCAAGGTCATTCCGTTCGACGACGACCGGACCCGCGGGGCTGCCGTGCAGCGGCCGCCGCGGCGCCGGAGCGCGGGCAGCCGGCGAGGGGGCGAGCCCGCGGTGGTCCGCGAGGTCCAGCCCCTGCCCAGCAGGGCGGTCCCGCAGGATGATGTTCCTGTGACGCGTGAGGAAAGGCCGCCGGCTCGCCGCCAGGAGGGGGGTCTGGAGCGGCGCATCGCCGGGGGCCTGGCCTTCCTGCGGCGGCGTCTGACGGGCGACTACGAGGTCGACGACTTCGGTTACGACGAGGAGCTCACCGACCAGGTCCTGATGTCGCTGCTGCGGCCGGTGTACGAGAAGTACTTCCGGGTCGAGGTGAAGGGCATCGAGAACATCCCGTCCAAGGGCGGGGCGCTCGTCGTCGCCAACCACTCCGGCACGCTGCCGCTGGACGGCCTGATGCTGCAGGTCGCCGTGCACGACAACCATCCCGCGGGCCGCCATCTCAGGCTGCTCGCGGCCGACCTGGTCTTCATGCTGCCGGTGGTCAACGAGCTGGCCCGCAAGGCAGGCCACACCCTGGCCTGCGCGGAGGACGCCGAGCGGCTGCTGGAGCGGGGCGAGGTCGTCGGTGTGATGCCGGAGGGCTTCAAGGGCATCGGCAAGCCGTTCAGCGAGCGCTACAAGCTGCAACGTTTCGGCCGCGGCGGCTTCGTCTCCACGGCCCTGCGGGCCGGCACGCCGATCGTCCCGTGCTCGATCGTCGGGGCCGAGGAGATCTACCCGATGATCGGCAATGCGAAGACCCTTGCGCGGCTGCTGGGTTTCCCGTACTTCCCGATCACACCCACCTTCCCGTGGCTGGGTCCGCTGGGGATGATCCCGATGCCGACGAAGTGGACGATCCAGTTCGGCGAGCCGATCCCCACGGACGGTTTTCCGCCGGAGGCCGCCGAGGACCCGATGCTGATGTTCAACCTGACGGACCAGGTCAGGGAGCAGATCCAGCACACGCTGTACAAGCTCCTCGTGCAGCGCAGGTCGGTCTTCTTCTGAGTCGGCGGTCACCGGGTTTCCGCGTACGACGACGGGGGCGCTCCCTGGCAGCAGGGGCGCCCCCGTCGTCGTACGAGTGCTGCTTGTTCTCCGTGCGACTGCTACTTGTTCTCCTGGCTCTCGATGCCCAGCCCCGGCAGGAGGCCGGGAAGCAGCGGCGGCAGCGTCACCTGCGGCTCGGACGACGGGCTCTTGCTCGTCGACGGCGAACTGCCTGCGGTGTCCTTCGGCGGGTCCAGCAGGCTTCCGGTGCTGCCGCCGAGCAGACCGTCGCCGCCGCTCTTGGACGCCGACGGCTGGGGCGTGCCGCTGCCACCGGGGCTGCCGGTGGCCGAGCCGCCGGTGGCGCTGGGTGCGGTGGAGCCCGGGCCGGAGGGTGCCGTGGAGCCCGGACCGGAGCTCCGGCGGGTGCCGGAGCCCCCCTGGGACGGGGGCTGCGGCAGCAGCGACTGCAGCGGGGCCACCTCCTGGTCTATGGCGTCGAAGACCGACGAGACTCGCCGGCTGACGTCTCCCAGCTGCACGGGCAGCCGGTCGCGCAGGGCGCCCCAGGCCTCGCGGTGGGACCGGGAGAAGGCGGAGAGTGCCTGGATGGGGGCGAGCGAGCCGTCCCGCTCGTACGCCTCGTGCAGCAGGCGGTGGCCTTCGGCGGCGTCGTGCTGCACGCCGGAGAGGGTGCGTCGGATCTCGCCGAGGGACTCGTGGTCGAGGTGGCCGCTGCGGCCGCGCTCCATCAGGCGCCGGGCCTCGCTGAGGCGGGTCGACGCCTGGTCGAGGTAGAGCTGCCCGCGGTCGGTTTCGCCGTCGGCCATGCCGAGCCTGACGTCCTCGAGGCCGCGCTTGAGGCCGTAGAGCGAGTCACCGGGCAGGGCGTCGGAACTGGCAGCGGCCACTCCGCCGAAGGAGGCCGCGGCCACGCCTACGCTGAGCCCCCCGGCCGCGAGGCCTTTGGTGAGCCGTGAACGCGGTCGCAACTTCCCCAGCTGGCTCGCCCGGTGAGCACCCCGGCCCCGAGGGGACCGCTGCTCGGGCACCGAAGGGTCCGCCGCCTCGCCCCCCGCGGCCGTGCCCTCCTGCAGCATGGCCTCCATCGCGGCCACCAGCCGCGCGCGCTGGACGACCTTGACCTCGGGGTCGAGCGCCGGCTTGGGCAGCTCACCCAGACCGGTCGCGAGGGCCAACAGGCGGGCTTGCTCGGTCCGTTCCGCAGCAGCCGGGGCCGGGGCCGGCCCCGGCTGCTGCTCGGCCGCCGTGCCCCGGTCGTAGGACTGCTCCTCCAGGGCCTGGGCGAAGGCGTTCGCCCGCCGGTGCGCCGATACGTTCGCGATCACTGGCGGCACCTCCTCTCGTCATCACGGTCGACTCCCCAGGGGGTCCTGAGGGTTGCACACCCTCGCCGCGCCCACACGATCGGGTGATCGCTGACGGGCGGGGGGTGACCACAGGGAGCCTGTATCCCGCACAACGAGCGGCTCGGCACTTGGGTTACGGACGACGGATGAGCGGACCGTGAACTCAACGAGCTTATACGGACAGTGAGTTGAAGGTCGCCGACCGTACGCGACGCGGGTTCGGCGGAGGCGGGTCGCGGTGCGCCTCGACGGGGGCGAGGGGGCGGCTCGAAGCGGGCGCGCGGGGACCTACGGGGCTTGCGGAGGCGGCATGCGGGGTCCCTGGGCTCAGCGGGCGTCTTCCGGCAGGAGCCGGGCGAGGGTGCGCACGGCCCGGTACTGAAGCGTCTTGATCGCGCCCTCGTTCTTGCCCATCACACGGGCGGTCTCGGCGACGGAGAGGCCCTGGAGGAAGCGGAGCGTCACGCACTCCTGCTGCTGCGGGTTGAGGCGCCGCACGGCGTCGAGCAGCGCGGCGTTGGAGAGGGACTCGAGGACGGAGTCCTCCGGAGACCGCTCGACCTCGTTGGCGTCGAGCATCTCCCCGGTGGTGACCTCGAGCCGGAAACGGCTCGACTTGAAGTGGTCGGCGACCAGGTTGCGGGCGATGGTGACGAGCCAGGCGCCGAAGTCCCGCCCCTGCCAGGTGAAGGTGCCGATCCGGCGCAGGGCGCGCAGAAAGGTCTCACTGGTGAGGTCCTCGGCGGTCGCCCTGCCTCCCACCCGGTAGTAGATGTAGCGATAGACGGTGTCGCTGTACTGGTCGTACAGGCGCCCGAAGGCGTCGGCCTCGCCGGCCTGGGCGCGCTCCACGAGGTCCATCATGCGGGCGCTGTCACTGTCCGCAGCCGGGCGGCGTGCGGTGGTGGAGGCCGAGCGGCCCCGTCTGCCGCCGACCGCGGCGCTGCCGTCCGCCAGTGCGTAGCACGGGCCTACGGGGGCGGCGGTGGCGAAGGCGGGGACGGCGTACGCGGTGGGGACGAAGCCGCGCAACAGGTCGTGGACCGTCGCGCGCAGCGTAGCCAGGCCCGAGGCGTCAACCCCGACGTGTGGGTACACGGGACTCCCAGAGGCAGAGCTTCCATCACGTGCAGTGCGGAACCGTTCACCCGTCGTAGCGAGGGAGAGGTACCGGTTTGCGTCTGAGGAGAATAACGCTTAGTACAGGCAGCGCTACACCCAGTTGCTCAAATCGTCGATTACGTCGCTTCCGTAACCGATTGACGCCCGCTCAAGTGCCGCACAGTGACCGGTTGTTGATCGAACGAGTCCGAATTCCGTCTGGGAACGGGGCGTGTTGTGGCCGGGTGCGTATTTGGGGAGTGGCGGTGGTGCCGCCGGGGTAGACCAGCGGGAATGCGGTGGCGGAAGGCGCTGCGCGAGACGAGCTCGGCGCAGCACGGCCCCCGGGGATTCAACGATCGTGTGCCGTGGGCGTGGCGGGTCGTTTCCTGTCAGTGCCGGTGACGGTGTCGAAGGCGCCCGGGCCGGGCCGCGCCACGCCCGCGGACCAGTTGTCCGTCACTCTCGGTGACTTTCGGCCGGTGCGGCGGGCGGCTGCCGGCGACCGCCGGGGACCGCGGCCCGACGTGTCCGGTGATTCCGCCGTGCCCGTCGTCCTGCCACGGCCGGGTGTTCGATGACGGCGCGGCCCGCCGGACGGGCGGCGGACGGCGGGCCTGCCGGCGGCAGGTGCGGGTGAGTGCGCGGTATGTGTGCGGCGGGCCGCGTCAGCGCCGGCGACGGTGCAGTGCGATGGCCGCTGCCGTGCCGCCGGCCACCGCGCCCACTCCGGCTGCCGCCGGCAGGCCCACCTTCGCCGCCTTGCGGGCCGTGCGGTAGTCGCGCAGGCGCCAGTCGTAGGTGCGGGCGTGCTTGCGGAGCTTGGCGTCGGGGTTGATCGCGTACGGGTGGCCCACCAGCGACAGCATCGGGATGTCGTTGTGGGAGTCGCTGTAGGCCGCGCAGCGGGACAGGTCCAGCCCCTCAGCCATCGCCAGCGCCCGCACCGCCTCCGCCTTCGCGGGGCCGTGCAGCGGTTCGCCCACCAGCTTGCCCGTGTACACGCCGTCCATCGACTCCGCCACCGTGCCCAGAGCCCCCGTGAGCCCCAGACGGCGGGCGATCACTGTGGCGATCTCCACCGGTGCGGCCGTGACCAGCCACACCTTCTGGCCTGCGTCCAGGTGCGCCTGCGCCAGCGCCCGCGTGCCCGGCCAGATCCGCTCGGCCATGTACTCGTCGTAGATCTCCTCGCCGATCGACATCAGCTCGGAGACCCGGTGGCCCTTCACGATCGACAGCGCCGAGTCCCGCGCGTCCTGCATGTGCTCGGGGTCCTCCACCCCGGCCAGCCGGAACCACGCCTGCTGCCAGGCGAACTTCGCCAGATCGCGCGTCTCGAAGAATTTCCGCTTGTACAGGCCCCGGCCGAAGTGGAACAGCGCGGCGCCCTGCATCACGGTGTTGTCCAGGTCGAAGAACGCCGCGGCCTTGTCGTCGCCGAGCACCGGGAACTGTGGTTCCCGTTCGGCGACGGCCTGAACGGTGGCCTCCTGCGAGGCGGCGTCCTGCGAGGACTTGCGCGCTGCCTCGGCCGAGGCCTCGCCTGCCAACACGCTCCGCGCAGTGGCGGAACGCCTTCGGGGAGTGAGCCATCCTAGAGCGGCCATGTCGTGAGCATAGCCAGTCCGTTCGGCGGCGCCGGAGTCGAGAGGTTCGGAGGGTGTGAACTCTCCGTGGCGGTGTCGTTAAAGAAGTCATGCCGTCGGCGTGGCGGCGTGGCATCGGCCGGGGTCGCCGGGTGGCGTCGTCCGGCTCCCTCTCCCGCCCAACGGGGCGAGAATGGCCGACATGAGTCCCATCTTTCGGCGCAAGGCACCCCAGGACCGGCTCGTCACGCTCATCCGCAAGCCGGGGTGCCATCTGTGTGATGACGCACAGATCGTCATCGAGAAGGTCTGCGGTGAGCTCGGCGTCGCCTGGGAGCGGAAGGACATCACCCAGGACGAGGAGCTCAACCGCCGGTACTGGGAGCAGATCCCGGTGGTGCTGGTGGACGGCGCGCAGCACACGTTCTGGCGCGTCGACGAGGAGCGCCTGCGCAAGGCCCTCACTTAGACTCCCGTGCCCTCGCCGAGACCTGACCGGGACCCGTCCGGAACTGACTGAGTAGTCCAAGTGGTCCGGAAGGTCGCTTAGGATCGACGGCGATTGGTCTCGGGGGCGTGGATCGTTGAGGAGAGTGTGCGGTTTTGCCCCCAGAAGAAAAGGAACGAGGGTGCTCGCGCGCCGGTTCCATACCCACGCGCCGGGGGCGCGTGACTCCGGTCACGTTGGTCGGGCAAAACGGACACCATCTTTGTGCACGCGTTCACAAAGACATAGCCTGCATTCGACGGGGCGGTCTGGGGACGTGTGACCGCCTGCAGCCCCGCTCTACCCGCAGGAGCACCGTGGCAACTGGCCGAACTCACCGACCGGCGACCCGCAGCCGAGGGATTCCCGAGGCCACCGTCGCCAGGCTTCCGCTGTACCTCCGCGCGCTGACCGCACTGTCGGAGCGTTCGGTGCCCACGGTCTCCTCCGAGGAGCTGGCCGCCGCCGCGGGGGTCAACTCCGCGAAGCTGCGCAAGGACTTCTCCTACCTCGGCTCCTACGGGACCCGGGGTGTGGGCTACGACGTCGAGTATCTCGTGTACCAGATCTCCCGTGAGCTGGGCCTGACGCAGGACTGGCCGGTTGTGATCGTCGGTATCGGTAACCTCGGCGCGGCGCTGGCCAATTACGGAGGGTTCGCGTCCCGCGGCTTCCGGGTCGCCGCGCTCATCGACGCCGACCCGGCGATGGCCGGGAAGCCCGTCGCGGGCATTCCCGTCCAGCACACGGACGACCTGGAAAAGATCATCAAGGACAACGGTGTCTCCATCGGCGTCATCGCCACCCCGGCCGGCGCCGCCCAGCAGGTCTGCGACCGGCTCGTGGCCGCGGGCGTGACGTCCATCCTGAACTTCGCGCCGACCGTGCTCTCCGTCCCGGATGGCGTCGACGTGCGCAAGGTCGACCTCTCCATCGAGCTGCAGATCCTCGCCTTCCACGAGCAGCGCAAGGCCGGCGAGGAAGCCATGGAGACCATGCCCGACGGGCTGCCGTCCGCCGCAACGACCCAGGAGTCCGCCGACAAGGGACCCGACGGGGACGTTCCCGCCGTGATGCCGGCATGAGTCTCCTCGTCGTCGGGCTGAGCCACCGCAGCGCTCCGGTCAGCGTCCTGGAGCGTGCCGCGCTGACCGCGGACGCCCAGGTCAAACTGGTCCAGGACACGGTCGCCGCCGAGCCGGCCGACGAGGCCGCGGTGCTCGCCACCTGCAACCGCATCGAGCTGTACGCCGACGTGGACAAGTTCCACGCGGGCGTCGCCGAGCTGTCGACGCTGCTCGCCCGGCACAGCGGGGTCGGACTGGACGAGCTCACCCCCTACCTGTACGTGCACTACGAGGACCGGGCCGTCCACCACCTGTTCTCGGTGGCCTGCGGTCTGGACTCGATGGTCGTCGGCGAGGGCCAGATCCTCGGCCAGATCAAGGACTCCCTGGCTGCCGCTCAGGAACTGCACACCGCCGGACGGCTGCTGAACGACCTGTTCCAGCAGGCGCTGAGGGTCGGCAAGCGCGCCCACTCCGAGACGGGCATCGACCGCGCCGGGCAGTCGCTGGTGACCTTCGGCCTGGAACAGCTGTCGTCCGGTGCGCCGGTCGAGATCTGGGCCCAGGGCAAGCGTGCTCTCGTGATCGGCGCCGGCTCCATGTCGTCGCTGGCCGCCGCGACTCTCGCGCGCGCCGGGGTCGCCGAGATCGTGATCGCCAACCGCACGCTGGAGCGCGCCCGGCGCCTCGCGCAGATCCTCACGGAAGGCGACGACACGGACGTACGGGCCCGCGCGGTGCCGATGGAAGCGCTGCGGGACGAGCTGACACGTGCCGACGTCGCCATCTCCTGCACGGGCGCGACCGGCCTGGTCCTCACGGTCGAGGCGGTCGCCGAGGCGCTCGAGGGGCGCGTGGACGCAGTGGTCACCCCGATGACGCCCGCCCCGGGCGCCGGGTCCGCCCCGGTTCCCGCCTCGCGCACCGACTCGCCCGCGGACGCCCCGGCCGCCGTACACGAGGAACTTCCGCCCGTCGGCCTCGGCACCGAGGAATCCTGCCCGCTCGACCTGTTGTCGGTGCAGGGCACGGCCGGCTTCTCGGTGCTGGGCGAGGCGGCCGTCGCCGGAATGGCGGCCGCCGAGCTGGAGCAGCACGCGGCATGGGTGGACAAGGGCTCCGAGGAGCGCAGCGGCCGTCCCGCCGGTGCCGGCGCTGTCGTCCTCGCCCCCGAGGCGGAGGCCGAATTGATCAACGCGCTCGTGGCGACCGTCGCCACGGTCGGCCGGGTCCCCGAGCGCCGCCGCCCCGAACCCGTCGCGGAGCCCGCCCGCCCCACGCCCGTGCTGTCGCTGCTCGACCTGGCGATGCCCCGGGACGTCGACGCGGCCGTGCACCGGCTGCTCGGGGTACGGCTGGTCGACATCGAGTCGCTGGCCGAGGCGTCCGCCGACGCCCCCATGGCCGCCGACGTCGACCAGGTGCGGCAGATCGTCTCCGACGAGGTCACCGCGTTCGGCGCCGCCCTGCGCGCGGCGCACATCACGCCGACCGTCGTCGCGCTGCGCTCGATGGCCGCCGACGTGGTGGCGATGGAGATCGCGCGTCTGGAGGGGCGGTTGCCGGCCCTTGACGACAAGCACCGGGCCGAGATCACGCAGACCGTGCGGCGCGTCGTCGACAAGCTGCTGCACGCGCCGACCGTACGGGTCAAGCAGCTGGCCGCCGAGCCCGGCGGCGCCGGATACGCGGACGCGCTGCGCACCCTGTTCGACCTCGACCCCGAGACGGTCGCCGCCGTCTCCCGGGCCGAGGACACCCAGAGCACCGAGAACACCGAGAACGGCAAGAACCGAGGGCGAGCATGAGTGAGCCACGTCAACAAGGGGCGCTGAGGCTCGGGACCAGGCGCAGCAAGCTGGCCATGGCCCAGTCCGGGCAGGTCGCGGAAGCCGTGAGCCGGGTGACCGGACGGCCCGTGGAGCTCGTGGAGATCACGACGTACGGCGACACCTCCCGTGAGCACCTGGCCCAGATCGGCGGCACCGGTGTCTTCGTGACGGCCCTGCGCGACGCGCTGCTGAGCGGCGAGGTCGACTTCGCGGTGCACTCCCTGAAGGACCTGCCGACCACGCAGCCGGAGAACCTGGTGCTGGCCGCCGTACCCGTACGCGAGGACCCGCGGGACGTGATCGTCGCGCGTGACGCCCTGAAGTTCACCGACCTGCCCCGCGGGGCCCGCATAGGCACCGGTTCGCCGCGCCGCATGGCGCAGCTGAACGCGTACGCGCGCAGCCACGGCCTCGGCATCGAGACCGTCCCGATCCGCGGCAACGTCGACACCCGCATCGGATACGTCCGCGGCGGCGAGCTGGACGCCGTGGTCCTCGCCGCGGCGGGCCTCAACCGCATCGGCCGGATCGACGAGGTGACCGAGTTCCTGTCGGTCGACACGGTTCTGCCCGCCCCCGGCCAGGGGGCACTCGCGATCGAGTGTGCCGCGGACAACGCGGAACTGATCGCCGCGCTCGGTGAGCTCGACGACCCGTTCACGCGGGTCGCCGTGACCGCCGAGCGGTCCCTGCTCGCCGCCCTGGAGGCCGGTTGCAGCGCTCCCGTGGGCGCGCTGGCCGACCTGTTGGCCGACGGGCAGGTTGTCAAGGAAATGCGCCTGCGCGGTGTCGTCGGGACCCCCGACGGCCGGACGCTGGTGCAGCTGTCCACCACCGGTCCCGTGCCCGAGACGCACGACCAGGCAATGGCGCTCGGTCGCGAACTCGCCGCCGAGATGCTTGCCAAGGGCGCGGCCGGTCTGATGGGGGAGCGAGCACATTGAGCCCCACCACCCTTCCCGCCGGCCTTGATCACGGGCACGTCACCTTCCTCGGTGCCGGACCCGGGGATCCGGGACTTCTCACCCTGCGCGCCGTGGAGGCGCTGGCGAACGCGGACGTTCTCGTCGGCGAGCACGAGGTGCTCGACGTGGTGCGCACGCATGCCAGAGCGGGCGTCGCCGTCCTGAACACGGACGCGGACCCCTCCACGGGAACGTATCCGGGCACGGCTCAACTAGCGGTCGTTGACGCCGCGTCAACAGCCGCAGGTGTCCCTGCGTTGAGGGATGCCGCACATCTTGTCATGGAGGCTGTGCGGGGCGGCAAGCGGGTCGTCCGTGCGGTGTCCGGAGACCCCGGCCTGGACGTATACGCGGCAGAGGAGATGCTGGCGTGCGCCGCCGAGGGCGTTCCCTTCGAGGTCGTGCCGGGCATCGCGACCGCCGTGGGAGTGCCCGCGTACGCGGGTGTGCCGCTGCGGGACGCGCAGGGCACGGACGTACGGTTCGTGGACGCGCGGTCCGCCTCGGACCGCTGCTGGACCGAGGTGGGCGCGTCCGACGGCACGGTCGTGGTCTCCACGACGCTGGACTCCGTGGCGGCCGCCGCGGGCGAACTGGTGGCCGCGGGCCGCAAGCCGGACACCCCGATGACGGTGACGATCGCCGGTACGACGACCCGGCAGCGCACCTGGACCGCCACGCTCGGCTCGATCGCGCAGACGCTGAAGCAGGCCAAGGTCCTGCCGTCCCCCGACGGGGGCCGCACCGTCATAGCCGTGGTCGGTGAGCGTTCCGCCGCCGCCCAGCGCGACCAGTTGTCGTGGTTCGAGAACAAGCCGCTGTTCGGCTGGAAGGTCCTCGTCCCGCGTACGAAGGAGCAGGCGGCGTCGCTCTCCGACCAACTGCGGTCGTACGGGGCCGTGCCGCACGAGGTGCCGACCATCGCCGTCGAACCGCCGCGCACGCCCCAGCAGATGGAGCGGGCCGTCAAGGGCCTGGTGACGGGCCGGTACGAGTGGATCGCGTTCACGTCGGTCAACGCGGTCAAGGCGGTGCGGGAGAAGTTCGAGGAGTACGGCCTCGACGCGCGCGCCTTCGCGGGCATCAAGGTGGCCGCGGTGGGCGAGCAGACGGCGAAGGCGCTGGTCGCCTTCGGCGTGAAGCCGGACCTGGTCCCCTCGGGCGAGCAGTCCGCGGCGGGCCTGCTGGACGACTGGCCGCCGTACGACCCGGTGTTCGACCCCATCGACCGGGTCTTCCTGCCGCGTGCGGACATCGCCACCGAGACGCTGGTGGCGGGCCTCATCGAACTGGGCTGGGAGGTCGACGACGTGACGGCCTACCGGACGGTGCGCGCCTCGCCGCCGCCGGCCGAGACCCGTGAGGCGATCAAGGGCGGCGGCTTCGACGCGGTCCTGTTCACGTCGTCCTCGACGGTCCGCAACCTGGTGGGCATCGCGGGCAAGCCGCACAACGTGACGGTGATCGCGTGCATCGGTCCCGCGACGGCGAAGACGGCGGAGGAACACGGTCTGCGGGTGGACGTGATGGCCCCGGAGCCGTCGGTCCACAAGCTGGCGGAAGCACTGGCGGACTTCGGTCTGAAGCGGCGCGCCGCCGCGCTGGAGGCCGGCGACCCGGTGACACGGCCGAGCGAGCGGCGGCCGGGGGCGCGGCGGCGTCGCACGACGTGACCGCGGGCGGGGAACGCCCCGCCACCCCCGGTTCCTGACGGGCGGGAACGCCCCGCCACCCCGGGTTCCTCATCCGAAGGGCGCCCCCGTCCAGGGGGCGCCCTTCGGCGTCGAGGTTCTTCACGTGCCCACGGCGCCCGCGTTCCGCGCGTGATCGCATGCGGGGAACGCGGGGGCCGGAGCATCGGAGCATCTGATCAGCGGAAGGCGGCGGCGCTGCGGGCAGCCCAGTCCGCGAAGGGACGCGGCGCACGGCCCAGGACCCGCTCGACGTCGGGGCTCACCCGGCGTTCGGCGGGAAGCGGGTCTCCGAGGATGGAGAGGGTGCCGTCCACAACCGGCTGGGGCATGAACGCGAGCATCTGCTCCCGCGCCTCCTCGCGGGTCTGTTCGACGAAGCGGACCGGTTCGCCGATTGCGGCGCCGATCGCTGCGGCCCGCTCGCGCGGGGTGGTCGGGGCAGGGCCGGTGAGCTCGTACACGGCACCGATGTGGCCGGGCTGCAGCAGCGCGGTGGCAGCGACCTCGGCGACGTCCGCCGGGTCGACCATCGGCAGGCCGACGTCGCCGAACGGGGCGGCGGCCACCCGGTCGGCGCGGATCGGCTCGGCCCACGCGAGGGCGTTGGAGTCCAGTCCGCCGCAGCGCAGCACGGTCCCGTCGAGGCCCGAGCCACGGAGCGCGGCTTCGAAGCCGGCGGGGTGGCGGTAGGCGCCCGGCCTGGTGGCGACGCCGAGGGAGGAGACCAGGACGACCCGGCGGACGCCGCCCGCCTTTGCGGCGTCGAGGACGCCCTGCGGGTCGTCTCCGGCCACCAGCAGGAACAGCGCGTCGGCGCCGTCGAGCGCGGGGCGCAGGCTGTCGGGGTCGGCAAGGTCGGCCCGCACGTGGCGTACGCCGGCGGGCAGGTCGCGCGCCTCGCCGCGCGAAACCGCGGTCACCGCCTCGCCTGCCCCGGCGAGGAGGCGGACCAGCTCGCGACCGACGTTTCCGGTGGCTCCGGTCACTGCAATCATGGGGAGGCTCCTCTGTAAGTTAGTTGACTAACTAAGTTGTGGGAGCCGACCGTAGCCCATCGCGGCGGCGTTCGTCTACAGTCAGTCAGGTGACTGACTCAGAAAAGGGGGCGCGGCGCGCTCCCAGGAAACGGGAGCGTCTGGCCGCCGCAGCGGCCAGGGTGCTGCACGAGCAGGGCGTCGAGAAGACCACGCTGGCGGACATCGCGCGGGAGGCCGATGTCCCCGTCGGGAACGTGTACTACTACTTCAAGACGAAGAACGACCTGGTCGAGGCCGCCATCGACACCCACGCGCAGAATCTGTCGGAGGCGATCGCCGCGCTCGACGCACTGCCGACGCCGGGCGAGCGGCTGAAAGCGCTCATCACCGGATGGGTCGAGCAGCGCGACACCACGGTACGGTTCGGCTGCCCCACCGGAACTCTCGCGTCCGAGCTGGACAAGCGGTCCGACGGCCTCGACACGACGGTCGCCGCCGTCATGCGCGTCCTGATCGACTGGGCCGAGCGGCAGTTCGCCGAGCTGGGCCGGAGCGACGCCCGCGAGCTGGCGGTCGCGCTGATCGCCGCCTACCAGGGCATCTCGGTGCTGACCAACACGCTCCGCGACCCGGAGGTGATGACGACCGAAGGCCGCCGTCTGGAGCGCTGGATCGACTCGCTGGCCTGACCCCGCCGCGCGCCGCCGGTCGACAGGGCGTCGGCAAAAGGAGCCTTCGGCCGGGCGTAGCGTAGAAGGCATGACGAAGTACGGATCCTTTCCCGGTACCCGTCCCCGGCGGCTGCGCACCACGCCCGCCATGCGCCGCATGGTCGCCGAGACCCGGCTTCACCCGGCCGACTTCATCCTTCCCGCCTTCATCCGGGAAGGGGTCAGCGAGCCCGTGCCGATCGCGGCGATGCCCGGCGTCGTGCAGCACACCCGCGACAGCCTGAAGAAGGCGGCGCTGGAGGCCGTTGAGGCCGGAATCTCCGGCATCATGCTCTTCGGCGTGCCGGAGGAGTCCAAGAAGGACGCCATCGGGACTCCGGGCACCGACCCGGAGGGGATCCTGCAGGTCGCCATCCGCGATGTGCGCGCCGAGGTCGGCGACGACCTGCTCGTCATGTCCGACCTGTGCCTGGACGAGACCACCGACCACGGCCACTGCGGCGTGCTCGACGCGAAGGGGCGGGTCGACAACGACGCCACCCTCGAGCGGTACGCGGAGATGGCCCAGGTCCAGGCCGATGCGGGCGCCCATGTCGTCGGTCCCAGCGGCATGATGGACGGCCAGATCGGCGTCGTCCGGGACGCGCTGGACCAGATCGGCCGTGACGACGTCGCGGTCCTCGCCTACACGGCAAAGTACTCCTCCGCCTTCTACGGGCCCTTCCGGGAGGCCGTCGCCTCGTCCCTGGAGGGCGACCGCAAGACGTATCAGCAGGACCCCGCCAACTGGCGTGAGTCCCTGCGGGAACTCGCCCTCGACCTGGAGGAGGGCGCCGACATGGTGATGGTCAAGCCGGCCGGCCCCTATCTCGACATCCTGGCGCGCGTCGCCGACGCCGTGGACGTGCCGGTCGCCGCGTACCAGATCTCGGGCGAGTACTCGATGGTCGAGGCCGCCGCGGAGAAGGGCTGGGTCGACCGCGACCGCGCGATCATCGAGACCCTGACCGGCATCAAGCGGGCCGGCGCCCGCAACATCCTCACGTACTGGGCCACCGAGGCCGCCCAGAAGCTGCGCTAGGGCCCGTATACGGCTCAGCGCGTCAGCGCCGCCTCCTCGCTCGACAGCCAGTACGTCACCGTGGGCCCCTCGGTGACGTGTACGCCCTGAGCCGGGAGTGTCAGGCGGACGGCCGGGCCGCTCGGCAGGGTGAGGGTCACGGTCTTCGCCGTGTGGCCGCGGGTGCCGGTGCCGTCGGCCGCCGACAGGAGCACTCCCGCGTAGGCCGACTCGCCGGGGGAGAGGGTGATCGCGGTGTGCGGTTTCGTCTCCCGGACGGGGCGCGGCGAGGAGGGCGCACCGTCGAAGCGGACCTGCGGATAGCCGGAGAGGGTGCAGTTCGTGGCGCCCGTGTTGGTGACCGTCAGGAGCAGATGGTCGACGGTGCGGGAGACCTGCCTGGCCGTCGTGTGGATGTGGGCGCCCGAGCAGGGGGCCGCACGGCCCGAGCTCCGGGCGGACGTGTCCGGGGTCGATGCCGAGGAGGGGCCCTCGTCCCGTACTCCCTCTCCGTTCCGGCAGGCCGTGAGCGCGATCGCGGCGAGCGCGACAGTGGCGGCGGCGAGCAGGCGGGTACGGGCGGTACGAGCGGACATGGGGGCGGGCCCTTCGACATGGCGGAGCTGGGGGGATGGCGCGGCCGCTCGACCGGTCGCCCGGGAGCGGAGGCCTCGATGACCACAGCTTGAGCGCTGAGTCGTCCCGGCCGCCACACCCGACGCGGTATTCGGGACGCCTGGATCGAAGGGATACCCGCTGAGCTGCGGAAACGCCACGCCCCGGGAACGTAGTCCGGGACGCCGTCGAGGCCCGGCAAACGGAGCGGGCGCTTCCAACTCGAGTCGGGAGTGCGGTTGTTGCCCGCCGGCTATGGCTCTTCCGTGCCGAACCACAGCTCGGCCAGAGCGTCGAGGCGCGGCTCGGCCGGGGTCGGCAACTCCCGCAGGTAGTAGGGCAGGTCGCTGTACACGTGCAGCAGCGCGTACGCGAGCAGCTGGTCCGGGTCGTGCGGGGCACGCCCGTAGGCCTCGTAGAAGCGGCGGAGCAAGCGCCGGTCACCGCGGGTGATGAACAGGCCCACGCTGACGAAGTCGTAGGCAGGGTCGCCGATCAACGCCGGCTCGAAGTCGAAAAGACCGGTCAGCCGACGGCCGTCACGCATGTCGATCGTCAGATGCTCGCGCATCAACTCGGTGTGCAACAGGGCGAGCTGGGTGGAGGCGGGCAGGGGTACGGAGTCCAGGAAGCCGGGGATCTGGCTCAGCCAGGGCTCGGTGGCACCGTAGTGGCGGTGGTGCTCGAGCGCGTGTCCCCGTCGGCGGCGCAGGAACGAGGACCAGTCCGAGGGCCCCACGACATCCGTCAGGGGCTTGAAGTCCATCGCGTGCAGCGCGGCCAGAGTCCGGGCCGTCTCCGTCACCACCCGGTCCTGCTCCGCCGACGTCAGCCGCGGCCAGGCCTCGTGGACACTCAGCCCCAGCAACCGGGACATCAGCACGAACCGCCAGCCGTTGTGGCACTCGTCCGTCGCGAGCAACCGTGGGGTCGGAAGCGGCAGTTGGCCCCACAGGTGTGCCAACACCCGGGCCTCCGTGACCGCCGCGGCCGTCTCGAACGGCGGATACAGCTTCAGCACCATGTCACCCCCGACCGCGTACACCGGCCGGGAGCCGTCGTCGAAGCGCCGCAAGGCGAGCCCGACGAGCCCCAGTTGGTCGCACAGGTCCAGCGCGGCCGGGCGTAACAGCGCCTCGTCCGAGAGTATCGCTTCGAGCTCGGCGTACGTGTCCACGGTGGGCAGCATGGGCCGCATGCTAGGGCCCCCGAGGGCCGTCCGTATGGCGAAACCAGGTTGTTGTAGGTGCCAGCGATATCCGTAAGGTGCGCGAACGAGGTGTTTTCGAGTGGCGTTCCCACGGCGCACTACGGCCGGCGCGGCGCGCCCCAGCACACAAGGAGCCGCCGCCGTGTCCACCACCGACCGCGTGATCAGCAGCCCACCGCAGCCCGCGTTCGCCGCCCGGGTCGCCTCGGTCGGCGGTTCCCCCGTACGGGACATCCTCGCCGTCACCGCCCGCCCCGAAGTCGTCAACTTCGCGGGCGGGCTTCCGGCGCCCGGGCTCTTCGACGCCGAGGGCGTCGCCGCCGCGTTCAACACCGTGCTGTCCGAGGCGCCGCAACGGGCACTCCAGTACTCGACGACCGAGGGCGAGCCCGCGTTGCGGACCGCGCTCGCCGGGCGCACCACCGTGCGCGGCCTGGTGACCGGGCCCGACGACCTGCTCGTCACCACCGGCTCGCAGCAGGCGCTGTCCCTGCTCTCCACCGCCCTCCTCGAGCCCGGTGACACCGTCCTCGTGGAAAACCCCTGCTATCTCGCGGCGCTCCAGGCGTTCGGCTTCGCGGGCGCCCGCATCGTCGCCGTGCCCGGGGACGCGGACGGGATCGATCCGGAGGCGCTGGAGGAACTGGTGGCACAGGAGAGCCCCAAGCTGCTCTACACGGTCCCCACCTTCCAGAACCCCACCGGGCGCACCCTCCCCGCCGACCGCCGCGCCGCGATCGCTCGCGTCGCCGTCCGGCGCGGGCTGTGGATCGTCGAGGACGACCCGTACGGCGAACTCCGCTTCGAGGGCGAGCGCGTGCCGTGGATCGCCTCCTACGACGACGCGCGCGACCGCACCGTGCTGCTCGGCTCCTTCTCCAAGGTGATGGCCCCCGGGCTGCGGCTCGGCTGGCTGCGGGCGCCGGCGGCGCTGCGGCGGGCCTGCGCGGTCGCCAAGCAGGCCGCCGACCTGCACACCCCGACCGTCAACCAGCTCGCCGCGGCACGCTACCTGGCCGACCGCGACCTCGACGCCCACGTGGCACGCGTCGCCGCCGCGTACCGTGAGCGCCGGGACGCCATGCTCGCCGGTCTCCCGGACGCGCTCCCCGAGGGCTCCACCTGGAACCGTCCCAAGGGCGGCATGTTCCTGTGGGCGCGTCTCCCCGAGGCATACGACACCACGGCCCTGCTGGCGCGCGCGGTCGAGCAGGACGTGGCGTACGTCCCCGGGGCGCCCTTCTGCGTGGGCACGCCGGAGAGGTCGACGATGCGGCTGTGCTTCGTCACGCACACGCCCGGGGAGATCGCGGAGGGACTGCGGCGGCTGGGCAAGGCGCTGGGGTAGGGGACCTGGCTCAGTCCCACCAGAAGGACCACACCCGCTGTCCCAGGACCTCGTGCTCGGCGTACGCGCGCAGTGTTCCGTGATGCCCCTGGGCGAGATTGTCCGGGCAGAACGCGAAGTGCTCGGCGGCCACCGCCTCGGCCTCGGCAGGAGTGGTGGGCGGCGCCGCCACCGACAGCACCAGCTGGTCGAAGGTGAGCGCGACCACCCGAACGCCGAAGCGGTCCTCCCAGGAGCGGAGCACGGAGCAGAGGCGCGCCACGTCGTTCTCGTGGTTCAGCGGGCCGCCCCAGCCGATGGCCGCCGGGATGTCGGCGGAGCGGCGGGCCGGGATGAGGGCGAGGCACGGCTCCTTGAGCCAGGAGCCACCGTCCAGGAGGGAGTCGGCGACCTCGGCGGCCCGGGCGTCGGGGTCGGCCTCCAGACGGGGCGCGGCGGCGAGACCGGGCCAGTCGGCACCGTCCTCCTCGTACTCGTCCCAGAACTCGGCCAGCACCTCCTCGGCGTCGTGGTCCCCGGGATAGGACATCTCCCCGGGCATCAACTCCCACTCCTCCGGGCCGCCGTGGCTGCCCCCGACGTCGATGAGGACCGGAAGGAGCCCCGCCCGCGTGCCGGGCGAACCCAACCGCGCCCAGTTGCCGGAGGACGCCGCGCGCCCGGCATGCCACAGCAGCGGCTCGTGCCACGGCCCGTCGTCCGTCGCGTCGATCAGTCTCCCGGGCGGGAGTTCAAGCCCGAGCGTGCGCCCGCTCGGGTCGGCCGCCAGCCTGGGCAGCGGGTTGGGAAGTGTCGCCATGCCAGTGACTGTAGGCGCAGCCACTGACAATGCCCTCAGCGGGCGGCGTACGCGGTGAACGCCGCCCAGGCGTCCGGCGAGGCGGTGAAGGTGGGGCCGGTGGGGTTCTTGGAGTCGCGGATGTGGACGGTGGCTTCGTCGGCGGACTCCGGGGCTGTGTAGGCGATTTCGAGGCAGGCGCCGCCCTCGCTACTGCTGTAGCTGGACTTGCGCCACGTGTAGGCGACTTCGAGGCACTGGCCGCCTTCGCTGCTGCTGTAGGTCGACTTGAACCACTGAAGTGCTTCGGCGCTCATTGCTCTCCTAGCAGACGGCCCAGCAGGCTTCTGGAGTCCTCGATGGTGAGGGCCTGCGTTCGCAGCATCGCATATTTGCGCGCCAGGATGGACACCTCGCTCGGGTCGGAAACCCACTGGCTTCCGCGCTGGGATTCCGCGTAGGCGAGGTGCTGGTGATCGAGCGTCTCGAGGAGGGTGAACGAGCCTGCGTCACCAGCGTGCGAAGTACGGTCCAGCGGTAGGATTTGCAGGGACAGGCCGGGGAGTTGGGCGTACTCGCGCAGGTACCGTAATTGGTCGAGGTGCGTCCCGCGTCCCCCGGTGGGCATGCGCAGAGCCGGTTCCCAGACGACGAAGCTGAGCGTCGGCGGGATCTTGCGGTGCAGGATCTCCTGACGGCCGACACGGGCCGCGATCTTCGTCTCCAACTCGTCCCCGTCGTACGGCGGAACGCGCCCGCCCAGCAGCGCACGCGCGTACGCCTCCGTCTGAAGCAGACCCGGGACGACCAGCGCGTCGTACCAGGACAGCGCGATCGCCTCACGCTCATGGTGGACGTACAGCTCCGCCCACATGGGAAACTGATCGATCTCCGGCAGGTTCGCCACTCCCGCCGACAACATCCCCTTCGTCCCCAGGAGTTCGTCCAGCAGCTCGGCCAGATCCGGCTTCAGCGGACGTCGGCCCTGCTCGATCGATGCAATGGTCTCCTCGTCGACCATCAGCCGGTCGGCGAGGGCGCGTTGGGTGAAGCCCGCCGCGCGGCGGGCCGTGCCGAGCTGGACGCCCAGCATCTTCATGGCCGAGAAGTTCTTCTTCCCCGGACGCTTCCTGGAGTTCATGCAGGACCAACTCCCCACGCCTGGCCGTACGCGACCCCGAACGAACCCGTACAAAAAATCTGTACGGGTTCACCGAGTGATCCACTGTAGTCACTCTCCGCAACACTCGTCCCGTGAACGAGACGATCCAACTCCCGCCCCTGCGCGAGAGGTTCTTCCGCCGTGACCGCCGGTCCGTCCCCGCCGCCCGGCGGGTCGCGTACGAGACCCTGACCGGCTGGGGACTGGCCGACACCGAGCGCGGTGACGACGTGTTGCTGTGCGTCAGCGAGCTGGCCACCAACGCGCTGCTGCACGGCGTCCCGCCCGGCCGTCACTTCCGGGTGTTCCTGCGGTACGACGGGGTCGTGCTGCGCCTGGAGGTTCACGACAGCGGACCCGGCGTCCCGCGCATCGCGGGGGACGCCGACGAGGGAGGGCGCGGTCTGCTGCTCGTCGCCGCGCTCTCCGACAAGTGGGGGGTGCGGGAGCGGGACCTGGGGAAGGTGGTGTGGTGCGAGTTCGCCAAGCCGTCGTGATCAGAGACGCTCGGGCGTCCTGATGCCCAGCAGGGCCATGCCCTGGTGCAGGGTGCGGGCCGTGACGTCGCACAGGAAGAGGCGGTTCTCGACCTGCTCGGGCGTCCCGGCCTTCAGGACCGGGCACTTGTCGTAGAAGGACGTGTACAGCGACGCCAGCTGGTAGAGGTACGCGGCCAGCTTGTGCGGGGCGTACTCGCCCGCCGCCTCCGCGACCGTCTCCGCGAACTGGTCCACGTGCAGGCCCAGGCCGCGCTCGGCGTCGGTCAGGGCCAGCTCCGGGTGCGCCGACGGACGGACGTCGCCTGCCTTCCGCAGAATCGACTGGATACGGGCGTAGGCGTACTGGAGGTAGACGGACGTGTCGCCGTTCAGCGACACCATCTGGTCGAGGTCGAACTTGTAGTCGCGGTTCGCCGACGTCGACAGGTCCGCGTACTTCACCGCGCCGATGCCCACCTGGGCGCCGCGCTCGGCGATCTCCTCCTCGGACAGGTCCTGTGCCTTCTCCCGTACGACGGCGGAGGCGCGCTCGATCGCCTCGTCCAGGAGGTCCACCAGCCGTACGGTCTCGCCCTCACGCGTCTTGAACGGCTTGCCGTCCTTGCCGAGGACCGTGCCGAAGGCGAGCTGGTACGCCTTCACGTCGCCGTTGAGCCAGCCGGCCCGGCGCGCGGTCTCGAAGACCATCTTGAAGTGGAGAGACTGGCGGGCGTCCACCACGTAGATGATCGAGTTCGCCTTCAGGCCGAAGACGCGGTCGCGGATCGCGGACAGGTCCGTGGCCGCGTAGCCGTATCCGCCGTCCGACTTCTGCACGATCAGCGGGACCGGCTTGCCGTCCGGGCCCTTGACGTCGTCGAAGAACACGCACAGGGCGCCCTCGGAGCGGACGGCCACGCCGGACTCCTCCAGGAGGCGGCATGTCTCCTCGAGCATGTCGTTGTAGCCGGACTCGCCGACGATGTCCGGGTCGCGGACCTCCATGTCCAGCTTGTCGAAGACGGAGAAGAAGTAGATCTTCGACTCGTCGACGAACTTCTGCCACATGGCGAGCGTGTGCGGCTCGCCGGCCTGGAGGTCGACCACCCGGCGGCGGGCGCGCGTCTTGAACTCCGGGTCGGAGTCGAAGAGCCTGCGGGCCGCCTTGTAGAGGCGGTCGAGGTTCGACATCGCCTCTTCGCCGGTGACCTCGGCGGCCTTGTGGTCCAGCTCGTGCGGATGCTCGTCCAGGTACTGGATGAGCATGCCGAACTGGGTGCCCCAGTCGCCGATGTGGTGCCTGCGGATCACCGACTCGCCGGTGAACTCCAGGAGCTTGACCACGGAGTCGCCGATCACCGCGGAGCGGAGGTGGCCGACGTGCATTTCTTTCGCCACGTTCGGCTGGGCGTAGTCGATGACCGTGGTGCCCGGGTTCTCGGCGTACGGCACGCCGAGGCGACCCTCCGGGTCGGCGGCGCGGGCGGCGAGGTTCTCGGTGATCGCCTTGTCGGTGACCCTGATGTTGAGGAAGCCGGGGCCGGAGACCTCGACGTCCTTGATCACGTCACCGGTGACGACCTTTTCCACCACCTGGGTCGCCAGCTCGCGCGGGTTCGCCTTCGCCTTCTTCGCAAGCGCCAGGATCCCGTTGGCCTGGTAGTCAGCCCGGTCGCTGCGTCGCAGCAGCGGGTCCGCGTCGGCGCTCTCCGGCAGGGTGGCGGAGAGGGCGTTCGCGAGGCGCTGGTGGACGGAAGCGGTGAGGGACGTGACCGAGGCCATAGGAATGGGTGCCGTTCTCCTCGTGGGGATGGATAGCCACGGCCAGTATCCCATGGGGGTAAAGCGAATTTTGCGGGCGTGGACTGAACGCTGGCCCGTGCCCGCTCGTCCCCATGTGCAGGTGCGGTGAGGCGTTGAAAAGGCGTTTTCGTGGATGTGACCCCACCTGGGACAATGGAGCGGTCAGCCGTGGGAGCGTACCGGCTGCTCATGGAGAACTTCAGGGAAAGAGGACGTGCCGATCGTGGCTCAGAGCACCGAGACCACCGACTGGGTCTCCCGTTTCGCGGATGAGGTCATCGAGGAGTCGGAGCGTCGGGCCCCGGGCACAGTGACATCAGTCGCTACCGCTCCTGTGGTCGTCGTCGCGTCCGGACTCTCCCCGTCCGGGCCCATTCACCTGGGCAACCTCCGCGAGGTCATGACCCCGCACCTCGTCGCCGACGAGATCCGCCGCCGTGGGTACCAGGTGCGGCACCTGATCTCCTGGGACGACTACGACCGCTACCGCAAGGTGCCCAAGGGCATCGCCGGTGTCGACGAGGAGGCCTGGGCGGAGCACATCGGCAAGCCGCTCACCTCCGTCCCGGCCCCCAAGGGCTCGGCGTACCCGAACTGGGCCGAGCACTTCAAGGCCGCGATGATCGCCGCGCTCACCGAGCTGGGTGTCGAGTTCGACGGCATCAGCCAGACCGAGCAGTACAACTCCGGCGTGTACCGGGACCAGATCCTGCACGCGATGAAGCACCGGAACGAGATCGACGCGATCCTCGCCCAGTACCGGACCAAGCCGAAGGCGGGCAAGAAGCAGCAGCAGAAGCCCGTCGACGAGGCCGAGCTGGAGGCCGAGGAGGGCTCCGGTGCCGCGGCCGAGGACGACGGCAGCTCCGGTGCTTCCGGGTACTTCCCGTACAAGCCGTACTGCGGCAACTGCGAGAAGGACCTCACCACCGTCACCGCCTACGACGACGACACGACCGAGCTGACGTACGCCTGCACCGCGTGCGGATTCTCGGAGACGGTCCGGCTGAGCGAGTTCAACCGCGGCAAGCTGGTCTGGAAGGTCGACTGGCCGATGCGCTGGGCCTACGAGGGCGTGATCTTCGAGCCGAGCGGTGTCGACCACTCGTCCCCGGGTTCGTCGTTCCAGGTCGGCGGCCAGATCGTCGGGATCTTCGGCGGCAAGCAGCCCATCGGGCCCATGTACGCGTTCGTGGGCATCAGCGGCATGGCCAAGATGTCCAGCAGCAAGGGCGGGGTGCCCACCCCGGGTGACGCCCTCCAGATCATGGAGCCGCAGCTGCTGCGCTGGCTCTACGCCCGCCGCAGGCCGAACCAGTCCTTCAAGATCGCCTTCGACCAGGAGATCCAGCGGCTCTACGACGAGTGGGACAAGCTGGCGGGCAAGGTCGCCGACGGTTCCGCGCTGCCGGCGGACGTGGCCGCGTACACCCGGGCGGTCGGCACGGCCGCCGGTGAGCTGCCGCGCACCCCGCGCCCGCTGCCGTATCGCACGCTCGCGTCCGTCGCCGACATCACGGCCGGCCACCAGGACCAGGCCCTGCGCATCCTGTCGGACCTCGACCCGGCCAACCCGCTGGCCTCGCTCGCCGAGGCCCGGCCGCGGTACGACAAGGCCGAGGCCTGGATCAACACGCATGTCCCGGCCGACCAGCGCACGATCGTCCGCGACGAGCCGGACGCCGAACTGCTGAAGTCCCTCGACGAGCAGGCGCAGCAGTCGCTGCGACTGCTGCTCGACGGTCTTGAGGAGCACTGGTCGCTGGACGGGCTGACCCACCTCGTGTACGGCGTGCCCAAGGTCCAGGCCGGGTTCTCCGCCGACGCCACGCCCAAGGAGCTGCCGCCGGAGATCAAGACCGCTCAGCGGTCGTTCTTCGCGCTCCTCTACCACCTGCTGGTGGGCCGTGACACCGGTCCGCGGCTGCCCACGCTGCTGCTCGCGGTGGGGCAGGACCGGGTGCGGGCCCTGCTCGGGGGGTAGGACCGGTTCTACGACGATGGGGGCGCCCGGTATTTGCCGGGCGCCCCCATCGTCGTAGTGCGCGGTCCTTACGCGATGTGGTCCTCTTCCAGTTCCGCGGTGTGGCGGTTGGTGAAGCGGTTGACCATGCGCTTGGCGTCCTGCTCCGGGAGGCTGATGCCGAACTCGGCCTCGACGTTGTAGCCGTACTCACGTGGGGTCGGGTAGCTGCCGTTGATCGACTTCTTGAAGACCTGGTAGTAGGCCTCCTCGTCCGGCTCCGGCGCGCCGCCGCCCTCCCCGAGCTCGCGGGTGCGGTTCGGCCCCACGGGGACGGGGAAGCTTCCCGTGTCCTCGGGGGAGGGCTCCTGGGCGGGGGGCTGTTGCGGCTGCTCCTGGTACTGCTGCTGGTCCTCGTACCAGCCCCAGTGTTCCTGCTCGGGGTCGTACGTGGGCTCCGGCTCGTACGTCGGGTCGTAGTCGCCGTGGTACGCGATCTGCTGCGGGGCTTCGAACCAGGGGCTCTGTTCGGGGTCGGGCGCGGTGACCGGTTGCCCGGGGTTGTGGTTGCCCTCCAGTTCGGGGCGCTGCCCGCCGAGGGGAGCCGCCGTGCCCACCCGTGCCGCCCCGACGGCACGATGGCCCGCAGCTGCGTCGGGCTGGGGTGCCGGCGGTATCAGGGCCGGTTCTATGCCCGCCGCCGCCAGGCCCGCCGGGGCCGTGTCCGCCAGGGGGACCCCGTAGCGAGCCAGCCTCAGCGGCATCAGCGACTCCACCGGGGCCTTGCGCCGCCAGGCGCGGCCGAAGCGGGAGCGCAAACGGGCCTGGTAGACGAGACGTTCCTGCTCCAGCTTGATGACCTGGTCGTAGGAGCGCAGCTCCCACAGCTTCATACGGCGCCAGAGCAGGAACGTGGGCAGGGGGGAGAGCAGCCAGCGCGTAAGGCGGACCCCCTCCATGTGCTTGTCCGCCGTGATGTCCGCGATCCGGCCGATGGCGTGGCGGGCCGCCTCCACCGCGACCACGAACAGCACCGGGATCACCGCGTGCATGCCCACGCCCAGCGGGTCCGGCCAGGCGGCCGCACCGTTGAACGCGATCGTCGCCGCCGTCAGCAGCCACGCCGTCTGGCGCAGCAGTGGGAAGGGGATACGAATCCAGGTCAGCAGCAGGTCCAGGGCGAGCAGCACGCAGATGCCCGCGTCGATGCCGACCGGGAAGACGTAGCTGAAGTTCCCGAAGCCCTTCTTGATGGCCAGCTCGCGGACGGCGGCGTACGACCCCGCGAAGCCGATCCCGGCGATGATGACGGCACCGGTGACGACCACGCCTATGAGAATCCGGTGCATCCGTGTCAACTGC
This sequence comes from Streptomyces hygroscopicus, assembly GCF_026168105.1. Taxonomy (GTDB): domain Bacteria; phylum Actinomycetota; class Actinomycetes; order Streptomycetales; family Streptomycetaceae; genus Streptomyces; species Streptomyces hygroscopicus_D. The sequence goes on from NZ_LBMW01000059.1 coordinate 31,362, forward strand.
AGTGGCGCGGCCACCCGTACTCCCCTCCCATTGCGTGTTGTTGCGCGGAACAGGGTGGCACATGCGTGCGGCGGACGGGTGACCGGAGTGGCAGGAGCCCGGTCCGCGCGGGGCCGGGCTCCTGCGAACGCCCTGGTGACGCTACGACTTCGGCGCCAGCCGGGTCAGTTCTTCTTCGACGCCGACGCGGACGGGGACGCGCTCTTCGACGGACTTGCGGACGGCTTCGACGGCGCTCCGCTCTTGGAGGCACCCGGTGATCCGGACGCGCCCGCCTTGCCGGGTCCGTTCGCCGCCGACACCGCGGACACCGCCTCCTTGGCGGCCTGCTCCGCGGCCTTCGTCAGGTCGTCCGCGTTCGGCGTCTGCTCGCCGGCCAGGCCCGCGCCGTTGTAGTCGAGGGTGATCACGACGTTCTCCACGCGTGCCACGACCGTCTGCTGCTTGAAGGTGCCTTCCGTCTTCTTCAGGTCGTAGCGCACTGCCGTCGCCTCGTCACCCGTCCCGGCGACCGGCTCGGACTTGGTGTTCTGCGCGCCCTGCGCGGACCGGGCGTCCTGCACCTGCCGGGTGTAGTACTGCTGCGCGAGCTTGTTGCCGTCGCCGCGGGTGGCGTCGGACTGGAAGCGCAGCAGGGAGACGTTGAGCCAGCGGAACTGGGAGCCCTTGACGCCGTTGTTCGCCAGACTGGTCCAGGAACAGCTCGAACGGGTAGCCGGGTCGTCCGATGCGCCCTGCTTGCCGGACTTCGCACCCTTCGGTACCAGATCGCCCAGGGTCTTGTCGGACAGGATGGCACAGGGCTTGGGCAGCGTCGTGTACGCGGCCGGACGCACGGTGTTCGCCGAGCCGCTCTGCGAGGTGCGTGCGCTCGGGGTCTGCTCCTGCTTGGTGGCGGCGTCCGAGCCTGAACCGGAGTTCGATGAGCAGCCGGTGGCGACGAGCACCGCCGGGACGGCGGCCGCGCAGAGGAGGAGGCGGCGAAGGCGCGAGCCCCGCAGGCCCGGCTGCCGCTCGCCCCGCTCGCCCCGATCGCTCGGATCGTGCTGATCTCGCTGGTCTCGCTGTGCAGGTCGGTGCATGGTTCCTTCACTCATGACGCTCGTGGATCGTGCGGTCGGATCGGGTCCGAGGGGCCACGGTACGCGGTGGGGACGCATGCGGTGTGAGGTTCGGTTCCCCTGCCGGAGCCGGGCGCGGGCGCCCGTCAGCCCAGGGAACCGGCCAGCTGTTCTGCCAGTTTCCTGGCCCTGTCCTGCATGTCCTTGCTGCTCGGAGTCGTTCCCGCGGTGGCGGGCTGCTCGTCGTACTCGATGGTCACGATGACGTTGGACGTGCGGAACACCACAGTCACGGTGCGCTGCTGGGACGTGTTCAGCTGGTCGTTCACGAACGCCTCGTCGCCGAGGTTGTCCAGGGTGCGCGGCTGCAGGTCGGCCGCGCCGTCGGTCTCCGAGGGGCTGCCGGAGACGGAAGCGGAGGCCGACCCGGAGGCGGGGAGGGAGGGGGACGCCGAGGCGGACCGGGAAGCGGAGGGCGTGGCGCCCGGGCTCGCGGGCGTGCCACTGCCCGAGGGGCTGGAGCCCGAGCTGGAAGTGGAGCTCGGGCTGGGCTCGGCAAGGCCCGCGGCCTTCGCCTTCGCGGCGTAGACCGCATTGGCGCTGTCGTCGTCGCTGACCGCGCTGTCGTACGACACCACCCGCTCGAAATCGACGAACAGATGGTCGGTGGCGTCGGTCGACTCGGCCTTCCAGCGGCATCCGGAGCGGCGATCGTTGTTGTAGGTCAGCTCGGCCTGGCCCTGGTACGCCTGGTCGCGCTGCGTCTGGTCCGGGATCCGCCTGAGGCCGGGCAGGAGCGAGTCGAGGGAGCCGTGGCCCACCGAGGTGCAGGCGTCGGCGAGGGTGTGGTACTTGCCGGGCTGGGCGGATGGCGCGCTCATGGGGGCGTCGCCCGCCCTGGAGTTCTTCGACGCCGCGCCGCTGCCGGCGCTGCCGGTACAGGCGGTCAGAAGTGCCGCGAGGAGCACGGCGGCGCCCGGTACGTACGCCTTCCGCTGCATGGCGAGGCTCCTCTCGACGGTTGCGTGGGGGCTGGGCCCGCTGGTTAATCGGTTGCCGCGCGAGGCGGCCCCCTGGAGACAATGTCTATCGCACGCACTGCCGTGGACGCCGGTCCGTTGTCCCTTACGTAGACCTTGGTGCCGGTATGTGCGATCCAAGACTTTCGGTGTTTTTCGGGGGAATGAGGAAGAGATGTCGTACGTAGAGGTGCCGGGGGCGCGGGCCCCGATCCGCATGTGGACGGACCCGGCGACGATCGAGGACGCCGCGATGCAGCAGCTGCGGAACGTGGCGACGCTGCCCTGGATCAAGGGCCTCGCGGTCATGCCCGACGTGCACTATGGCAAGGGGGCGACCGTCGGCTCGGTCATCGCCATGCGCGACGCGGTGTGCCCGGCGGCGGTCGGTGTGGACATCGGCTGCGGGATGTCGGCGGTGAAGACGTCGCTCACGGCGAACGATCTGCCGGGGGATCTGTCGCGGCTGCGCTCGAGGATCGAGCAGGCGATTCCGGTGGGACGCGGGATGCACGACCATCCCGTGGACCCCGGACGCTTCCACGGGCTGGCCACCTCCGGGTGGGACGAGTTCTGGGGGCGGTTCGACGGGGTCGCGCAGTCCGTTCGGTTCCGCGCGGAACGCGCGACCAAGCAGATGGGAACGCTCGGTTCCGGAAATCACTTCGTGGAGGTGTGCACGGACACGACCGGCACGGTCTGGCTGATGTTGCACTCCGGCTCCCGCAACATCGGCAAGGAACTGGCCGAACACCACATCGGCGTGGCCCAGAAGCTCCCGCACAACCAGGGCCTGGTGGACCGCGACCTCGCCGTCTTCGTCGCGGACACTCCGCAGATGGCGGCGTACCGCAACGACCTTTACTGGGCGCAGGAGTACGCCAAGTACAACCGCACGCTGATGATGGCGCTCCTGAAGGACGTGATCCGCAAGGAGTTCAAGAAGGCGAAGCCGACCTTCGAGCCGGAGATCTCCTGCCACCACAACTATGTCGCGGAGGAGCGGTACGAGGGCATGGACCTGCTCGTGACCCGCAAGGGCGCGATCCGTGCGGGCTCCGGCGACTACGGGATCATCCCGGGCTCGATGGGCACGGGCTCGTACATCGTGAAGGGTCTCGGGAACGAGAAGTCGTTCAACTCGGCGTCGCACGGCGCGGGTCGGCGCATGAGCCGCAACGCCGCGAAGCGGCGCTTCACGGCGAAGGACCTGGAGGAGCAGACGCGGGGCGTGGAGTGCCGCAAGGACTCCGGTGTCGTGGACGAGATCCCCGGCGCGTACAAGCCCATCGAGCAGGTGATCGAGCAGCAGAGCGACCTCGTGGAGGTCGTGGCCAAGCTGAAGCAGGTCGTCTGTGTGAAGGGCTGACGCCCCAGGCCCCCGGTGGGACACCGGGGGCCTTCCTCATGCCGAACGGCCGCTGCGCTCCAGCAGGTTCGAGCGAAGCCTTTCCTTCAGGCGCCCGGCGTCCAGGCCCACGGCGTTCGTGACGTACTCCTCGACCGAGCCGTGCCGTGCGGTCAGGTCCGCCAGGAAGCGGCTCATGACCTCGGCGGGGGCGTGGCCCCAGGCCGGCCAGGCCGGGGTCCGGCCCGCGTTGCGCCTCTGCCAGTCGGCGAGCAGGCGCGGGGTGGCCCGCTGGGTGAGGGCGAAGTCCTCGATGATCACGGGTTCCGGGACGTCGAGGAGGGAGAGGACCAGCGCCGCCAGCAGGCCCGTGCGGTCCTTGCCCGAGGCACAGTGGAAGACCAGCGGCTCCTTCGTGCCCGAGACGAGCTCCAGTGCCGCACCGATCTCCTTCGTGCCGTCCTCCGCGACCTCCATGTAACGAGCCGCCAGGTACGGGCCCGGCTCGACCTCGGGGCCGAGGGCCGCCTGGTCGTAGGGGCGGTGCTCGATGCTCAGGTTGTGGTAGATGAAGGACGAGTGCTCGGGGACGCGGCCCCGGCCCTCGATCTCCCACGGGTAGCGGAGGTCCACCACCGTGCGGATGCCGAGGGACAGGAAGCGGTCCCAGTCGTCCGTGCCCTGAGTCAGATTGCCCAGCGAGTCGGCGCGGAACAGGCGGCCCGGCCGGACCCGCCGCCCGTCCGCCGTCGAACGGCCGCCCAGGTCACGGAAGTTGTGCAGGCGCTCGAAAGGTATGTGTCTGTCCACGGTCGGTGACCCTAGGGGGCCGCCCGGCCGAGCGCCTCCGGATTTACTTCGCGTGCCTCACCGCGTAGATCATCACGAACGCCACGATGTGGATGCCGAAGAGGAAGTACGCGAGGTAGTACCAGACGAAGCGTTCGCGTTTCTTCTCCAGCGACAGGCGGTCCTGTTCCGCCGCGGCCCCGGGCTCGTCCGGGGACGTCGGTTCCGCCATCACTGCTCCCGGTGGATCTTGATGTTCGAGGCCTGGGCCCGGGGGCGCACCACCAGAAGGTCGATGTTGACGTGGCTGGGGCGGGTGACCGCCCAGGAGATCGTGTCGGCCACGTCGTCGGCCGTCAGCGGCTCGGCGACGCCCTGGTACACCTTCGCGGCCTTCTCCGCGTCGCCGCCGAAACGGGTCAGCGCGAACTCCTCCGTCTTCACCAGGCCGGGGGCGACCTCGATCACGCGGACCGGGGTGCCGACGATCTCCAGGCGGAGGGTCTCGGCAAGGACGTGCTCGGCGTGCTTGGCGGCGACATAGCCGGCACCGCCCTCGTACGTGGCGTGTGCGGCGGTGGAGGAGACGACCACCACCGTGCCGTCGCCGCTCGCCGTGAGCGCGGGGAGCAGGGCCTGGGTGACGTTCAGGGTGCCGAGGACGTTCGTCTCGTACATCCGGCGCCAGTCGTCGGGGTCGCCGGTCGCGACCGGGTCCGCGCCGAGCGCGCCGCCCGCGTTGTTCACCAGGACGCCGATCGTCCTGAAGGCCGTCGCGAACTCGTCGACCGCCGCGCGGTCCGTGACATCCAGCGCGTAGGCCGTCGCCGAGTGGCCGGCTGCGGTGAGCTCCTCCGCGAGGGCCTCGATGCGGTCCTTGCGGCGGGCGGTGAGGACGACGCGGTACCCCGCGGCGGCGAGCTGCCGGGCCGTCGCGGCGCCGATGCCGCTGCTCGCGCCGGTGACGACGGCGATGCGGGAGGCGGCGGTGGGTGCGGCGGCGGTCATGGGGCGGCTCCTTCGGAGGGCGGGCTCGTCCCGCGAGGCTCGCTCACGGGCTCGTCGGCACGGCTCGTTCACGTCGTTCATCACATCGTGCATCACGTCGTACATCACGTCGTACGAGACACTTCCGCCCAGGATAGGCGGCGCGGGCGGGCAGGGGCGGGAGCGCCCGGGGGTGGTCAGTGACCCCGCGGCGCCCACATGATCACGGCCATGCCGACCAGGCAGATCAGCGCGCCCACGACGTCCCAGCGGTCCGGGCGGTAGCCGTCCGCCACCATGCCCCAGGCCAGTGAACCGGCCACGAAGACACCGCCGTACGCGGCGAGGACCCGGCCGAAGTGGGCGTCGGGCTGGAGAGTGGCGACGAAGCCGTAGACGCCGAGGGCCATGACGCCCGCGCCGATCCACATCCAGCCGCGATGCTCGCGCACGCCCTGCCACACCAGCCAGGCGCCGCCGATCTCGAAGAGCGCGGCGATCACGAAGAGGGCGGCGGAGCGGACGATCGGCATGCGGACACCTTCGCATGCCGCTCCGGTGCGCCGGGCGGGCGCCTCGCCTCCGGTGCGCGCGGGCGCCTCACCTGCCCGGCGGCGCCTGCCACCGCGCTGAGGTGGGATACATGCGGTGATGTTCCGGCCGACGCGGAGGAATCGACGAATGCGGATCAGGATGCGGATGCGGGTTGCCGGCGGGCTGGGCGCGGCGGCGGTGGGTGCCGCGATGGCGGGTGCGGCGGTGGTCGGTGCGGCCGTGCCTGCCGTGGCCGCGGCTGCCGGCCTCGCCTATCACGGGTACGTCGCCATGGCGGGCGGTCAGGTCGACGTACGGCTGGCCCCGCAGAACCAGGGGCCGTCCGATGTCACCGACGCGACCGTACGGCTGCACTGGTCCCAGCCGCTGGCGGCCGTGCAGCGGCTGCCGGAGGGATGCGCTCGCTACGACGTGAGCACGGTGCTGTGCGACACGGGTCCGCTCGCGGCGGGCGGCGTGGGCAGGGAGATCCGTCTGCGGGTGGGTCTGGAGGGGACGTCGACCGAGGTGACGCTGGAGATCGACACGCTGTGGGAGGGCGGCTCCGTGGACCGCACCCCCGGCAACGACCGCCAGCAGGTACTCGCGCTGGACACCGGGGACCAGTACTCCTTCTGAAGGCCCGTACGGCGGCTTCTGCGTCGTACGATCGCTGTGCGGCGCAGACGGGTGGAAGGATGGTCATGTCCGGCAACGGAACGACGCGCGAGCGGCTGCTCGACGAACTGTCCACCGTGTCCCGGCGCTACATGGCCGCGTACGCGCTGTTCAACCAGGCCGTCGCCGACCGGCTGAAGCTGCACCCGACCGATGTGCAGTGCCTGAACCTGCTCGGCCTGGAGGACGGGCCCGTGACGACCGGGCGCATCGCCGAGCTGACGGGGCTGACCACCGGGTCCGCGACACGGCTGGTGGACCGGCTGGAGAAGGCGGGCTACGTCGTACGGGAACGGGACGCCGCCGACCGCCGGCGGGTGCTCGTGACCACCGTGCCGGAGCGGTTCGCCGAGTTCGGCCGCATCTGGGACACGCTGGGTGCCGGCTGGTATGCGCTCTTCGACGAGCTGGACGAGAGCGAAATCGGCCTCCTCGTCGGCCATATGCGCCGTACGGTCGACTTCAGCGCCCACCAGATCGCCCGGTTGCGCGACGGCGAGGTCTAGGCGGTGCCTGAGGGGCCGCGAGGTCCAGGTGGTGCCTGAGGGGCCGCGAGGTCCGGAGGCTGCGTCTGAGCACGGGGCCGGGACTGCGTCCGCGCGCCGGTCTGTGCGTGGGTGTGCGCGTGCGTCCGGGCGTACGCCGTCGGGGGCACCCCCACCGTCGCCGTGAAGTCCCGGACCAGATGGGCCTGGTCGGCGTAGCCGAGGTCCGCGGCGAGGCGCGCCCAGTCGACGGCTCGCCCGGTCTCCGCGTGCTCCAGCGCCTCGTGGATCCGGTGGCGGAGGATGACCCACTTCGGGCCGACGCCGACGTACGCGGCGAACAGGCGCTGCATCACGCGTACCGACATGCCCTCCGCACGGGCGAAGTCGGCGACGCGGCGGATGGTGCGGTCCGTGCGGATCCGCTCGACCAAGGCTATCGCCAGGCCGGCCCCCGGGTCCGGGCGGGGGCCGAGGCCCAGCAGGAAGGCGTCCAGTGCGGCCACGCGGTCACCTTCGTCCTCGGGGCCGAGGACCGCGGCGGGTTCCGTTCCCGGGAACACCTCGGGCAATGGGACGCGGCGGCCCGTCCAGTCCGTCGCCGGGCGGCCGGGGGCGAAGGGGCTGAAGCCGCCCGGGCGGAACTGGATCCCGCACACCCGGCCCCTGCCCTCCAGCTTCTGGGTGAACAGCTCCAGGCCGATGCCCGCGACCTCGCCGAAGGGCGCCCGGTCGCCGTAGTGCTGGAAGACCACGTTCACCGAGGGGTGCGGGACGACATGGGACGCGTACGGCGCCGGGAGGTCCCAGTCGATCAGCCAGTAGTGCTCCAGGTACGGGCGCAGCGGCTCGGCCGGCAGGTGGCGGCGGAAGGTGACGCGTGAGAAGAGCTCCGCGGCGTCGACGATGCCTCGTGTGTCACTGCGTGGGGCGGCCATGTCCGGATCGTAGGGGCGGGCACTGACAGGGCGGGCGGGACGGCGAGGGGGCGGGGCCGGAGCGGTGGGGCGGGGGTCGGAATAGTGGGGGAGGCGGGATCGTTTGGCGGTGTAGTTGAATCGTAAACAAATCGGAGGGTGTGAGCCAGCATGCAGTTCGGGATCTTCAGCGTCGGTGATGTGACCCCGGACCCGACCACGGGCCGGACGCCGACGGAGCACGAGCGGATCAAGGCCATGGTCGCCGTCGCGTTGAAGGCCGAGGAGGCCGGGCTGGACGTCTTCGCGACCGGC
>NZ_LBMW01000038.1 GCF_026168105.1 Streptomyces hygroscopicus
ACGGGGGAGCACCACCACGGGGGGAGCGGTACCGGGGGAGGGGGCAACCGGGGGAAACAGGGGGACACGGGGGAGCGCAAGAGAGCGGGACTGGGGGGCCGGGGGGTCCGTCCGGTCCCGTTTCTCGTTGTCCCGCACTCTGGCCGTCCTCTTTGTCTTCTCCGTGCGGTGTTACGCGGCCGTGCTCACCGACGTCCGCCGCCCCGCCGCCGCTGCCGTCAGTCGGCTCAGTGCCTCGTCCCGGTCACAGGCGTATGCGCCGAGAGCCGTCTGACGGGCCACGATCGAGCGCTCCGCGCACATCAGCCGCCAGCCGCGGCGCAGCAGGAACGCGACCGACTTGCGGCCCTCCTTGAGATCGCGCACGAAGCGACGGCGGAACGTGGTGAGCGGCCCGCGGGTCAGGCACAGCGCGTCGGCCAGGACGCCCAGTTCGCGGCAGCGCTCCACGATCTCCGCGGCGAAGATGCCTTCCGCAATGAACACCGGCGTACGGTCGATGTGCAGCGTCTCCTCGCCCGTACGGGCGCTCCGCGCGATGTCGTACACGGGCACCGTCGTACGTCCCGTGGCGCACAGTTCGGTGATCGCCGCGACCGCGACGTCCGCGTCCCATGACCGCGGATGGTCCCAGTCGACGTCCGAACTCCCCTCCACCAGCGGCAGCGTGGGGTCGTCGCCCTCTTTGTAGAAGTCGTCCAGCCGCAGTACGGGCAGGCCCGACAGCGCGGCGACAAGGGACTTGCCCGATCCGGAGGGACCGCAGAGCAGTACGACACGGGCGGGGGCCGGGGGATGGAGACTCACGAGACACCAGTCTGACGCATCGCGGCCACCTCGCCGATACCGCGGGTCGACGTTGGAGCACACATCACACCTCAACTACTCTGCGTATCGACACGATTACCGTTCGCAGTGAGAAGGTGGCAGCAGCCATGGCACGACACGCCTACCCCAAGACCCCCACCGCCCGGCGCACTCTCGTCGCGCTCGCGACCGCGGGTGCCGCGTTGGGGGCGGGAGCGGCCACGGCGTCGGCGGACAGCGCCCCGGTCCTCGACGCGATGCGCACCCGGCCGGTGTCGCTCGGCGAAGTCGACCCGCACGCTGGGCTGCCGGCGCTGACGGGCGCGGTGGGACAGGTCACCGGTCCGGTCGGGGAGCTCAAGCCCAATCCGCTGGCGGGCACGGGTGTCGACCCGCTCGACAACGGCGTCGCCACTCAGATCGCCGACTTCAAGCCGCTGTCGTCGCAGTCCCTGACCCGGCCGGTGGCCGAGGCGCACTCGCTCGGCGGCGTCCCGGTGGTCGGGCGGGTGCTCCGGGCGACGCGCTGACCGTCCCCCGGAAGGGCGCCCCGGCGCCCCCATGACGGAGAGCCGCGCTTCCCCTGGACGGCGGGGAAGCGCGGCTCTCCTGTTCCGGTGCGGCCTCAGTACGACGAGCCGGAGGCGCCCAGCGAACCCGTCGGGTGCCAGACCGTCTTCGTCTCGAGGAAGGCCGTCAGACGCTCGATGCCGGGCGTCGCGGAGTAATCCACAGTCTGTGGACGCAGTACGCGCTTCAGGTTGTCCGCCGCGGCGATCTCCAGCTCCTTCGCCAGTACGTCGTCGGCGCCGGTCAGGTCGATCGCGTTGACGTCCTGGTGGGCGGCGAGCGGGGCCGCGATCTCCGCAGTGCGGCCGGAGAGGACGTTGACGACACCGCCCGGCAGGTCGGAGGTGGCCAGCACCTCGCCCAGGGACAGGGCGGGGAGCGGGGACTTCTCGCTCGCGATCACGACGGCCGTGTTGCCGGTCGCGATCACCGGGGCGATCACCGAGACGAGGCCCAGGAAGGACGACTCCTGCGGGGCCAGGACCGCGACCACGCCTGTCGGCTCGGGCGTCGACAGGTTGAAGTACGGGCCCGCGACCGGGTTGCCGCCGCCGACCACCTGGGCGATCTTGTCGGTCCAGCCCGCGTACCAGACCCAGCGGTCGATCGCCGCGTCGACCTGGGCGGAGGCCTTGGACTTGGACAGCCCCTCGGCCTCGGCGACCTCGCGCACGAACTGGTCGCGGCGGCCCTCCAGCATTTCCGCGATGCGGTAGAGGATCTGGCCCCGGTTGTACGCGGTCGCACCCGACCAGGCGCCGAACGCCTTGCGCGCAGCCACGACCGCGTCGCGGGCGTCCTTGCGCGAGGCCTGCGGGGCGTTCGCCAGCCACTTGCCCTTGGAGTCGGTCACCTGGTACACCCGGCCGCTCTCGGAACGCGGGAACTTCCCGCCGACGTACAGCTTGTAGGTCTTGAAGACGGAAAGTCGTTCGTCAGACATCGAGGTACGCCTCCAGGCCGTGGCGGCCGCCCTCGCGGCCGAAGCCCGACTCCTTGTAGCCGCCGAACGGCGAGGTCGGATCGAACTTGTTGAACGTGTTGGACCAGACGACACCGGCGCGGAGCTTGTTCGCCACCGCCAGGATGCGGGAGCCCTTCTCCGTCCAGATGCCGGCGGAGAGGCCGTACTGGGTGTTGTTGGCCTTGGCGACGGCCTCGTCCGGAGTGCGGAAGGTCAGGACCGACAGCACCGGGCCGAAGATCTCGTCACGGGCGATGGTGTGCGCCTGGGTGACGTTCGTGAAGAGCGTCGGGGCGAACCAGTAGCCGGAGGACGGGAGTTCGCAGGCCGGCGACCAGCGCTCGGCGCCCTCGGCCTCGCCCTGGTCGGCCAGCGCGGTGATCCGGGCCAGCTGCTCGGCGGAGTTGATCGCGCCGATGTCGGTGTTCTTGTCGAGCGGATCGCCCAGCCGGAGGGTCGAGAGCCTCCTCTTCAGGGACTCCAGCAGCTCGTCGTGGATCGACTCCTGCACGAGAAGGCGGGAGCCCGCGCAGCAGACCTGGCCCTGGTTGAAGAAGATGCCGCCGACGATGCCCTCGACGGCCTGGTCGATCGGGGCGTCGTCGAAGACGATGTTGGCGCCCTTGCCGCCCAGTTCGAGGGTGAGCTTCTTGCGGGTGCCCGCGACCGTGCGGGCGATCGCCTTGCCCACGGCCGTGGAGCCGGTGAAGGCGACCTTGTCGACGTCCGGGTGCGCGACCAGGGCGGCGCCCGTGTCGCCGTATCCCGGAAGGATGTTGACGACGCCCTTGGGCAGGCCCGCCTGGCGGCAGATGTCCGCGAAGAAGAGCGCCGAGAGCGGGGTGGTCTCCGCGGGCTTGAGGACGACCGTGTTGCCGGTCGCGAGCGCCGGGGCGATCTTCCACGCCAGCATCAGCAGGGGGAAGTTCCAGGGGATGACCTGGCCGGCGACGCCCAGCGGCTTCGGTGACGGCCCGAAACCTGCGTGGTCGAGCTTGTCGGCCCAGCCCGCGTAGTAGAAGAAGTGCGCGGCGACCAGAGGCAGGTCGGCGTCGCGGGTCTCCTTGATGGGCTTGCCGTTGTCGAGCGTCTCCAGGAGCGCCAGCTCACGGCTGCGCTCCTGGACGATGCGGGCAATGCGGAAGAGGTACTTGGCGCGCTCGGAGCCCGGCAGCGCCGACCACTTCTCGAACGCCTTGCGGGCGGCCTTCACCGCGCGGTCGACGTCGGCCTCGCCCGCCTGGGCGACCTCGGAGAGGACCTCCTCGGTGGCCGGGCTGATCGTCTTGAAGACCTTGCCGTCGGCCGCGTCGGTGAACTCGCCGTCGATGAACAGGCCGTACGAGGGGGCGATGTCGACGACGGAGCGGGACTCGGGCGCCGGCGCGTACTCGAATGCGGAAGGCGTATTTTCCATGTTCATGGGGTCTCAGTCCACCGTCACGTAGTCAGGGCCGGAGTAGCGGCCGGTGGCCAGCTTCTGACGCTGCATCAGCAGATCGTTCAGGAGCGAGGAGGCGCCGAAGCGGAACCAGTGGTTGTCCAGCCAGTCCTGGCCGGCGGTCTCGTTCACCAGGACCAGGAACTTGATCGCGTCCTTGGAGGTGCGGATGCCGCCGGCCGGCTTCACGCCGACCTGGATGCCGGTCTGCGCACGGAAGTCGCGTACGGCCTCCAGCATGACGAGGGTGTTGGCCGGGGTCGCGTTGACGGCGACCTTTCCGGTCGAGGTCTTGATGAAGTCCGCGCCCGCCAGCATGCCCAGCCAGCTGGCCCGGCGGATGTTGTCGTACGTCGAGAGCTCGCCGGTCTCGAAGATGACCTTCAGACGGGCGCTCGTCCCGCAGGCCTCCTTCACGGCGGTGATCTCGTCGTACACCTTCATGTACCTGCCCGCGAGGAACGCGCCGCGGTCGATCACCATGTCGATCTCGTCGGCGCCCGCGGCCACGGCGTCGCGCACGTCGGCCAGCTTGACGTCGAGCGCGGCGCGGCCCGCCGGGAAGGCGGTGGCGACCGACGCGACCTTCACGCCGGAGCCCGCGACGGCCTCCTTCGCGAAGGCCACCATGTCCGGGTAGACGCAGACGGCCGCGGTCGCCGGGGTCGTACGGTCCGTCGGGTCGGGGCGGACCGCCTTGGCGCCGAGCGCCCGGACCTTGCCCGGGGTGTCCGCGCCTTCCAGCGTCGTCAGGTCGACCATCGAGATGGCGAGGTCGATGGCGTACGCCTTCGCGGTGGTCTTGATGGAACGGGTGCCGAGCGAGGCGGCGCGCGCCTCCAGGCCGACCGGGTCGACGCCGGGCAGCCCGTGGAGGAAGCGGCGCAGCGTGCTGTCGGACGCGGTGACGTCTGAGAGCGGGTGTGCGAGAGCGTTCGTGGGCATGGTCACCAGGCGAGCATATCTACGCGCGTAGCGGCTGTACACCCCCGGGACCCTCCGGACGCGAACCGGACACGGGTGCGCACCACGCGGGCCACGGTTGTGTACCGGTCGGGGGGCTCCGCGTGCCGGTCGTGCAGAATCGGTCCATGACGACCCCGGATCACCAGCCGCCCGCGCCGGAACACTCGGCACCAGAGTCCCGGGACCGGATCTACCGGTCGCCCTCGGGCCTGGCGGCCGGCGTGCTGCTGCTCGCCATCGCACTCTGGCTCGGCATCGACGCGCTGGTCTCGGGCCACGGCCACGCGCCCTGGCTGGCGCTCGCCGGGCTGATCCTGGTCATCCCGCTCGTCATCGCCTTCACCCTGCGCCCTGCCGTGTACGCGAACGAGGAGCGGCTCCGCATCCGCAACCCGTTCCGCGTGATCGTGCTGCCCTGGGGCTCGGTCGCCTCACTGCGCTCCGGGTACTCGAACGAGGCCGTCGCCACGTCCGGCGCGAAGTACCAGCTGTGGGCCGTGCCCGTCTCGCTGCGCGCCCGCAAGCGCGCGGCCCGGCAGCAGAGCCGCACCGCCGCCCAGGGAGCCCCGACGGGCGGCCGGGGGCGCCTGGGCTCCCTCTCGCCGGTCCCCGCCGGGCCCGCCCGCGCCCAGGCCGACCAGATCATGGAGGACCTGCGCGAGCTGGCCGAGACCCACGAGAAGTCCGGGCGGGCCCAGGGCGAGCCGACGGTCCGCTGGGCCTACGAGGTGATGGCGCCGGCCGCGACCGGAGCGGTGCTGCTGGCGATTCTGCTGGCGACGGGCTGAGCGGCCGGGGTCGTACGGCCCGACGGGGCCGGAGGTATCGGCCCCGGCTTCTCGTGGTGGTCTTGGGTCACCCTCGCGGGACGCTCGCACGGAGGCTCAGTGGAATCCGGGCATGCCGGGGGAGTCGATACCGATGGCCACGGTGCCCGGCGGGTAACGGTCCTCGTCGTCGGTGAGCAGGATCGGCATACCGGCCGTATCGGTACGGCACAGGGCGGCGCACAGAGCGTGGCAGGTGTCCGGGCCGCCGTAGCCGTCACGGATCATCGAGCCGATCGTGGGAGCGTCGATCTGTCCGACAGGGTCGACGATCGTGCAGGGGTAACCGAGGACACGATGAGCAGCCCCCGCGGATCTGCGTCCGGCACCGGGCCGCAGGGCCATCGCCGAAGGCGACGCAAGCTCCCTTGAGGCGGGCCGCGGAAGCACGGCACCTGTACCTACTGTCACTTCACGGCGTACGTGAGGAAATCGGACCACACGGTGGGGGGCAGGGTGAGGTGGGGGCCCTCGGTGTTCTTGGAGTCGCGGATGTGGACGGTGCGGCGGGTTATTGCGATCTCTACGCAGGAGTTGCCGTCGTTTCCGCTGCTGTGGCTGCTCTTGAACCACGCCAGCTCAGAGGCGTCCCCGGCAGCGGTCTTGCGGATCATGTTTCTCCCAGTAGTTGTTCGATGAAGGCGAGTGACTCCCTTGGCGAGAGCGCTTGAGCCCGGATGGTGCCATACCGCAGCTCGAGAATGCGGAGCTGCTTGAGGTCGGAAGTCGGGCGGCCGCTGAACGCACCGTCAGAGCGGCCCACTGCCCTGCCGTCTGCGAACTTCAACAACTCGATCCTTCCGGCCAGGCCGGAGTGGGTCTCGCTGTTCAACGGCATCACCTGTAGGACAACGTTGTGCAGCCGACCCACCTCCAACAGGCGTTCGAGTTGCTGGCGCCATGCCATTGTGCCCCCGATGGGTCGCCGTAGCGCTGCCTCTTCCTGGACGAAGCTGAGTGCCGGAGCGGGCGAACGCTCGAAGACGGACTGCCGGGCCATGCGGGCGGCCACCATGCGCTCAACCTCGTCTGATGAGTACGGGGGTTGCATCGCCTCGAACAAGGCCCTCGCATGTACCGGCGTCTGCAAAAGGCCGTTGACGCTGTGGCTCTCGTACACCCCGATCTCAACCGCCTGAGCCTCCAGCTTCGCCAGCTCCCGCACCTTCCTCGGATACCGGACCTTGGCCACGTCCTCCTTCATCGCCGAGAGCAGCCCGCCCGCCCCCAACGCCTCGTCCGCCTTGTCCAGGTACTCGGGCCGCGGGATCCGCTTGCCGCTCTCGATCTTGTAGACCATGTCCTCGCCGTAACCGACGGCCGTCCCGAACTCGGCGGCCCGCATCCCCACCGCCTCCCGGCGCAGCTTCAGCTGACGCCCGACAGTCGCGACGACCGCCAGCCCCCACTCGTCGTCGGGATCGACCTCCCAACCCGGCTCGTCCGCCTCGGTCTTGAGTCGTACCGCTTCGCCGTCCACCGTCATTCCGCGCCCCCTGCGTCGTACCGTCGTGCCGCGACGCACGTACCCGTACGCTCCGCCCCGACAAGCCCGGACACCACCGGACAAGCGCCGGACAGTCACCGTACGTATCAGCGTCGTCACTGTTCACGGTAGGCGCCGACCGCCACGCTGGTGACGTGAACCAGAAATCCGTCGAAGACGGCACTTCCATCCGCAACTTCACACTTCAGCTGTCCCCCACGCCGCGCGGAGCCCGCCTCGCCCGTCTGCTCGCCACAGAGCAACTCCGCTCCTGGGGGCTGCCCTGGAACCGTGCGAGCCAGGTCGTTGCGGAGCTGGCCGCCAACGCCATCACCCACGGCCGCGTCCCCGGCCGCGATTTCCGGCTCACGCTCTACGTCGTCGCCGACACCCTCCGGATCGAGGTCGCCGACGCCCGGGGCGACCGCCTCCCCGAGCCCCGACATCCGGCCGCCGAAGGCGAGTCCGGCCGCGGCCTGCTCCTCGTCGCCGCCTTCGCCGACCGCTGGGGCGTCGCCCCGGGGCCGCACCCGCGCAAGACGGTCTGGGCCGAGCTGACCGTGGCGCGGCCTGCCACGAGCCGGTGAACGGTGACTCGGGTGGGCACGACAAAACCCCCAAACAACCAGGGGAAATTACCCATCCCAACCCCACCGACCGCTCCGGTCGACAGCCCTCACCCCGGATGGGTGAGGTTGGCGAACTCGGCTGGCTTCAGGGCGGGTTGGCGGGTCCCTCTGCGAACAGCCCGGCCCTCACCTCATCCAGCGTGACCAGACTTCATCGCGGCCTCAGCCGGATACGCCGACCCGACGGGCGGCGACGTCATCGTCCCGGGCGGAATGTTCACCTATCAGGTCGTGGTGCGCAGCGAGCGCGTCCACGTCAACCAGATCACGTATCTGGTTTCCGAGGAGATCTTCGGAACCGAGTAGCCGACCGCGGCGTGACCGCCGTACGGCGCGGCTGTGCCCGCGGCTGCAGAGGCCGCGGGCACAGCGGTGCGTCAGATACCGGCCGCCGCCGAGAGATCGCGCTTGATCGACGCCAGCAGCTCCGTCGCCTTGGCCCGTGCCGCCGGAAGGTCGGCGTGCGCGGCGACCGGGACCACGACCTCCAGGTAGCACTTCAGCTTCGGTTCCGTGCCGCTGGGGCGCACGATCACGCGGGCGCCGTCGAGCGTGTAGCGCAGGCCGTCGGTGGGCGGGAGCCTGTCCGTGCCCTTGGTGAGGTCCTCGGCCCCGGTGACCGGCAGGTCCGCGAGGCGGGTCGGCGGCTGCTCGCGCAGGCGCCGCATCGCGTCCGCGATGACCGACAGGTCCTCGACGCGCACCGAGAGCTGGTCCGTGGCATGCAGTCCGTGCTCGACGGCGAGGTCGTCGAGGAGGTCGAGGAGCGTACGGCCCTCCTCCTTGAGCTCGGAGGCCAGCTCGGTCACCAGGAGCGCGGCCGTGATGCCGTCCTTGTCGCGCACGCCCTCGGGGTCCACGCAGTAGCCGAGCGCCTCCTCGTAGCCGTAGCGCAGTCCTTCGACGCGGGCGATCCACTTGAAGCCGGTGAGGGTCTCCTCGTACGGCAGGCCCGCCTTCTCGGCGATGCGGCCGAGGAGGGAGGAGGAGACGATCGACTCGGCGAACGTGCCGGTGACCCCGCGGCGGACCAGGTGCGCGGCGAGCAGGGCGCCCACCTCGTCGCCCCGCAGCATGCGCCAGTCGCCGCCGTCCTTGACGGCCGCGGCGCAGCGGTCGGCGTCGGGGTCGTTGGCGATGACGAGGTCGGGATCCGTCTCTCGGGCCTGCGCGAAGGCGAGGTCCATGGCGCCCGGCTCTTCCGGGTTGGGGAAGGCGACGGTCGGGAAGTCCGGGTCGGGGTCGGCCTGCTCGGCGACGAGGACCGGCGCCGGGAAGCCGGCCCGCTCGAAGGCGGCGAGCAGCACGTCCTTGCCCACGCCGTGCATCGCCGTGTAGACGGTACGGGCGGTGCGCGGGGAGTCCGGTGCGAGGACGGCGTCCGTGCGGGCGAGGTAGGCGCCCAGGACGCTCTCGTCGAGGGTGTCCCAGCCGGAGGCCGGGCGGGGGACGGCCGCGAGGGTGGTGATCGCGTCGATCTCGGCCGCGATCTCGGCGTCGGCGGGCGGCACGATCTGGGAGCCGTCGCCGAGGTAGACCTTGTAGCCGTTGTCGCGGGGCGGGTTGTGGCTGGCGGTGACCTCGACGCCGGCGACCGCGCCGAGGTGCCTGATGGCGAAGGCGAGGACCGGGGTGGGCAAGGGGCGGGGGAGGACGGCCGCGCGGAGGCCCGCGCCCGTCATCACCGCCGCGGTGTCCCGGGCGAAGTCGGCGGACTTGTGACGGGCGTCGTAACCGATGACCACGAGGCCGTCGCCCTGACCCTTGGACCTGAGGTACGCGGCGAGGCCCGCGGCGGCGCGGATGACCACGGAGCGGTTCATGCGCATGGGTCCGGCGCCGAGTTCGCCGCGGAGGCCGGCGGTGCCGAACTGGAGGGTGCCGCTGAAGCGCGCGGCGAGCTCCGCGTGGTCCCCGGCGTCGATCAGCTTTGCGAGTTCCTCACGGGTTTCCGCGTCGGGGTCCTCGGCCAGCCACGCCTTGGCCCGTGCGATGAGTTCGTCGTGCACGTCGGGTCAACCTCTCGTCGTCTGCTTGTCGGGGCGGTCGCGGCCGGTGGTGGGTCCGGGCGCGGGGAGGGCCGGGTGTGTGGGCCGGTGCTCCGCCTGTGGCGGACGGGCGGGAGGGCCGGGCCCGGGCGGACGCGTCCCGGCCTGTCGGGACCGGGGTGGACGTCGTGTCCCGGTCCGTCAGGACCGGGGTGGACGTGTCCCGCTCCGCCCGGCACGAGCCGTCGGCACCGGTCGGCCGGGGTGGCGCCGCCTCCGGCGGGCACGGCCGAGCCCGCCCGCGTGTGGGGACGGGGCCGTTCGGGGGATCGGGGTCCGGGGGCGGAGCCCCCGGCGATACCCCGGTGACGTCTGTCTACCCCGGCCGGTGGTTCTTTACAGGCGGTTGAGCACCTCGGCCAGCAGCGCCCCCATCCGAGTCGCGCTGTCGCGGCCCGCCTGGAGGACCTCCTCGTGGTTCAGCGGCTCGCCCGTCATACCGGCGGCGAGGTTGGTGACCAGGGAGATGCCGAGGACCTCGGCCCCCGCCTCGCGCGCGGCGATCGCTTCAAGCACCGTGGACATGCCCACGAGGTCGGCGCCGATGACACGAGCCATCCGGATCTCGGCCGGGGTCTCGTAGTGCGGGCCGGTGAACTGTGCGTAGACGCCCTCCTCGAGGGAGGCGTCGATCTCCTTGCACAGCGCGCGCAGGCGCGGCGAGTACAGGTCGGTCAGGTCGACGAAGTTGGCACCGACGATCGGGGAGGTCGCCGTCAGGTTGATGTGGTCGCTGATCAGCACCGGCTGGCCGGGGCGCATGGTCTCGCGCAGGCCGCCGCAGCCGTTGGTGAGGACGATGGTCTTCGCGCCGGCGGCGACGGCGGTGCGGACGCCGTGCGCGACGGCGGCGACGCCGCGGCCCTCGTAGTAGTGCGTACGGCCCAGGAAGACCAGGGCCCGCTTGTCACCGATCCTGTACGAGCGGACCTTGCCGCCGTGGCCCTCGACGGCCGGCGGCGGAAAGCCGGGCAGCTCGGTGACCTGGAACTCGGCCTCGGCCTCGCCGAGGGCGTCGACGGCCGGAGCCCAGCCGGAGCCCATCACGAGGGCGACGTCGTGGGTCTCGGCACCGGTCAGCTCGCGCAGGCGCGCAGCGGCGGTGTCGGCGGCGGCGTAGGGGTCGCCCTGGATGTCGTCCGGAAGAAGAGATGCGTTCACGCGCAAGAGGGTAGCCGGTTTGGGCCTACGCGCGTAGATGACGGAGCTCACGGCAATGCGATCGTTGTCTTGTCGTTTCCGACGAAAACGCGTGACGCCAGTGGAGTGAGTGACGTCAGTGGAGTGAGTGACGCGAGCAGATGAGTGACGTCAGTGGAGTGAGTGGCTGGGTGAAGTGGGTGAACCTCGGGCGCGCTCAGCACGGCCGCTTGCGGAGCTCCATCACGTAGTCGTGCGGTGCCCCGGCCGACTCGGCCGCGTCCGCGATCTCGCCCAGGTAGCGGGCCGACGGGAGGCCGCCCTCGTAACCGTTGAGGACGTACGTCCAGGCGGGCTCCTCGCCGTCCAGCGTGTGGACGCGGACGCGCAGCCGGCGGTAGACCTCGAGGCCCACGCCCTCCCAGCGGTCCATGGACTCCTCGTCCATGGGCGCGATGTCGTACAGCGCGACGAAGACCTGTGAGACCGGGTCCTCGACGATCGTCGCGAGAGCGCCCTCCCAGCCCATGTGCTCTCCGCCGAAGGTCAGCCGCCAGCCGTTGAGCCAGCCGGTGGCGCGCAGCGGCGAGTGGGGTGCGCGGCGCGTCATCAGCCGCGCGTCGAGATTGCCGGCGTACGCGGCGTAGAGCGACATGAAGTCGAGGGTACGGCAGCGTCACCCCAGCCTCTCCTGTAACAGAAGTACATCGGCCCTCCCCCGGAGGAGAACCTCCTGAAGCGTCGGGGACAATGGAGTACGTGACTCGGATCGTGATCATCGGTGGCGGACCCGGCGGATATGAAGCGGCGCTGGTGGCCGCGCAGCTCGGCGCGGAGGTGACCGTCGTCGACTGCGACGGTCTGGGCGGGGCATCGGTGCTGACCGACTGCGTGCCGTCGAAGACGCTCATCGCGACGGCCGAGGTGATGACCACCTTCGATTCGTCGTACGAAGAGCTCGGCATCATCGTGGCCGACGACACGCCTCCCCTGGAGCAGGCCGCCCGGGTCGTCGGGGTCGACCTCGGGAAGGTCAACCGCCGGGTGAAGCGGCTCGCTCTCGCCCAGTCCCACGACATCACCGCGTCCGTGACGCGCGCAGGCGCCCGGGTCATGCGCGGACGCGGCCGACTGGAGGGCATGCAGGCCCTGGACGGGTCGCGCAAGGTCGTCGTACGGGCCGCGGACGGGAGCGAGGAGGCCCTCACCGCCGACGCGGTCCTCATCGCCACCGGCGGTCATCCGCGCGAGCTGCCGGACGCCCAGCCCGACGGCGAGCGGATCCTGAACTGGACCCAGGTCTACGACCTCGACGAGCTGCCCGAGGAGCTCATCGTCGTCGGGTCCGGTGTCACCGGTGCCGAGTTCGCCGGTGCCTACCAGGCCCTCGGGTCCAAGGTCACCCTCGTCTCCTCGCGCGACCGGGTGCTGCCCGGCGAGGACCCCGACGCCGCCGCCGTCCTCGAGGACGTCTTCCGCCGCCGCGGCATGAACGTGATGGCCCGTTCGCGCGCGCAGTCGGCCAAACGCGTGGGCGACCGGGTCGAGGTCACCCTCGCCGACGGGCGGGTGATCACCGGCTCGCACTGCCTCATGGCGGTCGGCGCCATCCCCAACACCAGCGGGATGGGTCTGGAGGAGGCCGGGGTCAAGCTGCGGGAGTCCGGGCACATCTGGACCGACAAGGTCTCCAGGACGACGGCTCCGGGTGTGTACGCCGCCGGTGACGTGACCGGTATCTTCGCCCTCGCCTCCGTCGCCGCCATGCAGGGGCGCATCGCCATGTACCACTTCCTCGGCGACGCGGTGACCCCGCTCAACCTGAAGACGGTCTCCTCGAACGTCTTCACGGACCCCGAGATCGCCACCGTCGGCTACACCCAGGCCGATGTGGACGCGGGCAAGATCGACGCACGGGTGGTCAAGCTTCCCCTGCTGCGGAACCCGCGCGCCAAGATGCAGGGCATACGGGACGGCTTCGTCAAGCTCTTCTGCCGTCCCGGCACCGGGATCGTCGTGGGCGGAGTGGTCGTTGCACCGCGCGCGTCCGAACTGATCCATCCCATCTCGATCGCGGTCGACAACAATCTGACGGTCGAGCAGATCGCGAACGCCTTCACCGTGTATCCCTCCCTGTCGGGCTCGATCGCGGAGGTGGCACGGCAGTTGCACACCCGGAAGGCCGGCGTCGAGGCCTGACGGCCCGTCGGGGGCGACCGCAGGTCAGGCGCTCCGTCACGGGGAGTCGCCGACGATGCGTACGGCATAGGCGCCTGGCCTGGGCACGTATACCACTTTCCGCCCTGCCGTGCGAACAACTTCTGTTATTCGGCGCAAACTGCTGAAACCAGACGGTCGTTGGGGTTACTGTCAGTTTCGTGTTCGCTGCAGAACGTCGTCAATTGATCCTCGAAATGGTGCGAGCGAACGGAGCCGTGTCGCTCCGTGAGCTCGCCCGCGTCGTCCAGACCTCCGAAGTGACCGTACGGCGGGACGTGCGCGCACTGGAGGCAGAAGGACTCCTCGACCGCCGGCACGGCGGTGCGGTATTGCCGGGCGGGTTCACGCGGGAGTCCGGCTTTCCGCAGAAGTCACATCTCGCGACCGCCGAGAAGACGGCCATCGCCGACCTCGCCGCCGGGCTCGTCGAAGAGGGCGAGGCCATCGTGGTCGGGGCGGGGACCACCACGCAGGAGCTGGCGCGCCGGCTCGCGCGGGTGCCCGGGCTGACCGTCGTCACCAACTCCCTGCTGGTGGCACAGGCGTTGGCCCATGCCAATCGCGTGGAGGTAGTGATGACCGGCGGCACCCTGCGCGGCTCCAACTATGCACTGGTCGGCAGCGGCGCCGAACAGTCGCTCCAGGGCCTCAGGGTCTCCAAGGCGTTCCTGTCCGGAAGCGGTCTCACCGCCGAGCGCGGGCTGTCCACGTCCAACATGCTGTCGGCGTCGGTCGACCGCGCACTGGTGCAGGCGGCCGCGGAGGTCGTCGTCCTCGCCGACCACACCAAGCTCGGCACGGACACGATGTTCCAGACGGTGCCCACGGACGTGATCACCCGGCTGGTGACGGACGAACCGCCCGCGCACGACGACCGGGCCGCCACCGAGCTGCAGGCCCTGGCCGACCAGGGCGTGCAGATCGCGGTCGCCGGCACGTCGGGGGGCGGTGCCACGGGAGGCGATGCGGTCCAGGCGGGACGGCAGCCGCGCCGGGACGTGCCCCTCCCCGGCCCACGCCGAGGCCAGGTCCCCGGCGGCCCGCAGTTGCGCAGCGCGACGGTCCTCGGGGAGTCCCCCACGGGAGAGCGCGCCCGGGTCGCGGACCTGCGCCGCCGCTAGCGAGGGAACACCGCACCGGCCCCGTCAGGGGAGCCTCGGCCATGCCCCCGCTCGCTGCCGCGCAGGCGTCCGGTCCGGAGGCGGAGCGGGGAGCCCGGGGTACGTCCTGAGGCGCGCCGACGGTCGCGCACGGGTAAGGCAGGCCGGTGCCCGGCCCCGCGGGCACCCGGCGGCAGGAGCCCGGCGCCCGGGGACGGTCGGGTGTGGTCCGCCGGAAGGCGCCCGGGGACGGTCGGGTGCGGCCCGCCGGAAGGCGCCCGGGGACGGTCGGGTGCGGTCCGTCCGGAATTGCTCGGGTACCGGTCCGCCCGGGGCGCGTGCTCGCGAGCACCGTCCACCCCGCACAGCTGCTCGAGGCTTGCGCCCGGCCGCAGGCGGCAGCCGGGTGCGCCCTTCGGCCACGCCGCGTCCTCGTCCCGCTCCCGCGAAGGTCTCCGCCCCGGCTCGGAAAACGGGACGCCCCGCGGACCGGTTGCTCCGGTCCGCGGGGCGCCCCGCCGAAGCCCTGCGTCAGTCCTTGATCTCGCAGATGGCGGCGCCGGAGGTGATGGACGCGCCGACCTCCGCGTTCAGGCCCTTGATGGTGCCGGCCCTGTGCGCGTTCAGCGGCTGCTCCATCTTCATCGCCTCGAGGACCACGACCAGGTCGCCTTCCTTGACTTCCTGGCCCTCCTCTACCGCGACCTTCACGATCGTGCCCTGCATCGGGGAGGCCAGCGTGTCACCGGAGGCCACCGGCCCGGACTTCTTGGCGGCGCGCCGCTTCGGCTTGGCGCCCGCCGCAAGCCCCGTACGGGCCAGCGACATGCCGAGGGACGCGGGCAGCGAGACCTCCAGCCGCTTGCCGCCGACCTCGACGACGACCGTCTCGCGACCCGGCTCCTCCTCGGCCTCCGCCTCCGCGGGCGCCGCGAACGCCTTGATCTCGTTGACGAACTCCGTCTCGATCCACCGTGTGTGGACCGTGAACGGGCCCTCGGAGCCGGTCAGTTCGGGTGCGAACGCCGAGTCCCGGACGACCGCGCGGTGGAACGGGATCGCCGTGGCCATGCCCTCCACCTGGAACTCGTCCAGGGCACGCGCGGCCCGCTCCAGGGCCTCCTTGCGGGTGCGGCCCGTGACGATCAGCTTGGCAAGCAGCGAGTCCCACGCCGGGCCGATGACCGAACCCGACTCGACGCCCGCGTCCAGGCGCACGCCCGGGCCGGACGGCGGGTCGAACCGGGTGACGGTACCGGGGGCCGGGAGGAAGTTGCGGCCCGGGTCCTCACCGTTGATGCGGAACTCGAAGGAGTGGCCGCGCAGTTGCGGGTCGCCGTACCCCAGCTCCTCGCCGTCGGCGATCCGGAACATCTCCCTCACCAGGTCGATGCCGGCGACCTCCTCGGTGACCGGGTGCTCCACCTGGAGGCGGGTGTTGACCTCCAGGAAGGAGATCGTTCCGTCGTTGCCGACCAGGAACTCCACCGTGCCCGCGCCCACGTACCCGGCCTCCTTCAGGATGGCCTTCGACGCCCGGTACAGCTCGGCGAGCTGCTCCTCGTTCAGGAACGGGGCCGGGGCCTCCTCGACCAGCTTCTGGTGGCGGCGCTGCAGCGAGCAGTCCCGGGTGGAGACCACGACCACGTTGCCGTACTGGTCGGCAAGGCACTGCGTCTCGACGTGACGCGGCTTGTCCAGGTAGCGCTCGACGAAGCACTCCCCGCGGCCGAAGGCGGCCACGGCCTCGCGCACCGCCGACTCGTACAGCTCGGGGACCTCCTCGAGGGTACGGGCGACCTTCAGACCGCGCCCGCCGCCACCGAAGGCGGCCTTGATGGCGATGGGCAGCCCGTGCTCCTCGGCGAAGGCGACGACCTCGTCCGCGCCGCTGACCGGGTCGGGTGTGCCGGCCACCAGCGGGGCGCCGGCGCGCTGGGCGATGTGCCGCGCGGCGACCTTGTCGCCCAGATCCCGGATGGCCTGCGGCGGCGGGCCGATCCAGATCAGCCCGGCGTCCAGGACGGCCTGGGCGAAGTGGGCGTTCTCGGAGAGGAAGCCGTAACCGGGGTGGATGGCGTCCGCACCGGAGTCCTTCGCCGCCTGCAGCACCTTCTCGATGTCCAGGTAACTGGTGGCGGGGGTGTCGCCGCCCAGTGCGAACGCCTCGTCCGCCACGCGGACGTGCAGGGCGTCCCGGTCCGGGTCGGCGTACACGGCGACACTCGCGATCCCGGCGTCACGGCAGGCCCGGGCGACGCGGACAGCGATTTCGCCACGGTTGGCGATCAACACCTTGCGCACGATGGCTCCCTCTCCTTGAAACAAGCCGAGTTTAGGGACTGCCGACACGACCTTTCGACCCGTCCCCAGTGGTGAGCTTGCCCACACGGAGCGTGAAACCAGGCTCACTCCACCTGTGAAACCCCTTGTCGCACCGCCGTACAGGGGAATCCACCGGAAAACCCTAGCCCTCCGATGTGGTCAAGGTCTCTATGAAGTAGTCCCGCCGCCGGTCGTGTTTCTTTGTGGAGTCCCTACTAATGGCCCAACGATTCTTTGCCCCTGTCAGACCTCTTGTCCCGAGGTTTACCCGTTAGTAGCGTTCGCGATGTCTCGAAGGTACTGGCAGTAACACGTGGCGTGCTCGAAGGTGGGTGGGGCCCGGTGGTCCGCAGACCGGTGGCAGGGATCCTGGCGATCGTCCTCTTCACGGAGGGGATCGGCATCGCGCTCCTGAACTGGTTCCTCGGTGTGGTCGTTCACCGCCAGAAGATGTCCCTGGCGGGCCTCGACCCCAGCATGATGTCCGTTTCGTCGAAGGCCGGCGGGGTCGTCTTCGGGCTCTACTTCGCCGTCTGCGGGCTCGCCGCCCTGCTGGTGGCCGTGCGCGACCGCTCCCCGTCCGGCATCTGGCGCATCCTCCTGATCAGCGCCGCCGTGGTGCACGGTCTGCTCGGCGCGTTCACGGTCGGCCTGGTCGGCTGGGGCGCGTTCGCGTACATGATGGTGGTGCTCGCGCTGGTCCTTCTCACCCTCATGACGTACGACCGTCAGGGTGGCCCGGCTGACGCGCCGCCCGCGGACGGCGGCGCCGGGGACGGCGACGGGCCGCTCACTTCTCCGGCGGCGTCCACAACTCCGTGATCCCGACGCCCAGTTCGGCCAGTAGCCGGCGGACCAGGGGCAGGGAGATCCCGATGACGTTGCCGTGGTCGCCGTCGATGCCGTCGATGAAGGGCGCCGAGCGTCCGTCGAGCGTGAAGGCCCCGGCCACGTAGAGGGGCTCGCCGGAGGCCACGTAGGCGGCGATCTCCTCGTCCGTCGGCTCGCCGAAGCGAACCACGGTGGACGCGGTGGCGGACGCGTACCGGCCGCTGAGCGTGTCGTAGATGCAGTGGCCGGTCTGCAGGGTGCCCGCCCGGCCGCGCATCGACTTCCAGCGGGCCGTCGCCTCCTCCGCGTCCGCGGGCTTGCCGAGGGCCTCGCCGTCCAGGTCGAGAACCGAGTCGCAACCGATCACCAGCGCGCCCTTGACCTCGGGCTTCGCCGCCACCACGGAGGCCTTCGCCTCGGCCAGGGCGAGCGCGAGCTCCGCGGGGGTGGGGGCAGTGACCGCGTCCTCGTCGACACCGCTCACGATGACCTCGGGGTCGAGTCCGGCCTGCCGGAGCAGTCCGAGCCGGGCGGGGGACTGGGATGCGAGCACAACACGGCGACGGAGCTGAACGGTCATGCGCACAGCGTATCGGCGCGCCTCACCGGATGCCGATGACGATCATCGCCAGCACCATGGCCACCGCCATGAGGACCCCCAGCCGCCGCAACATCTCCTGCGTGTCGCGGAGTTCCTCCGGCGGCTCGTTCTCGGGGTCGGACCACAGCATGCTCTCGATCGTGCGACGGTGACCTGCTCCGCGCCTGAGTACGCGTACTCAACTTGGCGCACCGGCTCCACGGGCGCGGCGAGCCGGTGCGCCGGTCAGGCCCGAACAGAGCCTGACCGGCGCCGCACCCCCAGGGCCTGTCCTTCGGATCAGGCGGGCGTCGCGGGGCCCGGAAGACGGGTCCTATGCGGGCCAGTACGTACGGGACCAGGCCACCGGGCCCGGCTGGGGCAGCCGGTGGGCGGCGATACGGGCCGGGTCGGCCCAGGAGTCCCGGGCACGCGCCGCACCGGGCGGTACGGAGGCCGCCGCCGCGGCGCGGGCCCGGACCACCGCCAGTGCGGCGGCCAGCTCCTCCGGGGTCGGATTGCCCCGTATGACCTTGATCGTCATGTCTGCTCCCAAGGGTCCGGGGTTCTACAGGGGGATGTTGCCGTGCTTCTTCGGGGGCAGGGACTCCCGCTTGGTACGCAGCTGGCGCAGACCGCGCACCACATGGCGGCGGGTGTCGGACGGCATGATCACCGCGTCGATGTAGCCGCGCTCGGCCGCGACGTAGGGGTTGAGAAGGGCGTCCTCGTACTCCTGGATGAGCCGGGCGCGGGTCGCCTCCGGTTCGTCGGCCTCGGCGATCGTGCGGCGGTGCAGGATGTTGACCGCGCCCTGCGCGCCCATGACGGCGATCTGGGCGGTCGGCCAGGCGAGGTTGAGGTCGGCGCCCAGGTGCTTGGAGCCCATGACGTCGTAGGCGCCGCCGAAGGCCTTGCGCGTGATGACCGTGATCAGCGGGACCGTCGCCTCCGCGTACGCGTAGATCAGCTTGGCGCCGCGGCGGATGATGCCGGTGTGCTCCTGGTCGACGCCGGGGAGGAACCCGGGCACGTCGACGAAGGTGATGACGGGCACGTTGAACGCGTCGCACGTCCGCACGAACCGCGCGGCCTTCTCGCTCGCGTCGATGTCGAGGCAGCCCGCGAACTGCATCGGCTGGTTGGCGACGATGCCCACCGGGTGGCCCTCGACCCGGCCGAAGCCGGTGAGGATGTTGGGCGCGAACAACGGCTGCGTCTCGAAGAACTCGGCGTCGTCCAGGATGTGCTCGATCACCGTGTGCATGTCGTACGGCTGATTCGCGCTGTCCGGGACCAGCGTGTCCAGCTCCCGGTCCTCGTCGGTGACGGAGAGGTCCGCCTCCTCCGGGAAGGCCGGGGCCTCGCTGAGGTTGTTGGACGGCAGGTACGACAGCAGCTGCTTGACGTACTCGATGGCGTCCTTCTCGTCCCCGGCCATGTGGTGGGCCACGCCGGAGGCGGTGTTGTGGGTGCGGGCGCCGCCCAGCTCCTCGAAGCCGACGTCCTCACCGGTGACCGTCTTGATGACGTCCGGGCCGGTGATGAACATGTGTGAGGTCTGGTCCACCATCACCGTGAAGTCGGTGATCGCGGGGGAGTACACCGCGCCGCCCGCGCACGGGCCGACGACCAGACTGATCTGCGGGATCACTCCGGAGGCGTGGGTGTTACGGCGGAAGATCTCCCCGTACGCGCCCAGGGAGGCGACACCCTCCTGGATGCGGGCGCCGCCGGAGTCGTTGATGCCGACGACCGGGCAGCCCGTCTTCAGGGCGAAGTCCATCACCTTGACGATCTTCTGGCCGTAGACCTCGCCGAGGGCGCCGCCGAAGACGGTGAAGTCCTGCGAGAACACGGCGACCGGGCGGCCGTCCACGGTTCCGTACCCGGTCACGACGCCGTCGCCGTACGGGCGGTTCTTCTCCAGACCGAAGTTGGTCGAGCGGTGCCGGGCGAACTCGTCGAGCTCCACGAACGAGCCCTCGTCCAGCAGCAGCTCGATCCGCTCACGCGCCGTCAGCTTGCCCTTGGCGTGCTGCTTTTCGACGGCACGCTCCGAGCCGGCGTGCGTCGCCTCCTGGACGCGGCGCTGGAGGTCCGCGAGCTTGCCCGCGGTGGTGTGAATGTCGATCTCTTCCGGCTCGGACATCGGGATGCGGCTCCCTGCCTGCTCAATGGGGACGTGAGGGTGAGGTGCTACGAAATGCTCAGAAGAACGAACGGTTACTCATCCGTAGCGTAGTGGCGTGCCTACCGATCGGCAGTGCGGCGTTTACCACACCTAGGGTGGCTTGCATGATGCCGCGAGATGCCTCAGACGCGAACGACCGGTCGAACGACGCCGCCGGCGGTGGCGGCCGCTGGTCCGACTTGGACCGCCCTCCCCTGAACGCCGCCACGCTGCGCAGCGGACTGCTGCGGGAGGGCGGGTTCTGGTCCGGGATCGAGGTGGTGCAGCGCACCGGGTCCACCAACAGCGACCTGGTCGCCCTCGCCGCGGCCGGCAGCGCCGCCGAGGGCACCGTCCTGGTGGCCGAGGAGCAGAACGCCGGGCGCGGGCGGCTCGACCGCACCTGGACGGCCCCCGCCCGCTCCGGTCTGTTCTTCTCCGTCCTGCTCGAGCCTGCCGGGGTGCCGGTCGCCCGCTGGGGCTGGCTGCCGCTGCTCGCCGGGGTGGCTGTCGCGACGGGGCTCGCGCGGGCCGCGGGGGTCGACACGGCACTCAAGTGGCCCAACGACCTGCTGGTCAGCGTGGGCGGGGAGGAACGCAAGGCCGGGGGGATCCTCGCGGAGCGCGCGGGCGAGGCCGCAGTGGTGGTCGGCATCGGGATCAACGTCACGCTGCGTGAGGACGAGCTGCCGGTACCCATGGCGGGCTCGCTGGCCCTGGCGGGTGCCCGGACCACGGACCGCGACCCGCTGCTGCGGGCGGTGTTGCGGTCCCTGGCGGACTGGTACAGCCGCTGGCGTGCCGCGGACGGCGACCCGGCGGCCTGCGGCCTTCAGGAGACATACGCGGCGGGCAGCGCGACGCTGGGCCGCCTCGTACGGGCCGACCTGCCGGGCGACCGGTCCATCACCGGTGAGGCGGTGGCGATCGACGGCGACGGCCGTCTCGTGCTGGCGACGGACGAGGGAGTGCAGGAGCCGGTGGGGGCAGGGGACGTGGTGCATCTGCGGCCGGCGTGACGCCGGGGGCGGACACGGCCGAGGAGTGAGCTACCGCACACCTGCCGTAGAGTTGACCGCGGTCGATACCTGACCGCGGCAGATCGGAAGGGCAGCACGCGTGACCGTCGACGACACGGGCTCGGGCACGGGCGTACACCCCGCCCCCGACGGTGAACCGGGGCGCGACGAAAACGCCGAGTCCGAGGAGAACCCCCTCGCGCTCCGCCTGGAGCAGCTCATCCTGGGCGCGGAGCGCCGCTACACCCCCTTTCAGGCGGCCCGTAGCGCGGGCGTCTCGATGGAACTGGCGTCCCGATTCTGGCGGGCGATGGGCTTCGCGGACATCGGCCAGGCCAAGGCCCTCACGGAGGCCGACGTCCTGGCCCTGCGCCGGCTCGCCGGTCTGGTCGAGGCGGGCCTGTTGAGCGAGGCGATGGCGGTGCAGGTGGCGCGCTCCACCGGGCAGACCACCGCCCGACTGGCCGAGTGGCAGATCGACTCCTTCCTCGAGGGCCTCACCGAGCCGCCCGAACCCGGTATGACCCGTACCGAGGTGACCTACCCCCTGGTCGAGCTGCTCCTGCCGGAACTGGAGGAGTTCCTCGTCTACGTCTGGCGGCGCCAGCTCGCCGCCGCGACCGGCCGGGTCGTCCAGGCCGGGGACGACGAGGAGATGGTCGACCGCCGCCTCGCGGTCGGCTTCGCGGACCTCGTCGGCTTCACGCGTCTGACGCGGCGCATGGAGGAGGAGGAACTCGGCGAACTCGTCGAGGCGTTCGAGACGACGGCGGCCGACCTGGTCGCCGCGCACGGCGGACGGCTCATCAAGACGCTGGGCGACGAGGTGCTGTACGCGGCGGACGACGCGGGAGTCGCCGCGGAGATCGCGCTGCGCCTGATCGAGACGATGGCGAACGACGAGACCATGCCCGAGCTGCGGGTGGGCATCGCCTTCGGCACGGTGACCACGCGGATGGGCGACGTCTTCGGTACTACCGTGAACCTGGCGAGCCGGCTGACCTCGATAGCTCCCCGGGACTCGGTCCTGGTGGACGGCGCCTTTGCGGAGGAGCTCATCCATACCGGGGAAGCGCCCGCGTCGGAGACGGAGGCCGCCGAGGCCGCGGCCGCGGCGGAGAAGGAGGGCAAGGAGCCTCCCCCTTACCGCTTCGCGCTCCAGCCGATGTGGCAGCGCCCGGTGCGCGGCCTCGGCGTGATCGAGCCCTGGCTCCTGGCCCGGCGGGAAGCGGAGTCCCGGTAGCCGTGACGCCACGGCGGGGGCGGACCGTCGGCCCGGCGGCCGACGGTACCTCGCTCCTGCCATGCGCCCACGCTCTGCCCGCGCCGACCGTCTGCCCGCCCCGTCCGGCTCGACTGAGGGGTGTCCTTGTGTGCGTAGGGGCGTGTCGATCCGTGCGGGCCGGTCCTTTGCCGCGCGGTCCCGCTCGACTGCCGGGTGTCCCGTGGGCGCGCCCTGATCCTGGGGCCCGGCCCGTACCGCTCCGGCTCAATCCCCTTGCTCGGACGAGCCGTTGACGCACAGGCCGACGAGGGGGACGCACAGGCCCGGGGGGTCGGGTTCCGGGGCCGGGGTGTGTGTGGCCGGGCGCGTCGGTGGGGGCGGGGTGGGCCGTGGCGCGGTGGGGGTCGGGGGTTCGGGGGTCGCGGAAGCCGTGGGGGACCACGGTGCCTCGGGGATGCCGGTCGCGGGGTCGGTGGCGAGGGATGGCGACGGGGACGGGTACGCGGACGGGCCCACGGTGCGCGGCGCGGACGGGCTCGTGCTCGCTTCCGTCCCGGCCGCCGTCGTGGAGCGGCTCACGGTACGGGCCTGCGGCACGCTCCCGACCGTCGCCGCCGTGTCGCTGGTGTCGATCCTGGGCTCGGCCTCCGCGGTGCCGCCCCCGCCCGTCACCGAGTCGGGCGCGAGGCGCACCAGACTCAGGGCTCCGGCGGCGAGCGCGAACCCGCCGACCGCCAGCACCACACGGCGGGGACGGGGCTTGCGGTGCCGGCCCGCAGGGCGGCACCAGACCGGGCCGGAGGCGCCGCGCTCCGCCGTGGTGCTCTCGCCGATGGCCGTGTCCGTCGCCATGCCGTCCCTCCCCGGTGTGCCCGCACTCCCCCGATGCGCCGTAGCGATGCGCAGGCTATGTGTCCATTGGGTGCGGTGATGGGGAGATGGCCCGGATGTCACCCGAAAAGGGGAGGGGTGGCGGTGGATGGCCCGTATCCGACAGGGGCTCGCGGCGGCTTCCGCAGGGCCGCTCGGGCTGCGATGATCGGAGCGTCGGTAGTTAACCCGCGTTAACCGGGAGGGTGTCATGGCGGAGCAGGGCGACGAGCGGCGGTTCGGCGAGTACGTCGTCGTACGGCGGCACGGATACGTCGCGGAGCTGGCGCTGGACCGGCCCAAGGCGATGAACGCGGTGTCCACCGAGATGGCGCGCTCGATCACCGAGGCGTGCGCGCACCTCGCCGCCGACCGGGACGCCCGGGTGACGGTGCTGACGTCGACGCACGAGCGCGCGTTCTGCGTGGGCGCCGACCTCAAGGAGCGCAACTCCTTCACGGACGCCGACCTGGTGCGCCAGCGGCCCGTCGCACGTGCCGCGTACACCGGTGTCCTGGAGCTGCCGATGCCGACGGTCGCCGCCGTCCACGGTTTCGCGCTGGGCGGCGGCTTCGAGCTGGCGCTGTCCTGCGACCTGATCGTGGCCGACCGCACGGCGGTGCTCGGGCTGCCCGAGGTGTCCGTCGGGGTCATCCCCGGAGGCGGCGGTACGCAGCTGCTGCCCCGCCGGGTGGGCGCGGCGCGCGCGGCGGAGCTGATCTTCACGGCGCGGCGTCTGGAGGCGGCCGAGGCGCGGGAGTTGGGCCTGGTCGACGAGCTCGTGGCGGAGGGCGGCGATCGTGCGGAGGCGCTCGCCCTCGCGTCCCGTATCGCCGCGAACTCCCCGGTCGGCCTGCGGGCCGCCAAGCGCGCCCTGCGGCTGGGCCACGGTCTCGATCTGCGGGCCGGTCTCGAGGTCGAGGACGCGGCGTGGCGTTCGGTGGCGTTCTCGGGCGACCGGGCCGAGGGGGTGGCCGCCTTCAACGAGAAGCGCACCCCGCAGTGGCCGGGCGAGTAGTCGCGGGCACGCCCTCGACCCCTGATCGCCGCACCAATGTCTCATATTGTCGCGATCGTCCCTAGCCTGGAGTGATGGGTGAGGACAGTCGGCTGACGGCCGTGGTCGCGCTGGCCCAGGGCATGGCGGCGGCACACACACCTCGGGAGTCCTGGCGGGCCGCCGCGCTCGGCGCGTGCCGTGCGCTTGCCGGGAGCTTCGCCGCGCTCTCCGTGTGGGAGCGCGAGCGCGGACGACTGAAGGTCCTCGTCAACGTGGGGGAGCTCGCCCCCGAGGAGGAGGAGTTCCCGGAGCACGAGGCGTATCCCGTGCATCAGTTCCCGGAGATCACCGAGTTCCTGCACGAGCGCTGGGCGGGCGGCGGCGGGCCGAGCGCCTGGGTGGAGACCGCCGAGGGTCCGGCGGCGGGGCACGCCGGGTACTGCCACCAGCGCGTGGCCGCCCTGCGAAGACGCGGCCGCGGATGCTGTGTGGTCGCGCCCTTGGTGCTGCACGGCCGCGCCTGGGGCGAGCTGTATGTCGCCCGCCGGGCCGATGCCCCCCTCTTCGAGGGTGCCGACGCCGACTTCGCCACCGTCCTCGCCTCCGTCGTCGCCGCCGGTCTCGCCCAGACCGAGCGCCTGGAGGAGGCCCGCCGCCTCGCCTTCACCGACGCGCTCACCGGTCTCGCCAACCGGCGTGCCGTCGACGTCCGCCTCGAGGAGGCGATCGAGCGGCATCGCGACGACGGGGCCGTCGTCTCGCTCGTCGTCTGCGATCTCAATGGCCTCAAACGGGTCAACGACACCCGCGGGCACGCCGTGGGCGACCGCCTGCTGGAACGCTTCGGCTCGGTCCTCTCGCTGTGCGGTGCGATGCTTCCCGGCGCCCTTGTGGCCCGGCTCGGCGGTGACGAGTTCTGCCTCGTCGCGGTCGGCCCGCCCGGAGACGAGGTCGTCCGGATCGCCGACGAAGTCTGCCGCCGGGCCGCCGAGTTGGAGCTCGGTGACGGGGTCGCCTGTGGGGTCGCCTCGACCCAGGACCCGATCGGCCCGGTCCGCTCGGCCCGCCGGCTGTTCCGGCTCGCGGACGCGGCACAGTACCGGGCCAAGGCCCTGCGCGCCGGAAAGCCCGTGGTCGCGGGCCGCGAGGGCCCCGACGATCCGGTGGTACGGCTGGCCGACGCACCGCCTCCCGCCGCCGGTGAACGCCGCCGTTTCCGGGGCCGCCGCTGAGGTCACCGGGCGGTGTTGCTGAGGTCACCGGGTGGTAAGGGGTCCACCGGGCTCCCACTAGTGACATCAACGAATTCACTGCGTACGCTCCTGAATATGGATATGCACACTGTGGTGGTGGGGACGTCCGGGGTGACCGCGTCCGACGTCCTCGCCGTGGCGCGCGTGGGCGCCCGGATCGAGATCTCCGCGGAGGCCCTGGCGGCCCTTGCGGCGGCCCGCGAGGTCGTCGACGCGCTGGCGGCGAAGCCGCAGCCCGTCTACGGGGTCAGTACCGGATTCGGCGCCCTGGCGACCCGGCACATCAGCCAGGAGCTGCGCACCCGGCTGCAGCGCAACATCGTCCGCTCACACGCGGCCGGAATGGGCCCCCGGGTCGAGCGCGAGGTCGTGCGTGCCCTGATGTTCCTGCGGCTGAAGACCGTCTGCTCGGGGCACACCGGCGTCCGCCCCGAGGTCGCGCGCACCATGGCCGACATCCTCAACGCGGGCATCACCCCGGTCGTGCACGAGTACGGCTCGCTCGGCTGCTCCGGCGACCTCGCACCGCTGTCCCACTGTGCGCTCACGCTCATGGGCGAGGGCGACGCCGAGGGCCCCGACGGTGCCGTACGGCCCGCCGCCGAACTCCTCGCCGAGCACGGCATCGCCCCCGTCGAACTGCACGAGAAGGAGGGCCTCGCGCTCCTCAACGGCACCGACGGCATGCTCGGCATGCTGGTCATGGCGCTGGCGGACCTGGAGCGGCTGTACAAGTCGGCCGACGTCACGGCGGCCCTGTCGCTGGAGGCGCTGCTGGGCACGGACAAGGTGCTTGCGCCCGAGCTGCACGCCATCCGCCCCCACCCCGGGCAGGGCGCGTCGGCCGCCAACATGCTGGCCGTGCTCAAGGGTTCGGGGCTGACGGGCCATCACCAGGACGACGCGCCGCGCGTCCAGGACGCCTACTCGGTGCGGTGTGCCCCGCAGGTCGCGGGCGCCGGCCGGGACACGCTCGCGCACGCCCGCCTGGTCGCCGAGCGCGAGCTGGCGTCGGCGGTCGACAACCCGGTGGTCCTGCCCGACGGCCGCGTCGAGTCGAACGGCAACTTCCACGGCGCCCCCGTGGCGTACGTCCTGGACTTCCTCGCCATCGCGGCGGCGGACCTGGCCTCCATCGCCGAGCGCCGCACGGACCGTCTGCTGGACAAGAACCGCTCGCACGGCCTGCCGCCGTTCCTGGCGGACGACGCGGGCGTGGACTCGGGCCTGATGATCGCCCAGTACACGCAGGCGGCGCTGGTGAGCGAGATGAAGCGGCTGGCCGTGCCGGCCTCCGCCGACTCGATCCCGTCCTCCGCGATGCAGGAGGACCACGTCTCGATGGGCTGGTCGGCGGCGCGCAAGCTGCGCACGGCGGTGGACAATCTGACCCGTGTCCTGGCGATCGAGCTGTACGCGGCGACCCGGGCCGTCGAACTCCGCGAGGGCCTGACGCCGGCGCCCGCGTCCCAGGCGGCGATCACGGCCCTGCGCAAGGCAGGCGTCGAGGGCCCCGGCCCGGACCGCTTCCTGGCCCCGGATCTCGCCGCGGCGGACGAGTTCGTGCGTACGGGGCAGCTGGTCACGGCGGTGGAAGGGGTCACCGGTCCGCTGGTGTGAGCGCCCGTGCCGACCGATTTGGGGGGCCGTCGTCCCGACGGCGGCCCTCAGGCCCCCATGCGCTCCCTGCGCACCGAGTAGGTCACGAAGCCCGCGCCCAGACACAGGAAGAGCGTGCCGCCGACCACGTACGGCGTGGTGTCCACGCTTCCCGTGTCGGCCAGTTGGGTGTCCGTCTGGGCGGTGTCCGCCGTAGCGTCCGCCCCCGCGGACGTCCGTGCGGTGAGCGAAGGCTGCTGTTCGGGCGTGTCCGGTGTCGCGTTCGCGGACGGTACGAACCACAGGGCGCCCAGCAGGGTCCCCGCGGCGGTGGCAGTCAGCAATGTCCGGCGTGTGGTGGACGACGATCGACGTGCGGCGGACACGAAATACCGATCCCCCTGTGGCGCTTGCGAATTGGCCGTGTGGGGCGATGCTAGTGAAAGTCGCGGGTCGCGGGAAAGTCGCACAGCCTCCGGGCCGTACGCTGCCCGCCATGAGCACTTCTGAGACATCACGGTATGTCCGCCTTCGTGCGGAACTGGTCGTCGAGGTCATCGAAGCCGACGCCGTCACCAAGGCCGCACTGGGCCGTATCGCGGACGACCCGGACATGCCCGACGGCGAGCGCGCGTACACCGAGGACGCGGTGACGGACGACCCGGCCGAGGCCATCGCGTATCTCATCGACCCGGCCGACCTGGTCGGCGAGGTACCGGGGGTCGAACTCGTCCAGGCCTCCTGGAGCAGCGAGCAGATCGACTACGACCCCGATTCGCCGGACTGGGCCCTCGGCGTGGACGACGAGGCCGATGGCGACGAGGACGAGGAGGAGGTCGGACTCGGCTGACGTGCTTGGGAAAATCTTGACCCCGGGCGGCAACCGGCGCCCGGGGTCCCGTCGTCTCAAGGGACGTTCCCTTGTGTCCCGCGCGGCGCGGAGGCCACCTGCGTACCTCTCGTACGACGTGGCGTGCCCCACACCTTCGCGGAATGTGGAACGCGACGAGCCGACCGTACCGTTGATGGTTCTCAAGGGGACTCGAACGGGGGTTTACGGGGACTCGAACGGGGTTTTGGGGATTCGGCAACGATGGAGAAGCGTGTGATAACGGACAGTAAGCGGCGTAGGTGTCTGATGACCGCGTCCGCACTGCTCGGCGGAGTGCTGGTACTCACCGCGTGCAGCGGGGGCAACTCGGCGGCCGGTGGCAGCGGTAACGACTCCACCTCACAGGCCAAGGCCGACGCGGCGGCCGCCCAGAAGACCTCCGAGGCGCAGATCAAGATCACGCCGGCGGACGGGTCCGACAACGCGTCCATCAACAACGCCGCCAAGGTGTCGGTCGCCAAGGGCACCCTCACCAACGTCACCATGACCACCGCGTCCGGCACCCCCGTCTCCGGCCAGATATCCGCGGACAAGACGAGTTGGGCGCCCATCGGCCAGCTGGACCGGGCCACGACCTACAAGGTCGCCGTGACCGCCAAGGACTCCAAGGGCCGCGAGGCCCATGAGAACGCCTCGTTCACCACCGTCGCGCCGGCCCACTCCTTCATCGGCGGCTTCACGCCGGAGAGCGGCTCGACCGTCGGCGTCGGCATGCCGGTCTCGATCAACTTCGACAAGGCGATCACCAACAAGGCCGCCGTGCAGAAGGGGATCACCGTCACTTCCAGCAGTGGTCAGGAGGTCGTCGGGCACTGGTTCGGTGCCAACCGGCTCGACTTCCGGCCCGAGCAGTACTGGAAGGAGGACTCCACCGTCACGATGAAGCTCAACCTGGACGGCGTCCAGGGCGCGAGCGGTCTCTACGGCGTGCAGCAGAAGACGGTCACCTTCAAGATCGGCCGCAACCAGGTCTCGTACGTCGACGCGAAGACCAAGCAGATGAAGGTCACGCAGGACGGCAGGACCGTCAAGACCATCCCGATCTCCGCCGGCGCTCCCCAGCACACCACGTACCAGGGCCAGATGGTGATCTCCGAGAAGTTCACCCAGACCCGGATGAACGGCGCGACGGTGGGCTTCAAGGACTCCGACGGCAAGGGCGAGTACGACATCAAGGACGTGCCGCACGCCATGCGTCTGACCACGTCCGGCACCTTCATCCACGGCAACTACTGGGGTGACCCGTCGGTCTTCGGCAGCGTCAACACCAGCCACGGCTGTGTCGGCCTGCAGGACAAGAAGGGCGCCAACGACCCGAGCACGCCGGCCGCGTGGTTCTACAACAACTCGATCGTCGGTGACGTCGTGGTGGTCTCCAACACCGGCGACAAGACCGTCTCGCCCGACAACGGCCTCAACGGCTGGAACATGAGCTGGGCCGAGTGGAAGGCGGGTTCGGCCGTCTGACCCACGGTCACCACAGCCGCGTCCCCGATGCCGCCGGCCGCCCTTCCGGGCACCGGCGGCATCGGCGTCTCCGGGCCGCCGCACGGCCCGGCTGCAGCCCGGTCCAGGCTTCTGCGCGCTCAGGGCCGGGGTGCGGTCGTGCCCGCGCGGGTCGCGTCCGTGCCCCAGCTCGCCAGCAGCCGCAGCGCCTCCGCGGACGCGGACTCCGGCTCGGCGTGGTAGGTCACCAGCGCCAGCCCACCGTCGTCCGGCACCTTGAACGACTCGAACTGCAGCGCAAGATCGCCGACCAGAGGATGCCGCAGCAGCTTCAGCCCGTGGCTCTTCTCCTTGACGTCGTGCGTCGCCCACAGCCGCCCGAACTCCTCGCTCTTCACCGAGAGCTCCCCGACCAGCGCGGACAGCCGCGGATCGTCCGGGTGGCACCCCGCCTCGTACCGGAGCTGGCACACGATGTCGATCGCCTTCTGCTCCCAGTCCACGAACAGGTCCTGGTACTCGGGCCGCAGGAACACCATGCGCGCCCAGTTCCGCTCCTGCTGCGGCACCTGTGACCAGTCCCCGAACACGGCCGCGGCCATCCGGTTCCACGCGAGGATCTCCGCGCGCCGCCCCACTATGTACGCGGGGACACCGTCGAAGGAGTCCAGCAGCCAGCGCAGCGACGACCGCACCTGCTGGGGTCGCGCGGACGGCTTCTTCTTGTGCGCCTTCGGCTTGGCCAGATGGGTCAGATGCGCGTGCTCCGCGTTGCTCAGCCGCAGCGCACGGGCGATCGAGTCGAGCACCTCCGCGGACACGTTCCGTCCGTTGCCCTGCTCCAGGCGCGTGTAGTACGCCACGGAAACCCCGGCCAGCTGAGCCAGCTCCTCGCGCCGCAGTCCCGGCACCCGCCGGTGCCGCCCGAAGTCCGGCAGCCCCACGTCCTCGGGCTTGAGCCGGGCCCGCCGGGTGCGCAGAAACTCGCTGAGCTCGGCGCGCCGGTCCAAGGCCTGACCGGCCCCCGGGACCTCGGGTTCCGGTACGGAGTCGGGTCTTGCGTCCATACGTCCAGTATTCCTGGTCGTACGGACGTGAACCTGACCCCGTCAGTAGTAGGACCGCTGGACGTAGGCAGAGCTGTGACCTGGGTGGGAAGCGCGGGAGCAGACAGGCTGGACGCCGTGCCCGGTGGAAGGCAGCCGGGCGCGCGACCCCTAGGAGAAACCCGGCATGACCACCGTTGCTGCGTACGCCGCGCCCGCTGCCAAGGCTCCGCTCGAGCGCACCACCATCGAGCGCCGCGAGGTCGGCGAGTTCGACGTACTGATCGACATCAAGTTCGCCGGCATCTGCCACTCGGACATCCATCAGGCCCGTGAAGGCTGGGGCGAGGCGATCTTCCCGATGGTTCCGGGTCACGAGATCGCGGGCGTCGTCGCCGAGGTCGGCTCGGGCGTCACCAAGTTCAAGGTCGGCGACCGCGTGGGCGTCGGCTGCCTGGTCGACTCCTGCCGTGAGTGCGAGAACTGCCAGGCAGGGCTGGAGCAGTACTGCCTCAAAGGCGTGACCGGCACGTACAACGCCCTCGACAAGAACGGCGAGCCCACCTACGGCGGCTACTCGCAGAAGATCGTCGTGGACGAGAACTACACCGTGCGCATCCCGGACGGCCTCTCCCTCGATGTGGCCGCCCCGCTGCTGTGCGCCGGCATCACGACCTACTCCCCGCTCCGGCACTGGAACGCGGGCCCCGGCAAGAAGGTCGCGATAGTCGGCCTGGGCGGCCTCGGCCACATGGGCGTCAAGATCGCGCACGCGATGGGCGCCGAGGTGACCGTGCTCTCGCAGTCCCTGCGCAAGCAGGAGGACGGGCTGAAGCTGGGCGCCGACCACTACCACGCCACCAGCGACCCGAAGACCTTCGAGGAACTGCGCGGCACCTTCGACCTGATCGTGTCGACCGTGTCTGCACCGCTGGACTTCGGCGCGTTCCTGTCGCTGCTGAAGACGGACGGCGCGCTGGTGAACGTGGGCGCCCCCGAGGAGCCCATCTCGCTCAACCTGTTCTCGGTGATCGGCGGCCGCAAGACCCTGGCGGGCTCCGGCATCGGCGGTATCGGCGAGACCCAGGAGATGCTCGACTTCTGTGCGCGGCACGGCATCGGCGCCGAGATCGAGCTGATCAGCGCGTCCGAGATCAACGAGGCGTACGAGCGGGTGCTGAGCAGCGATGTGCGGTACCGGTTCGTGATCGACACGGCGACCATCTGAGGTTCTCGCGACGACCACGTGAGGCGGCCCCCGCGGCCGCCTCACATCGTTTTAGCGTGGGAAGTGGTTCCGGCACCCATGGACAGGAGGCCCGAACGATGGCTGTCGAGCTCAACCACACGATCGTGGCCGCGCATGACAAGGAGGCGTCCGCGCGGTTCCTCGCGGATCTGCTGGGCCTGGAAGTGGCCCCCCAGTACGGCCCGTTCATCCCGGTGCAGATCCCGAACGGAGTGACGCTGGACTACATGGACGCGGCGGAGTCGATCACCCCGCAGCACTACGCGTTCCTGGTCTCCGAGGACGACTTCGACGCGATCTTCACCCGTATCCGGGCGGCGGACCTGCCGTACTGGGCGGATCCCTACCACGACCGACCCGGCGAGATCAACCACAACGACGGGGGCCGTGGAGCGTACTTCGACGATCCGAATGGCCACAGGCTGGAGATCCTGACCAGGCCCTACGGGAGCGGCCCGGACTGAGCCGCCGACCACGACGGCCCGCCCCGGTTCGGGGCGGGCCGCTGAGCAGATCGGTCGACCGGCGGGGAGAACTTTCTCGCATCCCGGCGTCAGTCGTCGGCGGGCTGCTCCTTGCTGTGCGGGGCGGCATGCCGAGGGCGGTATTTGCACGAGACCTGGCCGACGAGCTCCCGGAAACACACCAGGGCGGTGATCGGCGGAATGCCGACGACCACCATCGAGAGCAGAGAATGCGACGAGTGGCTGATGCTCAGGATCGCCGCCGTGGCGGAGGCCACCATGACCACACCCCAGGACCGCCGGGCGGTCCGGTGCTGAACCGCCGCCCGCAGGATGGACAGAGCGGCCACGAACCACGGCCCGTACACCGTCAGCGGCCACCACTGCGCCAAGGGCGCCGGCAGCACCGTCGAGGCGATGTCCCGCAGCTGGGTGTACGAATAGGCGACGGACCAGCCCAGCATGGCCACCGCGCAGGCGGCGATGGTCGCGACCAGGACCGTGACCGGAGTGACGCTCTGGCCACTGTCGAGGGTGTGGGCCCCGGGCCGGGGCCGCCGTCGTTCCCCCCGATGGCGGTGCTGCCCGTCGAGGACGGGCGGAGCGGGGTCCACGCTCGAGACCGTGGACAGCATCTGGGCCAGCTCCTCGTCCGGATCCCAGCCGCTCGGCGTGATGTCCGGACCGGGGGCGTTCCAGACGTGATGCGCCTCGAGGGGATCAACATCGTAAGAATGCTGTCCCAGTGCGTCATAATCGGTTCTCAGGGCGAACTGAATGTCGTAGAGGCTTGGCTCGCCTTGAAGCCTGTCCATTCCCAGCTCCTCCGCGCCCTGGCTCAGGAGGCTCCGTCCAGAGCCCGCTGGTATTCACTTTCCATGTCGCTGATCTCCTTGAGGAAGTCTTCAAGAAGGTCCGAACACCCCTTGAGGCGCACGTCGCCGCCGATCAACTCGCGCCACAGGGCGGCACTCCCGACGGGGATCTGATCTTCCGGTTCGTTCCAAGTCACGATCACCTAACGAGCGCCATGCGGCGTGAGGTATCCGGCATTCGGGGGAATGAATCGCTGAAGAAACGTTTTGGCTGTGTGATGACAGTACCTGGCGGATGTAATTCGGAATATCTGTGCAACCATATTTCCTTGAATAGCATTTCCTTTTGTGAGGCCCGGACGGGCCGTTCGATCCGAACGCACGCTCCACCAGGAGGTCCTCCGCGAGGACTCCGGTTGCCGCTCCCTCTCCCACCTCGTTAGCTGGAACACAGGGGCCGAGGTTCTTGGAGCGGCGAGGAGCGGCGATGATCACGCAAGAGCAGGTCGATCGAATCCTGCGGCTGAACGGCAACGGGCTCCCCCTGGTCTCCCTCTACGTTCCGGCGGACCCACCGCAGGGGACCGGACGCCGTACCTTCAGCACCCGCGTGGCCAGCCTGCTGGACCGTATCCGTCCGCTCGCCGAGGACGGCTCGGCCGACCGCGCCGCACGGCTCTCCCTGCGCGAGGACATCGCGAGGATCGGGAAGTCCATCGAGGAGGAGCCCCAGCGGCCCGCCGCCGTCGCGGTCTTCTCCTGCAGCGGCAACGACATCTACGAAGAGGTGTGGCTGCCCCGGCGCACCCGCGAACGCATCGTGGTGGACGTCGATCCCTACGTCCGGCCGTTGCTGGGCGTTCTCGACGAGTACTACCGCACCTGCGCCGTCGTCGTGGACAAGGGGATCGGCGAGGTCTGGGAGCACTACCTCGACCAGGTCCGGGAGCTGAAGGTCATCCGCGACCGAGTGCTCCGCAAGCACGACTACGCGGACGAATACGCCGAGTACCACGTGCGCAACAAGGCCGACGAGCTGAGCAAGAAACACTACCGGCGGCTGGTCGGCGAGCTCAAACAGCTGTTTGGCCACGGGGGTTACGACCTGCTCGCCGTCGGCGGCGTCACGCACGAGGTCCCGGTCTTCGTCGACTTCCTGCCGCGTGAACTGAAGGACCGCCTCGTCAGCACCTTCGCCATCGACCGCGAGGGCGCGACGCCCGCGGACATCAGGGAGAAGGTGCAGGAACTGGTCTCCGAACACGCGCACGAGGAGCAGCGGCAGCTCGTCGGCGAGATCCTGGAAGCCAAGGCGACCCGCAGACCCGCCGCCGTCGGACTCGACGAGACGCTGTGGGCGGCCTCTCTGGCCGCGGTCCGGACGCTGGCGGTGGACGACGATGCCGTCGTGCCCGGGGTCGTCTGCGACCGGGACGGGCTGCTCGCGCGCTCGGGGAAGACCTGTCCGCTCTGCGGGGAGCCGCTGCGGGAGGTGCCCGACGTGGTCGGCGAGCTGACCGAGACCGTGATCGACGAAGGGGGCGAGGTCCGGCATATCGAGGTGCCGACGGAGCTGCGGTCGGAGCAGGCCGGAGCCCTGCTGCGGTTCGCGCTCCCGCCGCAGCCGACCGCCGGGTCCTAGGGTTCGGGCGCCTCCGTCGGTACTTCGGGGCGCTTCCGCCGGTACGGGGCCGGCCGGGCGCCTCCACCGCGCGGGTCCTGCCGCACGCCCGCCGGACGCGCCGTGCTCTCAGCCCTCGGCCACCCGCACCGCGCCGCAGGAAACCGCGGGCGGGGTACGGCCGTCCCGACCCCAGACGCACCCGAGGACACGGCTCTCACACACGCCGGACACGACCTCGACCGTGCCCGCAGGCAGGCAGGCCCGGACGGACGGCCGCCGGAGCCGGTCCGTCGTCTCCCGCACCCCTGCCTCCGGAAACCTCAGATCTTCCGCAAACTTTCTTCCACGGCGTTGCTGGCCCCACAGCTGTTTGCCAGGGTTTCGGGCACCCCCCAGCTCCCCGTCGGCGATCCCCCCTCTTCGCAGGGGCGAACCGGAGGTTCGATGACCATCCGCCGTGCCCTGGTGGCCGCCGCGTCCGCGGCGTTGCTCACTCTTCCCCTGCTCCCCGCCGCCGCCGCTTCACCCCCCAGAGCGACCCACGGGGCATCGTCCGGGCTGCGGCCGCCCGCGAAGGAGGCCGTCGCCGTGGGCAGCGGTGGGGCCGTCTCCAGCGTGAACCCGTACGCCTCCCACGTCGGTCTCGACGTGCTGCGGCACGGCGGCAACGCGGTGGACGCCGCCGTCGCCACGGCCGCCGCGCTCGGTGTCGTCGAACCGTACTCGGCCGGCATCGGGGGCGGCGGCTACTTCGTGTACTACGACGCCCGTACGAAGAGGGTGCACACCATCGACGGCCGCGAGACGGGGCCCGCCCGTATGCGCCAGGACTCCTTCACCGACCCGGCCACGGGCAAGGCGATCCCGTTCGACGAGGCCGTCAACTCCGGCCTGTCCGTGGGCGTTCCGGGTACTCCGGCGACATGGCAGAAGGCTCTGGGGAAGTGGGGCACCGTCACCCTGGGCCAGGCCCTGCGTCCCGCGACCCGTATCGCTGACGACGGCTTCGTGGTCAACGACGAGTTCCGTGCCCAGACCAAGATGAACGAGGCACGATTCCGCGACTTCACCTCGACCGCCCAACTGTTCCTGCCGAACGGCCGGTTGCCCGTCGTCGGCACGCGCTTCCGCAACCCGGACCTGGCACGCACGTACCGGGAACTCGCCCGTGAAGGTGTGAACGCCCTGTACCGCGGCCCCATCGGACGCGACGTGGCGCGGACCGTCCAGAACCCGCCGGTGGCCAAGGGCGCCACGCGCACCGTGCGCCCCGGGCTCATGCAACGCTCGGACCTCGCCGGCTACCGCGCGATCCTGCGGGCCCCCACGCACACGACGTATCACGGCCTGGACGTCTACTCAATGGCGCCGTCGTCCTCCGGCGGCACCACGGTCGGCGAGGCGTTGAACATCCTGGAGAACTTCCGCCTCTCGCCCTCCGACAAGGTCCAGGCGCTGCACGACTATCTGGAGGCCAGCCGGATCGCGTTCGCGGACCGCAACCGCTGGGTCGGCGACCCGGCGTTCTCCGACCTACCGGCCAAGGAACTGCTGTCCAAGGACTTCGCCAAGGACCGAGCCTGTCTGATCCGGCCCGACACGTCTTTGACCAGCCCGCTCGCCCCCGGCGACCCGCGAAACCCCGGCCAGGGCTGCTCCCGCGGCACGGGCAGCCAGGAGCCGTACGAGGGGCCGTCGACCACCCACCTGGTGACCTCCGACCGCTGGGGCAACGTCGTCTCCTACACGCTGACCATCGAGCAGACCGGCGGCTCGGCGATCACCGTCCCGGGCCGCGGGTTCCTGCTCAACAACGAGCTGACGGACTTCGACTTCACCCCGCTGCAGGAGGGCGTGCCCGACCCGAACCTGCCGGGCCCGGGCAAGCGGCCGCGCAGCAGCATGTCGCCGACGCTCGTGATGCGCGACGGCAGCCCGCTGATCGCGGTGGGCTCCCCGGGCGGCGCCACCATCATCACCACCGTGCTGCAGACCCTCGTGAACCGGCTCGACCTCGGAATGTCCCTGCCGGAGGCGGTCGCCGCGCCGCGCATCTCGCAACGCAACCGCACGACGACCGAGGCCGAACCGGCCTTCCTCGACTCGCCGGAGCGCCCGGCGCTCGAAGCCCT
Source organism: Streptomyces hygroscopicus (assembly GCF_026168105.1). GTDB lineage: Bacteria > Actinomycetota > Actinomycetes > Streptomycetales > Streptomycetaceae > Streptomyces > Streptomyces hygroscopicus_D. The sequence goes on from NZ_LBMW01000038.1 coordinate 36,742, forward strand.
CGGCGAGCACTTCGTCCTCGCACCGGCGACCTTCACGCCGTCACCGGAGATCGGCGCGGTCGCGGCGCTGGAGTTCGGGCCCGACGGCAAGGTCACGGCGGTGGCCGAGCCCAAGCGCCGCGGCGGCGGCTCGGCGATGGTGGTCCACAAGACCTCCTGACGCCGGACCCGGACGCCGGTATCGGGGCACGGCCGCCCAAGTGGCGTGACCCCCCTCCCGCGAGAGATCAGGCGCGCCGGTCCGCCAGGGGACCGGCGCGCTTGCTGGTCGGGCGAGGCGGAGGCGAAGCCGTGGAGACGGGCGTTTCGCGAGGGTCAGGGGCCGCCGGCCGAGCCGTCAGGAGCGGTCCAGGGCGTAGGGGCCTGGCGCTATTGGCGGTTGGCGTCTGGCTTTGGGGGTGGGCGTCTGGCTTTGGCGGTGGGCGCCTGGTGTCGGTGGTGGGGATCGGGCTTCGGTGGTGGGCGCGCGGCGTCGGCGGTCGGTGCTCGGTCGTCGTCGGATGGGTGTCGGAATCGGACTCGGAGCCGGACTCAGGGCCGGAGTCGGCATCAGGGCCGGAGTCGGCGTCAGAGCCGGAGCCGAAGCCGGAGTCGGAGTCGGCTTCGGCTTCGGAGTCGGAGTCGGTGTCGGAGCCGGACTCAGAGCGGGGCTCAGAGCCGGACTGAGAGTCGGCGTCAGAGCCGGAGTCGGCTTCGGAGTCAGAGCCGGACTCGGAACGGTCTCACAATCGGCTGTACTTCTCGATGTCCTCGGTGAACTCCTCGATCGCCTGAGCGGTGAGCGTCGGCCGGGTGTCGGCGATGGCGTTCATGTAGTCCTCGGTGGTGGCCGGTCCGCCCTGGCGATGCGTGACTTCGCGTTCGAACGCCGCCTGCGCCGCCTTGCGTGCGGCGAACTCGATGTCGGCCGGGGTGAACAGCTCACTGGCCGCGACCAGTTGGGTGAGATCCACCGAGTCGGCGACGTTCCTGAGGTAGCGGGTCCAGATCGCTGTGCGGGCGGTTGGGTCCGGAGGGCCGATCGGGATGACGTAGTCGAACCGGCCGGGCCGCAGGAAGGCCGCGTCGAGAGAGCGTACGGAGTTGGTCGCGCAGGCCAGAAGCCGAGCGTCGTGCTCGCGGAAGCCCGGGATGAGTTTGAGCAACTCGTTGGTCACCCCGTGCCCGGGATCGATCGCCTGCCCGGATCGCACACCGGCGATCTCCTCGACCTCGTCGATGAAAAGCAGCACCGACTCCAGTTCGGCGAGGTCCGCGAAGGCCTGCCGCAGCGCGACGGCCAGCCCCTCGCTCGTGGCGGCCGCGAGCCGGGAGGGGAAGAGTTCCACGAACGGCCAGCGGAGCCGTGAGGCCACCGCCTTGGCGAAGCTGGTCTTTCCCGTGCCCGGCGGACCGAACAGGATGACCGCCTTCGGCGGGGCGACGCCGTAGCGGTCGGCCAGCACCGGTTCTGTCAGCGGGAGCACGATACGGCGTTCGATCACCTGCTTCTCCTGCTCCATGCCGGCCATGGCGTCCCAGAGCCCCTCGTGCAGCAGCCGGCCGCCCAGCGCCGTGAGGGTGTCGGCGTTGGCGGTTGCCCGCGGCTCGACCTTCTCGTAGTAGGTCAGGCCGTCGCGGAACCGGTAGCCGGAGTGCTCCAGAGCCCTCGTCCCGGCGGCATGGGCGGGCAGCAGGGCACTGATGCGCCGCACGCCCAGCGCCCGCAGGCGCCGTTCCAACTCGGCGAGCAGGGCACTGCCGATCCCGCGCTCGCGCCAGCGGGAAGCGAGCGCCACCTGGAGCACCCACGCTCGCCTGCCGTGCGCCTGCGCCACGGCCATTCCCACCACCTCGTCGCCGACCACCGCGACCACTGCCGTCTGACCGGCCTCGGCCGTGGCCATCACCTCGGAGACCGGAAAGACCGGGGTCTCGTCGGCCTGGCGGCTCTGGTCCCAGATCTGGATCGCCTGGTCGAGATCGTCATCGTGATAGTCGCGCAGATGCCATGCGGGCATGGCCACCACCTCGCCCGACCCGGGAGTTCCATTGTCTCCCGCCGGCGTGCCGGACGCCGAGCCGAGCACTCGGCGGCGATGTCGCCGAAGTCGTGGCGCACTTCTGCATCCGTGTCGCCCTTCGCCCCCCTGCGACCGCCCGTTAGGCTCTCGCTGCCACACAGGTTCCGATCTTCACGGAGGGCAGGACGGCGGGAATCAATCGCGAGCGCCTCGTCAGAACGCTGACGTTCTGGCTGCGTCCTGCCTTCGCACTGCGGGTCATCAACCGATTTCAGAAGATCGTGGGTTTCGACCGCTCGATGGCCCTGGCGTCCAGCGCGCTCACGGCATTGGTCCCGCTCTCCATCCTCATCGGCGCCGTCCTGGGCAAATTCGTGCACTACGACGCCGCAGAGCGGGTCATCAAGCGCTACAACCTCACCGGATCGGGCGCCACGGCAGTCAGCTCCCTTTTCTCCCCTGCACAAGGCGCAGGTACGAGCGTGGGCATCTTCGGGGTCGTCTTTCTGACGATCTCGGTGCTGAGTTTCACGCGAGCCGCGCAGCGGCTCTTCGAACAGACATGGGAACTCAAGCCCCTCAGCGTGCGCAACACGCGCAACGGCTTGTGGTGGATCCTCACTCTCGGCGGCTACGCAGTGCTCACCGCTCTGCTCTCCGCGGTCGTTGGCAGGGGCCGGCTGGGTCTGGCGGCCGTAGCGTGCCAGGTACTGGTGACCGCCGCATTCCTCGTGTGGAGCGGCTGGATCCTGTCGGCGAAGCGGATCGGCCAGTCGGACCTGCTCCCTTTCGGCATCACCGCGGCCCTCCTGACGGCGGCCTATTCGGTGGGCGCAACCGTCTACCTGCCGCGTCTCTTCAACTCCTACGCCTCCCGCTACGGGGTGGTCGGTGCCGTCTTCGCGATGATCTCGGCCATCTTCGCAGCCATGTTCGTCATCGTTGCGTCGGCGGCACTGGGACGAGAGGTGGGAGACGAGCTCGGCAGGATCCGTCGGGGTCACCGCCCTTCCGACCATGAGGTCCGCCGGCAGTGGGACAGCGTGGTCGAGCAGACCCGGTCGCGTTGGCGTACAGCAAGAGAACAGGTCTCTCATCGTCGGATCAAGAGCCCGGACCGCTGACGGGCAGTGTCGGCCGCTGCCGGCATCCACGTTCCCACGGCTTCGGTCAGGAAAAGGTTGTGTACGCGGCTTGATGACCCACGTCGCGCTCGACCGCACTCCCGGCCGCGGGGAACGCCAGCCCTCCCCACCGGGCCGAACGTCACTGGTCGCCGGGGCGGACCGGTGCTGTCATGGGTAGGGGAGACGGCGTGGACAACCGGCCGCGGAGGCCGGGGCGCCGCTCGTCGTGACGCGGAGGAGGCCGATGTCATGCTGCACCGCCGCACGGTCGGTGACGTGATGACCGAGGAGGTCATCACCCTCCGCCCCGACACACCCTTCCACGAGATCGCAGTCCTGCTGGACGCGAACGACATCGCCGCGGCCCCGGTCATCGACGACGAGGGCGCCCCCATCGGCGTCGTGTCCTCGTCCGACGTACTGCGGCACGAGACGGGCATGCCTGATCCGCAGGGGCTGGACGGGAACGACGAGAGCGCCTGGGGAAAGGCCCGGGCCCGGACCGCGGGCGCGCTCATGAGCAGCCCCGCCTTCACGGCCCGTGCCGACTGGACGATCCCCCGGACCGCGCGGGAACTCCGCAGGCGGCACGTCAAGCAACTGCCGGTGATCGACGACGACGGACTCCTCACCGGAATCGTCAGCCGCAGCGACCTGCTGGACGCCTTCATCCGCTCGGACGCCGAGATCCGCGGCGAGGTCGAGAGGGACGTCCTGGGGCGCATCCTCGGCCTGGAAGAGGGCACCGTCGCGATCGAGGTCCGGGACGGGGCCGTCACCCTGCGGGGTCATGTCCCGGAACCGCGCCTCGTCCCGGTGGTCGTGGGGCTGTGCCAGGGCGTCGACGGTGTCGTCGAGGTGGACGCCCACCTGGCCGCTGCCCGGGCGGGCTAGCCGTTGGTGACTTCGTACGCCGGAGCCAATGCAAGTAGGGCTCTACGCCCCTTCTTGGTCGCCCGACGTCCGGAGCTCACGGAACCGCCCCCAGCCTGACCAGCCCGGTCACCACGGCTGCGTCTTCGTCTACGCTCAGTGACCGGAAGCGCGATGCGTCGACCTCCGGCAGCACGAGCCGGAGGACGAGTGCTTCCCAGATGAGATTGCCGCCGTGGCCCAGCTCCTCGGCCGGCCACTCGCGGAAGCCCGCGAGTGCCGTGCGGCGGCTGCCCTCGTGGTAGCCGTTCAGAAATGTCTCGCAGTTCCAGAAGGAGCCGTCCAGGCCGTGGGCGCCCGGGCGTCGGTGGATGTCCGCGAGAAGGTCCGGGAGATCAAGTCCCTTGGCCTGATCCCCCGGGAGCGCGGCGCTCACTCTTCGGTGAACTTCGCGACGCCGATCGGGCAGGAGACACCTGTCCCGCCGAGCCTGTGCTGCCACGTGACCCATGGGCCGGAGCCGGCGAGGTGGACCAGCCCGTCATCCGCACAGGTGGGCAAGGAGATCGTCTTCGATGGGATAGGGGCGTTCCTGGGGCATCAGCCTGGCGGCGGAGTCCAGGTCCCCACCACTGACGAGGACCTGGATCTCGTGGGCGAGTGGGGTCACGTCGCGGATGGCGACCGTCCACTCGTCCGCGTAGCGTCCTGCGGCCTCACCGGAGAGGCCGAGTTGCAGCGACCGATACGGCAGGGGTTGCAGGTGCAGGTCCCGCTCTGGGTCCCACTGCACGCGGGTGGGCGCGCGCTTCAGCTGACGCTGCCAGGTGGCGCGGTCGGGGTGGACCTCGCGGGCGTAGCTCGACAGGCAGGCGTGGCGCAGCGCCCACTCGAAGCCGTCGCGGGTGATCTCGACAGCGAGAACGGTCTCCTGCCCTGCTTTCGCACCCCAGCCGCAGCGGTACATCATCCACAGGAACGACGGCTTGATCCACGTCATCCTGTCCCGCTTCCACACGGCGGGGAATCGGCCGTCGCGAACAGCAGGCAGGCCGATGTCCGGGGAGTACGCCTGGTAGACGGTGATCGTGGATTCCGAGTGGGCCGCACGGATCCTGCGTTGCGGTTCTTCCATGGCGTACAGCGTGGGGTCGACCGGTTCAGGCGGCCACTGATTTTTGACTGCCGTTCGCCGCGAGAGGTCCGGCCGCAGCACCGTACGGATGGCCGGTGCCACGGCTCTTCGGAGCCTACGGCCAGCTCGTCCGTGGCTTCCGGAGCGATACCTGCCGGGGGAATAGGTCCCCGAGTCCGCCTGGTACGGGTGCGCTCCTCGCGGCGGCCGGTGGTCGTCGACCGCAGGGCGGGTCGGGCGGTCTCGGAATCGCCTGGAGGCCTCGCGCGTTGAGGACAGCGGGCAGGGATGCCGCGGAGCTGACAGAAATTGGAGGGTCGTAATGACTGCGCAGACGCAGAGGGCCGTGCTGGCAGGCGGATGCTTCTGGGGGATGGAGGAGCTGATCCGCCGACTCCCGGGCGTGACGGCGACCCGGGTCGGTTACACGGGGGGTGATGTGCCCAATGCGACGTACCGCAACCACGGCACGCACGCGGAGGCCATTGAGATCCTTTTCGACCCGGCGAAGACCGACTTCCGTGCGCTCCTGGAGTTCTTCTTCCAGATCCACGACCCGAGCACCAAGAACCGCCAGGGCAATGACATCGGCCTCAGTTACCGCTCGGCGATCTACTACGTGGACGACGAGCAGAAGCGGATCGCCGAGGACACGATCGCTGATGTGGACGCCTCCGGACTGTGGCCCGGCAAGGTCGTCACCGAAGTGGAGCCGGTCGGCCCCTTCTGGGAGGCCGAGCCCGAGCACCAGGACTACCTGCAGCGTTACCCGGACGGCTACACCTGCCACTTCCCGCGCCGGGGATGGCGGCTGCCCGCCCGTGCGGAGGGCTGACCACGAGGTGGCCGGGTGAAGGTGGCCGGGTGAAGGTGGAGGGCCGCTCGGCCGCGGGTCGCGTCGTTGCCCCCATCGCCGAGCTGGGACCTTCGATGCGGAAGCCGTGCGGCTCAGCCGTCGGTCGTGGTGGCACCGGTGGGGCAAGGCGCGCCCGAGTTCGTCTCGAACGGGGTACTTAGCTTGACCCCCGTCCCGCCGAGCCCGCAGTACCCGCCCGGGTTCTTGGTGTCCGAAAGGTACTGCTGGTGATAGCCCTCCGCCGGGTAGAACTCGCGGCCCTCCGCCGGGAGCAGTTCCGTGGTGGTGCGCGCTCCTCCGGGAATTCCGGGCGGCGGCCCGGTTCGGTGCCGCGGCGCCTCTGCGCGCCCCGAGCCGTGCCTTTGCCGTACCGAGCAGCCCCCTGTCGCACCGGGCTGTCGCACCGGGCGGACAGCTCTTCGTGGCCGTGGCCGTGGTCAGTGGGGCAGCGTGGCCGGGCTTCCTCCGTTCGCCTCGTAGCCCGCCACCGCCAGAGCGCGGTAGATCGCGTAGTCCGCGGCCGGGTCGGCGGTGAGGGTCCAGGGGAGAGCGCCCACATGGCCGTCGACGTGGACCAGTTGCGCCATCGCCTCCGTCCAGCGCTCGCCGCGGACCAGGAAGAACATCAGCAGATGGCGGACGTGCGCCAGCATCGGGTCGTCCGCGCGAGCCGACTGCACCGCGTAGAGGGCGCCGTGGATCGCCTTCGTGACGACCTCGCTCCGGTAGAAGCTGCTGACCAGGTTCACCTCGGGCAGGTGCTCGAAGACCGCGAAGAGGGGCATGGCGGCCAGCAGGGAACCCCGGGGCGCCCGGGCCGCGGCCGCCTCGGCGAAGGAGTACGCCAGCTCCCGGGAGCCGTGCCACTTCTCGCACCAGTAGTGCAGCGCCGCCAGGTGGGCTCCCATGTGGGTCGGCGCGCGGTCCAGGATCCTCAGCCACAGCTGCTCGAACTCCGGCTGCGGGTAGCCGAGTCCGCGGGCCACCGAGAGCTCGACGATGTACGGGACGGGGTCACCGGGGGCCAGCAGCGCCGCCTCCGCGCATGCCGCCTTCGCCTCCTCCATGATGATGCGGAACTCGTCCGTCCCCGGCGTCGACGTGCGCCACGCCTGCTGCGCCAGGAACTCCGCGTGCACGGCCGCACTGCCCGCGTCCTTGGGGGCCTCGGCCCGCCACACCCGCAGCCACTGACCGCCCGGCGTCTCGCTCACCCCGCCGGGCCGCTGCTGCAGCTCCAGGGACGCGGCACCCGCGAAGGCCTGCACGCGCTGCCAGCGCGTCTCGCCCTCGGGCTCCGTGCCGGCGAGGAGCTGTGCGGCCGCGCGGTGGTCCTGGGAGCGCTGGACGACGTCCAGGACGTCCAGCAGGTCCTGGTCGGGGCCGGGCATCCGGACGTCCAGCTCCTCCTGGCGCACAAAGCCGTAGTTCGCCGGGTCCGCGGCGTCCGGGTCGCCCGGAGCGACCTGCTGGATGCCCGAGCGCCTGCGCATGAGGACGGGCAGCAGGACAATGCTGAACAGCGCCAGCGCCATCAGGACCCAGAGAATCGCCATGTCCCAAGCGAACCAGACCGCTCCGACACTTGGCCAACCCGGTCTCCGCGCCTGTGGAAAACCACGTCGCAAACGATGTCGCAGTCGCCCTCGCAGCCGAGGTCGCCACCGCCGTCACTCCCCCTTTCGACGCCCGTGGTCCCGCGCGGCGTCATCCCCGTCGCGGGCGCACTACCCTCGGTTCCCATGAGCGACAGGCACATCAGTCAGCATTTCGAGACCCTCGCGATTCACGCGGGGAACACCGCAGACCCTCTCACCGGGGCGGTCGTCCCGCCGATCTACCAGGTCTCCACCTACAAGCAGGACGGCGTCGGCGGGCTGCGCGGCGGATACGAGTACAGCCGCAGCGCCAACCCGACCAGGACGGCGCTGGAGGAGAACCTCGCCGCCCTCGAGGGCGGCCTTCGCGGTCTCGCGTTCGCGTCCGGACTGGCGGCCGAGGACTGCCTGTTGCGTACGCTGCTCAGCCCCGGCGACCACGTGGTCATCCCGAACGACGCGTACGGCGGTACGTTCCGCCTCTTCGCCAAGGTCGTGTCGCGGTGGGGGGTGGACTGGTCGGTCGCCGACACCAGCGATCCGGCGGCGGTACGAGCCGCGCTCACCCCCAAGACCAAGGCCGTCTGGGTGGAGACGCCCTCGAACCCGCTGCTCGGCATCACCGACATCGCCGCCCTCGCCCAGATCGCCCGTGACGCGGGCGCCCGGCTCGTCGTCGACAACACGTTCGCGACCCCCTATCTGCAGCAGCCGCTCTCGCTGGGCGCGGATGTCGTCGTGCACTCCCTGACCAAGTACATGGGCGGCCACTCCGATGTCGTCGGCGGTGCGCTGATCGTGAACGACCGGGAGCTGGGCGAGCAGTTGGCGTACCACCAGAACGCGATGGGCGCGGTCGCGGGCCCCTTCGACTCCTGGCTGGTGCTGCGCGGCACCAAGACGCTCGCCGTCCGTATGGACCGGCACAGCGAGAACGCCGCCAAGGTCGCCGACATGCTCACCCGGCACGCGCGCGTGACGCGTGTGCTGTACCCCGGTCTGCCTGAGCACCCCGGTCACGAGATCGCGGCGAAGCAGATGAAGTCGTTCGGCGGCATGGTCTCCTTCCAGGTCGAGGGCGGCGAGGAAGCGGCCGTGGAGGTCTGCAACCGCGCCAAGGTGTTCACGCTCGGTGAGTCCCTGGGCGGTGTGGAGTCCCTGATCGAGCACCCGGGGCGCATGACTCACGCGTCGGCGGCCGGCTCGGCCCTGGAGGTTCCCGCGGATCTCGTCCGGCTCTCCGTGGGCATCGAGAACGTCGACGACCTGCTGGCGGACCTGCAGCAGGCCCTCGGCTGAGCGCGGTCCCAGCGGTCTCACCGGTTTCCGGGCCCCACCGGTTGCCAGGTGTCACCGGGTGCCGGTTCTCACCAGTCGCTGACGGGGGGAGTCGTCGTCGACGGCGGCTCCACCCAGGGCCGGGCGACCGACGCCCAGATCGTGAAGGCGAGGGCGGCGGCGAGCAGCACCAGCCACAGCAGGCGGCGCGCCGTCGTCCGGCGGCGCAGCATGCGGCTGCCGCGCCGTACCACCTCCGCGTGCAGATCGGGCGGCACGGGGGGCGGTGTCCGCTCCAGCATCCGCCGCACGGCCGCTTCCCGCTCGGGCAGGTTCACCGGTCACCTCCGTTGCCGCACGGCTCCCGAGGAGCGACGCTCGGGGCGCGGCAGGGCACTCTCACGACGGCGCCACCTTCGCGCCCGGTACCGAGGGTGCCGGCTCCCGCGGGGGATGCAGCAGGGTCGCCATGGCCCGTGCACAGATCGTGCGCACGCGCTCGGTGGGCAGCCCCAGCAGGGCGGCCGTCTGTTCCTCGGCGACGCCCTCGTACAACCGGAGAACGAGGACGAGCCGCTCCTGGGGCGACAGGTCCGCGAGGACGCTGGCGGAGTGCGGCCGGTGCCGGCCGAGCGCCCCGTACTGGTGCCACGCCCCGCGCGCGAAGCGGGTGGCCAGGTGCTGGCGTGCCCGGTCGTAGGGGTCCTCGCCGCGCAGCCGGTCCCAGGAGGCGTACGTCTGGGCGAGGGCGAGGGTGAGCAGCCGGCGCGCGCGGGGGTTGTCGTCCGGGGCCTCCGCGGTGAGCAGCGTGGCGGCGTGCAGCAGCCGTCCGGCCGCGCCCGCGACGAACTCCTCGAACTCCCGGGCTCGGCGGGCGCCTCGGGACGCATGCCGTTCTCGCACCGCTCCTCCCGCCTGAGGGCGATCCTGAGGGGATCGGGACCCGCCGTGCGCGGAAGCGGACGCTACGCCCGAAAGAAGGGCGCGTACGGCGCTTCGGACCGCGTACGGAAGGGTCCCGCTCTCATATGAGACCGGGTGCGCCCCGGGGGTCAAGAGCCGGGAGCCCCCACTCGCGGGCATGTCGCCGTGATGACGTACGACATGCCCCTGGGCTCAGGACGTCGGCTCGGACTCCGCCACCGGAACGCCCTGTGCGGCCTGGCGGGCGGAGAGGGCGACGTTGAAGCGGGTGAGCAGCGTGCAGAACGCCTCGCGCTCCTCCGGCGTCCAGTCGTGCGTCAGTTCGGCCATCAGCTGTCGCCTGGAGGAGCGCACTTCCTCCAGGCGGGACAGCCCGCGGGGGGAGAGCTGGAGCACCACGGCGCGGCCGTCCTCGGGGTGCGAGGTGCGCTTGACGAGACCGGTGTCGACGAGCGGGGCCACCTGCCGGGTGACCGTCGAGGAGTCGATGCCCATGCTCGCGGCGAGCGCCTTGACACCCATCGGGCCCTCTTTGTCGAGGCGGTTGAGCAGCAGGTACGCGGCGCGGTCCATGGAGTTGCGCACCTGCCCGACCCCGCCGAGCCGCGTCTGTTCGGCACGGCGTGCGAACACCGCGACCTCGTGCTGCAGCGTGTCCAGAAGACCGGTGTCACCGACGGTCGTCATGTCCATCGACATTTCAGGTGTGGGCATGGCCGGGGGCTCACTTCATGCGTGGGGAGCTGGGTTGGGGGACAGGGTACGCGGCCGGGGCGCGGGGTGTACCTTCGCTGCGCAAACCCGGTCCCGGCCCTTGGTCACACCCGCTGCGGACGGGCGTGAACTGCGAGACTGGTGTTCATGAGCTACAGCACGGCCGACTCCTTGCCGACGGTGACGCTGGACGACGTACGCGGCGCCCAGAAGATGCTCTCGGGCGTCGCACGCGTCACCGCGATGGAGGGAAGCAGGCATCTGTCCCAGCTGGTCGGCGCGCCGGTGCACCTCAAGTGCGAGAACCTGCAGCGGACCGGGTCGTTCAAGCTGCGTGGCGCGTACGTGCGGATCGCGGGGCTGCTGCCCGAGGAGCGGGCCGCGGGTGTCGTCGCCGCGAGCGCGGGCAACCACGCGCAGGGCGTCGCCCTGGCGTCCGCGCTGCTCGGTGTGCATTCCACGGTCTTCATGCCGAAGGGCGCCCCGCTGCCGAAGATCAGCGCGACCCGCGAGTACGGCGCCGAGGTGCGGCTGCACGGCCAGGTCGTGGACGAGACGCTGGCCGCCGCCCAGGAGTACGCGGCCGAGACGGGCGCGGTGTTCATCCACCCGTTCGACCACCCGGACATCGTCGCGGGACAGGGCACGGTCGGCCTCGAGATCCTGGAGCAGTGCCCGGAGGTGCGCACGGTCGTCGTCGGTATCGGGGGCGGCGGGCTGGCCGCCGGTATTGCCACCGCGGTGAAGGCGCTGCGCCCGGACGTGCGGGTGGTGGGAGTGCAGGCGGAGGGCGCGGCCGCCTATCCGCCGTCGCTGGCGGCCGGGCGCCCGGTGTCGGTCGAGACGTCGGCCACGATGGCCGACGGGATCAAGGTGGGGCGGCCCGGTGACGTGCCGTTCCGGATCGTCCACGATCTGGTGGACGAGGTCCGTACGGTCTCCGAGGACGCGCTGTCGGCCGCCGTGCTGCTCTGCCTCGAGCGGGCCAAGCTGGTTGTCGAGCCGGCCGGGGCGAGCCCCGTGGCCGCGCTGCTCAGTGACCCCGGCGCCTGCGAGGGACCGGTGGTCGCGGTGCTGTCCGGCGGCAACGTCGATCCGCTGCTGCTGCAGCGCATCCTGCGGCACGGCATGGCCGCGCAGGGCCGCTTCCTCGCCGTGCGGCTGCGGCTGACCGACCGTCCGGGCGCCCTCGCGACGCTTCTCGCCGTGCTGTCGGCGGCCGACGCCAACGTCCTGGACGTGAGCCATGTGCGGACCGACCCGCGGCTCGGGCTCACGGAGGCGGAGGTCGAACTGCATCTGGAGACGAAGGGTCCGGAGCACTGCGCCGAGCTAGGCCACGCGCTGCGGGAGGCGGGTTACACGGTCATCGGCTGAGGCCGGGGCACGTTGTCGTAGCCGGGTGGGAAAATCCATTGAGAGACGCGATACATCGCGTTTATGGTGGGCACCTCGCCAATCCCCGACGACGTGGAGAACTCATATGCCGGGCGCCATCTATGCCGAAGGCCTGGTGAAGACCTTCGGCGACGTAAAGGCTCTGGACGGCGTCGACCTCGATGTCCCCGAGGGCACCGTGCTGGGCCTCCTCGGACCGAACGGAGCGGGCAAGACCACCACGGTCCGCTGTCTGACGACCCTGCTGCGCCCCGACAGCGGCACGGCGGTCGTCGCGGGGATCGACGTGCTCAAGCATCCCGACGCGGTGCGCCGCTCGGTCGGTCTGTCCGGGCAGTTCGCCGCGGTCGACGAGTACCTGACCGGCCGCGAGAACCTCCAGATGGTGGGGCAGCTGTACCAGATGAGGGCGAAGGCGGCCAAGCAGCGGGCCGTCGAGCTGCTGGAGCAGTTCAACCTCACCGACGCCGCCGACCGCCCCACGAAGACGTACTCCGGCGGTATGCGCCGCCGCCTCGACCTCGCGGCGGCGCTGGTGGTCAGGCCCCCCGTTATGTTCATGGACGAGCCCACGACCGGCCTCGACCCGCGCAACCGCCAGCAGCTGTGGGACGTGATCAAACAGCTTGTCTCGGGCGGGACGACGCTGCTGCTGACCACCCAGTATCTCGAAGAGGCCGACCACCTGGCCCATGACATCTGTGTGGTCGACCACGGCCGTGTCATCGCCCGCGGCACCTCCGACCAGCTCAAGGCGCGGACGGGTGGAGAGCGCGTCGAGGTCGTCGTGCACGAGCGCGAGCACATCACGGCCGCCGCCGAGGTGCTGCGCGGCTTCGGCAAGGGCGACACCACGGTCGAGGAGCACACCCGCAAGCTCACCGTTCCCGTCACCGGCGGCCCCAAGCTCCTCGCCGAGGTCATCCGGGAGCTGGACTCCCGGGGCATCGAGATGGACGACATAGGACTGCGCCGCCCCACTCTGGACGACGTCTTCCTGTCCCTGACCGGCCACGCCGCCGAGGAGAAGCCCGAGGAGAACGGCACGGTCGCCAACCCCAAGGCCCGCAAGCGCACAAAGGAGACCGCCCAATGAGTTCCGGCCCCGAAGCGGTGCCCGCCGCGGCGTCCTCGAACGTCTTCAGCCAGTCCGTCCGGGACTCGCTGGTCGTCGCCAAGCGCAATCTGATCCGCATGACCCGGATCCCGGAGATGGTGATCTTCGGGCTGATCCAGCCGATCATGTTCGTCGTGCTGTTCAGCTATGTCTTCGGCGGCTCGATGGAGATAGGCGGCAGCAACAGCCCCGCGGCCTACCGCAACTTCCTGATGGCGGGCATCTTCGCCCAGACCGTCACGTTCGCCACGGCGGGAGCCGGCGCGGGCATCGCCGACGACATGCACAAGGGGCTCATCGACCGCTTCCGCTCCCTGCCCATGGCCCGGGGCGCGGTGCTCACCGGGCGGACGCTCGCCGACCTCGTACAGACCGCACTGACCCTGCTGGTCCTCGCGGTCGTCGCCCTGCTGGTCGGCTGGCGGGTGGGCTCCGACGCCGGCACCAACGCCGGTAAGGTGCTCGCCGCCTTCGGCCTGCTGCTCCTGACCGGGTACGCCTTCACCTGGATCGGCGCGCTGATCGGCCTCTCGGTGCGTACGCCGGAGGCGGCCACCTCCGGCGGGCTGATCTGGCTGTTCCCTGTCACGTTCATCTCGAACGCGTTCGTCGACTCCAGTCATATGACGCCCTGGCTGCGGCACATCGCCGAGTGGAACCCGTTCAGCGCAACCGTGCAGGCCTGCCGCACGCTCTTCGGCAACCCGGGGGCCTCGCCGTCGGACGCCTGGCCCATGGCCCACCCCGTCTGGGCCTCGCTGATCTACTCGGTCCTGATCATCGCGATATTCCGGACCCTGGCGGTCCGCAAGTACCGCTCGGCGACGGCCTGAGCGGCGCCCTCCGGCCCGGGCCGGTAAGCCACCCCCGACTCGGGCGGGTGGAGCCCCGACCGGGCCGAAGCCGATCCGGGCATGCAAAGGCCCCCGGTGTCCCGAGGACGCCGGGGGCCTGCCGAAGGGGTTCGGGGGCTCAGCCCTGGTAGGGCTCGGCCTTGAGGATCTTCACCGCAGCCTTCTTGCCGTTCGGCAGCTCGTACTCGGCGTCCTCACCGACCTTCTTGCCGTTGACGCCCGTGCCCAGCGGGGACTGCGGTGAGTAGGTCTCGATGTCGGAGCTCGCGTACTCGCGGGACGCGAGCAGGAAGGTCAGGGTGTCGTCCTCGTCACCGTCGAAGGCGATGGTGACGACCATGCCGGGCGCCACCGCGCCATCGGCCGCCGGAGCCTCGCCGACCTTGGCGTTCTCCAGGAGCTGGGTCAGCTGGCGCACACGGAGCTCCTGCTTGCCCTGCTCCTCCTTGGCCGCGTGGTACCCGCCGTTCTCACGCAGGTCGCCCTCCTCGCGCGCGGCCGCGATCTTGGCGGCGATCTCCGTGCGCGCGGGACCAGAAAGGTACTCCAGCTCGGCCTTGAGCTGGTTGTACGCCTCCTGGGTCAGCCAGGTGACGTTCTCGCTGGTCTGGGTCACAGGTGCTCCTCGTCGGTACTGGGAATACAAAGCATCGCCCTACCCAGAAGAATGTTCGTCCATGGGTGGGCGAAACCACGAGCCTAACAATTCAGAGGCCGAAGGGGGAGGACATAAGCCATCAGAATTACGTCAGTGCAGGTCAGGCCTTGGGTGACAAGGGTGACGTCAGCTCGTGTGACAGCCGAGCAGCTCCGCGGTGGTGCCCGGAGCCGTGGTACGCAGCGTGACGACCTGGTCGATACGCGTGGTGTGCCCGCCGAAGCGGAAGTCCGCGCGGCCCACCTCGGTACCGTCCGCCGCCTGGGAGCGCAGGGTGCAGTAGCCGGAGGCGTCCGCGTCCTTGCGCACCTCGAGATGGACCCTGACCGCGTCGTGCGAGGCCTCGAAGGCGATGACCTGGCCGCTGATCTTGTTCTGGGCCACGTAGTGGTATCCGAACCAGCCGACGAGGAGCAGCAGGACCACCCCCAGCGCACTGCCGACGATCTTGAGGGTGCGGTCGGCGCGCTCGTCCGCCGCGCGGCCGTAGCGGCCCTCGGGCAGCCGCGTGCTCGCCGTGCTCATGATCGTCCTCTCGGCAGGGGCGGACGGATGTCCCGGAAGGGACGTCCGGGGACCGGACCCGGAATTTTTCGCCCCCCGATTCGGTCACTATAGAAGCCGCCCGAGACGCCGAATCGCACGGGCGCCGACTTGCCGACTTACTGAGGATCGAGTCTTGACTGACCAACTGCGACTGATGGCTGTGCACGCCCACCCCGACGACGAGTCGAGCAAGGGCGCGGCCACCATGGCGAAGTACGTGTCCGAGGGGGTGGACGTGCTGGTGGTGACCTGCACGGGCGGGGAACGCGGCTCCATCCTCAACCCGAAGCTCCAGGGCGACAAGTACATCGAGGAGCACATCCACGAGGTGCGCAAGAAGGAGATGGACGAGGCCCGGGAGATCCTCGGCGTCAAGCAGGACTGGCTGGGCTTCGTCGACTCCGGTCTGCCGGAGGGCGACCCGCTGCCCCCGCTCCCCGAGGGCTGCTTCGCACTGGAGGACGTCGACAAGGCGGCGGGCGAACTGGTCCGCAGGATCCGCGCGTTCCGTCCGCAGGTGATCACCACCTATGACGAGAACGGCGGCTATCCCCACCCCGACCACATCATGACCCACAAGATCTCGATGGTGGCGTTCGACGGCGCGGCGGACACGGAGAAGTACCCGGAGGCGGAGTTCGGTGCGGCCTGGCAGCCGCAGAAGCTGTACTACAACCAGGGCTTCAACCGCCCCCGCACCGAGGCGCTGCACAACGCGCTGCTCGAGCGGGGTCTGGAGTCGCCGTACGGGGAGTGGCTCAAGCGGTGGGACGAGTTCGCGCGTGCCCCGCGCACGCTGACGACCCACATCCCGTGCGCGGACTTCTTCGAGATCCGCGACAAGGCGCTGATCGCGCACGCCACGCAGATCGACCCCGACGGCGGCTGGTTCCGTGTCCCGCTGGACCTGCAGAAGGAGGTCTGGCCGACGGAGGAGTACGAGCTGGCGAAGTCGCTCGTGGACACTTCCCTCCCGGAGGACGACCTCTTTGCAGGCATCCGCTAGCCCTGAGGGACAATGCCTGACATGAGCGCAAGCGTGAGCCTGGCGATGACGCACCTGGTCCCCCTCGCCGAGGTCGACCAGAACAAGGTCACCCCCGGCGTCCTCGGTTTCATCGTCTTCGCGGTGATGGCACTGGCGGTGTGGGGACTGATGAAGTCCATGAACAAGCACATGCGGAAGGTGGACTTCAAGGAGGCGGATGCCTCCGGCGAGGACGCCACGGAGGCCTCGGGCACGGCCAAGGGCGCACCCAAGGCCCAGCGGGGCTGACCCGTCCCGGACCGACGTCCCCGTCTATGAGGCCGACCCGTCCCTGTGAGGACGTGTCCGTACCAGCAGGGACGGCCCGTCCCTGCGGGCTCCGGCCCGTGACGTGTGCGGCTCCGCCGGGGGAGTGCCCTCGGCCCGGGGCGGCGTCGTTCAGCGGGTCCGCCCCCTCGGCGGCCTCCGGACCGCCGGGCTGCACCGCCGCGGTTCCCCGGCATCGCGGTGGACATCGAATTGCGCGACGTTGCCGGGCCGGCCCCGGGCGTGTGTCACCATTCCGGCCGGGCGCGCGACGCCAGTCCAGGTAGGCACCTCGCCGCGTTGTCGGATCACCCGGGTACGCCCGGTACGCGCGTCCGCCCGGAACGCGCGGCCCGCGTCCGCCCGGAACGCCGGGGCGACTACGCCCGGAACGCGCGGCCCGCGTCCGCCTGGAACGCCGGGGCGACTAGGCCCGGAACGCGCGGCCCGCGTCCGCCTGGAACGCCGGGGCGACTACGCCCGGAACGCGCGGCCCGCGTCCGCCTGGAACGCCGGGGCGACTAGGCCCGGAACGCGCGGCCCGCGTCCGCCTGGAACGCCGGGGCGACTACGCCCGGAACGCGCGGCCCGCGTCCGCCTGGAACGCCGGGGCGACTACGCCCGGAACGCGCGGCCCGCGTCCGCCCGGAACGCCGGGCCGACTACCCCCGGAACGCGCGGCCCGCGTCCGCCTGGAACGCCGGGGCGACTACGCCCGGAACGCGCGGCCCGCGTCCGCCTGGAACGCCGGGGCGACTACGCCCGGAACGCGCGGCCCGCGTCCGCCCGGAACGCCGGGCCGACTACCCCCGGAACGCGGAGATCCTCCCACGATGCACCTCCCAGCTACCCGGCTACCGCCGGGAGGTGCCGCCTGCACCGGACGCCGCGCGCCGACCCGCGCGCGTGGCCGGACACCGCCTGGTCGTCAGCTCTCCGCGGCCACCGCCACCCCCATCACCTCCCGGGCGTGCCGTCCCGGCACCATGCCCAGGCGCCACGCCTGCCAGCCGTCCTCCAGCTGCACGCCGCGTTCCAGCAGCAGCTGATAGGCGCCCACGTACTCGTCCAGCTTCTCGTCCCGCACCGGGTGGCCCGTTCGGGACAGCTGGACGAGCTCCTCCTGGGCCACGGCCGTGCCCACCTCGGTACCGCCCGGGGAGGCGTAGGGAAGCAGGCTGCAGCGAAGGAAGCGCGCCCAGTCCTCGCCCCTGCGGTCGCCGTACGAGGTGAACAGGCCCACCGCCTCGTCGCACAGGGCCAGCGCCTGCTGGGTGCGGGCGTTGCCGGCGTCCACCACCGCCAGTTCCAGGCACGTCCACGCCTCGCCATGAGCCACGCCGATGCGCTGGAAGTCCGCCCTCGCGTCCACCAGCAGCTGCCGGGCGAAGCCCGAGTTCCGCAACGAGCCCGTCTGCGCCGCCCGCTGGTCACGGGTCACCCGCGCCGAGTGATGGCGGGCGCAGGCCAGACCGTAGACGTCCCGCATCCGCGAGAACATCGTGCGCGAGCGTTCCAGCTCGCGGACCGCCTGGTCCAGGTCGCCCGTCTCCTCCAGGGCCTGGCCGAGGTAGTAGACCGACCAGGCCTCGCCCCGTGCGTCCTCGTTCTCCCGGTGGCGGCCGGCGGCCCGGCGCAGGGCGTCGGCCGCCGTGGAGGCGTCCGAGGCGACCAGACGGGCACGGGCCAGCTGCGTCAGCGCCCAGGCCTCGCCGCGCGCGTCATGGGTGCGGGTGTACAGATCCAGCGCCGTACGCAGCTCGCTCTCCGCCCGCGGTACGTCCCCCATGCGCAGGGCCAGCTGCCCCAGATGGAAGTGGGCCCAGGCCTCGCCGTGCACCGACTCGTTCTCCCCGTGCAGCACCAGGGCACGGGTGAGCAGGTCCAGCGACGGGGCGAGCCGTGCCCGGTCGCGCTCCACCGCCGCCAGCGCGTGCATCGTCCACGCGCGGTCCGCGGCCAGCTCCGGGGAGGCCTGGAGATCCAGCGCCTCCTGGAGCTTGGCCGCCGCCTCCGTGAGGTTGCCCTGGTGGTGGAGGGTGATGCCGAGGGAGCACAACGCCCTGGCCGCGCCCGCGTCGTGGCGCGCCTCGAAATAGAGGTCGACCACCGAGGCCAGCGTCGTCCGGGCCTTGTCCAGCTCGCCCAGCTGACGGGCCGCGATGCCCGTACGCCACTGCACCGAGCGCACCAGCAGGCCCTGGCCTACGGCCTGCGTCAGCTCGCTGATCTCACCCAGCCGGTAGAGGTCACCGCGCAGCAGGCAGTAGTCGCACAGGGCGCCCAGGAGGTTCAGCACCGCCGACTGGTCGACACCCTCCGCATGCCGCAGGGCCGCGGTGATGAAGCTCGACTCGTCGTCCAGCCAGCGCAGCGCCGCATCCAGCGAGGTGAAGCCGTGGGGGCCGAAGCGGTCCGAGCGGGTCGACGTGTTGCCGTCCACCAGGCGCAGCACCGAGTCCGCCAGCTCCGCGTAGTTCACGATCAGGCGTTCCTGCGCGGCCGTACGCTCGGCCGGCTCCTCCTCGTCGAGGAGCCGGGCCTGGGCGAAGGCCCGTACGAGGTCGTGCAGGCGGTAGCGGCTGCCGCGTACATGGTCGATCAGTCCCGCGCTGGACAGCGTCTGCAGATGCCGCGTCGCCTCCTTCTCGTCCGTGGCCAGCAGGGCCGCCGCCGCGGCCGCGCCCAGTGAGGTGCGGCCCGCCAGCGCGAGCCGCCGCAGCAGCCGCCGGGCCGCTTCCGGCTGGTCCGTGTAGCGCAGCCACAGGGCGCGCTCCACCGGCTCCACCGGGCCGTATGCACCGAGGTCCGTGGCCAGCTGCCGCGCGCTGCGCGGGCCCAGGGACGAGCCCGCGATACGCAGGGCCAGAGGCAGGCCGCCGCACAGCTCCCTGGTGCGGTCGGCGGCCTCGGCGTCGTAGGGCCCCGAGTTGTCCTGGGCCGCCGCGCCCAGCAGTTCCTCCGCGCCCGCCGCGTCCAGTGCCTCGACCGGGAGTTGGTGCACCCGTGCCGGGAGGTCCGCGGGCAGGTCGAGGGGCGCCCGGGCGGTGACGATCACCAGGCTCTCGGAGCGCTCCGGGACGAGGGCGCGGACCTGCTCGGGGTCCGAGGCGTCGTCGAGCACGATCGTGACCGGCAGACCCGTCAGATGCTGGTGGTACAGCTCACTCAGCCGCTTGAGCTGCTGGTCGGGTGCGGAGCGCTCGCGGAACAGGAGCTGCTCGCGAGGCGCGCCGAGCCGGTTGAGCAGATGCAGCAGGGCGTCGCGGGTCGCCAGCGGGGGTTCCTCGGTGCTGTCGCCGCGCAGGTCCACGACGCACGCGCCGCGGAAGTGGTCCCTGAGGTCGTGCGCGGCGCGGATCGCGAGCGTCGTGCGCCCCGAGCCCGGCGCGCCGTGCAGCACGACCACCGACGGTTCGGTCTCCGTGCTCGCGCGGGCAGCCTGGACCCACTGCCGGATCCGCGCCAGCTCCTGCCGCCGGCCCGCGAACGGTCCCGCCGGCTCCGGAAGGTGACCGAACGACTGCTCGAGCACGGTACGCCTGCGGGCCGCCGCGCTCTTGTCGCTGCCGCGCAGTCTGGGCGCGCTCTTCTTGGGTGCCGTGGACGCGACGATCACCCGCTGCTGGTCGAGGAAGGGGCGGATGCCGCGCACCTCGAGGGCGGTCAGCCACTGCAGTCGCAGCTGCTCGGGGCCGCCCGGCTGGCCGAGCGCGCCGGCCCGTCGGCTGGCCGCCGGAAGATGGGACGCGGTCACCTTCACCACGGTGGCCGCGGCGCCCACGACCCCTACGGTGACGCCGGTGCCGAGTGCCGTCCCGCCGTCCGTGCCCAGCACGAGGTCCGCCGCACAGGCCGCGACCGCGGCGACGGCGGCGACCAGGAGGGCCGTTCCGGCGCCCTCCTGCGCATACCGCTGGCCGAACGTCAGCCGGCCGGCCTCCGACTCGTCCAGGGCGCGTGTGAACGCCTCGTACTCCTCCTCGGCCGTCTGCTGCATGTCGTCGAGCGCGGCGCGCGCCCGCGACAGAAGTACGGCCCCGTCGGTGCGGCCGCCCGAGCGGCGCACCTCCTCCTCCACGGCCCGTGCCAACAGCCGCTCGGCTTCCGCCCGGTGGCTGTCCCGCATGTCACGTCCCCCTCCGGCGTCAACTCCGTTCCCCTCCAGTGTCCTTCGTGGGGCACTCGAGCGCGAGGGTGTCACCGGTGGAGGCGATCGCCGTACGGAGCAGGGTCGTTCGGTGACGTGGGCCAAGGGGCGCATCTGACCGATGGGCTTTCAGTGTCTATCGTGATCAGCACAACCGAGAGGGACTGGAAGGGCATTCGACCAACGGCGCCGGGGAGGGGACATCGGCCGGCGCGCCGCAGCAGCCCCGCTGGGCCTGGTGGGTCGTCGGCATCGTCATACCGTGGTGGGGATCATCGCCTCGGTCCTGGCGAGTGGACCGGACGGGACGGCCGGAGGCGACGTCCAGCAGCGGCAGCGGCCGAGGCCGCCCGCACGCTCATGCGTCGCGACGTCGGGGCCTTCGTCGCGGCCACCTCGGGCGCCGAGTGGTTCGGACCCGGCTACCGGGTATCGGCCGGGCTGAGAGACTGGACCAGCCGACAGTTCTTCGACACCCCTCTTCAGGTCCTGCTGTCGACGAACACAAAATGCGTCAACCGAATAGGTCCCCAACTGCGCCGGCGACTCCGGCGGCATCGACTACCGCATAAAGGACTTCGACAGCATCCGCCTTGCCCCGTGAATGCCCACCTGCGCGCCCTCACTTCCTGCTGGCGCCTGGGCGGTCTGCCGGAACCGAAAGAGCTGAACCTGCGTTCCTGGGCTCACACGCTCGGCCACCGGTGCCAATCGTGATTTCCATTGTTTGATTCGCGACTTTGTCGACGGTAATGGCTGGCTTGGAATGTTCGGGACGTGACCGTTGTATGCCCGCGATTCATTGATATCCGCCCAAACGGAGCTACACGCTCCGTGCGCAGGTCCTGGCAACGTGATCCTTGACATAATCTCGATGTCGAGGGGGATCATGAGTAAGAGCAAGCGGTACGCGGTCGTGATGGCGGCCGCCGCCATAGCCGGACTGGTCGGCGCGTCTCCCGCGGTGGCTCAGGGCCGGCAAGGGCCTCCCGGCCCCTGCGTGGAGGGTCACCGGACGTTCTTCCTGCAGAAGGCCGGACCGGCCGTCTCGCCGGCTCTCGGGGGCGGTTACACGGCCGGGAACGTGGGTGTGGACTTCCATGCGTGCGCGGACCAGGCGCCCGAGGCATGGACGGCGAACATCACGAACCAGGACACGAGCTTCTGGGGCGGCATGGATCAGTACCAGATCGAAGGCGTACTGAACCACCAGTTCACCGGGCCCAATTCCTCGTCCTTCCAGTTGCGGCTGATCGTCAACCAGTGTGCGCCGATCGTGCACTGGATCTTCAACAAGGCGTGCGCTCAGGCGGATGAGATCGACGTTCCGATCACGTTCGCGGCGAACGAGGTCTACAAGTGGGTGAACGACTACATCGACGACCCGTCGCCGGAGCAGGCCGCGGACTGGTACCAGGACGAGCAGACGGGCGCCAGCCCTCCGTACTTCACGGAGTACAACACGCCCTGAATTGACGGCACCTCATACGGCGAGCCCCCGCGACCGGTTGGTCGGGGGCTTGTCGTCTTCGTGCCGTGGAACATCACGCTCGCCTACGTGTAGGTTGGTTCGCCCCTCGTCAACGGGTATTCCTGCCGGCAGGATCATGGTCTACGGCTGGAGTACCGAGAAGCCCGGACAGGCGTGAGCCTTCGAGGGTTGGGCACCTCGTTTCCCTTTCCGTCCGGCTCCACCTTGATGCTGGCGAATACCTCGAAAAAACCTTTCGTTTCTTTTCGAGGTCGAATTCACCGCTCATTCATTTGTCTTCCCGGTCCGTTTGCGTTCGCTGAACCCGGTCCTGGTCGACACAGATCACCCCGTCGATTCGGTGGCCACCCTTGGTGTATCCGCGCCGAAGGTCACTGAGCATTTCCCAGAAGTCGGGACGGACCACGTCGCGCTTGGAGGCAGACAAGTCGTTGTCTGTGCAGCGATGGACGATGATCGCCCCGTACCGAGCCGCGTTCGTGTCGCTCCGACGGTGCTGGTTCGCCACCCCCTTCCCTGCCGTCCACGAGGAAGAGGCGGACTTCCGGATGTGAGCGGGCCGGCTCTTCCGGCGACTCCGGCGCCGGTGGCGTTCCCCTCGGCTCCAGGTCATCAGGGCCGGCCTGGTGTGCCCCGGGGCCGAGGGCCCCCAATGTCTGTGCTCGATGGTCACCTTCTCGTTGCGTGTGCGGTTGGGTGAGTGCTCCCGTCGTGCGAGGATGCAGGCATGAACCGACTGGCTAACGAGCAGTCGCCCTACCTGCTCCAGCACGCCTCCAATCCGGTGGATTGGTGGCCATGGGGAAAGGAGGCGATGACGGAAGCTAAGCGACGGGACGTTCCGATCCTGCTGTCAGTGGGATATGCGTCCTGTCACTTATGTTTCTGATGCTGTACTGGTGCCATGTCATGGCGTCCGAGTCCTTCGAGGACGAGGCCACCGCCGCCTACCTCAACGACCACTTCGTCAGCGTCAAGGTCGACCGCGAGGAGCGCCCCGACGTCGACGCCGTCTACATGGAGGCCGTCCAGGCCGCCACCGGGCAGGGCGGCTGGCCCATGACCGTGTTCCTCACCCCGGACGCGGAACCCTTCTACTTCGGCACCTACTTCCCGCCCGCCCCCCGCCACGGCATGCCCTCCTTCCGACAGGTCCTCCAGGGCGTCCACCAGGCCTGGGCGGACCGCCGTGACGAGGTCGCCGAGGTCGCCGGGAAGATCGTCCGCGACCTCGCCCACCGCGAGCTCACCTACGGCGGCACACAGGCCCCCGGCGAGGAGGAGCTCGCCCAGGCCCTCCTCGGCCTCACCCGCGAGTACGACCCGCAGCGCGGCGGCTTCGGCGGAGCCCCCAAGTTCCCACCGTCCATGGTCATCGAGTTCCTGCTGCGCCACCACGCCCGCACCGGATCCGAGGGTGCCCTCCAGATGGCGCAGGACACCTGCGAGCGCATGGCGCGCGGCGGCATCTACGACCAGCTCGGCGGCGGCTTCGCCCGCTACTCCGTCGACCGCGACTGGGTCGTCCCGCACTTCGAGAAGATGCTGTACGACAACGCGCTGCTGTGCCGTGTGTACGCGCACCTGTGGCGTGCCACCGGCTCCGAGCTCGCCCGTCGTGTCGCCCTCGAGACCGCCGACTTCATGGTGCGCGAACTGCGCACGAACGAGGGCGGGTTCGCCTCCGCCCTCGACGCCGACAGCGACGACGGCACCGGCAGGCATGTAGAGGGCGCGTACTACGTCTGGACACCGGAACAGCTCCACGCGGTCCTCGGGGACGATGCCGAACTTGCGGCCCAGTACTTCGGCGTGACCGAGGAAGGTACCTTCGAGCAGGGCAGTTCTGTCCTCCAACTCCCGCAGCACGAGGGTGTGTTCGACGGCGAGAAGATCGAATCGATCAGGCATCGCCTCCTTGGGGAGCGGTCGCAGCGGCCCGCTCCCGGCCGCGACGACAAGGTGGTGGCGGCCTGGAACGGCCTCGCCGTCGCCGCCCTCGCCGAGACCGGCGCGTACTTCGACCGCCCCGACCTGGTGGACGCCGCGATCGGGGCCGCCGACCTTCTCGTGCGACTGCACCTGGACGAGCATGCCCGGCCGGTGCGCACGTCGATGGACGGGCGGGCCGGTTCCCACGCGGGCGTGCTGGAGGACTACGCGGACGTCGCCGAGGGCTTCCTCGCACTCGCCTCCGTCACCGGCGAGGGCGTGTGGCTGGAATTCGCCGGTTTCCTGCTCGACCATGTGCTCGCGCAGTTCACCGACGGGAGCGGGGCGTTGTACGACACCGCCGCCGACGCCGAGAAGCTCATCCGCCGCCCTCAGGACCCCACCGACAACGCCACCCCGTCCGGCTGGACCGCCGCCGCCGGTGCCCTCCTGTCGTACGCCGCCCAGACCGGCTCCGAACGCCATCGCGCCGCGGCGGAGCGGGCGTTGGGCGTCGTCAAGGCGCTGGGTCCGCGCGTTCCGCGGTTCATCGGCTGGGGGCTCGCCGTCGCCGAGGCGTTCCTCGACGGCCCGCGCGAGGTCGCGGTCGTCGGTCCGGCCCTGGACGATCCGGTGACAAGGGCCCTGCACCGTACGGCACTTCTGGGTACCGCCCCGGGTGCGGTCGTGGCCATGGGCATCCCCGGGAGTGATGAGCTGCCGCTTCTCGCCGACCGGTCCCTGGTCAACGGTGAGCCGACGGCATACGTGTGCCGTAACTTCACCTGTGATGCCCCGACCACCGATCGCGAACGGCTGCGCAGGGCGCTGCGCGGCTGAAGCGCCCATCGGAGAGGTCCGCTCCGGATATCGCGATCGGGTGTGTGTTCGGATAGGTCCGCATTGACGACCGACCGTTCCGAAACAAGCTATTTATCGGAAGAGCGCCCCGGCTTCACAGTTCCCTCCTAGTCTCTCCACGGTGACGCGACAGCAGTGACTGCATCACTCACTGTCGCGACAGGGGGCTCTGGGAGATCTGGGGGGATCTTTTTGCTGACGTCCGTCTTCATCGCTGCCGTCTCGCTGGCCCTGTTCTGGATGGCGGCCTTCACCCTGTGGTGGCAGATGCACGCGTGGCGCACGCCCGAGGTGCTCGCCTCCACCCGGTTCAGCAGCCCGGACGGCGCCGAGCACGTGTCGTTCTCGCTGCTGCTGCCCGCGAGACACGAACAGGCCGTACTCGACCACACGATCCAGCGGCTGCTGGAGTCGACCCACACCGACTTCGAGATCATCGTCATCGTGGGCCACGACGACCCGGAGACCACCGAGGTCGCCCGGAAGGCCGCGGCACGTGACGCGCGTGTCCGCGTGGTCGTCGACCACCACGAGAAGAAGAACAAACCGAAGGCCATGAACACGGCGCTGCCGCACTGCCGCGGCGACGTCGTCGGGGTCTTCGACGCCGAGGACCAGGTCCATCCGGAACTGCTCGCCCACGTCGACCACGCCTTTCGCACCACGGGCGCGGACGTCGTCCAGGGCGGCGTGCAGCTCATCAACTTCCACTCCAGCTGGTACAGCCTGCGCAACTGCCTGGAGTACTTCTTCTGGTTCCGCTCCCGGCTGCATCTGCACGCGCAGAAAGGGTTCATCCCGCTCGGCGGCAACACCGTCTTCGTCCGCACGGACGTGCTCAGGGAGGCCGACGGCTGGGACCCCGACTGCCTGGCCGAGGACTGCGACCTGGGCGTACGGCTGTCCAGCGTCGGCAAGAAGGTCGTCGTCGCCTACGACTCCGACATGGTGACCAGGGAGGAGACCCCCGGCTCGCTGATGTCGCTGCTCAAGCAGCGCACCCGGTGGAACCAGGGCTTCCTGCAGGTCTACCGCAAGAAGGACTGGAAGCAGCTCCCCGGCTTCGGGCAGCGCCTCCTGGCCCGCTACACCCTCATGACGCCGTTCCTGCAGGCCTTCTCCGGCGTCATCATCCCGCTCAACGCGGCCGTCGCCCTCTTCCTCGACGTTCCCGTCGGCATCGCCTTCCTCACCTTCCTGCCGCTCGTCACCGCCGCGGTCACCTTCGTCTTCGAGGTGGTCGGACTGCACGACTTCGGCAAGCAGTACGGGCTCCGTGTGCGCCTCGTCCACTATGTGAAGCTCGTCGTGGGCGGCCCCTTCTACCAGGTGCTCCTCGCCGGCGCCGCCGTCCGTGCCGTCTGGCGCGAGCAGCGCGGCCGCAACGACTGGGAACTGACCAGCCACGTCGGCGCGCATCTGGCCGCGCCCGATGCGATCCGCGAGTCCCGAGAGGACGTTCCCGCGTGACCTCCACCCTTCCCGCGGCGACCGGCGTCAAGGTCCCCGCGCAGGACACACGTGTCCCCGTCACCGTCCCCGCCGCCCGTCCCGTGCTCCGTTTCCGAAGCTCTCGTCCCGATCTGATCCTGTGCGGGTTGCTCCTCGCGGCGATCCTCACGGTGCAGGGCTGGAACATCGGCGCCTATCCGACCCTCAGCGACGACGAGGGCACCTACCTCGCCCAGGCGTGGGCCGTGCAGAACGGCCACGGGCTCGCCCCCTACACGTACTGGTACGACCACCCGCCGCTGGGCTGGATCCAGATGGCCCTGCTGACCTGGATCCCCGCCCGCATCGATGCCTCACTGATGACGATCGGCACCATGCGGGTCGCGATGCTGCTGGTCAGCGCGGTGAGCGCGGTCCTCGTCCACGTCCTCGCCCGCCGTCTGCTGCTGCCGCTGTGGGCCGCGGGGCTCGCCATGGTCCTGTTCGGGCTCTCCCCGCTCTCGGTGGTGCTCCAGCGCGAGATCTTCCTCGACAACATCGCGGTGATGTGGACGCTCCTCGCGTTCACCCTGGCCGCCTCGCCGAGCCGCCACCTCTGGCACCACTTCGGCGCGGGCCTGGCGGCCGCCGCGGGCGTCCTCACCAAGGAGACGATGCTCGTCGTCCTGCCCGCCCTCTTCCTCACCATGTGGCGCCACAGCCACCGCGACACCCGGAAGTTCGCACTCACCGGCGCGGTCACGGCATGCGTCCTGATCGGGCTGTCGTACCCGCTCTTCGCCCTGCTCAAGGGCGAGTTGCTGCCCGGCGCGGGCCATGTCTCCCTGTGGGGCGGCATCACCTACCAGATGAGCAGGGCCGGGTCGGGCTTCCTCCTCGACCCCGGCTCGGGCTCGAACGGCGTGCTGCGGTCCTGGCTCTACTACGACCGCGTGCTGCCCCTCGGCGGCCTCGCCGGGGCGCTGCTGATGCTGCTGAGCCGGCATTGGTCGGTCACCGCGCGGGCGCTGGCCGGACCCGCGCTCGCCGTCGGCATCCTCACCCTGGTCGCGATGCGGCCGAGCGGCTATCTGCCCGCGATGTACATCATCCAGGCCCTGCCGTTCCTTGCGCTGGTGCTGGCCGGGGCCGCCGCCAGCATCGCCCACCTGGTGCTGCGCCGGTGGCGCGGCCCCGGCGAGAAGCCGTACGTGCGCTGGGCACGGTACGCCGGGGCCGCGCTGCTCGTGGCTGCTGCCGGGGCCTGTGTCGTACCCCGCTGGTACGACGGCGACCGCACCGCCGTGACCGCGGACGCGAACGCCCCCTACCGGGCCGCCTCGCACTGGCTCACCAGCAAGGTGAAGGATCCCGCGCACACCCGGGTCCTGGTCGACGATGTGCTCTGGCTCGACCTCGTCCACGCCGGGTACCGGCCCGGGCTCGGTGTCATCTGGTTCTACAAGGCCGACCTCGACCCCGCGGTGACGAAGACGATGCCGCGCGGCTGGCGCGACCTCGACTACGTGGTGGCCTCGCCGACGGTGCGGCGCGACGCGGTCAACCTGCCGAACGTCAGGGCCGCGATCCAGCACTCCACGCCGGTCGCCACCTTCGGCACCGGCGCCGACCGGCTCGAGGTCCGCCGGATCCAGAGTGAGGGAGGCGCCCGATGACCAGGAAGTCCGCCGGATCCAGAGCGACGGAGGCGCCCGATGACCAAGACGTCCGCAGCACCCGGGCCGTGGGAGGCGACCGATGAGCCATGAGTCCACCGTCCCCGGCGAACTGGGCGATCCGGCCGTACGCGCCGCGGAGGTTGCCGAACCGGGCGCCGTCACCATCGTCGTGCCGACCTTCGACGAGTCGGCGAACATCCGCGAGCTGCTGCACCGGATCACCGAGTCGGTGCCCTCCCGGCTGCCCTGCGAGGTCGTCTTCGTCGACGACTCCACCGACGACACCCCCGAGGTGATCTCCCGCGAGGCGCAGGACTGCCCCTTCCCGGTCACCGTGCTGCACCGGGACGAACCGGTCGGCGGGCTCGGCGGGGCCGTGGTGGAGGGACTGAAGGCGGCGGGCTCCGACTGGATCGTCGTCATGGACGGGGATCTGCAGCATCCGCCGTCCCTGGTACCGGAGTTGGTCGCCGCCGGCGAGCGCGCGAACGCCGGACTCGTCGTCGCCTCCCGCTACCTCAAGGGCGGCAGCCGCGCCGGACTCGCGGGCGGCTACCGCATCGCCGTCTCGCGCGGCGCGACGTGGCTGGCCAAGGCGCTGTTCCCGCGCAGGCTGCGCGGCATCAGCGACCCGATGAGCGGCTTCTTCGCCATCCGCCGCAGCGCGGTCACCGCGGAGGTCCTGCAGCCGCTCGGCTACAAGATTCTCCTGGAACTGGCGGTGCGCAACAGGCCGCGCCAGGTCACCGAGGTGCCGTTCGTCTTCCAGGACCGGTTCGCGGGCGCGTCCAAGTCGACCGCGCGGGAGGGCCTTCGCTTCCTGCGTCATCTGGCCGGGCTGCGCACCGCCTCGCCCGTCACGCGCATGGCGACCTTCGGACTGATCGGCGCGACCGGCTTCGGACCGAACCTGGTCGGCCTGTGGGTGCTCACCGGGCTCGGTCTGCACTACCTGCCCGCCGAGATCCTCGCCAACCAGCTGGGCGTGGCCTGGAACTTCCTGCTCATCGAGCACCTGCTGTTCCGCGAGCGCCGCCGGCACCGCCGGTGGTGGGACCGGGCGGGCCGCTTCGCGCTGCTCGCCAACGCGGATCTGGTGCTGCGCATCCCGCTGATCGCGCTGCTGGTCGGCACGTTCGGCATGGGGGTGCTGCCCGCCACCGCGCTCGCGCTGGTGGCGACCTTCGTCCTGCGCTTCGCCGGGACCGAGGCGCTGGTCTATCTGCCGCGCCGGGGCCGGCGAACGCACCGCGCCGCGCGTGGGAGCCGCACAGCAAGGAGGGCCAGGTGAAGACCGTCCGCACACTCCACACGTTCCGCAGACGCAGAACCGCCCTGCTGGCCGTGACCGGCCTGACCGCAGGCCTGCTCCTGACCTCGCCGGAGCCCGCCTCGGCCGCCAACCTCGTCAAGAACCCCGGCTTCGAGGCCGACGGCACCGACGGGATGCCGTACTGCTGGGAGAGGTCCGGCTGGGGCGACAACGACTTCACCTTCACCACCACCTCTGACGCCCACTCGGGCGGCAAGGCCATGAAGGTCGAGCTGACCCGCCGCGTCACCGGCGACCGCAAGGCCATGTTCACCGAGTCCACGGGCTGCGCACCCGTGGTCACGCCGGGCAAGCAGTACGACCTCGGCGTCTGGTACAAGTCGACGACCCCGGACACCGCGGTCACCCTGTTCCGGCACGACACGACCGCGGGCTGGCAGTACTGGACCGACCTCAAGACCCTCGACATGAGCGCGAGCTGGGCCCGGGCGAGCGTGCGCACACCCGAGGTCCCGGCCGGGACCGACATGATCACCTGGGGGGTCTCGGTGTACGGCACCGGGTCCGTAACCACCGACGACTACACCATGGAGCAGGTCCCCGACCCGCTGCCGCCCCCGCAGTGCACGGGTACGGCGGACCAGTGCGCGAACGGCGGGTGGCAGGTGCTGCCCACGCAGAACCCGGTGCGCTCGATGCACTCCGTGGTCCTCGACAACGGCAAGGTGCTTTTGATCGCGGGCTCCGGCAACAGCGAGGAGAACTTCGCGGCAGGCACCTTCACAAGCGCCGTCTACGACCCGTCCAGCGGCTCCTACCAGGTGATCCCCACCCCCAAGGACATGTTCTGTGCCGGGCACGTCCAGCTGCAGGACGGGCGCGTGCTCGTCATGAGCGGCAACAAGGCGTACCCGGTCGCGGGCGGCCACGGCTACGAGGGATTCAAGGACTCGTACATCTTCGACCCGGCGACCGAGACGTACACCAGGACCAACGACCTCAACGACGGCCACTGGTACCCCTCGGCGACCGAGCTCGGCAACGGTGACGTGATCACCTTCGGCGGACTGCGCGAGGACTCCACGGGCTCGGTGACCACCGACTACTGGTCGGACAAGGACCAGCAGTGGCTGCCGACGTGGAAGGTCAACCAGACCTGGTCGTACTGGGGCCTGTACCCGTCGATGATCCTCATGCAGGACGGCCGCCTCTTCTACTCGGGCAGCCATGTCTTCGGCAACAACATCCCGGGCACCGGTTCGGCCGTCTACGACTACAACGCCAACACGATCACCCAGATCCCGGGCCTGCAGAACAAGGACGAGCGCGACCAGTCGGCCGGCGTGCTGCTGCCGCCCGCCCAGGACCAGAAGGTCCTCACCGTCGGCGGCGGCAACATCGACTCCAACCCGGACGCGAACCGGCTGACCGACATCATCGACCTCAAGCAGGCCAATCCGCAGTACGTGGCCGGGCCGCCGCTGCCGCAGGGCACGGTCGACCTCGGCAACGGACCGGTGGCCGAGACCGGCAACCAGGGCAAGATGTACGTCTCCACGGTGCTTCTGCCGGACGGCAAGGTGCTGGAGACGGGCGGCGCGCTGCACAACCGCGCCAACCCGGTCCACGAGTCGTCGATCTTCGACCCGAACACCACCACCTTCGCCCCGGTGGCGGCCGACCCCGAGGCCCGCGGCTACCACTCCTCCGCCTTCCTGCTGCCGGACGGCCGGGTGATGGCGACCGGCGACAACCCGGGCAACGGCACGTGGAACCACAATGTGTCGATCTACTCGCCGCCCTACCTCTTCAAGGGCACCCGCCCGACGATCACCTCGCTGATAGACAGCCGGTGGACGTACGGCACCACGCAGCGCATCACGGTGGACCGGCCCATCGCCAAGGCGGAGCTGATCCGCCCGGCAGCGGTCACGCACTCCTCGGACCCGAACCAGCGGTTCGTGGACCTGCCGCTGTCGGTGGACGGCAACAACGTCGACCTGAACGTGACCAGCAACCCCAACTTGGCCCCGCCCGGCTGGTACATGCTCTTCGCGGTCGACGCGAACGGCGTTCCCTCGGTGGCCAAGTGGGTCCACCTCCAGGGTCCCGCGGCCCTTTCCGCGAGCACGCCCTCGGCCCATGTCCACTCCTTCGCCGACTCCCCGACGGGCAGGACCACCGGGCCCGGAAGCAAGCGCACCTCGCAGAGGGTGAGCCCCGCCATCTCGGGCTGCGACCGGCACTACGGCTCGGTCAACGTGTGCGTGCCCACGGTGTTCCCGCCGGAGGTCGAGCGGACGACGGCCGCCCGCTGCGCCTGGCTCCAGCAGAACGACTACGGCCGACTGACGGTCAACGGCAAGGACGATCCGCTCGGCCTCGACCCGAACCGGGACGGGATGGCCTGCGGGAAGGGTGATGTGAGCAAGAGCCGGGGCCTGCGGTGAAAGTGCTGGTCACAGCCGCAGGCTGCGCTTGCGTCCGGGCCGTTTCCCGCCGTGATGGATCCGCCGTGCAGGCGTACGCTCGTCAGGCCCGGCTCGAACCCTGCGCAAGGGCGCGCTCCACGATCGCCTCCAGCTGTTCGTGGTGCGCGCCCTTCCAGTACGCCCGTCCGCACTCCCGGCACTGCGCGAAGACGTCGTACGACCGCTGTGTACCGCCCTCGAGCTGGTCGGCGACCTCTTCCTTCGTGGCGTCCTTGAGCAGCCCGTTGCACGCGGTGCATCGTGTCCACGGCCGCAGCTCGGGCGCGAACCGGTCGAGGACGTCCCGGAGTTGGTCGTCGGGCCGGGTGCTGTAGACGAACGCGCCCGCCCACAGTTCCCGGCGGCGCAGCAGTCCCCGGTCGCGGCTGAGCATCACGCGCTGCTCCGCCGCCGAGCGCGCGGCGAGCGCCGCGTCGCCGATGTCCGACGACTCGTATGCAGTGTCCACGCCGAGCAGCCGCAGCCGGCGCGCGAGGGTGCCGAGGTGGACGTCGAGCAGGAACCGCAGGTCGGCACCCGGGACGCGCTGCGGGCGCTCGACGGGGCGTACGGCCACGGATTCACCGGCCGAGGGGACGTGGGAGACGGGCACGTCACGGCCGTTCACGACGAGCGCCCCGACCTCGGTGAGCGGCACGCCGAGCGACTCGACGACATGGCCGAGCGTGGAGGCGCCGTCGGTGACGACCGTGGTGGCGCGTCCGCGTCGCCCGTGCGGGACGAAGAGCCCCAGCTCGGGGGCGAAGTCGACGTGGATCTCGGGTCCGTTCACCTGGCCAGGATGGCACGGCGGCGGGTCAGGGCGCCTCGGAATTCCGTCGCGTCAGACCGTACTCCAGCACATCCAGCGCGCGCTCGGCGTACTCCCCGACATCCCCCTGCTGCCCGTGCTCGGCCCAGTAGCGGGAGGCCTCCAGCAGGGCGCCGACGACGCCCATGCAGTACGCCCGCACCTCGAGGTCGTCGGGGTCGCGCCCGGTGCGCTCGGCCACCGCCCGGCACATCATCCGGCCGGTCACGGACATGCTCTCGATCATCCGCGAGCGGACCGCGGGCACCTCCACCATCAGCCGCCCGCGCAGCGCCATCTCCTCGCGCGTCTCGAACTCACCGGACATGCTCCGCTCGACGGCATGACGGATGACGTGCCGGAGCGAGGTCGGCAGCGGCTCGCCGGCGGGCCGCGCCCGCAGTTCCTCCTCCAGTATCGGGTCGTACTCGTCGGTGACGACGATGTCCTCCTTGGTGGGGAAGTACCGGAACACCGTGGAGGGGGAGACCTCGGCCGCCTCCGCGATCTGCTCGATGGTGGTCGCGTCGTACCCCTGCTCCTGGACCAGCCGGTACGTCGCCTTGCGGATCGCCGTACGAGTCTTGATCTTCTTCCGCTCGCGCAGCCCCAGACGGGGTTCGGCGGAGGGGGTCGAGCGGTGTGCGGTGGCGGCCATGGTCGTCATTGTCGGGCATTCTGCGTCGGGGTGACCAAGTCGGCGTGGTCGCCCGGCGCACTTCCCGCGGGTTTCGGGTCGGGCAGGAGTGCGCCTGCCGCCGGCGCCGTGACCAGCGCGGCGATGCCGCTTGCCAGCAGGACCAGGTCCATGCCGTGGAGGTAGGCGGCGTCCGCGGAGGCGGCCGGCGCCCGTTCGCCGAGCCGCGCGGCTACCCCTTGGTCGCCCACTACGGAGTCGGAGGCGGTGCGCGCGGCCGGGTGCGGGAGGGCGGAGGTGCCGACCCGGGGAGGAGCAGGGAGCCGCTACGCGTGCTGGTACGCGACCAGCGAGATGCCCACGTAGTGCACGACGAACGCCGCGAGGGTGAAGGAGTGGAAGACCTCATGGAAGCCGAACCAGCGCGGTGACGGATTCGGCCGCTTGATGCCGTAGACCACGCCGCCGGCGCTGTAGAGCAGGCCTCCCACGATCACGAGTACGAGAACGGCGATTCCGCCCGTGCGCATGAAGTCGGGCAGGAAGAAGACGGCGGCCCAGCCCATCGCGATGTAGCAGGGGGTGTAGAGCCAGCGAGGGGCGCCGACCCAGAAGACCCGGAAGACGATGCCGGCCGCGGCCGCGGCCCAGATGCTCCACAGCAGCCACCGCCCCTTCGCGGCCGGCAGGAGCAGCAGGGTCAGCGGGGTGTAGGTGCCCGCGATGATCAGGAAGATGTTCGCGTGGTCGAGCCGGCGCAGAACGCCGTCCATGCGCGGGCTCCAGTTTCCGCGGTGGTACAGCGCGCTGACGCCGAAGAGCAGACAGGCGGTCAGGACGTAGATGCCGCAGGCGATTCGGCCTCGGGTCGAGTCCGCGAGGGCCGTGAGCACCAGGCCGGCCACGAGAACGGTGGGGAACATGCCGAGGTGCAGCCAGCCGCGAAGCTTCGGCTTGACCGGGTGGGGCAGCGAGAGCGCGACGGGACCGCGGCCGGCTGCCGGCGGGTCCGTGGGCGCGTCGGGGACGGACGCAGTCATGCGCGGCATGGTACCTACGGAACCGTAAGTTGCGGATCAAAGTGCGACGGCTGTCACCCGGGCCGTCCGACCTCTACGGCAAACCGCGCCAACGCAAAAGAATCTTCCGTCGAATCCTACGTGTACGCAAAGAAACGCGGGGATACGTGGCGATCCTCACTCCGCTCAGCTGTGACGTCCTCTGGACAGATGCGCAATCACGTCGGATGATCAAATGAGTGTGGTCGGCACCGGATGAGCGGCTACGAAGCATCCGGGTCGTGGCCCCCACGGGGCAGTCAAACAAAAAATCCCTCATCTAGGAGCAATCGTGGCGCGCGACATCGCGGCTCCCTCCACCGTCCCCACCCAGCACAAGGACCTGATCTCGTGGGTCAACGAGATCGCCGAACTGACCCAGCCGGACAGCGTGGTCTGGTGTGACGGATCCGAGGCCGAATACGAGCGCTTGTGCGAGGAGCTCGTCCGCAAGGGCACCTTCAAGAAGCTCGACCCGATCAAGCGCCCCAACTCCTACTACGCCGCGTCCGACCCGACCGATGTCGCGCGGGTCGAGGACCGGACCTTCATCTGCTCCGAGAAGGAGGAGGACGCGGGTCCGACCAACCACTGGAAGGCCCCCGCCGAGATGCGGGAGATTTTCCAGGGTGGGAACGGTCTGTTCCGCGGCTCGATGCGCGGCCGCACGATGTACGTCGTGCCCTTCTGCATGGGCCCGCTCGGCTCGCCGCTGTCGGCGATCGGCGTGGAGATCACGGACTCCGCCTACGTCGCGGTCTCCATGCGCACCATGACGCGCATGGGCCAGGCGGTCCTCGACGAACTGGGCTCCGAGGGCTTCTTCGTCAGGGCAGTTCACTCCCTGGGCGCTCCGCTGGAGCCCGGCCAGGAGGACGTCCCCTGGCCCTGCAACCGGACCAAGTACATCTCGCACTTCCCCGAGGGCCGCGAGATCTGGTCCTACGGCTCCGGCTACGGCGGCAACGCGCTGCTGGGCAAGAAGTGCTACGCCCTGCGCATCGCCTCCGTGATGGCGCGCGACGAGGGCTGGCTCGCCGAGCACATGCTGATCCTCAAGCTGACGCCGCCGCAGGGCGAGTCGAAGTACGTCGCCGCTGCCTTCCCGAGTGCCTGCGGCAAGACGAACCTCGCCATGCTGGAGCCGACGGTCTCCGGCTGGACGGTCGAGACGATCGGCGACGACATTGCGTGGATGCGGTTCGGCGAGGACGGCCGTCTGTACGCGATCAATCCCGAGGCCGGCTTCTTCGGCGTCGCGCCCGGCACCGGTGAGCACACCAACGCCAACGCGATGAAGACCCTCTGGGGCAACTCGGTCTTCACGAACGTCGCGCTGACCGACGACAACGACATCTGGTGGGAGGGCATGACGGAGGAGACTCCGGCCCACCTCACCGACTGGAAGGGCAACGACTGGACGCCGGAGTCGGACACCCCGGCCGCCCACCCGAACGCCCGCTTCACCGTCCCCGCCTCGCAGTGCCCGATCATCGCGCCCGAGTGGGAGGACCCGAAGGGTGTGCCGATCTCGGCGATCCTCTTCGGCGGCCGCCGCGCCACCGCGGTCCCGCTGGTGACGGAGTCCTTCGACTGGAACCACGGCGTCTTCCTCGGCGCGAACGTCGCCTCCGAGAAGACCGCCGCTGCCGAGGGCAAGGTCGGCGAGCTGCGCCGCGACCCGTTCGCCATGCTGCCGTTCTGCGGCTACAACATGGGCGACTACATGGGTCACTGGGTCGACGTGGCCAAGGGCAAGGACCAGTCCAAGCTGCCGAAGATCTACTACGTCAACTGGTTCCGCAAGAACGACGAGGGCAAGTTCGTCTGGCCCGGCTTCGGCGAGAACAGCCGCGTCCTGAAGTGGATCGTGGAGCGCCTGGAGGGCAGGGCCGAGGGCGTCGAGACCCCGATCGGCGTCCTGCCGACGCGGGCGGCGCTGGACACCAACGGTCTGGACCTGTCGGAGTCCGACCTGGACTTCCTGCTCAGCGTCGACAAGGACGTGTGGCGCGAGGAGGCGGCGCTGATCCCCGAGCACCTCAACACCTTCGGCGACCACACGCCCAAGGAGCTGTGGGACGAGTACCGCGCGCTGGTGCAGCGCCTGGGCTGAGGCCCATCCAGCTCCGCGGCCGGTCCGGCCAGCCCTGACCTGCGACGTCGTCAAGACCGGCCGCGGTGACAGCACCACGAACAGGCCGGGGCCCCGCACAACGGCGTGCGGGGCCCCGGCCTGTGTGCGGCTGCTCGCCGTCGCGGAGTGAGGAGTGCGACCCGCGGCGCCCAGAACCCCCGGCCGAAGCCGACGCAGCGTTGTGGCGCCCGGCCCGCGCGTCTCTGAGGGTGCACGCGGACCGGGGCCGTCGGGAGGAGCCGCAGGGGGCGGCTCGGGAGGGGTCAGCCGGTGGCGATCGGCTCGCGCGGGCCGGCCGGCGCGGCGGAGTGGGCGTCCATGCGTTCCGCCGACAGGATCGCCGCCGCCGTGTCCGCGCGGGACGCCGCGACCACCAGGGCGCGACCGGCGAGCGCGTGGGCGCGCCGCTGGAGCGCCGCGACGCGCGGGTCGGGGTCGTCCGCGGTCGCCGACGTGCGGCCCGGCGCAATGCCTTCGCGCAGCCGCGTCACCTGCTCGGCGAGCCGTTCGGCGGCCGTGTCCAGCTCCTCGGAGGGGGCCAGCGCACGCAGCTCGTCCGTCACCGTGAGAAGCGCCGCCAGATGGCCCGCGAGCTGGATGTCCAGCTCTTCCTCGCGCGAACGGTGCGGGAAGTCGGGGGTGGTGCCGGCCATCGTGTGGACCGACTTGGTACGGATCGGTTCGTACATGGGATGGCCTCCTGTGCTCTGACAGGAAGCCATCCTAGCTTGGATTTCGTCTAAAGTTGAGCAGGATCGCAAAAAGTGGGCGCCGACCACACTGGGGTGCCTTGTCGGCGGGACCTCGGGGCGGGGTCAGGGCTGGCCGTATCCGTCCAGGAAGTGCCCTATCCGCGTGATCGCCGCCGTCAGATCGGCCACCGTCGGCAGCGTCACCACCCGGAAGTGGTCGGGCTCGGTCCAGTTGAACCCGGTTCCCTGGACGACCATGATCTTTTCGCGCCGCAGCAGGTCCAGGACCATTTGCCGGTCGTCCTTGATCTTGAAGACATTCGGATCGAGGCGCGGGAACAGATACAGCGCACCCCGGGGCTTCACACACGTCACGCCGGGGATCTGGGTGAGCAGCTCGTAGGCCGCGTCCCGCTGCTCCTTCAGGCGCCCGCCCGGCAGCACCAGATCGTTGATCGTCTGGCGCCCGCTCAGCGCCGCGACCACGCCGTGCTGTCCCGGCATGTTGGCGCACAGCCGCATGTTGGCGAGGATCGTCAGGCCCTCGATGTACGACTCCGCGTGCGCCCGGGGCCCGGAGATCGACATCCAGCCCACCCGGTATCCCGCGACCCGGTACGCCTTCGACATGCCGTTGAAGGTGAGCGTCAGCAGGTCCGGGGCGACCGACGCCGTCGGTGTGTGCGTCGCGCCGTCGTAGAGGATCTTGTCGTAGATCTCGTCGGAGCAGACGAGGAGATTGTGCCGGCGGGCGATGTCCGTCAGGCCCCGGAGTATCGCCGGGTCGTACACCGCGCCCGTCGGGTTGTTCGGGTTGATGATGACGATCGCCTTGGTGCGGTCGGTGACCTTCCGCTCCACGTCCGCGAGGTCCGGCATCCAGTCCGACTGCTCGTCGCAGCGGTAGTGGACGGCCGTACCGCCGGACAGCGACACCGCCGCTGTCCACAGGGGGTAGTCCGGCGCCGGCACGAGCACCTCGTCGCCGTCGTCCAGCAGGCCCTGCATCGCCATCACGATCAGCTCGGAGACGCCGTTGCCGATGAAGACGTGTTCGACGTCCGTCTCGATGCCCAGGGTCTGGTTGTGCATCACCACGGCCCGGCGGGCGGCGAGCAGGCCCTTGGCGTCGCCGTAGCCGTGCGCCGTCGAGACGTTGCGGAGGATGTCCTCGAGGATCTCGGGCGGGCACTCGAAGCCGAAGGCGGCCGGGTTGCCGGTGTTGAGCTTGAGGATGCGGTGACCCGCCGCCTCCAGCCGCATGGCCTCCTCGAGAACCGGGCCCCGGATCTCGTAGCAGACGTTGGCGAGCTTCGTGGACTGGATCACCTGCATGCTCGCGAGCTTACGGGCGTGTAACGCCTCGCGCCGCGTGTTTTCCACCACGTGGGACAGCGCGTTTGATCGGTTGTCACGGGTGGCTGCACCGCGCGTCCCGAAGGCCCCTAGAATTCGCGGCCATGTCATGGCAGCAACAGCCCGCCGAGGGGGAGTACGGGACGAATGTCGCGAACAACGCGACAGGCGACCGTACCGCCGACGGAGTGCATCGGGGCAACGGTGAACCCCAGAACCCGCCGAATGTGTACCACCCGTACGCCGATACGGCGCCCGAGTACGACCGGTACGCGGATCCCGCGGCGGCCCACGGCTGGCAGAACGCCTATGACGAGACGCGCGAGCTGCCGCTGGTGATCCCTGATGACCACGGCCCTTCGGCTGCTCGCGCGGACGGCGGGTCGCGGCGGCGGGCACGGTCCGCGCCGCGCTCCCGGCTGCCCCGTCGTGCGGCCTTCGCCGCCGGTGCCGTCGGCGCCGTGGGGGTTGCCGTCGCGCTCGCCGGGGCTTTCGGTTCCGGTTCCTCCGGCGCGCCGGGCGGCGCCGAGCAGTCGCCCCGGCCGAAGGTGGCGCGGTCCGAGTCGCCCACCGAGGGGTCCGTGCCCGGTACCGCCGGACCCTCCGGTTCCGTCGAACCGGCGGCGGGCGCCGGGACGGCCCCGGCGTCCGGTGCCCCGCGGGGCGCCGCTCCGGCCGGGAGCGGGACGTCGACGCCCTCGGCCGCCACGACCGCCGCCCGGACCCCCTCCGCCTCCCCGTCCGTCACCGCGAGCGCGACCGGTCCGGGCTACTTCGGCCACAAGCCCGGCCGCGGGCACGGAGGCACCAAAGGCTCCAGGTAGGGAGCGGCCCGGAGATTCAGGGGGCGAGTCCGTCATGGGTTCCTGACTCGGCCGAAAACAGCTTCTTGCCCGCACACCCCCCTCCATTGACAATGCGCATGACAAATCAGAGGGTGGCCGGAAAACCTTCGGTCGTCCTTGTCAGCACAACCTCGTCAGAGGGGACCCCCACATGAGAAAGCCTCTCGCTGCCGCGCTCTTCGCTCTGGTGATCGCCGGAGCCGGCGCGGCACCGGCCGTCGCGGCTCCCCAGCCCGCGACGGCGCCCACCACCGCCACGCTCGCCAAGACGGCGAACACGGCGAACACGGCGAACACGGCGAACACGGCGAACACGGCCAACACGGCGAACACGTCCAACACGGCGAACACGTCCAACACGGCGAACACGTCCAACACGGCGAACACGTCCAACACGGCGAACACGTCCAACACGGCCGTCACCACC
>NZ_LBMW01000067.1 GCF_026168105.1 Streptomyces hygroscopicus
AAGCGCTTCGTCGCGCGCGAGGTATACCACCACCTCACCAGCGCATTCACCGGCACACCCGCGCCGTCTCCTACGGCTTGACGATCTATAGAAGCTTCAGAGACAAGCTAAGGAGCTGGTCGCGGTGGACCCGGATCTGGTGGAAGCGATCGCCGCGGGCTGTGCCGAACCCGCTCCCGGGGTCGTCGATCGCCACAGCGCAACTGTGGGGCATACTCCCTGAGATGGGAGCCCGATGAAGTGCATCTTGCGCATACAGGGCTGTCCCATCCGTCGGATGGGACAGCTGTGTCAGCAGGCACCGAGGGTGGCGAGCTGACGGCAGCTGGTTTGGGCCTTTCAGCGCGAAATCGCGTACGTGAAGCGATACTTGGTCCCTTGCGCGTCGAGCGCATGGAGCGTCATCTGGCCGCGGGCGTCAGCGTAGGCGGCGGTTCCGCCGGTGATGGCGAGCAGCGGGTCGTGGAGGTCGTCGTAGTAGGGGCCCTGCACGACCATGGAGCCGCCGGGCAGTGTCGCAGTCCAGGTGCACTCATACCTTTGCCACCTGGGTGCGAATGCAGGACCCCTGATCGGTTGCGATCTGGTGGCGGCCGGTGGCGTCGTAGAGCGGATTGCCGAAAGCGAGCAGGTCGCCGAGCCTGTCGCCGGTGCGGCCGGTGTCGGCCACGGTGTCGGTTTCGGCGTGCTCGACGACGGTGATCCGCGTGCTGGCGCGATGCCGCTCGGTCTGGTGGGCTGGTGGCTGGGTCGTTGCAGCGATGGTGGCTCGGGCCAGTACCACGGTTGCACCGGTGGCCAGTTGGGCGGGCTTGCTTGGCAGGGACGGCTTCTTGAGCACGGCAGTTCCCAAAGAGGAACGGAGAGTGCGGTCAACGGGGTGAGGGGGGCCGGGCGGCCGGGGAGGCCAGCCGCCCGGCGGGGGCGTGAGAGGTCAGGGCCTTACTCCGTGGAGAGGAGTAGTTCAGAGGTCGCCTCCGCGCGCGCATCGTCGCGGA
Organism: Streptomyces hygroscopicus; assembly: GCF_026168105.1. Lineage (GTDB taxonomy): Bacteria > Actinomycetota > Actinomycetes > Streptomycetales > Streptomycetaceae > Streptomyces > Streptomyces hygroscopicus_D. Next base: position 999 of record NZ_LBMW01000067.1, read on the forward strand.
TCTGTTCGCGTGGCCGGGCGATGGCCAGGTACAGCAGCCCCGCTGCGAGCACGACGCCGACCGACAGCGGGACGAGCCAGCGGTCGAGGAAACCGGTGCCGTTGGCGGGTGTCTTGAGGCAGAGCACGACGATCGCGGCGATGCCGTACAGCAGTCCCAGCAGGTTGACCGCCCAGCCCCAGCGGCCGAGCCGGAAGGCGCCGGACGGACTCCAGCCGCGGAAGCGGCCGATCAGGGAGGCCACGACGACGCTCTGGAAGCCCACGTAGATGCCGACGACGGCGAAGGTGATGATGCGGGCGACGGTCGCCGACGGCATCAGCGTGATGCCTGCCGGGATGAGGGTGGCGACCGCGATGGCGCCGGGGGGCATGTGGAACTTGGGGTGCAGGGTGGACAGCGCGCGGGAGCCTGCGATGACTCCGTCCCGGGCGAAGGAGTACACGAGGCGGGTGCATGCGGCCTGGATGGCGAGGGTGCAGGAGACGAAGCCGAGCACGATCAACGCAAGGGCGAACTTGGAGCCCACGCTGCCGAGCGAGGTGGAGAGTACGGTCCCCACCGGGTCCGTGTCCTTTCCGCTGAGTACGGCCCCGAGGTCGGGAACGGCCAGCAGCAGGCCCAGGGTGAGGATGACGGTGGCCACGCCGCCCACGAGCAGCGTCATGCTCATGGCCCGGGGGATCTTGCGGGAGGGGTTCTTGACCTCCTCGGCGATGTCGCCGCAGGCCTCGAAGCCGAAGAAGATCCACACGCTGAACAGCGCCGCCGTCAGGAAGGCGCCGAGATAGCCGCCGGAGCCGCCCGCGCCCATGGTGTGGCCGACTACGGAGACGCTGTGGTGGTGGTGGAAAAGCAGCAGGTACAAGCCGAGCACCACGGTTCCGGCGACCTCGGCCACCACTCCGGCGGTCGCTGCGAACGCGAGCCGCTTGACCCCGGCGAGGTTGACGGCGCCGGAGAGCACGATGACGGCGACTGCGGTGAGCACGGTGGTGGTGTGATTGACGGGGTAGCCCAGGAGCGGTCCGGCGTAGGTGGCGATGGGGAAGGCGACCGACGCCACGGTGATCAGCAGCGCCCAGGTGTACATCCAGCCCGAGAGCCAGGCGTAGCGCGGGCCGACGAGCCGCTTGGCCCACTGGTAGATGCCGCCGGCCAGGGGGTACTGCGAGGCGGTCTCGGAGAAGGTGAGCATGACCAGGCCCTGGCCGGCCAGGACGAGGGGGATCGACCAGACGAAGGCGGGGCCGCCGGTGGCCAGGCCGTAGGCGAACAGGGAGTAGACGCCGACCAGCGGGGAGAGGTAGGTGAAGCCGACGGAGAAGTTCTGCCACAGTCCGAGGGCGCGGGTGAGCTGCTGCTGGTAGCCCAGGGATGCGAGCTGTGCCGTATCGGCTGCGTCCTGGTCCTGCTCGCTCAGGACGGTCGGGGGTCTGCTGTCGGTCATGGGAGCTCCTGTGTGGGGTTGTGCGGGCTATGTGGGCAGGGAGCGGTCGTCAGAGGGCGGTCATCACGTGCTTGATGCGGGTGTAGTCCTCGAAGCCGTAGGCGGAGAGGTCCTTGCCGTAGCCGGACTTCTTGAAGCCGCCGTGGGGCATCTCGGCGACCAGCGGGATGTGGGTGTTGATCCACACGCAGCCGAAGTCGAGCTTCTTGGACATGCGCATCGCGCGGGCGTGGTCCTTCGTCCACACCGAGGAGGCCAGGGCGTACTCGACGCCGTTGGCGTTGGCGAGGGCCTCGGCCTCGTCGCGAAACTTCTGCACGGTGATGACGGGGCCGAAGACCTCGCTCTGGATGATCTCGTCGTCCTGATTGAGGCCGGAGACGACGGTGGGGGCGTAGAAGTAGCCCTTGTCGCCGACGCGGTGGCCGCCGGCCTCAATCCTGGCGTGGGCGGGCAGGCGCTCGATGAAGGCGGTGACCTGGGCGAGCTGGTTGGCGTTGTTCAGCGGGCCGTAGAGCACGTTCTCGTCGTCCGGCTGCCCGGTCCTGGTGTCCTGGGCCGCCTTGGCCAGGGCGGCGACGAACGCGTCGTGGACGGACTCGTGGGCCAGAACGCGGGTGGCGGCGGTGCAGTCCTGGCCGGCGTTGAAGAATCCGGCCAGCGATATGCCCTCGACGGCGGAGGGGATGTCGGCGTCCTCGAAGACCACGACCGGGGCTTTGCCGCCCAGTTCCAGGTGGACGCGCTTGACGTCCTTGGCGGCGGAGGCCGCGACCTGGATGCCGGCGTGGACCGAGCCGGTGATGGAGGCCATCGCCGGGGTGTCGTGCTCGACCATCAGCCGGCCGGTGTCCCGGTCGCCGCACACGACGTTGAAGACGCCCGGGGGGAGGGTCTCGCCGATGATCTGGGCGAGGAGCACGGTGGACGCCGGGGTGGTGTCCGAGGGCTTGAGGACGACGGTGTTGCCTGCGGCGATGGCCGGAGCGAACTTCCACACGGCCATCATCATCGGGTAGTTCCACGGGGCGACCTGGGCGCAGACGCCGACCGGCTCGCGGCGGATGATCGAGGTCATGCCGTCCATGTACTCGCCCGCGGACTTGCCCTCGAGTATGCGGGCGGCGCCGGCGAAGAAGCGGATCTGGTCCACCATCGGGGGGATCTCCTCCGTGGCGGTCAGCGCGATCGGCTTGCCGGTGTTCTTGGACTCGACGGCCACGAGCTCCTCGGCGCGGCCCTCGATCGCGTCGGCGATTTTCAGCAGGGCGCGCTGGCGCTCTGAGGGGGTGGTGTCCCGCCAGGCATGGAAGGCCGCGGCTGCGGCGGCCATGGCCGCGTCGACGTCGGCGTCGGCGGACAGCGGCGCGGTGGCATAGGCCTCCCCTGTGGTGGGGTCGATGACGTCGGTGGTGCGGCCGTCGGCCGCATCGGTGAACACGCCGTTGATGTAGTTGCGCAGCACGAGCATGGGGACTCCAGGGGCCGGTGGATACGGGGTGCCGGAGGGTGGCGCGGCGGGGATGTGGGAGGGCGGGTGGTGTCACCGGCCTGCGATGAGCGATAACATATGGTTCTATAGGACATACGGCAAGGGGTTCCCGGTTACGGTTACGGCTCAGGAGACTCGGCAAGAGACACGGGAAGGCGGCACGTGAGGCAACGGCTTCTATCCGGTGGCGCCCGTGTGGCCCTGTTCGCCCCGTTGGAGAGTCTGGGGCGCGCGGAGCTTGTCCTGCGCAGGCTGACCGACGTCATCGCGCTCGGTCTGCTCGTCGACGGGGAACAGCTGCCCGCCGAGAGCGAATTGGCTACACAGTTCGGCGTGTCTCCTGTCACCGTGCGAGAGGCCCTGACCATCCTGCGCCAGCAGAAGCTGGTCACCACACGACGGGGCCGCGGGGGCGGCAGTTTCGTATGCGCCGTGCAGGACATGCCGGGAGCAATCCTTCGACGGCGCCTGGAAGCACTGACGCTTGGTCAGATCCGGGACATGGCGGACCACTACGCGGCCATCGCCGGTTCCGCGGCGCGTCTGGCCGCCCAGCGGGCGGCCGAGGAGAACCTCCAGGGACTGCAGGAAGCGATCAAGGAGCTCGCCGAGGCCCCCGACGCCGTGTCCCGGCGCCGGGCCGACGGGCTCTTCCATATCGAGGTCGCGGCCGCGGCCCAGTCCGCACGTCTCACCCGCGAGGAGCTCAAGCTCCAGACAGAGGTGGGCGCCCTGCTGTGGCTGACGACAGACGGTGCGGACGCCGGGCAGCACGTTGTCGAGGAGCACCGCGGGATCGCCGCGGCCATCGCCTCCGCAGACGCCGATCGGGCGCGTGAGCTCGCCGAAGCGCACATCACCAAGGCAATGGACCGGCTCTGGCAGTTGCGGCTGGAACTGGTCCGCCCCGAACCCGGGCAGGGGTGAGCATGACGGCAACCCCCGACAGCGAGACGAAAAGGCAGGTGAGCAACCCGGTGAGCGACGCATCCGAGAAGTCGGTCAGTGCGGTGACCGGGCTGGTCCGCGACATCGTCACCGATGTCTTCGGCCTGCTGGACGGCCTGCGCTCGGCCGTCGAAGCCCTCATCCGCAGCCGTGAGCAGGAGGGCGTTGCCCTGCTGCGGCAGGATCTGGCGGTGCTTCGCCCCGACATCGAGGCCGTGATCCGCTACGGCGGCCGGATGGTCGCCGGAGCCGGATTCGTCCCGGCACCGGGGACGCTCACCGACGAGCGGATGTGGCTGGAATGGTGGGTACGCAGTGAAGAGCCGGAAGCAGTTCGCCGGCTCCTCATCAACCTCGATCCCACGAGCGACCACTACGTCGACTTCACCAGGCTGCCCTGGTACGACACTCCCATGCGCACCGGCAGGCCCCACATCACCGGGCCGTACGTCGACTACGTCTGCACCGACGAGTACTCCCTCACCTTCACCATGCCGGTCGGCCCCACAGCCGGTGCCGGGCAGGGACCGCTCGGCGTGGTAGGAGCGGACATCTACGTCTCCGACCTCGAACCGCGCCTGCTCCCGCATCTCGCCCGCATGGCGGCGCCGGCGCTGCTCGTCAACGCCCAGGGCCGGGTGGTGGTGTCCACGACAGCGCGGCACACCACCGGATCCCTGATCCATCACGCCGACCTCAAGACCCCGAAAACGGCTGGCTCAAGCCCTGCCCCCAACGTCAGCGGCACTCTCCACCGTTGCGGCGACGCACCCCTGTCCCTGGTCGTACTTGGCTCCTGAACGACCGTTTCCAGCTGCCGACTCCAGGTGCACACGCCGGGGCCGACGATCATGTGGGGTCGGAAGTCGGCTGCATCCGACATCGGTTCCGCATTGAGGTCGCCGCCGACGCAGACGGTGTAGCCGCGGCGGGAGACGTTCTCCAGAACGCTGGCCGCCACCGCTGATTCGTGCCGACGGGACTGCCGCCGTCGGAACTGCCGCTCCCCGTGCTCAGATGGATGGCACATACGGCGAGCTTGCGGCTGTCCGAGGTGAGGCAGAGCATCTTGCGCTGCTCGATGTCGCCGGCCTTGCACGGATCGGAGGAGACGAAGGAGCCGAGGTCGACCGACCAACTGGTGGGCCGCGTCGAAGGCCAGGCGATGAACCTGACCGCCCTCTGTCGCCGCTATCGCGGGCCGGTACTACATAGCGCTGCTGTTCGCGGGGACGAGAAGCCCGACGTTCGCGTGCGGCAGCGCCTTGGGTGCCGCGTTCACGCCGGGCAACGCGAACCTGGCCTCGGGCGGGTACCGCTTCTGCCGCACCGGACCCGGCCTGACGGCCCTACTGGCCTCCCCCACCCTGTCCGGGGTCACGCCGAACGCGAACAACGTGCAGGCCGGGGCCAACTGAAACACAAACGACCCCCTGCATGGCTCAATGCCGGGCTGTGCGGCGAGCGTTTCGTCATGCCGGGCTGCGGCGGGAGCGCCTCGATCGCCCGCAGGATCAGAGCGCGCGCTTCAGCGCCGTGCACGACCAGGTCTGTGAGCCGCCCGAACGCGCGCAGATAGATGTACAGTTCACCGGGGGCCGTGACGGCCACCTTCGCCGCGAGCAGTTCCACGTGAATACCTGAGTCGTCGAAGACCGTGAAATGCTCAAGCGGCCACATGGTCCCTTCCCGCGCAGCGGCGACCGAGATGATGCCGAGCGACACCGACGGCAGAGTCATCGCGGCAAGGAGATTGCCGAGCCGGCCGGCCATCACGTCCTCGTCGCCGACCCGGTGGTTGACGACATTCTCTTCGATGAGCGTTGCGAAGCCGTGGCCGCCTTCGTAGATGACCCGGGCGCGACGCATACGGACCTCGACCGCCTCACTCACATCGTCAGGGGTGCCGCGGAAGCCAGCAATCGTATCCATGAGCGCCGTCGCGTAACCGGGCGTTTTGGAGGTAGCCGGGCATGACGTGGGACGCCTACACGCGGAACAGACGGGTGCGCTCGTACAGCTGGCGGACATCTCCGCCAGCCGCTTCATGTCCGTGCGCCGGAGCCGCTTCCAATGGAGGTACATGGAGTCGGCCTGCGGGGTTGGCCGCGATCAGGTCAGCCGCCGCCCATCGGCGCCGCACGACGGGCCGAGGCGAAGACGGCGGCCGAGTTGGCAAACGAGGCGGAAAGGAACGCAAAGGGCGCCAAGTCCCAGGCACAGCAGGCCAATACGGGGTCAGGCAGGGCCCTGGCGGCTGCAGCGAAGGCCGCCGGGTACGCTCAGGCACCGCCTGACCCACGTGGATGCCGGCAAAGCCGCCGCATAGGCGGCCAACCCGGCGCAAAACGCCATCCCGGTGGGCTCCCTGTGCGTCACCACGGACTGGGCCATGAACCGGAAAGCCAACGAGGGGCTCCAAGCCAGCCTCAAGCGTCAGCTTCCGTCGGTCTCTTCGGTCACATCGCGCCCAGCGCAGTTGGTGCAGGTTGACGACGTCGTTGTAGCGTGGCGCGCTCACCTCGCCGCAACTCAAGCAAAAGCACTTCCATGGGAGTTGTGTCCCTGGGAAGGGTTCTAGAGGGCGTGCTCCGCGGCCAATCATGGCCTTCACGGCCTCGGCTTCGGTGATTCTGCGTGGCACACGACTCTCCCTCGACATGGCGGCATGGACCAGTGGGACTGAAGGGAGACCCTATTCCACAACGTCGACAGGGCGGAGTAGCTTCCCCGCCGCCGTGACTTACTGCGGTGGATCGGCAGACTCCGGCTTCTGAAGGCTGCTCAGGGTTGAGGGCCTGGTCCTTCACGTCGCCGGCCCTCGACGCGGTGGAGGGAACTCCCTCTACGACCACGGCCCTTACTTCAAGGAGATTGGACAGCAAGGAGAAGTCCACGAGCTGTTCGACCAGGTACCGCGGTACGGGCATGGCGCGCCTGGGTCTGTCGGGTATCTCCATGCTTTCGGTTGCTACTGTGATGCCACTCCCCCACCGTCTTGCTTCGAGTAAAATCCACCCTCCGATCCGTGGCGACCCGCTGCGTCTGCTCTGTGACGGTCGCTGGCTGTTCGTCAGTGAGAAACGATCATCTGTGTGCCTTGCCGCTCTCTGAGCTGGAGTAGTTGGCGCCGTGTCAAGATCTACGAGGATGACGACGCAACCACGCGCAGACGACAGCTTTCGGCTCTGTGGGAACGACTTTCTGATTCTTGCCTCTGTTGTAGTGAGTGATTGCGCCGCAATCACTCACTACAACGCTGTCGGCACGTGGCGGCCGATAGGCTCGATGCCGCGACCGTTTCATCGCTCATACGGAGATGCTCATGCCTCAGAAGCCCGGCCTCAGCCGCAACCTTGCTGCCGAGAGGGCAGCACGTAAGGCGGCGAGTCAGCAGGCACGTCTCGTGCCGCAGGGTCTGCCGACGGTCCACCCGAGCCAGCTGATGCCCAGTCCGGAAAATGGGCGCAAGGAACTGCTGAAGATCGACGAGCTGGCAGAGACGCTCCGTTCGGACGGAATGAACACTGCCATGACGGTGATCCCGCCGGACGTGTACGTGCAGGTCTACCCGCAGCACAAGGAGTTCGTCGAGGCTCGGGTCGCTGACGGAGTTCTCTTCGTGGTGCACCACGGGCACCGCAGGTTGGCTGCAGCCCAGAAGGCCGGCCTGACTGAAGTGCCGATCCTCGTGCGTCACGAGATGCCCAGTCTCCGCATTGCTGCGATTCAGGAGAATCTGCAGCGGATGGGGCTCAACCCCATTGAAGAAGCCGCAGAGTTCGAAGAGGCCCTCGGCGAGAAGGACGAGTCCGGCAAGCGGCTGTCGCAGCGCGAGCTGGCCAAGCGCGTCGGCTGCTCCCAGACGTATGTCTCGCATCGTGTAGCGCTTCTTCGTCTCATCCCAGCACTGCAGCAGGCAGTCATCGATCACTGGTTGAAGGAGCAGCAACTGCTGGAGGACGGCGGGCAGGAGTCACCGAGTACGGAGACTCGCCTGGTGCTGCCCGTCCGGGAAGCCGCGACGGTCTTTGCGCGGCTGCGCCCGGACTTGCAGGAGGCTTTCCTGCGCGGCGAGCTGACTGACACGCAGGCAGCCTTCATGAGCAAGGTTGCAGCCTCGGAACAGACGATTCCTACGCCCGAAGCCCACACCGATTGCGCCGCAATCACGGACGAGGAATCTGCAGAGACGCCCGTACCGGAGCCCCGGGGAAGTACGTCATCGCCCGCGGCCGCTCCTCGCACCGAGTCTGCTCCCCTGCCGGCGCAGAGCACGCGAGAGAACGGCTCGCTCCCTGCATCCCCTCAGGCCGGGCGCCGAACAGCAGTCCAGCAGCCGGAGACTTCTGTCGCCGCCGTCACCACGGCTGAGGAGCCACGCGGTGTGATCGTCGTGCGAGGTGTTGAGGAGCTCGCTCGCACCATCATGGACTTCCTCAGTCCGGAAGAGGTTGAAGAACTCAAGTCGTACCTCTCCCCCGACATCTGATCCACCATCGCCCCACCTCGTTCGGGTGGGGCCCCTGGTCATCGCGCCGCAGAGCCATATAACGTGCGCCCCGGTAGCACTTGGCGGCCAGAGCGCTGATCATCGATGCCGCTGATGAAAGTTGCTGTGATTGCGGCGCAATCACCCCGCCCTTCAGGGCCGCCCAGGATCCGCCGCCCAGGCACCTGTCCGCCCCGACCATACTCGCCGATCCCCCACTGGGATGCGTGCGATGCCCACTCGAGAAGTGATTGCGCCGCAATCATCTGTGGAGGCCCACCATGACTCCGTCCCGCACTCGGACTACCAACAACGCGACTGGCACTACTGATCGCATCGCTCAGGTCATCGCCCTCACCAATCAGAGCGGTGGCGCCGGCAAGACGACGTCAGCTGTCAACATCGGCGCCTGCGCGGCTGACCTCGGCTATACGACCCTTGTGATCGATGCCGATGCCCAGTGCGACGCTTCGGCGGCCGTCGGTTACGACAACCCGGACGAGATCCCCAGTCAGGCAAACCTCTACGACGTCCTTACGGGCGCAGCCAAGATCGAGGAAGCTGTGGTTCCCGCGCTCGTCGGCCCGGTCGGCGAAGAAGGCGCCAAGGCGGTGCCCAAGATGTTCGTCGTGCTCGGCTCCAGCGCGCTCGAGGAGGCCGAGCAGTTGCTCGCGCCCAAGACCGGCCGCGAGTTCTGGCTGCGCAAGCAGATCGATCGGATCCGCGACTCGTACGACCTGATCTTGATTGACTGCCCGGGGAACCTCGGTCTCATCGTCGTCAACGCCGTCGTGGCCGCCGACCATGTCATCGCGTGCGTCAAGCCGGGCTGGAAGGAACTCCGCGCCCTTACCCGCATGGAAGCGAAGATCGACGATATCAGGGACACCTTCTCTGCCATGGGTGCCAAGGCCGAGCTGGCCAACATCCTCATCGTCGACTGTCCGACGACACGCAACCAGGGCGCCGTGTACGACGACAGCCAGCAGCAGGCCAAGGAAGCATACGAGGAAATGGTCCTGCCGACCGTGCGCAGGAGCCCGCGGATCCCCGAGGCGTACGCCGCCCAGAAGGTGCTGCGCTTCTACGACCCCGCAACGGAGAACCCGTCCAAGCTCACTGCGGAGAAGGCCCTGTCCGCCACGGACGACTACTACCTGGTGGCGCAGGCGCTCGGCTTCACGCGGAGGTAACTGTGATTGCGGCGCAATCACACTCGTTGCGACGCTCCCAAGGGTCCTGTGCCCAAAGCTCGGCAGGCGGGCTCCTTCTTGGGCATGCACGCCGAGGCTGGGGGCTGGTCAGTACAGTCGGGGGAGGGGTGCAACGAACTGTCAGTTTCGGCCTTCGGATCCGATCCGTGCCCGTGTCAAGCACGTCTTCGCCCGCATGAAGAACTACAAGATCCCTTTTGAGGGTGTTACGAAAGGGCTCCTAGTGTCTGAGACCGCAGGTGGCTCCCTCAGCAGTCGGCCGTCATCTACCCGGGGAGAGGGGGCCTTCCAGCGTCCGTGGCAGTGGATACACGCGCTCTGTGGGGAATAGCCGCTGGGCTTTGGTAGCACGCCCGGTTTGTATCAGTGCCGCGGCCTTGCGGACCTGAGGAGTGAGGTCGGTGAGGCTGACGATCCAGTCGTCGGTGAAGGTACGGATCAGGTGGCGGCCGATGCCGACCTGGATGCTGTAGTGGTTCAGTGCCGCTCCGCGCAACGAGCGTTCCGGGTCCCACTGGACATGTACGGCTGCCTGGGCCACAGCTGCCGGGTCTGCGGTCGTGAGCACGGCTTGGGACAGGGCTTCCTCCCAGCCCTGCCGGGTTATCCGCACTGCGAGAACGCGCTCCTGGCCAGGTTTGCGGGCCCAGTTGCTGCGGTGCATCAGCCACAGGAACGAGGGCTTGATCCACGTCATCCTGTGGAACGAAAACGGCGCAACGAAGCGGCCGGCTCGCAGCGCCGCGTCGGCGATGGCAGGCGCGTACGCCTGGTAGACCACGATCGTGTCAGCGTCGTAGTCGGCACGAATTTGGTACTGGGGTGCCATGTACCGCACCCTCCCATCCACCCCATTCGCATCGCGAACCATTTTCCCCGCCGACCCGGCGCAGTTCGAATGTGCCGACCATGGCGACTTGTTGATGGCTGCTACGAGAACGGTCGCCTCGTAGCCGACCGCGAGCTTGTGGTAGCTCGTGGCCACAGCGCGGTGCCTTTGAGGCCGTTGATGCCGCACTCCCCCGCGGGGCCGACATCGTAATCCTCCGGGCCGAACCTTGGAGGTGCGCATTTCCCTCGTCTGTGCTGTCCGTCACCGCTTCCGCTTCCCCGACACCGAACTGGAACGACGCAGCACGAACGCCCGCGCCCAAGAGGCCGGTCCGGGCAGGAAGCGGCCATCGAACCGAACGGCCGGCAGACGAGGTCGACGGTGGGCCGGATACCGCAGGCTGATTCCCAACTGTCGCCGTCACTGTTGGGCTGTTGTCGGCATCCCGGTTTCCGAGAGCCGACAAGCAGGAAAACCGAGGGGCTGCAGGCGGAGTGTCCGCCTGCAGCCCCTCGGTTTTCCTGCTTGTCGGCCAGGCGGCGCATCCCGCTCCCGGTCCTGTGTTCGGCTGGGAGCGGGATTCCGAACGGCCTGGTCAGCCGGCCCGAGTGGCCGCCTGTTCAACGAAGGATTGTGCGAGCTCACGGAGTCTGGCTGGGTCCCGTTCCAGTCCCTTCACGCTCAGGAAACGAAGCAGGTCGAAGAAGAGATCGTCGCTGCTCACCTTGACGTCGAGGAGCATCGCCAAGGCTCCGGGCTGGTCGTACGGCACCTTACGAACTCGTGACTCCTCGCTTTGGGGAGCCTCTGACGTACCCGACGTCGGCGAGTCCGCCCTTGGCTCAGGGATTGTTTCTGAGGCCGTAGGCGGTGCAGTTGGCGACGCCTGGCGCCGGGCCGAGGAAGAGGAAGAGGTAGAGGTAGAGGTAGAGGAAGAGGAAGAGGAAGAGGGCGGGGGAGAGGATGACGGTTCTTCCGCTTCGACGGTTGACCTCTGCGTATCCGCCTCGCCCCGTTGGGCAGCGGCTTCGGTGATTACGGCGTAATCACCGACAGGCCGGGCCTCGGCGCCGTCCGCAGGGGTGTCCGTTCCTTGTTGCACCTCCTGGGGCTCTGGTTCTCGTCGCGTCTTCTTGTCCTTGCGAGCCCGCTCCGCCTTGAGTTCTTCCAGGGCTGCTGCCTGCTGGTCAGCGGGCTTGTTGCCGACGGCGCGCAGCAGGTCGATGGGTTCCTCTCCAACGCGGGCCTGAAGCTCGGGAGTCAGGTTGAGCAGCGCGAGGCGCTGTGACACCCAGCCCTGAGAGCGGTGGAGGCGCTTCGCCAGAGCTGTCTGGCTGCCGTGGATGGCCAGGAGCCGTTGCAGAGCGCGGGCTTCGTCGAGTTCTTCCAGATCCTGTCGGTGGATGTTGGCGACGAGGGCGGACTCGAGGAGTTCCTCGGAGGTGGTGCCCTGGTCGTCGCTGACCATCACCTTGACCGTGGCGATTCCAGCTTCGCGGGCAGCGGCAAGACGGGTACTGCCGTCGACAACGACGTGGGTGGTGTCCGGCTCGAGGTCGGCTTCGCGGCCCGGGTTGGCTTTTACGTAGGCGTCGCGGTTCATGACCGTGATCGCCTGCTTCTGGCCGTGGGTTTTCAGGCTGCCTGCGAGGTCGGTGAGGTCTCCGAGCTTGGAGCGCGGGTTGTCGGGATTGAGGCTGACGCGGTGGACGGGGAGTTCTGAGGGCGGGGCAACACCTTCTGTGGGGACTCCTGTGGCTGCAGCGACGGCATGGCGCCGCGCGCTGACCGGGCGAACTCCGGTGCCGAACCGGCCGGCGCCCAGCTGATCGGCCTTGCTCACAAGACCTCCCTGGCCAGCGCGCGCATGCCGACTGCCTGCTGGGATTTGGGTGCGTAGGACAGCAGGGGCTTCTTCACTCGGACGGCTTCCTTCTGTTCCTTGAGGTCTCCGATGAGTCCGACGACCTTCGGATCCTTTATGTCCACCCATCCCTGGAGAGACGATGTGGCGATGTAACCGCGGCGGGAGTCATAGAGGTTGACGACAATGCCGAGGTAGTCGATGTCGACCTGGAGGTCGTTGCGCAGGTCGTCGATCTGCGTGGTGAGCAGTTCGTAGGCGTCGGCGGAGCTGTCCTCGGCCTGCACGACGACGAGTGCGCCCGACTGGCCGGGCTTTTCGCCCTCACGTCGGCGGCCGTAGTAGGCGGCGGCGTCCATGCTGAGGCCGAGGCTGGGGGGGCAGTCGACGATGATGACGTCGTAATCAGCCTCGAGCGAGGCGAGAGCCCTCTCCAGTGCGGCTTCCCGGGCTCGGACCGCGGACAGACGCACGTCGAGCAGGAATGCGTCGTTACAGGCGGGCAGGAGGTCGAGCCGGCCGTCGAACGTGGCGTCGTCGATGGAGACGATGAGATCGCGGAGGTCGCCCTTGGGGTCCCCCGCCATGTGATTTGTGAGGCTGTCGCCGTTCATCGGCAGCGGTGCAGCGCCGAGCTGGTTGGTGAGGTGGCACTGCGGGTCGAAGTCGACGAGCAGCACCCGCAGTCCGGGCCCGGGCAGGTTCTCAATGTCGAGCGGGTCGTCGTCCGGTTCGGCTCCGTCGGTCTGGTCCTCGCTGGCGCGGAGAGCCTTGGTGAGGGCCTTGGCGATGCGGACAGGGTGAAGGGTGTCGGGGTCTTCGGCCAGCGCCTCGCCCAGTCCGGCGGTGATGGCGGTTTTGCCAACTCCGCCTTTTTGGTTGCAGACGATGACTCGGCGGGTGATCGCGGGGCGTTCGATGCTGGGTGCTGGGTTGGTGTCCAGCCACAGTTGGATCGACTGGGCAAGGCCCTGGATGAGGGAGACACGCCTGTCGGCGGCGATGTGCCGGAACTCCTCCCACTGGCCTGCAGGAAGGAAGGTGGAGAAAGAGTCGGCACCGGAGGTGTCGATGGTCGCAGTGGCGGAGGCCAGGCCGCACCAGTCGCTGATTCCCTGTTCGACGGCGGCCTGGATGTCGACGCCGTACTGCGCGGCTCTGATTTTCAGGTTCTGCCGGAGCCATCCCGGCAGCTTGGAGACGACCTTCTCGCGGTCGTTGGAGGTGGCTGGCGAACTCATGAAGGACACCATACTAACGTTCTTGATCCTTTGTGCCATCGACACGTTAGTTAGGTGCACTTGTTGGGGTCAGGGCACCCTCGAGACCCCCATGACCTATTACGCCGTAATAGCTCGCTCCCCTGGCCCCTGAGTCCTCGGCGCATTACGGCGTAATAGGTCGTGCTCCCCTGTGCATGGCAACGCGCGCCCATGCGGCCATCCCCGTCCGCGCCTGGAAGAGGTGTCGTCAGTGCCACGCGGGTCTGCGTACCGCGGCTGAGCCGCCCGGTGGCTGGCCAGTACTCGCGGGGGAGAGGTGCAGCCCACTGCGGGTCTGGAGTTCAGGGGCTGCTGGTGCCAGGGTGGTAGTCGTAGCCGAACAGTCCTCCTCGCCCGCCGGCGAAGAGGACTCGGCCATCGGGACTCCATGTGCAGCAGCGCAGGGGCGTGTCGGTGCGCATCATGGTCAGTGTCTGTCTGGCATGGGGATCCCAGACCCGTAGGGTTCCGTCGTCACCTGCTGTGGCGAGACGCCGGCCGTTGAACGCCACTGCGGTGACGCGGCCTTCGTGGCCAGTGAGAGCGCCTAGAACGGTGCCCGTGGTCGTATCCCAGATGTGCACGGCTCCGTTGCTGCTGACTGTGGCGAGGGTGGTCCCGTCACCGCTGATGGCTATCGCTCGTACGCCAGGGATGTTGCCGTCGGTGAGAGTCCGTCGGACCGCACCGGCGGCCGGGTCCCAGAGGCCGATGGATCCTTGATCATTGGCGGTGGCGAGGACGGATCCGTCCAAGCTGAAGATCATTGTCTGCACGCCCTGAAGTCCCGCGCCGGTGAGGGTGCGCTGGACGTTGCCCACTGTCGGATCCCACAGGTCGATACCCCGGTCGCTGGCGGTGGCAAGGGCGGTTCCTGCGGGATGGAAGGCGATGGCCCTCACGCCCCGGATACCTTCGTCCGTGAACGGGTGGGCAGGGGAGCCTGTTGCTGGAGACCAGATCCACATATGCCCGTCGTCCCCGACGGTGGCGAGCATGGTCCCATCGGATCTGAAAGCCAACGTCCGTACCCCCCTGATGTAGTTGGTGAGATTGCGCAGTCGTGTTCCGTCCTCCGGGTCCCACAGCCGCACGAACCCGTCGTCGTCTGCGGTGGCGAGCATGCCCGCCGCAAAGGCCATCTGACGCACCCCTGTCCCGCCGCCGGCGTGGATGCTGGCTGCCGGATCCCGAAGCCGCACTGCCCGGTCGGACCCGGCGGTGACAAGCAGTGCGCCATCGGGGCTGAAGGCGACCGCATTCACGTAGCCTTCGTGGCCAGTCAGAGCACGCACGGCTACGCCAGGAGTCGGATCCCACAGGCGCACGACCTGGTCGTAGCCGGCCGAGGCAAGCATTGTGCCGTTGGGGCTGAACGCCACCGTATTCACATAGCCGTGGTGGCCGGTCAGGGAACGAATGGCTTGACCGGTGGCCGGATCCCACAGCCGTACGCGCCGGTCGTCGCCGGCTGTGGCAAGCAGTGTCCCGTCAGGGCTGTAAGCCACCGTCCGGATCCCGTGGACGCGTTCGGAGAGCGCGCACACGATGTTTCTGGTGGCCGTGTTCCACAGGCACACTCGTCCGTCGTCGTCGGCGGTGGCCAGCACGGTGCTGTCCGGGCTGAAGACAACCGCGCGCACCCTGCTCTCCGCATTGAGGGGGCTGTCGGGCCGGGCATCGCCGGTGGCGGGGTCCCAGAGCCATACCTGCCCCTGGTCGGTCAGCGTGGCCAGCACTGCGCCGTCAGCAGTGAAGGCCAGGGCGTTCACCCGGCTTCCGTGGTGGGGGAGGGTGCGGATGGCGGTGCCGGTGGCCGGGCTCCACAGTGTCACCCGCCCCTGGCCTCCAGCGGTGGCAAGCACGGTGCCGTCCGGGCTGAAGCCAACCGCGCGCACGCTGGGCTCGCTGATGAGAGTGCGGAGCGCTGAACCGGTGACCGGGTTCCACAACCGCACCTGTCCGTCATCGCCTCCAGTGGCGAGCAGGGCACCGTCCGGGCTGAAGGCTGCCGTCCGGACTTCGTCGCTGCTGCCGGTGAGGGTGCGGACCAGGGAGGGGTCGGGGAGGTCGGGGGGCGGCCATCGGTTGGCCAGGGTGGGATGAAGGGCAACGTGCGGCTGGTCGTTCCAGTGCGGCAAGTTGCTCAGTCGACTGCGGAGCACGGAGTCGAGAGCGTGCGGTGGATCGGTGGGGGAGAGGAGGTGGGCAGCGCGGGCCAGGTCCATGGCGAGTCCGCGAGCCGTCGGGCTGTTGATCAGGTCTAGGTCACGCCAGGGTGCGGTAGGCCCGCGCTGGCGTAAGCGCGCCTGCACCCATCGCGGGTCGCTGGCCACCGCCTCAGCTTCTGCGGCCCGTCCAGCGTCAAGGAGGTGCTCGATGAGGTGGTCGAGCAGGTAACCGTCGGTCGTCTGCCACCACGCAGCCCGGATCCCCGGGCTATGGGCGTGCGGAAGGGCAGCTGCAATCGCGTCGAGCAGGGCCGTGTTGACGGCAGCCACGGTGTCGGCGAGTTCGGATCGCAGGTAGTCGCGTACGACGTCATGCAAGGCGACGGCGCCGCCGGTGACGGAACCGTCGAGAGTGAGCAGCGACAGGTCAGCCATCTGCATGCTCAATGCCCGCGCCTCCGAGTCGGTGAGATCGCCGGTTGCGCTCCACAGCAGCGCCACCAGAGGCAGTGGAATCACCTCGTCCTCAGCGAAGATCCCGAGTTCCGCGAACCTGCGGCCACCGTCGCTCGGCAGGAGTTCGGTGGCAGCCTGAATGCTGGCCCGCACCGCAGTGTTTCTTCGGACCGGATCATCCAGTTCCAGGGGCATATCGGGGTCCGCGCCGGTCGGCCCGAGGGCGCGCAGCCGATCGAGCAGGGCCTGTGCGGCCGTAACGGCATGTACCCCGGTGGCCACCTGCACCGCAATCAGCTGATTGACCAGCCGCAGCAGCAAGGCCCACCGACCGGTCGCCTTCACCAGGGCCTCAAGGAGCGCTTCCGGCAACGCGGCTTCCAGGTGGTGCGTGAGAACGGCGCGTGCCTGGGCCGGCGACATCCGGTCCACCACGGCCCGGGTTGACTGAGGCGGCAACACAGCAGGCTTGCGGGTTGTCACCAGCCGCACGCAGTGTTCCTCGGCTCCGCGCAGAAACGGCTCCAGTTGCTCCGCCTCCCACACGTCATCGATTACCAGGAGTGTGCGTGGGCGCTGAGCCAGCAAGCGGCCCAGGTGGTCCCCTGCCCGGCCTGGGTCGTCACCGGCTTCGAGAGTGTCGCCGGTGATGAAGCGAGTCGCTTCTGCCACCTTCGCTGCGATCGCCGCCCGGCCGCGTACGTTGCGTCCGACCGTGACGACGTACACGCGGCCGCGGAAGGCTCGGCGGACCTTCGGATGGGCGCACACCATGTGGGCCAGCGTTGTCTTGCCGAAACCGCCAGCCCCATGCAAACCCGTGGTGATCCCGACCGCGGTGGTGCCGCCCCGTCCGGTCCGCCGAGACCTGGGCGGTCTTCCCACTCCTGCTTGTATGCATACGGCCGCGACAATCTGCTCCGCCTCATCACGGTCTACAACCCAGTCAGGGATGGCCGGCGGGGGAGGAGCCGGCGGATCACCGGCCGCCGCACTCGCACGCGGGCCGACTCCCAAGGACACCAGCAGAGAGGCGATGCCCGCACCTCCGCCCAGGACGCTCGCAATCGGATTGGCGGCGTCCCAACCCCCGCGCACCGCCGTCACCAACAGCCAAACCCCCGAGGCCACACACAGCGCGATAGCAGCCTGCCCCAGTCGACGTCGCCAGTTCCCCATAGAGGTGAGCATTTCCCTCGCCCGCGATGTCCGTCACCGCTTCCGTTTCCCTGACACCGAACTGGAACGATGCGTCACGAACGCCCGCGCCCGAGAGGGACGCTCCGGTAGAAGGCAGCCTTCGATCCGACCTGCTGGCAGCCGGGGCCAGCCGCGGCTTCGACTGCCGCAGGCTGAAGCCCCACAGCGCCATCGCCGCCGTAAAGTTCTCATGACCCGGAACCCACCCCGTCCCCCGTCGGCTGGGGCTATTACGGCGTAATAGCCCCAGCCGGGTAATGAGCAAGGCACCCCAGTCTGCCGGGCAATGGAGGACGGGTGACTCCTGGCCACGGGCTGAGGGTGTGGGCTGTGCCGCGGAGCCCAGCCTCAGCGCAACGGAAGCACTGCACCACAGGCGCCGCACAGCAATACCGACGGCGCCTTGCGAGGCCGAGGCTCAGCCTGGACGGCCCAACAAGGGCTGCTCACCCGGGGCCTGCTACCTGGGTTCCGACTCCTCGTCTGCCTCAGTGGGGGGCAAGTTTGGTTGCCGCAGCATAGGCCCGCCGGGCGTCAGCGGTTGTCGCCACCTGGCGGGCGGTGCGGCGCTCTACTCGCCCGAGCTCGCGGACGGCCGCTTGGAGATACCTGCTGAGACTGAGCTTCTGCGTTGGGGTCTCGCAGTGGCGGAGGACCTCTGCGATTTCGTCCAGCCAGTATGTGACTTCCTCGTCCTCGACCAGCCCGGCCCGGTGCTCGAGGAGACGCCGTGCCACCGGTACAAGCAGTTCGTGGCGTCGTGATGCTTCTTCCTCAGCCCGGCGCTCGGCAGCAGCACGTGCTGCGATCTGCCGTTCCGCTTCGAGGACCGCTTCCGGCGTACGGCGCACCGGCCGTTCGTCGCGGGAAGCGTTCCGGAGAACGGCCGCCCGAAGCCTCGCTGCCTTGTTGTACGCAGCACTTGGCGCGCCTACCGCCAGCGGCCCCACGAGTTCCAACCAGGCGGCATTGGCGGCCCGGGCGTCCTCGATGGCCTTCGCTTGGTGCAGGTCGGCCTGTTCACGGATGTACTCCCACAGCAGCACGCGTTGGACTGCCGCGGTGCGCCGCGCCTCCTCGCTCTTCAAAGCTCCGGCATGCGCTTCGAAGTAGAGCAGCGCCGTGAACAGTTCGTTGTCGTCCGGAAGCCGGTCGACGTTCGTGTCCTCGGCGTTCTCATGCAGCTGCCGCAGCTCGCCGACCACCGCGGCGGCATCGAGGTTGCCGATCCGAATTGGCTTCTTGACCAGCGGTTTCATGGGAGTGCTCGGCTTGCGAGTGCGACGTGCCATGGACCCCATTCTGCCTGATTCACATTCTGTGAATCGCGCGTTGAAGATTCGGGAGACTGAACGTACCGGTGGTCTCCCTGCATCTCACACGGCTCTCTTGATCACCGCATCTGCGCAGGTCAGGCCGCGTGACTGGCGCGCTTGTGGTCCGCCGGACTGGTGCAGAGGCACGCAGGATACAACCGCGCCGGGCCAGCCCTGTGCCAAGCCGAGTCAGGCACTGACCCGCGGACCAGGCTTCCCGGATCCGGGAGTGCGTCCCCTCAGTGACTCCGCGGCCGACCAAGGCTGAGAAGGCGGCCGGGCATGTGGAGTGAGCGAGGCGGCACGGCACCAGTACCGGGGGAGCGGCGACGCCAGGGGAGCGGCGACGCCAGGGGAGCGGCGACGCCGGGGGAGTGGCTGCCTGCCAGCCCCGCGCCGACATCACCAACAACGGATCTGCAGCTCGGGGAAGAGAGGAACTCCACTCCCATCGGCTTCCCGTCCCAGCCGGACAGGCCAAGCGGTCGGCCGCCGATGTCGCGGCATCAGATGCGGGCCACCTTTGCTGCACATCGGAAGACCTTCACCACCACCGCTTTGTCTGTCGGCCGTCCGCGTCGAGTCCGAACGGCCAACGACTGCGCACGGCTTGCGACGGCACATCTCCATGGTCTGCTGCCTGGCGGTACAGGCGCTCGGCGCTTGCGTTGTCTCCGTCCTCCTCCTGCATTCGGGCCAGGCACCGCAGGGGCCACGGGTCTCCCTGGTCGACAAGTCGGCGGTACAGGCGCCCGGCGCCGTCCCGGTCCCCCTTCCCCTCTCGTTGCAGGCCCAGGAGATGCACGTCCCAGCTGTCTCCCTGGGCGGCGGCCTGGCAGTACAGATGGTCGGCCCCGTCCTGGTCCCCGGCCGCCTCCCGCAGCCGGCCCAGGGCGAACAGGGCACCAGCGTCTCCACCGTCGGCGGCCTGGCGATACAGGCGCTCGGCACCATCCCGGTCTCCGGCCTCCTCCCTCAGACGGGCCAGGCTGAGCACAGGTACGGAGTCTCCACGGTCGGCTGCTGTGTGGGCAATCCGCTCGGCACCATCTGGGTCCCCGGCCGCTTGCCGGAGCTGGAACAGGTACCGCAGAGCCTCGGCATGTCCCCGGTCAGTTGCCTGGTGGGCGTAGCGCTCCGCACCCTCATGGTCCCCGGTGATCTCCCGCAGCCGAGCCAGCCCCAGCAAAGCGTTGACGTCCCCCTGACCAGCGAGCTGACGGTACACCCGCTCCGCGCCGCCCCGGTCGCCCTCGAACTCCCTTCGTTGGACGAGGTACCAGATGGGGGTGCTGTCTCCGTTGCCGGCGGCTTGATGAGCGAAGCGCTCGGCACCATCGGGGTCCCCGTCGATCTCCCGTTGCTGGACAACGAACCACACGGCATCACGGTCTCCGCGACTGGCGGCTTGGAGAGCGAGTTGTTCAGCACCGTCCCCGTCCCCGGCCCTCTGCCGTCGCAGGGCCAGGAAAGCCAGAGCGTGAGTGTCCCCGAGATCGGCGGCCCGGCGATACAGCCGCTCGGCCGACTCGGGGTCTTTGTCCCTCTGCCGCCTCCAGGCAAGCTCTCGCATCGCTTGTGTGGCTCCGCGTTCGGCAGCTTGCTGATACAGCAGCTCGGCACCCTTGTGGTCCCCGGCCTCCTGACGCAGGCGTGCCAGGTCCTGTAAAGCGTCGGCGTCTGCATGGTCCGCAGCGAGGCGGTACAGCCGCTCGGCCGTCTTCGGGTCGCTCCTTTCATGACTGCGGGCGAGCTCTCGTAGGACGTGAGTGCCTCCGTAGTGTGCGGCCTGTAGGGCGTAGCGTTCGGCACCGTTCAGATCTGCGGCCAATTCGACGAGTTCATGCAGAGCGCGAGTGTCTCCACGGCCGGCGGCTTGGTGAGCGTAGTGTTCGGCACTTTCGATGTCCCCGGCCTTCTGCCGCAGGCGGGCCAGGCAGCACAGAGCCCACGTGTCTCCATGGTCGGCGGCCCTTGTGTAGAGCCGCTCGGCACCCTCCCAGTCTTCGGCCGTCTCCCGTAGGTCGGCCACCTCCCACACGGCTCGGAGGCTGCCGTGTCCGGCTGCTTGGAGGGCGTAGCGTTCGGCACCGTCCCGGTCCCCGACTTCCTGCCGCAGCAGTGCGACGTCGTACAACGCATCGGTGTGACCGAGATCTGCGGCCGTTCGATAGAAGCGGTCAGCGATGTGTAGCCGCTGTCGGGCTTTGGCCGCGTTGGCCAATGGCATCAGATCGGAAGGGTTCTGGAGGTGATCGGTTGCGGCGTCCCAGAAGCCGGCTTGTGGGCACTCGCCGCGCCGGGTGCGGGCGGTGTGTGCCTGCAGGTAGTCGGCCAGCCGGTACACAGGCTCGCCAGTCTCGGGCTGCCCTGGTGCAGGCACCTCCCGTGTCAGGGGACCGGGGATCCCCCGGCAGGGCTGGTCGGTGTAGGCCTCGGCTCGTTCGAACCAGGACTGTCGCCACTGGAGGGTCTGGATCCGCCAGTGGTCGGGATTGAGGTAGGAAACGGCGGCCGCACGCAGGAACGCCTCGGGAAGAGCTTCGCTGTGTCCCAGGCGGCGGGCGTCGGCCGCGGCGTCGAGCGGGGCTCGGGCCTCGGGTGGTGCCTGTTCGTACCGGCGCACCAACTCGCGGGCACCGGCTAGATACTGGGTGATGCGGGTTCCACCATTGGTCAGGGCCTCGGCCAGCCGGGGATCGTGTTCGGCCAGGTCGCGCACGGCTTGCAGATCGTGGGTGGTGAAGTCCTCGGCAGCCGTGAGGATGCAGCCGCTGAGCAGGGCGCGGGCCTGCTGGTGAGGGTCCGGCTGGGAGGCTTCGGTCGGCTGGCGGGTGAGGTTGGTGTGGTGCTCGTGCCACAGGGTGCCCACGACCAGGGCTGGTCCGCGGCGGGGCTCAGCGAGCAGCGAAATCAGCGCGGCGGCCGCCTGCCCGTCCGGGTCCGGCTGACCGTGGGGAAGGAGGTAGCGCTGTAGTTCGTTCAGCCACAGCACCGAGCGGGCCAGGGATCGTTGGCAGCGTAAGCCGTCCAGGAGGGCGGTGCGGTCAGCCGGCCGCCAGACCCGCCACCCTGCTGGCAATTGCTTGACCGCCTCCCACAGCGCTCGGGTCTTGCCGGTCGAGGAGTTCCCCACGAGCACCACCAGACAGCTCGTCCCCTGCACCGCCCCTCTCACCTCATCCCGAAGTCGCCCGTCGTGTGCGCGAAGCACGTATCGCGGAAGCTGTTCGTGCCGATTTGCATCGGGTGGCCGCGGACCAACCTCGATAGCGGGATGCACCTCCAGGTGCCGGACAGGATCGACCTGGTCGATCGGCAGCCCCAGCCGGCCGGGCGACTTCTCCTGCGGCACGGCCGGCGGCGCGCTCTCCCCGCCGCGCTCTTGTTCCCACCACTGCTCCCACTGTGCCCGGGTGGCGGTCCAGCGCCCTTTGCCCTGCGGTGTCCTGGGGTCTGGGGCTCCAGCCCACTCCCACAGCACCGCCACCAAAAGCCATAACCGTTCGAAGTCAGCTGGAGAAGTGTTTCCCATGACCCAATCGGCGACAGTGGAACGCGTTAGCTTCTTCAGCTCCGGAGCGCCCGGCCCTGCACCGGACGTCGGGCCGGCAGGCCCCCGTGAAGGGACTGGGCCAAGTCTCTTGTTTACGTCATCTATGCGCGCGTTCACCTCACGGATCGCATCCGCCCGGCGCCGGCCCCCACTCAGCGCGCTTCCTTCCAGCTTGACCAGCTGCTGCGCCAGTAACGAGCGCTCAGCCGCACTCCCCATATTCGCCCCTTCCTTGGTCCGGCAGGCGGTGTCCGTCCGGGCCGTCCGGCCATCTGCTCAGGGATACCCGTTCTGGCCTGCCGCTTTCTTCAGTTCGTCCGGCCCGTCCGGTAGGCCTCGATAGGCGTCCCCGAGATGCGCTGTCCTGGCACAGCCCGGCACCAACGTGGGTGCCGGCCAGCAATGCCGACAATTCCGATAACAGGGACAATGGGGAGGACAGCGCATGGACACGCTGATCGCCAGCCTTCTGGGCGGAGCAGTCGTCGTGATGATTGTGGCTGTTGCCGCCGTGCTGGTGGCCCGATTCGCCATGAATGGCACCGACTCCGGTGACCGTGCTGCGGTCCTGCAGGGCGTGGCCACCGTCATCCGCGCGATCCGCGGCAAGCGGTGATCAACATGTGGCAGTCCCAGGGGCAGCCCACTCGGCGCCAGAGACCAAACGGACGCCTGTGACCGCGCCTGCGAGGGAGACGCGGGAGTGATCAGCCTGGGCAGCGCAACGCATTCGCGCTGGTGCTGGGCGACGAGCCCGGCAACACCTTCTACCTGCCTCAACAGATGATCTTCTTGTGGCGGTCGGCCGATAGGACGCATGCAGCGGGCCTGGCGGCTTTGGTGAGTTCGCTGCTGTTCGTTGGATCCCTGTGCATTGGCGGGTAGGTGCCTGGCCGACGGCGGCGCCGTGATAAGCATCAGTCATGCGTGTCCTCCTCCCGTTGCCCGACCGGGACTTCGATGTCACCGAGGTCGCTGTCCCCTGGCGGCTGCTATGCGACGCCGGCCACGACGTGGTGTTCGCCACTGAGCACGGCGGCTTGCCGCCGCAGGCCGATCCGCTGCTGCTCAGTGGTGTGCTCTTCGGGCAGCTCGGTGCCGAGCCGGAGCCGAAGGAGTTCTACCGCGAACTCACCGGCGACGCCGCCTTCCGGGCTCCGATCGCCTGGGACGCCGTGGAACCGCAGGAGTACGACGGTCTGCTCCTGCCCGGCGGGCATGCGCCCGGTATGCGGCAGTACCTCGGCTCCCGTGCCCTGCAGGCGAAGGTCGCCCGCTTCTGGGCAACGGGCAGGCCGGTGGGCGCCATCTGCCACGGCGTCCTCGTACTCGCCCGCACCATCGCCCCGGAGACCGGACGCAGCGTCATCGCCGACCGGCGCACCACCTGCCTGCCAAAGTACATGGAGCGCAGTGCCTATTACCTCACCGCGTGGCGGCGCGGCCGCTATTACCGGACGTATCCGGCGTACGTCCAGGACGAGGTGACCGCCGCGCTCGACGACCCCACGCAATTCGAGCACGGACCGATCGAGCTGCGGCGGCGCGGTACGGCGGCTGACGACACCCCCGCCTTCGTCGTCCAGGACGGCCGGTATCTGTCCGCCCGATGGCCCGGTGACGCCTACCTCTTCGCCCGGCGCTTCACCGCCCTGCTGGAATAGCCCGCTTGCCTGGCCAGGGCCCGTTGTGAAAGTGACGGTGTCAGTCGCCGTTGAAGATGAGGTACCGGTGAGCCTTGCGCTCGACTTGGGCAGTCACGGCCAGGATTTCGTGCGCGGCCTCGGCTTACTCGGCGGTGGATCCGGCCGCCAAGACCCGGACTTCCGGGACGAGGACCTTGAGTTGCGACCGGTTGAAAACGGTGTCATCACAGGGGTCGACGCACCCGAGCAGGGGCAAATTCTGGCTCGCCGCCCGTTCGCACAGGGCTGCAACGGCGCGATACACGCACGTGGCCTCGACCGTACCCGTGAATGTCCGTACCTGGACGCTGATCCCCACGAGTGCACGTTACTGCTCGATACCGCTTTTGGTGGGCATAGCTGCTGGTAGCGGAGGATCTGTACTGCCGCGCGGATCCCTTCGTCCATCCGCGGGGTGCGCAGCTGCTTTTCGATGAGCGGAAGCACGGATGCGGCTATGCGCTGGGCGTCGATCAGGTCGGACTTGCCGATCCCGCGGCGGCTCGCCGGCGAGGCGCTTGATCTGCGGCTTCGGGTCGGAGGTGCGATACATCCGCACCGCACGATCACGCAACTCCAGCGGGTATTTCCTTTCCTGGGGGCAGCCACGGTCGATGTTCCTCTCATGAATCCCATCTGACTCTCTGTCACCTCACTCCGCATCCCGGGGGAACCTCAACCCAGTTGTCGAAGTCCCGGGTCTCTGCGATGGCCCGGCACCTGGATGAGCAGGTCGCAGTCTTACGCAACCGGCCCCTGGACGCCGGTCCGTATGCGTTCGTCTAGGTCGACGCGCTCACGCAGAAGGTCCGTGAGGGCGGCCGGATCATCAACGTCCACGCCCTGATCGCGGTCGGCCTCAACGCTGACGGGCGCCGCGAGACCCTCGGCCTGGACGTTGCCACAGCCCAGGACGGTGCCGGCTGGCTCGCCACGATCCATGGCCGAGTCGTCACGCACTACGAACGGTAGCGAGCCCCGTCGGTGGCAGCGAACCACGAAACTCAGCAATGGATGAACCCAAAATTTCCGGGCTCCGTTGTTATGGTCAAAGGCCCATCGCACACAGGAGTATCCGTTGCCAACCAACGAACCGATAGAAGAAAACGCGGTCGCCCCCTGGGAGCCTACGATAGGACAGGGGCGCCGCGCGGTGGGGCGCAACCTAGCGGAAGCTATACGTAAGGCATCGAACACGGGACCATACGGCGAGCCGCCGGACGCTGCACGAACGACGAATCAGACTCAACGACGCTATCTCGGTGGGGAACTGAAAGATGCAATACTCAAAGCGGGGGACAGCTCCGCTGAGGAGAACTCCACTATTGCTGCGGCGGCAGCCCAGATGCCCACTAGCTCAGGGGATTCCAGCCACAACCCGCCACCCCAGACCAGTCAGCAGCATCAGAATCGCGCGGTGCGGCAACAGGCGGTGAAGCTGCTGCAACGGCGTACTGGTGCAGCGCACGGGGGCCCGCAGCAACCTCCAGAGAAATATACACCGGTCAAGGAGAAAAATGCCGGATCGCAGAAGCCGGGTCGCAGGTAGAAGCGTTACCGAACTTTGCCAAAAGTAATCGATAGCCTGGCAGCACGTGGGCGGCAAGCCAAGTTGGTCGCGCGCGACTTGAGACTGATCAAGCACTTTGCCACCTGTGGCCTGTCTCCCTGACCAGGGCTGCTTCAAAGTCCTGGTGATCATGTCGGTGCAGGTCAAGTGAGCCCGAGCAGGTCGAGCGGGCGCGTGAAGGGCGTGTAGGAGGCCTGCCGTAGTCCGGCGGCGATGCTGTGGTGACCGGCGTCGCGGAGTGTTTTGACTTCGAGGTTTCGCAGTGTGGCTATGTTCGCGGGGCCGTGCCCGGTGCGGATCTTGGAGGCGTCCTTGGCGAAGGTCGTGTCTCTCACGTGGTGGACGAACTCGATGCCCGGATGGCCGCGGGCGAGTTGTCCGAGACGCTGCGGAGAGGCCTGACGGGAGGTCATGTCGGTGATCGCGTAGATGGTCTGCCGGGTGGTCTTCCCGCTCTCGATGCCGGTGCGGTAGCGGTGGATCTTCACGGCCTGCGCGATATGCGGGAAGTCCAGGCCGGGGCCGGTGACGGTGAGCACGCGCACCGAGCGGGTCTCGCGTCGTCCGTGTCCCAGCTCGCGGTCGTAGCGCACCGCTGTGCATCCCCTGCAGGGCAGGGCCGGAGCATGGCGTTCAGGTGCGGCTGGTTGCGCTTGACCACGAGCACGAAGTGGGCGTTCTTCTCTTCGACCAGGTAGCGGGCCTGTTCGCGCGTGGTGTGCAGCGCGTCGGCGGTGACCGTCGCGCCGGTGAGGTCGAAGGCGCCGCAGTGCGTTCGGGGCGGTGACCCCGGTGGTCTTGTCCGGCACCGAAGCTGGGAGATGACGCGTCCGGTGCCGGTGAGGGCCGACAGCACGTGAACGACGTCGTCGGTGTCGGTGCCTGAGCCGCGGGCACTCTTGCCGTCCACGGCCACCTGCTCGACGCCGTCCGGGGCGGAGCCGAGCGGGTCGGCCGGCTCACCGGGGCACACGAGGGTGAGCACGCGGCGGATCGTGGAGGTGGCAGGAGCACGCCGGATGCCGAGCGGGCCACGGGGGCGGACACGCAGGCGGGCGAGGGCATCCCGCGGGGCGTTACGCGCCCACAAGCCGATGGCCAGGTAGGAGCGGGCCCGGACAGTACCGCGCAGGCCGCGGTCAGTAGCACCGACACCAGCGAGTGCCGCTGGCCGCGGCAGTCACGCGGGTCGGACGGTGTCGCCAACCGCTCGGCGACGTCGGCCAGTTCACGCTGGCGCGGCAGAACCGACTTGGCCAGGCACAGTGGCGGACCGACGGCACATCGAGGCTCCCGTGGTGCAGGGCGACGTGGCACCCTGACCCTGTCTGCGTTCACGCCGGACGCGAACAATGTGTGGGCCGGGCCGGCCGATACAAGAGCAGCCCTGCATGGCCCAACGCGGGACTGTGCAGGGGGCGTTTCGTCATGCCTGGCTCAGCGCAGAGCCTCGATCGCCGGCAGGATCGGAGTGCGCGCTTCAGCGCCGTACACGGCCAAGTCTGCGAGCCGCGCGAACGCGCGCAGGTAGATGTCCAGTTAGCCGGGTGCCGTGACAGTCACCTTCGCCGCGAGCAGTTCCACGTGAATACGCGAGTCGTCGAAGACCGTGAACTGCTCAAGCGGCCACATGGTCCCTTCCCGCGCAGCTGCGGCCGGGATGATGCCGAGCGACATGGACGGCAGAGTCATCACGGCAAGGAGGTTGCCGAGCCGGCCGGCCATCATGTCCTCGTCATCGACCCGGTGATTGAGGACGTTCTCTTCGATGAGCGTTGCGAAGCGGTGGTCACCTTCGTAGATGACCCGCGCGCGGCGCATACTGCTCGATTCCGCTTTTGGTGGGTATAGCTGCTGGTGGCGGGGTGGTTGCGGGTGCTCGGGGGCGGGTGCTGGGTCATGGTGCTGAGGGCACGGCCGGGACGTGACGAGGGCGAGCAAGCGGTGGTCCACCGCCTGGCGGCTGCCAGGAAGGCGCCGAAGGTTCTGGTGGAGCGGTGCCGGATGGTCGAGCTGAGCTGGGACGGCTGGCTGGTCCCGCAGATCGCTGGCGAGGTGAGGTGCAGTCAGAAGACGGTACGTTGCCGGCTGCACCGCTTCAACCGCTCGGGGCTTGAGGCCCTGGAGGAGCTGGGCGGGCAGGGCCGCAAGCGAAGGATCACCGAGGCCGAACGCTCCCGGATCATTGCGATGGTCAAGCAGACCCCGCTGGGTCGGCCGGAGGTGCAGCCGTCGAACGAGATGTGGGCCGCGGACGAGTCGGGGCCCTCGGAGTGGACGTTGAACACACTGACTGCTGCGGCCCGGGACCTGGGCATCGAGGTCAGTCGCTCCCAGGTGCGCCGGATCCTGCCGGCCAGGGGCGTGCGCTGGCGGCGCACGCCCTCGTGGACGCGCTCGAGAGATGCGGACTTCGAGGGAAAAGGACCCGGATCGTCGAGCTCTACACCAGCCCGCCCGCCGGCGCGACGGTCGTCTGCGCCGACGAGCTCGGCCCGGTCATCCCCCGCACCTTCCCGCCGGCACCGGGCTGGTCACCGGACGGACACCGCATCAAGAACGAGATCGACTACTCCCGCGGACCGCAGAAAACCTGGGTCTACGGCGGCTTACGGGTCCGTGACGGCCAGGAGCTCACGATGACCGCCACCTCCCGCAACAGCGCCTTCTACCGGCAGTTCCTTCAGCTCGTCGAGGGCGCCAACCCCGTCGGGGACATCTATGTGATCACCGACAATCTGTCCTCGCACAACAGCGTGTCCACCCGGACCTGGCTCGAGGCCCATCCTCGCATCAGGCTCAGGCACGTGTTCATCCCGGTCGGCGCCTGCTGGCTCAACCTCCAAGAGGGCTGGTGGCGCATCTTCCGCAGGACTGCCATGGCCGGACGCTCCTTCGGCGACCGCGGCCACATCACCCACGCCACCGAAGTGGCCACAGCCCAGCTCAACACCCGCGCCCGACCCTGGATCTGCGGATGACGTCGCGTCAGTGCCGCTCCCTACCGTCCGAACCGTGACACCTCCGCGCCTTGGCGTCGCCCGGCGAACGACGGTGATCCGTCATGTCCTAGCCGACGGGCTGCGCAGCCCCCACACCCCGCTACGCCGGTAATCGGACCGCGAAGTTTCGGCCGACCCCAAGCGTTTCCACCAGCGGCGGGCCCACCATGTTCGCAATGCACGACCGCCCACACTGGGACGGCGGGGCGCAAGGCGAACGTCTCCGGGGGTCTCTCGCGCCGTCGCGGCGTTGGTCCTGGTCCCGACCGGATCCCGGCAGACGTGGGGCAAGTCCGCCTTGAACGATCTCGGCCCCGGACTCCTATCT
Organism: Streptomyces hygroscopicus; assembly: GCF_026168105.1. GTDB lineage: Bacteria > Actinomycetota > Actinomycetes > Streptomycetales > Streptomycetaceae > Streptomyces > Streptomyces hygroscopicus_D. The sequence continues at coordinate 29,837 of NZ_LBMW01000067.1, forward strand.
CTGACCTCAGCAGCAATCTGACCCTGGGGGAGCTTCTGGGCGTTCAGGTTTCCCGTTTCCCCGCCGTCGGCCGTCCGGGTGGGCCGAACGAGTGAGGCCGGGAACGAGAAGGGGGGCAGGGCATGCGGCACGAATGATCACCGGAAGACGTGGTGGCGTGCTGGACGCCGGTGGACGGTGACTGGCCACTGGTGGCCAACAAGAACGGCCCGACCCGGCTCGGCTTCGCCCTGACCCTGAAGTTCTTCGAGCAGGAGGGGCGGTTCCCGGAGTTCGTCGAGGAGATCCCGCAGACCGCGATGGAGTACGTCGCGGACTTGGTGAGGGTGCCGGCCGCGGAGTTCGCGAAGTACGCGTTCACCGGCCGGACCGCCGAGTATCACCGCAATCAGATCCGCGAGGCCCTGGGCCTCCGGCTGTCCACGCGCGCCGACGAACAGCTCCGTCCGCCGATCTTCTGCCGGCTCGACCGGGCATACCTCGGCGGCCAACCAGGAGATTACCCTGCTCGTGCAGTGCCGCGCAGACCGGATCGAGCCGCCGGGACGGATCGACCGCATCGTGACCGCGGCCCAGACCCGGGCGGAGAAGGTGTTCTGCGCGCGGACCGTCGACCGCCTGGGAGACGTCGGCGTGGCCCGGCTGCCGGCGCTAGTAGCCGAGGACAACGAGGACGGCGCCGCGCTGCCGACCTCACTCAAGCGCGGCCCCGGGTCGGTCGGCCTGGACTCGCTGCCGACGGAGACCACCAAGCTGAACGACGTGCGCAAATCGGCCTGCCTGACGGGCTGTTCGTGGGCTGCTCGGGGAAGCTGGTGGCCGCGTGGCGCGCACGAGCATTCAAGATGTACCCCTCGGATCTCCACGGCCGAGGCCGAACAGGTGGCGCGGCGCTTCGTGCCTGTTTCTCATCCCTGTAGGCGAGAAGCGGACCGATTTTCACACCGTCAACGACGCCGTGAACGACGCCCTGCGAGCCGCCATCGTCCACCTGGTCCGCGAGCAGAAGGCCGGCGTGGATCACGCAGGTCCGGTGTACTTCATGCTGCACGGCGTGCGGAGCGAGGAGCGGGCCCGCGAGCTTGCCGCCGCCTTCCATGCCGCCCTGTACGGGTGTCAGTTGATGGCCAAGGCATCGCGGTAGAACACGGTGTCCTTGCGGGACCGGTGGGTGCTTTTGGCCCCTGATCGGTGCGACTAGGTGTCGAGGAACTCGGGGATGAAGATGTCGCGGCTGGTCAGCAGGCGCTTGGAGAGGCCCTGCTCGTGGTGGTAGCGCAGGAAGGTGTCGACCGCCTTGCGGTTCGCGCGCAGGCCGTAGGGCCACCAGTCCTCGCCGAGCAGGCTGCGGTTGTGTTCGAACAGGCTGCTGAACCAGGGGGTCACCAGGCTCATGTGCTGCTTCGGGGCGTCCTCGATGTATTTGCGTTCGGCCAGGTCCTTGGCCTTGACGAAGGCGCGGTAGACCGAGCGCAGATTTTCGGAACGGTGCACCAGGTCCTTGCGGACCGCGACGATGTGCATCGGGGGGAAGATCCCGGTACGCCGGTAGTAGTCGCGCTCGACGTTCTCATAGTCGGGGAAGAGCCGGACGATCTTCGTCGATCCCCGCAACATGGCCTGGGGCACGTCGACCGAGATGAGCGCGTCGATCTCTCCGGACTCGAGCATGGCGCCCAGGGTCTGGCCGTCGTCGGCGTGCCGCACGTGCACGCCGTCCGGCACCGGCTGCGGGAGCCAGTCGAACGCGGGGATGGGATGGTCGGTGCCGCCGATGACCCAGCGGCACTGGTCGACGGTCACGCCGAACTCGTCCGACAGGATGCCCTTGGGCCAGACGCCGGCGTCGTGTCCGAAGAGCGCGAACTCGCCGAGTGTCTTGCCGGCGAGGTCCTGCGGCTTCTCGATTCCCGCCTCGGTGTTCACGAAGATGGCGGAGTGCCGGAAGTTGCGGTTCGGGAAGATCGGCAGCGCCATGAATGGCGCGTCGTCCAGGTCGAAGGTACGCAGAAAGTAGGTCAAGCCGAGTTCCGCTATGTCGTAGCGGCCTTCGAGCATGTGCCGGAAGAGGTCCGAGACCAGGGGCTCCGTCTCAAGGGTGGCGTCCACCCCGTCGATCTTCACGCGGCCGTCGAAGAGCGCCTCGGTGTGCTCGTACCGGTAGGTGCCGATGGTCAGCTCGATGCTCATCAAGATCCTCGCTTCCGTGAATGACCTTTCATTTTCACGATGAGGCCGATATGATTCCATGTCAAGATGAATGATCATTCACTTTGAGGGAGGCCGGACATGCCGCGCATCACGCCTGAGCGGCGGGAAGCCAAGCGTGCGGAGATCGTGGCGGCAGCGCGCCGGTGTTTCGCGCGGGGCGGCTTCCACCAGACCTCGATGCCGGACATCGCCGCCGCAGCCGGTGTTTCTGCGGGTGCCCCCTACCGCTACTTCGCGAGCAAGGAGGAGATCATCCTGGCCATCGCCGCGGACGCCTTCCGGCTGATCTTCGAGCCGATGGAGCGGGTGGCCGTGGCCGCTGACGCCCCTTCCCTGGGCGACCTGGTCGCCGCCTCCCTTCATGCACTGAGTGCCGAGACCGTCACGGACGCCGCAGGGCAGGTGGTGCCGGTCGAGGAACTGCTGCAGTGCGTCGTGCAGACCTGGTCGGAACTGCTGCGCAACGACGGCCTGCACGCCCGCGCCTTGGAGGGCTTCGAAAGGGTCCGTCGCAGCATCGCCGCCGCCCTGCGCCGCGGACAAGCGGCGGGCGCTATCCAAACCGTGGAGCCGGAGAGCGGCGCACGGGTATTGATCGGTCTGCTGCACGGATTCCTGCTCCAGCGTGTGGCCTTCGGCTTGACCGACACGGCGGGATTCAACGACGCCGTCCGGGGGTTGCTCGACGGAGCCGAGCGCCCGGACAACACCTCGCGGTGAGCGTTCCCCAGCTCAGGCTGCAAATCCGCTGCACATGCGGATGCGGCACCCCCGCATCCGCCAGCGCCATGATGGCCCACTCCGCGGTGGTGTTCCGCTGACAGGCCACGGACGGCGGTGGGAGAGTGACACCGAGGCCGGGTTCGGGCCGGCGCGGGCCAAGGTCAGCACCATGACCTTGAGAATGATCAGTCCCGTTGGGCTTCGCGGGAGGCCAGCTGATTGCTTCTGCGGGAGGATCGCCGGGTGATTCGCCTGGTCATGAGGGTGGGCCCAGGTGATCAGCGATTCCGAGGGCTGGATGAGCCGTTCGTAGTCGCGCGCGTGCCGACGGGCGTGCATGACCCAGGCGTGTGAGCGTTCGACGACCCAGCGCCGGGGCAGAACGACGAACCCGGAGGCGTCCTTCGGGATGCGGCCACTGTGACCATCCGACGAACGTTTCCTTCCGGGCCCTCCAGGCCCTCGTGACGCACCGCCGCGAGCAGTAGACCGCGTTGGACCGGCGGTCCACCCCGGCCACCCAAGTGCCTCCGCACTCGGGACACTCGGCCAGGCCGGCACCACTCAGATCCGCGGCCACCCGCTTGCGCAGACGCCGGGCCCGGCGCCACTGCCTGGAACGACAAGGCGCCGAGCAGTACACCGCATCGGGCCGTGCATCCGGCCTCAGCTGTACACCGCAGCCCTCGCACACTCGCTCTCCGGCCTGTCCGGCGTCCTCGGACAGCCGGCCAGCCTAGGCCCAAAAGCCACTCGAATATGGGGATCCGAAACAGGTACTTAAAGAGCGTTTTGTCCTGGCGAGGTTGTTTGGTGGCGCTTCGCGGGACGAGTGAGTCTGCGGCTACTGAGGCGAGAGTGGTCAATGCGGGCTGTGCGACAGGAGACTCCATACTTCTGCCCGTTTGAGTGGAGTCGCTCCTGTCTGATCCCAAAGCGCCCCCGGTTGACGCTGTTTGCGCCCTGGGGATGCGCCTTGCCCGACGGTACTACCGAAACATGACGCGACACCGCTCGTACCCCAGCGACCTCACCGATGCC
>NZ_LBMW01000084.1 GCF_026168105.1 Streptomyces hygroscopicus
TGTTGCTCATGCACCAGCAAGCGTCCCACCCATGGACCGTCGCCACGCTCGGCGCTCAAGTGGGCATGTCCCGGGCGAGCTTCGCCGCCCGCTTCAAGGAACTCGTCGGGCTGCCGCCACTCGTCTACCTCCAGCGCTGGCGGATACTGGCCGCCGGACGAGAGCTGCGCCGCGGCGAACGAACCGTGGCCTCGGTGGCCGCCGAATGGGGCTATTCGTCGGAGACCGCGTTCAGCACCGCGTTCAAACGGATCACCGGCATCTCACCGACGCAGTACCGCAGCGCCCCGCTCGCACCGGTGACCGCGAGGCCGGACGACTGGCCCGCCCTCCCCTTCCGCATCCCGGCCACCGTAGACGAACACGCAGGTTCCTCAGACGCCTGATCATGGCCTGTTCGGTTCGCGGCTCATAGCGTCGGTGCCAGCCGTGCCGACGGCCGTAGCGGCACGCCCACGGCGCCAACACGGACCAGCGGAAGGTTGAACATGCGCTACGAGCAGCTGGGCGCCACGGGAGTCTTCGTATCCCGGATCGCTTTGGGTGCGATGACGTTCGGCGGGGCGGGGAGGCTGCCGTGGAGCCGCATCGGTGGTCTGGACGAGAAGGCTGCGGACGAGCTTGTGGGCCTGGCTCTCGACGCAGGTGTCAACCTCATCGATACCGCCGACATGTACGCGGCGGGTGAGTGCGAGGAGATCCTCGGCCGGGTGCTGGGCCCGAGGCGCCAGGGCGTGCTGCTCGCCACCAAACTCCTCGCGCGCATGGGCACCGGCCCCAACGACATCGGTCTGTCACGGCTGTGGATCACCCGGGCGCTGGAGGACAGCTTGCGCCGGCTGCGTACCGACCATATCGACCTGTACCAGATCCACAGCTTCGATCCGCTGACCCCGGTGGAGGAGACGCTGGCCGCACTGGACGATGCCGTCCGGCAGGGCAAGGTCCGCTATATCGGCGCCTCGAACCTGGCGGCATGGCAGATGATGAAGTTCCTGGGCGCCTCCCAACTGCACGGGCTGGAGCGCTTCGTGTCCCAGCAGGTGTACTACTCGCTGGCCGGACGGGACATCGAGCGGGAGATCCTGCCGATGGCCGTGGACCACAAGCTCGCCACACTGGTGTGGAGCCCGCTGGCCGGCGGGTTCCTGTCCGGCAAGTTCGACCGCAACGGCACCCGCGACGAGACCGCGCGGCGCGCCCTTGCCGACTTCCCGCCCGTGGACCGGGAACGCGCCTGGGACATCGTGGATACGCTGCGTTTCGTTGCCGCGCGCCATGACGTGAGTGTGGCCCGCGTCGCCATCGCCTGGGTACTCGCCCGACCGGGGGTGACGAGCGTGATCGTCGGCGCGAAGCGCCCCGACCAGCTCACCGAAAACCTGGCCGCCGTCGACCTGGCCCTCACCGAGGACGACCTTGCGGAACTGGACGCAGTCAGCGCGCCGCTGGTCCCCTACCCCGACTGGTGCCGTCTCGCGCCCGACGACCGCCTGCCGCTGAGCTCCTGACCCGCCGCCGAGCGCGACCGGAATGTGTCGGCCGTCGGCGGTACCCCGGTCACGTTTCCCCGCTTCTTGTGTCGACCGGCCCGGTCCGGCATTCGAACCCTGGAGGGAGCCCGCGATGCACGTCCCGGATCGCTGCCTGCGGCCTTGACCGTGGCTCCAGAGCCGTCCACTGCTCACCGCGCCCAACGCAGTCAACCGTTTTCCCACCGTCCGAGGACCCTTGATGAAGCTGGTACCAGAGGCGCTGGCCGTGGTCGCGCCCACGGCCATAATGATCGCCGGCCTTCTCGCGGCCCCGTTTCTGCTCCGCATCCGCCGTCTGCTGACCTCACTGCGGACGGAGCGCGACGCAGCCGTGGAGGAGGCCGCTCGGATGAACGCCCGGCGTGAGGCACTCCAGGAGGAGACACAGCATCTGGCTTTCACCCGGCTTCCGGCCCTGGTCGCCCACCTCGCCCGCCGGCATGTCCCGGTTCCCGGCCTGGCGCATCCCGCGTTCGCCGGGACCGAGATCGAGCGCGCTCACACGGCGGTCCTGGAGAAGGTGGCCGAGGCCGTGGCGGCCGAGCGTCTTCGCGTGGACGAGGCCGCTCAGGCGGTGATGCGGGGGGCGACGACCGTCATCCAGGCGCAGAGCTACCAGATGCAGTCCAAGATCGACGGGATGCAGCATCGCCACGAGGACCCGGAGACAGCCAGGGACCTCCTCGAGCTGGATCAGCTCAACGAGCAGAATCTTCGGCGCATCCAGGCAACGGGCGTGCTGTGTGGGGCATGGCCCGGCCTGACCCGCAGCGACTCCCACCTCGGTGATGTCGTCGTCGGCGCCCAGTCCCGGGTCCGCGGCTACCAGCGCATCCAGGTCACCAGCCGACTCGGCGCGCCGGTGGCGGTAGTGGCGCGGGCGGTCGAGCCGATCGCCATCACCGTCGCGGAGTTGCTCGCGAACGCGGTGCACCACTCGCACGGCACACTGTTCGTCGACGTCAGCCTCCACCAGGCCGAGTCCGGTGCCTGCGTCATCATCGATGACGCAGGCGTGGGAATGCACCAGGACGAGGTGGAGTTCGCCACCCGGCTGCTGTCCGGAGAGCACTCGCTCCTGTTGACCGAGCTCGGCGACCCCCCACGCGGCGGGTTCGCCACGATCGGCCGCCTGGTGCGGCAGTACGGCTTTACCGTGTCCATCGACAAACCCGCGCCGTACGGTGGCGTTCGCGCGGTCGTCTTCATCCCGGACCGTTTGCTCACGCTCCTGGATGAACAGAGCAAGCCCATGTCCGCGATGGCACCGGTCCCCCGCCAGACGCCACCCCCCTCCGCAGTCGAGGACGGCGCCACAACACCGGACGGCTTGCCGCAGCGCCGTCGCCGCCGCCCCCAGCCCGCTCACACCGCCGGCTCCCCGGGCCGGGCCGAGCAGGCGCCGACACCCGCGGAGACGCAAGCGACCTGGAGTGCCTATCAGGCGGGCACCGCATCCGGACGCGCCGCCGCCCGTACCGATCACCACGAAGGGAACGCGCGATGACCACCCCGAAACAACCTGCGGTCAAGGACGTGTCCTGGGTACTGGAGCCGCTGCTGGATCTCCCCGGTGTGGTCCACGCTCTGGTGCTGTCCTCGGACGGCATGGTCCAAGGCGCCTCCCCGAACTTGAGCCGCGAGGCCGGCGAGGGCGCGGCCGCCATGATGTCCGCGCTCCAGGGCGCCGCCCGTGCGGTGGCCATCGCGTTCTCCGGTGACGAGCACACGCGGCTCCAGCAGCTCGTCGTGGACACCGACACCGGGTTCGTCTTCGCGACCCCGGCCGGGGTGAACACCGTGATGACGGTCTATGCCACGCGCGACGTCGACATGGGAGTCATCGCACACCACATGCAGATCCAGGTGGCGACGCTGGGCAGAAAGGTCATGAACTCCCCGGCCCGGGACACCGGCACTCTGGCATGACTCCTCGCCACGACGGCAGACGGCTGGTGCCGCCCTACCTGGCAACCGCAGGACGTACACAGCCGACTCGCAACACCCTGGACAGGCTGACGCTTCTCACCGCGACCACGGGCCGTGTACCCGACGGGCTGGAGTCGGCACCGTTACGCCTGGCCACGCTCGTCCACGGTGGCGCGCTGTCACTGGCTGAGGCCTCGGCCCACCTCGGGCTGCCGGTGAGCATTCTCCGAGTGCTGGTGGCCGACCTCGTCGACGCGGGGCATCTGAGCGCCCGTGCCCCCATCCCCGCCGCTGAACAACTCGATCCCCAGTTCCTAGAGAGGGTTCTCAGTGGACTCCGCTCCATCCGCTAATGCCATGTACCTGTCCAGCAGCGACCAAGCGCTGGTGAAGATCCTGGTGGCGGGCCCGTTCGGGGTCGGCAAGACCACAATGATCGACGCGCTGTCCGAAACCGCCCCGCTGCACACCGAAGAGACCATGACCCAGGCCGGGGCCACGGTTGACGACGTCGCCGGAATACGGAGCAAGCACACCACCACCGTTGCCATCGACTTCGGCCGCCGCACCCTGCCGGGCGATCTCGTCCTCTACCTGTTCGGCACACCGGGACAGCGACGATTCAAGCCACTGTGGGAGGACATCGCCCACGGCGCCCTGGGGGCCTTGGTCCTGGTCGACACCCGGCGCCTGGGCGACTCGTTCGAGGTGATCGACATGATCGAGGAGCGTGGCCTGCGGTACGCAGTCGCTGTCAACGTCTTCCCCGACGCGCCCAGCTACGCACCGATGGTGCTGCGCGACCGTCTCGATCTTGCCGAACACACGCCTCTGGTCACCTGTGACGCCCGCGACACCACCTCGTCCATCGACGCATTGATCGCCCTCGTCTCCCACCTGATAGCCCACTCCTCCATGGACACCACGTGACCTACTACACCCCCGGGCCGGTGCCCCTGTACGGGCCGGACTTCACGGACGACCCCAACGCTGTCTATGTGCGGCTGCGCCAGTACGGGCCGGTCGCACCCGTCGAGATCGCCCCTGGGGTCACCGCCCACCTCGTGACCGACTACCGGGCGGCCCTCGATCTCCTCAAGGACACGGAGACATGGTCCAAGGATCCCCGTGTCTGGCAGGAGACGTTGCCACCCGACTGCCAAATCCTGCCGATGATGAAGTGGCGTCCCAACGCGATGTTCAACGACGGTGAGGCCCACCAACGCTACCGGTCCGTCATCACCGACAGCTTCTCCCGCATCGAACCGCACCACCTACGCCGACAGGTGGCCACGGCCGCAGACCAGCTCATCAGCGAGTTCGCCGCTGCCGGCGAGGCCGACCTTGTCGGCCAGTATGCGCGCCCGCTTCCCCTCGTCCTGTTCAACGCCCTGATGGGCATGCCCGCCCACTACGGCCCCCGTCTCGTCACGGCACTCACGGGCCTGTTCGAAAGTGCCGACACCGAGGTGGCCAACAAGGGGGACATGGACTTCGAGCAGTATGTGACAGAGCTCATCACGCTCAAAGCACAGCAGCGCGGAAACGACCTCACCTCCTGGATCATGGATCACCCCGCCGCGCTCGGCCCCGAAGAGCTCGTCAACCAGATCGGCATCGCCATGGCCGGCGGAAACGAACCCACCACGAACCTGATCTCCAACGCACTGTCCCGGATGTTGTCCAACCCGGACTACTACAGCACCTTGACCAACGGGGCCCTGACGGCACGTGACGCCATCAATGACGTGCTGCGCAATGAGCCGCCCTTGGCGAACTTCTCCGCCCACTTCGCCCGCCGCAGCGTCAGCTTCCACGGCACATGGATACATGCAAACCAACCTGTCCTCGTCTCCTATCACGCAGCGAACACCGCCCCCGACGGCCTGCCCGCCCACTCCGTCCGGTCGGGCGGCGGAGCCCACCTCGCGTGGGCTGCCGGCCCGCACGCCTGCCCGGTCAAACAGCCCGCCCTGCTGATCGCGACCGCAGCCATCGAACGTCTCACGAGCCACCTGTGCGACCTCGAGCTGGCTGTGCCTCGGCGCCGGCTGACCTGGCGGCCGGGCCCCTTCCACCGCGCCCTCGCCGAGCTCCCGGCCCGCTTCACCCCCGTCTGTGCCGACGGAGCAGGGACCACCCCGGGGACCAGACCATCTTCGTCGCCCCCACCGGAAGCGATACCCACACCGAAGCCGCCCGTCGGATTCGCCACCGCCCCGCGGAAAACCCCGTCGTCGGCTCCGTGATCAGTGGCGGCACTGGTGTTCCGGCTGGCTGTCGTGGGAGCGGATGCCCACCTTGGAGTAGATGTGTGTGAGGTGGCACTGCACCGCCTTGATGGAGATGTACACCTCCAAGTCCCGCCTGTTTGTTGGTCGCCCCGGAGGCGACCAGGTGGGCCACAGCCTGTTCCTGGGCCGTGAGCCGGGACAGGCCGGGGGACGTGCGGCTGGTGTGCACGTCGCCTGCCTGCAGCTCCCGGTCACACCGCTCCGCATACGTCTGGACGCCGAGGGCGAGGTAGGTGTCGCGCGCGTGGGTCAGGACGGTGTCCGCCTCGCGGCACTTTCCGGCGCGGCGCAGGATCTGGCCGTAGGCGAAAATGATCCGGGCGTGGTCGCAAGGGAGCGGAAGGGGTACGAGGTGGGCGAGGGCTTGGTCGGACTCCCTGCGCACGGTGCCGAGGTCGCCGTGCGCCGGTGAGGCGTCCGCGGCGGCCCCGCGCTTGCCCGGCTCCGAACCTTCGCGTGGAGCCGGACGCGGTGGGCCGACGCGGCCGTCCGGTGACGGCCGCCGAACCGGTTCTTGCCGATCTCGCCGAGCATCTCGGCAACGCGCGGTTCCTCGTGCTGCTCGCCGACCGTGAGTAGCGGATCGTTGACGGTGGTGCGGGGCCCCGTGGGCTGCGCGACCGGCCGGCGGCGGTCGGCACGGTTCAGTGACCGTACGGTGATCGCGTGGGACCCCGTCGCCTCTCAAGGTCCGTGCAGCGTCCAGGAGTTCATCCTCGTGACACTTCGCTCCAGGAGCAACTCGATTGAGATTCTGGCGACTTGGGTCGTTCGTGAGCCTGGTTCTCCTCGGTCGAGGTCAAGGCGATGAACTCAAATCGGCAGCTGGCCACGGCTACTTGACCTGCGGCAACACCGGCTTCATCACACGCCCGCTGCGTTGGATGGGGTGTTGGATGGAGCGTTGGACATCGCGTCCAATTCCAAGTAACCTCCGATTCTGCCGACGCTGCTGCGAAGAGTGGGCAGTTCTCGGTAGGTGCTGCATCCGGCGGCCGGCAATCCCCCGTCCGGCTGCCGGATGTGCATCCACCATCACCGAACCGGGGACCTCGCGGAGCCGATACACGGGGAGGAACACGACGCTGCTGCGCAATGGCCCGGCCTCTCGGGAGCAGCTGACGTCCTGTGCGTGCCTGCGAGGGCGCAGGGCGTGCCGCTTGTCACGCACACCACCGACGTTGACTGCGCCGTTCGGCGCGCCCCTGCATCGCTTCATATGAGCAATCGCCAGCCGTTCCTGGCGATCAACTGCCCCCTAAGGCGACGGTTTTCTGGAACACCTAGGAGATTCGGCTTGGCTACCACCGGAGCATCACGTCCCACTCTCCTCCTGGTGCATGGCGCATGGCACGGACCCTGGTGCTGGGAAAATCTGGAGTACGCGCTCATTTCCGACGGTTGGGCGACTCGAACGGTCGAACTGCCCAGCGCCAGGAGATCGGGCTTCCCGACCGTCGAACCGTTCGCCGGCATTCACATGGACGCGCAAACCATCCGTGAAACCCTTGAGGATATCGAAGGTCCCGTGGTGGTCGTGGGCCATTCCTACGGCGGAATTCCGGTCACACAAGCCATCGCCGACGCCCCCAACGTCCGGCATGTAATCTACCTGGCGGCGTATCAACTGGACGTGGGCGAAAGTCTGTACAGGTTCCATGGCGCTCCAGAACCGGAGTTTGGGACAGGAATTATCCAGCCTGCAGAAGAAAGTGTTGCGGTGGCGGCGTTCTACGCTGATGTGCCCCAGGAGGAGGCCACGCGAGCGGTCCGTATGCTGGTGCCGCAAAGCGTGAGGTCGTTCAGCGAGCGGGTGACGCAAGCGGGGTGGCGAACCATTCCCTCCACCTACATCATCTGCGAGCAGGACAAGGCTCTTCCGCCCCGGCAACAGGAGAAGCTCGCCGCCCGGGCAAATACCGTGCATCGCCTGCAGAGCAGCCACTCGCCGTTCTTGTCGATGCCCTCGAAACTTGCCGCCCTTCTTGCATACATAGCCCATGGAAGCCGACCGGCCTACTGAAAGGCGCCTCGAGCCGGTCTCCACCGCCCCGAGGCCGGCCCGCTCGTAGGATGGACACATGGCATCGACCACCCGCCGGCCCTCCACCGCCACCGATCGGCGAGCAGCAGTGGAGGCACGAATTCTGTCCGCGATCGGAGAATTACTGCGCGACGGCAAGACCTACACGGAACTGGGGGTGGAGCAGATCGCGGCTGCCGGGGGCATCTCCCGATCGGGTTTCTACCTCTACTTCCGCGACAAGGCGGATGTCCTCCTGCGGTTGAGTGCTTTCCTCAAATCGGACAGCTTAGAGATCGTACAGCGCTGGCAGCCCTGCGGCCCCGTTGGCGGACTTGACGGGCTCACGCACACGTATGAGCAGCTGTTCAGGCACTACCGCAAGCACGCGTCCCTCCTGACAGCGATCAACGAAGTGGCTGCTTACGATCCGTCTGTTCTCGAGGCGAGGAAATCTACTCAAGCCCAATTCATCGACCACACTACGAACCTGCTGATCGAGGAACAGCTGGCAGGTCGCACACCTGCTGATGTCGACCCACTGTGCGCCGCCAGGGTGATCGTGCGAGGCGGTTTCCAGGTCATCGCCCAGCAGATGGCCACAAACGATGGGCATGACGATGCCGAGGTCGCCCGCGAGATGGCCTGCGGCTCCTGGTATGGCATTTTCCGGCGCCCTGTGAGGTCATAGCCCGATTATTTTGAGCCGACTCCCGTGTCTGTGAAGGGGCCAGGCGCACTTGACAGCCCTGGGCGCCCGGCATGTGGTCGGCACAGCCCAGCGACGCCCCAGCGCGGCATCGGCGGAGGACAAGTGATCGAGCAGCTCCTCAACCCGCTGCTGACTGTTTCGTCGGCACGCGGCAGCAATTCGTTGCTGCACGGCTGAAGAGTGTCTTGTCCTGCCAATCGTATTTGATGAGGGTGAGTTAGTCGCGGGCGAGTCGACAGTGGTGCATGAGTGCGAACCGAAAGTCCGCTCCACAAACCAGACCCGACCTGCCTGTGCGCGACCGGCCGGAGGATCTACGCGATCAACCCGCGCGGCGCGGCCCGCCACCGTGACGGCACCAGCATCTCGCGCCGCAAGTCCGACCACGCGACGCCGTGATACTCGCGAGCATCCTGCGCACTGACGGCAACCTGCAATGCCCGCCGCCCCGCGGCTCCGAACTCGCCCAGGCCATGACGGCGCTCGCCCGTGCCCTGCAGGACGCGGTATGGGACTAGGCCGTGTATCGAAAGTGGATCTTCAGCGGTGAATGATCACGGTTCATGGGGCGGGGAGATCTCACGGATGAACAGTGGGCTGTGTTAGAGCCGTTGTTGCCGAAGGGGACGAAAGCGGGGCGGCCGCCACTCTGGCCCCGGCGGCAGCTGATCGACGGTATACGGTTCCGGGTTCGTACCGGTGTGCCGTGGCGGGACGTGTCCGTCGAGTACGGGCCGTGGGACCGGATCTACGACCTGTTCCGTCGATGGCAGCGGGACGGCACTTGGCACAGGGTCCTCACCCGGCTCCAGTCGCTGGCCGACGCGAAGGGTGCCATCGTGTGGGACCTGAGCGTCGACTCCACCGTGTGCCGCGCCCATCAGCATGCGGCCGGGGCCCGGAAGCAGGGTGGCCTGCAGAAGGAACCGCCGGGCGGCGTGTTCACCGAGGCCGGGGATCACGGATTGGGACGTTCGCGCGGCGGGTTCACCACCAAGCTGCATCTGGCCGTCGAGCAAGGTCAGAAGCCCATGTCGATCGTGGTGACGGCAGGGCAGCGCGGGGACTCGCCGCAGTTCGAACCCGTGCTGGAGAAGGTCCGCGTGCCCCGCATCGGGGTGGGACGACCACGTGTCCGTCCCAATCGGGTCCGCGCTGACAAGGCGTACGCCTCCCGCAGGAACCGTGCCTACCTGCGCCGCCGGGGGATCCGCTGCACCATCCCAGACAAGGTCGATCAGGCCCGTAACCGCACGAAGCGCGGCTCCCGCGGCGGCCGGCCGCCGCGTTTCGACTTGGTCGACTACCGCGAGCGCCATGCGGTCGAGTGCGGGATGAACCGCCTCAAGAGGCACCGCGCCGTTGCCACGCGATACGACAAGCTGGCGGTCCGCTATGAGGCGACCGTTCTGATCGCTGCCATCAACGAGTGGCTGTGACCCTCGGTCGTCATGCGGTGGGATCCACGTTCCAGGTGTCCGGCAGATCGCTGCCGCAGAAGACGCAGACGAAGTCGTCCTCGCGCACGATGTTGTGTTCCTGGCAGCCAGGGCAGCGCCGGAACACCACAGCATGGGTGAAGCTGGCCGGCCGCTCGAGCTCTACGTTGTCGAGAGCGCGTGCGACTTCCGACCAAGAAGTGACGTCTGGGCAGTACCCGGTGGAGTGGTTGCTGACCTCGCTCACGACCCACCGGTCCGCCTCACGCACGAAGCGGATCTCGCCTGCACTCAGAACCATGGCTCCGCCGGCACAGGCCAGGTGCTCGCTTCGCCGCGGCGCCAGCCGAAGCGCACCGTCCGTGCCGACCACGAAGGTGAACGGTTCGGCCAGCTCCGCTGCCGATCGCCCAGCGATCCAGTCGCCGAACTCAGCCGCCGAGCTGATCCGGCATCCGCCGCTACCAGGCCGGACCGCAGCCTTCAGCTCGACCGGTCCGACATATTGGTAACTCCGCCCCCGCGCACTCACGTGAGCCAACCTAGAGCACTTCCGACACAGGCCCTAGGGCCAGGTTCACAACAAGCTCCGGCCGCTGCTACGCGAGTACTACCCAGGCTTCCTGCCGGCATTCCGCGGAACCCGAGGGGGCCTGTGCGACAAGGTTACCCGGACGGTGCTGGCTGCCGCCCTCACCCGGCCCAGGCCGTCCGGCTGACCAAGTCCCCAGCTCGCCACACTGCTACGCAAGGCAGGCCGCCAGCGCGGCATTGGCGCCGAGGCCAAACGGCTCAAGGTGGCCTTCCGCATCGAGCAGCTGCGACACCTACTGTGGCAGCGGCATCTGTGGCACGTCGGCAAGGACTGCCTGGTCGCCTTCGACGCGAACCTCTACTCGGTACCGGCCCGCAAGGCCGCCTCTGCCAGCTGGTCGGGGTACCGGCCACGAAGTCCTAAGTCACGCTGCACGGCCCTGTTCCCGACGCAGGCGGCCAGACGCTGTCGGCCGTCCATCCGCGGGCAGTCTCGGCCGCGGGGCTCGCATCATCGACGCGACACACTGGAACAGCTTGTCCACCGGTGCCGGCAGCCTCGTCACCATCGGCGATGCTCTGCCGGCACCCCGCCGATGGCAGCCAGTCGCCCGGGGGGCGGAGGCCAGACCGCTGCAGGCTCTGCTGGAACGGACCGCAGCTGCCCACATCGAGGGCGGGCGCCGTCCAGCGGGCTTTGCCCTCGGGGAGCTTGTCGATCGCGGGGAACCGTTGCGCCTTGCCCTCGACGCCGCCGGCAACGCGATCAACAAGGTTGGAAAGCGTGATCCGATGCCTGCGTGATGCTGTTCAGCCGCCCACCCCAAACGCTGCTGGTGTTCACGCACTGTTACGGCGATCACCCCGCGTGGCCCGCTATTACCAGTGTCAGAAGATCGCCACCACGAAGGACGAAGCGACCACTGTGGACGAACGCGAAGGTTTGTCAGACGATTGATCATGGCCTGCGGGAGAGGCGGCGAGTAGCGTCACAGTAAGCCGTGCTCCCGGCTGCAGCCCGACCCCGGATCAGAGGAGTCCCACACTTGATGGGCTAGTGCCGCGGGCCGCTGTGCCTTGGCATCAAGCAGGGCGCGGCAGCCTCGCACATCTAACATGGGGCGATCTGTTTCCGAGGTCGGCACACCTACAACGGCAGTGTTATGCCGAGTTCCTTCATTGCGCTGGAGGGCGGGCCGCCCTCGGAGCGTTCGGTCTTGACGCCCTTGACGCGAGGGGCAAGGGTGCGTGGGTCGACAGCTTCGGCGGGGGCACCCTTGGCATAGAGGCCCTTGGGTTCGCTGTCGCGGTCGTGGGGCAAGAGCCAGAAGACACGACGGCGGAAGGTGCCCGAGGAGCGGGAGGCTTTGGCTGCCGAGCCCAGAAGCGCGTAACCGACCATGCGCCCCGGGCGGTGGTAGGCGGGCTTGCCCCGACGGGTGGGCAGCCGGTCGAGGCTTTGGCGGACGTAGTCGAGGTCATCGACGTCTTCCAGCCAGACCAGTTCGGTTTCATGGCTGATCTCGTCCTCGGTGATCAGGGAGCTCATCGGGTGGCTTCCATTTCCTCGTCGGTCAGCAGTCCGATGCCCGGGTAATGCTTGCGCTGGTTGGACAGAATCATCTCCTTCGGCGAAGCCAGCCCGACCAGTTCGCGGGTGCGGGTGGCGAACGCACGCGAGGACATGGCCGGTGCGCCTTCATTCTGGCACCACGCCTTGTACGCGGCGTAGAGGGCGGTCTGTTCTGCGCGCAGGTCGGGGGCGAGAGTGCAGCACTCGTCGTAGAAGCGGCCGGTATGGTCTTCAGTTTCGGCGTACGCAGTTGTGGCGATGCAGACGCGTTCGGGTCCGGTGAGGTCGCGATCGCCGACCAGGTAGCGGCGGGCGCCATCGATGAGCCAGCCGAGGATGCCGGGGCCTTCTTCAGTGACAAGGATATCGGCCAGGTTGTCGATTTTGCGGTCGTCGGGGACCACTCGTTCGAAGGGGATCAAGCGCATGCGGCGCCAGAACGCGAAGCCGCCGGTGCCGACTTCGGGCCGGTGGTTGCCCAGCAGCCAAAGCTTGTGGGTGGGTTGGAAGCTGAAGAAATCCTGGCGCATGCGGCGAGCCTTGATGCGATCGCCGCCGGTCAGGAGTTTGACGCGGGCCTCGTCGAACTTGTCGCCAGGTTTGACCTCGGAGCAGACGATCACGCGCCGGCCGTGGAGCTCGGCGAGGTCGGTGGGGTGGCCTTCGTAGGGGCGGGCCATGAGGAAACCGGGCGGAGCGGCATCCGCGTAATCGCCAAGCAACTTCATCAGCACGTCCAAGAGGACGGACTTGCCGTTCTTGCCAGAGCCGAAGAGGAAGGGCAGGACCTGACCGCCGACGTCGCCTGTGACGGAGTAGCCCAGCAGCAGTTGTAGGTAGGCAATCATCTCTCGGCCTTCGGTGTCGTTGCCGAAGGTGTCCGTCAGGAACCTCTCCCAGCGGGGCGTGGGCGTGTGCTGGGGACCGACGGTAGTGGAGCGGGAGTGGAAGTCCTTGTTCGGATCGGGGATCTTCACCAGGCCGGTGCGCAGGTCGACGATCCCGTCAGGGGTGCACAGAGCGTAGGGGTCCGCGTCGAGCAGGGCCGCGTTGAGGACCATACCGGGGGCGGACTTGGCCTGGGTGAGCATGGCGTTGATTCCGGTGGTGGACAGCGCGCGGCGGCGATGGCTCTGCAGGGCCGTGGTGGTGAAGACGCCACGGGGGTCGTGGGCGGCGATGTTCTCGGCGAGATCGCCGGCCGCCCACAGGACGGTGTCGTCCTCGTCGATTTGCCAACGGGTGGTGTCCCAGCGGTACCAGCCGATGCCGGGCACGTGCCGGTAGTCGTTGGCGTACAGCTTGACGAACAGTTTGGCATTGCCGCGGTCGGTCAGAGTGTCCGGCAGAAGTCCGTTGGCGGTCGCCTGTCCATCCGCGGAAGGTGCGGAGCCTGCCTGGGCGGGCAAAGGCACAGCGGCGCTTTGAGCACGGATCTGGTCGGCCACCGCGTGGGGGTCAAAGTCAAAGAGAGTCTCGTTGCCTGGAGACGTCACGGGCGGCCTCCACGGGCGTGCAGCGGGCGTTGCAGTCCGGCCGTCAGGCCGCTGCGAATGATCTGCCCGATGCGGCGTTCCTGTCCCGGCCGCGCGGTGACTGCGGACTCGGTCAGAGCGCGCTCGGCATCCTCCTGGGTCAAGCGGCCGGCGGCGACGAGACCACCGAGAGTGTAGGCGGCGCGGTTGAGTGCGTCGGAGAATCCCGCGCCTGCCGGGATCTGGCCGCAGGCCTCTACGGGAGCGAGGACGGACACTAGCAGGTTCTGGGCTCGGTCCTGGCCGCCTCCGGCGGCCAGGACGGCCTGCTGGGCTCGGGGAGGCACCGGACGCGGTGCGGGGATGTTCGCGGCGGGCAGGTGGCCGGTGCGTTCGAGTTCCTGAGCCAGCCAGGCCGGGAGGGGGGCCGGTTCGCGCGTGTCACCGAGCGCGGTGTAGGTGCCCTGGCTGGTCGTGGTGTTGGGGGCAACGATGTAGCCGCCGTGTGCGCGGACATCGACTTGCCAGGCCAGGGCGCGGCCGGCACTGGAGCCGGACGAGCACAGCCAGCGGCGCCGGTCCGCGACCCGGTACCAGACGTGCAGGCCTCCAGAGGGGGTGCGCACGCGCAGGGTGGTGGTGTCGTCGGCAGGGCTGGGCTGGCCGCGCAGCGCAGCGAGCACGGCGAGTGTGTGGTAGCCGTTGGCCAGGCCGCTCAAGTCGATGTGGTCGGCGATCGGGATTCCCGGCAGAATCCGGTCCCGGCTCGGGGGCTGGGCGGAGTGGGCGTCGATGTCGATGACGACCAGGCCAGCAGGGCCGCAGGCCACACCGACACCGAATTCCGGGTGGGTGCCCCACCATTGTGCGATCCGGCGCTGGTCGAGGGTCGCGGCGTGGAAGCCGTGGCACCAGCGGCCCGCGGGAAGGCAGGGGCAGTTGGCGGGCGGGTGCGGCGTGGTGCGGCAGTTGCTGCAGTTCGCGGCCGGGATCTTGCGGCCAGCGGCGAGGGGGTGCACGGGCCAACCACGACGCGCGCACCAGCTTGCGGTGGCCAGTGACAGCTCAGCGACTGAAGAGTCAGGGGCGGGCTGCCTTGAGTCGCTGCGAGGAAACTGCAGCTCAGCAGGCATCTTCACCCCCTATCAGCGACCGAAGCGACTCAATGACGGACACAGACTAGCGAACGTGGCCGGTGAGGTCATGGAGCACATGCGAAAGTGCCGCTTCGCCGTGTCAGTGATGCGACCACTGAGGCGCCTGCCAGCGACCGAACCCAAGGCACAGCGACCGAACCGCCTTGAGTTGCTATGTTCCCGCAGGATCAAATCTGCAGGTCAGGGCCGGACAGAGACGCAATCAGCGACTGAAGCGACTGAAGCTCTCTATATATAACGCACACACGCACACGTGAATGTCTTCATATACCTCGAACTTGGGTCGCTTCAGTCGCTACCTACACTTTGCGACAGCCCTGACCTGCAGTTTCTTCCGGTTCTGGGACAGCGACTGAAGAGTCGCTGAGTCGCTGAGCTTCAGTCGCTGCGCGGGACACACGGAGCGACTGAAGGAGACGGGCTCCCAGGCTCCCCCCGGCAGCTCCGTGTCCAGGCAGGGTCGCTGAAGCCGACTCAGGCAGGTACGCAGCCGCTGTGCACTGGCTGTCCGGCAGCCTGTGCCGTGAATTGCCGGCCGTCCAGGGATACAGCGACGCAAGCGACTGAAGCGACCAAGTATCCGACATCTCCGAGCAGCGGCCCGCCCGTGTTCCCCGCCGCCCGGTCGCTCTAGGCACTCGTCTGCGGTGCGCCAACTATTCCGCTGCGCAACTTCCGGGGTTCTCCTCTGTTTGGGCGGCACGTTTTTGCCACTGGCGGCCGGCTGTGCTGTCCGGGCAGCGCGAGGGGAGCCGATGGCCACCAGCGTGTTCTCGGGCACGTGAGCGTCTACCGGCCCTACAGGGAGCTGTGCGTGCCGCCCGCGCTGCGCGACGGCCTGCGGAGCAGGCCGGGTCCGTGCCCGCTCGCGCCGCTACGACAACCCGGCCGCTCACCCGGTTCTCCCCACTGAGTGAGTTGACCACGATGTCGAGTTCTGCCGCCGGTCGGCAGGAGTCCCAAGTCCTCTCAACCCCTGGCACTGGTGATGGACGCGCTCGACGACTTCCTTGTCGCCGTCGACGACGCCCTCCAAATCCGGTGACAGGCCGCTCCCGCCTCAACGACGACGGCGAACTGGTCACCTGTCAGTCGACCTCGCCGGATCTCCCCCACTGAGACCGAAAAACTGCACACCGAGCTGGAGCGGATGCTGCCGAACGTGCCGATCGACTCGCTGCTGGTGGAGGTGGACCGGCACACCGGCTTCCCGGACAGCTTCACCCCCACTGGCGACAAGCAGTCCCGCTCGGCGCAGCCGCTGAACCCCACGCAGCTTCGATCCGTCTATTCCAGTACCGGAAACCGACATGCCTGATACGGGTGCCGACGACGAGGACTGGAACTTACGTGACTGCGATTTCACTCGGCATGCCGTCCGTTCCGACCAAGCTCGCCGAGCGCCGGAAGAG
>NZ_LBMW01000107.1 GCF_026168105.1 Streptomyces hygroscopicus
TCGACAACCTCGTCGGATTCTTCGTCAACACCCTCGTCCTACGCGCCGACACCAGCAACAACCCCACCTTCCGCCAACTCATCACCCGACTCCGCGAAACCGACCTCAACGCCTACGCCCACCAAGACCTCCCCTTCGAACACCTCGTCGAAATCCTCAACCCCACCCGCTCCGCCGCCCGCCACCCGCTGGTGCAGGTGATGCTTGCCTTCCAGAACAACGCGGCGGTCGACCTGCGCCTGCCCGGCCTGTCCGTGGAGGCCGAGCAGATCTACACGGAGACGGCCAAGTTCGACCTCGCGTTCAGCGTCTTCGAGCACTTCGACCAGCACCAGCGGCCGACCGGCATGGACGGTGTCCTGGAGTACTCGACGGAGCTGTTCGACCAGGCCGGTGTCGAGCGGATCGCCGCCCGACTGGTCCGGATCCTCGAGGCCATGGTCGCCGCCCCGGACGGACGGGTGGAGCACGTCGACGTGCTCGGCCCCGACGAGCGCCGTCAGGTGCTCCAGGCGTGGAACGACACTCATCGCGCGCTGCCCGCCGCCACGCTGCCCGGGCTGTTCCAGGAGCAGGCCGCCGGAGGCCCCGACGCCACGGCGGTGCGCTTCGAAGGCATCGAACTCACCTACGGCGAACTCAACGCCCGGGCCAACCAGCTGGCCCGGTGGCTGATCCGCGAAGGAGTGGGGCCGGAGCGCTTCGTGGCCCTGGCGGTTCCCCGCTCGGAGCACATGATCACGGCACGTCTGGCCGTCGCCAAGGCAGGAGGCGCCTACCTCTCGATCGACCCGGAGTACCCGGCCGAGCGCATCGCCTTCATGCTGAACGACGCCCGGCCCGCGTTGCTGGTGTCCACGGGCGCGACCACCGGCGCGTTCCCCGAGGACCTGCGCCGGATCGACCTGGACGATCCCGCCCTCACGGCGGAACTGGCGGCGTACGACACGAGCGACGTCACCGACGACGAGCGGGTCGCGCCGCTGCGCCCCGCCCACCCCGCCTACGTCGTGTACACGTCGGGCTCCACCGGGATGCCCAAGGGCGTGGTCGTCCAGCACACCGGCATCCCCAGCCTCGCCGTCAGTGAGACCGAGCGGTTCGGGCTCGGCCCGGACAGCCGGGTGCTGCACTTCGCGTCCCCGAGCTTCGACGGCTCGTTCTCCGACATGTGCATGGCTCTGCTGGCGGGCGGCACGCTCGTACTCGCCCGTGCCGAGCAGCTGATGTCCGCGGAAGAGCTGTCCCGGCTGGCGCTGGAGCACGACCTCACCCATGCGACGCTGCCGCCCCCTGTTCTCGCGGGACTCCCCGAGGGTGGGCTGCCGGCCGGCATGACGTTGATCGTCGCGGGTGACGCCTGCTCCGGCGATCTCGCCGGGCGCTGGTCCCGGGCCACCGCCCGGATGCTGAACTCGTACGGACCGAGCGAGAGCACGGTGTGCGCCACCATCAGCGAACCGCTGTCGGGCGCACAACTCCCGCCGATCGGCCGCCCGTTGGACAACACGCGGCTGTACGTCCTCGACACGACCCTGCAGCCGGTCGGCTACGGCGTGACGGGAGAGCTCTACATCGCCGGCGCCGGGCTGGCCCGCGGCTACCTCGGGCGTCCCGCACTGACCGCGGGCCGCTTCGTGGCCTGCCCGTTCGGTGGCACGGGCGAGCGGATGTACCGGACCGGCGACCTGGTGCGCCGGCGTGCCGACGGGCAGTTGGAGTTCGTCGGCCGCGCCGACGACCAGGTCAAGGTGCGCGGCTTCCGAGTCGAACTGGGAGAGATCGAGGCGGCGTTGAGCCGCCACGAGCTGGTGGGCCAGGTAGCTGTGGTCGCCCGTGAGGACACTCCGGGCGACCGGCGGATAGCCGCCTACGTGGTGCCGCGCCGGGAGGTCGGCGGCCGTGACGAGGCGCGCGAGGAACAACAGGTCGGCGAGTGGCGCGAGACCTATGACTCGCTCTACCAGGGGGTGCCGGCCGAGGAGTTCGGTGAGGACTTCTCCGGCTGGAACAGCAGCTACACCGGCGACGTCATCCCGCTGGAGGAGATGCGCGAGTGGCGGGCGGAGACCGTCGAGCGGATCCGCGCGCTGCGTCCGAGGCGACTGCTGGAGATCGGCATCGGCAACGGGCTGATCCTGTCACAGATCGCGCCCCACTGCGAGGCCTACTGGGGTACCGACATCTCCACCGGCGTGGTGGAGGGCGTCCGCGCGCATGTCGCCCGGGACGCCTCTCTCGCCGGGCGCGTGGAGCTGCGGGCACAGCCCGCACACGACATGAGCGGCCTGCCCGCCGGCCACTTCGACACCGTCGTGCTCAATTCCGTCGTCCAGTACTTCCCCAATCCCGAATACCTGGTCCAGGTGGTGCAGCAGGCGCTGCGGCTCCTCGCCCCCGGCGGGTCGGTGTTCATCGGGGACGTCCGCAACGCGCGGCTGCTGCGGTGCCTGCGCAGCGCCGTGGAACTGCACCGGGCCACTCCGGCCGCGGACTCGGCCACGGTCCGCAAGGCGGTCGACCAGAGCATTGCGCTCGAGAAGGAACTCCTGGTGGACCCGGACTTCTTCGTCGCCCTGCGGGAGCTGGAGCCGGCCGTCGGCGCCCTGGACATCCAGCTCAAGCGCGGCCGTACGGTCAACGAGCTGACCCGGCACCGCTACGACGTCACCCTGCACAGGACGCCCGCCGCGACAGCCGCGAGGAGCGCGTACCAGGAGGCCGAGTGGGGGCGGGATGTCACCGGCCTGCCGGACCTGGAACGCGCAC
Organism: Streptomyces hygroscopicus; assembly: GCF_026168105.1. Lineage (GTDB taxonomy): Bacteria > Actinomycetota > Actinomycetes > Streptomycetales > Streptomycetaceae > Streptomyces > Streptomyces hygroscopicus_D. Next base: position 2,770 of record NZ_LBMW01000107.1, read on the forward strand.
TGTCGGCAGCCGGCCCCGGCGCCGGGCTGCGGGTTCGGCACGTGCCGAACCGGCGCCTGGGCCGGGAGGCCGCGGCGCTGCGGGCACTGGAGGGCGGCGGGGAAGCCGCCGTGGCCCGCGAACGGCTCGTCGCGCCCGTCACCGACGCCGACGGCCCCGATCTCGAGCACGTGCATGCCCTCGGCGAGCGGCTCGGCCGTCGGGTCGTGGTGACCTGGTCGGGCGACAGCGGCGAAGGCGCCCTGGACGTGGTGTTCACCCCGGCCGGTGCCGATGGCCCGGGCGCGACGGCCGACCTCTACGAGCCGGCCGGCCCCCGCTCGGCGCCGCTGCGCTCGTACACCAACAACCCGGCAAGCCGACTGGAGACCGCCTCCCTGGTCACCACGGTGCGCGCGCACGCGCAGGAGCTGCTGCCGGACCACATGGTGCCGTCGGCGATCGTGGTCCTCGACGCGTTCCCGCTCACTCCCAACGGCAAGCTCGACCGCCGTGCGCTACCGGCCCCCGACCACAGCGGAGCGGTCGCGGGCCGAGGCCCGCGCAACGCGCGGGAGGAGGCGCTGTGCAAGCTGTTCGCCGAGGTGCTCGGGGTGGAACGGGTCGGCATCGACGACAACTTCTTCCACCTCGGCGGCCACTCCCTCCTGGCCACGCGGCTCATCTCCCGCGTGCGGGCGGTCCTCGGGGTCGAGCTCGCCATCCGTGACATGTTCGGCGAACCGACTGTGGCCGCTCTGGCACGGCAGCTCCCGGAACCGAACTCGACAAACCAAGCCAAGCGGAAGCGGCCCGCGCTGCGTCCGAGGGCGCGTATCAAGGAGGACTCGTGATCCCCGCGTCGTTCGCTCAGCGCCGCCTGTGGTTCCTCAACCGCATGGAAGACTCCGGCGCCGCGTACAACATGCCGATGGCCCTGCGCATGAAGGGCGCACTGGACCGGGAGGCCCTGGCGGCCGCCCTGGCGGACGTCGTCACGCGCCATGAAGCGCTGCGTACGGTGTTCAACGAGGTCGACGGCGAGCCGTACCAGGTCATCGTGGCGGCTGCGGACGCCACGCCCGAGTTGCCGGTGTACGAGGCGGTCGTCGGCGACGTGGACGCACGTGTCGCCGAGTTCGGCGCCCGCGGTTTCGATCTGGCGTGTGAACTTCCGCTGCGCGCCGCGCTGTTCACCCTCGCACCCGACGAGCACGTACTCGCGCTGGTGATGCACCACATCGCCGGCGACGGCTGGTCCATGGGCCCCCTGGCACACGACCTGGCAACGGCCTACCAGGCACGCCGCGGACGTCAGGCGCCCGAGCCGGCCCGAACTGCCCGTCCAGTACGCCGACTACGCCCTGTGGCAACAGAACCTGCTGAGCGGCCAGGACGACCCCGACAGCCTCATCAGCAAGCAGATCGCCTACTGGACCCGGCAACTGGCCGGGCTGCCGGAGGAGCTGGCCCTGCCGGTGGACCGGCCGCGCCCGGCAGCGGCCGGCCACCGCGGGGGCACCGTCCCCTTCCGCATCGACGCCGAACTGCACGGCAGGCTGACCGTTCTGGCCCGGGAGTGCGACGCCAGCCTCTTCATGATCGTCCAGGCAGGACTGGCCACGCTGCTGACGCGCCTGGGAGCCGGCAACGACATACCCATCGGCTCACCGATCGCCGGCCGTACCGAAGAAGACCTCGACGACCTGGTCGGGTTCTTCGTCAACACCCTGGTGCTGCGCGCAGACACCGGCGGCAACCCCACCTTCCGCGAGCTCATCGGCCGCCTGCGCGAGACCGATGTGAGGGCTTACGCGCACCAGGACCTTCCCTTCGAGCGGCTCGTCGAAATCCTCAACCCCACCCGCTCCGCGGCTCGCCACCCGCTGTTCCAGGTCATGCTCGCCTTCCAGAACAACGGCGGAGGCCGCCTCAGCCTGCCCGACCTGAGCATCGAGGCGACCCAACTGCCGACCGGGGACGCCAAGTTCGATCTGCTGCTCAACACCGGCGAGCTCTTCGACGAGCAGGGAGTCCCCGCAGGCCTGGACGGCGTACTGGAGTACGCCACCGACCTCTTCGACGCCGCCACCGCCGAGCGGCTGGTGGCCCGCCTCGTGCACATCCTGGAAGCCCTGGCCGCCGACCCGAGCCTGCGGATCGACGATCTGGACATCCTCGATGCCGCCGAGCGGCGCATGGTGCTGGCCGACTGGAACGGCGGTACGGTTCGGGAGACCACGGGGGTACTCCCGGAACTCTTCGAGGCGCAGGCGGCCCGCACACCGGACGCCGTCGCGTTGGTCTGCGGGAACACCGAATTCACCTATGCGGAGCTGAGCTCGAGGGCGAACCGCCTGGCCCGGGAACTCGGCACACGAGGCGTCGGCCCCGGGGGCACGGTCGCGGTCCTGATGGAGCGGTCCGCCGGACTTGTCGTCACGCTGCTGGCGGTCCTCAAGGCGGGCGGCACATACGTGCCCCTCGACCCCGGCTACCCGTCCGACCGCATCGCCTACATGCTCCAGGACGTCCGGCCGGCCCTGGTGGTGACCAGCCGCAGTGCGCGCTCCGGACTGCCGCGGACGGACACCCCGGCCTGCCTCGTGCTGGACGAGCCCGCAACCGAGGCCCGTCTGGCGGCCTTCGACGGGGATGACGCGCCCGCCACCGGGCTGCTGCCCGGCCACCCGGCGTATGTCATCTACACCTCCGGCTCCACCGGCCGCCCCAAGGGCGTCGTCGTCCCGCACCAGGCAGTGGTCAGGCTCGTACAGGGGGCCGACTACATCGACCTGGGCACCGATGACGTCGTCGCCCAGCTGGCCTCGGTCTCCTTCGACGCGGCGACCTTCGAGATCTGGGGTGCCCTGCTCAACGGAGCGACCCTGGCCCTTGCCCCGCCCGGCGCACAGTCCGTCGCCGATCTGCGCGGCTTTCTCGCCCAGCACCGCGTCACCACCCTGTGGCTGACGGCCGGTCTGTTCCACGAAGTGGTGGACACCGACGTCGAGGCGCTCAGCGGGCTGCGTCATCTTCTGGCCGGAGGAGACGTCCTGGCGCTGCCCCAGTGCCGAAAGGTGCTGGACCGGCTGCCCGGAGTGAGCCTGATCAACGGGTACGGCCCGACGGAGAACACCACCTTCACCACCACGCACCCGGTGCGGCCCGCCGACCTCGTCCACGCCGCCGGCGTACCGATCGGCGGCCCCGTCTCCGGAACCCGCGTCTACGTTCTCGACGCCCGGCTGCGTCCGGTGCCTCCCGGTGCGACCGGTGAGCTCTACGCGGCGGGCGACGGCCTGGCCCTTGGCTATCTGGGGCGTCCGGGGCTGTCTGCGGAGCGGTTCGTCGCCGATCCCTACGGTGTCGGGGGCGCGCGGATGTACCGTACCGGGGACCTGGTGCGCTGGAACTCGCACGGACGGCTGGAGTTCGTCGGCCGGGCCGATGACCAGGTCAAGATCCGTGGCTTCCGTATCGAGCTCGGTGAGGTCGAGGCCGTGCTGGCCGCGCACCCGGCGGTGGCGCAGGCAGCCGTCACGGTGCGCGAGGACGTTCCCGGGGACAAGCGCCTCGTCGGCTACGCCGTACCGGCTCCGGGCGCCGTCTTCGACGAAATCGCCACGAGCGCACGGGAGTTCCTCCAGCAGCGGCTGCCGGAGTACATGGTGCCGTCGATCGTGATGGCGGTCGAGGAGTTCCCTCTGACTCCGAACGGGAAGCTGGACCGTCGCGCACTGCCCGCACCGGACTTCACCGCCCTGACGTCGGGACGCGAGCCGCGCGACGCCCGCGAGGAAGCGCTGTGCACGGTGTTCGCCGAGGTGCTCGGGGTCGAGCGGGTCGGCATCGACGACAGCTTCTTCGACCTGGGCGGCCACTCGCTGCTCGCCACCCGGCTGGCATCCCGGATCCGCGCAGTACTGGGGTCCGAAGTCGCCATCCGCGACCTGTTCAGTGCCCCGACGGTGGCGGGACTGGCGGTACGGCTGGCGGAATCCGCCCACCATGTCCGCCCGGCCGTCGTACGCGTGGAGCGACCGGAAGCGGTGCCCGCGTCGTTCGCGCAGCGCCGCCTGTGGTTCCTCGACCGCATGGAGGGGCCGAGCGCCACCTACAACATGCCCATGGTGATGCGGATTTCGGGCGAACTGGACCAGCGGGCACTGTCCGACGCCCTGGCCGATGTCGTGGCACGTCATGAGGCGCTGCGCACGGTCTTCGAGGAGGTCGACGGAGTCACGCTGCAGAAGGTGATCCCGGCCGCGGACGCCGTGCCCGAACTGCCGGTGCACCAC
>NZ_LBMW01000044.1 GCF_026168105.1 Streptomyces hygroscopicus
TACCCCCCGTACCCCCGGCACCTCCCACGCCTCCCGAGCCAACGCCTCCAGCACCGCCCCCGTCTTCGCGCCCTCCCCGCCCCCCGGATCCAGCCCCTGCCTGCGCAGCAGGGCCGTGAGGGACGCCTGGACGACCTCCGCGCCCTGCGGGGACACCCGCTCGGAGACCTCCAGCCAGTGCAGCGGGCGGGGACCCTCCAGGGTCCAGCTCTCGAGCGTCACCTCGTGGTGGTCGAGACGTACGCCGTCCCAGCGTATGGAGCGGACGGGCCCGAGCACCTCCAGCGGCCCGGAGGCCACGCACACGTCGGCGCAGTCGGTCAGGAACGCCCGCTGCCGCTCCGACAGGGCCCAGGACGGCGGACGCGCACCGGACGCCACGGCCTCGACCGCCCCGCTGCCGCAGTGGGTCGTGAACGAGGCCGACAGCGCCCGCTGCTCCCCCGACCAGTCGCCGGTCAGGCGGAAGAGGTCCGGTCCCTGAGACCGGAACCTCAGCCACCGTTCGGTGAGCCGCGACCGGCGGCAGGGCCGCAGCCTGGCCGTGACGTCACCGCCTCGCCCGCCCCCGGCCCGTAGCCGCAGGATCACCCCCGCGTCCCACAGCGGCAGTTCACCGGGTCCCCGGGAGCGGGCGAGGGCTTCACAGAAGTAGACGAGGCGCCGGGCTCCCCCGTGGTCCGGCGCCAGTGCCCTGATCGCGGCGGCCGCGCCGGCGTCCGAGAACGTCACCTTGATCTCGATCGAGTCGAGCCTCGGTTCGGATCCCCCGGATGCCGTGGGCATCGGCCGTTCCCCCTTCGTCCCGCGATCTGCTTCTGTCTGCCTACATCTGCTTCGTCGGCTCGCCCTCGCTTGCCGTGACACCATTCAAGGCCCGTGCGCCGTCGCCCGCTTCGGGGAACTCCCTGCACGTTTGCCTGCGTTCTCCCCCCTTGCCCACCCTGTCGTGCCCCATCATGGGGTGGGTCGGGCGCCAGGGGGTGGCACATGGTCGGGCGGGAGCGCGAGCGCGGGCTGATGGACGACCTGCTCGTGGCGGGAGCGGACGGCGGGGCGGCGTTGCTGCTGTGGGGCGAGCCCGGCATCGGCAAGACGGCCCTGCTGGACTACGCGGCCGAGCGGGCGGCCCCGCGTACGACCGTCCTGCGGGCCCGTGGCATCGAGACGGAGACCGTTCTGCCGTTCGCCACCCTGGGCGATCTGCTCATGCCGCATTCGTCCCTTTTCAGGGAGCTCCCGGGGGCACAGCGCGGCGCCCTGGAGGCCTCCCTCGCGCTCTCCGGCGAGGCACCGGGCAATCCGTACGCCGCCTGCATGGGCGCCCTGAACGTGCTCGCCGCGCTCGGCGACAGGAGCCCGGTGGTGGTCCTCGTCGACGACCTGCACTGGGTGGACCCCTCCTCCCGGCGCGTGCTGCTGTTCGTCGCACGCCGGCTCTCCTCCGAACGCGTCGCGCTCGCGCTGACCTCGCGCGAGGACCACGGCGAGTCCGGCGAGCGCCACAGCATCCCCGCCGTCCAGGTCGGCGGACTCCAGGCCGCCGAGTGCGCAGCACTGCTGAGCGAGGCGGGCCGCGAGGTGGCCCCCGCCGTACTGGACGAACTCGTACGGATCAGCGGCGGCAACCCGCTGGCGCTGCGCGAGATCTCGGCCGCCCTGTCGGCCGAACAGGCGCGCGGGGAGCAGCCGTTGCTCGCCCCGCCCTCCCTCGGCCGCCATCTGGAACGAGCCTGGGCGGCGCGCGTCGACGACCTCCCGGACGGCGCGCGCCGAGCCCTGGCCGTCCTCGCCGCCAGCCGTTCCACGGCCGCCGGCACCCTGCGCAAGGCCCTGGAGGCGGCCGGCCTGTCCCTGGAGGCCCTCTCCCCCGCCGAACAGGCGGGCCTGGTCCGGCCCACCTCCGACGGTCTCGACTTCCACCACCCGGTGCTGCGCCCGCTCGTCCTCGCCCGCGCCCCGCTCGCCCACCGCTTCGCCGCCTTCCACGCCCTCGCGGAGGTGAGTACGGGCGCGTTGCACGCCTGGTACCGGGCGGCCGGCACCGCGGGACCCGACGAGGAGGCCGCGGCGGAGCTGGCCGGGGCGGCCCTTCAGGCGCGCCGCCGCAGCGCGTACCAGGAGGCCGCGCTGGCCTGGCGCCGCGCCGCGGAGCTCACCCCGGACCGCGCCGTGCGCGCCGAACGCCTGCACCGCGCCGCCTCCGACGCCCTGCTCAGCGGCTCCCCGTACGGACCCCCGTGGTGCGAGGAGGCGCTGCGGATCACGCCCGACCCGGCGATGCGTGCCGACATCCAGGCGCTCCTCGGCCGCATGTACACGTGGCAGGGCGAGCCGGCGCGGGCGTACGGCCTCCTCCTGGACGCCGCCGACGCGGTACGGGAGACCGACCCGCTGCGGGCCTGCGCGCTGTTCGCCGAGGCGACGGCCCCCGCCCGTCTGGACGGCCATGTCCCGGCCGCCGTCCGGGTCGCCGAGCAGGCCGTCGCGCTGGCCGCGCCCACGGGCCGCGAACGCTGGTTCGCCCAGACCGTGCTGGGCGCGGCGCTCGTCATGGCCGGGCGCACCGCACAGGGCACGGCGATGCTGGAGGCCGCCGACCGCGACGGCGCCGGGGACCCGGTACGCGACCAGCCGGTGTACGCGATCGCGGGGCAGGCCTGGAGCCGCGCGGAGGAGTTCACGCGGGGTCGCCGACTGCTGAACACGGCGGTGGAGTCGGCCCGCCGCCACAGCGCGGTGGGGGTGCTGGGCTTCACCCTGGCGGTCCGCGGCGAGCTGGAGACCCGCATCGGCCAGTGGGCTTCGGCTCGCGGCGACCTCGAGGAATCCCTGCGCTGGGCGGAGGAGCTGGGCCAACTGACCTCCGTCAGCTACTCGTTGTACTGCCTGGCCCGCCTGGAGACGCTGCGCGGCGACCGGGTGGCGGCGGAGGAGCACGTGGCGCACGCGCGGCGTAAGTGCGGGGCGTACGGCATCGGCTGCCAGGAGTTCCATCTGACGGCCGTCCTGGGCCTGTCCGCACTGACGTACGGCGACCACGAGAGAGCCGCCGACCAGCTGGAGCAGACACTGGCGCTGGCGGTGGAACAGGGCGTCGGCAACCCGGAGGTGGTCCCCTTCGCGGCGGACCTGGCGGAGGCCCAGCTGCGGGCGGGCCGCCCGGGCCGGGCCGCCGAGGTGGCGGCCTGGCTGGAAGAGCGGGCGCGGGAGACGGGCCTGGCCTCCGCCGAGGCGGCGGCCGCCCGCTGCCGGGGCCTGCTGGCGACCACCCCCGAGGAGGCGGAGGCGCACTTCGGGCGGGCCCTTGAAGCTCATGGCCGCACCACGGGTCCCTTCGACCATGCTCGCACCCAGCTGTGCGAGGCGGAGGTACTGCGCCGTCACCGGCGCCCGGCAGCCGCCCGCGCGCTCCTCTCGGCGGCCCTGGCCTGTTTCCAACGCCTGGGCGCCGAACCGTGGGCGCGACGCGCGGCGAGCGAACTGGCCGCGACGGGCGGGCCGTCGACGGGCGGCCGTCCGGCGATGGGCGACGCGCTCTCCCAACTGACGCCGCAGGAGTTCCAGGTCTCGCGGGCGGTGGCGCGAGGCCTGAACAATGTGGAGGCTGCGGCGTCGCTGTTCGTGTCGCGCAAGACGGTGGAGGCCCATCTCACCCGGATCTACCGGAAGTTGCAGGTCAGGTCGAGGACGGACCTGACCCGTCTGCTGACGGCGGCGGACCTCATCGACTGAGGCCCGGCGGCACGGACAGCTCGCCCCACACGGTCTTGCCGACGGGCCGCCGGTCGATGACGCCCCAGGAGCGGGCGAGGGCCTCGGCAGAAGTCCAGCCACGGCAGCGGCGAAGGCGGCGACTGCCTCGAAGTTGCCCACCCGGCCGGACAGCGGTGGCGGCATCGGCAGGTGCAACCCCGACTACCACGCCACCGGCAGCTCCAGCGGAAAGCGGCGGATGGTCTCCGTGTCCCAGCGGACCTCCTCCTTCGACACCGCCAGTTTCAGCGTCGGGAACCGCTCCAGGAGCCGCCCGATGGCCACTTCCAGTTCTGCCATGGCCAGCGGTACGGCGATGCACCGGTGGCCGCCCCAGCCGAAGGTCATGTGTGGCAGGGAGCGCCGGTCGGGGTCGATGACATGGGGGTCGGGGTAGCGCTCGGGGTCACGGTTGGCAGTCAGATACGACACATGGACGAAGTCACCGGCCCGGATCCGCACCCCGTCGAAGTCGACGTCCTCCATGGCCACCCGGGGGATGCCGACCCCCTTGCGGAAGGGGATGTAGCGCAGCATCTCGTTCAGGACCTCCGTCAGCGTCTCCGGCCGGTTCCTGATGTGCCGCGCCAGCTCGGGACGGGTCAGGAGCAGGTAGGAGATGTCGCTGATCTGGCACGTGGCCGTGTCCTGGCCGCTGAGCATCAGCGTCAGCGCCATGATCGCCAGTTCCTGGTCGTCGAACGCGTCCTCGCCGTCCTTCGCGGCGGCCAACGAGCTGATCAGGTCCTTCCCCGGCGAGCGCCGCCGCTGTTCCACCAGTTCACCGAAGTACTCCCGCAGTTCGGCCTTGGCGGCCGCGGCGGTCTCCCGGCCCTCCGGGCCGGTGGAGAGCAGCTGGTGCGCGCACTGCTGCATCCGGGGCCAGTCCTCCCGGTCGATCCCGAGCACGTCGAAGATGGTGTGCTGGGGGAGCGGGTTCGACAGATGGCGTACCAGGTCCGCGGGCGGCCCCTGCTCGGCCATCTCGTCGAGCAGGGCGTCCGCGAGCGCGGTGATCCTCCGTCGCATCCGGGCCACATGCCGCTGGGTGAAGGCCTGCGCCGCCAGATGGCGCAGCCTGCTGCTGTGCGGGGGGTCGATCACATTGATCGACTCCGGGGAGACGATCGGCTCCGGCGTCAGCCTCGGGTAGTCGAAGTCCAAGATCCGGGCCCGGCTGAACCGCTGGTCGGTGGTGATCCGCTTGACCCCTTCGAACCCCGTGACCAGCCAGGCGTCCGCGTCGCCGTACGGCAGCCGGATGCGGGTGATGGTGTCGCGGCCCATGAGCTCCGCGAGCGAGGGATCGAACTCCAGGCCCTTGCTGAAGTCGAACGGACACGAGATCGCTTCGTCGCTTGAGGTCATCGCTCAGCCTCCAGTTCCAGCCGCCGTCGCTATTCCATGCATAAGCCCTCTTGCGCTGCGGGGCCGCTGGGAGACACCCATTCGGGCTAGCCAGTCCTGTCCGGCGGCTCACGGGCGGAGCCATGCGCGGATCGCTGAGCAGTCAGGGTGCCAAGCCCCACCCGGACGTGCGCTACACTTGATCATGCACCGGTCACCGGAAGTCCGGGGGTCTGGTCGTGCGTTGGTGGTCCAAGGAAAGACGCCCCGCTTCCTGCGGGGAGATGCAGGTGCAAGGCCTGCCCGGCGCTCCGATGCGAAACCCACCCCGTGGCATGCGGGGTGGGTTTCGTGCGTTGTACGGGTCCCTCGGTCCGTGGCGCCCTCAGCCCGCGCCCGCCGCCCCCACCAGTGGCATGACGTTGGTGGCGTCCACCGCGGCGCGCAGGCCCCTGGCGAGGGTGACGGCGTCTCCGACGGCCCAGTAGTGGACGAAGAACAGGCGGGGTTCGTCCCTCAGGCCGTGGTTGTGCAGCTCGACGAGCTCGACCCCGGCCCGCCGCAGCGTCGCGAGGACCTCCTGGACCTCCCCGGCGACCATGGCGCAGTCGCCGCTGATCGCGGCCCGGCCCCCGCCGAGCGGCTGGAAGTTGATCGCGGTGGTCGACCCCAGGCCCCGCGGCAGGATCATGTCGCCCTCGGTGACCATCTCTCGGCGGGCGAAGGTGCTCCTGTAGATGCCGTCGTCAAAGGTGCCCTTGACGCCCAGTACGGCGTCGATGCGGGCGGTGTCCAGGTCGATCCGGCGCGGTTGAGCGGAGGGCCGCGGGGGCGGGGTGCCGGTGCGGTCGAACGCGGCGCGCAGGCCGCGGGCGACGGCCACCGGGTCGTGGCCGTGCGCGTGGACGTGCATCCACCAGACGGCGGGAGTCTGCGCGAGCAGATGCTTGTGGAGCGCGGTCTGCTCGATCCCGTGCTCGTACAGGGCGTCGCTGAACCGCTGGAGCTCCCCCTCGGTCACCACCACGTCGCCCATGAGCAGCGAACCGCCGTCGGCGTAACGGACGAAGGAGACGTGCGAGCCGAGGGCGAGCGCCGGTTTGACGACGACACCGTGGGAGACCACCGCGAGGTCCCGGCGCGGGAGGCCCGTGTGGTACATCAGGTTGTGCTTCATGTCGCCCGTTCGGCCCAGCGCCTCGGCCACGCCCGTCCAGTCCGCCAGGGTGGTCGGCACCGGCGCGACCGGCTTCCGTCGCCTCTCATTCGTCGTCTCGGTGCGAGCGGCGCAAGCGGGAGCCGCGGCCCCGGCCAGCACCGGGCTCAGCACGGCCGCGGCGATCACGCGCCGCCGGCGAGGGTCCTGCGTTCGGTCCTCAGCGCTCATGTGTGCCTCCTGACCGGATGGAAGCACGGGCACCCGGGAGCACCACACCGTCGCCGCCGGTACTGCGGCCGGATGGGCTAACCGGTCACGGGCAATCGGATGAGCCCGCCGAACGCGGCTACCGCGCGTAGAGCCCCTCCACCTGCGCCGCGAAGTCCCGCATGATCGCCTCACGGCGCAGCTTCATCGACGGGGTCAGATGGCCCGCCTCCTCCGTGAAGTCCACAGGGAGGACCGCGAAACGACGGATCGACTCGGGGCGGGAGACCAGCTTGTTGGCCTCGTCGACCGCGCGTTGCAGGGCCTCCTCCAACTCCCCGTCTCCCACCAGGAGTTCCGCCGGGACCGGGTGCTTGCCGTTCATTCGCCGCCAGTGGGTGATGCCGTCCGCGTCCAGGGTGATCAGCGCGCTCACATACGGGCGGCCGTCGCCCAGAACCATGCACTGGGAGATCAGCGGGTGGGAGCGCAGCCAGTGCTCCAGGGGGGCGGGGGCCACGTTCTTTCCCCCCGCCGTGATCAGGATCTCCTTCTTCCTGCCCGTGATCGTCAGATAGCCCTCGTCGTCCAGACGGCCGATGTCGCCCGTCGGGAACCAGCCGTCGTGGGTGGCCGGGACCACCCCGCCCGCGTGGGGGTCCCAGTAGCCGCGGAACACCTGGCCCCCGGACAGCAGCACCTCCCCGTCCGCCGCGATATGGACCTTCGTCCCGGGCAGGGGCCAACCCACCGTGCCCAGGCGGGGTTTGAGCGGGGGCGTGACCGTGGCCGCGCCGGTGGTCTCCGTCAGACCGTAGCCCTCGTAGATCTCTATGCCCGCGCCCGCGTAGAAGGCGGCGAGCCGGCGCCCCAAGGGGGAGCCGCCGCAGATGACATGGCGGACCCGGCCGCCCAGGGCGCCGCGGATGCGGCGGTAGACCAGGGGGTCGTAGACGGCGCGGGTCGTCTTCAGGGCGCGGCTCGGACCCGGGCCCGTGCCGTGCTGCCGGGCCTCCAGCGCCTCGCCGTAGCGACGGGCGACGCCCGCCGCCCGGTCGAACAACACCCCCCGCCCGCCGCGCTCGGCCGTCGCCCGCGCGTTGTTGTAGACCTTCTCCAGCATGTACGGGATGGCCAGCAGGAAGGTCGGCCTGAAGCTCGCCAGGTCGGCCAGCAGGTCATCCGCCTTCATGCTCGGCGCGTGCCCCAGCCGTACCCGGGCCCGGATGCAGGCGACCGCCACCATGCGGCCGAAGACATGGGACAGGGGCAGGAACAGCAGAGTGGACGGCTCGTCACTGGTCTTGGACCGGAACACCGGGTGGAGGAGCTCCACCGCGTTGTCCACCTCGGCGAGGAAGTTGCCGTGCGTCAGCGCGCAGCCCTTGGGGCGGCCCGTGGTGCCGGAGGTGTAGACGAGGGTGGCCAGCGTGTCCGGTCCCAGCACGCCCCGGCGTACCGAGACCTCCTGGTCCGGGACCGTCGCCCCGCGCTCCGCCAGCCGCTGGACATGCCCCTTCTCGATCACCCACACATGGCGCAGGTCGGCCAGCCGGTTGCGCTCCGGGCCGAGGGCCGCAGCCTGTCCCGCCGTCTCCGTCACCAGGGCCACCGCGCCGGAGTCCTGGAGGATCCAGCGGGTCTGGAAGACGGACGAGGTGGGGTAGACGGGGACCGTGACCAGGCCCGCGGCCCATGCGGCGAAGTCGAGCAGCGTCCACTCGTACGTCGTTCGCGCCATGACCGCGATCCGGTCGCCCGGCATCAGGCCCTCGGCGATCAGTCCCTTCGCCACGGCCAGTACCTGGGCGGCGAACTGAGCGGCCGTCACGTCCGTCCAGCCGCCGTCCCCGTCCCGGCGGCTGAGGACCCGGTCGCCGGGCGCCTCACTCGCGTTCTCGAAGGGCAGGTCGGCGAGCGAGCCATGCGTCACGGCCGGCACCCGAGGGGATACGTACGCCTCCCGCACCTCGCCGTTCAGCCGCCGCGTCTCCGGCTCCACCAGCACCGGGCCACCGTCGTGGTCGAGATCGGCCGGGGCGGCGGGAACGGGCGTGGACGAGTACGAGATCGGCATGGACAAGCCTCCTGGTGCCTGCAGCTGTGCACTGCTCTGCTGCATGAGGTACGCACCGTGCGCACCGAGACGTTCACCGGTGGCCGCGGCTCGCTGTTACCGCCGGTTAGGACCGCGATCGTACGGCGCCCTCGTGGGGAGTCTGTGCGCGTTCGGGGATGGTCCGGGGCCAGGGCTGTGCAGCCTCCCGCGCACGGCGCCCCCTGCGCGCGCCCTCGAGGGTCCGCGCAGGCATCGGGAGTTCTTCGGGCAGGCGTTCGTACGTCTTCTGCACGCCCTCACACGTCTTCGGCAGGGCCTCATACGTCTTCGACGGATCGGCCAGGGACTCCGCTTAAGGGTCACAGGCCGGGGTACCGGGAACGCATGGGAGCGCTGGCCCGGCTGGATCGCTATCAGCGACGACATCGCTGGGTGGGATTTCCTCTGGCCGTGGCCTACAAGTTCTACGACGACCAGGCCGGATATCTGGCTGCGATATTGGCGTACTACGGGTTTTTCTCCCTGTTCCCACTGATGCTCTTCCTCGTCGCGATACTCGGATCCCTTCTCCGGGGAAACCCAAATTTGCAGCAGGATGTGCTGAACTCGGCCCTCCGGGAATTCCCCGTGATCGGCGACCAGATCGGCCAGAACATTCACTCCTTTCACGGCAGCGGCGTCGCCCTGATGATCGGTGTCCTGGGCAGCCTCTACGGCGCGCTGGGGGTCGGGCAGGCCCTCCAGCTCGCCCTGAACAAGATCTTCGCCGTGCCCCGCCACACACGCCCCGACCCACTGCGCTCACGACTGAAGGGCCTGAAATTCCTGTCCCTGCTCGCACTCGGCCTGTGTGTCACCACGGCCCTGTCCGCCGCGGAATCGGCGGCCAGTGTGTTCGGAGCCCGTCTGGCCGTCGGCGTGCGCATCGCCGCCGCGGCCACGGCCGTCGTGCTCAACTCCTGTCTCCTGCTGGCCAGCTACCACATTCTGACGCGACGCCGCATGCCCCTGCGGCTGCTCTACGGCGCGGCGCTGGGCGGTGCGATCGCGTGGCAGGTGCTCCAGTGGGGTGGTTCGTACTACGTCGGCCACATCCTCAGGGGGACCACGGCGACGTACGGGATGTTCGGCATCGTGCTCGGTCTGCTCGCCTGGCTCTATCTCGGCGCGCTGGTGTACATCGTCACGGCGGAGGTCAGCGCGGTGCGCTGCATGCGTCTGTGGCCCCGCAGTCTGCTGAGCCCGTTCACCGATCGCGTCCGCCTCACCCCGGGTGACGTGCGCGCCTACCGGACGTATGCGACGACGGAATCCTTCAAGGGCTTCGAGAAGATCAGCGTGGAGTTCGACCGGCCGCCGCAGTCGCCGCCCGACGGGAACGAGCGCCCAGAGAAACGGAACGATTGATTGCTCTTCAGTGCCGGATGCAGTGCATTGTCGGCCAATGAGAAAACCCTTCGCCCGACCGACCGAATCAGGCGCGCTGTCGCTGTGCCACCGGTCCACGCCTTTCCCGGCTCGCGCACCCCCGCGGCGCGGCATCTTTCGCCCTCCGTGACCAGTCACCCGTCGGCCATACCTGCCCGTGGCGGCCATGGACTCGCGGCTCTCCGGCCCTTGTCGCCGCCGCGCCGGGATGACTAGGCTCCGGCTCGCCTTCGCACTTCGCACACATTTTCCACACATGACGGACCGGTCCGGCGCCGGTTCTCCGTCGTGCTCGTGTTCCGGCGATCTCCGCGGGGGAGCGCCGTCGTCACACCGGGGGAGGTGGAGGAAGTCGACGCGTCCCCGGCACCACGACACGCCGCCGAGCCGCCCTCACCCGTCGCGAAGCCCGGCGCAGCGGCCGACCGGTCCGGTACCGGCAGCCGGCGGGACCTCACATTCCTGTGGTGGATCAACGTGGCCGACGGGCTCGGCAGCCAAGCCTCCGGACTCGTCTTCCCGTTGCTACTGCTGAACCTGGGCCACACCCCGGCCACCGCGGGCACGTTCGCCAGCGTGGCCGCCTTCACCGGCGTGCTGCTCGGGCCGCTGGTCGCCGTACCGGCCGACCGGGGACACCGGCGCCGCATCATGACGGGCGCGGCGTTGCTTGCGGCCGTGGCCATGGCCGGGCTGTCCGTCTGCTGTGCGGGGCGCCCGGCGCTGGGTGTCCTGGTGGGCCTGGCCCTCGCCGAGCGGCTCTGCGCCGTGGCCTACGAGGCGGCCTCGCGCGGCGCCCTCGTCCACCTGGCCGCTCCCGACGAGTTGCCGCGGGCCGCCGCCGGGCTCCAGGCGGGCGACCAGACCGCACTGATCCTGGGCCCCGCGCTGGGCGGCATGCTCTTCCAACTCGCCCGTCCCCTGCCGTTCCTGGCCGACGCCGTCTCCTACGCCGCGACGGCCCTGGGCGTCCGGGCCATCCGGGGGCCCCTCGACCCGCCCCCGCCCCGGGGCGACGCGGTCGAACGGCAGCCCGGTGTGCGTCCCACGGCGCGAGCGCTGCCCGGTGCCGTGAAGGCGGGCCTCGCCGTCGTCGCCCACTCCCCCGTGCTGCGGCTGGCGCTGCTGTGGACGTCTGCTGCGGGCGGGGTGCTGGCGCTGCTGTTCTACACCGCGGTGTTCGTGCTCGGCGGCGGCGCCCACAGCGCCTCCACCGGTGCGGTGCTCACCGCCCCCGGAGCGGCCGGACTGCTCGGCTCGCTGGCGGCCCCGCGCGCGGTACGGCGGCTCGGCCCGCGCCGCGCTCTGACGTCGGCCACCTGGCTGCTGACCGTCCCGTCCGGCGCGTTGCTGTGGGCCGAGCGGCCGTGGAGCTGGGGGCTGGGCTTCGCCGGACTGAGTCTGTTGCTGCCGCTGGTCACCGTCGTCCTCACCAGTGCGGCCGTCGCCACGACCCCCGTCGCGCTCCAGTCGCGGGCGGGAGCCGTCCTCGGCTCGGCGGCGACCCTGACCGCGGCCGGCGCGCCCGCCGCCGCGGCCGCCCTGGTGACCGCCTGGGGCACACGGGCCCCGGCCCTGCTGTGCACAGTCCTGCTCGGCCTGCTGGCCGTGTACACGCAGTTCACCGCCCCTGGGGCACTGTCCGGGACGGCGGGCGCGGGCGGCGACACGGCGGCTTCGGCCGCCTCCGGAGCCGGAGGGCAGCCATGACAAGCCGCTACCAGGTGTTCCTCGGCGCGCTTCCCGACGTGTGTCCGCGGGACACACGGCGCATGGTCTTCACCGCGGACGCCGGCGGCCGCTGCGAGGTGTTCACCTGGGACGCCGCCGCCCGCAGCGCCCGGCAGGTCACCGACCGCCCCGGCGGCACCGTGCACTGCGCCATCGACGCCGACGCATACGTCTGGTGGTTCGAGGAGGACACCGAGGGACGGGGCCGTTGGTGGTACCAGCCCTTCATGGGCGGCCCCCGGCTGCCGGGCCTGCCCGGGGCACCGGCGGGGCTGCCGCGCGGCCTGGCCGTGACGGCGGGCGGGACGGTCGCCGCGGCGTTCGCCGGACGACGGGACACGACCGTGCTGGTGGGGCGGCGCGGACGGGTCCCACGCGAGGTGCTGCGGACACCGGTGGCGGGCCGGCTGGGCGGCATCACCCCGGACGGCGACCTGGTGGCCCTTGCCGCGGCTCCCGACGACGAGGCGGCCGTCACCGTCCTGACCGCCACCGGCCGTGTCACCGCGGTCCTGCCCGGCCCCGGCGGTCCGGGGGCACGGCTGTGGTGCCAGGGCTTCTCACCGCGCCCCGGCCGGCGCGAACTGCTGCTGGTCCAGGACCTCGGGGACCGTTACGCGCCGGCCACCTGGACACCGGAGACCGGACTGACCACCCACCACTGGTGCACCTTCGACACGGAGATCACCGCCCGGTGGTATCCCGACCGGGACGAGGTGCTGGTGCGCCAGGACCGCCACGGCCGCTCGCTGCTGCACCGGATCGCCCTGCACACCCGCCGGCGCCAGGTCGTCCCCACACCCGCCGGGAGCCTGCTGGACGCGGCGGCCCGCCCCGGCGGGTCCCTGCACTACCTGTGGACCGACACCGCCCACCCGCCCGTCCTCCGCTCGACCGACGGCACCCCCCTGCCACCGCCCGGCCCCTCCCCCGTCGTACCCGGCCGCCACACCGACCTGTGGACGCCGACCCCCGACGGGCCCGTGCACACCCTGCTGAGCCTGCCGGAGACCGACGGCGCCGCTCCCGCACCCGCGGTCTTCCTGGTGCACGGCGGACCCGCCGACCAGGACCGGGACGCATACGACGCCACGGTCCACTCCCTGGTGGCCTCCGGCTACGCCGCCGTACGCGTCAACTACCGCGGCTCCACCGGATACGGGCCCCGCTGGCGGCGGGCGTTCGGAGCGGGTGTCGGGCACACACAGGTGCACGACCTCGCCGCCGTCCGCGCCGACCTCGTACGCCGGGGGCTGGTCGCCGACGGGGCGAGCGCCCTGTGGGGCGTGTCGTGGGGCGCCTACCTGGTCCTGCTCGCCCTCGGCTCGCACCCCGGCCTGTGGCAGGCGGGCGTCGCCGTCAAACCCGTCGCCGACTGGGTCACCGCCCACCGGACCACCACGCCCGCGCTACGCGCCCTGGACGTACGCCTGTTCGGCGGCACTCCCGACGAGGTGCCCGAGCGGTATGCGCACAGCTCGCCCCTCACCTACGCGGACGGCGTGACTGCGCCGCTGCTCGTGGTCGGCGCGACGAGGGACACCAAGTGCCCTCCCGAGCAGATCCGCACCTATCTCGCCGCCCTCGGCGCCGCGGGCGTGGAGCACGAGGCGATGTGGCTCGACACCGGCCACGACGGCTACGACGGCGCGGCGCACATCGCGGTCCTGCGCCGCTCGCTGCGTTTCCTGCGCGACCGGCTGCCCGGCCCGGCGGCCGGTGATCCCGAGCGTCCCCCGGCACGACTGGGAGGACCCCGGCCCCGCTGATGCAGCAGCGGGACCGGGACACGCACAGCACCACCCACTCGAAGAAGGAGGAACACCGTGCAGAAGGACATCATCCACAACGACCCGCTCGCCGGCGACGAGGAGAACCGCAAGCCGGGCATCGGCATCACCATCACCGTCCCGTTCCGCAACGCCGACGAGGGCGGTGACGAGGAGTGACCCACGGCCCGGCCCCCGGCCTCCGTCCGCACTCCCTTGCCCGCATCCGTGTCCCAAGGAGCCGACCGTGCGCGTTCTTCTCGTCAACATGCCCTGGTCGCCCATCGACCTGCCCTCACTGGCCCTCGGCATCCTCAAACGCAGCGTCGACGAACGCGTCGAGGGCGCCACCTGCGACGTACTGCACGCCAATCTGGAGTTCACCGACTGGATCACCGAGCGCACCGAGTTCTCCGCCGAGGACTACGAGTACTACGCCCTGTCCTCCTATTTCCTCGGGTGCGGCGACTGGGTGTTCTCCTCCGCCCTGTACGACGACCCGGAGTGGAAGGACGCCGAGTTCGTCGACGTGATGACGGACAAGCTGCGCAAGTCCCGGATGCGGATGACCCGGGAACTGCACCGGGTCGTGCCGGAGTTCGTCGCCGACATCGCCCGCCGGGCGGTCGGCCTCGCACCCGATGTCGTCGGCTTCACCTCCACCTTCCAGCAGAACACCGCCGCGCTCGCGGCGGCGCGGCACATCAAGCGGCTCGCCCCGCACATCGTCACGGTCATGGGCGGCGCCAACTGCGACGCCGAGCAGGGCGCGGCCGTCCACCGCAACTTCCCCTTCGTCGACTACGTGGTGCGCGGCGAGGGCGAGGAGGCCTTCCCGAGGCTGCTGACCGCGCTGCGCAGCGAGGAGCCGGACCTGGCCGACATCCCGGGGCTGTGCCACCGCACCCCGGACACCCCGCACAGCGCCAACCCGATGCCCACCGGCCCCCTGCCCCCGGCTGCCATCCTGCCGCCGGACTACAGCGGTTACTTCGAACGTCTCGCCGCGTCCGTGGCGCGCAATTGGGTGGAGCCGAAACTGGTGGTCGAGGGCGCGCGCGGCTGCTGGTGGGGCGAGAAGCACCACTGCACGTTCTGCGGTCTGAACGGCTCGTTCATGCAGTTCCGCAGCAAGAGCCCCGACACCTTCTACCAGGAGATCATGGACCTGGCCGAGTGCCACCGCGTCCTGGACATGTACGTCGTCGACAACATCCTCGACATGCGCTACCTGTCCACCGTGCTGCCCCGCATCATCGACAGCGGCTACGACCTGCGCATGCACATCGAGATCAAGGCCAACATGCGCCGCCCGCAGCTGCGGGTCCTCGCGGACGCCGGACTGATCTACGTCCAGCCCGGCATCGAGAGCCTCAACAGCAGGGTCCTCGACCTGATGGACAAGGGCGTCAGCGGCTGCCAGAACGTACGCATGCTGCGGGACGCGGCCGAGACGGGACTGTCCGTCTCCTGGAACTACCTGCACGGCTTCCCCGGGGAGACGGCCGACGACTACGAACCCGTCATCCGCCAGCTGCCGGCCCTGGAACACCTCAACCCGCCGGTCGACCTGTCCGCCCGGATCGCCATCGAACGGTTCAGCCCCTACTTCAAGCGCCCCGAACTGGGCTTCACCGGGCTGCGGCCCGAGCAGCACTACCTCTTCACCTACGACCTGCCCGAGGCCGAACTGCACGATCTCGCCTATGTCTTCCAGGCACCCGAGCGAGGCATCACCGAGGCGACCGTGACCCTGCTGAACGACGCCCTCGCCGCGTGGAAGAAACGCCACGTCGACGCCCGCCTCACCCACACCGACCTCGGTGACCGGATCGTGCTGGTCAGCCGGAGGCACGCCTTCGGCTGGCGGACCATGCAGCTCACCGACCCGTTCGAGGTGGCCGTCTTCCGACTGCTGGACCAGCCCCACACTCCCACGGCCCTGCACCGCAAGGTCGGCGACGCCCTGGCCGGCCGCACCCGCGAGGACCTTCAGGTCCTGCTGGACGACTGGACCGCGAAGGGTGTGGTGTTCACCGACGCGGGCCAGTACGTCCACATCGCACCGGCCGCCGTCAACCAGGACCTGCTGCGCCTCGACTACATGCGTCACGCGCACGCCCGTCCGGCGGTCGGCGGACCCGCCGCCGGAGACCGCGCCCCGTCCGCCCGCCCCGAGCCGGCACCCGCCCTGTCCTGACCTCCGTCCCCCTCATCTCCGTTGCCCTGACCTCCCCCGCCCTGACCTCCGTTGCCGTGGTCCTCGACGAAGGACCTCCCATGACACCGACGAAGGACCGCCCATGACACCGACCGCACCGACCCTGGCCGTGCGGGCCTGGCGCGACCCCGACCCGCAGGCCCACGATCTGCCGGGCATGTCCCTCGGCCGTGTTTCCCTCCCCGTCGGCTCCGACCACGCCGAGCATCTGTGGGCCATGGGCGCGCGGCACGCCGAGCTCGAGGGGGGCGTCGACCTGGCGGCGCCCGACGAGGCCGCCCATCGCCGGGCGATCGACCAGCTGTGCCTGGTCCGCGATCTGACCGCACGCGCCGTACGGGTCGACTGGGACCTACGCCTGTCTCCCGACCGGGCCGCCCAGCAGTGGAAGGTGCTGTCCCACCTTCAGCCGCCGCGCAGTGCGACCGGTCTCACGGACGCGGAGGACGCCCTGTACGCCTGGCGCACCCGCCACTATCTGTGCAAGTTGATCTGGCGCCAGGGTCCCGGCTTCGTCCAGATCCGCGACCGCCGCTGGGGCGACCTGCGGCGCTTCACCGCCGACGAGCCCCGCTACCAGGACGCCATCGCCCGCCTGGACCGCGGCGCCCACCACACCGAGGTCCCCGCCGAAGTTCTGGCCGAGTTCACCGCGGAACACCTCGTGCTGCGGCTGGGCGACCTGGCCTGGTGGCTGCCGTACCGGGTCTCCCGCTGGCTCCAGGAGGCCATGGCCGTCTGAGCATGCGAACGGCGGCGTCGAGCTTCGACCGCTCAGGAGGTCTGGCCCTGCGCCCTGGCCGTGTCGTCGGCCAGGTCCTCCTGGCTGCGGTTGGCCTCGAGGTTGGACTTCATACGGTCGACCTTCTGCACGATCTGCACGGAGGCCCGGTCGCGCTCCCTGCGCAGCACCACAAAGCTGATCGGCGCGGAGATCGCCAGGGAGAGCAGGAGGACCCACAGGAAGTTGGAGTCGCCGAGGCCGCGCGGGAGGACGCCTGAGTAGACGAGGCCCCAGACGACCACGAGGCAGCCCGCGAAGATACCGAGGCGCATCAGCGTGTAGCGGAGCATCTCAATCCACACTTCCGTTCCGTGGGGTCCCCCCTGTTCGAGCGAAACCGAGAGCTCGGGGGAGATCCCAAAGGGCACCGTCCAGTGAAGCACGCCGGGCACCCGATCTTGCAGGGGGGTGGGCAGGGGCCCCGCTCATCCCAGCGGCAGCAGCATCGTGATGTCGTCCCGGTCGTCCCCGGGGGCTACGCGTATCGCCGCCGGCACCCGGCCGACCTCCTTGTAGCCGCAGGAGCCGTAGAACCGCTCGAGGCCGGTGCCGCCCCGGCAGGTGAGCCGGATCGCCTCGACGCCCTCGAAGTCGCGGACCGCATCCTCGGCGGCGGCCAGAAGATCACGGCCGTACCCCTTGCCCTGGTGCCGCGGATGCACCATCACCGTGTACAGCCAGACCCAGTGCCGCATCAGCCGGTGCGTGTTGTACACGATGAACGCGGTCGCCCCGACCGCGCCCGTCGCGTCCCTGCCCACCAGCAGCCGGGTGCGTCCCTCGGCCATCGCCACGAGGTGCCTGACCAGCTCGGGGCGTATGTCCTCCACGGTCACCGGCGGCACGAAGCCGACCGAGCCGCCCGTGTTCGAGACGTCCGCCCACAGCGTGAGCACGTCGTCCCGGAGCGCGGGCGTAAGGGCCGGGTCCAGCTCGAACGTCAACGCCACCGGCTCACACCCGCATGGGCTGCGGCTCGTCCCTGCGCGCCGGGTCCGGGCCCTCGTACTCCCGGATGATCTCGTACCGCGTGTTCCGCTCCACCGGCCTGAAGCCCGCGTCGCGGATCAGGTCGAGCAGGTCCTCACGGGTCAGCTTGTTCGGCGTGCCGTAGTTGTCCGCGTCGTGCGTGATCTTGTACTCGACGACCGAGCCGTCCATGTCGTCGGCGCCGTGCTGGAGGGCCAGCTGCGCGGTCTGCACGCCGTGCATCACCCAGAAGACCTTGACGTGCGGGACGTTGTCGAAGAGCAGGCGGGAGACGGCGAAGGTCTTCAGGGCCTCGGCGCCGGTCGCCATCTGCGTCCGGGCCTGGAGCCGGTTGCGGATCTTGCCGTCCTTCATGTCCACGAAGTCGTGCTGGTAGCGCAGCGGGATGAAGACCTGGAAGCCGCCGGTCTCGTCCTGGAGCTCACGCAGCCGCAGCACATGGTCCACTCGGTGGCGCGGCTCCTCGATGTGGCCGTACAGCATGGTGGACGGGGTCTTCAGACCCTTCTCGTGCGCCAGGCGGTGGATGCGCGACCAGTCCTCCCAGTGGGTCCTGTGGTCGACGATGTGCTGACGGACCTCCCAGTCGAAGATCTCGGCGCCGCCGCCGGTCAGCGACTCCAGACCGGCGTCGATCAGCTCGTCGAGGATCTCTGAGGCGCTGAGCCCGGAGATCGTCTCGAAGTGGTGGATCTCCGTCGCGGTGAAGGCCTTCAGCGAGACCTTCGGCAGGGCGGCCTTCAGCTCGCGCAGCGACCGCGGGTAGTAGCGCCACGGCAGGTTCGGGTGGAGGCCGTTGACGATGTGCAGTTCGGTGAGGTTCTCCGACTCCATCGCCTTGGCGAGCTTGACCGCCTCCTCGATGCGCATCGTGTACGCGTCCTTCTCACCCGGCTTGCGCTGGAAGGAGCAGTACGCGCAGGACGCGGTGCACACGTTCGTCATGTTGAGGTGCCGGTTGACGTTGAAGTGGACCACGTCACCGTTCTTGCGCGTTCGCACCTCGTGCGCGAGGCCGCCCAGCCAGGCCAGGTCGTCCGACTCGTACAGCGCGATGCCGTCCTCGCGGGTCAGCCGCTCACCGGCCCGGACCTTGTCCTCCAGCTCGCGCTTGAGCCCGACATCCATGCTTCTGCCTCTCCCTCGGACGA
This sequence comes from Streptomyces hygroscopicus, assembly GCF_026168105.1. Taxonomy (GTDB): domain Bacteria; phylum Actinomycetota; class Actinomycetes; order Streptomycetales; family Streptomycetaceae; genus Streptomyces; species Streptomyces hygroscopicus_D. The sequence goes on from NZ_LBMW01000044.1 coordinate 18,603, forward strand.
ACCCACCCAACGGTACCTCCCGCCCCTCGGGCGGCCGGTGCCCCCACAAGCGCCGCGCGCCCGGACCCGACTAGTGCTCTTCCGGCAGCTCGCCGACCCGGTTCTCCCACTTCGTGGAGAGCACGATCGTCGTCCGGGTACGGGAGACGCCCTTGGTGCCGGACAAGCGGCGGATGGTCTTCTCCAGGCCGTCCACGTCGGTCGAGCGCACCTTGAGCATGTACGAGTCGTCGCCGGCGATGAACCAGCAGTCCTCGATCTCCTGAAGGTCCCTCAGCCGGCGCGCCACGTCCTCGTGGTCGACGGCGTCGGACAACGAGATGCCGATGAGGGCGGTCACGCCGAGGCCGAGGGAGGCCGAGTCGACGGTGGCGCGGTAGCCGGTGATGACCCCGGCAGCCTCCAGGCGGTTGATGCGGTCGGTGACACTGGGTCCCGACAGGCCGACGAGGCGCCCCAGCTCCGCGTAGGAGGCCCGGCCGTTCTCCCTCAGGGCCTGGATGAGCTGCCTGTCCACCGCGTCCATGCGATCGAAGCCTTCCACTGAAAAGGTCTGAAGAGTCCTGAAAGTGATGCGTGTACTGCTTGCTTGCCCGGATGCGACTGCTCAGCCGACGGTCATGTGCCGCTGGTCCCGCCCCCGAGTTCGCCCTCCCAGCGGCGGTAGAGCAGGTGCGGCACCCCTGCCGCGTCCAGCGCCCGTCCCGCCACGAAGTCCACCAGGTCCTGGATGTGTGTCGCCCCCGCGTAGAACGCCGGCGAGGCGGGCAGAACGACCGCCCCCGCCTCGTCGAGCGCCACCAGTTGCCGGAGCGTCTGCCCGCTGAGCGGGGTCTCCCGCACGGCGACCACCAGGCGCCGCCCCTCCTTGAGCGTGACGCTCGCCGCCCGCTGCAACAGGTCCTTCGAGAGCCCGAGCGCGACGCCCGCCACACAGGCCGTGGACGCGGGCACGATGAGCATCCCCTTCGCGGGGTACGACCCGGAGGACGGCCCGGCGGCCAGGTCGCCCGCGCTCCAGTACCGTACGGCGTCCCCGTCGAGGTCGGCCTCGAACGTGCCGGGCTTGCCGTCGGCGCCCCGGGCCAGCCAGTCCCGCAGGTCCTCACGCCAGTGCGCGTCGCGGAAGGAAATCCCGGTCTCGTCCAGGAGCGTGAGCCGGGAGGCACGGGAGACGACGAGGTCGACGCTCTCCCCGGCGGCGAGGAGGGCGCGCAGCACGGCAGCGGCATACGGGGTGCCGGAGGCACCGGACACCCCTACGATCCAAGGCGTACGCGACGTCTCTCCTGGCTTGACTGCATTCACGACACCGAGCCTATCCGGCGCCGCGGGGCGGGACCCGGCCAAGGGGGCCGGGCCGCTTGCCGGAGAGGACGAACGAGCGCCGTCGCAGGCCTCTGCCTCCTTGCGGCCCTCCGCGGCCTGCACGGTTCGCCACCGCCTGCACACCGATCGGCCGGGCCGACGGCCCGGGCGTCCGGCTGGTGGCCCCCCAGGCGCGAGGACGCCGAAGAGTCCGACGATCAGGGCGGAGGCCGTGAACTCGCCCAGGGGTGTCCCGCGGGCCGCCCTCAGACCGTCAGGCCCCGCACCAGAAGATCAAGCAGCGCGCACACGAACAGGGCAATCCCGATGAACCCGTTGACACTGAAGAAGGCGCGGTTGAGGCGGGACAGGTCGTGGGGTCGGACGATCGTGTGCTCGTAGACGAAGGCACCTGCCACGATCACCAGGCCCAGCCAGAAGAAGACACCGGCGCCGGTGACGACCGCGTACCAGACGAACAACACCGTCGTGACGGCGTGACACACACGGGCGCCCTGGATGGCCGCCGGGATGCCGAAGCGGGCCGGCACCGACATGACCCCGATCTCGCGGTCCGTCTCCACGTCCTGGCAGGCGTAGATCAGGTCGAAGCCGCCGATCCAGATGCCGACGGCGAGACCGAGGACCGCCGCGTCCCAGGACCAGGTTCCGCTGATCGCCAGCCAGCCGCCGACCGGGCCCATCGCCTGGGCCAGGCCGAGGATGGCCTGCGGGAAGTTCGTGAATCTCTTGCCGTACGGGTACACCACCATCGGGATCACCGCGATGGGCGCGAGCGCCAGGCACAGCGGGTTGAGCAGGGCCGCGGCGCCCAGGAAGAAGACCAGCGCGATCAGCGCGCCCGTCCATGCGTGCCGCACCGTCATCGCGCCGGTCACCAACTCGCGGTGGGCCGTGCGCGGATTGCGGGCGTCGATCTCGCGGTCGATGATCCGGTTGGCCGCCATGGCGAAGGTACGCAGACCCACCATGGCGACGGTCACGAGGAACAGTCGGCCCCAGTGGATGGTCCTGTCCCACTCGTACATCGCCGTCAGCGAGGCGATGTACGCGAAGGGCAGGGCGAAGACGGAGTGCTCGATCATCACCAGGCGCAGGAACGCCTTGGTGCGTCCTGGCTGCGGAATCGCGGCGGAGGCGCTGGTCACAGGCCGTACTCCTTCCAGCGGCGGGTCACCTTGGCCGCCGTCTCCGGGTCGGACAGGACCATGTCGGGCCAGCCGCCGTCCCTCGTGTAGCCCTCCTCGGGCCACTTCTTCGTCGCGTCGATGCCTGCTTTGCCGCCCCAGAACTGCTGGTACGAGGCGTGGTCGAGGTGGTCGACGGGGCCCTCGACGACGGTGAGGTCACGGGCGTAGTCCGTGTTGCCGAGGGCCCGCCAGGCGACCTCGTGCAGATCGTGCACGTCGCAGTCGGAGTCGACGACCACGATCAGCTTCGTCAGCGACATCATGTGCGCCCCCCAGATGGCGTGCATCACCTTCTGGGCGTGCTTGGGGTACTTCTTGTCGATCGACACGATCGCGCAGTTGTGGAAGCCGCCCGCCTCGGGCAGGTGGTAGTCCACGATGTCCGGAACGATGATCTTCAGAAGAGGGAGGAAGAAGCGCTCGGTGGCCCGGCCGAGCGGCCCGTCCTCCGTCGGGGGGCGGCCCACCACGATCGACTGGAGCAGGGGGCGGCGGCGCATGGTGACGCAGTCGATGGTCAGGGCCGGGAAGGGCTCCTGCGGGGTGTAGAAGCCGGTGTGGTCGCCGAACGGGCCCTCGGGAAGCATCTCGCCGGGCTCCAGCCAGCCCTCGAGCACGACCTCGGCCTGGGCCGGGACCTGGAGCGGCACCGTCTTGCAGTCGACCATCTCGATCCGCTTGCCCGCGATGAACCCGGCGAAGAGGTACTCGTCGATGTCGCCGGGCAGCGGGGCCGTGGAGGCGTACGTCACGGCCGGTGGACACCCGAAGGCGATGGCGACCGGCAGCTTCTCGCCGCGCCTGGCCGCCGCCTGGTAGTGGTTGCGGCTGTCCTTGTGGATCTGCCAGTGCATGCCGATGGTGCGCCGGTCGTGGCGCTGGAGGCGGTACAGCCCGAGGTTGCGGATCCCGGTCTCCGGGTCCTTGGTGTGCGTGAGCCCCAGGTTGAAGAAGGAGCCGCCGTCCTTGGGCCAGGTGAAGAGCGCGGGAAGCGCGTCGAGATCGACGTCGTCGCCCCGCAGAACGACCTCCTGCACGGGAGCGTTGTCCGACTTGACCTTCTTCGGCGGTACATGAGTCATCGCGCCGAGCTTCCCGAAGGCCTCGCGCACCCCGACGAACCCGTGCGGCAGCTCGGGTTTCAGCAGGCCGCCGATCCGGTCCGAGATCTCGCCGTACGACTTGAGGCCGAGGGCCTTCAGAAGGCGCCGGTCGGTCCCGAAGACGTTCATGGCGAGGGGCATCGACGAACCGCGCACGTTCTCGAAGAGCAGCGCGGGCCCGCCGGACTTCTGCACCCGGTCGACGATCTCCCCGACCTCCAGATACGGGTCGACCTCGGCCTTGATGCGCTTGAGGTCTCCCTCGCGTTCCAGCGCCCGGAGCAGGGAGCGAAGATCGTCGTAAGCCATGCGTTCCAGTATCGGTTACGGGCTACCCTGGCCCCGTCACCGGGGCGGTCCCACGCCCCGTCGCCGTCTCCTGGGGGATCGCACGACCATGCTCAGGTATCTGCCCTTCCTGCTGGTCCTGGCGCTGTGGATCTACGCCTTCATCGACTGTCTGAACACCCCTGAGGAGCAGGTGCGCGGGCTGCCCAAGGTGTTCTGGGTCATCGTGATCCTGCTCTTCGGCGAGGTGCTGGTCGGCCCGGTCGCCTGGCTCCTGGCCGGCAAGGTGCGCCACGCCCCGGCGGACGGCTCCACCCCCGCCCCCTTCTCACCGGGACACCGCACCCAGTGGGTGGCCCCCGACGACAACCCCGAGTTCCTGAAGTCCCTCCGGGAAGCCAGCAAGAAGGACGAGACGCTCCTGAAGGAGTGGGAGGCGGACCTGCGCCGCCGCGAGGAGGAGCTGCGCCGCCGGGAGCGGGGCGACGGGCCCGCGGCCGACTGATGGAACTGAGACTGCTCGTCACCTTCGAGAAGGTCGCCGCCGTTATGAGCTTCACCCGGGCCGCGGCCGAGCTGAAGTACGCGCAGTCCAGCGTGACCGCGCAGATCCGCGCCCTGGAGACCTCGGTCGGCGCGGAGCTCTTCGACCGGCTGGGCAGCCGCATCAGACTCACGGAGGCGGGCGAGCGGCTGCTGCCGTACGCCCGGCAGATCATCGAACTGAGCGAGGAGGCACGGGTGGCGGTGGCCGGCGCGCAGGAGCCGGCCGGCACCCTGACCGTCGGCACCATGGAGTCGCTGACGTCGTACCGTCTGCCGCCGCTGCTCGAGCTCTTCCACCACCGCTACCCCAAGGTGCGGCTGGCGCTGCGGACCACCATCGGCGACGAGACACGGCAGGCGCTGCGGCAGGGGACGTACGACCTCGGCTTCCTGATGGAGGAGGAGACCGCACACGCCGGGCTGGAGTCCCAGGTGGTGGCGGTGGAGCCGCTGGCGCTGGTCGCGGCGCCCGGACACCCCCTGGCGGGGAAGCCGGTCATGACGGCCGACCTGGTCCGGCTGTCCCTGCTGGCCACCGAACCCGGCTGCGCCTACCGGGACTTGTTCGAGCGGGAGCTGACCGCCCTCGCCCCGGTGGACTTCATGGAGTTCGGCACGATCGAGGCCACCAAGCGCGCGGCGGCGGCCGGCCTCGGGGTCTCGTTGCTGCCCGAGGTCACGGTCGCCGCCGAACTCGCGGCGGGCTCTCTCGTACGACTGCTGTGGGAGCCGCCGTTCACGCTTCGCACGCAGTTGGCGTGGCGGGCCGGGAAGCGGCTTCCGGCGCACGCCCGGCTGTTTCTGGAGCAGGCGCGGCGGCTCGTGTCCGAGGAAGCGTGACGCGCAGGCTCGCGGTCACGATCAGCGGGACGCCCAGCGCCTGGACGAGCCCGATGTGGTGGCCGTACACCGCCCAGTCCATGACCATCGCGACGGCCGGGTAGACGAAGGCGAGGACGGCGATTTTCGCGGTCGGGAGCTCGGCGTAGGCGGCGTACATCAGGACGTACATCAGGCCGGTGTGGATGAGCCCGAGACCCACCAGCCAGCCCCAGCCCGCGCCGGTCCCGCTCATGGCGCCGAAGTCGGCGAAGGGGAGCAGCAGCGGGATGCCGACGACGACCTGGACGAGGGCGATGAGGTGCGGCCGAACTCCGGTGATGCGCTTGGTGACGAGGGTCGACAGGCCGTACAGGAGCGCGGCGAGGAGGGCCTGCCCGATGCCGACGACATACGACCCTCCGTGGGCGAGGTCGCCGGGCGTGACGCCCGAGACGAGCACCAGTCCCGCGAAGGCGACGCCCACCCAGCCGACCCTGGCCGCGGTGAGCCGCTCGCGGAAGAGCAGGGCGCCGAGCAGCACCACGTAGAACGGCTGGGTGTGGTAGACGACCGTCGCCACGGAGATCGACGTGTTCTCGTACGACTGGAAGAGCAGGACCCAGTTGAAGACGATGAACACGCCGCCGAGGACGGCCAGTCCCAGGGTGCGCGGGGTGAAGCCGTGGCCGCGCAGCCAGCCGCGGGCGACGACGTACGAGCCGAGGGCGAGGGCGCCGAACAGGACGCGGAAGAAGACGACGTTGAAGGGCGAGGCGCCCGACTGGACGACGAAGACGCCGAGGGTGCCGGAGAGCACCATCGCGGTCGTCAGCTGGGCTGTGCCTTTGTTCTCCGGGGTCATGTCCAGGACGCTACGAGCGGGCGGCGGGGCCGGTCCACGCGCCGCCGGGGCGTCCTGCCGATGGGGTCATCGGTCCCGCCGATGACCCGTGCACTGTTCGCGCGCGTGTTCATGACGGCCTGGCGCGTTGCCCGGCCCTTCCGGTGGGCGGAGAGTGAAGGCATGGATCGGGCACAGGCACACGAGTGGCTCGCCACGGCGGTGGCGGAGGCCCGCGCCGGTCTCGCCGAGGGCGGCATCCCCGTCGGCGCCACGCTCTACGGCTCCGACGGGGCGCTCCTCGGCCGCGGCCGCAACCGCCGCGTCCAGCACGGCGACACTTCGCTGCACGCGGAGACCTCCGCCCTCCGCGCGTCGGGCCGCCGCCGCTCCTACCGGGGCACCACGATGGTGACCACCCTTTCGCCGTGCTGGTACTGCAGTGGCCTGGTCCGTCAGTTCGGCATCCCCCGGGTGGCCATCGGCGAGGCGACCACGTTCCACGGCGGCCACGACTGGCTCGCGGAACACGGCGTGGAGGTGGTCCTCCACGACGACCCCGGGTGCGCGGCGCTGATGCGCGACTTCATCAAGGACAACCCGGACCTGTGGAACGAGGACATCGGTGACTGAGCCCCGCATCCCCACCATCGACCTGCGGCCGTGGCTGGACGGCGGCCCGGACGAGCGCGCCCGGCTCGCTCGAACCGTGGACGAGGCCCTCAGGACCGCCGGATTCCTGCTGGTCACCGGCCACGGCGTGGACCCGGCCCTGCGCACCCGGATCCGGACGGCAGCACGGACCTTCTTCACTCTGCCCGCCGAGGTCAAGGAGAAGTACGCGGCCCGGGTCGCCGGCCGCGGCTGGCTGGGCCTGGGCGCCGAGGCCAACGGCTACTCCGAGGGCACCGAGACGCCGCCCGACCTCAAGGAGTCGCTGACCTTCGCGACGCGGGAGCCGTTCGAGGACCCGGAGGTCAACGCGGAGTGGTACGCGCCGAACGTCTGGCCGACGGAGGTGCCCGGACTGCGGGCGCCGTGCGAGGAGTACCTGACGCGGATGGCGGAGCTGGAGAGCCATCTGCTCTCGCTGCTCGGCGGTGCCCTGGGCCTGGAGCCCGACTTCTTCATCCGCCACATGGACCACCCCACCTACGGCTTCAACATCAACTGGTATCCGGGCAGGGAGATCGTCGGCGAGACGGCTCCGGGCCAGTTCCGCATCGGGCCGCACACCGACTTCGGCACGGTCACGATCCTCGACCGGCAGGACGGCCGGGGCGGGCTGCAGGTCCACACGGACGACGACGGCTGGCAGGACGCACCGTACGATCCGGCGGCGTTCACCATCAACATCGGCGATCTGATGGCCCGTTGGACGGGCGACCGCTGGCGCTCGGGCCGCCACCGCGTCCTGCCGCCGCCGGCCGACGCGCCCGCCGAGGAACTGATGTCCCTCGTCTACTTCGGCGAGTGCACCCCGGGGACCCTCGTGGAGTCGGTCCCGGCGCCGGTGGGACAGGTGGCGTACGAGCCGGTGGACTCGCACGTGTATCTGCGCGAGAAGCTGGACTCGATCACGGTGGGCCGGGCCACGGCGGGCTGAACCCCGGGTGCTTCCTACGACGTCCGGGAGGCCGCGTACGTCAGGTACGCGTGCAGCTCCCCCGCCCCCTGGAGCATCTCCATGGTCCGGGCCGTCAGCGCCCTGTCCCGGTTCCTGATCGCCGTGCGCAGCGCGTCGCGGCTGCCCGCACGGCGCAGCTCGTCCAGGACCGGGGCGATCTGCCGGAACAGATAGTGGCTCCGGCGAAGGGTGTGGACGAGCCGGGCGTCGCGGACGTCGGCCGGATCGTAGACACGGTAGCCGGTGCCCCGCTCCCGCCGGGGCGTCAGCAGACCGGCCGACTCCCACACCCGCAGCGCCGACGTCCGTACGCCGAGCAGTGCGGCCACCTCGCCGATGCGCAGGCCCGAGCGGGGCTCCGACGGCGGGTCCTGGCCGGTCAGAGCCTCCAGTGCCGCGCTCGCCGCGCGCAGCGCGAGCCGTTCCTCGTGCCGTTCGGCGTGCGCGGCGTCCACGAGCGCGAGCGCGCCGGGTGCGTCGCCGGAGTGCACGGTCCGCATGATCTCCGTCGCCTTCACGGACCCGTATCCCTTCGCCAGCGCGCGGTGGGCGAGCAGCGCCCGCCGGTGCCCGTCCCCGAACATGCGGTGGCCCGACTCGGTCCGCGGCACGGGCGGCAGCACCCCCGCCTCCTCGTAGTTGCGTATCTGCTGGGTCGAGACACCCACGAGCCGGGCCAGGTCGACGGTGCGAAGCCGATCATCCGTGGTCACCGAAGAGGTCATCGAGGAAGCATTTTCGTAATCCAACGGACATCACGCGCCCTAGTCCGAATCAACTCCCCCTTTTTACACTGGTATTGGTACACCTCACAGCAGCACATCGGACCGAACCGCGCCGGGGGGAGATGCGGTGGACAGACGGCTGCACGGCCGAGGGCCCCTGTTCGACACCGACCCGCCCGGTCTCGCTGCGCGACTCGTCGGTCTGCGTCCGTACCAGCTCAGATCTTCGCCGTACGAACACGACGGCGACCTCCCCTTCGTGGTGTTCACGGGCGGGCGGGGGCTGGGCAAGAGTGCCCTGCTCACCGAGGTGCGCGCCGCCTACCAGGGGCACACGCCCGTCGCGCTGATCGACGGCGAGGAGGCCCAGTTCGCCGGGCCGCCGCCGGACCGGCCCGGCGAGGCCTGGTCACCGGTCGCAGGGGCACTCACCACCGTCGCCGAGCAGCTCGCCGAGCCCGTGACGGGCGCACGGCGCATCGGCTTTCCCCGGCTGGCCTCCGGGCTGCTCGCCGTCGCGGCGGGCGGCTGGAGCGACCGGGACGTGCCGCGCATCCGGCAGGAGGCCGAACGGATCCTGCTCCTGAACGACTCCCGGTCCTTCCTCGACGGCTTCGCGGGACGCTGGGCGAGCAAGGTCGTCGCCAAGCTGGTCGCGTCCATGTCCCACACCGGACCCGTCGTCGAACCGATCATCGAGGCGACCCTGGAGGCCTTCAGCGAGGGCGTCTCGCCCACCCACCGGCGACTGCGGAAGGCCGCCACCTGGTACCGCGACTACCCCAACGCGGGCGGCAACCCCAAGCTCGGCCTCATCCTGCTGTCCGGGCACTTCCGGGCCGGCGGCGACTCCCGCGCCCATGCCGAGCGCCATCTCGTACGGGCCCTGCTGTCCGATCTCGACGACGCCTACGCCGGTGTCATGCAGCGCTCCCACCGCCTCGGCCGCCCGCTCGTGCTGATCGACAACGTGCAGGCGCCCGCCGGGCTCGGCCTCATGGAGTGCGTGCTGCGCGACCGTGCGGACGGCATCCGCGACCAGGTCGTCTTCTTCTCCGCCCTGCGCGCCGACGCCCATCCGGCGCTCAGGAACGCCGGCCGCCGCACCCTCGCCGAGGTCGCCCGCTCCACCGGCTGGCAGCCGAACGCCTCCCCGTCCTCCCGGGCACTGCTGGTGTCGCTGCCGCCGCTGACACCCGACGACACCCTGCACATGGTGGGCGCCCGGTGCCGGGGCCTCGGCGTGCCGCCCCAACTCCCCCACGCCACCCACCGGCTGACCGGCGGCAGCCCCCTCGGCATCACCCTGCTCGCCGAGTCGGCCCGGCAGAACCTGTCCCGCGGGGCCACCTCCCTCGGCGCGCTGCTCACCGGTGACATCGCGGTCCGCGAGGAGCGGGACGGCCGTCCCGCCTACCGGGAGCTGCTGGACCGGCTCGTGCCGGGCGGCCCGCTCGACGAGCTGACCGTGCTCGCCGCCGCCCACGACCGGGACTCCGCGCTGTCGCTCGCCCGGAACAGGCTTCCGGACGACTTCGGTGCGGCCGGGGTGCTCGGCCTGGAGGAACGGCTGGCCGAGGAGGGGTGGCCCACCGCGGCCGGGCAGTTCGTCGGCGACCCCTTCCTGCGCGCCCTGCTCCTGCTGCGGCTGCACCACCTGGACGCGGACCACGCGCAGTGGCGGGCGACCCATCGCGCGCTCGTCGACCACTACGGCGAGCGGGACACAGCGGAGGGCGCCCGCTACCGGCTGCACCACGAACTCGCCCTTGGAAAGGCCGACTTCGCGGTGGCCCATCTGCGCGACACGTTCCCTTCCACGGACGTCGGGGACTGGCTGGCGTCGCTCGTCTTCATCGCGTCCGCGCCCTACTACCACGCGCACGACCCCGAGGGCCGAGACTCCGACGGCCACGACCACCGGGCCTCGGTGGCGCTCGGCCGTACGGACGCGGCACAGCCGCCGCCGGAGGCGGGCGACCCCGTACTGCACCTGCGTGTCCGAAGGCTGCTGCACGCGGTCTGGCAGCTGACCGATCCGCTGGTGCTGCCCGACCCCCGGGTGGCCGAGCGGCTGCGCTTCGAGCTGGAGCAGCTGTCCAACATGCGGCCCGAGGGCACCGCTCTGCTCTGGCGCGCCTCACGGGACTGGCCCTCGGACGCGCTGGCCGGGCGGCCCCTGCGCGTTCCGGGCGACGACGGGGACGGGAGGCGCGGATGACACGACCGCACCAGGGCTGTGGGCGCGGGATGACGGGGCGGTACGAGAACGGGGGTCGGTGATGGCGGTACGGCTGTGGAGATGGCTGCGCGAGGACGTCTGGGAAATTCGTTTCCGCCGGTATGTGGCGCTGCTGCTCGCCGCCGCGCTGGTGGCCGTCGGCGCCTGGGGCGGGCTCCGGCTCACCCAGGAGGACCGGTCCTGCGCACGCGGCGTGGCCCACCCCGAGGGCAGCAACGACTGCGTGGGCGTGGCGACTACGGCGTACGACTTCGGGCAGCCCCGGCTCACCGCGACCGTGCAGGCGATCGACCGGGAGAACCGCCGCCTCAAGTCCGGCAGTTATGTCACGGTCGCGCTGCTCCTGCCGTTCACCTCGTCCGCCCCGGCGAGCCTCAACGACATCCTGCACGAGTTGCAGGGCGCCTATCTGGCCCAGTACCAGGCCAACCATGCCCCGACCGAAGAGTCCCCGGCGATACGGCTCGTCCTCGCCAACCCGGGTGCGGACGGAGCGTACTGGCGGGGTGTGGTCGACCGGCTGGACGAGATGGCCAAGGGCCCGGACCGGCTGCGGGCGGTGACCGGGATAGGGCTGAGCACCGACGCCAACAAAGCGGCCGTCAAGGAACTGACCCGCCGCGGCATCCCGGTGATCGGCACCTCGATCACCGCCGACGACCTCGCCAACGGACAGAACGGCAAGGACCCCTTCCCGGGGCTCGCCCGCGTCGCGCCCACCAACACGGACGAGGCCGCCGCCCTCGCCTCGTTCGCCAAGGTGTCGGCGGGCAACGCCCTGCTGGTCTACGACAAGCCGGGCGACCCCTACACCCAGACGCTCCAGAGCTCCTTCGAGAAGTTGCTGTCCGGATCGCCGTACCAGCCGCAGCCGTTCACACCCCCCGCGGACCGCACCCAGGAGGGCACGACCGCGAACCAGTTCCGGCAGATCACCCAGCTCCTGTGCGTCACCCCGGGGTCCACGGACACGATCCTCTTCGCCGGGCGGCACACCCAACTACGTCAGTTCATCAACGAATTGGGCGGGCGAGGCTGCATGGATCACCGGTTCACCCTGCTCACAGGGGACGAGGGCTCGTACCTCACCGGGGACGGGAAGCTCGACCGGAGGGCCCTGAACAGCAATCTCTCGGTGCGGTACACCGCGCTGGCACATCCGGACGCGTGGACGAAAGAGACCGCGACGACGGGCGGCAGCGCGGCCGACGCCACGGCCCTGGAGGATCTGATCGGCCGCGCCGAGCAGGGACCGGTGGGGCCGATCGGGTCCATCGCCCTCGACGACGGAGAGCTGATCATCGCGCACGACGCCATGCAGCTCGCGGTGCAGGGGCTCCGGGAGGCCACACCGACCGGCGAGAGCGTGCCGCCGCTGGCCGATGTGGTCAACGAGTGGGCGTTCATCAAGGGATCGCACCGGGTGAACGGGGCGAGCGGATGGATCTGCCTCGACGTGCATGGCAATCCGTACGACAAGGCCGTGCCGATCGTCGAGCTGACGCCGTCGGACGGGTCGCGGTTCGTGAGGATCGCCTGGCCGGAGGGCAGGCCGCCGGCGAAGGAGTGTCTGCCGCCCGGACGCTAGACGGTGTCTGAACAGCTGCTAGGCGTGGCTGCTCTGCACATAGGTCAGGAGGTCCTCGAAGCGGTGGTACCAGCCCGGGTCCCGGGCCTCCTCGCTCTCGTGGGTGAACCGCACCGTCGTGCCCCCGGGGCGCTCCGGTTCCAGGTGGAAGCGGATGCGGCCGCGGCCCTCCACCGTGTACTCGGCGACCCGCTCGACGTCCCACGCGGTGATACGGCCCCGGGCCGGGCCGTCGGGCAGCCGCAGACCCACCGCGCCGCCGAGCCGTGGTTCGAACGGTTCGGCGGCGGCCAGCCAGCCCCGCAGGCCCGCGGGGGTGGCGAGAGCGGGCCAGACCTCCTCCACGGGCCGGGGCAGGTGCAGCAGGTAGTGCCGTACGTGTGTGTCCCCCCGGCGCTCGGCGATGCCCTCTTCGATGGGATCGGTCATGACACCAGCCTGGCCCGCGAACGGGGGTTCCGCACGAGTTGCGGAAAGCTACACGCCGGCGTAGGAGTGCTTGCCGGAGATGAAGATGTTGACGCCGTAGAAGTTGAACAGCCAGCAGGCGAAGGCGATGAGCGCGATGTACGCGGCCTTGCGGCCCTTCCAGCCGGCCGTGGCGCGGGCGTGCAGGTAGCAGGCATACGCGACCCACGTGATGAAGGACCAGGTCTCCTTGGGGTCCCAGCCCCAGTAGCGGCCCCAGGCCTGCCCCGCCCAGATGGCGCCCGCGATGATCGTGAACGTCCACAGCGGGAAGAAGGCGGCGTTCACGCGGTAGGAGAACTTGTCGAGCGAGGCCGCCGAGGGCAGCCGCTCCAGGACAGAGGTGGCGAACCGGCCGGGCGTCCCGCCGTTCTCGAGCTTGCTCTCGTACGAGTCCTTGAACAGGTAGAGGACCGTGCCGACCGCGCCGACGTAGAAGATGGCGCCGCAGAGGATGGCGGTGGAGACGTGGATGTACAGCCAGTAGGAGTGCAGGGCCGGGACCAGCTGGTCGCTCGCCGTGTACAGGACGGTGACGGCGAGGCCGAGGAAGAGCAGGACCGTGGTGATCAGGGGGAGGCCGAGCCAGCGGACGTTCTTCCGCAGCGCCAGCAGCGCAAGGTACACACCGACGGCGACGGTGGAGAAGGTGATGCTGAACTCGTACATGTTGCCCCACGGCGCCCGCTGCACCGACAGGGCGCGGGCGAGCACGCCCGCGAACTCGATGAGGAAGGAGAGCACGGTGAGCGACACGGCGATCCGGCCGTAGAGGTCGCCCTGCTCGTCCCCGCCGTGGGCACCCGGTCCGTCGGGCACGTCACGGGCGCCTGCCGCGGAGCGGGTGACGACCTTCGGCCGCTCCAGCACCGCGGTGCCGCCGGCCTGCTTGACCGTGACGGCGGGCGCCGCCGCCTTGTCCGCGGCGCCGGCGGTGAGCGCGCTCGCCGAGCGGGCGACCTTGCTGCGGCTGCCGAAGATCCATTCGGCGATGTATGCGAAGAAGGCCAGGGTGTAGACGGCCATCGCGGAGTAGATCAGCGTGTTGCTGAGGCTCGCGAGGTGTTCGTTGGTGGCGGTGGCGAGAATCACTTCTTCTGAGCCCCTTCGGCGGCGGGTACGGGGGTTTCGGCGCCCGGCTCCTGATCGGGGTCGGCGTCTGGATCGTCGTTCTTCGTGGGTGCCCGGTCGTGGACGAGCCCGGCCAGGTCGCCGAGTTCCTCGGGCAGCTTCGCGGACTCGCTTCGGCCGAGGCCCGCCATCTCGACGACCGTGACGCCGTCGGCGCCGGTCGTCGCGCGCACCCAGACCCGGCGGCGCTGGATGAACAGGCTGGCGGCCAGGCCGAAGATCGCGGCGAGCGCGCCGCCGAGCGCCCAGCCGCCGCCGGGCTGCTGCACGATCTGGAAGCCGGCCCATTCCTTGATGTTCTTCTCGAACGTGATCGAACCGTTGCCGCCCGGCAGCATCATGGTCTCGCCGGGCAGCAGGCGTGCCTTGACGAGGTTGCCGCCGGAGTCCTTGAACGGCTTCAGGCTCTTGGTGTCCAGCTGGTACACGTTCTGCGGGAGGCCCGCGTTGACGCCCAGGTCACCGTGGTACGCCGACACCGCGAGCACCGGGTGGTCGAGCGCAGGGAACTGGGAGAACATCGTGCCCTTGCCGGCACCCGCGAAGGTCGGCACGAAGAACGCGGCGAAGCCGAGCTGGTCGATCTGTCCCTGGGCGTTGCGGTAGCCGTCCATCACCTTGATCGAGCCCTGCGAGGTGATGTTGGAGTCGATCGGCAGCATCGGCACGGCGTCGTGGAAGACCACGTCGCCCTTGCCGTCGCGGACGGTGACCACCGGCGCGTACCCATGGCTGACCAGGTAGACCTTGGCGTCGCCGATGTGCAGCGGCTGGTTGACCCTGACGGTGGTCTTCTGCTCCTTGCCGTACGCGCCCACGCTGTAGGTGATGTCCGCCTGGTACGTGCGCGGCGTGCCCTTGTTGGGGCCGTTGCGCTCGTAGGTGCCGGTGAACTTCTTCAGGTCGAAGCTGAACGGCACCAGGTCGTCGGAGCTGAAGAGGTTGCCGGACTTGAAGTCGTCGTAGGAGATGAGGGTGTTGGAGAAGCCGTCCCCCTCGACGATCAGCTTGTTGCCCTCGGACTTGTAGAGCTGCCCCCAGGCGAAGGCGACCAGCAGCACGATCAGGGCCATGTGGAAGACCAGGTTGCCGGCCTCGCGCAGATAGCCCTTCTCGGCGGCGACGGCGTCCCCGGCGGGGTGCGCACGGAAGCGGCGCTGTTTGAGGATCCCCAGCGCGGCCTCGCGGACCTGCTCGGGGTCTGCGTCGGTGCGCCAGGTGGCATAGGCGGGCAGCCGGGTCAGCCGCTTGGGTGCGGCCGGCGGACGGCTCCTGAGCTGGCCGACGAACTGCCAGGTGCGCGGGACGATGCAGCCGATGAGCGAGACGAACAGCAGGATGTAGATCGCCGAGAACCACACCGAGCTGTAGACGTGGAACAGCCCGAGCTTGTCGTAGACCGGGGCGAGCGTCCTGTGCGCGTCCCTGAAGTCCTGCACCTTCAGCGCGTCGCTGCCGGTCTGGGGGATCAGCGAGCCGGGGATCGCGCCGAGCGACAGCAGGAACAGCAGGATCAGCGCGACCCGCATGGAGGTCAGCTGCCGCCAGAACCAGCGGGCCCAGCCGAAGACCTCACGCACGGACCAGGTGATCCAGCCCCGGACGCCGGGCGCACGGGTGCCGCCGAACGAGCCGGGCATGGCCGTCTCGACGGGTGCGGTGGACAGCTGCGAGCCGGCCTCGCCGAGGTCGGACTCGCCGTCGCTCGTGAGGATCTCGGGGTTCTCGTCTCCGTGCACGTCGGTGCTCCGTGTGTCGCTCATGGATCAGATCCCCACCGTGAAGCCCTTCGACCAGGTCTGCATCTGCTGCACGATGCCGTCCCAGGCGCCGGTCAGCAGCAGCAGGCCGGTCGCGATCATCATCGTGCCGCCGATGCGCATCACCCAGACATAGTGGCGCTTGACCCACCCGAAGGCACCGAGGGCCTTGCGGAAGGCGACCGCGGTGAGCACGAAGGGCACGCCCAGGCCGAGGCAGTAGGCGACGGTCAGCAGGGCACCGCGGCCGGCACTCGCCTCGTTGTAGGACAGCATGTTCACGGAGGTGAGGGTCGGGCCGAGGCACGGCGTCCAGCCGATCCCGAACAGGGCGCCGAGGACGGGCGCGCCCACCAGGCCGGTGGCCGGCCGCTTGTGGAAGCGGAACTCACGCTGGGTCAGCCAGGGCATCAGGCCCATGAAGAAGACGCCGAGCACGATCATGAGCACGCCGAGCACCTTGGTCAGGGTGTCCTTGTACTCCTGCAGCGTGGACCCGAAGTACCCGAACAGCGCCCCGCCGGAGACGAACACGGCGGTGAAGCCGATCACGAACAGCGAGGCGCCCGCGGCCATCCGGCCCCGTCGTGCCTCGGCCAGGTCGGTGCCCGCGACCCCGGTGACATACGAGAGGTAGCCGGGGACGAGTGGCAGGACGCACGGCGAGAAGAAGGAGACGAGCCCGCCGAGCACGGCGACCGGCAGGGCGAGCAGCAGCGCACCGGGAAGGGCCGACTGGCCCGGGTCGGTGGCCGCGGCGAGCGTGGACGCTACGGTCACGTCACTTCTCCGCTACGACCGGGTCGAGCATCTCGCGCAGCTTGTCCTCGCTGAGAGCCTGGAGCGTGCGCGCGGCGATCTTCCCGTCCCGGTCGATGACGAGCGTGGAGGGGATCGCCTGCGGGTTGAGCGTGCCCTTCTGGAAGCGGAGCATCAGCTTCCCAGTCGGGTCGTACAGGCTCGGGTACGTGACGCCGTACTGCTTCTCGAAGGACTGGGCCGGTCCCGTGCTGGTGTCCCGGGTGTTGATGCCGACGAACTGGACGCCCTTGCCCGCGGTCTCCTGGGCGACCTTGACGAAGTTCGGCGCCTCGGCGCGGCACGGCGGGCACCAGGAGCCCCAGACGTTGATGACGACGACCTTGCCCTTGTAGTCGGCGACATCGAGCGTCTTGCCGTCGATCGTCGCACCGGACAGGTCGGGGGCGGCGGTCCGCTCGCCCTTCTTGACGGTGGCGATGCCGTCCTTGCCGGTGATGAAGTTGGTGTTGCCGGAGCCCCCGGAGACGCCGCCGGACCCGCAGGCGGAGAGCATGAACGCCGCGACGGCGGCCCCGGCGGTGGCGAGGGCGGCGCGTCGACGGCTGCGGCTACGGGCGCGGTTCAGGCGCTGGGGGGCGCGGCAGGCGGCACTCATGTGAAAAGTTTCGCATGTCCGTTCCGGGGATCTTGCGCACCCCCCTTGCGGGCGGAAACCCGCATTTCAGGCACCCTGTGAGGTGCCGCCCGAGCCTCCCTTGCCGGTGTCCGACATGTATGCCTTCCAGCCACCCGTCGGCTGCTGCCCGACCTCGAGCCTGCGCAGCTTGGCCAGCACCTCCGGCTTCTGCACGTCCATCCAGTCCACGAACTGGCGGAAGGAGACCATGCGGACGTCGGCGCCCTTCTCCTTCTCCTGCGCGATGTGCTTGAAGGCCTCCTCGACGGAGTCCATGTAGATGCCGCCGTTCCAGTGCTCGAAGTGGTTTCCGATGAAGAACGGCGCCCGGTTTGTCTCATATGCCCGCTGGAAGCCGGCTATGTAGGCCCCGGCGGACTGCTGGCGCCAGGCGGGGTAGTTGTAGGCAGGTGCCTTGGTCGAGTTCTTCGACTGGTTGAACATCATGTTGTAGTCCATCGAGAGGACCTCGAACTTGCGCCCGGGGAAGGGCACCTGCTGCAGCGGCAGGTCCCAGAGCCCGTGCCGCTTCACCGGCCACACCTGCCGGCCGCCGGGCGAGGAGGCGTCGTAGCGCCAGCCGAGTTCACGGGCGGTGGGCAGCAGATTGTCCTGGCCGAGCAGACAGGGCGTACGACCGCCGACCAGCTCCTTGTCGTAGTCGAAGGGCAGCGGCGGCAGATCGCTGAACCCGGTGTTGGTCTTCCACTCCTTGACGAAGGCCTTGGCCTGCTGGATCTCGCTGTGCCACTGCTTGGGCGTCCAGTGCGCGACCGTGCCGAAACCGGAGCAGAAGTGGCCGTTGAAGTGGGTGCCTATCTCATGGCCCTCGAGCCACGCGCGCCGGACGTTCGTCAGCGTGGCACGGATGTGGTCGTCCGTGAGGTAGCCGATGTCGGAGGCGCCCGGCCGGTTGTTCGGCGGCAGATACTTGCGCTTCTTCGACTCGGGGAGCAGATAGAGCCCGGAGAGGAAGAAGGTCATGTGCGCGCCGTGCGCCTTCGCCAGGTCGAGGAAGCGCGGGAAGAGGCCGTTGCCGACCTCTCCGGCGCCGTCCCAGGAGAAGACCACGAACTGCGGCGGAGTCTGGCCGGGCTCCAGCGGAACCGGCTTGTCCGGCTGACTCGGCTGCGCACCGCTGTCGGCGGTGGAACCGTCACCGAGGGGGCGCGCGGTGGCCGTGGGGTTGCCGGAGTCGCCGGAACTTCCCTTGCCGGAACCGTCACCGGACTTCGCGCCGTCCTGGTGGGAGCCACAGGCGGCCAGCCCCATGGCAGCCGCCGTACCCGCGCCGAGGCCTATCAGTCCTCGCCGGCTGATGTCCCGCATTCCCGTCCCCATTTCATAGCGGCCTCTCAGTGGTCACACAATGAGAGGCCGCGATGAGGACGGGGGTTCCCCCCAACGCATGTATATTGAGCGAATTTTACGAAGATACGTTCACATCACGCGACTGTGCGCGTGTTGTGACGAACCGTACACCGATCCGTAAGTGCCGCGTCGCCGCGTTCGGGCAGGGCGCACGACGCCCTGCCCGCTGCGTCAGGCCCCGAACGCCTTTCCGCCGTTCCCCTTCACGGGCTTGGCGCCCGCGAGCAGATGAGCCGGTACGAGTTCCCGGGCCGGCTCGCTGTACCCGACGGACACAATCTTGTCGCCCTGATACGTGAAGGTGGTAAGAGAGGCGAGCGTGCACTGCCGCTTGCGCGGGTCGTGCCACAGCCGGCGCTTCTCCACGAAGCTGCGCACTATCCAGATCGGCAGCTGATGGCTGACGCACACGGCCTCGTGCCCGCGCGCGGCGTCCTTGGCGGCGTTCAGCGCCCCCATCATCCGGACGACCTGCTCCACATACGGCTCGCCCCAGGACGGCTTGAACGGGTTGACGAGGTGCTTCCAGTTCTCGGGCCGCCGCAGCGCCCCGTCGCCGACTCCGAAGGTCTTGCCCTGGAAGACGTTGTCCGCCTCGATCAGCCGCTCGTCGACGGCGAGGCCGAGACCGTGTGCCTTGGCGATCGGGGTGGCCGTCTCCTGCGCCCGCTCCAGCGGGGAGGCCACGACGTGGGTGATGTCCCGGGAGGCGAGGTGCTCGGCGACCCGGTCGGCCATCTGCCGCCCCAGCTCGGAGAGGTGGTAACCGGGCAGCCGCCCGTACAGGACCCCCTCCGGATTGGCGACTTCGCCGTGCCGCATCAGGTGGACGACGGTGATGTCACTCATGCTGCCGTGGCCTCCGCTGCTGCCCGGGCCGCCGCCGGAAGGGCGTCGGCGATCCGTTGGACCGCCCGCTCGTCGTGGGCGGTGGAGACGAACCAGGACTCGAAGGACGAGGGCGGCAGATAGACGCCCTGCGCGAGGAGGGAGTGGAAGAAGGCGGAGAACCGGAAGGACTCCTGGCTCTTCGCGTCCTCGTAGTTGTGGACCGGCCGGTCGGTGAAGAACACGGAGAACATGTTGGAGGCGCTCTGGAGCCGGTGCGCGACGCCCTCCTTGGCGAGCGCCTCGGTGACGAGCGTACGGATCTCCTCGGACACGGCGTCGACCTTGCCGTACGCGGCGTCGTCGAGAAGCCGCAGCTGGGCGAGGCCCGCGGCGGTCGCGACCGGGTTCCCGGAGAGGGTGCCGGCCTGGTAGACGGGCCCGGCCGGGGCGAGGTGCGCCATGACGTCCGCACGTCCACCGAAGGCGGCGGCCGGGAACCCGCCGCCCATGACCTTGCCGAAGGTCATGAGGTCGGGCTCGACCCCGTCGACGCCGTACCAGCCCGCCCGGCTGGTGCGGAAGCCGGTCATGACCTCGTCGGAGATGTAGAGGGCGCCGTTCTCACGGCACACGTCCTTGAGCCCCTGGTTGAAGCCGGGCAGCGGCGGCACCACGCCCATGTTCCCGGGCGAGGCCTCGGTGATCACACAGGCGATCTCGCCGGGGTGCGCGGCGAAGGCGGCGCGGACGGCGTCGAGGTCGTTGTAGGGGAGCACGATGGTGTCGCCGGCCTGGGCACCCGTGACCCCCGGAGTGTCGGGCAGGGCGAAGGTCGCGACGCCACTGCCGGCCGCGGCGAGCAGCGAGTCGACGTGACCGTGATAACACCCGGCGAACTTGATCACCTTGGACCGCCGGGTGAACCCGCGGGCGAGCCGGATGGCGGACATGGTGGCCTCGGTGCCACTGGAGACGAGCCGCACCTGCTCGACGGGCTCGACCCGGGCGACAATCTCCTCGGCGAGCGCGACCTCGCCCTCACCGGGCGTACCGAATGAGGTACCGCGGGAGACGGCCTCCTGGACGGCGGCGATCACTTCCGGGTGGGAGTGCCCGAGAATCATGGGCCCCCACGAACAAACAAGATCGACATATTCGCGCCCGTCGGCATCGGTCAAATAGGGGCCGTTGCCGGACACCATGAACCGGGGCGTACCGCCCACGGCGCGGAAGGCGCGCACCGGAGAGTTCACGCCGCCGGGCGTGACGGCCGCCGCGCGCTCGAAAAGAGTCTGCGAAACTGGGGCTTCGTACGGATAGCTCACACTAGCCATGGTGTCAGAGGCCGCGAAGATCCTGCGGACAGGTGTTTCAACGCACGTTTCGGCGGGCGGCCGTGGGGGAGGTCACTGACACGATGATCGGGCTGCGCGGCGGGGGCCACGCATCCCAGAAAAGCAGTCGGGTGGAGATATGCATCGCGGTGGCGGACTGGGCGAGGGGACCGGTGACCTGGGTCCTCGGCGTGCCCGGCGGGGAAGGCACCGACGCGACGCGGAGGACACGACCGAGAAACGTCGGCCACCGGGGCCACAAGGTCCCAACGACCCGCACGACCCGCGCGGCTCCCAGGGGCCGGGACCGCAGGGTCCGGGTGACGCCTACGGCTCGGGAGACTCGCAGGAGCCGGGGGGCTCGTTCGTTTCGGGGACTTCCGAGGGGCCGGGAGGCCCGTTCGGCACGGGGACCGCGCAGGGGCCGGGGGGCTCACAGGTTCCCGAGATCACGCCCTCGGGCATCCCCACGGCTCCGGGCATCCCCACGACTCCGAGCGTCCCCCCGACTCCGGGCATCCCTCCGGCTGCGGAGCTCTCGCAGGGTCCACAGGGTCCGGGGATCTCGACGGGTCCGGCGGGCTTGTCGAGTGGCGGAATTTCGCCGGGTCCTGGAGGCATGTCCAGTGGCGGGATCTCGCCGGGTCCGGGGGGCTCGCAGGACTCGGGCGCGCAGGGTCCGGGAAACTCCCAGGGTTCACAGAGCGCGACGGGCTCGCTAGGTTCACAGGGCCCCGAGGGTTCACACGTTTCACAGGGTGAGCCTGAGCGGATCGGCCGAGCGGCGCGTATGGACCGTAGGCAGCGAAGGGACCGTACGGTGGACCGACTCAGGACTGGGAGCGGGAATGGTGGTCGGGTGGGGGTGACCTACAAATACTTCGGCGCGCCGGACGGCGCCACGGCAGCCCGCGTCCCGATCTCGATGCGTCCCGAAGAGCTCGGCGGCGACGAGCTCGGCATGGGCGGCATGTTCACCAAGATCAAGCCGGAGACGATGGCGGCGATGGTGCTCACGGGCATCGAGGGCGTCCCGCTGCACAAGGTCCCGCCGCTGGAACTGGTGGTCCTGCACCCCGACTACGCGGTGGTCAAACTCCCCATGACGGTCGTGGACCCGCTGCGCGGCATCGGCGAGGAGGCGGTGGGCGCGGCGGCGTTCATCTGGTCGACGGTGCCGGACCGGGGCGGACCGCGGGATGCGTTCAACGTGTACCAGCTGCTGCACGAGTGGCAGGACTTCAGCCACCGTTTGCACGAGGCGGGGCATCAGCCGTACTGCCTGGTGTGGCCCTGAGCCGGGCATTCCGGCATACGGGCGGGGTTTTCGGACCCCGCCCTTTTCATGTGCGCGGACGGGCTTGGTGGCCCGATCGGCCGGATCCGTTCTCGTCGAAGTGGCTGGCCCTGCCGTCCTGCTGTACCAGTCGGCCCCGCCGGGCGGCTTCGGCCCGGGGCATGAGCGTCCAGGTGCCGTCGGCGCGGTGCAGGGCGGCGGAGTGCCAGGGGGTGGTCCAGGCGTCCGGAGCATCGAGGAGACGGATGCCGAATTTCGGGGCGCCGACGCGTTGGGGATGGATCGACAGGCGTACGGCGTCGGGGTGATGCTCGGCGATCAGGTCGCCCCAGGCCCGGCTGCGCTGGATCACGCCGTAGGCGCGTTGACGGCATGCGCGTTGGAGGGCGGAGCGGGTGCCGGTCCAGTCGGCGGTGTCCTCGACGAGGAAGCGGGTGATGCCCCGGTAGAGGGCGAGGGCGTGGTCGTCGGCGCGGACCTCGGCGCGCAGGGCGTCCAGGGCGGGGGCGTAGCGGTCGCCGACGTGGGCGCGTTTCGTGTCGTGCGGGAGATCGCCGAGGACGTCGCGCAGATCGAGGACGGACAGTCTGTCCAGGCCCAATTTACTTATTTGTATTCGCAGTTCGTCGGAGTAGGCGTCGATGTGGTCGTCAGGGACGCCGACGAGGTCACTGAAGACATGGCCGTCGGAACAGATGATCACGCGAGCGCCCGGCGGGTAGATCCGCTCGGTCTCCGTGCACAGGGTGTTCAGGAAGGCGAGGGAGAGGCGTTCGCCCTGGTCTGGGAGGTGGCCGAGGACCTTGGCCGGGTTGGGCGACTTGCAGGGGAAGCCGGGCAGGGTGAAGACGATGGGTGCTCCGTCGCGCACGAAGTCGGCGATGCGGTGCAACTGATGGGGGAAGGCCTCCGCGGGCGCGGGACCGGGAGCGCGGTCGGTCGTGCGGTGGTGAGGCAGGAGCAGGCTGAGGATCTCGGTGCCGATGCGGATCGGGAGGGCGTCCGGGGCGGTCGTCAGTGGCATGTCGTTCCTCCTGGCGTACGAGGGCACGCCGACATGGCGCCGACGGGGTCCTCCCTGGTCGGGCACAGCCGAGAGCTTGGGGAGGGTGGCCAGGCGCCGGTGGGGTGTGGGCGTGGATCAGCTGTAGTGGATCGGCGGGCCTTGGATCAGCGGGCCGACGGGCCGGTGCGGGTAGCGCGGCCGGTGCGGGCGGTGCGGCCGGGCCGGTCGGCCGGAGCCGAGGTCAGAGGCGTCGCTCATGGCCCACTGGCGGGTGGCCGGTACCGCGGCCGCGGCCGAAGACGGCTGGGAACCCGGCTCGCAGACGTCGGTCATAGCCCACCGGCAGGTGGCCGGTGCCGCGGCCGAGGACGGCCGGGATCCACTCGATGTCCTCGTCTTCGATGGCCAGGTGCAGGCCGGGCAGGCGGGCGAGGAGGGTGCCGAGGGCGATCTGGAGTTCGGCGCGGGCGAGCGCTGCACCGGGACAGAAGTGGATGCCGTGGCCGAAGGCGAGGTGGGGGTTGGGGCTGCGGTCGAAGTCGAGGATGTCGGGATCGGAGAAGCGGCGCGGGTCACGGTTGGCGGCGCACAGGGAGACGATCACCGAGTCACCTGCCGGGACCTCGGTTCCGTGCAGGTCGCTGTCCTTGTCGAAGAAGCGCCAGGTGGTCAGCTCGAAGGCGCTGTCGTAGCGCAGGAGTTCTTCGACGGCGCCCGGCAGCAGGTCCGGGTTGTCGCGCAGGCGGGCCAGCTGGTCCTCGTGGCGGAACAGGGCGATCAGGGCCGTGGCGATCTGGTTGGTGACCGGTTCCTGGCCTGCCACGAGGAGCTGGAAAATCATCGAGTCCAGCTCTTCGTGGGACAGTTCGCGGCGATCGCGGGCCACGACGAGGCGACTGAGCAGGTCGTCGTCCCAGTGTTCGCGCTTGTGGGCGACGACCTCGGCTATGTAGCTCTGCAGGCCGTGCAACCGGTGCTCGTACAGCGGGCGTCCGGGGTCGGTGGGGCCGACCGGCTGGACCACCTTGCCCCAGTCGCGGTCGAAGCGGGCCGCGAGATCCTGCGGTAGGCCGATGACTTCGGCGAGGACCTGGAAGGGGAAGTGGGCGGCGAAGCCGGTGACGAGGTCGGCCGGGCCGGTCTCGGGGAGGTCGTCGACGGCGGCGTCGGCCAGTTCCTGGAAGCGGGGCCGGAGCTGCTCGATGCGGCGCGGCGTGAAGGCGTCGGTGACGAGGCGCCGCATGCGGGTGTGCTTCGGCGGGTCCTGGTGCAGGAGGTGGACCTGGAGCTGGGAGTGCTGCGGCTCCGGCATGATCGAGGCCCGGGCCCGCCAGCGGTCGTTGCCCCGGTCGTGGTCCTTGCCGAGGCGGTCGTCGTTCAGGGCGGAGTGCGCGGCGTCGTAGCCGGTGACGAGCCAGGCTTGTACGCCGCTGGGGAAGAGCACCCGGTGCACCGGGCCGGCCTCCCGCATCTGCTCGTACAGGGGGTAGGGGTCGGCCTTGTAGGGGCAGCCCGTCAGCAGGACCGGGGCGGGCAAGGACTCGGGCAACGACTCCGGACGGGACTCGGGCAACGACTCCGGACGGGGCTCGAGCAAGGACTCGGGACGGGACTCGGGCAACGACTCCGGACGGGGCTCGAGCAAGGACTCGGGACGGGACTCGGGCAACGACTCCGGACGGGACTCGAGCAAGGACTCGGGACGGGGCTCGGGCCGGGCATCCGGCTCCATGGCCGGCAGGGGTTCCTGGATGGTCATGCGGGGCTCCTCAGAGGGCGATTTCGGGCTGGTAGTGGTCCAGCCACAGGGCGAGGTCGACGACGCGTTCGAGGCGCAGGCGGTGGCCCCACTCCAGTTGGTCGGACGGGGTGTCGAGGCAGGGCTTGATGCGGGTCTCGTCGGCGAGGGCTCGGACCTGCTCGGCTGCCAGGGCGTCGCGCGCCATGTTCTGCAGGCCGCGGTTGTAGTCGGGGTGGTGGGTGGCCGGGTAGTGGTTCTTGGGGCGGTACAGCACCGAGTCGGGCGCGAGTCCGGCGCCCGTGGCGCGCAGCAGGCTCTTCTCCCGGCCGTCGAAGCTCTTCATCGCCCAAGGGATGGTGAAGGCGTACTCGACGAGGCGGTGGTCGCAGTACGGGACGCGGACCTCGAGGCCGTGGGCCATGCTCAGCCGGTCCTTGCGGTGCAGAAGCTGGCGCAGCCAGCGCGTCAGGGACAGGTGTTGCATCTCGCGCTGCCGGTGCTCGGCGGGACTCTCGCCGTCCAGGTGCGGTACGGCGGCCAGTGCGCTGCGGTAGGTGTCGTCGCGGAACTCGGCGATGCGCAGGTCGAGTTCCGGGTTCAGGGGCATGGCGGCCTCGTCGCCGGTCACCAGCAGCCAGGGGAAGGTCTCCGCCGCCAGGGCCCTCGGGTTGTGGAACCAGGGGTAGCCGCCGAACACCTCGTCGGCGGCCTCGCCGGAAAGGGCGACGGCGGAGTGCCGGCGGATCTCGCCGAAGAGCAGGTGGAGCGAGGTGTCCATGTCGCCGACGCCGATCGGCGAGTCCCGGGCGATGACGACCGCCTTCCGGTGCCCGGGATCGAGCAGGGCGTGCGGATCGAGTACGACCGTGCTGTGGTCGGTGCCGATGAAAGCGCCCGCTTCGGCGGCGTACGGTGTGTCGTGGCCGGTGCGCAGGACGTCGCCGGTGAACTGCTCGGCCTGGTCGCTGTAGTCGACGGCGTAGGAGCGGATGCGGGCGTCGGGACCTTCGCGCAGCCGGAGTTCGTCGGCGAGCAGGGCGGTCAGGACGGTGGAGTCGATGCCGCCGGACAGGAGGCTGCACACGGGGACGTCTGCCTCCAGCTGGCTGCGGGCCGCCGTACCGACCAGCTCGCGGATCCTCTCCACCGTTGCCTGCTGGCCGTCGTCGTGGGGCGAGGCCTCCAGCTGCCAGTAGCGGCGCTCGCGGATCCCGGCCCGGTCCAGCACGAGCAGCCCGCCGGGCTCGACCTCCCGAACTCCGGTCCACACGGTCGGCCCGGTGTTGAAGAGCAGGCTGTACGCCTCCCGCAGCCCGTCGGTGTCCACCCGCGGCCGGATCTCCGGGTGAGCGAAAAGCGCCTTTGGCTCGGAGGCGAAGGCCAGACCGCCGTCGACGGCCGCCCAGAACAGCGGTTTGACGCCGAGCCGGTCGCGCACCAGCAGCAGCCGCCGGGCACGCTCGTCCCAGACGGCGAAGGCGAACATGCCTTCCAGGTGGTCGGCGAGATCCTCGCCCCACTGGGCGTACGCGCGCAGCACCACCTCCGTGTCGCTGCGCGTGCGGAAGGCATGCCCTCGGCCGCGCAGCTCGACCCTCAGCTCGTGGTGGTTGTAGACCTCGCCGCTGTAGCTGAGCACGACGGCCGGCTCGTCGGGCCGGTCCGTCATCGGCTGCACGCCGCCGACCGGGTCGATGACAGCGAGGCGGCGGTGGCCGATGGCGGCGCGCTCGCCGAGCCAGACTCCGCCGGCGTCGGGACCGCGGGGGGTGAGGGTGGCGGTCATGGCCTCGATGACGGGGACCCGGGTGCGGGCGTCGCGGTTGAAGGACGCCCAGCCGGTGATTCCGCACATACGGGTGACTCCTTGCTCAGGGTTGGGCGGCGGGCGCCGCGTCGGTGGTCTTGTCGAGTACGGCGGCCGGGCGCCGGCCGGGCAGAGTGAGCAGGGGTACGGCGAGGCAGGCGGCGGTGGCGGCCAGGGCGAGCCCGGCGTGTACGCCGTTGCCGGGCCCGGCAAAGCCCCAGGCCGCGGTGGCCAGGGCGGGGCCGAGGGCGAAGCCGAGGCTGCGGGTGAGCTGCACCGTGGAGCCGACGCTGGCGGTCCGGTCCGGCGGGGCGGCGCCCATCACCAGCGCCTGGGTCGGACCGCCGTTCAGGCCCATGCCGACCCCGGCCAGTGCCAGCCGCCAGGCCACGTCCCACGGCGTCCAGCCGTTACTGAGCGGGATGAGCAGAAGCAGTCCGGCCGCGGTCAGGGCGGCTCCCGTGGCCGCGACCGCTCGCGCCCCGAAGGGGGTGCCCCCTGCCCGAGGGGAGGCCGGTGCCTGGAGGAGGTCGGCCAGACGCCCGCCGAGGGGCCCGGCCAGGGCCATGCCGAGCGGGAAGGCGAGGACCGTGAGCCCGGTCGTCGTGGCACTGATGCCGTCGTCACGCTGGAGGTGCAGGGCGACGACGTAGTGCATGGCGGCGAATCCGGCCGCGAGGGCCAGGATCGCCCCGTGCGCCCGTAGCAGTCCCGGGACCCGCAGCACGCCGGACACCGGACGTCCGCCCGGGCCCCGCAGCCACCAACACAGTGGCGGAACGGCGGCGACCGCGAACACCAGCCGGCCCGGGTCGTCCGACGCCAGGGTCAGCGCCAGCAGCAGCCCCGCCGCTCCGGTGGCCACCAGCAGCGCATCCGCCAGCGATCGCCGGTCGGGCAGCCGCAGCCGCCCGTCCTGCGGCATCGCCTTCCACGCGACGATCAGGGCGAGCAGGCAGAAGGGGATCTTGACGAGGAAGACGGAGGGCCAGCCGAAGTGATCCAGCAGCAGTCCGCCCACGGCCGGTCCCGTCACCGCGCCCAGTGGGCCCAGGGTCGCCGGCACGCTCATCGCCCGCGCCCGAAGCTCCGGCCGTACCGAACGCATCGCGAGCACCGGCATCAGCACGAACAGCATTGCTCCGAAAGCGCCCTGCGCAAAGCGGGCGGCGATCAGCCAGGCCGCCCAGGGCGCCGCTGCCGCGAGCGCACTGCACAGGCCGAAGCCCGCGGTCGCCGCCAGCACGGCGGGGCGCATCCCCGCCCCGTCCAGCCACCGCCCGACCGGCAACAGCAGGGCGACGACGGAAAGTTGGTAGCCCAGCACCGCCCACTGGGCGGTCGCGGCGGAAACGTGCAGTCCGTCGGCGATGTCCGCCAGAGCCACATTGACGATGTTCATGTCGAGCATGGCCACGAACGCCAGCAGGCCCGCCACGGCCACCAGCAGCCGGCGGTCCTCACCGACGGGTATGTGACCGGGCTGCTCCGAGCCGGAACCGCGGTGTGTCACCCTTCCGCCCCTCATCGTCGCGGTGGGCTGCCGGGTGGCAGTCCCGTCCCACAAGTCGGAGGGAAACGGGGGTGAGTTCCCGTAACCACCCACAAAATCGGCTGGGGGCGGGCCGCGACCGGCGTCCCGCCCCGCTGTCCTCATCCGCCGGTGCGCGTCTCCATCGCCGGGGCCGGCTCCGCGTCGCCGGGTGCCCGGTGGTCGAAGGCGATGAGCGGATCGCCGGTGAGGGGGTGGTCGACCACGGCCGCCCGCACGCCGAAGACCTCGGCCATCAGTTCGGGAGTGAGGACGTCGCGCGGTCGGCCGGAGGCGACCACGGCACCGTCGTGCAGGACGTGCAGCCGGTCGCAGACGGAGGCAGCCGCGTTGAGGTCGTGGAGCGAGACGAGAGTCGTACGGCGCTGGCTGCGCAGGAGGGCGAGCAGGTCGACCTGATGGCGGATGTCGAGGTGGTTGGTGGGTTCGTCGAGGACCAGGACGTCCGGCTTCTGGGCGAACGCCCGGGCAAGCAGGATGCGTTGGCGTTCGCCGCCGGACAGGGCCGTGAACCGGCGCCCGGCCGCCGTCTCCATGCCGACGTCGGCCAGTGCCTTCGTGACGATGTCGCGGTCGGTGGCGTGCTCGCCGGCGAAGGCCCGCTTGTACGGCGTACGGCCCATGGCGACGACCTCCTGCACGGTCAGCTCGAAGTCGCTCCCCCGCTCCTGCGGCAGGGCGGCCACGTGCCGCGCGGACTTCACCGGAGTCAGCTCGCGCAGATCGGTACCGTCCAGCAGCACCCGCCCGGCGGAGGGCCTGAGGTGACGGTAGACGGTGCGCAGGAGGGTGGACTTGCCGCTGCCGTTCGGCCCGACCAGGCCGGTGATCTCGCCCTCCGCGGCGACCAGATGGGCGCCCGCCACGACCGTACGGCCCGCGTAGGCGACGTGCAGGTCCTCGATCTCGATCCTCAACTGCCGCTCCCCGGACGCCGATCGAGCAGGTACAGCAGGGCCGGGGCCCCGATGAGCGAGGTGACCACGCCGACCGGCAGCTCCTGGGTGTCCATCGCCGTACGGCAGACGATGTCGACGACCACCAGCAGCAGCGCGCCGAACAGCGCGGAGACGGGCAGGAGCCGTCGGTGGTCGCCGCCCACGATCAGGCGGCAGGCGTGCGGCACCATCAACGCCACGAAGGCGATCGCGCCGGACACCGCGACCAGGACGCCGGTCAGCACGCTGGTGACGGTGAACAGTTCGCGGCGCAGGCGAGTGACGTCGATGCCGAGCCCCGCGGCTGTCTCGTCGCCCATGAGCAGCGCGTTCAGTCCCCGGGCGCGTGCCTGGAGCCACAAGAGGGTCACGGGAACGGCCACCGCGGGGACCGCCAGCAACTGCCAGTTCGCTCCGCCGAGGCTGCCCATGAGCCAGAACAGCACGCTGTGGGTCTGCTGCTCGTCGCCGGCCTGGAGCACCAGGTAGCTGGTGAAGCCGGACAGGAACTGGCCGATCGCCACCCCAGCCAGCACCAGCCGCAGCGGGGCGAAGCCCCCGCCCCGCCGGGCCACCGCCCACACCACCGCAAACGTGGCCAGGGCCCCGGCGAAGGCCGCGCCGGACAGGCCGAGGCCCAGCGCACCGCCCGCGCCGAGTCCGAGCACGATCGCGGCGACCGCGCCGAGCGAGGCACCGTTGGAGATGCCCAGCAGGTACGGGTCGGCCAGCGGGTTGCGCACCAGGGCCTGCACGGCCGTGCCGACGACACCGAGGCCGGCGCCGACGAGTGCGGCCAGCACGGCGCGGGGAACGCGTAGTTGCCAGACGATCAGATCGTCCGTGCCGGGGCGTGGCGCCTCGCCGGAGAGCCGCCGCCACACCACGCTCCACACCTCGCCGGGCGGGATGGACGTCGAGCCCCAGGCCACGGCCGCCGTCAGCGCGGCCAGCAGCGCCACGCCCAGGACCACGGCCGTCGGCCCCGCGGGCAGACCGCGCGCCTCCCGGCCCTCGCCCGCGGACTTTCGGCGAGACGCCGACCGTGCGGACAGTGTGGACAGCACGGCTAACCGACCTTGCCCGGGTGGACGCTCTTGGCGATCTCCGTGACGGTGTCGGCGTTCTCCACCCCGGCGATGGTGGTCTGTTCGGAGCCGATGCGCAGCAAGTGACCCTCCCTGACCGCCTTCAGGCCCTTGGTTGCCGGGTTGGACTTCAGCCACTGCTCGGCCTCGTCGAACGCCTTCTTGTTCGCTGCCTCGCTGCCCCGGTTGCGGACCGCGAGCTGAATCCAGTCCGGGTTCTTGGCGATCACCTCTTCCCAGCCGACCTGCTTGTGGTCGCCATCACAGTCGGCGAAGACGTTGCGGACGCCGGCCAGGGCGAACACGGCGTTGGCGATCTGGCGGTTGCAGGTCACAGTGGGCTGCTTGGTACCGGCGTCGTAGTCGAAGAAGAAGTACGTCGGGCGCTTGCTCTCCGCCGTACCGCCGACCGCCTTCCGGACGGCGTCCACCTTCTCCCGCATCCCGGCGACGAGCTCCTTCGCCTTGGTGCTCGTGCCGGTGACGGCGCCGAGGGAGGTGATGTCGGCCTCGACGGCGGACAGGTCGGTGACGGGGCTCCTGCTCTGCGCGGCGCAGGCGGTGGATTTGAGGTAGATGTGCTTGATCCCGGCCGCCTTGAACTCCTCCGTGGTCGGCGCGTCTCCCATCCCGCCGCCCATGCCGCCCATGGAGGCGAAGGTGTCGATGTAGAGGTCGGCGCCGGAGCCGAGGAGCTTCTCCTTGGGGATCACGCTCTGGCTGAGCACCTTGACCTTCCGTGCCTCCGTGTCGAGCGCGCCGGGCAGTGTTCCCCTGCCGGGCGGGAAGCCGGTGCCGGCCACCTTGTCAGCGGCGCCGAGCCGGAGCAGCAGTTCCAGGCTGGAGGAGTTACTGGTGACGATCTTCTTCGGGGCGGCGGAGAAGGTGGTTCTGGCGCCCGTGCAGTCGGTGACGCTCACCGGGTAGCTGCCGGAGACGGCGTCACCGGACTTCCCGGCGCTCCCGTCCGCCGTGTCCGTACCCCCGCCGGCCCCGCCGCCGCAGCCCGTTGCCAGCAGACAGCCGAGTACGACGGCCGCCGTGCCGCCCCACACTCGAGAACGCATCGACAATCTCCAGGTTCCACTCGGTACACGGGCGAACCTCCGTCACCCGGTCCAGTAGTCGGGGCGAACACACCCCCAGTTCCCGCCACTTGCGAAAGTCTCGGCAGTCCGGCCTCACCCGGCGCGGTCGCTCGGCCGGATCACCACCGCGATGGTCCGGATCGCCCCGCTGCGTTCGAAGTGCAGCGTGAACGACACGAGGTCGCCCGCCTGCCACCCCGCTCCGGCACTCCCGCGAGCTCCGGACTTCGCCCGAGCAGGGGGTACCCCCACTGTCACGTTCAGGCCGTGCGGCGACATGGACAGCTCACCGCCCGCCGGAACGGTCACCGAGGCCACGCTGTCCTTGTGGGCGGCTCCGCCACCGGTGTTCCGGTGACGGCTGAGGGCGATCTCGCCACCGGTGGCGGAGGAGGTCACCCCGACCAGTCGGTCGTCCGCGCCGCCGAGATTGGAGATGTCGAAGAACGCGGCGGTCTCCGTACTCTCGCCGTACGGCAGGAGAACCCGCCCGGACGAGACGGCGATCCGGGCCGGACTGCCCGCCTTGCCGGCTCCGACCCAGGTCGTCAGGCCGCCCAGGGCGACACTGCACCCGAGGACGGGCGCGAGCGCGGCGAGCAGGGCGTCGGTGAGGCGGCGGCGGGTCGGGCGCCAGGGGTGCCGTTCGGTCATCGGCCGCCCCCGCGGACGGGCGAGGGCTGCCAGGCCCGCAGCCGCAGGCTGTTGCCGACCACGATCAGTGAGCTCACCGACATCGCCGCCGCGGCGAGCATCGGGTTGAGCAGACCGACCATGGCCAGCGGCACGGTCACGACGTTGTAGCCGAACGCCCAGAGGAGGTTGGCGCGGATGGTGCCCAAGGTGCGCCGGGCCAGCCGGACCGCGTCGGCCAACGCCTCGATGTCGCCGCGCACCAACGTCACGTCGGCGGCTCCGATGGCCACGTCCGTGCCGCTGCCCATGGCGATGCCGAGGTCGGCACCGGCGAGGGCGGCGGCGTCATTGACACCGTCGCCGATGACCGCGACCCGGCAGCCCTGCTCCTGCAGGTCCCGTACGAGGTCGGCCTTGTCCTCCGGTGTGCAGCGGGAGTGCGTCTCATCGATGCCCAGGGCCGACGCGACGGCGCGGGCGGGTGCCTCACGGTCGCCGGTGGCGAGCACCGGGCGCACGCCGAGGCGCCGAAGCCGGTCCACTGCCCGGTAGCTTCCAGGGCGTACGACGTCCCCCACCTCGATCAGGGCCTCGGCCGCCCCGTCCACCCGGACCAGGACCGGGGTGTGGGCGGCGGCCTCGGCCACCGGCAGGGCGTCCGTCAGGGCGGAGGGCAACTCCTCGTCCGGGGCAAGGACTTCCACCAGCCGGCCCTCGGTCCGGCCCCGCACACCGCGCCCCGGCAGGGCAACGAACTCGCTCACATCCGGCAGCCGCCGCTCGGGCAGCTCCCGCCGGGCGTACGCGGTGATCGCGCGGCCCAGCGGATGCTCCGAGCCCTGCTCGACCGCCCCCGCCAGCCGCAGCACGGCCTCCTTGCCGAGCCCGCCGGGGACGGCCGTGACCCGGGCGACGCTCATGTGCCCCGAGGTGAGCGTGCCGGTCTTGTCGAGCACGACGGTGTCGAGGTGCTGCAGCCCCTCCAGGGCCTGCGGACCGCTGACGAGGACGCCCAGTTGGGCGCCCCGGCCGGTGGCGGCCATCAGCGCGGTGGGCGTGGCCAGGCCCAGCGCGCAGGGGCAGGCGACGACGAGCACGGCCACGCACGCGGTGATCGCCGCCTGCGGATCGGCTCCGGCGCCCAGCCAGAACCCGAGGGCCGTGACCGCCAGCGCCAGCACGACCGGTACGAAGACACCGGCCACCGAGTCGGCCAGCCGCTGCGCCCGCGCCTTGCCGGACTGTGCCTCGGTCACCAGCTGGGTGATCCGGGCGAGCTGAGTGTCGGCGCCGACGGCCGTGGCCCTGACGAGGAGCAACCCGCCGGCGTTGACGGCCCCGCCGACCACGGCGGAGCCCGGCCCGACCTCGACCGGCTCGCTCTCGCCGGTGACCAGGGACAGGTCCACGGCGGAACTGCCTTCCGCCACCGTGCCGTCGGTGGCGACCCGCTCACCCGGGCGCACGACGAAGACCTGCCCAACGCTCAACCGTTCGATGGGGACAAGCCGTTCGCAGTCGCCTTCGCGGACCGCCACCTCCTTCGCCGCGAGTTGGGCCAGCGACCTGAGCGCCGCCCCGGTCCCGCGCCGGGCACGCGCCTCCAGGAACCGCCCCGCCAGCACGAACAGCGGTACGCCGACGGCCGCTTCGAGATAGATGTGCGCGGCGCCGTCCGAGGCGGAGGGGACGAGAGTGAACGGCATCCGCATCCCGGGCTCCCCGGCACCGCCGAGGAAGAGCGCGTACGCCGACCAGGAGAAAGAGGCCACCACACCCAGCGACACCAGGGTGTCCATGGTCGCCGCCGAGTGCCGCAGCCCGCGTACCGCCCGCAGGTGGAACGGCCACGCACCCCATACGGCGACCGGCGCGGCCAGCAGGAAGCACAGCCACTGCCAGTTGCGGAACTGCAGGCCGGGCACCATGGACAGCACGAGGACCGGGGCCGCGAGCAGCGCCGTGACCAGCAGCCGGTCCCGCTCCTGCCGAGCGCCCACGGCCTCGTCGCCGTCCTCGCTCTGCCGCTTCCTGGGCGGCTCGGGGAGCGCGGCCGTGTACCCGGCCTGCTCGACGGTCTCGACGAGTTCCTCGGGGCTGATCCGCGGCGGGTGGCTCACCCGGGCCCGCCCGGTGGCCAGATTGACGGTCGCCGTGACCCCGTCCAGCCTGCCGAGCTTCTTCTCGACCCGCTTCACACACGCCGCGCAGGTCATCCCGCCGACGGTCAGATCCGTCGTCACCAGGGCGACCATGGGTTCCGTGCCCATCAGCGGCCTCCCCCGTGCATGGCCCCCATGTCGTCCATGCCTCCGTCGCCGCCGCCGTCGATGCCGCTTCCGCTACGGCTCGTGCCGGTGCCGTGCATGCCGGGCGCGACCGGACCCGCGGCGGCACCGACGGCGTACGACACCGCGAAGATCAGCACCAGCAGCAGGAGGAAGCCGCACAGCGCAGGCGGCGGCATCGGCTTCCGCAGCAGCGTGCCCGCGCCGGAGGCGGATTGCCGGGACTCGTCCATCAACCGCGTCTCCTGATCACGTCGTACGGCGTCGTTCGGATCGACCCGTAACGCTTCAGGAGTCGGGACCGGAGAGGGCCGAGTTCCGGACAAGATATGTGGCCCGTGTCACACGAGAGGTGACCGCGCCCGTGCGCCGCGCCGCCGGACGGGCGTGAGGGCCGGCCCTGACCGGGCCGGCCCTCACTGGGGTGTGGATCGTACGGCCAGTACGTCACCGTCGTACGGCTATACGGCTAGTACCTGACCGTCACCATCACCGTCGCTACTGCACCGTCACCGTGACCGGCGCAGACACCGTCTTGCCGACGGTCACCCGGAGCTTCGTCGCCCCCTTGGTGGTGAGCGTGGTGTGCAGCGAGTAACTGCTGCCCTTCTTGACGACCGTGGTCGCCTTCAGCGCCACCCAGTTCTTGCCGTTGTAGCGCTCCAGCACCACCGTGCTGCCTATCCTCAGGCCCTTGGTACGACCCGTGAACGTCACCGTGTCGCCCGCCTTGATCGTCGTCCTGTTGGGCGTGATGGAGATCGAGTCCGCCGTGGCCTTCACGACGTTCTCATTGGGCGAGCCCTTCCCCTGGCTCTTCATGGGGGGCATCGCCGACGGGGCCGCGGTCATCGACCCGTTGGGCATCGGCATCGCCGGGAGGGTCTTCTTCGGCTTCGCCGTGGGCATCGAGCTCGCCGTCTTCGCAGCCTTCGGCCTCACCGGGGCCGACGAGCGCGACGCCTTCGGCATGGCGGGCGCCGAGCTCGCCGTCTTCGGCACGTCCGACGTCATCGGCATGCCGCTCGACATCGTCTGCGCGCTGGGCGCCGTCGACAGGTTCGGGGCCGGGCTCACGGGCTTCGAGCCGCTGGGCGACGGGTAGGTGGCGGCGACCGCCCCTGCCGCGCCACTCGTCAGCAGCGCGACGGAGAGGGCACCAGCAGCGGTCGCACGAGCGGAGCGTGTGCGGAGTGAGGATTTCACGTTTGTCTCCTGTGCTACGACAGATCCCCCACTGACGGATCCCCCACTGCGCGCGCACCTCCGAGGCTTCCATGGAGCCGACCGGGCGGCGACCCGGTTGTCACTGGATTGCAGCAACGGGAAGAAGGGGAGAATCGCCACTCTCCGTGATCGAGGCAGGTGGGAGAGTAACCGCGTTACCCACTTCTTACCTTCGTCGTCACGGCTTTCCGGCCCGTTCCGACCGTTCGCGGTGCGCGAGCGTGCGCGCCACGGTCGCGACCTCACGGACGGGGTGGCCCTCGCCCCCTTCCGCCCGGCGCCGAGTGCCGCCATCCGGCGCCGTCCGCAGGCCCGCGGATCACTCACTGCCTACGCTGGTAGCGCGGTCTCCTCAATGGCCGGAACCGTTCGCACAGCCGTATGCCAGGAGCGTCGATGGCCGCCACGGAGCATGCCCGGCCGAGCCGGTTGCGGGCGTGGATGCTGGAGGGGCTGTCCGACATGGGCAAGGGCGCCCTCCAGGGCCCGTACGCGGAGCCCGAGCCCCCGCACAAGGGACAGCGCTGGTGGCGGGTGATGTGCCTGACCGGTGTCGACTACTTCTCCACCCTCGGCTACCAGCCCGGCATCGCCGCCCTGGCCGCCGGACTGCTCTCCCCGATCGCCACCATCGTCCTGGTGATCGTCACCCTGGCCGGCGCCCTGCCGGTCTACCGGCGCGTCGCCGAGGAGAGCCCTCACGGCGAGGGCTCCATCGCCATGCTGGAGCGGCTGCTGTCCTTCTGGCAGGGCAAGTTGTTCGTCCTGACCCTGCTCGGCTTCGCCGCCACCGACTTCCTGATCACCATCACCCTCTCCGCCGCCGACGCCTCCACCCACCTGGTGGAGAACCCGCACCTGACCGGCGCCCTGCACGGGTACCAGATGCCGATCACCCTGCTGCTGGTCGCCCTCCTCGGTGCGGTCTTCCTCAAGGGCTTCCTGGAGGCCATCGGTGTCGCGGTCGCCCTGGTCGGCATCTATCTGGCACTGAACGCCGTCGTCGTGGTGGTGGGCCTGTGGCATGTGATCACCGCCGAGCACGTGATCACCGACTGGACCGGCGCGCTGACCGCCGAGCACGGCAATGTCTTCGTGATGATCGGTGTGGCACTGATCGTCTTCCCGAAGCTGGCGCTCGGTCTGTCGGGCTTCGAGACCGGTGTCGCCGTCATGCCGCATGTGCAGGGCGACCCCGGTGACACCGAGGAGCGGCCCACGGGCCGTATCCGGGACACGAAGAAGCTGCTGACCACCGCGGCGGTCATCATGAGCGTCTTCCTGATCGCCACCAGCTTCATCACCACCCTGCTGATCCCGGCGCCGGACTTCAAACCGGGCGGCCCGGCCAACGGCCGCGCGCTGGCGTATCTGGCGCACCAGTACCTGGGGGGCGCCTTCGGGACCGTCTACGACGGCTCGACGATCGCGATCCTGTGGTTCGCGGGCGCCTCCGCGATGGCCGGGCTGCTCAACCTGATGCCCCGCTACCTGCCCCGCTACGGCATGGCCCCGCAATGGGCCCGCGCCGTGCGCCCCATGGTCATCGTCTTCACGCTGATCGCCTTCCTCGTCACCTGGATCTTCGACGCCAACGTCGACGCCCAGGGCGGCGCCTACGCCACCGGCGTGCTCGTGGTGATCAGCTCCGCGGCGATCGCGGTGACCATCGCTGCCCGCAAGGCGCGACAGCGGCGCTGGATGATCGCTTTCTCCGCGATCGCCACCGTGTTCCTGTACACGACCGTGGCCAACGTGATCGAGCGGCCGGACGGTGTGAAGATCGGCGCCTGCTTCATCGCCGGCATCATCCTCGTCTCGCTGCTGTCGCGGCTGGCCCGTGCCTTCGAACTGCGCGTGACCAGCGTGTCCATGGACGACCTGGCGGAACGGTTCGTGCGGGACATCGCCAGCCGCCGCATCCGTTTCATCGCCAACGAGCCCGACAACCGGGACATCACCGAGTACCGCGAGAAGATCGAGCAGATCCGGGCCGACAACGAGCTCCCCCCGCAGGAGGACTTCGTCTTCGTGGAGGTGACCGTGGGTGACCCGTCCGAGTTCGAGTCGAGCCTGACCGTGCGCGGCGAGGTGCTGCACGACCGCTACCGGGTGCTCAGCCTGGATTCGACATCCATCCCCAACGCCCTGGCGGCCCTGCTTCTGCACGTCCGCGACACCACCGACCGCATCCCGCACATCTACTTCGAGTGGACCGAGGGCAACCCGTTCGCGAATTTCCTGCGCTTCTTCCTCTTCGGCCAGGGCGAGGTGGCACCCGTGACACGGGAGGTGCTGCGCGAGGCCGAACCCGACCGCGCGCGACGGCCGCGCGTCCACGTCGGCTGACGAGGGGCCACGGCTTCCGGCGCCAGCCCCGGAGGCCATGCCCCGGTCACTCGTCCCAGGCCTGCGTTCCTCCCACGGTGAACCCGATGACCGCCCCGCCGCCCTCGCGCCGGTACGTGAACGGCGCCCCGCCGTGCGACGTGGCCACCTCCCGCACGATCGACAGGCCAAGGCCCGAGCCGGGCAGGCTCCTGGCGTCCGCGGCGCGGTAGAAGCGGTCGAAGATGCGCATCATGTCGCCCTCGTCGATGCCGGGCCCGCGGTCCAGCACCTCCACCCGCACGCTGCCGAGCACCGGCCCTGTGTCCGGCTCCTCGGAGTCCTCCGGCTCGGGCTGGTCCGCGGGGCCCGTGACGGCGATCTCGATGGGCTCCTTGCCCTCGCGGTCGAACTTCGCCGCGTTCTCCACCAGGTTGGACACCGCGCGCTGCAGCGCCGTCACGCGTCCGTCGACCGTGGTGTCGCCGGTGACACGGACGACGATCTCGCGGCCCGTGCGGCGGCGGGCGATCGTCGCCGCTTCCTCCGCGATGTCCGCGAGCGTCACCTGCTGCACCGCTTCCGTGTCCGACTGCCCGGCCGCCAGGTCCACCAGCTCGTTGACCAGGTCGGTGAGCTCCCGCGACTCCTGGGCCAGGTCGGCGACCAGTTCCTCGCGCGCGGCGGGCGGCAGCTCGTCGATCCGGCGCAGCAGCGAGATGTTCGTCCGCAGGGACGTCAGCGGCGTACGGAGTTCATGGCCCGCGTCCTGCACCAGGCGCCGCTGGTCCTCCTCGGACTGGGCCAGGCGCCCGAGCATACGGTCGAAGGAACGGCCGAGCCGGGCCACCTCGTCGTTACCCGTGACCGGCACCTGGATGCCGAGCCGCCGGGTGCGCGCCACGTCCTCGGCGGCCCCGGCCAGCCGCACCAGCCGCCGGGTGATCCGCCGCGCCAGCCACCAGCCGAACAGCCCGGCCGCTATCACCACCGCGCCCATCAGCAGGGCCGTGCGCTGCTGCAGGCTGCGCAGCAGGTCCTCGGTGCTGCTGAGCTCCTGGGCCACCTGCACCGCGCCCTGGCCGTTGCCGAGCCCGACGGTCGCGACCCGGTAGACGTCGGCGCCGACGTTGACGCTCTTGTGCTCCACCAGCTTGCCCGCCCTGGCGACCTCGGCGATGTGCCGGTCGTCGGCACCGACCGGCAGCGGCGGGTTGGAGTGGTCGACGACCACCCCGCCGGGACCCAGCACCTGCACGACCGTGCGGCTGGGCCGGATGATGTCGTCGCGCGGGGTGTCGTGGTCCTTGTCGGACATCGCGAAGTCGTCCGGCATCAGCTGCTTCGTGCTGACCTGGTCCCGTAGGTCGGCCACGACCTGGGCGAACACCGTCTGCTGGTCCACGCGCACCAGGCGGGCGGCGGCGTTGTAGCTCAGAAAACCGACGAGGACGGTGACACCCGCGGCCACCGCCGCGAACGACACGGTGAAGGTGGTCCGCAGCGACGAGATCCGCCGCAGCCGGGCCCGCAGCCGCAGCCGACGGCGCAGCCCGGCCGGGAGCCGCCGCCACAGGCGCAGCCCGAACCAGGCTTCGGAGTCGCTGCCCGGACGCGGTGCTTGGGGCACTAGTCCTCCCTCAGGACATACCCCACGCCGCGCACCGTGTGGATCAGCGCCGGGGCACCCGGCTCGTCGAGCTTGCGCCGCAGATAGCCCACGTAGACGGCGAGGTTCTTGGATCCGGGGCCGAAGTCGTACCCCCAGATGCGGTCGTAGATGGTGGCGTGGTCGAGGACGATGCCGGCGTTGCGGGCGAGCAGTTCCAGCAGGTCGAACTCGGTGCGGGTGAGTTCCAGCTCGCGCTCGCCGCGCCAGGCGCGGCGAGCCTGCACGTCCATGCGCAGTCCGGCGACGGACACCTGGCCGCTAGGGATCTTCTCCTCCTCCTTGGGTGCGTCGAAGGAGGCACCGTTGGTGCGGCGCAGCAGGGCCCGTAGCCGCGCGAAGACCTCCTCGACGTCGAACGGCTTCAGGACGTAGTCGTCGGCGCCCGCGTCCAGGCCCGCGATCCGGTCGGCGGTCTCGACGAGCGCGGTGAGCATCAGGATCGGTGTGCGGTCGCCCTCCGCCCTGAGTACGCGGCACACCTGCAGGCCGTCGATGCCGGGCATCATCACATCGAGAACGAGCACGTCGGGCTGGGTCCGATGAGCCTGGGCCAGGGCCTCCACCCCGTCGGCCACGGCGTTCACCTCGTAACCCTCCAGCGTCAGCGCTCGTTCCAGGGCATGACGGATGGCGCGGTCGTCCTCGGCGAGCAGTACTGTCTGGGTCACGCCCCCCAGTCTGCCAAGATCGCGGCGGCGCACCACCTGGTGGGACGGAGGGCTCAGGGGCTTCTTACCCGCCTCTCACCGCTCCGCGCGCGACGACTTACCTGGTAGGGGCCGTCTGTCGGCTATGTCACGGGGCGGGTGTCCCGCGCCGTCGGGGGGCGTGGGACACCCGCTACTTCCGCAGCGCGGCGAGCTGCTCCTCGAAGGGGATCACCCGGAAACCGTGCGAGCCCGCCGCGCCGCCACCGGCCGGCGGCGAGCCGGTCGCACCGCGGGACGGCACCTTCGCGCGGGAGCCCGCCGGGGCCAGGGAAGCCGACGGGTCCGTGCCGGACCGGAGGCCCGCCGCCATCAGCCCCGCCAGTTCCTCCGCCGCACGTTCGATGCGCTCGGGAAGACCCTCGGCACCCCAGTCCTCGGACGCCGCGTACACACCGGTCGGGACGACCACGGCCCGCAGGTGGGAGAAGAGGGGACGCAGGGCGTGGTCGAGGACCAGCGAGTGCCGTTCGGTCCCGCCCGTCGCCGCGATCAGGACCGGCCTGCCCGCGAGCGCGTCCTTGTCGAGCACGTCGAAGAACGACTTGAACAGACCGCTGTACGAGGCGGTGAACACCGGCGTGACCACGATCAGCCCGTCGGCCTCCGTCACGGCGTCCAGCGCTGCGGAGAGGGCCTGCCCGGGGAAGCCGCTGGTGAAGGCGTGCGCGATCTCCACGGCGAGGTCGCGCAGCTCGACGACCTCGATACCGACGGGCGTCCGCCGGTCCACGGCGGCGGCCAGCCGGTCGGCCAGCAGGCGCGTGGAGGACGGAACGCTCAGCCCCGCCGAGACGACGACGAGCTTCATACGGCGGTCACCTCTTCCTCGGGTTCCCCGGCAGCCTTCGCGGCGAGCAGGGAGGCGTGCGTCGGCGCCTGAGGCGCCCCCGCCGGGCGGGCCCTGGCGAACTCCTCGCGCAGCACCGGTACGACCTCCTCGCCGAGCAGGTCGATCTGCTCGAGGACGGTCTTCAGCGGCAGCCCGGCGTGGTCCATCAGGAACAGCTGGCGCTGGTAGTCACCGGCGTACTCGCGGAAGGACAGGGTCTTCTCGATCACCTGCTGCGGCGAGCCGACGGTCAGCGGGGTCTGGTCGGTGAAGTCCTCCAGGGACGGCCCGTGCCCGTACACCGGCGCGTTGTCGAAGTACGGCCGGAACTCGCGCACCGCGTCCTGGGAGTTCCTCCGCATGAACACCTGCCCGCCCAGGCCCACGATCGCCTGCTCGGGCGTGCCGTGCCCGTAGTGGGCGTAGCGCTCCCGGTACAGCTCGACCATGCGCTTGGTGTGCTCGGCGGGCCAGAAGATGTTGTTGTGGAAGAAGCCGTCGCCGTAGTACGCGGCCTGCTCGGCGATCTCCGGGGAGCGGATGGAGCCGTGCCAGACGAACGGGGGCACGCCGTCCAGCGGACGCGGTGTGGCCGTGAAGCCCTGCAGCGGGCTGCGGAAGCGCCCTTCCCAGTCGACCACTTCCTCGCGCCACAGCCGGTGCAGCAGCGCGTAGTTCTCGATGGCGAGGTTGATGCCCTGCCGGATGTCCTGCCCGAACCAGGGGTAGACCGGCCCGGTGTTGCCGCGCCCCATCATCAGGTCAACCCTGCCGTCCGCGAGATGCTGGAGCATCGCGAAGTCCTCGGCGATCTTCACCGGGTCGTTGGTGGTGATGAGGGTGGTGGAGGTGGACAGGATCAGCTTCTCGGTCCGCGCGGCTATGTAGCCGAGCATCGTGGTCGGCGAGGACGGCACGAACGGCGGGTTGTGGTGCTCGCCGGTCGCGAAGACGTCCAGCCCGGCCTCCTCGGCCTTCAACGCGACGGCGACCATGGCCTTGATCCGCTCGTGCTCCGTCGGCGTCCGGCCCGTGGTCGGGTCCGGGGTCACATCACCGACGCTGAAGATCCCGAACTGCATGCTGGCTCACACCCTCCGATTTGTTTACGATTCAACTACACCGCCAAACGATCCCGCCTCCCCCACTATTCC
>NZ_LBMW01000032.1 GCF_026168105.1 Streptomyces hygroscopicus
GGGCGGGCCCCGGGGCCCGGACGGCGCCGGGCGTCTGGTCGCGCGGGGCGACCGGGGCCGGGCACGCGACGGCGGGGCGGTTCCCTGTCGGACACTTCCGTCACCTGCCGTGGGTCGCGGAGGGATGTGCGGGCGGGGTGGAGGGCGGGGCCGAGGCGCGGGCTGCCGTGGGGGCGCTCCGCGACGGCGACTGCCTCTGCGATGGCGACGGCGACGGCGACGGCGCGGGCGACCGCGACTGCGAGGGCGACCGCGACTGGGAGGGCGAGGGCAACGGCGAACCCTTCGGGCTCGGGTACGGATCGAGCACCTCGGGCGGGCGCAGGGCCCCGCCGCTCACCGAGGACTGCTGGGCGGCGGCCTGCGGTTCGCCCTTGACGGTGCCGCCCGGGCCGAGGAAGGCGGGGTCGCCGCCCGGGACCATGCCGAGTTCGCGGGCGCGGCGCTGAAGGGCGTCGGGGGCCGAGTAGGCGTCCACGTCCCGTTGGAGAGCCTGCTCCTCGTCGGTGAGGCTCTTGGTCTGCCTCTGCAGGTCGTCGACCTTGAAGGCGCCTTCGCTGAGCGCGGAGTTCAGCACGAGCAGCCCGATGAGGCCGCCGCCGAGCAGCGCGACGACGAGCAGCACGAAGGGGGTACGGGCGGCGCCGCTACCACCGCCGGCGGGAATCAGCCGCGCGAGCCGGGCGGCGCGCCCCCTGAGTTCGGGTTTCCTGCTCACACACCCTCCCGCCGCGCTTCCCCGCCCCTGTGTCCTGTCGCCCGGTGCGTCACCCGGTGCCGGGATGCGCCAGGCGGCCCGGTGGGAGTGGAGGGCTGCTTCGGGCGGGTCGGGGTGGGGGCACCCGGCCGGGCCGGGCGCGCTTCGCCGGCCTGCGCGCCCGCGTACCGCTCGCGTCTGCTGCTCACTCGCCCGCCCCCTTCGTCCGGCTCACTCGGCGTCCTCACGGATGCGCTCGGCGCCGCGCAGGCGGGCCGGGGCCGCTCGGCGGTTGTCGGCGACCTCTTCCTCGCTGGGAAGTTCGGCACCACGCGTGAGGAGCTTGAGCCGGGGCTGGTAGCGCTCGGGGACCACTGGCAGTCCGGGGGGAGCGGTGGTTGCGGCGCCGGCCGCGAACACCTGCTTGACCAGGCGGTCTTCGAGGGAGTGATAGGAGAGGACGGCGATCCGGCCGCCGACGGCGAGGGCCCTGACGGCCGCGGGGATCGCCCTTTCCAGAACGGCGAGTTCGCCGTTGACCTCGATACGCAGCGCCTGGAACGTGCGCTTGGCCGGGTTGCCGCCGGTCCGCTTGGCCGCCTGCGGCAGCGCGTCGCGGATCAGTTCCACGAGG
The DNA here is from genome assembly GCF_026168105.1 of Streptomyces hygroscopicus. Classification (GTDB taxonomy): domain Bacteria; phylum Actinomycetota; class Actinomycetes; order Streptomycetales; family Streptomycetaceae; genus Streptomyces; species Streptomyces hygroscopicus_D. The sequence continues at coordinate 1,332 of NZ_LBMW01000032.1, forward strand.
CGCGCACTGTTCGTGAACGGCTCCTTCTCGCGCTCGCGCACGATCGCCGACACGATCCGCTTGGCCTGCTTCTCCTCCCCGTAGGCGCGCAGGATCCGTACGAGCTCGCCCGCCGGGTAGGTGTTGAGGACCTCGGCGGCGCTGACGCCCGCGGTCTGGTCCATGCGCATGTCCAGCGGGGCGTCCTGCGCGTACGCGAAGCCGCGTTCCGCTTCGTCGAGTTGCATGGAGGAGACGCCGAGGTCGAAGAGGACGCCCTGGACGCGCGCAATGCCCAGGCGGTCGAGCACTTCGGGGAGTTCGTCGTAGATCGCGTGCACGAGCGTGGCACGCTCCCCGAAGGGGGCCAGCCGCTCCCCGGACAGGCGCAGCGCCTCCTTGTCGCGGTCGAGCGCGACGAGCCGGGCCTCGGGGAACCGGGTGAGGAGCGCCTCGCTGTGGCCGCCGAGCCCCAGGGTGCAGTCGACGACGACGGCCCCCGGCTCGGCGAGGGCCGGGGCCAGCATGTCCAGACACTGCCGGAGCATGACGGGCACGTGTCGACTCTTGCTCAAGGGGGCCTCTCAGATCCGGCGCGCCGGGTCCGCACGGCCGGTCCCCCGCCTCCCCGGCCGACTCCGGGTTGCCCCGCCGAAAGGGAAGCCTGCCGGGGCCGGAGCGTCAGCCGACCGGGTGCGGGAGGAGGCCGAGCCGTACGTACGCGCCGCGCACGCGGGGAGATACCGGCGCGCGGCCGATGCCTCCGGGGTGAACAGTCCGCAGGGAGAGCGTCTCGCCTCCCGCTTCGCGTCACTTTAGTCCACCCTGTCTTGCGGTCAATCAACCGGCCTGCGCGTCGCGCACCCTGGCCGTCGCGGCCGCGCGGCACGAAGGCATTCGCCCGTCCGGCGGAGGTTCCGCTTTCGTGTGGGTTACCTCACAACAAGACGGGGTGGCGTTCTTTGTCCCCTCTCACAGCAGGCCCGGATCGACGGTGACCAGTAACGTCATGGGTATGACGACTTCTGCATCCGTACCCACCGATCCCGAAGGCGCCATAGTCGGCTCCGTCACCGGCCGCCTCGTGGACGCCAACCAGCGATACGCCGCCGCGTTCACCGATCCCGGCATGGACGCCCGGCCCGTTCTGCGGGTCGCGGTCGTGGCCTGTATGGACGCCCGGCTCGACCTGCACGCCGCGCTCGGTCTCGAGCTGGGCGACTGCCACACCATCCGCAACGCGGGCGGTGTCGTCACCGACGACGTGATCCGCTCCCTCACCATCAGCCAGCGGGCGCTCGGGACCCGCAGCGTGGTCCTCATCCACCACACCGGCTGCGGTCTGGAATCCCTGACCGAGGAGTTCCGGCACGAGCTGGAGATGGAGGTCGGCCAGCGCCCCGCCTGGGCGGTCGAGGCCTTCCGCGACGTCGACCAGGACGTACGGCAGTCGATGCAGCGCGTGCGCACCTCCCCGTTCCTGCTGCACACCGACGACGTGCGCGGGTTCGTCTTCGACGTGAAGACGGGGCTGCTGCGGGAGATCGATCCGGCGTAACCCGTCCGGCACCGGCACCCCACCCCGTCACCACTCCACCACTTCGCGAACATTCTTTCGGGCAAAAACCCCGGCTCGGCTCTGCCGAAAAGATCGTAAGGCCGACATATCGCAGCCAGTTATCCACAGGCGAGTGACACGAACCGGTAACGGCAACAAGAATGCGGGTGTGGCATCACGCGGAACCATCCACGCGTGGTGTCCGTGTTTCGGGGTGGGCCGGTCAGCATCGCAGAGCGACGGCCCGGAGAAAGAACGGGCCGAGGAGGGCCGGGTGACGACCTATGACGATCGAGCGAGCCTTAGTGATCTGACCGCCACTGTGGAGCGAGTCCGCAGCTCGGTGGAGGGAGTGATCGAGGGCAAGCCCGAGGTCGTACGGCTTTCGCTGACCGTACTGCTCGCCGAGGGACATCTGCTGATCGAGGATGTCCCCGGCGTCGGCAAGACCATGCTCGCCAAGGCGCTGGCGCGCTCCATCGACTGCTCGGTGCGACGCATCCAGTTCACGCCCGACCTGCTGCCCTCGGACATCACGGGCGTCTCCATCTGGGACCAGCAGCGCCGCGACTTCGAGTTCAAGCCGGGCGCGATCTTCGCCCAGATCGTGATCGGCGACGAGATCAACCGCGCCTCGCCCAAGACCCAGTCCGCGCTCCTGGAGTCGATGGAGGAGCGCCAGGTCACCATCGACGGCAAGACCTACGAACTGCCCAGCCCCTTCATGGTGGTCGCCACCCAGAACCCGGTGGAGATGGAGGGCACCTACCCACTCCCCGAGGCACAGCGCGACCGCTTCATGGCCCGTGTCTCCATCGGCTACCCCAGCGCGGACGCCGAGCTGCAGATGCTCGACATCCACGGCGGGGTGAACCCGCTGGACGACCTCCAGCCGGTGGCGCACGCGCACGAGATCGTGAAGCTGATCGAGGCCGTCCGCGGCGTCCATGTCGCGGATCCGGTCCGGCGCTATGCGGTGGACCTGGTCGCCGCCACGCGCACGCACCCCGACCTCAGACTCGGCGCCTCTCCGCGCGCCACCCTGCACCTGCTGCGCGCGGCGAAGGCATCCGCGGCCCTGAGCGGCCGGGAGTACGCGCTGCCGGACGATGTGCAGGCCCTCGCCGTGGCCGTGCTGGCCCACCGTCTGCTGCCCACCGCGCAGGCCCAGCTCAACCGGCGTACGGCGGAGCAGGTCGTCCAGGAGATCCTGCAGCGCACCCCGGTGCCCGCGTCGCCCCAGCAGCAGTCCGGCCTCACGATGAGCCGTGGCTTCGGCCAGCAGCCGCCCCGGAGGCTGTGATGGCGTACGGGGGGACGACGCGCACCGCCGAGGAGGAGGGAGGCGGGCTGCGCACCGCGCTCGCCGGACTGACCACGCGCGGGCGCTCTTTCCTGGCCGCCGGCATTGCGGCCGCGATCTGCGCGTACGTGCTGGGCCAGGCCGATCTGCTGCGGGTCGGGCTGTTGCTCGCGGTGCTGCCCCTGGTGTGCGTCACGGTGCTGTACCGCACGCGGTACCGGGTCTCCGGCAGCCGCCGGCTCTCCCCCTCCCGCGTCCCCGCCGGCTCCGAGGCCCGGGTCCATCTGCGGATGGACAACGTCTCGCGGCTGCCCACCGGACTGCTGATGCTCCAGGACCGGGTGCCGTACGTGCTCGGGCCGCGTCCCCGGTTCGTGCTGGACCGGGTGGAGCCGGGCGGCCGCCGGGAGGTGTCCTACCGGGTGCGCTCGGACCTTCGCGGCCGCTATCCGCTTGGCCCGCTCCAGCTGCGCCTGACCGACCCGTTCGGGCTGTGCGAACTGACCCGCTCCTTCTCGTCGTACGACACCCTGACGGTCATCCCGCGCGTGGAGCCGCTCCCCCCGGTCCGGCTGACCGGCGAGGCGAAGGGGTACGGCGACGGGCGGCAGCGCTCGCTGGCGCTGGCCGGCGAGGACGACGTGATCCCGCGCGGGTACCGGTACGGCGACGACCTGCGCCGCGTGCACTGGCGCTCCACCGCACGCTACGGCGAGCTGATGGTGCGCCGCGAGGAGCAGCCGCAGCGGGCCCGCTGCACGGTGCTGCTCGACACCCGGGCAATCGCCTTCCAGGGCGCGGGCCCGGACTCGGCCTTCGAATGGGCGGTGGGGGGCGCGGCATCCACTCTGGTCCACATGCTCGAACGGGGCTTCTCCGTGCGGTTGTTGACCGACACCGGCAGCTCGGTGCCGGGCGAGGGCGCGGACGGGTTCGCGGGCGCCAGCCAGGAGTCCGCGGACGCGGCCGGGCTGTTGATGGACACGCTCGCGGTGATCGACCACTCGGACGGCACGGCCCTGTCACGCGCCTACGAGGTGCTGCGCGGAGGCAACGAGGGAATGCTGGTGGCGTTCTTCGGCGATCTCGACGAGGAGCAGGCCGCGATGGCCGCCAGGATGAGCAGACGCAGCGGCGGCGCGCTGGCCTTTCTGCTGGACGGCGACGCCTGGGTGCGCGAACCGACCGATGTGCCGGGCGCGTTGAACCGGAGTGAGGACCGGGTGCGGATGCTGCGTGAGGCGGGCTGGACCGCGCTGACGGTGCCCCGGGGCGCCTCGCTGACGGAGCTGTGGCGCGAGGCGGACCGGCTGCGTACGGGCGTGGGCGTCGTGAGCGGGGCGGAGGGACGGTCATGAGCGGGCGTGCGCGGCTGGCGCTGTGTGCCGCGGCGGCCACGCTGATGGCGGCGTGCGCCCTGCTGCCGCTGGTGACCCCGGCGACCTGGATCTTCGAGGCGGCGATCCTGGTGGCGGTGCAGACCGGTGTGGGGGCGCTGACCCGGCGGGTCCCGCTGGCGCGCCCCCTGACCCTCGTCTGCCAGGCGGCAGCCGGCCTGATGCTGCTCACGCTGACCTTCGCCCGGGCCCAGTCGATCGCCGGGTTCCTCCCCGGGCCCCAGGCGCTGCGCCACCTCGGGGTGCTGCTGCAGTCGGGCTCGGAGGACGTAGGGCGGTATGCGATCCCGGCGCCGCTGACCCCGGGGATCCGGCTGATGATCGTCGGCGGGGTTCTGCTGATCGCCTTCCTGGTGGACGCACTGGCGGTGACCTTCCGCGCCGCGGCACCGGCCGGACTTCCGCTGCTCGCGCTGTACTCGGTGGCCGCGGGCCTCTCCCAGGGCGGTGCCGACTGGCTGTGGTTCCTCGGTGCCGCGGGCGGCTATCTGATGCTGTTGCTGGCCGAGAGCCGGGACCGGCTCTCCCAGTGGGGACGTGTCTTCAGTGGCGCGCCCCGGACCACGGGCCCGGACTCCGGCGGTGCCCTCGCCCCCGTCCGCAGCGGGCGGCGCATCGGCGCGGTCGCGCTGGGCATCGCCCTGGTGGTGCCGCTCGCCCTGCCCTCACTGGAGGGCGGACTGCTGAACGGCGCGGGGGACGGCGTCGGAGCGGGCATCGGCGACGGCAACACGATCTCCGCGGTCAACCCCCTGGTGTCGCTGCGCGACAGCCTGAACGTGAACCAGGACCGCCAGGTGATGGTGTACCGCACCAACACGGACAACACCCAGGACATGTATCTGCGGATCGTCGCCCTGGACGACTTCGACGGTACGACCTGGAAGCCCGCGCAGCGGCACATCACCGCCGTGCCGGAAGCGTGGCCCACGCCGGCCGGTCTCGCGGGCGGTGTGCGGCGGACCGAGATCGACACGAAGATCTCGGCGGCGGGCTGGTACGCCCAGGACTGGCTGCCGATGCCCTACCCCGCGACAGGCGTGAAGATCAAGGGCAGCTGGCGGTACGAGCCGGTGGGCCGCACCCTTGTCGGCGACCACGGGCAGAACACGCAGGGGTTGCAGTACGACGTCAAAAGCCTGATCGTGCAGCCGACCGCGCAGCAGCTGGCGACGGCGCCCGAGCCGCCCCCGGCGCTGAAGCGCGAGTTCACGAAGGTGCCCGCGTCCCTGCCTGCGGTGGTGGCACAGACGGCCCGCAGGGTGACCGCGGGCTCGGCCAACCACTACGAGGAGGCGGTCAAGCTCCAGGACTACTTCGCGGCCAACGGCGGGTTCACCTACAGCACCCAGGTGGAGGCCGGCAGCGGGGCGGGCGCGATCGCGCGGTTCCTGAAGGAGAAGCAGGGCTTCTGCGTGCACTTCTCCTTCGCGATGGCTTCCATGGCGCGGACGCTGGGGATACCGGCGCGGGTGGCGGTGGGCTTCACCCCCGGTTCGCCCCAGGCCGACGGCTCGATGTCGGTGGGGCTGCGGGACGCGCACGCATGGCCCGAGCTGTACTTCGAGGGCGTGGGCTGGACCCGCTTCGAGCCGACCCCCAACCGTGGGTCGACGCCGACGTACACGCAGTCGGACACGCCGACCGGGGACAACCCGGTCGTACCGCGGCCGTCGCTGTCGTCGTCCACGGTGACGTCCGTCGCGCCGTCGGCGAGCGAGAGCTGCTCGGCGACGATGCGGAAGCTTCAGGCGTGCCCGGCCCAGTCCACGCACGCCGCGGCGGGCTCCGGGAACGACGGACCGCCGTGGTACCAGATCCTCGCCTGGACGCTGCTGGGGCTGGCCGTGGTGACGGTGCCGCTTGCGCCGATGCTGTGGCGGCTCAGGAGCCGGTCGGTGCGGCTGGCTTCCGCCCGGCACGCGTCGTCCGCTCCGCCGTCGGCCCGGGAGCAGGGGGTGGCCGAGACCGGGGAGAGTGTCCCGCAGGGTGAGCGGTACCCGGACGGGATGACCGAGCGGGTCGTGGGACACACCCTGGCCGTGTGGCGCGAGCTCACGGACACGGCCTGGGACTACGGCATAGCCCCGGACGACGCACTGACCCCGCGGAAGGCCGCCGAGCGGATCGTGCGCCTCGGCCGGCTGGACGCGCCGACGGCCGACGCCGTGCACCGGGTGGCCCGTGCCGTGGAGCAGGCGCTCTACGCCCCGCAGCCGCGCCCCCGGGCCGGTCTGGTCGACGATGTGCACACGCTGCGGGTGGCGCTGCGGTCCACGGTCAGCCGGCGGTCCCGGGTGCGTGCGGTCGTGGCACCGCGCTCGGCCGTACGTGCCGTGTGGACCGTCGGCGACCGCTGGGCGGCGGTCAGGGCCCGCTGGGCCGCGCGCTGGGCACGCTGGGCGACCGTGGTGAGGCGCCCGTCGGGGCAGCAGAGCGGCGGCTGACGTACGGCAGCCCGTCCGCTCCGGAAAGGCGAGGGCGGACGGGCTGCCGTACGTGGTCCGCGGTCCGGCTCCGGTTGCTTCGCGTACCTCTGCCCGGCACCGGTCGGGGGAACACCGGAGAGTGCCCGGCATTTGCTTCGCGTACCTCTGCCCGGCACCGGTCGGGGGGAACGCCGGAGAGTGCCCGGCATTTGCTTCGCGTACCTCTGCCCGGCACCGGTCGGGGGGAACGCCGGAGGGATCGCAGCACATGCGAAGGCCGGGGCGGGCCCGCGCCCGGCGGCCTCCCTGTCCGTCGACGCGTCCGAGCGTGCGAGCGTGCCAACAGGGGGCGACCACCTCGTCGGTGGTCGCCCCCTGTGCGTATGTCTTCGGTTGTCGCCCGGGGGGCCGGAGGGCTAGTGGCCCTGCTCGTCCCGGCGTCGCTGCCAGCGTTGTTCGATGCGGTCCATCATGGAGCGTCGCTGCCGGACCTGCCTGCGGACGCCCGGTACTCCCTGCTCGCCCGGCTTGGGGACCTTGCGCCAACTGGTCACGGCGAGCACCGCGCAGCCCAGCATGACGAGAAACCCGACCACGCTGATCCAGATCCGCTGTGCGACCATTCCGGCCATGAGGAGCGCGATACCCACCAGGAAGCCCGCCGCCGCCTGGTAGACCCGTCGCCGGGTGTAGGTACGCAGCCCGCTTCCCTCAAGCGCTGTCGCGAACTTGGGATCTTCGGCGTACAGCGCTCGCTCCATCTGCTCGAGCATTCGCTGCTCGTGCTCCGAGAGCGGCACGGAGTCCTCCTCATCGTGCAGTCGCCGGGGCGACCGGGGGGTCCCCTTCAGGATAGGCAGGGAATCGCCCCCTTGAAACCCGCCCCTCTGCGCCAATTGGCCAACCGGAGACCGCCATGGCCGTCCCGGCTCGCTGAGGCTTCCATTCCCCGGCGGCCGACCCGTCATGCCGGGCGGTCTCCCTCGATCATACGGCGCGGACCGCCCGATCGGGGGGCGTGTGGCGTACTCCATCCGCCGCCAAGCCGCTGATCAGCGGCGCGTCACGGGAGGCGGCTCAGTCCCCGAACGCCCCCTGCGTCTCGCCGAGGACATGGAGTTGCGTGGCGACGGAGTGGAACGCGGGGACCTCGGCTGCCGCCGCCTCCAGCTTGAGCAGCGCCTCCAGGGCGCCGGGTTCCGTGTCGACCAGGACCCCGGGCACGAGGTCCGCGAAGACCCGGACACCGTGTACGGCGCCGACACGCAGGCCCGCGTCCTGGACGAGCGCGGTGAGCTGCTCGGTGGTGAAGCGGCGCGGCACCGGGTCGCCCTCGCCCCAGCGGCCGTTCGGGTCCTCCAGGGCCTGCTTGGCCTCCTTGAAGTGCCCGGCGAGGGCCCGCGCGAGCACGGCACCGCCGAGACCCGCGGCCAGCAGGCTCAGCACGCCGTCGGGGCGCAGCGCGGCGACCACGTTGCGGACGCCTTCGGCAGGGTCGTCCACGTACTCCAGGACGCCGTGGCACAGCACCACGTCGTAGCCGCCGCGCTCGACCACATCGAAGAGGCCGTGGGCATCGCCCTGGACACCCTGGACCCGGTCGGCCACACCGGCTTCGGCGGCCCGGCGCTCGAGGGCGAACAGCGCATTCGGGCTGGGGTCGACGACCGTGACACGGTGACCGAGGCGGGCAACGGGCACGGCAAAGTTGCCACTGCCGCCGCCGGTGTCGAGCACGTCCAGCACGTCCCGCCCCGTGGCCTTGACGCGGCGGTCGAGGGCGTCCTTGAGGACCTCCCAGACCACGGCGGTACGGAGAGAGGCGCGGGGGCGCATCGGGTCCGACACGGCAGTTGACTCCTCGGCGCGGCACCGCCTGGGGTACGGCGGAGCGATCGGACGGCCCTCCTGCCCCGGTACCAGGGCGAAAGGCTTCAGGCGCCTCCACCCTATTGCCTCCAGCGCCGTGCCCCGAGCCCCGACCCACATCGCCTCCCGGGCGGGCCCGCGCGGGCCGGGCGCGCCCCGGCCAACGGCCCCCGGCACATGGGCTCAGCCCGCGTCCGGGATCTCCCGGTCCCCCTCCTTGCGCGGCTGCGGGAGCACCGGCTGGAGGATCAGCATCCGCTCGACCAGACGCAGGAACATCGCCACGTCCCGTATCAGGTCGTCCGCGTCGCGGGTGCCGGCCGCGCCCCGGATGCCGGCCTCGGCGCGGGCGCGGCGGGAGGCGCCGGAGGCGAACAGCGCACTCCACTCGGTGAGTTCGGGCGCAATCTCGGGGAGCACTTCCCAGGCGCTCCTGATCCTGGCCCGGCGTCGCACCGTGGGCTCCGGGCGTCCGCGCGCGGCGAGCACGGCGGCCGCCGTGCGCAGGGCCGCCAGATGGGCCGTCGCATACCGCTCGTTGGGCGTTTCGAGGACGGCCGCCTCCTCGAGTCCGGCGCGGGCCTGGGCGAGCAGGTCGAGCGCCGCGGGCGGGGCCGTGGCCCGGCGCAGCACCGGGTGCACGTCGCTCGCCGGGCCGGTCAGTGAGGGGGCAGGGCCGATGCCGCGCCGCCGGCGTGCGGCGGCTGCGTGGTGACTGGCCATGACGAACCTCCTGTCGTCTGTGTGACGGCACTGTGGCCGTATGTGCCCATCGTGCGGTATGGCACTGACAATCCGTTCTGACCTGGGCTTTTGCTTCGTTCATGGGTTCGGGGTAGTTTTTGCACTGACCAGTCAGTTCAAAACAGGTGCGGGCCCCGACCGGCCCGCCCTGTCAGGGGAACGAGGGGACCGAGGGGAACATGCACACGCAGGAGGCGGCACCGGGGGTAGCCGTCGGCGCCGCGGACTTCGGGCTCAAAGGACCGCGAGGCTGGGCGTTCCGGGGCGTCGGCTTCGACGCGGAGCCCGGCTCAATCATCGCCGTGGCGGGGCCCTCGGGCTCCGGACGGACCTGTCTGCTGCTCGCGCTGACCGGGAGGATGAAACCGAGCGAGGGGCACGCCACGGTCGGGGCGCACCGCCTGCCCAAGGAGATGTCCGCGGTCCGCCGGATCAGCGCGCTCGCCCATGTGCCGGGCGTCACCGACCTCGACCCGGCGCTGACCGTCGGCGAGCACCTACACGAACGGGCCCTGCTGGAAGCCCGGTTCGGGGACTCCCTGCGGGCCCTGCTGCGGCCGCGTGCCGAGAGGGCGGCCGAGACGGGGCGCCGGATCGAGACGGCGCTCGCCGCCGCGGGGCTCGACCCGCGGACGCTGCCCAAGGGCACCCGGACCGCCGTACGCGATCTGGAGCGTCTGGAGGGTCTGCGGCTGTCCGTGGCCCTGGCCCTGCTCGGCCGTCCGCGTCTGCTGGCCGTCGACGACACCGACCTGAAGTTGTCCGACGCCGAACGGACCGAGGCCTGGGACCTGTTGAGGTCGATCGCCGAGGGCGGCACCACTGTCCTCGCGGTGTGCGCCGAGGCCCCCGAGGGCGCGGTCGTGGTGTCGACGACACCCGACGGCGGCACCACACCCGACGGCGGCACCACATCCGACGGCAGGTCCACACCCGCAGGCGGCAGCAGGCCCGAAGAGGGCAGCACGCCCGAAGACGGCGTACGACCGGGCCACCACGAGGACTCTCCGCCTGCCGCGCGCTGCGAACAGGACCCGCCGCACGCCGTGCGCGGCGAGCGGGACGCGCGCGTGGAGGGCACCACCGACGAGCCGTCCGACGACGGCGACGACAACGACAAGGAGACAGCGGATGCGCTCGCCGAAACTGGCCGCGCTTGAGCTCAGGCGGTTCGGCAGGGGGAAGCTGCCCCGTGCGGCGCTGGTTGCCCTCCTGCTGCTGCCGCTGCTGTACGGCGCCCTGTACCTGTGGTCGTTCTGGGACCCGTACGGGCGGCTCGACCGCATCCCCGTGGCGCTCGTCAACGACGACAAGGGGGCGACGGTGGCCGGCCACAGACTCAGCGCGGGCGACGACCTCGTCCAGGGGCTGCGCAAGAGCGACACCTTCGACTGGCACGAGGTGAGCTCCGCCGAGGCCAGGAAGGGCGTCGAGGACGGCACGTACTACCTGTCCCTGACCATGCCGTCCGACTTCAGTGAGCGGATCGGCTCCAGCTCCGGGCACTCCCCCGAGACCGGCGCCCTGCAGGTGCGCACGAACGACGCGAACAACTACATCGTCGGGCAGATCTCCAAGACGGTGTTCAACGAGGTGCGCGCGGCGGCCTCCACGAAGGCCTCGCGGTCGTTCCTGGACAAGATCTTCATCTCGTTCTCGGACATCCACGGGGCGACCATGAAGGCCGCCAAGGGCGCCGACCAGCTCACGGGCGGGATCGGGAAGGCCGAGAAGGGCTCGAAGGACCTCGCCGACGGGCTCGGGGAGGCCAAGCAGGGCAGCGGAAAGCTGTCGAGCGGTGTGAACAAGCTCGACACGGGCGCGGGCGACCTCCGGGACGGCGCGCAGCAGGTCGCGGACGGCACACAGGCGCTGGCCGACCGGGTCCACGGGGCTGCCGACCAGGTGCGGCCCTTCCTGCGGGACAACGGCAGGCAGATCGCCGACACAGCGACGCTGGTGGCCGATTCGGCGGGTGTGATCAGCGGCCACCTCGACACGTTCGTCACCACGGCCCCGGTCGCGGCGGACGGCACCCGCAAGGCGTCCGAGACGCTGGACGCGGTATACTCCAGTCGCTGCACCGGGCAGCTCGTGCCCGACCCCGCGTGCGACGACCTCAAGAAGGCGAAGGACGCGGCGGCCGAGGCCGCACGGCTCGCGGGCGACGTGAACACCGTGGTGCAGGACTACCACCGCGACATGACCGCCATGCAGAAGGACCTCGCGACCCTCCAGCAGCAGGCTCGGGCGCTCGCCCAGGCCGCACCGCACCTCTCCGAGAACCTCGACGACGCGGTCACCAAGGTCGACGCGCTCAACAAGGGCGCGGCCGAGGTCGCCCAGGGGGCCGAGAAGCTGCACACCGGCCTCGGCACCGCCAGGACCGGCGCGGCGGACCTGGACGCGGGCGTCGGCAAGCTGTCGAGCGGGGCGGTCGACCTCAACGGAGGCATGTACAAGCTCGTCGACGGCTCGGGGAAGCTCGCCGGCGGACTGCACGACGGCGCGGGGAAGATCCCCGACTACGGCAAGCAGGACCGCGACCAGCGCACCCAGGTCATGTCCGACCCGGTGCAACTCGCCTCCAGGGCCCTGCACAAGGCACCCAACTACGGCACCGGCTTCGCCCCGTACTTCATCCCGCTGTCCCTGTGGGTGGGCGCGATGGTGGCGTACATGCTCATCCCGCCGCTGAACCGGCGCGCGCTCGCCGCGGGCGCCTCGGCCTGGCGCATCGCGCTTGCGGGCTGGCTGCCGGTGGCCGCCGTGGGCGTGCTGCAGACGGCCGCCCTCATGGCGGTGCTGCACTGGGCGATCGGTCTGCAGATGATGCGTGCGGCCGGGACGATCGGCTTCCTGTTCCTGGTGGCGGCGTGCTTCGGGGCGATCGTCCAGTGGCTGAACGCACGTTTCGGCGCGGCGGGCCGGATCCTCGTCCTCGCACTGCTGATGCTCCAGTTGACGTCGGCCGGCGGCACGTACCCCGTGCAGACAAGTCCCGGCTTCTTCAACGCCATCCACCCCTTCCTGCCGATGAGTTACGTCGTCGAGGCGCTCCGGAGGCTCATCACGGGCGGCGGTCTCGGGCCGGTGTGGCAGGCGTGCGCCGTGCTGGCGGCGTTCACCGCGGGCGCTCTCGCGCTCACCGCCCTGTCGGCCCGCCAGCGGCAGGTGTGGACGCTCGACCGGCTGCACCCGGAGCTGAGCCTGTGACGGCCATGGCCGGGCCTGTGCCCTCCGAGGAGGCGGTGCCTGTGACAATCAGGGCCATGGAACGCAGCAGCGCCGCCGCGGGAGGCGGCTCGAGCCGCCGTGAGGCGACCCGGCAGAAGCTCTACGAGGCGGCCGTCACTCTCATCGCGGAACAGGGGTTCTCCGCGACCACCGTCGACGAGATCGCCGAACGCGCCGGGGTCGCGAAGGGCACGGTCTACTACAACTTCGCGAGCAAGTCCGTCCTCTTCGAGGAGCTGCTGCGGCACGGTGTGGGACTCCTCACCGCGTCCCTCCAGGAGGCGGCCGACACCACCGATCGGGCCGGCGGCACCAAGGTGGACGCCCTGGACGCGATGATCCGCGCGGGACTCGGCTTCATCGCCCGCTACCCGGCCTTCACCCAGCTCTACGTGGCCGAGCTGTGGCGCACCAACCGGGCCTGGCAGTCCACGCTCATGGTGGTCAGGCAGCAGGTCGTCGCGGTCATCGAGTGCGTGCTGCGCGAGGGCGTGGCGAACGGTGAGTTCAGCGACGAGATCGACATCCCGCTGACGGCCGCCGCGCTGGTGGGCATGGTGCTGGTGGCGGCCCTGGACTGGCAGTCGTTCCAGCCGGAGCGCTCCCTGGACGACGTCCACGCGTCGCTGTCGCGGCTGCTGCAGGGGCGTGTGAGCGGCAGCCGGTAGGCCGCACTGGACGAAAGCGCCGGTCCGGGTGGGCCGCGTCCCCCGCGGGCCACCCGGAACCGGCGCTCCCTCGTGCTCCCCCGTTGATCCCCGTTCGGTCGTTCCCCCGGGTCTCCCCCTGTCTCGCTTCCGCCGGACTGGCCGACGGAAGGAGCGGCCAAGGGCGGGCGCCGTTCCGCCGCCCCGTGTCGGCGGTGCCGGAGCCGCACCCCTTTCCGTGTCTCCACTCTCTCGTTCGCGCAGGTCGGCCCCCATCCGCGCGCGTACTCATCTCATCGCCTAGGTACGGATACTCATGTCCGCGCGCTCATCCCCAGGACACTCCTGGGGCGGCCGACGGGCTTCGGGGCCCGCGCCGGCACTCGCCCACTCGGCGGCGAGAACGCTACAGCCCGACGAAACCGCTGGTCAGGGGCGCACGGCCGGATTGTCGGTGGCGGCCGATAGAGTCGCGGACATGGCACGGATTGCGGTGATCGGCGCCGGGACGGGCGCGATGGCGGCCGCCGCCCGGCTGGCCGTCGCGGGCCACCGGGTGGTGGTGTACGAACGTACGCGGACGTACGGAGGCGCGGTGCGCCGTTTCACGCGCGACGGCTTCTCCTTCGACACCGGCCCGGGTCTGCTGCCGCTTCCCGCGGTGTACCGCGATCTGTTCGTCAAGACCGGCAAGGAGCCGCTGGAGTCCTGCGTCGAGCTGGTCCAGGTCGACCCGTCGTCGCGGCACATGTTCGCGGACGGCTCGGAGGTCTCGCTGCCGAACGCCTCGCGGGCGGGGGCCGTCTCCGCGCTGGACACGGCACTGGGCGGGGGCAGCGGCGGTCGCTGGGGCGACTTCCTGGTGCGGGCCCGCGAAGCCTGGGACCGTACGCGTCGGCCGCTCCTGGAGGAGCCGCTGTGGCCCAACTGGCCGGTGCTCGCCGAGCGCGAGCCGTATCCGGCGGTGCCGCACAAGAAGCTGCTGCGCACCCGGCGGGCCGGGACACTCGCGGAGGTCGGCGCCTGGGAGTTGCGCGACCCTCGGCTCGCGGCCCTTCTGGAGTGCCATGCCCTGGCGTACGGCCTGGATCCCCGGACCGCTCCGGCGAGCGCGGCCGTGCTGCCGTACATGGAGCACGCGTTCGGTACCTGGTATGTGCGCGGCGGCATCAGGGAGTTGGCGCGCGCCGTGTACGAGCGGTGCCTGGACCGGAGGGTGGAGTTCGTCTTCGGCGCCGAGGTCACGGGGATCGTCGAGAAGGACGGCCGGGCCGCGGGGGTGGAGCTGGCGGACGGGACGGTGGCGGATGCGGACCATGTGGTGGCCGGGGTCGCGCGGGGTGTGCTGGACCGCCTGATGCCGGGGACGGCCGCGCGGGGTGCGGACGCGGTCACGGCGCAGCGCGCGATGCCCAGCCGTCTGACGCTGCTGCTGGCGCTGCGCGGCGGCCGGCCGGAGGGCACCGCGCACCGGACGGTGGTCCACACGCCCGACCGGGAGGACGAATTGGAGCGGCTCTTCGGCGAACCGGCCGGGCTTCCGGCCGCCCCGACGGTGACCGTGCTGCGTCCGGACGACCCCGCGCTGGTGCCCGACGCCGGGCACGAGGCGGTCACGCTGACGGTCACGGCGCCCTCGGGACAGAGCGTCTCCGACTCCGACGTGGACCGGATCGTCGGTGCCGCCGAGCGCGCGATACCCGGTCTTGGCGACCGCCTCCTGTGGAGGGAGGTGCGGCATCCGGCCGACGTCGCCGAGGACACCGGCGCGCCCGGCGGCGCGGTTCCCGCACCGGCCCTGGCCGCGGCCGGTGGCCGTCTGCTGCACCCGTCCAACAGCACCCGCGTGCCGGGCCTGTTCACGGTCGGCGGCTGGTCGCACCCGGGCGGCGGTCTGCCCCACGCCGGCATGTCGGGCGCCCTGGTGGCCGGGCTCATCGTGGAGGGTCCGGACTTCCGGGGCTCGCAGTGAGGCGCCGGGTGCGTCCGGTGGTGCGCTGAGACCCTGACGCGCCGAGAGCCCGGCGCTCGGCACCGGGCCCTTTGGCGATCACGACCGCGGTCGGTCAGAAGCGATAGTGCTCGTCGAAGCCCTGGCCTTGTGCCGTGCCGTTGCCCTGGTAGGGGTAGTGCTGCTCGGGCGGGAGTTCGCCGCCGGAGGCGTCGTCGGTGGTGCGCTGCTGGGGCACCCAGACACCACCGGGCGGCGTCTGGCCGTAGACGCCGGTCCCGTACTGGTCCTGGCCGTACGTCTGCTGCCCGTACTCCTGCTGGCCGCCGTACGTGGTGTCGTACGAACCGCCGCCGTAGCCCTGCGCGCCGAGGTACGGGTCGGAGTAGCCGGTGTACTGCTGCTGGCCGTTGTCGTAGCCGTACTGCTGCTGGCCGTATCCGGAGTAGCCGTCGTAGGCGTAGGCCTGCTGGTCCTGGGCCTGGCCCGGGCCGACACCGGAACCTCCGTAGGAGGCGTCCGTCGCGGCCGCGTACGCCGCGCCGGTGTAGACGCCGTAGGAGCCGGTGTCCTCGGGCAGTGGCTGCGGCTCGTACACGGCGGTCGCCTCCGCCGCGGTCTCGGCGGGCTGCGGCCGGTTGAAGACGTCGTCGTGATCGTCGTCGTACGCGTTGTTCTGGCGGTACGTACCGGCGGTCGGCTCGAGGTCGGGGGTCTCCGGGGCCGCGTCCTCACGGGCGGGCTCGCCCCGGCGGCGCTTGCTGCTGCCCCCCTCCTCGCGCGGACGGTTGCCGACGGCCCAGCCGGCCACGAAGCCACGGCGGAACGACAGCGTGACATAGGTCTGTCCGACCGCGAACGCGGCCGCACCGAGGCCGATGACCAGCACGGAGGGGATCAGGACGCCGAAGACGACGCCGAGGAAGCCGACGAATGCCAGCAGCCGCCAGCGCAGGCGCGCCTTGTACTGCAGCAGCACCTCGCCGAGCAGCCACAGCGCGACGACGCCGAACGCGATGTAGAGGACCGTCCAGCCCATGTACGCCCCTCTCCCAGTTGCCGCAACGCAGTGTGTCAAATGGCAGTGCGGCCGGTCTAGGCCCGCTGCGGGTGGTGCAGACCCAGGTTTTCGTAGATTTCCAGCGTCGCCGTGGAATTGTTGAGTGTAATGAAGTGCAGACCGGGGACTCCTTCGGCCAGCAGCCTCGCGCAGAACTCGGTGGCGAACTCGATCCCGATCGAGCGTACAGCCGCCGGATCGTCCTTCGCTGCGAGGATCCGCTCTCTCAGACCGTCGGGGATGACGGCGTTGCTGAGCTGCGGCAGCCGCTCCAGCATCCGCACGCTGGTCACGGGCATGATCTCGGGGATGACCGGGGTCGCACAGCCCGCGCCGGCGACCCGGTCGCGCAGCCGCAGATACGACTCCGGCTGGAAGAACATCTGCGTGATCGCGTAATCGGCACCGGCCCGGCACTTGTCGACGAAATGCGTGACGTCCGTGTCCCAGTCGTCGGAGCGCGGGTGCATTTCCGGGAAGGCGGCGACACCCACGCAGAAGTCGCCCGACTCCTTGATGAGCCGGACGAGTTCGGCGGCGTAGGTCAGGCCTTTGGGGTGGCGGACCCACTCGGCCATGGGGTCGCCGGGCGGGTCTCCGCGGACCGCGAGCATGTTGCGGATGCCGGCGTCGGCGTACTGGCCGATGATGTTGCGCAGCTCGGCGACGGAGTGATTGACCGCGGTGAGATGGGCGACCGGCGTGAGCGTGGTGTCCACGACGATCTGCTGGGTCTCCTTGACGGTGCCCGCACGGGTGGAGCCGCCCGCGCCGTACGTCACGGACACGAAGTCGGGGGCGACCGCCTCGACCCTCCGGAGCGCGCTCCACAGGTTCCGCTCGCCCTTGGGCGTTTTCGGCGCCGAGAACTCGAACGAGTACGTCGTCTTGCCGGTGGCGAGGATGTCGCGCACTGTCCGCGCGCGATCAGTCCTCGTGGATGCGGTTCCGAGGGCCATAGTCGCAGGTTAGCCAGGGGTCGACGGTCGCCCAACCGGACGCACGAAATTTGCCCGAATTGTCGATTTGTTGTCCACCTGTCGGACACCGGGGCGTCGACTCGTGCCCGGCGCAGAGCACTGCGTGGCGCTGAGCCGAGCCCCGCGCTGCGCTGAGCCGAGCCCTGCCTCGCGCTAGGCCGTGCGCAGCCGCTTCGCGAACTCGGCGGCCGCAGCGCCCGGGTCCTCGGCCTCCGTGATGGCGCGGACGACCACCACACGGCGGGCGCCCGCCTCCAGGACCTCGTCCAGGTTGCCCAGGTCGATGCCGCCGATGGCGAACCAGGGGCGGTCGGTGCCGAGGGCGGCGGTGTGGCGGACCAGGCCGAGGCCGGGGGCCGGCCGGCCGGGCTTGGTGGGGGTGGGCCAGCAGGGACCCGTGCAGAAGTAGTCCACGCCTTCCTGGACGGCTGCGGCATCGGCCTCCGCCTCGGAGTGCGTGGAGCGCCCTATGAGGACGTCGTCGCCGAGGACGGCGCGGGCCGCGGGAACAGGGAGGTCTCCCTGGCCCAGATGCAGAACGTCACTGGCGGCGGCGTGGGCGACGTCCGCGCGGTCGTTCACCGCGAGCAGCTTGCCGTGGCGGGCGCAGGCGTCGGCGAAGACCTGGAGGTGCTCCAGCTCCTCGGCGGCCTCCATGTCCTTGTCACGCAGCTGGACGATGTCGACGCCACCCGCGAGGACCGCGTCGAGGAACTCGGCGAGGTCGCCCTGGCGCTTGCGGGCGTCCGTGCAGAGGTAGACGCGGGCATCCGCGAGCCGGGCGGAGCGGGCGGTGTCGGGCACGGTGGGTTCCCCGGGGTAGGTGGCGTACGGGCCGCGGCGGGCGCGGTCGGCCGGAGCCGTGGCCCGTGGACCGCGGCCCGTACGCCGGGCGGTTGTTCTCGGATCGGATCAGACGGCGAGCGCCTGCGCGCGGCGCTTCACCTCCGTGCCGCGATTCTCGCTGAGGGCCTGCGCGGGGGTGCCGGGCAGGGTGGGGTCCGGGGTGAAGAGCCACTCGATCATCTCTTCGACCGTGAAGCCGTCGTCCCGCAGGAGCGTCAGGGTGCCGGACAGGCCCTTGACGACCTTGTCCCCGTCGATGAAGGCGGCGGGAACGTGCAGCGCGCGGTTCTCACCACGACGTACGGCGATGAGCTGGCCCTCCTTGACCAGCTGCCGGACGCGCGTCACCTCGACACCGAGCGCTTCGGCGATGTCGGGCAGGGTGAGCCATGCAGGGACGAGAGCATCGATCTTTGCGTCAATCTCGGTCACAGGATTAAGCGTGCCATCCCGGACTGACAGTCGGAAGCGGGGCGCCTCCGGGCGGGGTGCCGGTTGCCTCCGGCGGTGGACAGGGAACCGGCCCGGCGGGTGTTTCGCAGGTGCGGTGGACGCCCTGCCGCCGAGGCGGGGGCCGGCGCCCGGAGGCTTCCGCGGCACGGCGGGGCGTACGGGACGTGACCGTACGGCACCGCCCGGAGACGGAGAAGCACCTCACGCCGTGGCCTCCTTCAGCGGGCGGGACGGATCCGACAGGAGTGCCGGGTCCATGGGGGTGCCCGATTCGATCAGGCGGCGGCCCTGGGCCAGGTCCCGGGGGCGGCCCACCGCCAGCAGGGCCACCAGGCGGCCGGAGCGCAGCCAGCACACCGCCCATGCCGCGCCCTCCGGGTCCCCGCGCCACACGGTGGTGTCGGCGGACGCGTGATGACCCACGTACTGGACGAAGCGGCCGAACTGCTCCGACCAGAAGTACGGCACCGGGTCGTACGCCACCGGCGTCTCCCCGATGATGTTCGCGGCCACCGTGCGCGGACCCTGGAGGGCGTTGTCCCAGTGGTGGACCAGCAGGCGCTGCTCGTAGCGCCCCGACGGGAAGGACGCGCAGTCCCCCACCGCGTACACGTCCGGCGCCGACGTGCGCAGGTGCTCGTCGGCCAGCACCTCGCCGTCGAGGCCCAGCGCGATGCCCGATCCGGCCAGCCACGCGGTCGCCGGACGCGCCCCGATGCCCACGACCACCGCGCCCGCGGGCACCCGGGAGCCGTCGTCGAGCACCACGGCCCCCGGCTCGATGCGCTCCACGCGCGCGTTCGTGCGCAGTTCGGCCCCGCTGGCCGCGTACCAGCCCGCCATCGGCGCCGCCACCTCCGCCGGCAGGGCCCCCGCGAGCGGCCGGTCCGCGGCCTCCACCACCGTCACCGCGCAGCCTGCCTCGCGCGCCGCGGTGGCGAACTCGGCGCCGATCCACCCCGCGCCCACGACCACGATGTCGTGCTGCCGGGCGAGGACCGGCCGCAGCCGCTCGGCGTCGTCCAGCGTGCGCAGCAGATGCACCCCGGGCACGCCGTCGGCGCCCGGCAGCCGGATCGGTTCGGCACCGGTGGCGAGGACCAGGGCGTCGTAGGGGACGGGCCCCTCCACCGTGTCCAGTTCATGGTCGTCGGGCCGCACCCCGAGCGCCTCGCAGCCCAGCCGCAGCTCGATCCCCAGGGACTCGAAGTCGACGTCGAAGGCGGAGCCCTCGGCCTTTCCCAGCAGCACGGCCTTGGACAGCGGCGGCCTGTCGTACGGCTGGTGCGGCTCCGCGCCGATCAGCGTCACGCTGCCGGTGAAGCCCTGCTCCCGCAGGGCGACCGCGGTCTGCACCCCGGCCATGCCCGCGCCCACGACGACGGCGCGCCGTGCCGAATCGCTCCGTGCCTGCGTCTGCTCGCTCACCTGATCACCATAGACAACTGACAATTTGTCAGTCAGGGGGCGTGCTGAGTGACCTGCTCCACAACGCTCGTCCCGCTGCCCGGCTGCGACTCCCACTCCCACGTCTCCTCCAGGCGCACCCGCCCGTCGGGAAGCTCCACGACGCGCGAGACACAGTGCCCGGACGACGTGGTCCCGTCGCGCTTGAGCTGCACGTACCGGAAGTCGAGACCGTCACCCTGCCGCGTACCCACCAGACGGCCGCGCACCACGTCGCCGCCCGCGTACTCGGCCCAGATCTCGCCGTCCTCCTCGTGGTACGTGAACCGGGTGCGGGTACCGACCTGACCTGCGGCCTGGTCCGTGACGGGGGCGAGGACCAGACCGTCGAGCGAGCGGGCCATGAACGCAGGCTCCCTTACTGACGCAAACGGCACGGGCTAGGGTGGCCAACGTACAAGCACTCGCGGGAGCCCGGGCGCACCGGGCTGAGAGGGAGGCTGGCGGCCTCCGACCGTACGAACCTGATCCGGGTCATGCCGGCGAAGGGAGGGGGCTGGACGCCCATGTCGTCTACATCCACGTCAGACGTCCTCGTCGTCGGGGGCGGGATCATCGGGCTCGTGACCGCCTGGCGGGCGGCGCAGCGCGGGTTCGCCACCAGCGTGGTGGATCCCGAGCCGGGCGGCGGAGCGGCCCAGGTGGCCGCCGGGATGCTCGCAGCCGTCACCGAACTGCACTACGGCGAGCAGACGCTGCTCGCCCTCAACCTGGAGTCCGCCCGCCGCTATCCGGACTTCGTCGCCGAGCTGACCGGGGCCACGGGCCGGGATCTCGGCTACCGCCGGTGCGGCACGCTCGCCGTGGCGCTCGACGCCGACGACCGCGCCCATCTGCGTGAGCTGCACGCCCTGCAGCAGCGGTCGGGCCTCGCGTCGGAGTGGCTGAGCGGGCGCGAGTGCCGCCGCCTGGAGCCGATGCTCGCGCCGGGCGTGCGTGGGGGGCTCAGGGTCGACGCCGACCATCAGATCGACCCGCGCCGTCTCGTCGGGGCCCTGATGACGGCCTGCGAACGCGCCGGAGTGGTCTTCCACCGGCAGTGGGCGGAGCGGCTGACGGTGGTGCGGGAGCGGGCCGCCGGGGTCACGACCGCCGACGGCACCGGTCTCGCCGCCGGGCAGGTCGTCCTCGCCGCGGGCAGCCTCAGCGGCCGTCTCGGGGGCCTCCCGAGGGAGGTCCTGCCGCCCGTGCGCCCCGTGAAGGGGCAGGTGCTGCGGCTGACCGTGCCGAAGCGGTACGCGCCGTTCCTGAGCCGCACCGTGCGGGCCGTCGTCCGCGGCAGCCAGGTCTATCTGGTGCCGCGCGAGAGCGGCGAACTCGTCGTCGGCGCGACCAGCGAGGAGCTCGGCTGGGACACGACGGTCACCGCGGGCGGCGTCTACGAGCTGCTGCGGGACGCGCACGAGCTGGTCCCCGGGATCACCGAGCTGCCGCTCACCGAGACCCGCGCGGGACTGCGGCCGGGCTCCCCGGACAACGCGCCGCTGCTCGGCCCGGCACAGCTGGACGGTCTGCTGCTGGCCACGGGGCACTACCGCAACGGCGTCCTGCTCACCCCGGTCACCGGGGACGTCATGGCGCACGCCCTGACGACCGGGGAGCTCCCGGACGAGGCCCGCCCCTTCACCCCCCGGCGCTTCACCGCCGCCGAACTCACGGAGCAGCCCGCATGAACATCTCGGTCAACGGGGAGCCCCGCCAGTTCGCTTCGGGCATCGCGCTCGACGCGGTGGTGCGGACCCTCACCGCGGCCCCCTCGGGCGTGGCCGCCGCCCTCAACGAAACCGTCGTCCCGCGCGCGCAGTGGCCGTCCACGCGCCTGTCCGAGGGGGATCGCGTCGAGATCCTCACCGCAGTCCAAGGAGGCTGACCCATGGCCGACGATCCCTTCGTCCTCGGTGGTACGACCTTCTCGTCCCGGCTGATCATGGGGACCGGCGGGGCACCCAGCCTCGAGGTGCTGGAGCGGGCGCTGGTCGCATCCGGCACGGAGCTGACGACGGTCGCGATGCGACGCGTCGACGCCTCGGCGCACGGGTCCGTCCTGTCCGTGCTCGACAAGCTGGGCATCCGGGTCCTGCCGAACACAGCGGGCTGCTTCACCGCGGGGGAGGCCGTGCTCACCGCCCGCCTCGCGCGCGAGGCGCTCGAAACGGACCTCGTCAAACTGGAGGTCATCGCCGACGAGCGCACCCTGCTGCCCGACCCGATCGAACTGCTGGACGCGGCCGAGACACTGGTCGACGACGGCTTCACCGTGCTGCCGTACACGAACGACGACCCCGTCCTCGCCCGCAAGCTGGAGGACGTCGGCTGCGCCGCGATCATGCCGCTCGGCTCCCCGATCGGCTCCGGGCTGGGGATCCGCAACCCGCACAACTTCCAGCTGATCGTGGAGCACGCGCGCGTGCCGGTCATTCTGGACGCGGGGGCGGGTACGGCGTCGGACGCGGCGCTGGCGATGGAGCTGGGGTGCGCGGGTGTGATGCTCGCCTCGGCGGTGACCCGGGCGCAGGAGCCGGTGCTGATGGCCGACGCCATGCGGCACGCGGTGGAGGCGGGGCGGCTGGCCCATCGAGCGGGGCGCATTCCGCGCCGGCACTTCGCGGAGGCGTCCTCTCCCGCCGAGGGCATGGCTCACCTGGACCCCGAGCGGCCGGCCTTCTGAGGCCCTCCCGGGCGCCGCGCGCCTGCGGTATGCGTCACAGCTCGGCTGCAGTCGTGCCCCGGAATCGACGGAACGGCCGGGGCCGACAGTGTGCCCTCGTAGACTCACCTGCGTGGATACGACCCTTCAGGACCCTCTCGTCGGGCAGGTGCTCGACGGCCGCTACCGCGTCGACGCGCGCGTCGCGGTCGGCGGGATGGCCACGGTCTACCGGGCCGTGGACACCCGGCTGGACCGAGTGCTCGCGCTCAAGGTGATGCACCCGACGCTGGCCGCCGACGCGTCGTTCGTCGAGCGCTTCATCCGCGAGGCCAAGTCGGTGGCGCGCCTCGCCCACCCGAACGTGGTGCAGGTCTTCGACCAGGGCACCGACGGGTCGTACGTCTACCTCGCCATGGAGTACGTCGCCGGGTGCACCCTGCGCGACGTGCTGCGCGAGCGCGGCGCGCTGCAGCCGCGCGCCGCCTTCGACATCCTCGAGCCGGTGCTGGCCGCCCTGGGCGCCGCACACCGTGCCGGGTTCGTGCACCGGGACATGAAACCGGAGAACGTCCTGATAGGGGACGACGGCCGGGTCAAGGTGGCCGACTTCGGTCTGGTGCGGGCGGTGGACACCGTCACGAACACGACGGGCGCCGTCCTCGGCACGGTCTCCTACCTCGCCCCGGAGCAGATCGAGAACGGCACCGCCGACACCCGGGTCGACGTGTACGCGTGCGGGGTCGTCCTCTACGAGATGCTCACCGGGGCCAAGCCGCACCAGGGCGAGTCCCCCGCCCAGGTGCTCTACCAGCACCTGAACGAGGACGTGCCGCCCCCGTCGGCCGCCGTGCCGGGGCTGCCCGTGGACCTGGACGAACTGGTCGCGTCGGCGACCGCGCGCAACCCCGAGCTGCGCCCGCACAACGCGGTGGCGCTGCTCGGCCAGGTGCTGGAGGCACGCGGCGCGCTCACCGCCGAGCAGCTGGACGCCGTACCGCCGGGGGCCATCGCCTCGGAGCACCACAACGCCGAGGACCGGACGAGCGTGATACCGCGTCTGCTGCCGGTGAACCCGGTCAACGAGGACGAGGCCGTGCTCAACCGGACGAGCCGGCTCGAGAGCCCGGCGCCCGAGCCCCCTCGGCGCTCCGCGCGTCCCCGGCGCGGACTGCTGGCGCTGGTCCTCGCCGTGCTGGTGGTGTTCGGCGTCGGCGCGGGCGTCTGGTACATAAACTCCGGGCAGTTCACCAAGGTCCCGCCGGTGCTGGCGAAGACCGAGGCCCAGGCGCGGACGCGGCTGAGGAAGGCCGGGCTCGAGGTCAGGCAGGTCAAGCACGCCTACAGCGACACTGTGCTGCGCGGCACCGTGATCAGCACCGACCCGGCGGCGGGCACGCGGATACGCTCCAACGACTCGGTGACACTGACTCTCTCCGACGGCCCCGAGACGGTGGCGGTGCCCGATCTGAAGGGCTTGCCGCTGAACGAGGCACGGAACCGGCTGAAGAGGAACGGCCTGGTCGCCGGCATGGTCACGGACGCGTTCAGCGAGGACGTGCCCAAGGGGCAGGTGATCGGCACGGACCCGGTCGCCGGCACCCAGCGCCACGGCGGTTCGGCGATCGCGCTCAGCGTCAGCAGGGGCGCGCCGGTGGACGTACCCGACGTCACCGGCGCCTCCATCGACGAGGCGACGGCTCAGTTGCAGGGCGCGGGCCTTCGGGTGAAGATCGCCGACACCCAGGTCACCTCGGAGTTCGACGCCGGGAAGGTCGCCCGGCAGTCGCCGGGCGCGGGCCTGCAGGCCGGCACGGGCGACACGGTCACGCTGACGATCTCCAAGGGCCGTGAGATGGTCGAGGTACCGGATGTGACCGGCGACAGCGTCGACGACGCGAAGAAGACGCTCCAGGCCGCGGGCTTCCAGGTCGAGGAGGACCGGGGACTGCTGGGCCTGTTCGGCGACACGGTGAAGAGCCAGTCGGTGAAGGGCGGCCGGAAGGCACCGAAGGGGTCCACGATCACGATCACCATCCGGTAGTGACGGCCCGCAAGAACCGCAGGAGACCCGGGGCCCGGAAGGACCGCCGGAATCCGCAGCCCGGAAAGGCCGCGGGGGTGTGCAGGGGCGGTAGGCGGGTGTGCAGGTGCGGTAGGCCTCGAGGGAGAGGGCCGACGGGCCTGGCATGCTGGACGTGACATGAGCCGAACGCCTTTCCCCTTCCCCTCCCGCAATCCCGTCGGCGGCCACGTTCCGGTGGCCGGTGGTCTGCACTCCGTCGGGCTGTCCTACGCACGCGACCTCGGGGCCGAGACCGTGCAGGTCTTCGTCGCCAATCCGCGCGGCTGGGCGACGCCCGCCGGCAATCCGCGGCAGGACGAGGCATTCCGGACCGTGTGCGCCGCCGAGTTCATCCCGGTGTATGTCCACGCCCCGTATCTGATCAACTTCGGTTCGCACACCGAGGCGACCGTCGAGAGGTCCGTGGAGTCCCTGCGGCACTCACTGCGCCGGGGCCGCGAGATCGGCGCGCTCGGCGTCGTCGTGCACACCGGCAGTGCGACCGGCGGCCGGGAGCGGGCCGTGGCTCTGAAGCAGGTACGTGAGTACATGCTGCCGCTCCTGGACGAGCTGACACACGACGAAGACCCCTGTTTGCTGCTGGAGTCGACCGCGGGCCAGGGCGCGTCCCTGTGCTCGCGCACCTGGGACTTCGGACCGTACTTCGAGGCCCTGGACGCGCACCCCAAGCTCGGCGTCTGCCTCGACACCTGTCATGTCTTCGCCGCCGGGCACGATCTGACCGGGCCTGACGGCATGCACCAGACCCTCGACCTGCTGGTGGACACCGTCGGCGAGGGGCGGCTCGGGCTGATCCACGCGAACGACTCCAAGGACGTGGTCGGCGCCCACCGGGACCGCCACGCGAACATCGGCTCCGGCCACATCGGCGAGGACCCGTTCCGTGCGCTGATGACACACCCGGCCACCGCGGGCGTCCCTCTGGTCATCGAGACGCCCGGCGGCAAGGAGGGGCACGCGGCGGATGTGGCGCGGCTGAAGAGACTGCGGGACGGCTGACCGGCGGACTCACCCGCGCACCCGCGGGCCGGGGGTCAGAGCTCGGGACCGTCCCCGGCTTCCTCCTGGTAGGAGTAGCGCTGTTCCTTCCACGGGTCGCCGATGTTGTGGTACCCGCGCTCCTCCCAGAAGCCACGGCGGTCGGCCGTCATGTACTCGACGCCGCGGACCCACTTGGGGCCCTTCCAGGCGTACAGGTGCGGGACGATCAGGCGCAGCGGAAAGCCGTGCTCCGCGGTGAGCAGTTCGCCGTCCTTGTGGGTGGCGAAGATGGTGCGGTCGGAGGCGAAGTCGGCGAGGCGCAGGTTCGAGCTGAACCCGTACTCGGCCCAGACCATGACATGGGTGACCGTGGGCGCGGGCGGGGCGATCTCCAGGATCGTACGCGCCGGGACACCGCCCCACTCGGCTCCGAGCATGCTGAACTTGGTGACGCAGTGCAGATCGGCCACGACGGTCGCATACGGCAGGGCGGTGAACTCTTCGTGGTTCCAGCAGTGCTTCTCACCGTCCGCGGTGGCGCCGAAGACCCTGAACTCCCAGCGTTCGGGGCGGAACTTCGGAACGGGACCGTAGTGCGTGACCGGCCAGCCCCGCTGCAGTCGCTGTCCCGGCGGAAGCTCGACCCGTGCTGCTTCTCCAGATTCGCGCTCCACCGGATGACCCATGTATCCATCCTGACAGACCGCGGAGGGTGCACATGACCAGTCGGGGAACGAATCGGGCAACTCACACTAAGCGTGAACTTACTGGACGCCTCTCGGTGCCGATGCAATCATGCGCGCAACCCGCCAGTCCCCGCCTGGAAGGAGCCCGCGCCATGCAGGGCGACCCCGAGGTCATCGAATTCCTCAACGAACAGCTCACCGGCGAGCTGACCGCGATCAACCAGTACTTCCTGCACGCGAAGATGCAGGAGAACCTCGGCTGGTACAAGCTCGCCAAGTACACGCGGCACGAGTCGTTCGACGAGATGAAGCACGCCGAGGTGCTCACCGACCGGATCCTCTTCCTCGAGGGGCTGCCGAACTACCAGCGGCTCTTCCATGTGCGGGTGGGACAGACCGTCAAGGAGATGTTCGAGGCCGACCGACAGATCGAGGTCGAGGCGATCGACCGGCTCAAGCGCGGGATCAAGGTCATGCGGGAGAAGGGCGACATCACGTCCGCGAACATCTTCGAGACGATCCTGGCGGACGAGGAGCACCACATCGACTACCTGGACACCCAGCTCGATCTGGTGGACAAGCTCGGCGAGGCGCTCTACATCTCGCAGATCATCGAGCAGCCGGAGAGCTAGGCGGGAGCCGGGCCGGGGACGCGCCAGGACCGGGCTGAGCCGGGCGAGGGCTAGGCGGCCTCTTCCAGGGTGTCGGCTTCCAAGGTGTCGGCGGCGGCGAGCATCGGCTTCCCCTGGTTCGCGAGCTCACGGCGGGGACATGCGCCACGACCGAGCAGCGCCTGGATCCGCCGCACGCACGAGCCGCAGTCCGTGCCCGCCTTGCAGGCCGACGCGATCTGCCGGGGGGTGCAGGCGCCGTTCTCCGCATGCTGCTCGACCTGCCGCTCGGTGATCCCGAAGCAACTGCAGACGTACACGCGGTTCACCTCCCGACGGAATCGCTGGTGTCCATGCCATCCCGTTGATCGGTGAGGCAAACCTAACCTTACCGGCCGCGCCGGATCCACAAAAGGGGCGCGGACCGAATGTGATCCGCGCCCCACTTCGGCCGCCGGGCCGTGACGACTACTGGTCCCGGTACATCTCGGCGACCAGGAACGCCAGGTCGAGGGACTGGCTGCGGTTCAGACGCGGGTCGCACGCCGTCTCGTAGCGCTGGTGCAGATCGTCGACGAAGATCTCGTCGCCGCCGCCCACGCACTCGGTGACGTCGTCGCCGGTCAGCTCCACATGGATGCCGCCGGGGTGCGTGCCGAGCGCCTTGTGGACCTCGAAGAAGCCCTTGACCTCGTCCAGCACGTCGTCGAAGCGGCGCGTCTTGTGCCCGGAGGCCGCCTCGAAGGTGTTGCCGTGCATCGGGTCGGTCACCCAGGCCACCGCCGCGCCCGACGCCGTGACCTTCTCCACCAGCTCGGGGAGCTTGTCGCGGATCTTGTCGGCGCCCATGCGGACGATGAAGGTCAGCCGGCCCGGCTCGCGCTCCGGGTCGAGGCGCTCGATGTACTGGAGCGCCTCCTCGGCCGTCGTCGTCGGGCCGAGCTTGATGCCGATCGGGTTGCGGATCCTCGAGGCGAACTCGATGTGCGCGCCGTCCAGCTGGCGGGTGCGCTCACCGATCCACACCATGTGCCCGGACACGTCGTACAGCTGTCCGGTGCGCGAGTCGACCCTGGTCAGCGCGGACTCGTAGTCGAGCAGCAGCGCCTCGTGGGAGGCGTAGAACTCGACGGTCTTGAACTCCTCCGGGTCCGCCCCGCAGGCATGCATGAAGTTCAGCGCGTTGTCGATCTCCCGCGCCAGCTGCTCGTAGCGCTGCCCGGACGGGGACGACTTCACGAAGTCCTGGTTCCAGGCGTGCACCTGGCGCAGGTCGGCGTAGCCGCCGGTGGTGAAGGCGCGCACCAGGTTGAGCGTCGAGGCGGACGCGTTGTACATCCGCTTCAGGCGCTCGGGGTCCGGGACGCGGGCCTTCTCGGTGAAGTCGAAGCCGTTGACGGAGTCGCCGCGGTAGGTCGGCAGGGTCACGCCGTCGCGGGTCTCGGTGGGCTTGGAGCGCGGCTTGGAGTACTGGCCGGCGATGCGGCCGACCTTCACGACCGGTACCGAGGCGGCGTACGTGAGCACGGCGCCCATCTGGAGCAGGGTCTTGAGCTTGTTGCGGATGTGGTCGGCGGACACCCCGTCGAAGGCCTCCGCGCAGTCGCCGCCCTGGAGCAGGAACGCCTCGCCCCTGGCGACGGCTCCCATCCGGGCGCGCAGCTGGTCGCACTCGCCCGCGAAGACGAGCGGCGGATACGACTCGAGGTCCGCGATCACTGCGCGCAGAGCCTCAAGGTCGGGGTACTCGGGCTGCTGCGCCGCGGGCAGGTCTCGCCAGGTGTTGCCAGCGCTCGCGCTGGTCTTAGCGTTCACGGTCACCCCTAAACATTACGGGGTCGTGTCCGCTGCTCATCGGACGCGCTCGACAGATGAGACGATCCGTCCCCTCCGTGGACAGGGCTCGTGTAAGGTGCGTGGCATGTTCGCGCAATCGACCCTGCACCAGAACTGGTGGTGGACCGCTCGTCCGGCGGCCCACTGACTGCGCGTACCCAGAACTTCGCGAAGGCCGCCCGAGGGGCGGCCTTCGGCGTTTGTGCGACCGGGCCGTTCCTCTCCCGCAGATGATCCGCAGAGAAGGAACCCGCCCCATGAACCTGCTCGACCTGCTGGACGATCCCCGTCCGTTCGCCCTGCTGCGGCGCCGTACGCCCGGGCGCGATCACGACACCGTCGAGGTGCTGATCGGCCCGGTCGCTCCCTGTGAGCGCCTGGCCGACCTCCCCGACGAGGGGCTGGCCCTCGTCCCGTACCGCCAGATCCGCGAGCGCGGCTTCGACGTGCGCGACGACGGCACGCCCCTGCTCGCCCTGCGCCCCGAGGAGTCGTACGAGATCCCCCTGGACCGGGCCCTGGCGCAGCTGCCGGAGCACGAGGTCCGGGTCGAGGGCGGCGGCTTCGACATCTCCGACGAGGAGTACGCCGGGATCGTCGGGCGGGTGCTGCGCGAGGAGATCGGACGCGGCGAGGGCGCGAACTTCGTGATCCGGCGCACCTACGAGGGGGCGATCCCGGGGTTCGGCCGGGCCGACGCCCTCGCGCTGTTCCGCCGGCTGCTGATCGGTGAGCGGGGCGCGTACTGGACCTTCCTGGTGCACACGGGCGGGCGGACGCTGGTGGGAGCCAGCCCCGAGGTGCATGTACGCATGTCAGGCGGCACCGTCGTGATGAACCCCATCAGCGGGACCTATCGCTATCCCGCCGGTGGCCCGACCCCCGAGGACCTGCTCGCCTTCCTCGCCGACGGCAAGGAGATCGAGGAGCTGTCGATGGTCGTGGACGAGGAGCTCAAGATGATGTGCACGGTCGGCGACATGGGCGGGGTAGTCGTCGGACCGCGGCTGAAGGAGATGGCGCATCTCGCGCACACGGAGTACGAGCTGCGCGGGAAGTCCACGCTCGACGTGCGCGAGGTGCTGCGGGAGACCATGTTCGCGGCGACCGTCACGGGCTCGCCCGTGCAGAACGCGTGCCGGGTGATCGAGCGGCACGAAGTCGGCGGCCGTGGCTACTACGCGGGCGCGCTCGCGCTGCTCGGGCGGTGCGCGGGTGACAGGTCTGAAGGGTCGCCGGGCATGGGGACCCTCGACTCCCCCATCCTCATCCGGACCGCCGACATCGACGCGGACGGACGGCTGCGGGTGCCGGTCGGGGCCACGCTGGTCCGCGGCTCCGACCCGGCGGCCGAGGTGGCGGAGACGCATGCCAAGGCGGCCGGGGTGCTGGCGGCGCTGGGCGTGCGTCCGGCGCGGCCCCGCGAGGAGCGGGTAGGGCCGCGGCTGGCGGACGACCCCCGGGTGCAGGCGGCGCTCGACGGGCGGCGGGCCCGGCTCGCGCCGTTCTGGCTGCGGATGCAGGAGCGGGCCTCCGACTCCAGTGCCCTCACCGGGCGCGCGTTCGTCGTCGACGGCGAGGACACCTTCACGGCGATGCTCGCGCACGTCCTGCGGTCGTCGGGTCTCGAGGTGACGGTACGGCGGTACGACGAGCCGGGGCTGCGGGAGGCGGTGCTCGCACATGAGGGCCCGGTGGTCCTCGGCCCGGGACCGGGCGACCCGTCGGACGTGACCGATCCCAAGATGCGGTTCCTGCGGGGGCTGACGGCGGAGGTCGTCCGGGGGCACCGGCACGGGGTGCTGGGGGTCTGTCTGGGCCATGAGCTGATCGCGGCCGAGCTGGGCCTGGAGATCGTACGGAAGGAGGTTCCGTACCAGGGCGCGCAGACGGAGATCGACCTGTTCGGACGGCGGGAGACGGTCGGCTTCTACAACAGCTTCGTGGCGCGGTGCGACGACGAGGCGGCGGCCGAGCTGGCGGCGCACGGTGTCGAGGTCGGCCGCAGCGCGAGCGGCGAGGTGCACGCGCTGCGCGGGCCCGGGTTCGCGGGCGTGCAGTTCCACCCGGAGTCGGTGCTGTCGGTGGGCGGCGCGGCGGTGGTGCGGGAGCTCCTGGGTCAGCTGGCCGCGGTCGGCACGAGCACGCTCCCGGAGCGGCGCCCGGCCATGTAGCCCGGCCATGTGGCCGAGGACGTCGTGCACCGTGGCGCGGACGACCCGCCACGCCGGTCGAGCCGGCCGACCGACGGCACCCGGAGACCGACGGACCGGCAACGGCCCGAGCGCAGACAGGCCCGCGGACCGGCGGACCGGGCGCGACCGCCGGGGGCGCCGGCCCGCCGGCCCGGCGGCCCCGGTGTGTCAGGCGGTTCGTGCGCCGGAGCGATGGGCCGGCGCCCAGGGGACAGGGGCGGGCAGGGCGTCAGCCGAAGAAGACGCCGACCTCTTCGTAGAGCTTCGGGTCGACCGTCTTCAGCTTGGCCGTGGCCTCCGAGATCGGGACACGGACGACGTCCGTCCCGCGCAGGGCGACCATCTTGCCGAAGTCGCCGTCGCGGACCGCCTCGATGGCGTGCAGGCCGAAGCGGGTGGCGAGCCAGCGGTCGAAGGCGCTGGGCGTGCCGCCGCGCTGGACGTGCCCGAGCACGGTCGTACGGGCCTCCTTGCCCGTCCGGCTCTCGATCTGCTTCGCCAGCCACTCGCCGACGCCCGAGAGACGGACGTGCCCGAACGAGTCCCGCGACCCGTCCTTCAGGACCATGTCGCCGTCCTTCGGCATCGCCCCCTCGGCGACGACCACGATCGGCGCGTACGACGCCTTGAAGCGGGACGTCACCCATGCACACACCTGGTCGACGTCGAAGCGCTGCTCGGGGATGAGGATGACGTTCGCCCCGCCGGCCAGCCCCGAGTGGATCGCGATCCAGCCCGCGTGACGGCCCATCACCTCGACGACGAGGACGCGCATGTGCGACTCCGCCGTCGTGTGCAGGCGGTCGATGGCCTCGGTCGCGATGTTGACGGCGGTGTCGAAGCCGAAGGTGTAGTCCGTCGCGGAGAGGTCGTTGTCGATGGTCTTCGGGACGCCGACGACCCGGACGCCGTACTCGTCGGCCAGGCGCGCCGCGACTCCCAGGGTGTCCTCTCCGCCGATCGCGACGAGTGCGTCGACCTCCTCCTTGGCGAGGTTGTCCTTGATACGGCGGATGCCGTTCTCCTGCTTGAGCGGATTGGTGCGCGAGGAGCCGAGGATCGTGCCGCCGCGGGGCAGGATGCCGCGCACGGCGGGAATGTCGAGGCGGACCGTGTCGCCTTCGAGGGGTCCCCGCCAGCCGTCCCGGAAGCCGACGAAGTCGTAGCCGTACTCCTGCACGCCCTTGCGGACGATGCCCCGGATGACGGCGTTGAGCCCGGGGCAGTCGCCGCCTCCGGTCAGTACTCCGACCCGCATGGAAATGTCCCTTCGCCGCGGTTGCCTGATGCGGGTCACGCTAATGGTGACCCGCATCACTCCGGCATGGCGGGGAAGGTCAATTCCGGTGAAATGTCGGTTAGTTGATCAGCGTGAATCCACTCGAAAGCGGTAAGCGGCGACAACGGTTCACTCGCCGTCGAGTCCCCGCTCGATCGCGTACCGCACGAGTTCCACCCTGTTGTGCAGCTGGAGCTTGCCCAGGGTGTTCTGGACGTGGTTCTGCACCGTGCGATGCGAGATGACCAGGCGCTCGGCGATCTGCTTGTAGCTCAGGCCCTTGGCCACCAGGCGGAGCACCTCGGTCTCGCGGTCGGTCAGCCGCGGGGTCCTCGGCTCGTCGTTGCCCGGTGCGGGGGCCGGTTCGGAGGCGAGGCGACGGTACTCGCCGAGGACGAGGCCGGCGAGCCCGGGCGTGAACACGGGGTCGCCGACCGCCGTACGGCGCACGGCGTCGATCAGCTCCTGAGTGGACGCCGACTTCAGCAGATAGCCCGTCGCGCCCGACTTCACCGCTTCCAGCACGTCCGCGTGCTCACCGCTGGCCGACAGCACGAGGACCCGCAGCGCCGAGTCGGCACCGACGAGTTCCTTGCAGACCTGCACGCCGGGCATCCTGGGCAGGTTCAGGTCCAGGACGAGGACGTCGGGTGCGGCGGCCCGCGCGCGTCGCACCGCCTGCTCGCCGTCGCCCGCGGTGGCGACCACGTCGAAGCCGGACTCGGTCAGGTCGCGGGCGACGGCGTCCCGCCACATGGGGTGGTCGTCGACCACCATGACCTTGATCGGGGCCTGCGGTGTCCCGGTGGTCTCCGCAGTCATCACCCCTCCGCTCCCGCCGAGGCCGCCGGGCCCGTGGCCCGGGTCGCGTCCGTCATCGCTTCTCCGCCTTCCCCCGTGAGGCCCTCGGGTCCTTGATGTCCTTCGGTACCGTCAGTTCCACTTCCGTGCCCTGCCCCGGGACCGAGATCAGCTCGGCCGTGCCGCCGAGGTCGCGCAGCCGGCCGCGGATCGACTGGGCCACCCCCAGCCGCCCCTCGCCCTCGGCCTGGGCGAGCCGCCCCTCCGGGATCCCGGGCCCGTCGTCCCGGACGGTCACGACGATCCCGTCCGGCTCGTCCTCGACCAGGATCCAGGCGCGGGCCCCGTCCCCGGCGTGCCTGCGGACGTTGTCCAGGGCGGCACCGACGGCGGCGGCGAGTTCCCGTGCGGCGGCCGGCGCGACCGGCACGGGAGCGCCGGGCCCGGAGAGCGTCACCCGGGCACCGGCGTACGGGGCGAGCAGGGAGCGCAGGTCGAGCGGGCCCTCCTCGGGGTCCGGCTCGTCGACCGCGCGGACGACCGCGCCGAGCGTCGCGTCCCCCGACACCCGCGAGGGCGGCACCAGGCCGCCCGAGACCAGGGTGCGCAGCGCGACCTCTTGCTCACCGGCGAGCCGGCCCAGCTGCGCGGCCTCCCCGCCGAGCGCGGAGCCGCGGCGCTGCACCATGGCGAGCACCTGGAGCACGCTGTCGTGGATGTCCCGGGCCAGCCGCTCCCGCTCCCGGGTCGCGGCCTCGATCTCCAGGGCGCGGGCGAGGGTGCGCTCGGAGGCACGGGCGACCTCGACGACGTACCCGATCGCGATGGAGGCGACCCAGACGAGGACCACGTTGTGGACGGTGTCACGGGCCGGGGCGCCGCGTTCGAACAGGTTCACAGCGGCGACCGTCGTGGAGGCGAAGCCCGCCCAGCGCCAGCCGCCCTTGATGGCGTACGCGAGGACGGATCCGGCGGTCCATATCGACGGCAGGGTGGGGCCGCCCGCGACGATCCGCTCGTGCGCGTCGGCGAGGAGGGTGAGCAGGATTCCGGTGAGCGCGAGGGTGAGGTCGACGGCCAGGAAGCGCTTGGTGCAGCTCGCCGCGTTCGCCACCTTGGGGAGGGTGGCCAGGGTCCATACGCACAGCACGGCGTAGTACGCGACGGCCACCCAAGGCCGGGCGAATCTGTCGTAGGCGGTCGCGAAGAGACCGATGGCGTACAGCATCGTCAGCACGCGGTACGCGCTCAGCGCACGCCACAGCGGCTGCTCGACCGACATCCTGACGACCCGCTCGCGCTTGGCCATGTCCCCCCACCCCCCGAGCGTACGGACGGCGCCCTGGAAAGGCGCCGCTGCTGCTCGCTACTCGGCGTCCTTCGCCGCTGCCTTCTCCGCGTCCTTCTGCGCCTGTCCGGCTTCCTTCTGCGCCTGCTTCTCCGCCTTCGCCGCCTCCGCGATCTGCCGCTTGGCGGCGGTCGCGTACATGTCGACGTACTCCTGGCCGGAGAGCTTCATGATTTCGTACATGACCTCGTCGGTCACTGCGCGCAACACGAAACGGTCGTGCTCCATGCCCTGGTAGCGGGTGAAGTCCAGCGGCTTGCCGATGCGGATGCCCGGACGCATCAGCTTGGGAATGATCTTCCCGGGCGGCTGGATCTTCTCGGTGTCGATCATGGCGACGGGGATGACGGGCGCACCGGTGGCCAGCGCCACGCGCGCGAGGCCGCCGGGCTTGCCCCGGTAGAGGCGGCCGTCGGGCGAGCGGGTCCCCTCCGGATAGATGCCGAACAGCTCACCGCGCTCGAGGACCTCGATACCGCTCTTGATGGCCGCCTCGCCGGCGCCGCGCGCACCCGAACGGTCCACGGGGAGCTGGCCGACGCCCTTGAAGAAGGCCGCGGTCAGCCGCCCCTTCACCCCGGGTGTCGTGAAGTACTCGGCCTTCGCGATGAAGGTCACCTTGCGGTCGAGGACCACGGGCAGGAAGAACGAGTCCGAGAAGGACAGATGATTGCTCGCCAGGATTGCGGGGCCCTCGGCGGGAACGTTCTCGAGGCCTTCCACCCACGGCCTGAAGGCGAGCTTCAGCGGCCCCCCGATGGATACCTTCATCGCGCCGTACAACAACCGAGTGCCTCCTGTGTCTGTCGAACAGACCTTAACCCGGCCCTTGGGCAAAGACCCCGACGACCCTGGTCGGTGTCAGTGCCGTCGCGTACGGTGAAGTACCTGCAATCGACGTGCCCAGCCCCTTTTCATGAACAGGAGACCGAACGTGCCGGTCCTGCCTGGAGCCGAGCCGTACCGCC
Source organism: Streptomyces hygroscopicus (assembly GCF_026168105.1). GTDB lineage: Bacteria > Actinomycetota > Actinomycetes > Streptomycetales > Streptomycetaceae > Streptomyces > Streptomyces hygroscopicus_D. The sequence goes on from NZ_LBMW01000032.1 coordinate 36,690, forward strand.
ACGACGGCGGGGAGGTCGGCGTCCTCCTCTGTCACGGCTTCACCGGTTCCCCGCAGTCGCTGCGCCCCTGGGCGGAGTACCTCGCCGAGCGCGGCCTCACCGTCTCGCTGCCGCTGCTGCCCGGACACGGCACACGCTGGGAGGACATGCAGCTCACCGGCTGGGCGGACTGGTACGCGGAGGTGGACCGCGAGCTGCGCGTCCTGCGCGAGGGCTGCGCCCAGGTCTTCGTGGCCGGCCTGTCCATGGGCGGCGCCCTGGCCCTGCGGCTCGCCGCCAAGCACGGCGACGCGGTGAAGGGCGTCGTGGTCGTCAACCCGGCCAACAAGGTGCACGGCCTGTCCGCGTACGCCCTCCCGGTCGCCCGCCACCTCGTCCGTACGACGAACGGGATCGCCAGCGACATCGCCAAGGAGGGCAGCACGGAACTGGGATACGACAGGGTGCCGCTGCACGCGGCGCACTCCCTGCGGAACTTCTTCCGGCTGGTCGACGGCGAACTGCCGCAGGTCACCCAGCCGCTGCTGCTCCTGCGCAGCCCCCAGGACCATGTGGTGCCCCCGGCCGACTCGGCCCGGATCCTCAGCCGTGTCTCCTCCACGGATGTGACGGAGATCCTGCTGGAACAGAGTTACCACGTGGCGACGTTGGACCACGATGCGAACCGGATCTTCGAGGAGAGCCACACGTTCATCGGCCGGCTCGCGCCCAGTGTCGGCAAGGAAGGGACGGCCGCAGGTGGCTGAGCACGACTCCGACCGCGAGGACCGCGAGCCGGACGAGAAGGGCGTGCCGTTCGACGAGGAGGCCGCCTGGGCGGCGATCGTCGCGGGCTACGGCGCGGAGCCGCCGGACCCGCCGGGAAGCAAGCCGTTCAAGTCGGTCGAGGACCTGGCGCTTCCGGAGTTCGAGCCGAACGACGGCAAGGACGGCAAGGACGGCAGACCGAGGAGCGAGCCGGCCAAGCCGCTGGGCAGCTCGGTCTCCTTCGCGCCCGGGGTCGGCCCCCGTGACCACGCGGCTCCGGAGCCCTCCGAGGACGACTTCGACGAGGACGACGAGGGCCACTTCATCCCCCCGGAGCCCCCGCCGCTGCCCGCGACCGACACGACGGCGAAGTTCGCCTGGCTCGGGGTGGTCGGCGGCCCGATCCTGATCCTCCTCGCCGTGCTGCTGGGCTGGGACATGACGTGGTGGCTCACCACGCTCGGCGTCGGGGGCTTCCTGGGCGGCTTCGTCACGCTGGTGGCCCGAATGAAGACGGACGACGAGGACGACGGCGATCCCGGGCGGGGCGCAGTGGTCTGACCGGCGCTACGACGCGGGAACTCTGAGGGCGGCCAGCACCGGAAGGTGGTCCGTGGCCGCCCTCAGGTCGCTCCGGGTCACCCCGCGGTGGCCGAGCGGGACACCGCAGCCGAGGACCTCGATGCCCCGGCTGGCGAAGATCGCGTCGATGCGCTGGTAGGGGTCGCCGGACTGCCAGGTGTACTCCGCTCCCCAGGGTGCGGTGGCCCAGCCGTCCTGGAGGGCACCGGCCAGGCGCTCGAAGGCGGGACCGTCCGGGCGTTCGTTGAGGTCGCCGCCCGCGACGGCGTACGGCACGTCCATTCCGGCGAGCCGGTCGAGGAGCATGCCGCCCTGCTCGTACCGCTCGTCCCCCCGCAGACTCAGATGACAGCTGAGGACGCCGAACCGGGCGCGGCCGAACCGCACGACCGCCGTCGCGAAGCCCCGCCGGTGCTGTCCCGGGGTCAAGGGCAGCAGCACGTCCTCGGTGCGCTCGACCGTGGCACGCAACGAGCACAGCAGGGCCGGGCCGGCGGCCGTGGCGCCACCCGAGAGGACCACCAGACCGGAGGCCGCCGCGAGCCGGGCGAGCTTCTTGCGCCAGCGGAAGAAGCGGGGGGCCTCCTGCACGAGCACCAGGTCCGGCGCGCAGGCACGGATCACCCGGGCGAGCGCGTCGGTGTCGTCACGCATCGAGCGGATGTTGTAGCCGAGGACCCGGATGACGGCCGAACCGTCGGATTCCGTCCGGGAGTTGGGCAGCGTGATGGTCGTCGCCATGCGGATCAAGATACGCCGGGGCGTCCGGTGCGCCCCGCGCCGCCTGCGCCGGACACGGCGGCGCCCGCCGTCCCGGTTCGGGATACGGCGGGCGCTTCCGTGCGACGAAGGGGGCGATCACATGATCGGGTCGGGCTCCCGGGCCAGGTCCGCGGCACCGACCAGGCCCGCCTTGTTGCCCAGCTGGGCGGCGATGACATCGGCGACCGGGCGCCAGTTGCCGCCCACCAGCCAGCGCTTGTACGACTTGCGGATCGGGTCGAGGACCAGCTCGCCCTCGTCCGACAGCCCGCCGCCGACGATGAAGGCGGAGGGGTCGAAGAGCGAGGCGAGGTCGGCGAGGCCGGCGCCGGCCCAGCGGGCGAGTTCACGGTAGGAGTCGACGGCCACCGGGTCGCCCTGGCGGGCCGCCATGGAGATGTGCTTTCCCTCGATGCCCTCGGGGGTGCCGTCGCCGAGCGAGAGCAGGACCTCGGCGTTCTCGGGGGTGGCGTTGGCGCGCTGCTTGGCGTACCGGACGAGGGCGCGGCCGGAGGCGTACTGCTCCCAGCAGCCCTGTGAGCCGCAGCCGCACAGCAGCCCGTCCGGCACCATCCGGATGTGGCCGAACTCGGCGGCCACGCCGAAGTGGCCGCGACGGAGCTTGTTGCCGATGATGATCCCGCCGCCGAGGCCGGTGCCGAGCGTGATGCAGATGACGTTGCGGTGGCCCTTGCCCGCACCGAACTTGTACTCGCCCCATGCGGCAGCGTTCGCGTCGTTCTCGACGACCACCGGGAGGCCCACACGGGCCTCGACCTTCTCCTTCAGCGGCTCCTGGCGCCAGTCGATGTTCGGCGCGAAGTAGACCGTGGAGCGCTGGCGGTTGACGTATCCGGCGGCGCCGATCCCGACGCCGACGATCTCATGCCCGGCACGAGCGCCCTCGACGGCTGCGGCAATGGCGTCCACGATGGCCTCGGGCGTGCCCGGAGTCGGCACCGTGTGGATCGACAGGATGTTGCCTTCCTCGTCGACCACACCGGCCGCAATCTTCGTGCCACCGATGTCGACGCCGATGGTGAGTCCCATGAATCCCTCAGTTTCGGTCGAGCCCCGCTACGGCCAACCGTACCCGAGGGAACTCGGGGGCGTCGGGCGCCTCCCTGAGGCACCGGGAGGCCCGGCACCCCGCTCCCCGGCCCAGGCGCCGCCCGGCGATTCCCGCCGCGCGCTGACCGGACGCGAATCGTCGGACCCGGCCTAGTCGAGGTCGATGTGCTCGCCCGGTCCCTGCTCTCCGTCCTCCCGGCGGGGGTCGCTCTCCCCGAAAGTACGGTTCGTCCAGCGCTTCTCCTGGGCCTCGACGGCGGACCGGTAGGCCGCGAGCAGCTCGGAGCCGGCTGCGGCGAGGTGGTCGAAGACCTCCGGATTGCGCTCGATGACCGGTTCCACGGCTGCCTTGGCCTGCTGCACCACCTGCTGCACCATCTGCTGGGCAGCGCCCGAGGCCGCGGCGCCGAAGAGCGGCGTCTGCAGGCCGGACAGTTTGTCCGCGACGGCGTCGACCAGCTTTCGCAGCTCCTCGGCGGCCGAGCCGGGCTGGGCACCGTACTGGGCGCGGCGGCGGGCCTTCTCCGCGGCGAGGTCCTCGGCGCATGCCTTGGCCCAGGCGTCGGCATCGGTCGCCCGCTCCCCCGGGTTCCCGGCTTCGCTCGCACGGAAGGCACCCCTGCTGGCCTCCTCCTGAGCGGCGTCGGATGTGGGGCGCTCTTCGCTCATGGCGGACTCCTGACTGCGGTTCGTACTGTCGACGTTACCCGAACGGGGGTACGCGATTCACCGGGTACCGGGGCTGGTCCGGGGGCGGGGTCCCGGTCACATCCGGCGCGGCCACTGCTCGGGGTCCGGTGCGAAGCGGATGCGCAGCTCGCCCTCGCGCAGTGCGGCGCCGGCCACTGTGCAGCGGCGCAGGGCCGACGGAAGCGGAACGATCCGGCGGAACGGTCCCACGGTGATGACCAGCTCGTCGCCGCGGCGGACGAGGTCCAGTTCGTCGCGTATCGCGCCGGGCAGCGGGATGTGCCACACGAGCACGCCGTCCTCGGCGATCCGGTCGGTCAGGGGCCACTCGACCGGGGTGGGCCGCGGGTTGACGGCGGGGGTGGCGAGCGCGGCGAGGTCGTCGGTGCCACGGGGATCACGGCCGAAGTGCAGGACTCCGTGGACGGCATATGTCTCCTGCCACTCCTCCAGGGCCTTGCGCTGCTGGGCGGCGAGGCCGGCCAGCCAGGTGTCCTGGCCGGAGTCGGGCAGGAGGCGGTTCGCGACCAGGGTCTCGGGGCGCAGCGCGCGCAGGGCGAACCCGGTGACGGCGGTGCGGACGGCGTCGGCACCGGCGGGCGACGGCTCGGCGACCAGCCACACGCTGGTTGCGCGGTCGGCGACGACGGCCTCGACGGCGGCCAGTTCGACGTCCCAGCGGGCGGCGGCCTCGTACAGCCACTCGGCGGGCATCGGGACGCCCGCGAGCCGGCCGAGGACGGGGCGCAGGGCGCGGGCGGCCTGCCGTTCCGGCGGGAGCAGCCGGCGCAGATAGCGGCGGAGCTCCTCGGGCAGGGCGAGAAGAGTGAGGGCCCCCGGGACCGCGGGCAGGTCGACGACGAGGAGGTCGTACGACTCCGAGAGCGCCGCGTCGCGCAGGGCGCGCAGGAGGGCGAGCTCCTCGGCGCCGGGCAGGGGGGTGACCTCCTCGGCGTCCAGCCGGGAGGCGCCGAGGAGGTCGAGCGCGCCGGCCGCGCGGTCCTGGAAGGCGACGAGGTCCTCCCGGAAGCGGGTGGCCGCGTCCGGGCGCCAGGCGGTGACGCCCGGCGCGGCCTCGACGGGGTCGGCGCCCGTGGGAACGCCGAGTGCGGCACCGAGGGTGTCCGTGCGGTCGGCGCCGAGCAGAAGGGTGCGGGCGCCCTGACGGGCGGCTGCCAGCGCCGTGGCGGCGGCGACGGTGGTCCGGCCGGAGCCGCCGATGCCGGTGATCAGGATGGTGCGCATGAGGATGAACGCTACCGGGGCCCTCTCGGCGGGCTGCGCAGGACGTCCTCGGGCCCGGGGTTCCCGCCGCCCGGGAGCGCGGCACCGCCTGGGGCGGCACCCGCGCCCCGCCGCCCTATGCCCTACTCCTCCCCCGACTCCACCCTCTTCTTCAGCCCCGCGAGTGCCCGGTCGATGATGACCTTCTCCGCCTTGCGCTTGATCATGCCGAGCATCGGGATCTTGACGTCCACCGTCAGCCGGTACGTCACCTCGGTGCCGCCCGAGCCTGCCGGCTTCAGGAGGTACGAGCCGTCCAGGGAGCGGAGCATCTGGGACTTGACCAGGGTCCACGAGACCTCGCTGTCCCCGGTCCAGGTGTACGCCAGGGTCTGGTCGTCCTTGATCGCGCCCGCGTCCATGACCAGTCGTACCTGCTCGGCTCGGCCCCGCGGGTCCGTCGCGAGGACCTCCGCCTCCTTCACCTCGCCCGTCCAGTCCGGGTAGCGCGCGAAGTCGGCGATCACCCGCATGACGTCGGCCGGTGCCGCCTCGATCGTGATGCTCGAGCTGGTGTGTTCCGCCATCGCCGTGGCTCCTCCAGATGCGGTCCGGTGAGGGAGGGTGGTGCGCACGTGCGCACGTGTGTGCAGCGTGAAGGCTACCGCGCACGCGCTGTACCGGTACCACCCCACCTGCGGTTCGGCCACCGGCCGCTCACCACTGGAGAGTCCACGGTCTCCCGCTGCCCGCGAAGTGCCCGACATTGACGCATTCCGTCGCCCCGATCCGCATCCGGCGCACCAGCGGCTGGTGGACGTGGCCGAACAAGGAGTACCGCGGCCTCGTACGGCGGATCGCGTCCAGCAGGGCCCGGCTGCCGCGCTCGAAGCGGCGCGCCACCGTGTCGTACACCAGCTCGGGCACGTCCGGTGGGATGTGGGTGCACAGCACGTCCACGTCCCCCACCGCCTCGATCTTCGCCGCGTACTCCTCGTCGCTGATCTCGTACGGGGTCCGCATGGGCGTGCGCAGGCCCCCGCCGACGAAGCCGAAGGTCCAGCCGCCGATCTCCACCCGCTCGCCGTCGAGGACCGTGGTTCCCGGTCCCGCGTACTCCGACCACAGAGTCGGTATGTCGACATTGCCGTAGGTCGCGTACGTGGGTGTCGGGAACGCGGCGAACAGCTCGGCGTACTGCCGGCGCACCGCCTTCTCGATGGCCGAGGCGCGGTCCGTGGCCACACCGGCCCACAGTTCGGCGCCGAACGCGCGGGCCTCCTCGAAGCGGCGTGCGGTGCGCAGCTCCACCAGCCGGTCGGCGTTCTCCCGGCCGAACAGGTCCGGGAAGATCCCGCGCGAATGGTCGGCGTAGTCGAGGAATAGCACCAGGTCACCCAGGCAGATCAGAGCGTCCGCGCCGTCGCCCGCCCTCGCCAGGTCCCGCACGTTGCCGTGCACATCGCTGACCACATGAACGCGCGTCCTCGCGTTACCGACCGGTGTTGGTGCCATGACGATCAAGCGTAGGCGTGTGGGGCAAACGTGAACAGTGGCGGCCGGACCTGCGGTTACTGGCCAGTCCAGAAACGCGTGGACTACTGTGCGCGCAGGAACGCCAACACGTGTGACGCACGGAACATCTCGTCGGGACCCCCTGTCGGAAAAGCCATACCGGCGGGTAACGTCCGGGCAGTCCAGTCGTGCTCAGGGTTTCAACCAACTTCTGTTGCAGGAACCCTGCGCACTAGCCCGAGCCTTGGACCGCACCGTCGCAGCACACAGAGTCGTGGCGTCGGCGCCCTATGAGGAGCAGCAGTCTTGCGCGAGTTCAGCCTTCCGGCTTTGTACGAGGTCCCCGCGGACGGCAATCTGACCGACATCGTCCGCAGAAACGCCGCGCAGCATCCCGACGTCGCCGTCATCGCCCGCAAGGTGGACGGTGCCTGGCAGGACGTCACCGCCGCCGCCTTTCTGGCCGAGGTGCGGACCGCGGCCAAGGGACTCATCGCCTCCGGTGTGCAGCCGGGCGACCGGGTGGGGCTGATGTCCCGGACCCGATACGAGTGGACGCTGCTCGACTTCGCGATCTGGAGCGCGGGCGCCGTCACCGTGCCGGTGTACGAGACCAGCTCGCCGGAGCAGGTGGAGTGGATCCTCGGCGACTCGGGTGCGACCGCCTGCATCGTGGAGCTGGACACGCACTCCGCGGCCGTCGAGTCGGTGCGCGACCGGCTGCCCGTGCTCAAGCACGTCTGGCAGATCGAGGCCGGGGGCCTGGAGGAGCTGGGCCGCCTCGGCAAGGACGTCAGCGACCAGACCGTCGAGGAGCGCAGCTCGCTCGCCCGGGCCGACGATCCGGCGACCTTCGTCTACACCAGTGGCACCACCGGCCGCCCCAAGGGCTGTGTGCTCACCCACCGCAACTTCTTCGCCGAGTGCGGCAACATCGTCGAGCGGCTGCGGCCTCTCTTCCGCACGGGCGAGTGTTCGGTCCTCCTGTTCCTGCCGCTCGCGCACGTCTTCGGGCGTCTGGTGCAGATCGCGCCGATGATGGCCCCCATCAAGCTCGGCTGCGTCCCGGACATCAAGAACCTCACCGACGAACTCGCCGCGTTCCGGCCGACGTTGATCCTCGGTGTGCCGCGTGTCTTCGAGAAGGTGTACAACTCGGCCCGGGCCAAGGCTCAGGCCGACGGCAAGGGGAAGATCTTCGACAAGGCGGCGGACGCGGCGATCGCGTACAGCCGCGCACTGGACACCGCGTCCGGTCCGTCCCTCGGTCTGAAGATCAAGCACAAGGCGTTCGACAAGCTGGTCTACAGCAAGCTGCGCGCGGTGCTGGGCGGTCGCGGCGAGTACGCCATCTCCGGCGGCGCCCCGCTCGGCGAGCGTCTGGGCCACTTCTTCCGCGGCATGGGTTTCACGGTCCTGGAGGGCTACGGCCTGACCGAGTCCTGTGCGGCCACCGCGTTCAACCCCTGGGACCGGCAGAAGATCGGTACGGTCGGCCAGCCGCTGCCCGGCTCGGTGATCCGCATCGCGGACGACGGCGAGGTGCTGCTGCACGGCGAGCACGTGTTCAAGGGCTACTGGAACAACGAGGGCGCGACCGCGGAGGCGCTGGCCGACGGCTGGTTCCACACCGGTGACCTCGGCACCCTCGACGAGGACGGCTACCTCAGGATCACCGGCCGCAAGAAGGAGATCATCGTCACCGCGGGAGGCAAGAACGTCGCCCCGGCCGTGATCGAGGACCGCATCCGGGCGCACGCGCTGGTCGCCGAGTGCATGGTGGTGGGCGACGGGCGGCCGTTCGTGGGCGCGCTGGTCACCGTCGACGAGGAGTTCCTGGGCCGCTGGGCCGCCGAGCACGGCAAGCCCGCGGGTTCCACTGCGGCGTCGCTGCGCGAGGACCCGGATCTGCTCGCCGCGATCCAGGACGCGGTCGACGACGGCAACGCCGCGGTGTCGAAAGCGGAATCGGTGCGGAAGTTCCGCATTCTCTCCTCCCAGTTCACCGAGGAGTCGGGCCACCTCACGCCGTCCCTGAAGCTCAAGCGGAATGTGGTGGCGAAGGACTACGCGGACGAGATCGAGGCCATCTACCGGAAGTAGCGGGCCCCACGACCTCCTGTCATGACGCGGTGTCCTCGGCGAGGACCCGCGTCATGGTGCGTTCCGCGAGCGCGGTGATGGTGAGGAAGGGGTTGACGCCGATGGAGCCGGGCACGAGGGAGCCGTCGGTGACGTACAGCTTCGAGTACCCCTTCACCCGGCCGTAGTCGTCGGTGGCCCTGCCGAGGACGCAGCCGCCGAGCGGGTGGTAGGTGAAGTCGTCGGCGAAGGCCTTGCTGCCCGTGCCGAAGAGGTCGTACCGGTAGATCGTCGCGTTGGCCCAGTTGATCCGGTCGAAGAGCTTCTTCGCCATGCTCACGGAGACGGCGCTCTGGGCGGCGCTCCAGCCGAGCTTCGCCGAGTCCGTCGCCCGGTCGTACGAGAACGACGCGCGCTCGGGATTCTTGGTGATCGCCAGGTAGAGGCTGATCCAGTGCTCGAGGCCGATGGGCAGCGGGGCGATCTCGGCGAAGACGGGGTTGTCGGTGTTGGCCCAGTCGTCGATGCCCATGACCGGGATGGTGGCCTCGTTGGCGCCCACCGTGTCCCAGAGGTGGTTGGCGCGTCCGAGCATCACATTGCCGTTGGTCCCCCAGCCGGTGCCGACGCTCGCGTCGAGTGACGACAGGGCACCGGTCTCCCGTGCGCGCAGCAGGAGTTCGGTGGTGCCCAGGCTGCCGGCGCCGAGGAAGAGGTACGTGCAGGAGTACTGCTTGGTCTCCACGACGGCGCCGCTGGTGTCGATCCGGTCGGCGGTCAGCTGATACGTCCCGTCGGCGGCCCTGTGGATCTCCTTGACCCGTTCCAGGGTGTTGATGGTGACGTTGCCGGTGCCGAGCGCCGAGGCCAGATAGGTCTTGTCGAGGCTGCGCTTGCCGTGGTTGTTGCCGTAGATGACCTCGCCGGCCAGCGCGGACCTGGTCGCCGTGCCGGCGGCCTCACGCTGCATGTAGTCGAAGTCATAGACGTTCGGCACGAAGGTGGTCTTCAGGCCGGTGTTGTCGGCGGCCTTCCGCGAGGTCCGGGCGAAGCGGTACCACTCCGTCGACTCGAACCAGGAAGGGGCGATGGTGTTGACGCCGAGCATGGAGCGGGCGCGCGGGAAGTACGTGGTGTACATCTCGTCGGCGTCGACGGTGGGGAACTGCTCGCTGAAGTAGGACTGGACGGGGGTGACGGCCATGCCGCCGTTGACGAGGGAGCCGCCGCCGACGCCTCTGCCGACGTACACGGACATGTTGTCGAAGTGCACACGGTCGAGGACGCCGGGGTAGCGTCCGATGTCCTTGTTGACGACGTCCAGCCACAGGAAGGTGGCGAGCGGCGCCTCGGTGCGCGTACGGAACCACATCGATCTCTGGTCCGGGGCGCTCGTGGAACAGAACACCTTGCCGTCGGAGCCGGGCGTGTTCCACAGGCGGCCCATCTCCAGTACCAGGGTGCGGATGCCGGCCTGGCCTAGGCGCAGGGCTGCTACGGCGCCGCCGTAGCCGGAGCCGACGACGATGGCCGGGGCGGTGTCGACCGCGTCGGGCTCGGCCGCGTGCGCGGACTGGAGGCCGATGCGGGTGAACCCCAGGGTGGCCGCTGTCCGGAGCGCCACCATACCGAGTATTTGACGTCTAGTCAGATGACGATGCGTCAGTTTTTCTGTCATGGGCGCAGCATCGGCGGATTCACGGCTTCCGGCCAGAGTTTTCGCCGTTTTGGACAGAGCTCAATCGGCCGTCGCGCAGTCGCCGGAATAGATCACCAGCGTCTGCTCCGGCTGTTCGGCCAGGTGGAACGCGGTATACACGTAATCGACCACCCCCCGCCCCGGGCACCGCAGCCGTTTCCGTCCGCCGTGGCGGGCCTGCACGTCGTACTGCGGCCACCAGGCACGCACTTCCGGGCTGCCCGCGTTCAGCTCGTCGATCAGCCGGGTGTACCGGGGGTCGCCCGGGTGGCGTCCGGCCAGCCCCCGCAGCCGGGCGAGCAGCCCGCGCGCCTCGAGCTCCCAGTCGACCAGAACGTCCCGGGCCGCCGGTGCGAGGAACACCCAGCGGGCGAAGTTCGCCGGCCGGTCCGCCGCCGTGGTGAGGTCCCGGAACAGCTCGTCGGCTGCCCGGTTGCAGCTGAGCACGTCGTAATTGCCGCCGATGATGTACGCCGGGTGCGGCTGGAGCAGGAGCGGAACGGCAGCCACCTCGACAGCTGGCGGCTCGGGCTCCTCGGCCTCGGCCGTCGGCGCGTGACCGGCGAGCCGGAAGAGGTGACCGCGCTCGTGCCGGTCGAGCCGCAGCGTCGAGGCGAGGGCATCGAGCACCTGGTCCGAGGCGCGGATGTCCCGGCCCTGCTCCAGGTACGTGTACCAGGTCGCGCTGATCCCGGCGAGCAGCGCGAGTTCTTCCCGGCGGAGTCCCGGCGTCCGGCGTCGGCCGGTGTGCGGCAGTCCGACCTGGTCAGGGGTGAGCCGCTCTCGGCGGCTGCGCAGGAAAGCGCCCAACTCACGGCGTTGAACCGGCTGTTTCCGCATGGTGGCATCCCTGGTTCCAGAATGAACACACTCTGGATACCAAGGTAAATCCCTCGCAGCCTGGAGTCCGAGCGGGATCCGAGAGAACCGGGCAAGGTCCCAGAAATCCCAGTCGGGGTCCCGGAGGTCCCAGTGGGGTCGAGAATGAGGCGGAGAGCATGTCGGGAATCGACGGCAAGGTCGTGGCGGTCACGGGAGCCAGCAGCGGCATCGGCGAGGCGACCGCCCTGCTGCTCGCCGAGCGGGGCGCGCGGCTCGTCCTCGGTGCGCGCCGGTCCGAGCGTCTCGAGGATCTGGTGGCGCGGATCGAGAAGTCGGGGGGCGCGGCCGTGCAGACGCGCACGGACGTGACCCGACGGGACGACCTGCACACCCTGGTCGCCCTGGCCGGCGAGCGATTCGGCCGACTCGACGTACTGGTCGGCAATGCCGGGGTCGGTCCGATCTCGCCCCTGGACGATCTGCGCGTCGACGAGTGGGACCGAATGGTCGACGTCAACGTCAAGGGTGTGCTGCACGGGATCGGCGCCGCGCTGCCGGTCTTCCGGGCGCAGGGCGCGGGCCACTTCGTCACCGTCGCCTCCACGGCCGCGCTGCGCATCGTGCCGAACATGGCGGTGTACGCCGGTACGAAGTTCGCGGTCCGCGCCATCTGCGAAGGCCTGCGCCAGGAAGCCGGTGGCTTTCTGCGGGTGACCACCGTCTCGCCCGGCGTGGTCGGAACCGGCTTCGCCGAGGCGTCGACGAATCCTCAGGTCAGAGCGCAGATCACGGAGACCCGGGACCGGATCGCGATCCCGCCCGAGGCGATCGCCCGAGCCATCGCGTTCGCCATCGAGCAGCCTGCATCCGTCGACGTCAACGAGATCGTCGTCCGGCCCACCGCCCAGAACTGACCCGCTCAGGTTCGAGGCACTTCAAGGGGCGCGTTCCAGAGGCACGTTCACCAGAGGCAGGTTCACCAGAGGCGAGACACGTTCACCAGAGACACGTTCACCAGAGACACGTTCAACGGTGGGCGCTGAATGCCGAACTCAGAGCAAGTCCCTCAGCTTCTCCGCCAGCAAGTCCCAGCGCCATTTCTCCTCGACCCACTGCCTGCCCCGATCCCCCATGCGGCGGCGCAGTTCCGGGTCACCGAGGAGGGTGACGATGCGGTCCGCGGTCTCCTCGGCGGAGCCGCCCGGCACCACCCAGCCCGTCTCTCCGTCGAGGACCGCGTCGGGCGCGCCGCCCGAGTCGCCGGCCACCACCGGGAGGCCCGTCGCGGAGGCCTCCAGATACACGATGCCGAGACCCTCGACATCCAGGCCGCCCCGGCGGGTCCGGCACGGCATCGCGAAGACGTCGCCCGCCCCGTAGTACGCGGGCAGCTCCTGCCAGGGGACGATGCCCGCGAAGCGGACCGCGTCGGCGACCCCGGTCTCGTACGCGAGCCGGCGCAGGTCCCTCCCGTACGGCCCGCCCCCGACGACCAGCAGGACCGCGTCAGGTTCCTTGGCCAGGATGCGCGGCATCGCCAGGATCAGCGTGTCCTGGCCCTTGCGCGGGACCAGACGGGACACGCAGACCACCACCGGCCGGTCCGTGAGGCCCAGCCGGGCGCGTACCTCGTCGCCGCCCGAGCCGGGGTGGAACGTCTTCTCGTCGACGCCGGGCGGCAGCTGCACCATCCGCCCGGCCGCCCCCGGCGTCAGCGCGGAGGCGATGCGCGAACGCGTGTACTCCCCGAGGTAGGTGATCGTGTCCGTGGATTCGCCGATGCGGCGCAGCAGGCCGCGCGCGGCGGGCAGCTGCGCCCAGGCCGCCTCGTGCCCGTGCGTCGTCGCCACCAGCCGCGTGGCCCCCGCGCGCCGCAGCGTCGGCGTCATCAGGGCCAGCGGCGCCGCCGCCCCGAACCACACCGACGTGCAACCGTGCTCTTGCAGCAGCCCCGCCGCCCGCCGGGCCGTGCCCCCGGTCGGCAGCAGCATCGTCGTTCGGTCCCGGACGACGGTGAAGGGCTGCTCGGCGTCGAAGGCGGCCGTCTCCTCGCCGCCCTCCCGTCCACGCTTCCAGCTGGAGGCGTAGACGACCAGCCGCCCGGGCTCCAGGCGCAGTGCCATGTTGTGCAGGAACGCCTGGATACCGCCCGGGCGGGGCGGGAAGTCGTTGGTCACGATCAGGGTCTTGTGCATTGCCCGTCGACAGTACCGAACCTGGTGTGCGACCGGACTCACAGGACCGCAGGGCTGTGTTTCGTGGCCCTCGCACCCTCCGACGCGGGATCATTGCCTCACGGCTACGCGAGGCGAGACGCGCGAGGACAGGGGCTCAGGTGAACAGTGCAGGCACACGGCGGTTCCCGTACTTGCTGCTCATCGCCTGGGGCCTGACCAGGGTGGCTCTGCTGCTCTACGTCTACAAGGTGTGGACGTTCCCCGGCCCGGACGTCACCAGCGACGTCTCCGTGATCTACCAGAACTGGTACGGAACCCTGCGCACCGGGACGTTCCCGCAGAACGACGTCACCTGGCAGTACCCGCCCGCCGCCGCACTCGCGATCCTTTCCCCCGGACTTCTGCCCTTCCTGGGCTACGCGCAGGCCTTCTACCTCTTGGCCTTCCTCGCCGACCTGGCGGCTTTCTGTCTGCTCGTGTACGCGGGCCTGCGCCCCGGCAAGACACTGCGCGGGGCGTGGGTGTGGGTGTGCGGCGTCGCCGTGCTGGGCCCGACCGTGTACGCACGCTACGACCTGATGGTGACGGCGGTGGCGATCGCCGCGCTGCTGGCCGGGATGCGCCACCCGCGGGTGATGGGGGCGCTCGTGGGCTTCGGCGCGCTGCTGAAGGTGTGGCCGGCGCTGCTGCTGGCGGGCGCGGTCAGGCGCCGGGCCTGGGTCTCGGCCGCGGTGACGGCCTGCGGTGTCGCCCTGCTGTTCGCGCTGGCCATGCCCGGCGCGTTCTCGTTCCTGACCTTCCAGCGCAGCCGCGGCACCGAGGTCGAGTCGCTCGGGTCGCTGGTCTTCCATGTCGCCCGGCACTTCGGGTGGAGGGGCCAGGTGACGTACAACTACGGCTCGATGGAGTTCGTCGGTCCGTACGTCGACCGGGTCAGCGCGGTGGCCCTGTTCCTGACCGTGATCGCCTTCGGCTGGCTGCTGCTGTGGCGGGTGAGCGTCCGCCGTATGCCCCCGCGCGCGCTCGCGGACGCGGCGTTCGTGGCGGTGCTGCTGTTCACGATCACCAGCCGGGTGATCAGCCCGCAGTACATGGTGTGGCTGGTCGGGCTCGCCGCCGTCTGTCTGTGCTTCCGCGGCAGCCGGATGGCGCTGCCCGGCGGTATGGTCCTGGCCGCCTGCCTCGCCACCGTCCTGGAGTTCCCGGTCTACTTCGGGGACGTCGTCACCAGCACCCGGTTCGGCGTCGCCCTCCTGCTGATCCGCAACGGCCTGCTGGTGCTCGCCACGGTGACCGCCGCCTGGCAGCTGTGGCGCGGCACGGTCTCCCCGCCGGCCCCGACCGTGCCACCTCAGACGGCCCGCACCCAGGAGACCCTCACCCCCTCCTGACGGCGCGCGAGCCAGAGCAGCGACCCGCAGACGCTGCGGGTCGCCCGTGTGACGGGTGAGGCGGAACAGGCCCGGCTGCGCGAGGCGATCACGCTGCTGGAGCGCTGAAGCGCTGAACCTCCTTGAGGCTCAGCCCAGTTGCGCCGTCATATAGGCACGCCACTCGCGCGTGAACGTCTCCGGTGTCGTGCGGAGCACCTTCGCCAGCGCCTCCTCGACCGCCCCCGCGCGCCTGCCGTGGTCGCCCACCGCCCGGTAGAAGGCGTTCAGCCGGGCCTCTCCCCAGCGCTGGGCGATCATGCGGCAGGCCATCCAGCCGCCCTCGTACGCCCGCGCCAACTGCCCCGCGTCCCCGGTGAAGGCGAAGTCCGTGTCGCTCGGCAGCGCGGCCGGGACGTGTCCGGCCGCGATGGAGCGCCCGAGTTCGGGGGCGACCTGGGCGGGCGTACGGCCGCTGCCGAGGTAGCCGACCCAGTCGGCGTACCCCTCGGAGAGCCACAGGGGCGTGGCCGGTGTGGTGTGGGCGCGGGTGGCGACATGGGTGGTCTCGTGGCTGAGGACCACCTGTTTGCCCAGATCGCCGAGGACGGCGTACGCCTCCGGGTTGACGATGATCCGGTCCGCGGGCGTCGTCCCCGTGCCGCCCGCCTCCCCTGTGGTGACCGCGGCTATCCCTCGGTATCCGGACGCCGGCGCGCCGAGCAGCCCGGCCATGTCCTGGAGCGACCGCGGTACGAGCACCACGACGTGCCCCGGCCAGTCGGTTCCCCACGCACGTGTGACGGCGGGGACCGCACGGTCCGCGAGGTCCGCGTACCCGCGCAGGACATCGCGCGGCTGCCCCACGCCGAGGACGAGGCTGTGCGCGCCCATGACGACCTCGACGGGACCCTGCTCCCACAGCTGCCGACTCGCCTTCCCGGCGGGCCGGTCCGAGGTCACGTACCAGCGCCCGCCGGTGCGGGCCAGCCCCAGCGCACGGGCGGCGGTGACCGGCGCCCGGTCGTAGCCCTTGATGCGGTAGCGCAACTCGGCGTCGGCCGTGGCGCGGTCGCCGGTGCGGTGCAGCGCGGTGAGACGGTACGACCAGGCCGCCAGCGGCACGGCGCGCAGGTTGTCGAACTGGGCAGCACCGGTGACGCCTGCCACCGCGGCGCCATGGGAGGGACCCCCGGTCGCCAGGAACTCGGAACGGTCGCCGTCGAGGACCGCCGTCGCCCGCCGGTCGAGAACCTGCCGCACGGCGTCGGTCTGGGTGTCCCGCGCGGGCGCACCGCCGCAGCCGACGAGCCCGGCGAGCAGCAGCGCACAGCCCGCCACCGCCCCCGGAACCCGCGCACGACCAGCCACCGTCCGATCGTACGCGCCGCCCTCGCCTCGCTCCGGCCCGTACCGGTGCCGTACCGATGCCGGGGTTCAGGGCCTGGTGACCGACGAGATCGGCATCATCCCGACCGGGTCGTAGCGCACCGCGGCCCCCGGGTGGGGCGCGTGGATGACCTGTCCGCCGCCGACGTACATCGCCACATGGCTGGCGTCGGAACGGTAGACGACCAGGTCGCCGGGCCGGACCTGGGACAGCGGCACCTGGTGGCCGGCGAACCGCTGCTCCTGGGAAGTACGCGGAAGGCCGATGCCCGCGTGCGCGTACGACCACTGCATGAGGCCCGAGCAGTCGAAGCCACCCGGCCCGTTGGCGCCCCACACATAGGGGCGTCCGAGCGCCGAGCGGGCCGCGGCGAGGGCTGCCGCCGCGCGGGAGCCAGGGGGAACGGCCCCGGTGAGGTCGGGCACGTCGCCACCGGAGCGGGAAACCCGCCCGTAGGCGTCGCGCTGCGCCGACGGAAGGGAGTTGAGCAGCCGCCGCGCCGCGGCGAGCTTCTGCTCGACGGTCTTCTTGTGCTGGGCGACGGCCCGGCGGCTCTTCTCCAGCGCGGTGAGCTCGTCCGCCACCTCGGCGTGTTCCTTGGCCAGGTCGCGCAGGGCCGCCTGGAGTTCCCTCAGCTGCCCGGCCTGGCGGCTGCCGATCCGGTCGAGCACGGCCGCCCGGTCGAGGTATTCCCCGGGATTGTCGGACAGGAGCAGCGCGAGGGAGGCGGCGAGTCCGTCCGAGCGGTACTGGGCTCCGGCCAGCGCACCGAGCGCATCCCGTATGGCGTTGACGCGGTCCTGCTGCCGGGCGATGCGGTCCTGTGCCTGGCCGACCTGCCGGCGCAGCGAGGCTCCGCGCTCACCGGCCTTGTCGTACGCCTCGGTGGCCTGCTCCGCCTCCCGGTACAGCCGGTCCACCGTGGCCCGGGTGTCACCGCGCGGCGCGGCTCCCGCCGGTGTGGCTCCGAGAGCCGTGGCGGCTGCCGCCGCGGCGGACAGAACGGCTGCTGTGGTGCCACGGCCGCGACCGAGGCCGGATCGTGCAAGGCGGCGATGGGACCCCACGACCGGTCGCACTCCCTTCCGCTGACAGACCCCACCCCACGGCGAGGAAACGCGGCAGACAGTAGCCGGGTGGTCACTCCCGGTCCAAAGAGGCCGAGGGGCGCGCACAACGCGACGCCCCGCCGCTGACGCAGGTCATCGGCGGGGCGTGGGGTCAGCGGGAGTCGCTGGAATTCGCCCGTTCGGGCGGCCCTCAGGGGCGCATCGGGAGCACCCGGGATCCGGAAGGAGCACCCGGAGAGCGCGCCGGACAGCGCGCCGCGAGCGCCTCGGACGCGGACGCCGGGAGCGCGTCCGAGCCGCACGCCGGAGCGTGTCAGATGCGCACGCCGGAGCGTGTCAGATGCGGACGCCGAACTCGAACTGCATGTCGGACATCGCCTCGTAGCGCACGACGGCACCGGTGTGCGGGGCGTGCAGCACCTGGCCGTTGCCCGCGTAGAGACCGACGTGGTGGTAGTCGCCGAAGAATATGACCAGGTCACCGACCTTGAGGTCGCTCTCGCTGTAGATGCGGGTGCCGGCGTTGGCCTGCTCCTGCGAGGTACGCGGTATGGAGACGCCGGCCTGGGCGTAGGCCCAGGAGGTCAGGCCGGAGCAGTCGAAGGCGGAGGGGCCGGTGGCGCCGTAGACGTAGGGCGAGCCGATCACGCTCTGGGCCGCGGCGAAGGCGGCGGCGGCGCGGCCGGAGGCGGAGCCGGTGTCGCCACCGAGGGCGGAGCGGGCGCTGGCGCGGCTGGCGCGGGCCTGATCGGCCTGGAGGGCGGCCCGCTCCTGGGCGGTGAGGCTGTTGAGGAGCTTCTGCGCGTCGGCGAGCTTGCCCTGGACGTCTTCCTTCTGCTTGCCGAGTTCGGCGCGTGTGGCGGCGAGGTCCTTGAGCTTGTCGGTGGCTTCCTGGCGCTCCTGGGCCAGCTCGCGCTGCTTCTCCTGGATCTTCTTCAGCGCCTCGACCTGCTGGCTGCTCAACTGGTCGAGCGTGGACGCCTTGTCGAGGTAGTCGTTCGGGTTCGAGGAGAGGAAGAGCTGCACGGAGGGATCGATGCTGCCGGTGCGGTACTGGGCGCTGGCCATCGTGCCGATGCCGTCGCGCAGCTGATTGAGCTCGTCCTGACCACGGGCGACCTTGTCCTGCAGGGTGGAGATCTGCTTCTCCAGTTTGTCC
The DNA here is from genome assembly GCF_026168105.1 of Streptomyces hygroscopicus. Classification (GTDB taxonomy): domain Bacteria; phylum Actinomycetota; class Actinomycetes; order Streptomycetales; family Streptomycetaceae; genus Streptomyces; species Streptomyces hygroscopicus_D. The sequence goes on from NZ_LBMW01000032.1 coordinate 55,050, forward strand.
TGCTTCTCCTTGGCCCCGTTGTACTTCTCGGTGGCCTGCTCCGCCTGCTGATAGAGCTCGTCGACCTTGGACTTGACCTCGTCCTTGCTCGGCTTCGCACTGGGGGCGGCGTTCGCGGCCTGTGCACTGAGGGCCACGGCGGCAGCGGCGGCGGTGGTGAGCACGGTCACTCGGGCACGGCTCGGCTGCTTGGGTCGACGGTGGGACGCCACGGGGGCGAGCTCCTTCTTCCTCCAGCCGCCTACCGACACGCCGGCGGGCGGTGCCCCTCCACCGTCACTCCCCATGAGTGATCACCCGAGCGGAGGTTCGAGGCCAGACCCTAGTGACCCTCTCGTGATCAGTTCAAATCCTGGCGTGAAAAATCTCGTCACCGTGCGCATTCTTTGCCCTCAACACACATGCAGTGATGTTGCCTTGACGCTACGTTGCGTGAAGATCATCCCAATTCGGGCATCCCCGGCGGAGGTTGCGGTTGGTGCGTACGCGACCCATGGGACGTACGGAGCGATCGCGTGCTGAGTTCGCAGGACACCGAAAGCCAGGGGCGAGGTGCCCAATGAAGAGGCTTTACGCCCGATTTCAGCCCCGGGAGAGGCGCTTGAGCAGCACGGCCGACGCCACCGGGCGCGCACCCGCTCTGGCGACCCCGTCGGCCACCTCGCGATCGGTGGAGGCCACGATGACCGGCCGGCCCGGAGGCTCCGCACGCACCAGCTGGCGGATCAACTCGTCGGCGGTGACGCCCGGTTTGGAGAACAGCACCCGCACCCCGCGCGGCGGCGCGAGCAGCACCGGAGCCACCAGTTCGGCCCCGTCGAAGACGCAGGTGACCTCGGCACCGGTCTGCGCGGCGAGCTGCGAGAGCTGACCGAGCAGCCTGAGCCGCTGCTTCTCCAGCGGCATCTGCGGATAACCGGTCTTGGTGACGTTGTAGCCGTCGACCACCAGATGCGCCTGCGGCAGCGCCAGCAACTGGTCCAGGATCGCGGGATCGTTTTCGGACAGCGCACGGGCGGCGATGTCCTTCGGGGTCATCCGTCCCGGTTCGACCGCGTCCACGGTCTCCGCCGGCCGCACGGAGACCGGCGGCAGCGCCAGTTCCCGCCGCAGGCCCTGCGCCGCGTCCAGCACGGTGTCGAGCAGCAGCCGTACCCGCATGTCCTCGACGCTGCGTCCCTCGCGCGCGGCCCTGCGGGTGGCCTCCAGGGTGGCCTCCACCTCGGCGAGACGCGCCTTGAGCCGCCTGGTCTCGCTCTCGGCGGCGGACACGTGCGACTGCCCCTCGGCGCGTACGGCCTCGACCTCGCCGTGGGCCTTGCGCAGGGCGGCCTCGCCCCGCTTGACGTCGCTGAGGGCGGCGCGCAGCTTGCGGTGAAGCGATTCGGCTTCCTTGCGCGTCGATTCCAGCTCCGTACGCAACCGCTCCGTCTCGGCGCGGGTCTGGCCGCGGGCTGCCGCGAGCTCCCCGCGCAGCCGCTCCAGTTCGGCCCGGCTCTCCTCGTCGGCGCGTTCGGCGTCCGCGCGCTGGGCCTCCTCGCCCGCGGCGGTCACGAGCTTCACCCAGCCCACCGGACGCAGTACATAGGCCGCGGCCGCCACGTCGAGCGGGTCCGCGGCCGGGGGCGGCGAGCCGGAGTCCAGGGCGCCGGCGAGCTCCGGCTGGGCCTCTCTGAACCGCTCGGCGATGCGCTGGCGGAACAGCGGGTCGGTCTCCAGGGCCGCCGCCATCGCGTTGCCGGCGAACTTGGCCCGACGGTTCGGGGCGAACCGCGCATACTGCCGCAGCTGCGCGGGCAGTTCGCCGAGCGTCAGTCCGCCGAAACCGTCGGACACGATCTGCACGACCCGGCGGCGCACACCGTCGGGCAGCGGACGGTCGAGCACCTCAGCGGTGCCGTCGACCGGCTCCCCGCCCGTGGTCTCCACCATCCGTCACCCCACTGTCCGTGCGGGACCGCCTCCCTCAGGAGCCGGCACCGGGCCTGTCCACGAGTTCCACTTGGTCCAGGGCGTTGCACCAGCGGCAACGCACCGACTCGATGGTCTCACTGACCACCTCGCGCTCCTCGACCTTCGGCTGTCCGGCCAGATCCAGATGCACGTACTCGACGACCTTCGACGAGCGGGTCACATCGAAACGCGTCAGGTTGCCACACTGCGTGCAGCGCCACCGGGTCGTCTCGGTCGGCAGAGGAACCGTCATCGTGGCTGCTCTTCCTTCTTCCAGTCTCCGTGATGCGCCAGTTTCCCTGGAGCGTGTGGGTCGTAACCCTACGGCCTGCCGGGTACCCGCCGCCCGCCCGTCCAGCGCGGCGAGGCATTCTGCACGCGTCGCTCCGGGTACGCCATGCTCTGTCCCATGATCAGCACCTGGGGCAGGACGGCCGTCCGAGCGCTGCGGGGCCAGTCGGCACCGGTGACGTACGGGCTGATGGCCGTGTGCTGTCTGCTCTTCGTGATCGGACCGGCCTCGGGACTGAATCCCGCGTACGGCACCGGGGACGCGCTGCTCGCCGCGCAACGGGCCTACTTCGCCCGCTGGGGGGTGGTGCCCGTGGAGCTCTTCGGCGGGGCGCCACGGGCCGCCCTCACGCCCGCGACGGCCCTGTTCGTGCACGGCAGCTGGGTGCATCTGCTGGGCAACATGCTCTTCCTCTGCGTCTTCGGGGCGATGGCCGAGGAGCGGATGGGCCACGTGGAGTTCGCCCTGTTCTACCTGGGCTGCGGCTATCTGGCGCTGCTCGGGTACTCGGCGGCCAACGCCGAGTCGGCGCAGACGCTGGTCGGGGCCTCCGGGGCGATCTCCGCGGTTCTCGGCGCGTTCCTGTTTCTGTTCCCCAATGCCCGGGTGACCAGTCTTTTCCCGTTCCTGTTCTTCCTGCCGCTGCGTTTTCCGGCCTGGGTGGTACTGCCCTTCTGGGCCACCCTCCAGTGGATGGCGGCCGGCCGCGCCGCACAGGGCCCGGGGGTCGCCTACCTGGCCCATCTGGTCGGCTTCTCGCTGGGCTTCGTCTACGCGTGGGTGCGCCACGGCCGTACGAGTAGGGTGAAACCCCCAGCCCAGGCCCCCGAGGGAGAACAGCAGCCGTGATCACCGCGATCGTCCTCATCAAGACCAGCGTGGACCGGATCCCCGAGATCGCCGAGTCGATCGCCGCGCTGGACTCCGTCAGCGAGGTCTTCTCCGTCACCGGCACCTACGACCTCATCGCCATGGTCCGGGTGAAGGCCCACGACGACCTGGCGGACGTGATCCCCGGCCGGATCAGCAAGATCCCCGGCGTCCTGGGCACCGATACGCATGTCGCCTTCCGCACGTACTCCCAGCACGACCTCGAGGCGGCGTTCGCGATCGGGCTCGACAACTAGACCGGGACGTCCCGCGACGTCCGCTCCCCCCGGCCGCCCTGGGGCCGCCGCAGGGAGCGCACCCGTCGCCCGTGCCTCAGGGAATCAGACCGCCGGGACGCAACGGCCGTCCTCCGTGCGGTAGTTCCACTTCGCACCGTCGCGGACCAGTTCCTTGACCGCGCGCACGAAACGCTCCACGTGCTCGTCGGGCGTGCCCGCGCCGAAGCTGACACGGATCGCGTTCAGGGACTTCTCACCGGGCGCGGCCTCGGGGGCGCCGCACTCGCCCTGGGTCCCCGGGTCGCTCCCCAGCAGGGTGCGCACGAGCGGGTGGGCACAGAACAGGCCGTCGCGGACGCCGATGCCGTACTCCGCGGAGAGCGCGGCGGCGAAGTGGGAGCTGTTCCAGCCCTCGACGACGAAGGAGATGACCCCGACGCGGGGCGCGTCGTCGCCGAACAGGGAGAGCACCTTGACCTCGGGAACCTCGGCGAGCCCTGCCCGCACCGCGCGGATCAGGTACTGCTCGCGGGCCACGAGCGTCTCCAGGCCGGCGTCGGTGAGCGCCTTGCAGGCGGAGGCGATGGAGTAGGCGCCGATCACGTTGGGCGAACCCGCCTCGTGCCGTGCGGCGCTCTCGTGCCACTCCACGTCCACTCCCCCGTCCGTGCGCCGGGTCACCTTGCGGCTGGCTCCGCCGCCCGCGAGGTACGGCTCGGCCTCCCGCAGCCAGTCGGCGCGGCCGGCCAGGACGCCGGAGCCGAAGGGCGCGTACAGCTTGTGGCCGGAGAAGGCGACCCAGTCGACGTCGAGGTCACGGACGGAGACCGGGTGGTGCGGGGCGAGCTGGGCGGCATCCAGGACGATGCGGGCCCCGTGCGCGTGGGCGGCCGCGGCCAGCTCGCGTACGGGCCACAGCTCGCCCGTGACGTTGGAGGCGCCGGTGACACACACGAGGGCCGGACCGTGGGGATCGCGGTCCGTGAGGGCGCGCTCCAGGCTCTCGACGGCCTCCTGCGGGGTGCGCGGTGCGTTGAGGCAGGTGACCCGGGCGTCCCGCCAGGGCAGCAGTGAGGCGTGGTGCTCGGTCTCGAAGACGAAGACCTGGCAGTCGGCCGGAAGGGCGGCGGCGAGGAGGTTCAGCGAGTCGGTGGTGGACCGGGTGAAGATCACCTGGTCGCCGTCGCGGCAGTCGAGGAACGCGGCGACGGTCCGGCGGGCGTTCTCGAACAGGTCGGTGGACAGCTGCGAGAGGTATCCCGCACCGCGGTGGACGCTGCCGTAGTACGGCGCGTAGGCCGCCACGTCGTCCCAGACCCGCTGCAGGGCGGGCGCGCTGGCCGCGTAGTCGAGCGCGGCGTAGGTGACTTCGCCGCCCGTGACGAGCGGGACGGTGACATCCCCGCCCAGAACGGGCAGCGGGGCACAAACGGACTGGTCGGTGGCAAGGGCGGAGACGGACATGGGTGCACTCCCGTGAAGGCAGGTGGGACCGCCGTGCCGGACGGCGCGCGTCAGGGCGCTGCCGGGTCGACGGCACGAGGCAAGGGTGAAAGGGGATGCGGAGGCGGGGCTCTGCGGCCCTAGCGCATTCGCTTGCTCACGGAAGGCTCCCTCGAACGACCAGGACCCCTGGTACGCGCTTTGTCAAAAGCGTGAGGGGTCCGCGCTTGCCGCAGACCTCGCTGCCTACGGCCTGGTCTTCACCCGGGGCACCCCGCCACGGACGGAGGGTTGCCGGACAGCCGGCCGGGGCCTGATGGCTGTCACTCATGACCTGAGCAGGAAACTACGTGAGCTGATCGTCGTTCCGCAACTTCTGTCCGCATACCGGGATGCGCGGAGGGTCACCGAGTGGAACCAAGTGACCTGGGGGGACCGAGGGACGCAGGGGGACCGAGGGACGCCGGGGTCACCCAGTGGCGCGGAAGGGCAGCGAGTGGCGCGGAGGGGACCGACGGACGCCGGGGTCACCCAGTGGCGCGGAAGGGCAGCGAGTGGCGCGGAGGGGACCGACGGACGCCGGGGTCACCCAGTGGCGCGGAAGGGCAGCGAGTGGCGCGGAGGGACCGAGGGACGCGGGGGGACCGACGGACGCCGGGGTCACCCAGTGGCGCGGAAGGGCAGCGAGTGGCGCGGAGGGGCAGCGACGCCTGGGGGCACCGGTCACACCGATGCCCCCGGTCGACGGCGAACCGCTACGCGTTGCTGGCCGCGACCCAGCGGTCGAGCACCTGCCTCGCGGCCCCGGAGTCGATCGCCTCCGCGGCCTTCTCCATCCCGACCCGGATCTGCTCGGCCAGCGTCCCTGACCCCGGATCCAGCGCCACCAGCGCCGCCGCCGAGTTCAGCAGCACCGCGTCCCTTACCGGTCCCGTCTCGCCGTCCAGCAGCCGCCGTGCGACCTCGGCGTTGTACGACGCGTCGGCGCCCCGAAGCGCCTCCACCGGCACCAGCTCGATGCCGACGTCCCTCGGGTCGAAGGACTCCTCGGTGACCTTGCCGTCGCGCACGATCCACACCCGTGACGTCGCCGTGGTCGTCAGCTCGTCCAGTCCGTCGTCGCCCCGGAAGACCAGGGACGAGTTCCCGCGCTCGGCGAGGACGCCCGCCACGATCGGCGCCATCCGTGCGTCCGCGACGCCCGCCGCCTGGGCCTTGACCTTCGCGGGATTGGTCAGCGGGCCCAGAACGTTGAACGTGGTGCGGATCCCCAACTGCCCGCGCGCCGCCGCCACGTGCCTCAGCGCCGGGTGGAACTTCACCGCGAAGCAGAAGGTGATCCCGGCCTCCTCGGCCACCTCCGCCACCCGCTGCGGCGTCAGCTCGAGATTGACGCCGAGCTTCTCCAGCACGTCCGAGGCCCCGGACGCGGAGGACGCGGCACGGTTGCCGTGCTTGACGACCTTCGCACCGGTGCCGGCCACGACGATCGACGACATGGTGGAGATGTTCACCGTCTTCGCGCCGTCGCCACCCGTACCGACGATGTCGACCGTCCGTCCCGGCACCTCGAGGACGTTCGCGTGCTCGTACATCGCCTGCACGAGCCCGGTGATCTCCTCGACCGTCTCGCCCTTCGCCCGCAGGGCGACGACGAAGCCCGCGATCTGTGCGTCCGTCGCCTCGCCACGCATGATCCGGTCCATCGCCCAGGCCGTCTCGGCCGCGCTCAGGTCGTGGCCGTCCAACAGCCGGTTCAGCACCAGCGGCCAGGAACGGCCCGCCGCGGTGTTGCCTCCAGCGGGGGTCACAGCGCTCATAAGCCGCTCCTGGGTCGGTGTCCCGAACGGGACGTGTGTCTCGAACAGCTCCACCCTATCCAGCCCGGGCACGGCGAAGGGCCCCGTCCAGTGCTTGGACGGGGCCCTTCGACCGTGGCGTGGCGCGCGCGGCGATCAGTGGTGGCCGTGGCCGCTCGTGATCTCCTTGTACTCCTCGACCGTGGGCTTGGGGATCTGGTTGTTCTCCCCGTAGTAGGCGTTGCTCAGCTTGGCGCGCAGCCGCTCCGAGCCCTTGACCTTCCGCTCGACGCCGTTCTCGTCGACCGTCGGGCCGATCTCGGCCGGCTCGTACTGCTCGTGCGCCGTGAGCGTGTGCAGCTGCTCCTGGCTGAGCGGCTCGTGGACCTCGATGAACTCACCGTGCGGCAGCCGCTTGATGATGCCCGACTCGCGGCCGTGCAGCACCTTGTCGTGGTCGCGGCGCTGGAGGCCGAGGCAGATCCGCTTGGTGGCGATGAACACGAGCACCGGGACCACGAAGAACGCGACGCGGACGAACCAGGTGATCGCGTTGATCGACAGGTGGAAGTGCGTGGCCCAGAGGTCGTTTCCACCACCGATCAGCAGCACGAAGTACCAGGAGATCCACGCGGCGCCGAAGGCCGTACGCGTCGGCGCGTTGCGCGGGCGGTCCAGGATGTGGTGCTCGCGCCTGTCGCCGGTGACCCAGGCCTCGATGAACGGGTAGACCGCGATCGTGACCAGGACCAGCGGGAAGATCACCAGCGGGATGAACACACCCAGGACGAGCGTGTGGCCCCAGAAGTTGATCTCCCAGCCCGGCATCACACGGATCAGGCCCTCGGAGAAGCCCATGTACCAGTCCGGCTGGGCACCCGTGGACACCTGGTCCGGACGGTAGGGGCCCATGGCCCAGATCGGGTTGATCGTGGCGATCGCCGCGATGGCCGCGATGACACCGAAGACCAGGAAGAAGAAGCCTCCGGCCTTGGCCATGTACACCGGCAGCAGCGGCATGCCCACGACGTTGTTGTTCGTCTTGCCGGGGCCCGCGAACTGCGTGTGCTTGTGGTAGAAGACCAGGATCAGGTGGCCGACCACCAGGCCGAGCATGATGCCCGGCAGCAGCAGGATGTGGATCGAGTAGAAGCGGGCCACGAAGTCGCCGCCCGGGAACTGGCCGCCGAAGAGGAAGAACGACAGGTACGTGCCGACGATCGGCACGGACAGGATCGCGCCCTCCATGAAGCGGACACCGGTGCCGGAGAGCAGGTCGTCCGGGAGCGAGTAACCGGTGAAGCCGGTGAACATGCCCAGGACGAACAGCAGGAAGCCGAACAGCCAGTTGATCTCACGCGGCTTGCGGAACGCACCGGTGAAGAACACGCGCATCATGTGCACGAACATGCCGGCGAGGAAGATCAGCGCCGCCCAGTGGTGGATCTGCCGGATCAGCAGACCACCGCGGACGTCGAAGCTGATGTGCACCGTCGAGTTGAACGCCTCGCTCATCAGCTGACCCTGCAGCGGCACATAGCTGCCGTGGTACACCACCTCGTTCATCGACGGGTGGAAGAACAGCGTCAGATACACACCCGTGAGGATGATGATGATGAAGCTGTAGAGGCAGACCTCGCCCAACATGAACGACCAGTGGTCGGGAAAGATCTTGCGCATGTTGGACTTGGCCAGGGAGTAGATCCCCAGGCGGCCGTCCGCCCAGTCCGCCACGCGCTCGCCGGCCGGTGCCCTTCCGCGCGTGCCGGATTCGTTGGTCGTCGTAGTACTCATCCGCGCTCCCAGAAGGCAGGACCGACGGGCTCTTCGAAGTCGCCGAGCGCCTCGAGGTAACCGTCCGCGTTGACGCCGATGCGCAGCTGCGGCAGGGCGTGACCGGCCGGGCCGAAGATGACCCGGGCACCGTCGGAGAGGTCGAAGGTGGACTGGTGGCACGGGCAGAGAACGTGGTGCGTCTGCTGCTCGTACAGGGAGATCGGGCAACCGACGTGGGTGCAGATCTTCGAGAACGCCACGATGCCCTGGTGGGACCACTCGAGTTCTCGCTTGTCCTTGATGTTGTCCGGCTGCAGCCGGACGATCATCAGGGCCGCCTTGGCGATCTGGACCTGGAAGTCCTCGTCGGTCTCCTCCAGGCCCTCGGGCTTGGCGAAGGTGAGCGAGCCGACCGCCACGTCCGCGGGACGCAACGGCTGGTTCGTGTTCATGTTGACGAGGAGCTTGCCCTTGGACCAGAGCGTGTGACGCAGCGAGGTGCCCGGCAGCGGGCCGAGGTCGCGCAGCAGCATGACGCCGGAGAGCGGCACCAGCGCCAGTGCGCCGAGCATCGTGTTGCGGATCAGCTTGCGCCGGCCGAGCTGCGACTCCTGGGCTCCCAGCTTGAAGTCGGCGAGAACCTTCGCCTTGACCTCGGGGGGCGCCTCGATCGGGTGACGCTCGTCGGCGATCTCCACGTCGGACATCAGGGTGCGGGCCCAGTGGACCGCGCCCGCGCCGATCAGGAAGAGCGCCACGCCCAGCGTCAGGCCCAGCGCGAAGTTCAGCGCGCTGATGTGCCCGATCGGGAAGACGTAGATCGACTCTTCCTTCGGAATCGCCACGTACGAGGCGATGAAGCCGATGGTGGCCAGCATCGACAGCGTGAACAGCATGGCGACCGTGCGCTCGGAGCGCCTGGCGGCCCGCTCGTCGATGTCCTGGATGCGGTGCTCATGGGGCGGCAGGCCCGGGTCTGCGAACGGGCTCTGCTCGTCCGCAACCGTCACGGCACCGTGCGCGGTGTCCTGCTCAGCGGGCAGGTTCTCTTCTGGAATGTCTTGGCTACTCATGACTTCTTGGCCTTTGCGGTCCGAGCGGCGACCCACACGGCGACCACGATCAGCGCGCCGAGTCCGAAGATCCAGGCGAACAGGCCCTCGGAAACCGGACCGAGACCGCCCAGCTCGAGGCCACCGGGGCTCACGGTCTGGTCACCGTTGACCGCGTTGACGTACGCGATGATGTCCTTCTTGTTCTGCTGCGACAGCGTGGTGTCGGGGAAGGACGGCATGTTCTGCGGGCCGGTCTGCATGGCCTCGTAGATGTGCTTCGGGGCGACACCCTCGAGGCTCGGCGCGAACTTGCCGTGCGTCAGCGCGCCGCCCTTGCCCGTGAAGTTGTGGCACTGCGCGCAGTTGGTGCGGAAGAGCTCGCCGCCCTTGGCGATGTCGGCACCGTCGGGGCTGTAGTCGTTCGCCGTCGGGACGGTCGGGCCGGCGCCGAGGGAGGCGATGTACCCCGCGATCTGGTCGATCTGGGTCTGCGAGTAGATGTTCTTCTTCCGCGGCACCTGGGGGCCCTGCGAGGTGGCGGCGGGCATACGGCCGGTGCCGACCTGGAAGTCGACGGCCGCCGCGCCCACGCCCACCAGGCTCGGACCGTTGTGGCTGCCCTCACCGCCGGTGCCGTGGCAGCTGGCGCAGCCCACCGAGTAGAGCTTCTTGCCCTCCTCGATGGCGAGGGACTGGGCGGTGTCATCGGCCTGCGCCTTCTCGGCGGGCGCGAACGCGGCGTACAGCCCCCCGGAGAGCGTCAGCGCGATGAGTAGGACGACGAACGCCGCCATCGGATGGCGTCGTCGTGCGGAGAGCTTTTTCACGGATTACCCCGGTGTCAGGATCTTCTGCGTCGATGCTTCTGGGAATGGATCGGATCGTCGCGGGCGATCGGTTCTCCTCGATCGGGTGAACGTCCGCCGCGGCCGACGGCCGACTACCTGATCATGTAGATCGTGGCGAAGAGGCCGATCCAGACGACATCGACGAAGTGCCAGTAGTAGGACACGACGATGGCGGCGGTCGCCTGCTCATGGGTGAACCTCCGAGCCGCGTAGGTGCGGCCGAGGACCAGCAGGAAGGCGATCAGACCACCTGTCACGTGCAGGCCGTGGAAGCCGGTGGTCAGGTAGAACACCGAGCCGTACGGGTCCGAGGAGAGCGAGAGGCCGTCCTTCTTGACCAGCTCGGTGTACTCGAAGATCTGTCCGCCGACGAAGATCGCACCCATGATGAAGGTGACGATGAACCAGCCCCGGAGCTTCTTCACGTCCCCGCGCTCGGCGGCGAACACGCCGAGCTGGCAGGTCAGGGAGGAGAGCACCAGGATCGTGGTGTTCGTCGCCGAGAACGGGAAGTTGAGATGGCTCGCCATCTCCTTCCAGTGAGCAGGGCCGGTCACCGATCGCAGGGTGAAGTACATCGCGAAGAGGGCCGCGAAGAACATCAGCTCGGAACTCAGCCAGATGATGGTTCCGACGCTGGTGAGGTTCGGCCGGTTGACCGACGGGTGCGCGTGCCCGGTTTCTACTGTCGTTGCTGTCGCCACGACCGACATTATGTCGGTCGCTTATCCCGCCCTCACTCCGGGGGGTGCCGTTCGGAGTGTCCGTACCGTGTGTACTGCCCGTATGGCGCATCGAAGCCCTGTCCGAACCGCTGTTGACCACGTGTTCAAGGGAGTAGCATCCGCCCCAGGGTCCCGTTCCGTACGACGGCACACACCACTGCGTACCGGAGGAAGCATGCAGCCGACCGCCACCGTGCTGGTCTACAGCGACGACTCCACCACTCGCGAACAGGTGCGGCTCGCGACCGGGCGCCGGCCCGCCCCGGACGCCCCCCTGGTCGAGTTCGTGGAGTGCGCGACGCCGGAGGCCGTCGTCCGGGAGCTGGACAAGGGCGGCATCGACGTGTGCGTCCTGGACGGCGAGGCCGTGCCGATGGGCGGCATGGGCGTCTGCCGCCAGATCAAGGACGAGATCTTCAACTGCCCTCCGGTGCTGGTGCTGATCGCGCGACCGCAGGACGCCTGGCTGGCGACGTGGAGCCGGGCCGATGCGGCGGTGGCGCTGCCGGTCGAGCCGGTGGAGTTCGCCTCCGCCTTGGCCGCGCTGCTGCGACGCAGGGCCCTTCAGGGCGCCTAGGGGCTCGGTCGTTCCCGTGTCATGGCGCGCGCGGGTCCGCCGGGGCATGCCGCGCAGTTCCTCGCGCCCCTTTCAGGGGCGCGGGGTGCTCACGTCGACTGCGGACGCAGCCTCGCGCGGTCCTGGACGCTTTGGCCCTTGGACGTGTCGGCCGTCAGGGCGCTGCCCTGGCCCCACTTGTCCCAGCCGACGTTCCAGTCGCCGTAGCCGTTGCCGAACGGTTCCATCTCCTTGCCCATGGAGTTGACGACCTGGACGATGTCGCCCTCCCGCACGGCGTTGAAGAACCACTCGGCGTTCGCGGTGCTCATCCCGGTGCAGCCGTGGCTGACGTTGGAGTATCCCTGGGAACCCACGGACCAGGGCGCGGCGTGCACGAACTCGCCGCTCCAGGTCACCCGGGCATCCCAGTAGACCCTCAGGTCGTAGGAGTCGCTCGAGCTCGAGGAGATGCCGATGGTGGTCCCGCGCATCCGTACGGAGTACGCCTTCGCGAGCACCACCTTGACGCCGTTGCGGGTCTCGTAGCCGCGCTTGCCCGTGGTGATGGGGATCCGCCTGATCTGCTGGTCGTTCTTGTAGACCGTCATCTGGTGCGTGGCCGCGTCCGTGATGGCCACGACGCGGTCGCCCGTGGTGAGCTTCAGGGGCTTCGTCTCGCCGCCCCACATGCGGTCGCCGATCTTCACACCGGCGAGGTTGCTGTGTGCGGTGATGGTGGCGTGGGCGGGCCAGTACTCCTTGGGGCGGAAGTGCAGCATCTTGTCGTCCACCCAGTACCAGGAGCCCTGGACCGCGGGCACCGAGTCCACCTTGAGGGCGCGCTCGACTATCGCGCGGGAGGCCTTGTCCTTGACGGGAACGCTGAGTTCGGCCGTGACGGGCTGGCCCACCCCGTAGGTGCCGGCCTGGGGTCCGAAGGTGACGTTCACCAGCTTCTTGGTCTTCGGGACGCTGGTGTCGAACTCGAGGACCTTGCGCCCGGGCATGCCGTCGTCGTCCTCCGTGCTCACCCGGACCGTGTAGTGGGCGCCCGCGGCCAGGGGTGACGTGCTGTGCCAGCGGCTGCCGTCGGCCGACAGTTCACCCGCGACGTAGCGTCCCCGGGAGTCGGTGACCGTGACGTCCGTGATGCGCCCGTCGCTGTCCGCGGTGATTTCGAGGGGCTTGTCGGGGTCGGCCTTCTTGGCGGTGCCGACAGGTACGTTGTGGCTGATCAGATCCGCCGCGTCGTACGGCTTCGCCGAGAGCGGGTCGCCGTCGGTTCCGCAGGCAACGAGGCCCGCGCCGAGGGCAATCACCAGCAGGGTGCAGCTGACGACCGTGCGGTGTCGCGGTGAGTGGCTCATGGACTCACGCTATGAACGTCCGTCAGCCTCGGCGCGTCCAGTGACCCGTGTGGGGGACGACGAAGGCGCCAAAAGAGGGAGCCCGGACCGCTCCCGTCGGAGTGTCCGGGCTCCCGTGCGCTCGGCGCGTGCTACTGGGTGCGGTTCTCGCCGCGGTAGTACTCGAAGACCCAGCCCCACAGGCCCACCATGATCAGCGGGGCCGAGAAGTACAGCAGCCACCAGCCGATCGCGACGGCCAGGAAGGCGAGTGCGCCACCGATGCCGAGGGAGAGCGGCTGCCAGCTGTGCGGGCTGAAGAAGCCGATCTCACCGGCGTCGTCGGCGACGTCGGCCTCCTTGTTGTCCTGGGCGCCCACGTCGACCCGCCGGGCCGTGAAGGCCAGGTAGTAGCCGATCATGACGCTCAGGCCGAAGGCCAGGAAGAGCGCGGTGGTGCCGGCCGGCTCCTTCGACCACAGGCCATAGATGACGGCCACGGCGAGGATGAAGACGGCCAGCCAGAGGAACATCTTGCCCTGGATCTTCACTTGCCGGCCTCCTTGCCACCGGAGACGGCCTTGCTACCGGCACCCGCGTGCTCGAGCTGCTCGAGCGCGGTGATCTCCGGGTGGTGCAGGTCGAAGGCGGGCGATTCGGATCGGATCCGCGGCAGGGTCAGGAAGTTGTGCCGCGGCGGCGGGCAGGAGGTCGCCCACTCGAGCGAACGGCCGTAGCCCCATGGGTCGTCGACGCCGACCGGCTTGCCGTACTTGGCCGTCTTCCACACGTTGTAGAGGAACGGCAGTATCGACAGACCGAGCAGGAACGAGGAGATCGTCGAGATCGTGTTCAGCGCGGTGAAGCCGTCGGCCGCGAGGTAGTCCGCATAACGACGCGGCATGCCCTCGGCACCCAGCCAGTGCTGCACCAGGAAGGTGCCGTGGAAGCCGATGAACAGCGTCCAGAAGGTGATCTTGCCGAGGCGCTCGTCGAGCATCTTGCCCGTCATCTTCGGCCACCAGAAGTGGAAGCCGGAGAACATCGCGAAGACGACCGTACCGAACACCACGTAGTGGAAGTGTGCCACCACGAAGTACGAGTCCGAGACGTGGAAGTCCATCGGCGGCGAGGCCAGGATGACACCGGTCAGACCACCGAACGTGAAGGTGATCAGGAAGCCGGTCGCCCAGAGCATCGGTGTCTCGAAGGACAACGAGCCCTTCCACATCGTTCCGATCCAGTTGAAGAACTTCACGCCGGTGGGCACGGCGATCAGGAACGTCATGAAGGAGAAGAACGGAAGCAGCACGCCACCCGTGACGTACATGTGGTGGGCCCACACCGTCACGGAGAGACCGGCGATGGCGATCGTGGCGCCGATGAGGCCCATGTAGCCGAACATCGGCTTGCGGCTGAAGACCGGGATGACTTCGGAGATGATGCCGAAGAACGGCAGGGCGATGATGTACACCTCTGGATGGCCGAAGAACCAGAAGAGGTGTTGCCATAGCAAGGCGCCGCCGTTGGCCGCGTCAAAGACATGGGCACCGAACTTGCGGTCCGCCTCCAGGGCGAACAGCGCGGCGGCCAGGACCGGGAAGGCCAGCAGGACGAGCACAGCGGTCAGCAGCACGTTCCACACGAAGATCGGCATGCGGAACATGGTCATGCCGGGCGCGCGCATGCAGATGATCGTGGTGATGAAGTTGACCGCGCCGAGGATCGTGCCGAAGCCGGAGAAGGCCAGACCCATGATCCACATGTCGGAGCCGATGCCCGGCGACCGGACCGCGTCCGACAGCGGGCTGTAGGCGAACCAGCCGAAGTCGGCCGCGCCCTGCGGGGTGAGGAAGCCACCGACGGCGATGGTCGAGCCGAACAGGTACAGCCAGTAGGCGAACATGTTCAGCCGCGGGAACGCCACGTCGGGGGCGCCGATCTGCAGCGGCATGATCCAGTTCGTGAAGCCGGCGAACAGCGGTGTCGCGAACATCAGCAGCATGATCGTGCCGTGCATCGTGAACGCCTGGTTGAACTGTTCGTTCGACATGATCTGCAGGCCCGGACGGGCCAGTTCGGCGCGCATGAGCAGGGCCATGACGCCGCCGATGAGGAAGAACGCGAACGACGTGACCAGATACAACGTGCCGATCGTCTTGTGGTCGGTGGTGGTGAGCCACTTGACGACGACGTTGCCGGGTTGCCTGCGCCGGACCGGCAGCTCGTTCTCGTACGAGTCCTCAGCTGCGGCGGCACCCTGGGGTTCGTTGAGGATGCTCACAGGTTGTTCGTCTCCCGGTTCTTCTCGTGGCTCGTCTGCGCGATGCCGGCGGGAATGTAACCGGTCTGCCCCTTCTTGGCGAGGTCCTTGAGGTGCTGCTCGTAACGGTCGGGGGAGACGACCTTCACGTTGAACAGCATCCGGGAGTGGTCGACGCCGCACAGTTCGGCGCACTTGCCCCTGAAGGTGCCCTCCTGGTTGGGAGTCACCTGGAAGGCGTTGGTGTGGCCCGGGATGACGTCCATCTTCATCAGGAACGGCACCACCCAGAAGGAGTGGATGACGTCACGCGAGGTGAGGACGAAGCGGACCGTCTCGCCCTTGGGGAGCCAGAGCGTCGGACCGGGCATGTTGGTCTGCGGGTTCCGCGTGGCGGGCGTACCGAAGTCGTAGACGCCACCGGCGTTCGCCGGGAACTCGTTCTTGTACCGGTCCGGGATCGCGCTCAGGTTCGGATCGGTCTTCGCGTCGCCCGTCACCCCGGGGACCGGGGTGACGTAGTTGAAGCCCCAGCTCCACTGGTACCCGACGACGTTGATGGTGACGTCGGGCTTCTTGGAGAGGTCGAGGAGCTTCGACTCGTCGCGGGCCGTGAAGTAGAAGAGCACCGAGACGATGATGAGCGGCACGACCGTGTACAGGGCCTCGATCGGCATGTTGTACCGGGTCTGCGGAGGAACTTCGACCTTGGTGCGGCTGCGCCGGTGGAAGATGGCCGCCCAAAGGATCAGGCCCCAGACCAGCACGCCGGTGGCGAGCGCGGCCGCCCATGAGCCCTGCCACAAGGAGAGGACCCGCGGAGCCTCATCTGTGACCGGGGTGGGCATACCAAGGCGGGGGAAGTCCTTGTATGTGCAACCGGTGGCGGTAGCCAGGACCAGGCCCGCAGTCAGTGCCTGCAGCAGCTTCCGCCGCATCGGGCGCCGCGGCGAGCGGTCGGAGCCGTTGGGACTCACGTAGCGCCTTCCCGAGAGTCTCGCCCGCGCTGTTGGCTGCGGCCTTCTCGCTGGTCGGTCGCCGCCCTGCGTCGGGCAGGGGTTTGGATGTTTATGCGGACCAAACCCTACTGGACGCTATTTGGGGGCGCGCGGGGAGGGTGCCCAACGCGCCGCCCGACACCCCGAAGGGGTGGAATGACCGGCTCTGGGCCCCAACTGACGGGCTCTGCGGCTCCTTCACCGGGCCTCGTGTGCGCACGCGTTAGCGTTGCAGTGTGTCCTACTTCGACGCTGCCTCCGCCGCTCCCCTGCACCCCGTCGCCCGCCAGGCCCTGCAGGCCTCGCTCGATGAGGGGTGGGCCGATCCCGCGCGGCTGTACCGCGAGGGACGGCGGGCCAGGATCCTGCTGGACGCTGCGCGCGAGGCGGCCGCCGATGCGGTGGGCTGCCGCCCGGACGAGCTGGTCTTCACCTCGTCCGGTACGCGGGCGGTGCACTCGGGAATCGAGGGGGCGCTCGCGGGCCGCCGCCGGGCCGGACGCCACCTGATCGTGTCAGCGGTCGAACACTCCTCGGTGCTTCATTCGGCGGAGGTGTTCGAGGCGGGCGGCGGGACGGTGACACGGGTGCCCGTCTCCCGCGCGGGCGCCGTCGCTCCCGAGGCGTACACGGAGGCGCTGCGCCCGGACACCGCGCTGGCCTGCCTCCAGTCGGCCAATCACGAGGTGGGTACGGTGCAGCCGGTGGCGGAGGTGGCCGAGGTGTGCCGGGCGGCCGGGGTGCCGCTGCTGGTGGACGCGGCGCAGTCACTGGGCTGGGGGCAGGTGGAGGGCGACTGGTCGGTATTGACCGCCAGTTCGCACAAATGGGGCGGGCCCTCCGGTGTCGGACTTCTCGTCGTGCGCAAAGGGGTGCGGTTCGCGCCTCAAGGGCCGGTGGACGAGCGGGAGTCGGGACGGGCGGCCGGGTTCGAGAACATCCCGGCGGTCGTCGCGGCTGCGGCGTCGCTGCGTGCGGTGCGGGCGGAGGCAGCCGGGGAGGCGGCGCGACTGCGGCAGCTGACGGAGCGGATCCGGGCGCGGGTGCCGGAGCTGGTGCCCGATGTGGAGGTGGTGGGCGATCCGGTCGGCCGCCTGCCGGGGATCGTCACCTTCTCCTGTCTCTATGTCGACGGGGAGACTCTGCTGCACGAGCTGGACCGTGCGGGCTTCTCGGTCTCGTCCGGGTCGTCCTGTACGAGCAGCACCCTGACGCCGAGCCATGTGCTCAAGGCGATGGGGGTGCTGACCGAGGGCAACGTCCGGGTCTCGCTGCCGCCGGGGACGCCGGCGGAGGAGGTCGACCGGTTCCTTTCGGTGCTGCCGGGCGCGGTCGGGGCGGTGCGGGACAAGCTGGGTGCGCCGTCCCCGCGGACCGACGCGCGAAAGGACGCGCTCGTCGTCGACGCTCTCGGCAAGCGCTGCCCGCTGCCGGTGATCGAGCTGGCGAAGGTCATCGGGGCCGTCCCGGTGGGGGGCACCGTACGCGTCCTGTCGGACGACGAGGCGGCGCGGCTGGACATCCCGGCGTGGTGCGAGATGCGCGGGCAGGAGTACATGGGGGAGGAGCCGGCGGAGCGGGGCTCCGCCTACCTGGTCCGCCGGCTCTCCTGACGGTCGTCGCCGGGGCGCGACCCCCGGGGGGTCAGACCAGGTACTCCTGGACCTCGGCCGCGGCCTCGTCGCCGTATGCCTTGGTGAAACGGTCCATGAAGTGGGCGCGGCGCAGCTGGTACTCCTGGGTGCCCAGAGTCTCGATGACCAGGGTCGCGAGCATGCAGCCGACCTGGGCCGCGCGCTCCAGCGGCACACCCCAGGCCAGGCCCGACAGGAAGCCCGCGCGGAAGGCGTCACCGACACCCGTCGGATCCACCTTGGCCGTCTCCTCCGGCACGCCGACCTCGATCGGGCCCTGGCCGGACCGCTCGATGCGCACGCCCCGCGAGCCGAGCGTCGTCACCCGGTGGCCCACCCTGGACAGGATCTCGGTGTCCGTCCAGCCCGTCTTGGTCTCGATCAGCCCCTTCTCGTACTCGTTGGAGAAGAGGTAGGTCGCCCCGTCCAGCAGTATCCGGATCTCGTCCCCGTTCATGCGCGCGATCTGCTGCGAGAAGTCGGCGGCGAACGGAATGGACCGGGAGCGGCACTCCTCCGTGTGGCGCAGCATCGCCTCCGGGTCGTCGGCGCCGATCAGCACCAGGTCGAGACCGCCCACCCGGTCGGCGACCGTCTTCAGCTCGATGAGCCGGGCCTCGCTCATCGCGCCGGTGTAGAAGGAGCCGATCTGGTTGTGGTCGGCGTCGGTGGTGCAGACGAAGCGGGCCGTGTGCTGGGTCTCCGAGATCCGCACGGAAGCCGTGTCCACCCCGTGCCGGTCGAGCCAGGCGCGGTACTCGTCGAAGTCCGAGCCGGCCGCGCCGACCAGGATCGGCGCGGTGCCGAGCTGTCCCATACCGAAGGCGATGTTCGCGCCCACCCCGCCGCGGCGTACGTCGAGACGGTCGACCAGGAAGGAGAGGGAGACCGTGTGCAGCTGGTCCGCCACGAGCTGGTCGGCGAAGCGGCCGGGGAAGGTCATGAGGTGGTCGGTGGCGATGGAGCCGGTGACTGCGATACGCACGGCGAGAACACGCTCCTGTGGGAGGGGGATTGACAGTTCACGCTACCCGGTCGGCCTGGCCCTCTGAAGCAGGCAAAACTACCCGATAGTAGTCTTTCTTTGTCGGGCCTGACGTGCTTACGGTTCCGTCATGACGAAGCTCGAGGTTCATGGCGCCTCCCCGATCGACCTGGAGGAGGAGATGGCGTCGCTGCGCGGCGACTGCATCCGTATGGTTCCGCACTGGGCCGCGCCGGCGAAGGCCCCGCACCGACCGGTCTCCCCGTCCCGGATCCACGGTGTCAGCGTGCCGCCCGCCTCCGCCCGCCTCCTGGACGCCATGTCCGACTACGGGGACTGACCAGGCGCCTTCGCCAGGTGCGCGCGCCCACGAGGGAACCGTGCGCTCCCCCGGTGCGTCCCATTGCCGTCCCCCGTAAGGGGGAGGCGGGGTACGACCCTGTTGTGTGCTTCTCCGGCACGGAAGGGTCTCCTGGGACAGCAGTGGAGCCGAAGGAGCGATGCGGTGAACACCGAGCGACCCGACGACGCGAGCGACGCGCCCGAAGTCATCGAGGGCACGGAGGAGGCCGCGACGCGACGGCGCTCTCCGGCGGTCGTCGCCTCGGTCGCGGCGGCGGTCCTGCTCGTCGGGGGCGGCGGGGCCTACCTCGCGGCGACCGCGTCCGGCGGATCCGGCGGATCATCGGCGCCGGGCGACGGCGGCGCTCCCCCGCCGCTGGCCCTCGACGGGTACAGCGGGGGCGGGACGTCCGGTATCGCGGTGGGCGAGCCCAACCCGTACGGCACGACGTACCAGATGCGGGGTCCGCTTCCGGGCGGCCCGGCCTCGGCGCCCGTGTACTGGGCGAAGGGTGAGGTGACGCGTGACGAGGTGGCCCGGCTCGCCGGCGCCCTGAACATCACGGGCTCACCGAAGCGCGTCGGCCAGGCGTGGACGGTCGGGGACGCCAAGGCCGGTTCGGGACCGTTCCTGCAGGTGAACGCGGAGGCGCCGGGAACCTGGACGTTCAGCCGCTACGCGCCCGGCTCCGAGGGCCTGTGCAAGGGCACGCGGCCGTGCACATCGGCCGGACCCGTGGGCGAGGCCGCCGCGCGGACGGCCGCCGCGCCGGTGCTCAAGGCGCTGGGCCAGGACGACGCCAAGCTGGACGCGCACCAGCTCATGGGCTCCGTCCGGGTGGTGAACGCCGAGCCGGAGGTCGACGGGCTGCCCACCCACGGCTGGTCGACCGGCATCCAGGTGGGCTCGAACGGCCAGGTGACCGGCGGCAGCGGCAACCTGAAGGCGCCGGTCAAGGGCGCCACGTACCCGGTGCTCGGCGCGAAGCGGACGCTGGAGCTGATGAACACCGCGCCCACGTCGTACGGCCGCAAGGGCATCGGCGGCTGCACCAGCCCCGTACCGCTCAAGGACCGGGACGAGAAGCCGTGCCAGGCGTCCACCGCGGCGCCGCAGCGGGCGTCGGCGACGGTGGAGGGTGCGGTGTTCGGGCTCGCCCTGCACTCCGTGGGCGGGAAGGCGGTTCTGGTGCCGTCGTGGCTGTTCCAGGTGCGGCCCGCGGGGGGCGGGGACGGCTTCACGGTGACGCACACGGCGGTCGATCCTCGGTATCTGACCGCGCCCCAGCCCCCGGGGCAGCCGAGTGGGCCGACTGCCCCGCGGGCGAGCGCGCCGGGCGAGAAGCCTTCGTCTGCACCGGCGAAGCGCGATGTGAAGGTGATGGGCTACACCGCCGACGGCGACAACCTCACGGTCACCTACGAGGGCGGGGTGTGCGCCGACTACGCGGCGTCCGTGCGTGAGAGCTCCGACAAGGTGACCGTCACCGTGACCGAGACGCCCTGGCCGGGCAAGGTCTGCATCATGATCGCCAAGGTCTACCACACGACATTTCACCTGATGGCGCCGCTCGGCGACCGCCAGGTGGTGGGCCCGGACGGCCAGGCGATCCCGAAGCTCACGGCGGCCACGCTGCCGCAGGCGCCCTCGGGAGGCATGGGGGGCGCGCCGCTGACGCGCTAGCGCGGCTCATGGAGATGCGAAGGCGGCGTCCCCGATGGGGACGCCGCCTTCGCACGCCTACCGTTTGCCGGTGTGGCGGGTGCTCAGCTGAAGGAGTCGCCGCAGGCGCAGGAGCCCGTCGCGTTGGGGTTGTCGATGGTGAAGCCCTGCTTCTCGATGGTGTCGACGAAGTCGATGGTGGCGCCGCCCAGGTACGGGGCGCTCATACGGTCGGTGACGACCTTGACCCCATCGAAGTCCTTCTCCACGTCGCCGTCGAGAGAACGCTCGTCGAAGAAGAGCTGGTAGCGCAGGCCGGAGCAGCCGCCGGGCTGGACGGCGACGCGCAGCGCCAGGTCGTCACGGCCTTCCTGGTCGAGCAGGGCCTTGACCTTGGCCGCGGCGGCGTCGGTCAGGATGATGCCGTCGGTGACGGTGGTGGTCTCGTCCTGTACGGACATCTACATCTCTCCCGGGTTGTACGGAGACTGCTTGCCGACGAGTGCAACCGGCGTGACCGCGGATTCATTCCGGGCCGGGCACGCTTCTTTCGCTTCTTCCCTCGTGCTCGTCGTTTCCTTCCTCATGCTCGCACATGCGGCGGAACCCGCACAGCGACCTGTGGACGGCCCAGGAGGCACCGCCGGGATTCACGTCACATAGACGTTATGGCCATCGTCAAACTGACATGAACCGGTTATGATAGATAACGTCAAATAGACGAAAAGGCATGTCCAGCATGTCCCGTCGGCCTGAACTCGGGCCGACGAGCCGCAGAACAGAAAGGGTGCGTGTCGTGACCACCGCCCAGACCCAGGAGCTCGACGTACAGCCGACGCCCCTCGCTCTCCTGCTGCTCGGCCGCGAGGCCGACCCGAAGAGCGAACGGGGCGTCGAGTGTCCCGGCGACCTGCCCTCGCCGTCCGACCCGGACCTGGTCGAGCGTGCCCGGGCGGCCAAGGAGAAGCTCGGGGACAAGGTCTTCGTGCTCGGCCACCACTACCAGCGCGACGAGGTCATCCAGTTCGCGGACGTCACCGGCGACTCCTTCAAGCTGGCCCGGGACGCGGCGGCGCGGCCGGAAGCCGAGTACATCGTGTTCTGCGGTGTGCACTTCATGGCGGAGTCCGCGGACATCCTGACCTCCGACGACCAGAAGGTGGTCCTGCCGGACCTGGCGGCCGGTTGCTCCATGGCCGACATGGCGACGGCCGAGCAGGTCGCCGAGTGCTGGGACGTGCTGACCGAGGCGGGGATCGCCGAGCAGGTCGTGCCGGTCTCGTACATGAACTCCTCCGCGGACATCAAGGCGTTCACGGGCAAGCACGGCGGCACGATCTGCACGTCCTCCAACGCCCAGCGGGCCCTGGAGTGGGCGTTCCAGCAGGGCGAGAAGGTCCTGTTCCTGCCGGACCAGCACCTGGGCCGCAACACGGCCGTGCGGGACATGGGCATGTCGCTGGACGACTGCGTCGTCTACAACCCGCACAAGCCGAACGGCGGGCTGACGGCCGGGGAACTGCGCGCCGCGAAGATGATCCTGTGGCGGGGCCACTGCTCGGTGCACGGGCGCTTCGGCCTCGACTCGGTGAACGAGGTGCGGGAGCGGATCCCGGGCGTGAACGTGCTGGTGCACCCGGAGTGCAAGCACGAAGTGGTGGCCGCGGCGGACTACGTGGGGTCGACCGAATACATCATCAAGGCGCTGGAGGCCGCACCGGCGGGCTCGAAGTGGGCCGTCGGCACGGAGCTGAATCTCGTACGACGACTGGCGAACCGTTTCGCGCCGGAGGGCAAGGAGATCGTCTTCCTCGACAAGACGGTGTGCTTCTGCTCGACGATGAACCGCATCGACCTGCCGCACCTGGTGTGGGCGCTGGAGTCGCTGGCCGAGGGCAACCTGGTCAACCGCATCGAGGTGGACAAGGAGACGGAGGCGTTCGCGAAGCTGGCGCTGGAGCGGATGCTGGCGCTTCCGTAGGTCCGCGGCTCCGCCGATGACACAGGGCCCGGCCCGCACTCCGTGCGAGCCGGGCCCTCTGCGTTCTGCTGGACGCCCGCGTTCTGCTAGACGCCCGCGGGCTCCAGGACCTCGGTCCTGGCCACCCGCTTCGCCGCCCGCTTCTTCGCCCGGCGCTCCTTGCGGAGCTCCAGCATCGCGTACAGCGTCGGGACCAGCAGGAGGGTCAGCAGCGTCGAGGTGACCAGGCCTCCGATCACCACCACCGCCAGCGGCTGGGCGATGAAGCCGCCCTCGCCCGTGATGCCGAGGGCCATCGGCAGGAGCGCGAAGATCGTCGCCAGCGCCGTCATCAGGATCGGGCGCAGACGGTGACGGCCGCCTTCCACCACGGCCTCCACCACGCCGTATCCCTGCCTGCGGTACTGGTTGATCAGGTCGATCAGCACGATCGCATTTGTCACCACGATGCCGATCAGCATCAGCATGCCGATCATCGCCGGAACGCCCATCGGGGTGCCCGTGGCGACGAGCAGGCCGATCGCGCCCGTCGCCGCGAACGGGATGGAGACGAGCAGGATCAAGGGCTGGGCCAGGCTGCGGAACGTCGCGACCAGCAGCATGAACACGATCGCCACCGCCGCCAGCATCGCCAGACCCAGGTTCTTGAACGCGTCGCCCTGGTCCTTCGAGACGCCGCCGATCTCGGCCGTCGCGCCCGCCGGCAGCTTCAGCGCGCTGATCTTCGACTGGAGGTCCGCGCTCACCGCGCCCGTGTTGTCACCCGTCGGGCGGGCCGTGATCGTCGCCGCCCGGCGGCCGTCGATCCGGGTCATCGACACCGGGCTGTCCACCAGCTTCACCGTGGCGATGTCACCCAGCTTCACCGGCCCCAGCGGAAGGCTCTTCAGCTGTTCCAGCGTCTGCGCCGGCTTCGCCGCCCTGATGACGACGTCCCGCTCGGTGTTGTCCAGGACCGCCTTGCCCGTCTTGGTGCCCTGCACGGCCTGGGCGACCGCGAGGCCCAGCGTCTGGTCGCTGAAACCGGCCGCCGCCGCACGGGAGTTGGCCCGGACGGAGATACGCGGCACGCTCTGCGACAGGTCGCTCGACACGTCCGTCACGTTCTTGAGCTTCGCCACCTCGGCGCGGACCTGCTCCGACGCCGTGCGCAGGACGTCCGGGTCGGCCGCCTTCACGACGACGCTCAGGTCCTGGCTGCCGAAGCCGTCACCGGCCGACACCGTCGTCGTTCCGATCCCGGAGAGCTTGGCGAGCCCGTCCTCGATGCGGTTCTGCACGTCCTGGTCCTTGGCGGAGTCGTCCAGCATCACCGAGTACGAGGCCTGGTTGGTGTCCGTGCCGCCGCCGAACGCCGCCATCCAGCCGGACGAGCCGACCGTGACCTGGTAGTCCTTGACACCCTTGACCCCGGCGAGCATCTTCTCGATCTTCTTGGCCTGGGTGTCCGTCGCCGCCAGGCTCGTGCCCGGCTTCAGCTTCTCCTTGATGCTGAGGACCTTCTGCTCGCCCTGGTCGAAGAAGTTCGTCTTCAGCAGCGGCGCCATGCCGAAGGTGGCGACCAGGACGACCACCGCGATCGCCACACTGGTGAGACGGCGGCGGGTCGCGAAGCGCAGCACAGGCACGTAGAAGCGCTGGAGCCGGCTCTTCGCCTCCTTCTCCTCCGCCTCGCGGCGCGCCTGCGCCGCGTCGTCGGGCCGGCCCTTCGGGGCGCGCAGGAACCAGTACGACAGAACCGGTACGACCGTCAGCGACACCAGCAGCGAAGCCAGCAGGGCCGCGGTCACGGTGATGGAGAACGGGCCGAACAGCTCGCCCACCATGCCGCCGACGAGGCCGATCGGCAGGAAGACCGCGACCGTCGTCAGCGTGGAGGAGGTCACCGCACCGGCCACCTCGCGGACCGCGGTGAGGATGGCCTCCTGCCGCTCCTCGCCGTAGCCGAGGTGCCGCTTGATGTTCTCCAGGACGACGATGGAGTCGTCCACGACCCGGCCGATGGCGATGGTCAGCGCGCCGAGCGTGAGCATGTTGAGGGAAAGGTCCCTCGTCCACAGCACGATCAGGGCCAGGACCACCGACAGCGGGATCGAGACCGCCGTGACAAGCGTCGAGCGGACCGACGCCAGGAAGACGAGGATCACCAGGACCGCGAAGAGCAGGCCCAGGCCGCCCTCGGTCGTCAGACCGTCGATGGACTTGGAGACCGCCGGGCCCTGGTCGCTGACCACGGTGATCGTGGAGCCGGAGCCGAGATCCTTGCGCAGGGTCGGCAGCTTGTCCTTGACCGCGTCGGAGATGGCGACGGCGCTGCCGTCGTGGTCCATGGTGACGTTCACGGCGAGGCTGGGCCTGCCGTCCGTACGGGTGATGGAGTCGGCCTTGGCCTCTTCCTGCCGGACGGTGGCGACGTCACCGAGGCGCACCGGCTTCTTGCCGGGCTCGGACGTGACCATCAGGTCCTGGAGCTGCTGCAGCGAGGTGAAGCCGCCGCCCACCTGGACCGTGCGGTTGCTGCCGTTCTCGTCGAAGGAGCCGGCGGGCACCGTCGCGCCTCCCGCCTGCAGGGCCTGGCCCAGCGCGGCGGTGGTGAGCCCGGCTCCGGCGAGCTTCGCGTCATCGGGCGTGACGGTGACCTGCAGGTCGCGTACGCCGGCCACGGTGACCCGGCCGACCCCGGCGATGTCCTTCAGGACGGGCACCACGGACTTGTCGAGCTGGTCGGACAGGGCCTGCTGGTCCTTGTTCGAGGTGACGGCGAGGACGACGGCCGGCATGTCGTCCGTCGAACCGGCGATGACCTGCGGGTCGACCGAGGACGGAAGCTGGGCGCGGGCCCGGTTGACGGCCTGCTGGACGTCGGCGACGAGCTGCTTGGTGTCGTTGCCGTAGTCGAAGGACGCCATGATCACGGCGTTGCCCTCGCTCGCCGTGGAGGTGACGCCCTTGATGCCGGAGACGGCCTGCAGGGTGTTCTCGAGGGGTTCGACAACCTGCTTCTCGACCACGTCCGGCGAGGCGCCCTGGTACGGCGCCAGGACGGAGACCACGGGCAGGTTGATGGTGGGCAGGAGTTGCTGCTTGAGCTGCGGGATCGCGATCGCCCCGAAGACGAGCGCGACGATCGACATCAGCGCTATCAGGGCCCGTTGCGCGAGGCTGAATCGGGACAGCCAGGACATGGGTCGGCGTCTCTCTCTGTGGCTGAGCGGAAGGTGCGGAGCGCAAACAGCGCCCTTCCTTACACCTTGAGCCATGGGCCTGGGCGATTCCGTCGCCCCTGGGTCCATTTCCTTATACGGCGCATACTGCGGGCGCAGTACGGCCAAAGGGAGGCCGCTCCACCCATGGATGTACCGGCCCGGCCCCTGTTACTCCACCCTCGGACGCACCAGTCCCGACTCGTACGCGATGACGACGAGTTGTGCCCGGTCGCGCGCGCCCAGCTTGGCCATGGCTCGGTTGACGTGTGTCTTCACCGTCAGCGGGCTGACCTCCAGGCGTTCGGCGATCTCGTCGTTGGAGTGGCCGCCGGCGACCTGGACGAGCACCTCACGCTCCCGGCCGGTGAGCGTGCCGAGCCGGTCGGAGCGGGCCGGGTCCCGTTCCTCGTCGCCGTCGCCCTGGGCGAGGAACCGGGCGATGAGACCCTTGGTGGCGGCGGGTGACAGCAGCGCCTCGCCGCCGGCCGCGACGCGGATGGCCGTCAGCAGTTCCTCCGGCTCGGAGCCCTTGCCCAGGAAGCCGGAGGCCCCGGCGCGCAGCGACTGCACCACGTAGTCGTCGACCTCGAAGGTCGTGAGTATCACCACCCGGACCTGGGCGAGATCGGGGTCGGCGCTGATCAGACGGGTGGCGGCGAGACCGTCCGTGCCGGGCATCCGGATGTCCATCAGGACCACGTCGGCGCGCTGCTCCTTGGCCAGCCGTACCGCCTCCGCGCCGTCGGACGCCTCGCCCACCACCTCCATGTCCGGCTCCGAGTCGACGAGCACGCGAAAGGCGCTGCGCAGCAGCGCCTGGTCGTCGGCGAGCAGGACACGGATGGTCATACGGGCTCTCCCTGGGCGGCGGTCACACGCTCTCCCCGGCCGCGGTCGTCGCGTGGTCCTTGACCGGCAGGATCGCATGGACCCGGAAGCCGCCTCCGTAGCGGGGACCGGCGGTGAGGGCGCCGCCCAGGGCGGTGACGCGCTCCCGCATGCCGAGCAGGCCGTGTCCGCCGTGTCCGTTGTGTCCGTCGCGTCCGCCATGTTCGTCGCCGGTGTTCTCGCTTCCGGTGTCGTCGCCCGTGCCGTTGTCGAGGACCGTGATCTCCATTCCGGCGCCCACTAGTACGACGCTGACCTCGGCCTTCGCCTCACGACCCGCGTGCTTCTGCACGTTGGTGAGGGCCTCCTGGATAACGCGGTACGCGACCAGGTCGACGGCGGCGGGCAGGGCGGTGCCCTGGTCGGCGCGGGCGACCTCGACGGGCAGGCCCGCATGCCGGAAGGTGTCGGCGAGTTCGTCGAGACGGGCGAGACCGGGGGCGGGCTCGGTGGGTGCCTCGGGGTCGCCGGACTGCCGGAGCAGACCGACGGTGGCGCGCAGTTCGTTGAGCGCGGAACGGCTGGCCTCGCGGACGTGCGCGAGGGCCTCCTTCGCCTGGTCGGGCCGCTTGTCCATGACGTGCGCGGCGACTCCGGCCTGCACATTGACGAGGGCGATGTGGTGGGCGACGACGTCGTGCAGATCGCGGGCGATGCGCAGCCGCTCCTCGGCGACGCGTCGGCGGGCCTCCTCCTCGCGGGTGCGTTCCGCGCGCTCGGCGCGCTCCCTGATGGCGTGCACGAAGGCGCGGCGGCTGCGGACGGCGTCGCCGGCGGCAGCGGCCATACCCGTCCAGGCGAAGAGGCCCAGGTTCTCCTGGGCGTACCAGGGAAGAGGGCCCGCGAGCATGGCGGCGCCGGTCAGCACGGTCATGGTGAGCAGTCCGACACGCCAGGTCGTGGGGCGGTCGGTGGTGGCGGCGACGGCGTAGAGGGCGACGACCGCGGACATCGCCACGGGGGCGCGGGGGTCGGCGGTGACGAGTTCCACCAGGGAGAGGGCGGTCGTGACCGCGAGGACGGCCATGGGGTTCCGCCGGCGCAGGACGAGCGCTGCCGCGCCGAGCGCCATGAGGGCGAGGCTCAGGGCGTCCGGGGTGCGCGTGCCCCACTTGGGACCGACTTCCGCGTGGGGGTCCACGAAGGAACTGGCCACCATGCAGACGAGGACGCCGAACGCGATGACGGCGTCCAGGGCCAGGGGGTGGGCGCGGATCCGGCACCGGGTGCGCTCTAGGGTGCTCACGGTTGATTACGGTACGGGCCCCCGGGCGCGGCGCGGAACCGGTCTCCCCCGGCGCCCGGCGGTGAGCGGCACCCGGCGTAGGGCGTACCGCCCGGGGGCTGCCGCCCCCAGGCCCCCACTTTTCGGCCAGAACGGCCTCGTCCGCAACTCCCCCGCTCTCGGCTTCGCTCGAGCGGGGCCCCCACGACGGGCAGGCTCGTCCGGACCCGGCCGAGCCGTGCCCCCGCCTCAGCCCGGGATCAGGCCGTCGTCGTTCAGCATGTCGCGGACCTCCGCCAGGGTCGCGTCCGGCGACGGCAGGATCAGTTGCGACGGCTCCAGGGCGTCGTCCGGGAGGGGGGTGCCGAGGCGGCGGACCGCGTCCAGGAGCGCGTTCAGCGTGCGACGAAAGCCCTGCTCGTCGCCACTCTCCATCTCCCGGAGCAGTTCGTCGTCCAGTTTGTTCAGTTCGGTGAAGTGGTCGTCGTCCAGCTTCACCTGCCCCTCCCCCATGATCCGTACGATCATGTCGCCCTCCTCAGGCGTGGGACTCGGTGGATGACCGCGATACTGAACGTCATTGCTTGTCGAAGCGCGGGGTGTCCTGCGGCTGGGACTGGGACTGCCCCTGGCCCGTGCCGCCTTCGATCGCCTGCTGCTGCGAGGAGCCCCCGGCCAGTTCCGCCTTCATCCGCTGCAGTTCCAGCTCCACGTCCGTACCGCCGGAGAGCCGGTCCAGCTCGGCCTGGATGTCGTCCTTGGCCATGCCGGAGGGGTCGTCCAGGGCACCGGAGGCCAGGAGCTCGTCGATCGCGCCGGCGCGGGCCTGGAGCTGGGCCGTCTTGTCCTCGGCCCGCTGGATGGCCAGGCCGACGTCGCCCATCTCCTCCGAAATGCCGGAGAAGGCCTCGCCGATCCGGGTCTGCGCCTGGGCCGCCGTGTACGTCGCCTTGATGGTCTCCTTCTTCGTACGGAAGGCGTCCACCTTGGCCTGGAGACGCTGCGCCGCCAGGGTGAGCTTCTCCTCCTCGCCCTGCAGCGTCTGGTGCTGGGTCTCCAGGTCCGTCACCTGCTGCTGGAGGGCGGCGCGCCGGGACAGCGCCTCGCGGGCCAGGTCCTCGCGGCCGAGCGCGAGGGCCTTGCGGCCCTGGTCCTCGAGCTTGGAGGACTGGCTCTGGAGCTGGTTGAGCTGCAGCTCGAGGCGCTTGCGGCTGGTCGCCACGTCCGCGACACCGCGACGCACCTTCTGCAACAGCTCCAGCTGCTTCTGGTACGAGTAATCGAGGGTCTCGCGCGGGTCCTCGGCCCGGTCAAGGGCCTTGTTCGCCTTCGCGCGGAAGATCATCCCCATACGCTTCATGACACCGCTCATGGGCTTCGCGCGCCCCCTTCTGACGGACTCCAGCTCACAGGTCTGCGACAGAACCCACAGTACGGGCCCTGCATCCATTACCGCACTGTTCGGGGACGGATGCGGTCATCCCCAAGGACGACTGCGTCCGTCCCCCGCTCAGGCGTAGGGAGTAGGTGTCCCCCGAGGTTACGTACGGGGAGACTCCCGGATTCCCTCAGCCGCCCTCCGGGAGAACATCGGCGGTCTTCCTTTTGGGGCCCCTCTGTCCCAGTACAGACGAACGGTGTTGCCGGATCGTTCCCCGCGGGACTGGGGTCCATGCGGGAGCACCCCGTACCCTTGGGTTTTGTGTTCCGTAGCCGTGCCAAGGAAGAGAAGGCACCGGCCGTCGACCAGACGCCGCTGACCGACTCCAAGCAGCCCCGAGACCCGCAGGCCCCGAAGGGCCGCCCCACGCCCAAGCGCAGTGAGGCTCAAGCCCAGCGCCGCGGCGTCGCCAACACGCCGACGACGCGCAAGGACGCCGCGAAGCGTCAGCGCGAGGAGCGCCGCCTCCAGATGGAGAAGCAGCGCCAGGCGCTGGCCGGCGGTGACGAGCGGTATCTGCCGGCGCGGGACAAGGGCCCGGTCCGCAAGTTCGTCCGCGACTACGTCGACTCGCGTTTCAACGTCGCCGAGTTCTTCCTGCCGATGGCCGTCGTCATCCTCGTGCTGAGCATGGTGCGGGTGGCCTCGCTGCAGAACATCGCGCTGCTGCTGTGGCTCGTCGTGATCGTCCTGATCGTGCTCGACTCGATCCTCTCCGCGTTCCGGCTCAGGAAGCGGCTGAACGAGCGCTTCCCGAACCAGAACAAGAGGGGCGCGATCCCCTACGCGCTCATGCGCTCGCTGCAGATGCGCCGACTCCGGCTGCCGAAGCCGCAGGTCAAGCGCGGAGAGCGGCCCTGAGCACGACGCCTTTCGCCGGGGGCGCTGCCGATGCCTGGCTGAGCAAGCTGGGCGGTCTGCGTGATGTCGTACGGCAGGAGCTGGTGGCCCGGCAGCTGGACGAGCAGATAGCCGGGCGGTTCCCGGTCGGGCAGCGGCTGCGAGTGCTCGACGTCGGGATGGGCCAGGGCACACAGGCGCTGCGTCTGGCCCGGGCGGGACATCGGGTGACGGGGGTCGAGCAGGACCCGAAGATGGTCTCCGTGGCGCGTGAGGCCCTGTCCGGCGAGCCGGAGGGCATCCGGGAGCGCATGCGGATCGTCGAGGGCGACGGCCGGGACACGGGCGTGCACTTCCTGCCGGGCAGTTTCGACGTGGTGCTGTGCCACGGCGTGCTGATGTACGTCGAGGAGCCGGACGCCCTGCTGGCGGGGCTGGCCCGGATGCTGGCCCCCGGCGGTCTGCTGTCGCTGCTGGTACGGAACGGGGACGCGCTGGCGATGCGGCCCGCTCTGTCCGGTGACTGGGCGGGCGCGCTGGGCGCGTTCGACACCGTGGCATACACCAACCGGCTGGGACTCGAGGTGCGCGCGGACCGGCTGGACGCGCTGACGGCGACGCTGGCGGGGATCGGGGCGCCGCTGCACGCGTGGTACGGGGTGCGGGTCTTCACGGACACGGCGGCGGACGGGGCGGAGCTTCCGGCCGATGTGGAAACGCTGCTTGCGGCCGAGGAACGGGCCGGCAGGACCGAGCCGTACCGCCGGGTCGCGGCGTTGCTGCATCTGTGCGGGGTGCGCGGCTGAGGACGGGCGGATGATCTCGTTCGGGTGAGCACCACAAGCCGGACGATCACCCCCGAACGGAGACTCGGGGCATGGACGCTTCCCGTATCCGTGCCCTCCGCCGGCTGTGCGCGGCCCTGCTCTGTTGTCTGACGCTCGCCGGCGGCTGCACGGACTCCGGCACCCCGGCGAAGAAGGACAGCCCGGCGATCGCGCGGACGACGTCCCCCAAGGCCGGGGACGAGCTGGAGAGCGAGTACCAGCGGGTCATCAGGAACGTACTGCCGTCCGTCGTGCAGATCCGGGCCGGCAACGCCCTCGGATCCGGCGTGGTGTACGACGGCAAGGGGCACATCGTCACCAACGCGCATGTGGTGGGGGGCGAGAAGACGTTCCAGGTGACCACGGCCAACAGCGAGAACGCCCTGACCGCGCGCCTTGTCTCCTCGTACCCGGAGCAGGACCTCGCCGTCGTCAAGCTGGACGAGGTGCCGAACGGGCTGAAGGCGGCGGTGTTCGGGGACTCGGCCAAGGTCGAGGTGGGCCGGATCGTCCTGGCCATGGGCTCTCCGCTCGGGCTGTCGTCGAGCGTGACCCAGGGCATCGTGTCGGCGACCGGACGGACCGTCAGCGAGGGGAACACGGGCGGCGGCACGGGCGCCACCATCGCGAACATGGTGCAGACCTCGGCGGCGATCAATCCGGGCAACAGCGGGGGCGCGCTCGTCGACCTCGACGCCCAGGTCATCGGTATCCCCACGCTCGCCGCGATCGACCCCGGGCTCGGGGGCAGCGCGGCCTCCGGCATCGGGTTCGCGATCCCGGCGTCCACGGTGAAGACGATCGCCGACCAGATCATCAGCAGCGGCAAGGTCACCGATTCGGGGCGGGCCGCGCTCGGGATCACCGGCCGCACGGTGGTGAACAGCAGCACCTACCAGCCGGCCGGGGTCGCGGTCGTCGACGTCAAGAAGGGCGGCGCGGCCGACAAGGCGGGCCTTCGGATCGGTGACATCATCATCAGATTGGGTGACACGGACGTGACCACCCTCACCTCCCTCGCCGAGGCGCTGGCCAATGCCAGGCCGGGGCAGAGGACCACGGTCATGTTCCTGCGCAGCGGAAGCCGGAAGACGGTCGGCATCACCCTGGGCGAGCAGTAGCCCCGGAGGCGGGCGGGGGCCGGGCAACAGCCCCCGCCCGGCGGGCCTAGGACTCGTCGGCGTGCAGGCTCATCGGCCCGTAGATCTCCGTTCCGTCCTCGAACAGCCGCACCTGGTCGGCGCCGCCGTCGAGCAGTTCCTTCCAGTGCTCCCCGATCCAGGACTCGGCGTCCCCCTGCGTGGTGAACTCCTCGGGCGCGACCGCGGGCTGGGCCTCCGCCCCGTCGGCCTTCTCGAACCGCCACGTCCATGCCGCCACGTACGCCTCCAAGATGTCAGCACATACAGACCAGAAGCCGGATCTTGGTCCGGCTGCTTCCTCGAGCCTATGCGGTCGGCCGGGTGCGCCGTCAGACCTTACGGGGCCTCGGACGCGCAGGACCTGCGGCGACCCGGGAAAATCGGGTCCGTGGAAGTGACTCTGCTCGGCACCGGTGCCCCCGCGGGACTCCCCCGCCCCGACTGTCCCTGCGCGTCCTGCGCACGTGCGCTCGGCCCCGAGGTGCGCGCGGCGACCGCCGCGCTCGTGGACGGGACGCTGCTGCTGGACCTCACGCCGGGAGCCGCGTTCGCCGCCGCGCGCGCCGGGCAGTCGCTGGGCGGCGTACGCCAGGTGCTGATGTCGCATCCGCACGACGGGCCGCCGGTCGAGGTCCCGGCGGGCCTGCCGCAGCCCGGGCGGGTGCCGGACGGACGGGAGCTGGCGCTGCTGACCGGGCACCGGGTGCGGGCTCTGGCGCTGGACGCGCCGGGCACGGGGTACGCGGTCACCGGTCCGGACGGTCTGCGGCTGCTGTATCTGCCGCCGGGCACGGCACCCGCGGGACTTCAGGGGCCGGCGGAACCGTACGACATGGTGCTCGCCGATGCCGTGGGACGGCCGGACGCGCTGGCGAAGCTGCGTGCGGTGGGCGCGCTCGGGCCGGCGACCGATGTCGTCGCCGTCCACCTCGACCACGACGTGCCGCCGGGCGCCGAGCTGCGGCGGCGGCTCGCGGCGGCGGGGGCGCGGGCGGTGCCGGACGGGACGACGCTGGCCGTCGGGGCCTACCCGGACGTATCCGCGTTGCCGGACGTGCCCCGGCGCACGCTCGTGCTGGGCGGGGCACGGTCGGGCAAGTCGGTGGAGGCGGAGCGGCGGCTCGAGGCGTTCCCGGACGTGCTCTACGTGGCGACGGGCGGGTCGCGGAACGGGGACACGGAGTGGGCCGAGCGCGTGGCGGCTCACCGGGAGCGGCGGCCCGGGTCCTGGCGTACCACCGAGACGTGCGATCTCGTACCACTGCTGGCGCAGGACGGGCCGCCGCTGCTGATCGACTGTCTGTCGCTGTGGCTGACCGATGCGATGGACGCGGTGAACGCGTGGGACGACGCCGAGTGGGCGGACGGCGGTGAGCGGGCGCTGCGGGCTCGGATGGAGGAGCTGGCGAGGGCGGTCCGCAACACGCGGCGGACCGTCGTCGCCGTTTCGAACGAGGTCGGCTCCGGCATTGTCCCGGCGACGGCGTCCGGTCGCCGCTACCGCGACGAACTCGGCCGTCTCAACGCGGCGTTCGCGGCGGAGTGCGAGCATGTGCTGCTGGTGGTGGCCGGGCAGGCGCTGACGCTACGCGCGTGACCTGACGCTACGCGGGTGAGGGCGCGCTGCGCGCGATGATCCGGTAGGCGTTCGAGAAGCGTGTGCGCCGCAGCAGCGGTGCCAGTGCATGGTCCAGGGCGGCGGCCGTCGCCACGAGCGGTGCGGCGGCACCCGTCAGGGCCGTGCGCAGCCGGCGCCGGAACACCGTCGAAGGGACCGCCCGCCGGGCGGCGTCCGGGGCGGGCAGCACCCGGTCCAGGGCCAGCGCGAGGGAGCCCGCGATGTCGTACGGCGTGTGCGGCTCACGGCGGTCGCTGGTGACGATGGTGCAGCCCAGCGCCTCCAGTTCGGCCAGCAGATTGCTCAGCGGCATCAGATGGAGGTGGCACGGCCGGCCGTACGAGACCCACCACCTGCCGAGCAGCGTGCCGAACGCACAGCCGGGGTCGGGGACTTCGATGAGCAGATGGCCGCCGGGGCGCAGCACCGTGAGGGCGGCACGCAGTTCCGCGCGCGGGTCGGAGGTGTGCTCCAGATGGTGGAACATGCTGACGACGTCGTAGCGGGAGCTCAGCCGCGTCAGGATCGCCGGGTCGGTGAGATGCCCGCGGTGGGCCTCCTCGACGCGGCCCGCGGCCCGGGCCTTCTCCACACGCCGGGTGGGGTCGAGGCCGTCGAAGGACGTGTACGGGTGGACCTCCTTGGCCGCCTGGGGGAAGTGGCCCTGCCCGGTACCGACGTCGAGCCAGCTCTCCGGCTCCGGGAAGGGCAGCATCGCGCGGGCCGCGGCCCGATGGCGGCGGGCGCTGCCGTGGGCGGCCAGGAGGCGTTCGGCGAGGCTGTCGAGGCCCGCGCGTCCGTCGTGGAAGTCGTGGTGGTGGAAGGCGAGTCCCTCAGCGGTGAAGCGGGGGTTCTGGAAGGCGTGCGCGCAGTCGTTGCACTCGTCGACGCCGAACGCGCCCGGCCTGTGCCGCGCCGGGCCCGGGGCGCGCAGTCGAATGTTCAGCCGCGTGGAGCCGCACCAGGGGCAGTCCTCGCGGCGCGGCTGACGGAACCGGTCGGCGCCCTGGGCGAGTTCGCCGGGCCGCTCGGCGCGGGGCGCGGCGGACGGCTGCGGGGCGGGCGGCATGGGCGGCTCCTGTCGGCGGCCGGGGAGTTCAGGACAATAAGCATTCAAACGGTACATATGGAATTCAGCTCACGGACGCAATGACGTGCCGTCGACGCGGCGCCCCCGCGTTCGATCACTGCCGGTACTGTTCGGCGAATGAGCTCGCTTAATCTCGACGACTTCACCGATCTGATCGAGCGCCCCGACGGCGGGGTGCGCCGCGACGCCGAAGAGCGCCGGGAGCGTCAGATCGTGCCGCCCGGGGCACTGGGCCGCCTGGACGACCTGGGTGAGTGGCTGGCGGCCGCGCAGTCCGCCGTACAGGTGCGGCCGATCGAGCGGCCGCGCGCGATGCTCTTCGCGGGCGATCACGGCGTCGCGGCGCTCGGTGTGTCGGCGCGGCCCGCGGGCAGCGCGGCACTACTGGTACGGGGGGTGCTGGAGGGAACCAGCCCGGCGTCGATCCTGGCGCGACAGCTGGACGTGCCCGTGCGGGTGGTCGACATGTCCCTCGACTGCGACCCGGACGAACTGCCGGCCGATGTCGTACGGCGTCGCGTACGGCGCGGCAGCGGGCGCATCGACATCGAGGACGCGCTCACTCCCGAGCAGGCGGAGGAGGCCTTCAGGGCGGGGGTCGCGGTCGCGGACGAGGAAGCGGACGCCGGGACCGATCTGGTGGTCCTCGGCGACGTGAGCGTCGGCGGAACGACACCGGCGGCCGTACTGATCGCCGCGCTGTGCGGGACGGACGCGTCCGTGGTGACCGGGCGCGGCGGCCTGCCGATCGACGACCTGGCGTGGATGCGGAAGTGCGCGGCCGTACGGGACTCGCTGCGCCGGGCCCGGCCGGTGCTGGGCGATCAGCTGCAGCTGCTGACGGCCGTGGGCGGAGCGGATCTGGCCGCGATGACGGGCTTTCTGCTGCAGTGCGCCGTGCGTAAGACTCCGGTCATCCTGGACGGCGTCGTCTCGGCGGCGTGCGCACTGGTCGCACAGCGGATCGCGTTCCGTGCGCCGGACTGGTGGCTGGCCGGGCAGAGCAGCGGCGAGCCGGCCCAGGCCAAGGCGCTGGACCGGATGGCGCTGGAGCCGCTGCTCGACCACGGTGTGACTGTCGGCGAGGGGACCGGGGCGCTGCTGGCCCTGCCGCTGGTGCGGGCCGCCGCCGCGCTCGCGGCGGAGCTTCCGGAGAAGCCCGTGCAGACGGCCGATGCGTCCGGCGAAGAGCTGCCGGGGCGGGAGTAGCACAAGCGGGTGGCGGGTGCGGCCGGTTCGGCTCCGCCGGGCCGCGCCGTCGTGCTTCTCGCCGTCGTGGCGGAAAGAAGAGGGCCGCCCGTACCGCTTCCCCGGAGTTTCCTGAGCGCCCCATATCATCGCCCTTCATGGGAGATGCCCGTTTTACCGCGGAACAGGAACAGGAACACACGGTTCGGTCGCAGGGCGGGGCACGGCGGTCCAGCCGGGCCTCCCGGCGGGCCGCCGCGTTCGCCGTCTGGTACCTGCGCGCCGTCACCTTCATCAACTTCCTTTCCGCCGTATGGGTTTCCCTCGCCCAGGACGTACGGCGGCACAACCAGCAGAACCTCTTCACGCCGTACCTGCTGACCGCGGGATTCGCCTCGGGCGTGTTCACGATGTTCCTCGCGGTCACCATGCGGCGGCGCAAACGGGCCGCGTGGATCCTCAACCTCGCGCTCTGCGGGCCCTTCCTGCTGCTGTTCGCCTTCGCCATGGCCTTCCCGGAGATCCGGCAGTACGCCCAGAACTGGATCTCCCTGGTGCTCACCGCGGCCTTCGCCGTCTCGCTGCTGGTCGGGTGGCGGGAGTTCTACGCCAAGGGTGATCGGTCCAACCCCCGGCTCGCCGCCGTCGTCGCCGTCGGCGGCCTGCTCGTCTCCTCGCTGCTCGCCGCACTCCTGGTGACCGTCACCAACACCGCGCAGGACGCGCACCGTTCGACGTTCCCGGAGCGCTGGCGCTACGGCACCCTGCGGCTGGTCTCGGTCACCGTCGACGACTCGCACTACCCCGGGATCGCCCCACCGAACTGGGTCAACGTCACCATCAACGTGTTCAGCACGCTGCTGGTTCTCGCCGTCCTGTACGCCGCCTTCCGCTCCCGGCGCGCGGTCGACCCGATCACCGAGGACGACGAGAAGCGGCTGCGGGCCCTGCTCGACAAGCACGGTGACCGTGACTCGCTCGGCTACTTCGCGTTGCGCCGGGAGAAGAGCGTGATCTGGTCGCCCACCGGCAAGGCGGCGATCGCGTACCGCGTCGTCGGCGGTGTCTCGCTGGCCTCCGGCGATCCCCTGGGGGACCCGGAGGCGTGGCCCGGGGCCATCGAGCCCTGGCTCGCGGAGGCGCGCGCGCACGGCTGGATCCCGGCCGTGATGGGCGCGAGCGAGGAGGCGGGAACCGTGTACGCGCGGCACGGGCTGGACGCGCTGGAGCTCGGCGACGAAGCCATCGTCGACGTCGGCGAGTTCACGATCGAAGGGCGGGCCATGCGCACCGTCCGCCAGGCCTACAACCGGGTGAGGCGCGCCGGGTACACGGTCCGCATCCGGCGCCACGAGGACATTCCCGCCGAGGAGATGGCCGCCCTCCTCGAGAAGGCCGACGACTGGCGGGACGGGGCCACCGAGCGCGGGTTCAGCATGGCGCTGGGACGGCTCGGCGACCCCGAGGACGGCCAGTGTGTGATGCTCGAGTGCACGGACGCGGCGGGCGAGTTGCGGGCACTGCTGTCCTTCGTGCCGTGGGGGCCGCACGGGCTCTCGCTCGACCTGATGCGGCGCGACCGGGACTCCGAGAACGGGCTCATGGAGTTCATGGTGATCGAACTGCTGCGCCGCGCCCGGGAGATCGGCATCACCCAGGTGTCGCTCAACTTCGCCATGTTCCGGTCCGTCTTCGAACGCGGCGCGCGTCTTGGCGCCGGACCGGTGCTGCGACTGTGGCGTTCGCTGCTCAGCTTCTTCTCCCGGTGGTGGCAGATCGAGTCGCTGTACCGGGCCAACGCCAAGTACCGGCCCATCTGGGAACCCCGGTTCCTGCTCTTCGAGAAGAGCGCGGACCTGCTGCGCATCGGCGCCTCCTCGGCGCGCGCCGAGGGGTTCCTGGAGGCACCCGGGCTGCCGAAGTGGCTGCACCGCCGGCACCTGCAGTCGCACAGATGAAGAGCGCCGGACAGATGAGGACCGCTGGATGAACGGCCTCGCCCGCCTGGCGCGTGCCGAATGGGGGCTGGTGTACGTCAGCGTGCGTCGGACCCTCGCGCGGCGGAGCCGGCGGGCGATGCCGATGACACCGGCGGCCGTGTGCCTGACATCGGTCCTGCAGTTCGTGCAGAACCAGTCGTGGGGCTTCCCGTTCGTGCAGAACCTCGGGTCCGTACGGGCCGAGGAACCGCTGTGGCGGGCCCTGCTGCGCACCCCGCTGTCCCTCTTCGTACCGGCCCTGGACCTGCCGGTGTGGGGGGCCCTCCTGCAGATCCTGTTCGTGTTCGGGATCGCCGAGCTCTGTCTGGGCTGGTGGCGCACGCTCGTCATCGCCTACGTCGTCACGCTCGCCGGAACGCTGTACGCGCGCGTGGCCATCGACCTCGGCCCGAACCATCCGCTGGGGCTGCCCGCGACGGACGCCCAGGTCGTCGACACCGGTCCGTCGGCCGCGGTGATCGGGCTCGCCCTGTTCCTGTGCTGGCGCTACCGCGCCTACCTCACGGGGAGCGCGGTGGTCGCCTCGATGGTCGCGGAACTCGTGGTGAAGGAGAACCTCGCGGGCAAGGAGCACATCGCCGCGATCGGGGCCGTGCTGGTGCTGTGCGCGGCCTCGGCGCTGCGTCAGGAACGGCGGTCGGGCAGCCGCATCCCTTGCGAATCGGGCTTGCCGCCGATCCAGTCCTGAGCCCGGCGGCTCAGCCTCGCCCAGCGGCGGTCGTGGTGGTAGGCCCGCAGACCGGCCCTGGCGCGGGAGCGCGGGCGGCGGCGGTACAACCGTCTGGCCCACAGCGAGCCGGGGCGGGCCAGACGGATGGCGCCAACCATGGCGATCAGCGGCACGATCACACCGAAGATCGCGGTGCGGGTCTTGCCCTTGCTCAGGGCCAGCAGCGAGAAGAGGAAGTTCACGACGACGGTCGCGATGACGGCGCCGCGGTCGTGCAGCTCCTCCGAGGAGAGGTCGTTGACGCCGAACGGCGCGAATCCGGCGAGGACCAGGCCCACCAGGGCCGCGGTGATCACCACGACCTCGACGCTCTTGCGGCCCTCCTCGGTCCAGTAGACGTCGTCCAGATGCAGGATCAGCGCGAACTCGTCCAGCACGAGGCCGGCCCCGATGCCGAACACGACCGCGAAGACACCGGAGCTCACGCCCTGACGGGGGCCGACCGCACCGAAGCCGCCGATGATGGTGAGGACGACGCCGGGGACGACGTGGTGGATGTGCAGGCCTCCGGCCTTGACGTTGCGGAAGGGTCCCCGGCCGGCGCGGATGAGGCGGGTGATGACGCGCGTGATCACGAACGTCAGCACGAAGGCACCGAGCGCGAGCAGCAGGGGGAGTTTGCCCGGCTCGATGATGTTCCGCTCCAGCCAGTTGCCCATGGGTGCA
>NZ_LBMW01000073.1 GCF_026168105.1 Streptomyces hygroscopicus
CCCCGGCGGGCGCACGACGACAGCTACGGCACCTCGCTGCGGTGTCGGATCGACCGAATACGCCCAGTATGAGGACGACCCTCCGCCTTGCGACGCACCGCATCCGACGCTGCGCGCCGATCCACCGGGGATTACGGGACTGCCCTTAGGCGACCGTCTCCCGGGCCGGCGACAGCCTTTCGGCGTCACCGCTCGCCGCCTGCTCCACAGAGCCTTGGGCGGGCGCCGACGACTGGGCGATGAACGCACCCACCAGAACGACCGCACCGCCGAGGAGTTGCGGAGCCGCCAGGTGCTCACCGAGGAGCACCCAGGCCAGGACGGTCGCGATCACCGCTTCGAGGCAGGCCAGGACGCCCGCCACCTGGGGCGAGAGGCGACGAACCGACAGCACGCCGGTGACATAGGCGAGCACGGTGGCGATCAGGACGATCCAGGCCAGCAGCAGGACGGCCGGGACGGGTGTGCCGTTCATCCGCACGGTGCTCGTGAGGACGGACCAGTCGATGGTCCAGGGGCGGGCGACGACCGTCAGCACGGCGGCCCCCACGAGCAGGCCGTACGCGATGACACCGAGCGGATCCGGGGCCTGGTCGCCCGCCTGGCTGCCCTGGTCGGAGAGGACGAAGTACCCGACCTGGCAGCAGGCGGCGCCGAGCGCGAGCAGCAGCCCGAGAGCGTCGAAGCTCAGCCCCGACCACACCTCGACGACACAGGCGAGGCCGCCGACCGCGAGCACCGCGCCGACCGCGGCGGCGCGCGTGACGGGCCGCCGCTGAACAAAGCGCACCCAGCCGAGCACGAGCGCGGGCGCCAGGTACTCGATGAGCAGTGCGACGCCGACGGGGATGCGCGAGAGCGCGGCGAAGTAGCAGGCCTGTACACCGGCCACGGCGAGGAGGCCGAAGCCGGCCAGCAGCGCGGGACGGGTGCGCAGCAACGCGCGGTGGCGCACGGCGAGCGGCAGCATCACGAGGGCGGCGCCCGTGCCCCGCAGCCACACCACATGGAGGGGGTCGAGTCCCGCCTGGATCAGCGGTTTGGCCGCAACTCCCGATCCGCCGAAGGCGAGCGCCGACGCGAGGGCAAGCCCCAGCCCGACGCCCCTGCCACGGTGGCCCTGACTGCCCTGAGACGTATGCACCGCCACATGATGACAGGCGACGACATGAGCGTCACCCCCGATAGCACCTGTCTCGCGGGATGGGCTCGGGAGCCCCGGAACCGTCCCGCGGCTCAGCCGGAGGAACCGGGCCCGTACCGCTCGGCCGCATCCCGTGCCTCGATGCGCTCCGGCAGCGCCCCTGTGTCGACACCTGCGCGGCCGAGAACCTCCACGGCCCGCGACTCGGGGTCCGCGACGATCGCCGCGAGCAGATCGAGACCACATGCACACGCGTCACCACGCCGCACCGCCCGCTCGTACGCGGCGTCCAGGGCACCCGCAGCCGTCGGCGACCAGCCCTCCGGTTCGCTCGGCACCGGCACCGCCCCGGAGTCCTCGACCGTGCCCTGCCAGCGCAGACCGTAGCCGATGGCGCGCTGGACGAGATATCCCAGCAGCCGGGCGACCTGCGGGCCCCCGAACACGGCACGCACCTCGGAGTCGGACTCGAGCAGCGTGTGCAGCAGATGCGCCGTGTCGATCTGCCGGTCCCCGTCCCGCACGGCCCTCCTGCGGGCACCCGCGACCACCGCCGTCAGCTCGGCGGTGAGCCTGGTGTCGAGGTCAGGGTGGTGCGCGGCGCCCTCGGCGGCCTGCTGCTGGGAATGACGGGGTGGCACGTGCCCCACCCCATCAGGCCCTTCGGCCCGGGTCATCCTCGGCGAGCAGCATTTTCGCATCCGACACAGGTTGGGCATGGCTGCCCGGGTTCTCCTCCTTACGGATGAGATGGCGCCGTTTTGCCGGGGAAGCACGGACCACCCCACCCGAGGCCGGACCCGCCCGGCCCGCGCTCCATCATTCCTGACGGTTCATCAGTATTGAATGTTCCGGACCCTACGGCTACGTTCCGCGACGACACCACAGCTGCGCCCGACGCAGCAGCCGACGCGAAGGGGTGGTCGCATGGCCGAAGTCAGCGCGGAAGCACGCATCGAGGCGCCCGCCGAGAAGGTGTGGGCCCGGCTCACGGACTGGTCGGCGTACGGCGAGTGGAACGCCACCCACACCGGCTTCCCCAAGGGCGGCCCCGAGACCCTGGAAGCGGGCGGGACCTTCGAGGAGAACATGAAGCTCATGGGCTTCCCCGCCGAGATCACCTGGACCATCGACGAGGTGCGTCCCGGGCGCGTCCTGTCCATCCACGGAAAGGGCCCGATGGCCGTGCACGTGGCCACCCGCTACACGCTGACACCGGACGGCGAGGCGACGTCGGTCCGTATCGACGGGGAGTTCACCGGCGCGGCGGTCTCGCTGATGGCGGGCAAGCTCAAGGACTCGGCGACGGCCGCACTCAACGAGTCGCTGCGCAAGCTGGGGGCCCTGGTGTCCTGAGGGGCACCCCCACACGCAAAAGGTGCCCCGCGGACCGATTCCGCGGGGCACCGTCACGCACCCACACCCGCCCTCAGTTCTCCTCGGCAAGGATCAGGTACAGCTTCTTGCGGGCGTCGTTGATGACCGCCAGGGCCTTGTCGCGCTGGTCCTTGCTGCCGGTCTTCCAGACCTGGCCGAACGCCTCCATCAAGCCGAAGCCGGCCTGCCTGATCTCGTGCAGCGCCTCCCAGTCGACACCGCGCGAGGCCTCTTCCCAGGGGGCCTCGGGCCCCTCGTCGGCAGCGCCCCGGCCCGCCTCGGTGAGCGAGAAGAGCTTCTTGCCGCCCTCACTCTCGCTGGTGATCAGACCCTCGTCCTCCAGCAACTGGAGCGTGGGGTACACCGAACCAGGGCTGGGCTTCCACGCCCCGCCGCTGCGCTCGGCGATCTCCTGGATCATCTCGTAGCCGTGCATGGGCCGGTCCTTGAGGAGGGCCAGGATCGACGCGCGTACGTCCCCGCGCCGCGCCCTCCCCCTCGCTCCGCCCCGGCCGCGGCCGCCCCAGGGGCCGCCCGGGCCGAAGAAACCGGGCCCCCCGAAACCAGGACCACCGGGACCACCCGGCCCGAAGGGCCCAAAGGCTCCCCGCCGCCCCTCGAAGCCATCCCGAGCGCGCTGGCCGTGGCCACCGTGATGTCCGTGTCGCTCGAAACCGAAGTCCTCTCCACGTGAACGCATCGCGATCACTCCATTCCATCGTTGATCTGTCGCGATGCCTCAACGATATATCGGAACGATCGGCGTGGCAATCCCCTGCCGAACAGGGCCCCCATCAAGGGCCCGGCCGGCCTCGCCCGGCCCTTGGCTGTCCATGGGTTATTGGCACTTGACGTACATCGGGCCGGCGTCGTACGACCCGTTGGAGAGTTCCACGTCGCCCGTACGGCCGGAACACCGGTAGCCGTTGGCGTCTCACCGGACGTTTGACCGCGGTCCCGGACCGGGGCTCCAGCCAGCCCCCGGTCAGCCGCAGCCCCGGGCGAACCTGATCCTCAGACGTCGAGTCCCCCGCGCTCGACGAGCCGACCGACGATCACGTTCCGCTGGATCTCGTTCGTACCCTCGCCGACGATCATGAGCGGGGCGTCCCGGAAGTAGCGTTCGACGTCGAACTCGGTGGAGTAGCCGTAGCCGCCATGGATGCGGACGGCGTTGAGGGCGATCTGCATGGCGGTCTCCGAGGCGAAGAGCTTGGCCATCCCGGCCTCCATGTCGACGCGTCGCCCTGCGTCGGCCTCGCGGGCGGCGTAGAGGGTGAGCTGACGTGCCGCGGTGAGTGAAGTGGCCATGTCCGCGAGGTAGTTGCCGATCGACTGGTGCTTCCAGATCGGTTTGCCGAATGATTCCCGCTCCTGGGCATAGGCCAGCGCGTCCTCCAGCGCCGCCCGGCCGACACCGAGCGCGCGGGCGGCCACCTGGAGCCGTCCCGTCTCCAGTCCCTTCATCATCTGCGCGAAGCCCTTGCCCTCCGCCCCACCGAGGACCGCATCGGCCGACGCCCGGTAGTCGTCGAAGGACAGCTCGCAGCTTTCGACGCCCCTGTAACCGAGCTTGGGCAGGTCGCGGGAGACCGTCAGGCCCGGGCCGTGCTCGACGAGCAGGACGGAGATGCCCCTGTGGGCGGGCACGGCGTCCGGGTCCGTCTTGCACAGCAGCGCGATCAGCTTCGAGCGCCTGGAGTTGGTGATCCAGGTCTTGGTCCCGTTGACGACATAGCCTCCCCCGCCGTCCTTGCGCGCGACCGTACGCATGGCCTGGAGATCGGAGCCGCCGCCGGGCTCGGTCAGAGCCATGGTGGCGCGGATCTCGCCGGTGGCCATCCCCGGCAGCCAGCGGCGCTGCTGCTCCTCGGTGCCGAACTGCAGCAGCAGTTCGGAGACCACGGTGTGGCCGCCCATCGCGCCGGCCAGGCTCATCCAGCCGCGGGCCAGCTCCTCGGTGATCAGGACGTGGCATGAAGCGGAGACGGGAGTGCCGCCGTACTCCTCCGGGATGGCGAGGCCGAAGATGCCGAGCCGCTTCATCCGGTCGATGAGGGCCTCGGGGTAGGTGTTGGCGTGCTCCAGCTCCTGGACGACGGGTTTGACTTCCCTGTCGACGAAGTCGTGCACCGCTCG
The DNA here is from genome assembly GCF_026168105.1 of Streptomyces hygroscopicus. Classification (GTDB taxonomy): domain Bacteria; phylum Actinomycetota; class Actinomycetes; order Streptomycetales; family Streptomycetaceae; genus Streptomyces; species Streptomyces hygroscopicus_D. Next base: position 4,661 of record NZ_LBMW01000073.1, read on the forward strand.
GACGATGAACTGCTCGTCCTCGGACAGGGTGTCGAGGGTGCTCATGCTGTGACGCTCCTCTTCGAGACGGTCCGGGTTGGTGAACGTCACCTCGGAGATCGCCTGTCGGTCGACACCAAAAGCGCCTCTCGGCTGGACCCCGGGGTGATCGTGCAGCGCAACCTTGACTGAAATTCTTTGCTGCAACACCAACGGCCAAGTCGTGCCCTGCCGCACGCTCGCCCCGAAGGCCCTCGCCACGTTCCCCGGCTAGGGCCCGCAACTCAACTACATGACCGGCACACGTGACTGCACGCCTACCGGCGTGTGAGCGATGACCTCAGCTGCCGGTCGCACCTGTTCAGCGGATGCACCGAGCGTTCGCAAGGAGACGACGGCACCCGCGGCGCCGACACCGGGGCCCGGCCTGCCTCACAGGCCGGAGGCCCTGGGACGCAAACGCAGTGACGGTCTCCGCAAACTCCACCAGCGCGTCGCTTCCGGCACTGTCTGCGCGACAACGCGACCGGTCCCGAGGACGCGGCGCTGCTCGCGGCCAAGATCATGGGACGCCGGCACATCGGAGCTCCGTCGGCACCCGGCCCGGAGCGCGACGGCCCCGCTCTCGGCGCCGACGTGATCGTGCGCCGGGCAACCCCCTGGTGTCGGCACACCCGTCGCCGCTCGCCGCGCAGCGCCCCGCACAGGTCCAGCCTCCCCGAATTGGCCTTGGCCCGCGCGGGCCTGTGACGTCTAGCGTCGCCCCATGCGGATCCGAATCGTCGACGCCTTCACCGACCGCCCCTTCGCCGGCAACCCGGCCGGCGTCCTGCTCCTCGACTCCTTCCCGGACGACACCTGGCTCCAGGCCGTGGCCCGCGAGGTCAACCATGCCGAGACCGCGTTCGCCCACCGCCTGCCCGAGGGCGGCGAGGCGGACTGGGCACTGCGCTGGTTCACTCCGGCCACCGAGGTCGCCCTGTGCGGCCACGCGACCCTGGCCACCGCTCATGTGCTGCACACCACGGGTGCCCACGAGGGCCCCGTACGCTTCGCCACCCGCAGCGGCGTGCTGACCGCCGCACCGCGGGGGGACGGCTCCGTCACGCTGGACTTCCCCACCGCACCGCTCACCCGGGTCGAGGTCCCGGACGGCGCGGCCGAAGCCCTCGGCGCCGAGGCCCTGTCGGCCCACGACACCGGCGCGAACGTCGGTGACCTGCTCCTGGAATTCGCCGACGAGAAGACGGTCCGCGGGCTCTCCCCCGACCACAGGGCGCTGGCCCGCCACTCCGCGCGCGGCGTCATCGCCACGGCCCGCGCCGAGGACCCCTCCCACGGCTACGACTACGTCTCGCGCTGCTTCTTCCCGAACGTCGGTATCGACGAGGACCCGGTCACCGGCAGCGCCCACACCGCCCTGGCTCCCTACTGGTCGCAACGCCTCGGCCGCCCCGGCCTCACCGGTCTGCAGGCCTCCCCGCGCTCCGGCCGCGTCCACACGGAACTCCGCGGCGACCGCACCCTGCTGACCGGCCGCGCCGTCACCGTGATCGACGGCGAACTGCTCGCGTAACAGCACGACAGGGGCGTACGACGACCTCGTGCGCCCCCGTTCGGAGCCTCGCCGGTCCCTGTCCGGCCCGCCGCCCGCCCCTGCCCCGACCGCTCACGCCGTGGGCAGCCAGCCCACCTTCCCGGCCAGCAGCGCGTACCCCACGAACGCCCCGATGTCGAGCAGCGAGTGGGCCACCACCAGGGGACCGACCCTCCCCCAGCGCCGGTACAGATAGACGAAGACCACGCCCATCACCATGTTGCCGAAGAACCCGCCGATGCCCTGGTAGAGGTGGTACGAGCCGCGCAGCACGGCGCTGGCCACCAGAGCCGTGCCGGGGGTCCAGCCCATCTGTCCCAGCCGCCGCAGCAGATAGCCGACGACGATGACCTCTTCGAGGACGGCGTTCTGCATCGCCGACAGGACCAGCACGGGGTACTTCCACCACACGTCGGGCAGCGCCTCCGGCACCACCGTCAGGTTGGCGCCGAGACCGCGCGCGGCCAGGTAGAAGGCGATACCCGTGGAGCCGATCACCGCGGCGACGGCCGCCCCGCGCCCGAGGTCCGGCCACGGTCGCGTCCGGTCGAAGCCGAGCGTGCGCAGCGACGCGCCCTCCCGCAGCAGGAAGTGCGCGACGAGGGCGACCGGTACCAGCGCGGACGCGATCCCGAAGAGCTGCCAGGCGAGATCCAGCCAGGGACGGCCGGGTGCGGCCGAGGCGTTGAGCGTGGCCGCCTGCTCCTTGAGCGTGCCCGGCTTGGTGACCGATCCCACAAACCTGATCAGCGCGGAGACCCCGCTCGCACCAAGGGAGAGCCCCAGAACCAGCAGTGTCTCGTCCCGGAGAATCCGTCGCGTCGGCCGCTCCGCCGTAGAAGAATCGGCCACCGACCCTGCCTCCACCTGCACTCCGCCTCCAGTTGAGCGATCCCGCCGCGTCCCCATCTTCGCCCCGCCAGGGTCATGGAAGCGACGAAGATCGTGCGCGACAGGCCGTCGGGAGTCGCCGCGCGGGGCGTACCTCCTGTCTTCACTGTCATACGGCTGCTTCACGGCACCGGTCTCAGTCGGGATCGGTCGCGATCGGGGAGGGGCACCCACCGTCATGGGACGACACAGCTTGCCCGGTGGCCACGGAGCGCACACAGCCGGCCCCCGGGCCCGTCGACGACGGTCCTGTCGCCGTCGCCGCCGGTGTGGGGGCCGCGGTGTGCGGTTGTCGGCCGGGGACGGATGCCCGGTCACTCACCCCAGCAGCACCGGTTGCGGTAATCCGACGGGCCAGGTGTGCACCGGCTCGCCGACGTGCATCAACTCGCTGTATCGCCGAGTCGTCGTGGCCAGTGCTGCGTCCCGGTCGAGTCCCTGGTCCAGGGCCCGGTGGAAGGCGGCGGCCTGCCAGCTCGCGCCGTTGACCCGTAGCCGGCACCGCTCCTCGATCACGCCGAGGTAGTAGTCCCGGTCGGCGGGCTCGACGCCCCATGCGTCCAGGCCGGCCTCGGCCAGCGGCAGCAGTTCGTCGCGTACCAGGTCCACGGCGTCCACCTCGACGATCCCGCCGTGGCGGCCGGCCCGTGGCCACCGCAGGCGCGCCTCGATGCCGTGGCGGCAGGCCGCGTCGAAGTTGGCGGCGGCCGCCTCGAACGGCAGCTTCGTCCAGACCGGCCGCGCGTCATCGGCGAGGGCGCGGACGACGCCGTAGTAGAAGGCGGTGTTGGCGAGTACGTCGGCGACGGTGGGTCCGGCGGGCAGCACCCGGTTCTCGACCCGCAGATGGGGCACACCGTCGGCGATCCCGTACACGGGCCGGTTCCAGCGGTACACAGTGCCGTTGTGCAGCACGAGTTCGGCGAGCTTGGGGACGCCTCCCTCGTCGAGGACGCGCAGGGGATCCTCGTCGTCGCAGATCGGCAGGAGGGCCGGGAAGTAGCGCAGGTTCTCCTCGAACAGCTCGTACGCCGAGGTGATCCACCGCTCCCCGAACCAGGTGCGCGGCCGGACGCCCTGCGCCTGCAGTTCGGGCGGCCGGGTGTCGGTGGACTGCTGGAACAGCGGCGGCCGGGACTCACGCCAAAGCTCGCGGCCGAACAGGAACGGCGAGTTGGCCCCTATGGCGACCTGCGCCGCCGCGACCGCCTGCGCCGCGTTCCACACATCGGCGAACCGCGCCGGGGTGACCTGGAGGTGCAGCTGGACCGAGGTGCAGGCGGCTTCGGGCGCGATCGACCGTGAGGTGCACACGAGGCGCTCCACCCCGTCGATGTCGAGCGTGAAGTCCTCCCCGCGCGCGGCCACGATCTGGTCGTTGAGCAGGGTGTAGCGGTCGACGGCCGAGAGATTGGAGGAGACCAGGTCATCACGGCCGAGCGTGGGAAGAATGCCGATCATCACGATTCCGGCGTCCACCTCGTGCGCTTTCCGGTCCGCATAGGCCAGCGAGGTGCGCAACTCCTCGGCGAGCCGGTCGAATACCCTGCCACCCAGCGGGTGTGGCGCTATGTTGACTTCCAGATTGAACATGGCGAGTTCTGTTTGGAAATCACGGCTCGCAATCCTTTCGAGCACCTGCGCATTCATCATTCTCGGCAGGCCTTCGGGTCCGACGAGATTCAATTCGATCTCCAGCCCCATCAGGTTCTTCGGCCGATCGAACCGCTCCTCCTCCAGCAGTCGCGCCAGTCCCGTCAGACACTGCCTGAGCTTGCTGCGGTAGTGCTGGCGATCGGACAGGTCGAAGGACCCTGCCACGACCTTCTCTCCCATCGAAAGCGTCCCTCCTGAGATGGGCAGGCCGACGATCCGGCCGCTGCTGTGCGGGGTCACGGTGGATGATGCCCCGGCAGCGCGATCGATAACGTCCCGCGCTCGAGTGTTGCCCGCTACTCTGGGAGGGCGACGCGTCCGCGGCACATTCACGGGGCATGCGGCCACACGCAAGTTTCAGCGTGCAAGCAAGTCGTGAAAAACGCCGACGAGAATCAGCCGTCCGCTACGCACGGGTATTCCGAGGTCGCGGGACACGGCACCGCACGGTATCGGGACGAATCCCACTTATCGCCGACCGGATATCTCCTTGTTCGTCAAACACGGGACGACTAGACGAAACACTGCATGAACACGCGTCGGATAAACTTTGCGCACGGGGCAGAGAATTGGCGCTCGTGGTCCTGAGCCCTGTGGCCACAGCGCACCATTCGTCCGGGCACGATCCCCCGCCCCTCTGACCCCGAGAGCTGACAGCGCCGTCCGCCCGCCCAGCCCCACCACGCCCTCGCTCCCCCGTGCCTGTCGAATGAGAGGCGACCCACCATGCATCTGCAGGTCCCCCCGGCTCCCGCGCCCGCTCTCCGCTCCGTCCTCACGGCACTCGGTTCCCCCACCGCGGTCCGGGAGGCTCCCACCCCGTCCCTGCGCACGGCCGAGGGACCCGTGACACCCGAACTGCCGCTGCCGGTCCACGTGCTCGACCGGATCACCCCGGCGGGCGCCTCGGCCACCCGCCTCGCCGGCTGGCGTTTCCTCATCCGCTGCGGGGACCGCGCCGTGGCGGCCGCCGACACCATGCTGACTCCCGACGGCTGGGCTTTCTCGCGCTTCTTCGAGGGCCCGTACGTCGCCGCCACCGAGCGCGCCGTGCTCCAGGCGGAGACATTGGCGCAGCCCTACCAGGCCCGGCTGCTGTCCGTGCCCGAGCTGTACATGCTCACCCTGTGGCTGCACGGTGACACCACCGCCGACGGCGCGACGGGCCATCCGGCCGCGGCCGACCTTCTGGTGCCGCTCGCGCCCGCTCCGCCGGGCATCGCGGCCCACCGGCCGCACCGGGTCGCGGACCTCCTGCCGGTGCTCACCCTCCGGGTCACCCGGGCCCCGCTGCTCGGCTCGCCCGCCTAGTCTCCACCTCGCCGTGCCCCGCCGCCGGAGACGGCCGCGGGGCACGTCCACGTCCGGGCCCCCAAGCGCCTCCTCGCCGCTCGTTCGTGCCCCATCACGCTCGTACGAGGGACAACGCGCAGCTCGGCCACATGGACTAGCCCTTTCCGACCACTGCGAACCACCCGAAGTGACAGTGGAGTTGGGGTGAACCGTCCGCGCCGCAGATGCGTCATCAACCTGTGAGAAAGCGGTGCTGCGAAATCGCTGCGGATTGACGCCCGTAGGGCAACACTGGGTTCCAGACCGAGGTATCACCGACGGGGGGCGGCCATGAGCCACAACACGAGCCGCGGAACAGACACGACGTCCATCTCAGACATCACGACAGAGCGAAAGATCCCATCCACCATGTGCCAGCACCAGCCACCGTGCCCGACAGCCGAATCCGCCGACCGGGAGTCCGCCCGCCTTGTGGCGCACCATCCCGAGCAGGGCTGGAGCCTGCTGTGCAACGGCGTTCTGCTCTTCGAGGACACCGGTGAGCTTCTGCCCGACGGCCAGATCATCGCCCCGCACCGCCCGCTGGGCACCGACCAGGTGATGACGGCCGCCTGAACGGGGCGGACAAGGGGCGCACGCTGCCCCGGCACAGGAGGGGCACTCGCTGTCCTGACAAGGGACACTCGCTGTCCTGACATACGAGGGGCCGGCCCGGAGACGTACGCTCCGAACCGGCCCCGACGCGTGTCCGAGGACGATTACTCCTCGTAAGCGTCCAGCGGCGGGCAGGAACAGACCAGGTTCCGGTCGCCGAAGGCCTGGTCGATGCGGCGCACCGGCGGCCAGTACTTGTCCGCGGCCGAGACGCCCGCCGGGAAGACGGCCTCCTCGCGCGTGTAGGCGTGCTTCCACTCCCCGCCCAGCGCCTCGGCGGTGTGCGGGGCGTTCCGGAGCGGGTTGTCGTCGGCGGGCCACTCGCCCGAGCCGACCTTCTCGATCTCCCCGCGGATGGCGATCATCGCCTCGCAGAACCGGTCGATCTCGGTCAGGTCCTCGGACTCGGTCGGCTCGATCATCAGCGTGCCGGCCACCGGGAACGACATCGTCGGCGCGTGGAAGCCGTAGTCGATCAGCCGCTTGGCGACGTCGTCGACGCTCACGCCCGTCGCCTTGGTCAGCGGCCGCAGGTCGATGATGCACTCGTGCGCGACCAGACCGCCGGGGCCGGTGTAGAGCACCGGGTAGTGGGGCTCCAGACGCTTGGCGATGTAGTTGGCGGACAGCACCGCCACCTGCGTGGCGCGCTTGAGACCCTCGCCGCCCATGAGCCGGACGTACGCCCACGAGATCGGCAGGATGCCCGCGGAGCCCCAGGGGGCGGCCGAGATCGGGCCCACGCCCGTCTCGGGACCGGCCGCGGGCTGCAGCGGGTGGTTCGGCAGATACGGCGCCAGGTGCGCGCGCACACCGACCGGACCGACGCCCGGACCGCCGCCGCCGTGCGGGATGCAGAACGTCTTGTGCAGGTTCAGGTGCGAGACGTCACCGCCGAAGTGGCCCGGCTTGGCGAGGCCGACCAGCGCGTTGAGGTTGGCGCCGTCCACGTACACCTGGCCGCCGGCCTCGTGCACTGCCGCGCAGATGTCGGCGACGTGCTCCTCGAACACACCGTGCGTGGAGGGGTAGGTGATCATGAGCACCGCCAGTTCGTCGCGGTACCGCTCGATCTTCGCCCGCAGGTCCTCGATGTCGATCTCGCCGTCCTCGGCCGTCTTCACCACGACGACCTTCATCCCGGCCATGACCGCGCTCGCGGCGTTGGTGCCGTGCGCGGAGGACGGGATGAGGCAGACGGTGCGCCGGTCGTCGCCGTTGGCGCGGTGGTAGCCGCGCACGGCGAGGAGACCGGCCAGCTCGCCCTGCGAACCGGCGTTGGGCTGGAGGGAGACCTTGTCGTAGCCGGTGACCTCGGCGAGCCGCTCCTCCAGCTCACGGATGAGCGTGAGGTAGCCCTGCGCCTGCTCGGCGGGAGCGAAGGGGTGCAGCTGCCCGAACTCGGGCCACGTCACGGGCTCCATCTCCGTGGTCGCGTTGAGCTTCATGGTGCAGGAGCCCAGCGGGATCATGCCGCGGTCGAGCGCGTAGTCCCGGTCGGCCAGCCTGCGCAGGTAGCGCAGCATCGCGGTCTCGGAGCGGTGCTGGTGGAAGACCGGGTGCGTGAGGTAGTCGTCGCTGCGCAGCAGCGCCTGCGGGATCGCGTCCTCGGTGCTCGCATCGAGCGCCTCCACCTCGGCCTCGACGCCGAACGCCGTCCACACGGCACCCAGCCGGTCCCGCGTGGTGGTCTCGTCGCAGGCGATCGACACATGGTCGGCGTCGACGAGACGCAGGTTGACCCCGCGTTCCCGGGCCGCGGCGACGACCTCGTCGGCCCGGCCGGGCACCCGCGCGGTGAGCGTGTCGAAGTAGGCGCCGTGAACGACCTCGACCCCGCCCGCCGTGAGGCCCGAGGCGAGGATCGCCGCATACCGGTGGGTGCGCCGCGCGATGGTCCCCAGGCCCTCCCGGCCGTGGTAGACGGCGTACATCCCGGCCATCACGGCCAGCAGCACCTGCGCGGTGCAGATGTTGCTCGTCGCCTTCTCGCGGCGGATGTGCTGCTCACGCGTCTGCAGGGCGAGCCGGTACGCCCGGTGCCCGTCCACGTCCACGGAGACGCCCACGAGCCGGCCGGGCAGGCTGCGGGCGAACTTCTCCTGCACAGCCATGTATCCGGCGTGCGGCCCGCCGAAGCCCATGGGCACACCGAAACGCTGCGTCGTCCCGACCGCGATGTCGGCACCCAGCTCGCCCGGCGAGGTCAGCAGCGTCAGCGCGAGCAGGTCGGCGGCGACGGTGACGAGCGCGCCCAGGCCGTGGGCCTGCTCGATGACCGGCCGGATGTCGCGTACGGCACCGGAGGCGCCCGGGTACTGGATCAGTACGCCGTTGATCTCCCGCTCGGCGATCTCGGACGGGATGCCGTCGGCGAGGTCGGCGACCAGGACCTCGACGCCCGTGGGCTCGGCGCGGGTCTGGATCACGGCGATGGTCTGCGGCAGCACGTCCGCGTCGACCAGGAACAGGCCCTTCTTGTTCTTGCCCATGCGCAGGGACAGCGCCATCGCCTCGGCGGCTGCCGTGCCCTCGTCGAGCAGGGAGGCACCGGAAGTCGGCAGGCCGGTGAGGTCGGCGACCATGGTCTGGAAGTTGAGCAGGGCCTCGAGGCGGCCCTGCGAGATCTCCGGCTGATAGGGCGTGTACGCGGTGTACCAGGCCGGGTTCTCCATCACGTTCCGCAGGATCACGGGGGGCGTGAAGGTCCCGTAGTATCCGAGACCGATCATGGAGCCGAGCACCTGGTTGCGGTCGGCGAGGCCGCGCAGTTCGGCCAGGACCTCGGCCTCGGTGCGCGCGCCCGGCAGATCCAGGGCGTCGGCGTTCTTGATCACGTCCGGGACGGCGGCGGCCGTGAGCTCGTCGAGAGAGCCGTAGCCGACCTGCGCGAGCATCTTGGCCCGCGACTCCTGGTCGGGGCCGATGTGGCGCTGCTCGAAGGGCGTGCCCCGTTCGAGCTCGGAGAGCGGAATGCGATGGGCGGTCATTGCGGAGGCCTCCTGGTCTGACACGACCTTCGAGGGGCACCACGGCGCGGGCACCCCGACGGCCTCCCCCTCTGTCATCTCAACCTGAGAGCTTCACCGGTCCGCCCGAGGGCGCTCCGGTTTTCACCGTCGGTGAGAGCGGAAGCCGTCGACACCCGCCCTGCTTTCCAGAGTGACCTATCCCGTGCGGTACGTGTGCCTGAGAGATTCCGGGGAGGGTTTGCTCCTTCGGCGCCTCCGGATCACTCCGGAGGACTCTCCCGCACGGGGTCAGCAGCCGCTTGCCAGACTACCAGCGGGGACAACCCCGCAACCTTCGAGTGGCCGCCACGCTGAATCTGCTCTTTTGTAGTGCTTACGGATGAGTTGCGACCAATTGGAGGGACCGTGCAGACCGACATCGATCCGCGGAATCTGATCGGCCGCAAGGCGTTCGACCGCAATGGAGCCAAGATCGGCACGATCGACGAGGTCTACCTCGACGACGCGACCGGTGTACCGGAGTGGGCGGCCATCCGCACGGGCCTGTTCAGCAGGGACGCGTTCGTCCCCTTGGAACCCAGTGAGCTGGTGGAGGGCGCGCTGCGGGTTCCCTTCGACCGTGCCCTGATCAAGGATGCGCCCGACTTCGGCGTCGGACGACATCTCTCACCCGAGCAGGAGCTGCAGCTCTACCACCACTACGGCCTAGACGTGGCCGGGCCGGCCACACCACCGGACCGCGACTTCGGGCGGCTCGCGGGGTCCGACGGGACCTGAGTGGCCGGCTCGTCGGGTCCAGCGGCCGGTCCGCCGGGCCTGCCCCGGTGCTAGGCCGTCCGGGGCGAGGCCTCGGGTCTTCGTGGGACCAGGGGCAACGGGTCCGCAGGCTCCAGCCGGGGGTCGTCGGTACGGAAGGTGCGAACGCGCCCCGGCTCCGAGTCGGGCGTCTCGAACCGCACGGTCACTCTGCCGAGCCCGCTGCCCTGCACCCACCCGTGCCCGTACTCGGTGTGCCGGACGTCGTGGCCCGCGCGCCAGAGGTGTCCCGCCTGGGCGGCCGGCTCCTCCTCGACGGGCACGTCGGCCCTCTCCGTCTCCGGATGCTGCTCCGCCCCGGCCTCCCCGGCCGCCAGCTGCGCCTGGGCGAACAGATCCTCCTGGGTGTAGTCGGCGAGCCCGCTGACGCCGACGCCCAGCAGCCGGACCCCGCCGGTCGTGTCCACGGACTCCAGCAGCCGCGCGGCCGCCTCCCGCACCACCGCGGGATCGTCCGTGGGCCCGCGCAGGGTCTCGGAGCGGGTCAGTGTCGAGAAGTCGTACCTCCGTACCTTCAGCACGATGGTCCGGCCCGACAGCCCGGCGTCCCGCAGCCTGCGCACACACCGGTCGGCGAGCCGCTGCACCTCCAGGCCGATGCGGACCCGGTCATGGATGTCGACGTCGTACGTGTCCTCGACCGACACGGACTTCGCCTCCCGCTCGGCCACCACGGGCCGGTCGTCGTGGGCCAGCGCCATGGCGTACAGCGCGTGCCCGTGGGCCTTGCCCAGCAGCCGGACCAGCTCGTCCTCGCCCGCCTCGGCGATCTCGTCGACCGTCGTGATCCCGGCCCGCCGCAGATGGTCCCCGGTGGCCGGCCCGACCCCGGGCAGCGTCCGCGCGGGCATCGGTCCGAGCAGCGCGCGCTCGGTGCCCGGCCGTATCAGCACCAGGCCGTCCGGCTTGGCCTGTTCCGAGGCGATCTTGGCGAGCATCTTGGAGGCGGCGAGCCCCACCGAGCCCGTCAGCCCGGTGACGGCCCGGATGTCCACACGCAGTCTCACCCCCGTCAGCCGCGCCGACTCCTCGTCCCAGGCGGCTCCCCCGGCCTCCAGGTCCACGAACGCCTCGTCCAGGCTCAACGGCTCAACCAGCGGCGACAGCGTCCGCAACAGCCCCATCACCTGCTCGCTGATCTCCCGGTAGAACCCGAAGCGGGGCACCAGATACGCGGCGTTCGGTGCGAGCCGTCGCGCTTGGGCCATGGGCATCGCCGAATGCACCCCGAAGACCCGCGCCTCGTACGACGCCGTGGCCACCACCCCGCGCGGCCCCAGTCCGCCCACGATGACGGCCTTCCCGCGCAGGCTCGGCTTGGATGCCTGCTCCGCCGAGGCGTAGAAGGCATCCATGTCGAGATGCAGGATGGTCGGCGCGGTTCTCACATCTCCGATGCTGCCCTACGCCACTGACAATGCGGCTGCGGCCGACGGCGCGCCTCAGACGGCCCTGTTGCGCCGCCGGGCCAGCTCGTCCGCCGGGTTGTGGCCGACGATGGTCTCGCCCGTGTCGACGCGCTCCCCGTGCAACTGCGACAGCGCGTTCTCCACGTCCCGCCACACGACGCCCACGGCGATGCCGAAGATCCCCTGCCCGCCCTGGAGCAACGCGTGGACCTCGTCCGGGGACGTGCACTCGTAGACCGTCGCGCCGTCGCTCATCAGCGTCATGCGCTCCAGGTCGCGGAAACCGCGCTCCCTGAGGTGCTGGACGGCGGTACGGATGTTCTGCAGCGACACACCGGTGTCGAGGAAGCGCTTGACGATCTTCAGGACGACGACGTCCCGGAAGCTGTACAGCCGCTGTGTCCCGGACCCGTAGGCAGGGCGCACGCTCGGCTCCACCAGGCCCGTCCGGGCCCAGTAGTCCAGTTGCCGGTAGGTGATGCCCGCGGCGGCGCACGCCGTGGGACCGCGATAGCCGATGTGCTCCGAAGCCGCCCCCGCGTCGCCCGGCAGCCCCGTCGGCCGCTGGGGGGCGGAGCCGGCCGCGTTGCCGTGAAGGGGGTACGGGCCGCTCTCCCCCAGACTGCGTCCGGGAGCACCCCCCGCCGTACCGCCGCCGCTGCTTCTCACGCCGACCTCCGTCCTTGAACTGCCTTCTCGACGGTAGGCAGTCACCAGGGGTGCGTCAACGATCGCCACACTCGGCACGCCGAGTGATAATCACCCTAGGAGTGGTTTCCCGTGCCCTCCCGCGGGGAAAGGCTAGCCGAATGCCTTGGCTGCGGATCGTGGAATGTGCACAGGTCCTGCACACTGGCCGCGGCGCACGGCCCGCTCCTGCTCCGGGACCCTCCGTGGCCGGGGGCGTGCGCACCGTCCGAGAGCGCACCGCTCGACCGCCTTCACGCCCGGCAACGGCGCATCCTTCTCGCCCGACACACCGCGTCATCTTTGCAGGCCCCCGCTTTCGCAAGCGGCCGGACACGCACCTGCCACCGTGCCGGGCCACGCCCAACGGCTCTGCCCTCGGAGGGCACCGGTCACTGACTGCTCGTCCCGAAGTCCTCCGGCGAGATCTGGTCGAGGAATTCGCGGAACTTCTCGACCTCGTCCTCCTGCTCGTCCGGGATCGCGATACCCGCGTCGTCGAGCACCCCGTCACTTCCGTAGATCGGCGTTCCGGTGCGCAGCGCCAGCGCTATGGCGTCGGACGGGCGGGCACTCACCTCGACACCACTGGCGAAGACCAGCTCCGCGTAGAAGACGCCTTCACGCAGATCCGTGATGCGTACTTCCGTGAGCTCCTGACCGACGGCCTCCAGCACGTCCTTGAACAGGTCGTGGGTCAGCGGTCGCGCGGGGGCCATGCCCTGCTGGGCGAAGGCGATCGCCGTCGCCTCCCCGGGGCCGATCCAGATGGGGAGGTAACGGTCGCCTCCCACTTCACGCAGGAGCACGATCGGTTGGTTGGAGGGCATCTCAACCCGGACACCTACGACATCGAGCTCGTTCACACAGCAACCCTAGGCCGTGCCCGGGACGTTTGGGTAGTCGGGCACAGAACCGCCGGGTGATCCGCCGACGGCGAACGCCCGGCTCCGGGACCGCCGTCCCGGCGTCAGGGCAGCCGAACGCCCAGGGCGGACTGCACCAGGGCGGCGTGCAGCTTCACCGCCAGCCCGGCCAGCTCCTTCGTACGGGCCTCGGCGTGCGCCCTGGTCTGCGGATTGCGGTGGAGCCGCAGGGGAGCCACCACCTGGTCCACCAGGCCCGCCTCGCGGTCCGCCGCGGCCTTCATGACCCGCAGATGACGCGGCTCGATCCCGTGGCGGCCCAGTTCGGCCACCAGAGTGGCCACTGTGACCGCCTCGGCGTCGTACGTGCCGTCCGCCAGCGGCGCGACGAGCCCGTACGACTCCCACTCCGCCAGCTGTTCCGAGCCGATCCCGGCGCCCGCCAGCAGCTCCTCGCGGCCGATCCGCGCGGCCGTGGGCACCTCGGGCTCGCCCAGAAGCTCCCCGAGCGGCTCCCCGTCGGCCCCGTCCCGCAGCCGGCCGAGGGACGGCAGCCGTACCTCCTCGCCCCGCCCCAGGGCGTCCAGGCACTCACGGATCACCTTCAGCGGCAGATAGTGGTCCCGCTGCATCCTCAGCACCTGGCCGAGCCGCTCGACATCGCGTGCACTGAACTTGCGATATCCCGACGCGGTGCGCTGCGGCTCGATGAGCCCCTCGGACTCCAGGAAACGGATCTTGGAGACGGTGACCTCGGGGAACTCCTCGCGCAGCACGTTCAGCACCGTGCCGATGCTCATCAGCCCGTTGTCCGCGGCGGCGGTGCCGCTGTCGGCACCGCCGCTCGGTGTGTGAAGCATGGACCCTTCCCTGGCGGGTCAGATGCCCCGCTGGCTCGCGTAGAAGACCAGCCTGTACTTGCCGATCTGCACCTCGTCGCCGTTGTGCAGCGCGACCTGGTCGATGCGCTCACGGTTGACGTACGTGCCGTTGAGGCTGCCGACGTCGGCGACCGTGAACATGCCGTCCGGGCCGCGCCGGAACTCCACGTGGCGACGCGACACCGTCACATCGTCCAGGAAGATGTCGCTCTGCGGGTGACGCCCCGCCGTGGTCAGGTCGCTGTCCAGCAGGAAGCGGCTGCCCGAGTTGGGACCGCGGCGGACCACCAGCAGCGCCGAGCCGAGCGGCAGCGCGTCAACGGCCGCCTGCGCCTCGGGAGAGAGCGCCGGGACCTGTGTCTGGCCGGTCGCCTCCGCGTCGTAGGCCTCCAGACCCGAGATCGAGATCGTGGAGGTCGTCTCCGACGCGCGCTCCGGGACCGCTCCGGCCCGCAGCGGCGCACCGCAGTTGGAACAGAAGCGGCTGTTCTCCGCGTTGCGGTGACCGCACCTCGTACACACCAGGGCCGACATGTCCCCGAAACCTATGGGGCCGGACGCGCCGGGGTCAACAGACGGCACGCCCTGACCTCCCGAAATGTCACCACCCGGACCAGCGACCTGATCCCGGAACAGCGGGCGCTGGCCCTCCGCGTCTCCCGGCTGTGCGCGATGGCGGGCCGTCGCGTCGGCGCCGCCCTCTCGCGCGCTCTTGCCGAACAACTTCGCAAACAACTTCACGGGCGATTCCCCTTGACCGAAATAGACCCGCCCGTGGGGCAGGACGAACCCTGATTGCATACACCGGCCGACCCGGACATCCTCACAACGTCCGTATCCGCCAAACAGTTTCCATCACGCACCACCCATTCGGTGCGCCGACCCCCCGCAACCTCATGCCCCCGCCGGACGGCCTCCATGCACCCCCGGTTCACGGGGAGGACGACCGAGCGTAGTCAGGCTGCTTCGCCGCTCGCAAGGCGTCCACGACGATCTTGGTCGACGGCTCCACGGTGACCGTGGCCTGCTCCTTCTCCAGTGTCTGCACCACGCCTCCAGGGATGTTGAGCGCCGGCTCGAGGTCCTGCGGCTTGCCGATGACCTTGAAACGATAGGGCTGGGTGATCTTGTTCCCGTCGACGCTCACGCTCTTACCGGAGTCCGAAAGATAGGTGCTGGCGACGACCCGCACGCCGTTCACCTGGATCGCTTCCGCGCCGGCCGCGCGCAGCTCCTGGATCGCGTCGAGCAGCATGTCCGCCTGGACCGTTCCCTTCGTGTCCCCGATGGTCATCGTGATGCCGGGCCCCTGCGCGGCAACCGTTCCCGCAAGGATGCCGAGTTGCCTCTCCTTCTCGGCGGTCTGCTTGCGGGCCTCCGCGGCCTGGTTCGAGCTGTTCTCCAGCTCGGCCCGCTGATCTTCGAGACCCTGCTTCTCGTCCTGTAGACGCTGCGTACGGCTGTCCAGTTCATCGAGGATGCGCACAAGATCCTCCTGGCGCGCACCGCGCAGGGCGCTGCTGCCGTCGCTGTTGGACGCGACCTGAATCGCCAGACCGAAGCCGAGGCCGAACAGCAGCAGGGCGACGATGAGTTGGGCTCGGGTGACGCGCGGCGGCCACAGCCCCTTCACCAGGCGCTGACGGCCGGTCAGCGCGGGCTCGGACTGCCTCTCCTCCGCCGCCCCGAGAGGGCGGCCGGCCGCCGCCGGAATCTCCTGCGGCAGTTCCCTGCGCAGCCGGTGCTCGGGGGTCCCCGGCGGCTTGGGCGTCTCGTCCTCGTTGCTCATCGGCCTCACGCCCGGAACACGTGCCGGCGGATCGCCGCGGCGTTGGAGAAGATCCGGATTCCGAGGACCACCACGACACCCGTCGACAGCTGGGCGCCCACGCCCAGTTTGTCACCCAGGAACACGATCAGCGCCGCCACCACCACGTTCGACAGGAAGGACACGACGAAGACCTTGTCGTCGAAGATCCCGTCGAGCATGGCCCGCAGGCCGCCGAAGACGGCGTCCAGCGCCGCCACGACGGCGATCGGGAGATAAGGCTCGACGACCGCCGGAACCTCGGGCCGGACCAACAGGCCGACCACGACTCCGACGACGAGGCCCAGTACGGCGATCACGATGTGCCCTTCCCTGTACTCGGTTGTGCTGTTCGTACGATCACACTCGGCGCGGCGGGCAGCCGGACGTCGCCCTCGACCGAGATGAGGGTCCGGATCCCGTAGTTGTCCTGCAGTGCGTGCAGGTACAGCCCGTCGGCACTGTTCTGGAACCTGGTGCTGAGCCGTTCGCCATCCCCTACCGCAAGCACCGTGTACGGCGGCACCAGCGGCCTGTTGTCGACCAGTATCGCGTCACCCGCGGCCCTGATCGCGGACAGGGCCGTCAGCCGCTGCCCGTTGATCGCGATCGCCTCGGCGCCCGACTCCCACAGCCCGTTGACCACGCGCTGCATATCGCGGTCGCGCACCCGCCCGGTGTCGGAGAAACCTGAAGTCTCGCGCGGATTGCCGTTGCCGCCCGTGCTGGCTTCCTTGGCATCGTTGACGACGAGCTTCACTCCGGGGCCATGCACCGCCGCGGCCCCCGACAGGATCCCCACCAGGCCGGCCGCGCCTCCCCCGTCCTTCTTCAGAGCCGCCCGCTGCCGCGCGCCCACGTCCTGGCGCAAGGTGTCGACCGTGCCTTCGAGCTTGTCCGCGGCCGCGGTCTCGCGCTGAATGCGGTCGATGAGCTCCTGACGCTCCTTGGCGACCGTGGGGGCCGCCATACGTGCCTGCGCCGCGCCCACGGTCACCACCAGCGCGGCAAGCACCAGCCCCGCCGCCAGACCGAGCTTGGCCCGCACCGTCCTGGGCATGCCGCCGGTGCCCTCGCCCTTCTTCCGGGCGGCGGCCTCGGCGTAACCGTCGTCGAGGCTGTGATCCATGACGTTGGTGAGCAACGACATGGAGGCGTCCGGACGCGGGGGGCGCGTGTCTGTGCTCCGAACGGGGGGCAGCTGCGGCATGCCGCACATCGTCGCATGTCGCCGGCGATACCTCCGAATGGCCCCACCGGCGTGCCGGACAGGGCCCCCTTGGGCACACTTGTCCGGCACGCGCGCGTGGTGTGCTTTAGCGACCGGCGCTGTCCACGACCGCCGCCCACTCGTCCAGCAGGGCCTGCGCGGAGGCGTCGTCGGGCCCCTCGGCCCACAGATGGGTGACCGCCTCGGCGGGGTCGGGCAGCACCAGCACCCACCGCCCGTCGGCCTCCACGACCCGCACGCCGTCGGTCGTGTCGATGAACCGGTCCCCGGCCGCCTCCACGACCCGGCGCATCACGAGCCCCTTCACGGCCCAGGGAGTCGCGAGATCACGCTTGAGGACGTGCGCCCGCGGAATCCGAGCGTCGATCTGGCTGAGGGTGAGCTGCGTCCGCGCCACCAGTCCGATCAGCCGTACGAAGGCCGCGGTGCCGTCGAAGACGCTGCTGAACTCCGGCACGATGAAGCCACCGCGCCCGTCGCCACCGAAGATCGTCGAGTCTTCCCGGCCCACGCGCGTGAGGTCGTCGGGCGAGGTGGTCGTCCACTCGACCTGTGTCCCGTGGTAGGCCGCCACCTGCTCGGCGATCCTCGTCGTGGTCACCGGCAGCGCCACCTTCCCGCTGCGCCGCTCCGCGGCCACCAGGTCGAGCATCACCAGCAGCGCCCGGTCGTCCTCGACGATCCGTCCCTTCTCGTCGACGAGCGACAGCCTCTCGCCCACGGGGTCGAACCGCACGCCGAACGCCGCCCGCGACGACGCGACGATCTCACCGAGCCGTACGAGTCCCGACCGCCGCCCATCGGCGGTCTCCGTGGGCCGGGACTCGTCGAGACCCGGGTTGATCGTCAGCGAGTCGACGCCGAGCTTGCCGAGCAGACTGGGCAGCACGAGCCCGGCACTGCCGTTGGAGGCGTCCACGACGACCTTGAGCCCCGACTCGGCGGTCCCCGAGGTGTCGACGCTCCGCAGCAACGACCCCGTGTACGAGTCGAAGACGCTGGACGGGAAGTACAGGTCCCCGATCTCACCCGGGAAGGCACGGCGGTACTCCTGCCGCGCGAACACCCGGTCCAGCTTCCGCTGACCGGCCTGCGACAGATCGGCGCCCTGCTCGTCGAAGAACATGATGTCGACGGAGTCCGGCACACCGGGCGACGTCCGGATCATGATCCCGCCGGCGCTGCCCCGCCCGGTCTGCTGCCGGGCCACCGGCAGCGGTACGTTCTCCAGGTCGCGTACGTCGATGGCGCTGGCCTGCAGCGCCGATATGACCGCCCGCTTCAGTGCACGCGCGCCTCGGGAGTGGTCACGGGCGGTGGTGACCGTGGACCCCTTCTTCAGCGTCGTGGCGTAGGCACCCGCCAGCCGCACGGCCAGCTCGGGTGTGATCTCCACGTTCAGGATCCCGGACACCCCACGGGCACCGAAGAGATGCGCCTGGCTGCGGGACTCCCAGATGACCGAGGTGTTGACAAAGGCACCGGCCTCGATCGTCTTGAACGGGTAGACCCGCACATTGCCCTGGACGATCGATTCCTCGCCGATGAGGCATTCATCGCCGATGACGGCGCCGTCCTCGATCCGGGCGGCCCGCATGATGTCGGTGTTCTTTCCGATCACACAGCCACGCAGATTGCTGTGCTGGCCGATGTACACGTTGTCGTGCACAACGGCCTTGTGCAGAAAGGCCCCGCTCTTCACGACCACGTTCGAGCCGACGACGGTGTGCTCACGGATTTCCGCACCGGCCTCGACCTTGGCGTAGTCACCGATGTAGAGCGGACCGCGCAGCACGGAGTCGGGGTGTACCTCCGCGCCTTCCGCCACCCATACGCCCGGGGAGATCTCGAAACCGTCGATCTCGACGTCGACCTTGCCCTCCAGGACGTCGGCCTGCGCCTTCACATAGCTCTCGTGGGTGCCGACGTCCTCCCAGTAGCCCTCGGCGACGTAGCCGTAGATCGGCTTGCCCTCCTTCATCAACTGCGGGAAGACATCGCCGGACCAGTCGACGGGCACGTCGGGCTCGACATAGTCGAAGACCTCGGGCTCCATGACGTAAATGCCCGTGTTCACGGTGTCGGAGAAGACCTGACCCCAGGTCGGCTTCTCGAGGAAGCGTTCGACCTTTCCTTCTTCGTCGACGATAGTGATACCGAATTCCAGCGGATTGGGCACACGGGCCAGACAGACGGTGACCAGTGAACCCTTTTCCTTGTGGAAATTGATCAGATCGGTGAGGTCGAAGTCGGTCAGGGCATCACCGGAGATGACCAGGAACGTATCGTCCTTGAGTGCTTCTTCGGCGTTCTTGACACTCCCGGCGGTACCGAGTGGCTTCTCCTCGTTGGCATACGTGAGCTCCATCCCGAGCTCCTCGCCGTCGCCGAAGTAGTTCTTGACCAATGAGGCCAAGAACTGCACGGTGACGACGGTCTCGTTCAGCCCATGCCTTTTCAGCAGCCGCAGCACGTGCTCCATGATCGGGCGGTTGACCACCGGCAGGAGCGGCTTGGGCATGCTTGAGGTCATCGGGCGAAGGCGTGTGCCTTCACCTCCGGCCATCACGACGGCCTTCATGTCGGAAGCGTCCTCCTCCAAGAGACGACTGTCCAGCCGACTTCACCCGTCTAGATTGTCCCGCAGTTTCCCCGCGCGGGCCATCGAGCCACTTCGGCCGCCCAATCGGCGGGCTCAATCGGCCATGGCATCCGCCTTGACAAGGCGGCGGACCTGTACCACGTAGAGGACTCCTGCCCACCAATACAGGGTTGTACCCCATCCGGCGAACGCCCATCCGAAAACAGCGGCCACTGACGCGATCCATCCGCTTCCGTCGCTGAGGAGCAGCAGCGGAAACGCGTACATCAGGTTGAACGTGGCCGCCTTCCCCAGGAAGTTCACCTGGGGCGGCGGATAGCCATGGCGTCTGAGGATGCCCACCATCACCAGGAGGACCAGCTCTCGCGCCACGAGGACAGCCGTCAGCCAGAGCGGCAGAATCCCGCGCCAGGTCAGACCGACCAGCGTCGACGCGATGTAGAGCCGGTCGGCCGCGGGATCGAGGAGCCGGCCGAGGCTGCTGATCTGGTTCCAGCGTCGGGCGAGCTTGCCGTCCAGATAATCGCTGACGCCGCTCAGCACGAGTACGAGCAGCGCCCAGCCGTCGCTCTTCGGCCCGCCGAACTCGGGCCTGAGGATCAGCCACAGGAAGACGGGCACGCCGACGAGCCGCGCCATGCTGAGGACGTTCGGGATGGTGAGGACCCGGTCCGTCTGAACACGGGTCTCCTGGACCTCCACCCGGGGCCTCCTGCGGGAACGAACCAACGATGCCCCCTGACCTTACCCGTAGGGTTCACGGCATGGTGAAGAGGGGGCTGCGTCTGGGTAAAACGGCCGGAAAACAAAAAGCTCCGGCCCCCGGGCGATGTGCCCAGGAGCCGGAGCTCCAAAAGGAGTTCGGCGGTGTCCTACTCTCCCACAGGGTCCCCCCTGCAGTAC
>NZ_LBMW01000075.1 GCF_026168105.1 Streptomyces hygroscopicus
GAGAAAAGAGATGTCACAGCACCCGGCCGATGCTCAACCGGTCTGCTGCAGCAAGGCAGTTCAGCGGAACCGCGCCCCGTCGAAGTTCGCCGCCGACATCTGCCGCCGCGCGTTCTCCCCCTGCTCCTGGTCACCAGAACCGAACGCCGACTCCATCCCGGACTGACCACCCAAAATCGCCGCCAGCGAGCTGTTCAGCTCCCCCGCGATACCATCCGCCCGCGCCTTGAACTGGTCGAACGCCACCCGCCCCGCACCGTTGAACTTCCCCTCCAACGGCTGCGCCGCCTGCACCAGCCGACGAACCAGCGCCCCCAGATCACTACTGGACCCACGCGAGCCCTTGATCAGCGTCGACAGGGTCTGCGCCCCCATGTCGAACTTCATGTTGCCTCCCCCTGTGGCGAGTTGACCCCATTGAACGACTCTTCACTCTCCATGTTCACAATCGCCCATCGCTCTCGCAACCATCTAAGGTCACAGCCCTGCTACAGGGGGTCCGCTCATTCGGGCGTCCCGAAGGCCGCCCCTGCGGTCGCGGCGGCCGCGCTGCGCGCGGCGCGCGACCGTGGCGACCGGCTTCACTGTAGAAATCATGGGGATCGATCGGAGACCGTTGGGATCCGTCGGGATCCCCAGGGATACGTTGGGAGACGGTTCATGTACGACTACGACCTTGTGGTCGTGGGATCGGCCAACGCGGACCTGGTGATCAGGGTCGAGCGGCGGCCCGCGGCCGGTGAGACCGTGCTCGGGTCCGACCTGGTCGTCCACCCGGGCGGCAAGGGCGCGAACCAGGCGGTCGCCGCCGCCCGCCTCGGTGCCCGTACAGCGCTGCTGGCCCGGGTGGGCGACGACGAGCACGGCCGGCTGCTGCTGGACGCGCAGCGCAGCGCGGGCGTCGACACCGCGGGGGTTCTCGTCGGCGGGGCGCCCACGGGGGTCGCGCTGATCACGGTGGATCCGTCGGGGGACAACAGCATCGTGGTCTCGCCGGGCGCCAACGGACGACTCGCCGCTGACGACGTACGGGCCGCGGAAGGCCTTCTGGGCGCCTCCCGGGTGGTATCGGCTCAGCTGGAGATCCCACTGGAGACTGTGACGGAGGTCGTACGGAGTCTGTCATCCGGCACCCGCTTCGTCCTGAACCCGTCGCCGCCGCGACCTCTGCCCGTCGAGGTGCTGGCGGCGTGCGATCCGCTGATCGTGAACGAGCACGAGGCGCGGGTCATCGCGGGCGGCGAACTGGGCGGCTCGCCCGAGGACCGGGCCGCCGCGCTGCTGGCGCTGGGTCCGCGCTCGGTCGTTGTGACGCTGGGCGCGGAGGGCGCGCTGGTGGCGACCGGCGAGCGTATGACCCGCGTGCCGTCCGTGAAGGTGGACGCGGTGGACACGACGGGCGCCGGCGACGCCTTCACGGCGGCGCTGGCGTGGCGGCTGGGCACGGGCGCGTCGCTGGTGGACGCGGCGGCGTACGCGGCGCGGGTGGGCGCGGCGGCGGTCACCCGGCCCGGAGCGCAGGAGTCCTTCCCGACGGCCGAGGAGGTCGCGGCGCTGTGAGGAAGGCAGGCGCCCCCGGAGATGCCGGACGGCTTCGAGGGGGCCAGGTCCGTCGACCAGGCCCCCTCGGCTTTCCCCTCCGGCACCAGAACCCCCGCGATCCCCCCAGATCCCCCTCCAGAAGTTCTGACGCTCCGTAGGACACACGGGGTGCGGGAACGGTTGCACGGTGTCCCGGAAGTTTTCCCGGGACGGTCGTCGGCGGCCGATGGTCTCCCGGGACGGACGTCGGCAGCCGATGGCCTCCCGGGACGGACGTCGGTGGCCGTTGGTCTCCCCGGCCCCCCAGCCCCCGGCCTGCCGAGTCTCCCCGGCCTGCCCGGCCCGCGGTGCCATCCGGTGCAGGCCGCCGTGCGTCGCACGCCTTCATTGGAGCACGTGTTCCATGAACCGGGCCGCGGTCTCCGCCAGTACCTCGCGCCCGTCCCACGCCCACAACTCCTCGTTGAACAGCTCGACTTCGATGGGGCCGGTGTAGCCGGCCGCCTCCACACGTCCCTTCCACTCCCGCAGGTCGATCGCTCCGTCCCCGATCTGACCACGGCCGTTCAGGACGCCCTGAGGCAACGGGTTGGTCCAGTCGGCGAGTTGGAAGGCGCGGATGCGCTCCGCGGCGCCCGCGCGGGCGATCCGTTCGGGGGCCGTGTCGTCCCACCAGATGTGGTACGTGTCCACCGCAACGCCCACCTGGTGCGCGGGGAAGCGTTCCGCGAGGTCGAGGGCCTGGGCGAGCGTGGAGACCACACAGCGGTCGGCGGCGTACATGGGGTGCAGGGCCTCGATCGCCAGGCGGACGCCCCGCTCCTCGGCGTACGGGCCCAGCTCAGCCAGCGCGTCGGCGATGCGCTCCCGTGCACCGTGCAGGTCCTTCGACCCCGGCGGCAGGCCGCCCGAGACCAGGACCAACGTGTCCGTGCCGAGCGAGGCGGCCTCGTCGACGGCCCGGCGGTTGTCGCCGAGCGCACGGGCACGCGCGACCGGATCGATCGCCGTGAGGAAGCCGCCGCGGCACAGGGTGGTGACGGTGAGTCCCGCCCCGCGGACCAGTTTCGCCGTCGCATCGACACCGTACGACCGGACGGGTTCGCGCCACAGGCCGACGTTGCGGACGCCGAACTCCCCGCAGGCGTCGGCCAGGTCGGGCAGTGTCAGCTGCTTCACCGTCATCTGGTTGATGCTGAAGCGCTCGAGGCCCGAATTCACTGGATCACGCCGTACAGCGACAGCAGGCTTTTCATCCGCCGCTCCGCCAGGTTCGGGTCGGGGAACAGACCGAGTCCGTCCGCGAGTTCGTACGCCTTCGCGAGGTGAGGCAGTGAACGCGCCGACTGCCAGCCGCCCACCATCACGAAGTGCTCCTGGTGACCCGCGAGCCAGGCCAGGAGGACCACCCCCGTCTTGTAGAAGCGGGTGGGCTCCCGGAAGAGGTGACGCGACAGCTCCACCGTCGGGTCCAGCAGTTCACGGAAGCCCTTCACATCGCCCTTGTCCAGCTCCCGTACCGCCCGCGCCGCCTGCGGATGACGGGACACCTGTACCCGCGTGCGAGACGCCCGCACCCGCGACGGTGGCGCGCAGCCACGGGCGTGGGATTGCTCGATCCGTCGAACACGGAGAACCGCGGGCCTGTACACGGATGTCTGGAGGGCTGTAGATGGATCTCTGCAGGCATGTGCGGACCCGCACCGCCGGGCTCCCCGCCCCGAGTAGGACCTGCGCGACCGGAGGACGACGATGACAGTGACCCTGGCGGACGTGGCGGCGCGCGCGCAGGTGTCGCCCGCCACCGTGTCGCGTGTGCTGAACGGGAACTACCCGGTGGCGGCGCCCACCCGGGAGCGGGTGCTGCGCGCCGTGGACGAGCTGGACTACGTCCTCAACGGCCCCGCGAGCTCGCTCGCCGCGGCCACCTCCGACCTGGTCGGGATCCTGGTGAACGACATCGCCGACCCGTTCTTCGGGATCACGGCGAGCGCCATCCAGTCGGAGATCGGGGGCCCGGGCGGACGGGCCGGCGGCGAGCGGCTCGCCGTGGTCTGCAACACGGGCGGCTCACCGGAACGGGAGCTGACGTATCTCACCCTGCTCCAGCGGCAGCGGGCGGCAGCCGTGGTGCTGACCGGTGGCGCGATGGAGGACAACGCGCACGCGGAGGCCGTGGGCGCGAAACTGCGGAAGCTGACGGCGGCGGGGACCCGCGTGGTGCTGTGCGGGCGGCCGCCCGCCCCCGAGGCGATCGCGCTGACCTTCGACAACCGCGGGGGCGGACAGCGGCTCTCCGAGCACCTCACCGGACTCGGGCACCGGCGCCTCGGATACATCGCGGGCCCTCAGGAGCGCACGACGACCCGGCACCGGCTCGAGGGGCACCGGGCCGCGCTGGCCGCCGCCGGGATCGAGGACGATCCCCGCCTCACGGTGCACGGCCCCTACGACCGCCGGGCCGGCTACGAGGCGACGCTGGAACTGCTGTGCCGTGAGCCGTCGTTGACCGCGATCGTCGCGGCGAACGACACGGTGGCGCTGGGCGCCTGCGCGGCGCTGCGGGACTCGGGGCTGCGCATCCCCGAGGACGTGTCGGTGGGCGGCTTCGACGACCTCCCGTTCTCGATCGACGCGGTACCGGCCCTGACGACGGTACGACTGCCGCTGTCGGAGGCGGGCACCCGGGCGGGCCGCATCGCGATGGGCCGCGAGGAACCGCCGCCGGGCGGCGTCTCCATGGTGCGGGGCGAGTTGGTGGTACGCGGGTCCACGGCGGCGCCGCGGGTGTAGCGTCGCCCGGCGGCAGGGGCCGGTCGGCGGCGCTGCTTCACTCATGGCGCGGGCTCGAAGCGGTAGCCGTCACGGAGGTTGTCGACTGGACCTGCCCCTCGAGGCCCCGCCCTCCTCATCGCGGGCTCGACCTGCCCCTCGAGGCCCCGCCCTCCTCATCGCGGGCTCGACCTGCTCGGCGCGCCCGAGTGACGACGAGCGGCGGCCACGCGCGAGTGACGAGTAGGGTCCCTGAGCATGAAGCTGGCGTTCTCCACCCTCGGCGTCCCCGGCCTGCCCGTAGAGGACGTGGTCGGGCTCGCTGCCGCACACGGCTACCACGGCGTCGAACTGCGCGCACACCCGGAGGAACCGGTCCACCCCGGCATCGGCCCGGCCGAGCGGGCCGAGGTGGCCGCCGAGTTCAACAGGGGAGGCATTCGGGTCCTGGGACTCGCGGGGTACGCGCGCGTGGCCGCTCCCGGTGACGACGAACCCGTGCTCCTGAAGATCCGTGAACTTCTCGACCTCGCTCGCGACCTGGACGCCCCCTTCGTCCGCGTCCTCCCGGGCGGCGGCACCGGGCAGAGTGCCGAGGAGGCCGACGCCGTCGCGGCCCGGCGCCTGGGCACCGCCGCCGAGTACGCGGCCGACCTCGGCGTACGGATCCTGCTGGAGACCCATGACTCGCACCGCACCGGCGCGGACGTCATCCGGGTCCTCGGCGCGGTCGGCCACCGTCATGTGGGCGCGCTGTGGGACGTGATGCACACCTGGCTGGGCGGCGAGCAGCCGCAGCAGACATACGCGGCGCTCTCCCCGTACCTCGGCTATGTACAGGTCAAGGACATCGCGTCGGCCGACGACACGACCCCGCTGCCGCTCGGCTCGGGCGTCCTCCCGCTCACCGAGACCGTGGAGGTCCTCAGCCGCCACGGCTGGGACGGCTGGTTGTGCTGGGAGTACGAGAAGCGGTGGTACGAGGCGGCGGAGCCGCTGCCGGAACTGCTCGGGCAGGGGCGGGAGCATCTGGCCCGGCTGCTCAACGAGTCGGCGTAGTCCCGCGGTTGTTCCGTGGCCGCCGAGCAGATCGTCGGGCAGGCGGGCCCCAACCTGCGCTCGGTGCTACGCCGGACGCGCCCTGAGGCTCGCGGAACCGTCGAGGCACCACTCCAGCACGGCGGGCCAGGAACCGTAACCGGCGTCCAGGTCGAGGTGGGCGCCGCCAGGGATGATCTCCGCCGGGATGCCCAGCGGATCCCCGAAGAGGGTCCGGGCGCCCTCGGGGCAGTACGGGTCGTCGTCGCCCGCGGCCAGGCGGGTGGGCGCGGGCGGCGTGAGGCCGTCGAGGGACGGCGGGGCGAACTCCGCCACCTCCGGGTGCCGTACGAGGACGGAGCCGGACGGCGGGGCCACGAGCAGCACCCGGTCCACGTCGAGGCCTTCCAGCCCCCGAGCCACGGCGTGCAGCCACAGCACGGCGGACAGGCTGTGGGCGACCACCACGCGTTCGGCGCAGTCCGGCATCGCATCGAGATGGCCGGCCAGCTCCGCGAGCCACACCTCGAGGTCCGGGTCGTCGGGGTCGGGCAGCTGCGGATAGGTGGCACGGTGGCCGAGCTCGGTGAGGCGATCGGCGAGCCAGTGCTGCCAGTGGTCCTTGGGACGGTGGTTCTGCCAGCCGTGGAGGATCAGGTAGGCGCGCGGGGCGTCCGGGGTCTCGTATGTGCTCATGGGTCGATCGTTTCCGATCACGAACCGACCGGTCCAGCCAACCGGCCCGTCCCCCGCCATCGGACGAAGTGGGGTGAACTGTGAGCAACCTGATCTGGTTCAAGAGCAGTTACAGCGACAACACGGGCGGCGAATACCTGGAAGCCCCCTGCACCTGGCGCAAGAGCAGCTACAGCGATGCCAGCGGCGGCGAATGCCTCGAGGTCGCCACCACCGCCTCCATGCACATCCGCGACTCCAAGACCCCGGCCCGCTCCCACCTCACCGTCTCCCCCGCCGCCTGGGCCGCCTTCCTCACCCTTGCCTCGAAGCCCGAGGTCGCGGCCCACACGCCTCGCTGACCACAGCCGTACCGACTTGCGGAAACCGGCCGTGTTCGGGGAACCCGGCCCCGACCGCCTTCGTCCAACGCGCAGGCTGCCGGATGAGTCTCCGCTGCGGTGTCGGCCCTCGCTGCTGGCTGCGATCGCTGACCACCCTCTCCGCCGCACGCGGCCGGCAGCACGCCGTCATCGGCGCGCCCCCTCCGACTGCGCCGATGGCGGCCCCTCGCTCGTTGCCGCGCGCTCCCTTGACCGGCAGAAACTTCCCGGATATTGGTGACTCCTCGGAAGTTTCCTTCAGCGTTCTCCTCCGGAAGGAGCGCACGTGCACGACGCCGGCACGGGAAGCACCGGAGCACCCTCCAGACGCACGGTCCTCTCCGCCACCGCGGGCCTGGCCGCGGCCCTCGCCCTCACCCCGGAGACCGCCCCCGCCGCCGTGCACGACAACAAGCGGATCAGGGCACTCATCTCGCGCATGACACTCGAGGAGAAGGTCGGCCAGCTCTTCGTGATGCGGGTCTACGGGCACTCGGCCACCGACCCCGATCAGGCCGACATCGACGCCAACCTCAAGGAGATCGGCGTACGCACGGCCGCCGAGCTGGTCGCCAAGTACCGTGTCGGCGGCATCATCTACTTCACCTGGGCGCACAACACCCGCACCCCGCACCAGATCGCGGACCTCTCGAACGGGATCCAGCGGGCGTCCCTCGGCCTGCCCCGCGGACTGCCGGTTCTCATCGCCACGGACCAGGAGCACGGGACCGTCGCACGCGTGGGCAGGCCCGCCGCCCTCTTCCCCGGAGCGATGGCGATCGGCGCGGGAGGCTCGCGCTCCGACGCCCGTACGCTCGGCCGGATCGCCGGCGCCGAACTGCGTGCCCTCGGCATCCGCCAGGACTACTCGCCCGACGCCGACGTGAACGTCGACCCGGCCAACCCGGTGATCGGCGTACGGTCCTTCGGGGCGGATCCGGAGGCGGTGGCGGACCTGGTCGCGGCGGAGGTGAAGGGGTATCAGGCCTCGGGGACCGCGGCGACCGCCAAGCACTTCCCGGGCCACGGGGACACGGCCGTCGACAGCCACTTCGGTTTTCCGGTCATCACCCACAGCCGCGAGGTGTGGGAGAAGTTCGACGCGGTGCCCTTCCGCGCGGCGGTCCGCGCCGGGATCGACGCGATCATGACCGCGCACATCATGGTCCCCGCACTCGACGGCTCCGGCGACCCGGCCACGCTCTCGCACCCCATCGTCACCGGCGTCCTGCGAGAGGAGCTGGGCTACGACGGTGTGGTGGTGACCGACTCGCTGGGCATGGAAGGGGTGCGCCAGAAGTACGGCGACGACCGCGTGCCCGTGCTCGCCCTCAAGGCCGGCGTCGACCAGTTGCTCAACCCGCCGTCCCTGGACGTCGCCTGGAGGGCGGTGCTGGCGGCCGTGCGCGGCGGCGAGCTGACCGAGGACCGGCTCGACACATCGCTGCTGCGGATCCTGCGGCTGAAGGCGAAAGTGGGACTGCTCGACCGGCCCCATGTCACCGCGGCCGGCGTCGACCGGACCGTCGGCATCCCGGCGCACCTGCGCGCGGCGGACCGCATCGCGGACCGCACGGCCACGCTGCTCGTCAACAGGGGGAGCCTGCTGCCGCTGGCACCTCGTACGCACCCCCGGCTGCTGGTCGTCGGTGCCGACCCGGCTTCGCCGTCCGGAACCGACGGGCCGCCCACCGCCGTCCTGGCGAACGCCCTCGCCTCCCTGGGCTTCACGACGACCGCGCTGTCCACCGGCACGGCCCCCTCGCCGGAGACGATCGACAGGGCGGTGACGGCGGCGGGCGATGCGGACGCGGTGGTGGTCGCGACGTACAACGTGAGTGCCGCCGACTCGCAGCGGACCCTGGTGGGCCGACTCGCCGCCACCGGGAAGCCGGTGATCGCGATCCCCGTCCGCAACCCCTATGACGTGGCCCAACTCCCGGATGTACAGGCGTGTTTGGCGACCTACTCCTGGACGGACGTCGAACTGCGCGCGGCCGCACGGGTGGTCGCGGGGCGGGTGAAACCGCGCGGACGGCTGCCGGTGCCGGTCCAGCGGGCGGATGATCCGGCGCAGGTGCTGTACCCCATCGGGTACGGGCTGTCGTACTAGAGGTACGCCCCGGCCCCCGCGTCCTACCCCCAACAGTCGCAAACCACCCCGGATGCCTGGCGTGGAACGTGGCCGCGGGTCAGGCTGGACGCGGGGGATCGGGGGGTCCGCGATGCGAGGGACACGAGCGTTGCCGGGTGCTCTGCTGACGGCCGCGCTGGCGATGGCGGGGCTCTGCGGATGCCGGACGTCGTCGGAGGCGGCGCAGGAGCAGCCGGTTGGCGGCGTCGCATCCGCGCGGCCGTCCGGGCACGGGGCCGAGTTCCTCGCCGTCGACGAGTGCAGCTCCTTCGGGACCACGAGCTTCACGGAGGTGCCCTGCACAAGTGAACGGGCGGCGGCCCGCGTGATCGCGCGGTACGACGGCGAGCCGTCGCAGGGTCCCGAGTGCCCGGCCACGACGGACTTCGTGCTCCACATCAGTGCGGACGGGCCGATGGCCCGCGGTTACGCCTGCATGCGGAACCTGGAGCCACCGCACCCGGGCGACCCCGGCGGCGGGGGCGGACCGCGCACGATCGTGGGCGACTGCGTGTACGGCACGGGCCGGGGCGAGGTCCGCGAGACGGCCTGCGACGGCAAGGGCGCGCACGCGCCCCAGTACATGGTGACGAAGGCGGTCACGCGGCGCTCGCAGTGCCCGCCGTCGACGGCGCTCTACGTCCAGCTGGGCGGCAGCACACCGGTGGGCTGCGCCCGGCCGGTGTGAACCGACCGGCCGGGCGCAGCACCGCTCCGTCCGCCGCACAGGGCGACGACGCTAAGGCCGTAGCGCCGGTTCACGCTCCGCGTCCCGGCGGTCCAGCCGCGCGTCGAACTTCGCCAGCGGCTTCGCCGCCGACGGGTCCGACCGGACCGCCGCCGGCGCGACGCCCGCCCAGTCCAGGATCCGGGCCGTGGCCAGGGTCTTCTCGTCGGGCACGAGCCCGGCCACGTTCGCTCCGTGGTTCATCCCCGGCGCAGTGAAGACGTACGAGTCCCTCGCGCCCGCGCCGACGCGGAACCGTTCGGAGCCCCACGGGTCGTTCTGGCCGTAGACGAACAGCGTGTGCCTCGCGTGGTGGCGCACCCAGGTGTCCACGTCCCGCATCACCCACGGCTGGAACCTCATGGGGATCGAGCGGGGCACGAAGTTCCGCGGCGGCTGGTAGCCGTAGCGGATGAGCGGCTTCTCGATGTACGGGAAGTGGATCGTCGGCGCGCCGAGCTGCGTACCCGCCTGGTAGTAGTACGGCGTGTAGGGCTCGAGGCCCTGATCCGTGTACGCGGTGAAGCCGGAGATCTTGTCCACCGAGTCCCAGATGGCCTGGTCGGTCGCGTGCGCCGCGTCCGCCGGGACCGTGGCGCAGTCCGAGAGCAGGCTGTACTGCCAAAAGCCCCACACGTAGTCGAGGACGACCGCCTCGTACGCCCGGTCCAGGCTGCCGATCGTGGTGAACGTGTAGCTGTTCGCCGCCGCGTACTGCCGGTACTTCTTCTCCAACGGCTCCCGCCGTACCAGCGCCTCGCGCTGCACCGCCTGCAACCGGTCCCGGCACTCCTTGGTGCCGACGGTGGCGAAGAAGCGGTCGTAGGCCGAGTCCTCGTCGTTGACCACGTCGTTCGGTGCGACATAGGCGACGACGCCGTCCATGTCGTGCGGGTAGAAGCGCTCGTAGTAGGTGGCGGTCATGCCGCCCTTGGAGCCGCCCGTCGCGATCCATCGCTGGGTGTAGACCGGCTTGAGCGCCTCGTAGATCCGGTGCTCGTCGCCGGCCGCCTGCCAGATGTCGAGCTTGGACCAGTCGGCCGGGTCGGGACGGGACGGGGTGAAGAAGCGGTACTCCATCGACACCTGGTTGCCGTCCACGATCTGGGTCGGTTCACGGCGTCCGGGGTTCGTGGAGACGTTGTAGCCACTGGTGTAGAAGACCGTCGGGCGCGAGACGTCCCTGTGCAGCACGGTGATCCGCTGCTGGAACGTGCCCTTGGACGGGTACCGGTGGTCGACCGGCTGGGTGTAGTTCAGGACGAAGAAGCGGTACCCGTCGTACGGCTTCTCCTGGATCAGGCTCATGCCCGGGATCGCGAGCAGCCGGTCCTTGATGTCGGCCGGCTCCCGCTGGGCGGCGGTGGCCGCCCCGGCCGTGCCTACGGTGCCGATGAGCACCATGAGCGCCAGCAGCCATCTGAGCGCCTTGCGCATGCACCCTCCCCTGTGAATGCAGATGTCCGCCGGAACCTAGCGGAGCAACTGCCGTCGCACCAGGGGAGATTGGGGGAACCTGTGAATTGGCCAAGAAGGGCCCGTGACCTTCGGTCAGGGAGCCGTCAGCACAGGATCCAGCCGGAGCTGACCGACGCCGACCCCACCGATCCGCGCACCCATACGCACCGGTGCCCGGCGTGCACGACCACGGGTCCGGCGTAATGCGTGTACTGCCCGGCGTCGGCCACGGGAAGACTGCCCCGGGCTTGCACGCTGACCGACATCGCCGTCCGGCCGACCTTCGCTGCTGTCGTCACCGCGCACACATAGCCGTTGCTCTTGTAGATCCCCACCGAGCCGGTGGAGAACGAGAGCGTACGGACCTTGTGCCCGGAACAGAAGTCGGCCGCCTCCGCGCGTCCCGGGCTCGCCAACGCGATCAGTCCGGATGCCGTCAGCACCGTCAGACCGAGCGCCAGAACCCGGCGTATTGCACCACTGTCCACTGTTGTCCTCTCTGCGACCGTCAGCGTACTGATGTACGGACGCATGACATGCACCGGACGGTTGCGTCGCACCAACACGCCCAGGCCGGGATTTTTTTCATCTTTTGGGGCAACCTCGCTGTCTTTTCCGGTGTCCAACTGGTCACGGCCGGCGCGTCCGCCCCCGCGACGGCCAGTTCCCCCGCGCCCCTGCCCGCCCGCAGCGGCAGCAACGGGCCCGCGTACGACCGCGTGGCCGACTTCTACGGCGCCTACATCGACGCCGTGAGCGACCGGAGCAGCGGCCACCTCGACCAGCAGCTGCGCGCGTTCTACCTGACCCAGAACCTACGTACCCGCCTGACCGCATGGGAGGCGCGCGAACACGCGGACGGCGTACTGCGAGCCCAGGACGTGCCGAGCGCATGGACGGTGACGCCTCAGGACAGCGGCATGGGCCACACCTGGTCCACGGTCCGCCTCACCTGGGGCTCCGCCACGCACCCGACATACACCTATCTGCAGGTGCAGCAGGACCTGGCGACGAAGAAGATCTCCGACATCAGGGCGAAGAGCTGACCCGAGCAGGTCAGGCTGTGGAGCCCACCGGCTCCTCCGGCTCCGGCTCCCCCGCGAACGTCCGCCACAGCTGCGCGTATCTGCCGCCCCGGCGCAGCAGTTCCTCGTGCGTGCCGTCCTCCGCGACCCGGCCGTGGTCCATGACCACGACCCTGTCCGCGCGGGCCGCCGTGGTCAGCCGGTGGGCCACGACGAGCGTTGTACGACGTCCGGCGAGGCGGTCCGTCGCCCGGTTGACCTGGGCCTCGGTGGCCAGGTCGAGCGCGGCGGTGGCCTCGTCGAGCAGCAGGACGTCGGGGTCGACGAGCTCCGCGCGGGCCAGGGCGATCAACTGCCGCTGCCCGGCGGACAGGTTGCGGCCGCGCTCGGCGACCTGGTGCAGATAGCCGCCGTCCAGCGTGGCGATCATCTCGTGGGCGCCGACCGCCCGCGCCGCGGCCTCCACCTCGGCGTCGGTCGCGTCCGGACGCCCGTAGGCGATGGCGTCCCGGACGGTCCCCGCGAACAGGTACGCCTCCTGCGGGACGACGCCGAGCCGGTGCCGGTACGAGGTCAGGTCCAGCGACCGCAGATCGGCGCCGTCGACGAGCACCCGGCCGCGCGTCGGGTCGTAGAACCGCGCGACGAGCTTCACCAGGGTCGACTTGCCCGCCCCCGTCTCGCCGACGAAGGCGACGGTCTGCCCGGCGGGGATCGTCAACTCCACGCCCCGGAGCGCCTCTTCGCCGTCGCCGTACGCGAAGTCGACGCCCTGGAAGGCGATGTCGCCGCGCAGCGAGAGCACTTCCAGCGGCTCGTCGGCGGACTTGGTCGTGGTCGGCTCCTGGAGGAGCTCCTGGATGCGGCCCAGGGACACCGTGGCCTGCTGATAGCCGTCGAAGACCTGCGACAGCTGCTGCACCGGCGCGAAGAACAGGTCGATGTACAGCAGGTAGGCGACCAGCGCACCGGTCGTCAGCGTCCCGGCGCCCACCCGGTGCGCACCCGCGATCAGGACGGCCGCCGCGGCCACCGAGGACAGCAGCTGCACAAAGGGGAAGTACACGGATATCAGCCACTGACCGCGGATGCGCGCCCGGCGGTAGGCGTCGCTGCCCGCGCCGAACCGCCGCCACCCGTCGCGCTCGCGCCGGAACGCCTGCAGGATCCGCAGTCCGGACACCGACTCCTGCAGGTCCGCGTTGACCACCGACACCCGCTCGCGGGCGAGTTCGTACGCCTTCACGCTCGCCCGGCGGAAGAAGACGGTCGCCACGATCAACGGCGGCAGCGTGGCGAAGACTACGAGCGCCAGCTGTACGTCGATCACGAGCAGCACGACCATGATGCCGAAGAAGGTGACGACGGAGACGAAGGCGGTGACCAGGCCGGTCTGCAGGAACGTCGACAGCGCGTCGACGTCGGTCGTCATCCGCGTCATGATCCGGCCCGTCAGTTCCCGCTCGTAGTAGGCGAGTCCGAGTCGCTGGAGCTGGGCGAAGATCTTCAGCCGGAGCGAGTAGAGGACGCGCTCGCCGGTGCGTCCCGTCATACGCGTCTCACCGATCTGCGCCGTCCACTGGACGAGGACTGCGAGCAGCGCGAGCAGGGACGCGGCCCAGACCGCGCCGAGGGCCGTCCGGGATACGCCCTGGTCGATGCCGTGCCGGATCAGGACCGGCAGCAGCAATCCCATCCCCGCGTCGACCGCGACGAGGGCGAGGCTGGCGAGCAGGGGCAGGCCGAAGCCGTGCAGCAGCCGCCTGAGACCGTAGGACTCCTCGGCCCTGACCGCGCGGGCCTCGTCGACGCCGGGGATGTCGGTGGCCGGGGGCAGCTTCTCCACCTGGGCGAGGAGTTCGGGCGTCGCCGGGGTCCCGGACAGCGCGTGGTCCTTGGGCTCGCGGTCGCCGGTCCACAGACGGGGGGTGACCCCGCGTTCGGCGTCGAACTCGGCATCCAGCTCGTCCCGGACGGTCGTGTCCTCCTGTGGCGCCGCCGGGCGGGTGTGGCCCGGGGAGACCCCGCCGAGCCCGTCGGGGTCGGTGAGCAGGCGACGGTAGAGGGCGGAACGTGCCTGCAGTTCCTCGTGCGTGCCGATGTCGGCGAGCCGGCCGCCGTCGAGGACGGCGATGCGGTCGGCCAGGTTGAGGGTCGAGCGGCGGTGGGCGATCAGCAGCGTGGTGCGGCCCTCCATGACCTGCCGCAGCGCCTCGTGGATCTCGTGCTCGACGCGGGCGTCCACGGCCGAGGTGGCGTCGTCGAGGACGAGGAGCCGCGGGTCGGCGAGGATCGCCCGGGCCAGGGCGATGCGCTGACGCTGGCCGCCGGAGAGGGTCAGTCCGTGCTCGCCGACCTTGGTGGCGTACCCGTCGGGCAGCGCGGCGATGAAGCGGTCGGCCTGCGCGGCGAGGGCGGCCCGCTCGATCTGCTCGTCGGTGGCGTCGGGGCAGCCGTACGCGATGTTGTTGCGGACGGTGTCCGAGAAGAGGAAGGAGTCCTCGGGAACCAGTCCGATCGCGGCGCGCAGCGACTGGAGGGTCAACTCGCGCACGTCATGGCCGCCGACGAGGACGGCGCCGTGCGTGACGTCGTAGAAGCGGGGCAGCAGCAGTGAGACCGTCGACTTGCCGGAGCCGGAGGAGCCGACGACGGCGAGGGTCTCGCCCGGGCGTATCTCGAAGCTGAGCCCGTCCAGGACCGGAGTCTTCCTTTTCGAGGTGCCCTCGTACGCGAAGGAGACGTCGTCGAACTCGACGGTCGCCGGGGCGTCGGCGGGCAGCTCCTTGGTGCCGTCCCGGAAGGACGGCTCGGTGTCGATCAGCTCCAGAACGCGTTCGGCGCCCGCGCGAGCCTGCTGGCCGACGGTGAGAACGACGGCGAGCATGCGCACCGGGCCGACGAGCTGGGCGAGGTAGGAGGAGAAGGCGACGAACGTGCCGAGCGTGATCTGCCCGCGCACCGCGAGCCAGCCGCCGAGCGCGAGCATGGCCACCTGACCGAGGGCGGGCACGGCCTGGAGGGCGGGGGTGTAGGTCGCGTTCAGCCGTATGGTCCGCAGCCGGCCCGCGAACAGACGGCGCCCGACCTCCCGGAGCTTGCCGGTTTCCTGCTCCTCCTGCCCGAAGCCCTTCACCACGCGTACGCCGCTGACGGCACCGTCGACCACGCCCGCCACGGCGGCTGCCTGGGCCTGGGCGTACCAGGTGGCCGGGTGCAGCCGGGCGCGGCTGCGCTTGGCGATGAACCACAGGGCGGGCGCGACGGCCAGCGCCACCAGCGTCAGCGGCAGGGACAGCCAAGCCATGATCACCAGGGAGATCAGGAACAGCAGGAGGTTCCCCACCGTCATGGGGAGCATGAAAAGAAGACCCTGGATCAACTGAAGGTCGCTGGTCGCCCGGCCCACGACCTGTCCGGTGGACAGCTCGTCCTGACGCCGGCCGTCGAGCCGGGTGATCGTCGCGTACATCTCCGTGCGCAGGTCGTGCTGGACGTCGAGGGCGAGCCGGCCGCCGTAGTAGCGGCGGACGTAGGTGAGCACGTAGACGAGGACGGCCGCGCCGACGAGGGCACCGGCCCAGGGCGCCATGGAGCGGCTGTGGTTCCCGATGACGTCGTCGATGATCAACTTGGTGATCAACGGGACGACCGCCATGAGGGCCATACCGCCGAGGGAGGCCCCGAGCGCGAGGACGACGTCCTTGCGGTACCGCCACGCGTACCCCGCGAGTCTCCGCGCCCAACCTTGTGTTTCCCCCTGGTGCGCTGCCACGCAGGTGCCTCCTTCGGACCTCGTCTTCCGGAAGGCACCAACGCGAACAGAAGCGGATTTCATCCCTCCGCAACAATTCCCGGACCAAGGCCCGAGGCGGGCCGGGACCGGGGCCCTAGGACCCCGTGGGGTGCGGCAGACGTACGCGCAGCGAGTACAGGCGGGTGATCTGTGCCGCGTTCTGGTTGTCGTCGCTGACCAGCAGCAGGTTCAGCCGCCCGTGCGAGGCGCCGGTGATCGTCATGCCCTCGATGTTGTCGAGGAGCGGGTTCGGCTGCGGCTGCTTGGCCCCCGCGCCCAGTGAAGGGCAGTTCACCAGGTCGGCGAGGAGCGTCTTGCGAGCGAGGCGCACGCCGTCCTGGCCGGTCAGCGTGTCGATGCGGCTGGTGTCGGTGGCATGGCGCGGGTCGGTCAGGTAGAGGCGGATCGTGTTGCCGTATCCAGCGGTGTATCCGCGCTCCAGGACCAGCAGCCAGCCGTCGGGGGTCGCCGTTGTCTCGGAGACGCCGAGGCCGGGGTCCTTGAGGTAGCCGTACTGGGCCGCGAGCGCGAAGTGCCTGCCCTGGCGCGTCCAGGTCTGGAAGCGGACGATGCCGGAGGCGTCGCCGCTCAGCGAGCCCTCCATGCCGGCCAGCAGCGTGTGCCCGCCGGGCATGAGGGTCAGGCCCTCGAACGTCTGGTTCGCGGTGGCGCGGCCGGCCGGGGCGACCCTCAGGGCGTCCGGCACCGGCAGACGGTCGAGGATCTTCCCGTCGCGGGAGTAGCGGCGTACGGACGGCTCGGTCTCGGAGGTGACGAGCCGGGTGCCGTCACGGTCGACGGCCAGGCCCTCGGAGTCGAGCTCTGCGCCCTTCTCGTCGGCGAGCTTCACGACGCTCGTGGGCCGGAAGGTGGTGCGATCCAGGGTGAAGAGCGACGAGCGGTCGGAGAGTGCGGCGATCCGTCCGTCGCGGTCGACGGAGAGCGCGGAGAGGTTGCCGACGGACGTGCCGTCGTACGTCGTCTTGTCGAGGGCGTCGGAGAAGCCGGTGATGTCGACAGTGGGGGAGCACGCGTGGGCGGCTGCCGGGCCCGCCCCGGCTGCGGGCCCCGCGGCGGCGAGCGAGGTGGCTGCCGCCAGGGTGGCGGTGACGGTGGCGAGAAGGGTTCTCAGGCGCATGGGGTCACCGTAGAGCGAGCCGGGTGGACCGGAGTGGACTCCCCGTGAAACACGGGGAGTCCGGCCGGATCAGGCCGCCGGAACGGCCGGGACCGTCTCCTGCGGCCTGCTCGTGGGCACGTACACGCTCGCGGTCGAGGCCGTGGGCACCAGATCCTCGTGGATGGCCCTGGCCACGTTCTGGATGGTGGTCACGCCGTAGTCCATCGTGCTGTTGTCCTGGGTGAGCACGGTGATCATGTAGTCGTGGCCGCGGCCGTTGAACGTGCCGACGCTGTGCACGCGCCAGCCGTGCGTGGCGCGCGGCAGCCAGCCGTTCTTGACGTGCACGGCGACGCCGGAGGGCGCGCCGGCCGGGGTGCCCCAGCGCTGTGCGGAGATGACGTTGCCCATCAGCTTCAGGATGTACGCACGGGAATTGTCGCTCAGCACCGCGTTCCTGACGGTGACGAGTCCGAGCAGCTTCTGCTCGTCCTGCACGGTGATCTGGGTCAGACCCCAGTAGCCGTCCGCGCCCGGCGTGGTCTGCGTCATGCCGGCGGCCGCGAGGAAGCCCTTGATCTTCGTCATGCCCAGCTGCTTCCACAGCGTACTGGTGGCCGTGTTGTCCGACTTGGTGATCATGGCCGTGGTGAGACTCACCTCACTGCTCGTCAGATAGCGGTTGTGCTTCTTGGCGTCCCACAGCAGCGTGGAGAGCACGGTGACCTTGACGACGCTGGCCGAGTCGTAGGCACTCGTGCTCCGCAGTGAGCACGTGGTGTCGGTGGAGCGGTCGTAGAGGCCGACCGCGACCGTGCCCTTGCGGCCCGCGAGGGCCGCGGTGATGTCCTTCCGCAGCGCGGCGGCCAGGCCCGCCTTGCCCGACGTACAGCTGACCGTCGGCACGTCGGCGGTGGCGGGCGCCACGGCGCCCACGAGCGGCAGGAGCAGCCCGGCGCCGAGCCCCGCCGCGAGCACACGGGCACGCCGCGGTGTCCGGAGCACCCCGGATATCCGGTGAGTCATGGAGGCTTCCCATCCCCTTGGATCGACTGCAGCGCGCCCCCGGCACGCTCGTGTTCTCTTGACGCACCGGGATGGCCGAGAGTTGTACGGAAGTTACCAACGGCCCCTGACCACCCGTTCGGGGGCCGTCTCCCGTTGCGTGGATCATGGACCGGGTCAGCGATCGAGCCGTCCGGCGAACGGGAGGAAACGGTGGGCTACAGCCTGGAGATGAGCACCGGTGACATGCGCAGCGTGGTGAGGCTGCTCACCACGCTGGAACGGAACCCGGAACAGGAGCGGCGGCTCGGCCTCGTGCGCGAGCGGTGCGCGCGGACGGACGGACACCTCGACGAGCAGGGGATCGACCTCGACGTGTCCGTGAGCCAGGCGCTCGACGAGCTGATCGAGGGCGCGCCCAGCGTGGAGATGAGCCCCGCCTACACGTACGCCTTCCACGAGGTCGTGGCGTCGCACTTCTCCGACACCACGGATCTCGGCGTGTGGCGCAGGCCGTCGTGGTTCCACCGCATGGACGACGAACTGGCCCGGCACGGCGTGCCGTCCGACCTGTTGCCGGGCTCGTTCCTCTTCAGCGGGCCGCCGGTGCGGCTCCCGAACCCCGGTGACGCCTTTCCCTCGATCGGTGTGCTGCCCGCGCAGCGCGCCGCCGCGCCCGCCGACGCCTACGAGGGGGTGCTGGAGCGCCTCGATGCCGAATACCAGGACACGGCACGCAAGTTCGCCGAGCTCATGCGTTTCGAGGCCGAGGAGTGGGAGAGCGCCCAGCAGCTGGGGCAGACGCAGGACACGATCTTCTTCTGGTTCCGCTGAGGGCGCCCAGACGCTCAGGCACTCAGGCGCTCAGGCACTCCTCAGTCCAGGTGTGTCGGCGCGAACATCCGCAGGACCGCCGGGAGGACGACCACCGACGGACCCGGTTCGGCCAGGGCCTTCGCCAGGTCCGTCTCCAGCGTCCCGGCGGTCGTCCGCACCCCGGGCACGCCGAACGACTCGGCGAGGGCCACGTAGTCGGGGCGCGTCAGTTCGGTGGCCGTGGTCTGGCCGAAGGCGTCCGTCATGTACTCGCGCAGGATGCCGTAACCGCCGTCGTCGACGATCAGCCAGGTGACGTTGAGGCCGTACTGCCGTGCCGTCGCCAACTCGGCGATGGAGTAGAGGGCTCCGCCGTCGCCCGAGACCGCCAGGACCGGACGCGTGGGGTCCGCGGCGGCGGCGCCCAGTGCGGCCGGGAAGCCGTAGCCGAGGCCGCCCGCGCCCTGCGCCGAGTGCATGGTGTTCGCACTCTGCGGGTCGAAGGCCGACCACGCCCAGTACGCCAGGATCGTCATGTCCCAGAAGGACGGGGAGTCCGCCGGCAGGGCTCGGCGCACCGACGCCAGCACGTCCTGCTCCAGGGCGAGTTCCTGGGCGGCGATACGGTCCGAGACCCGGGACAGCAGGGCGCGTACGCGCTCCGGGGCGGTGTCGTCCGGTCGTTCGGACACCGTCTCCAGCAGCGCCTGCAACGCCAGGCGGGCGTCCGCGTGGATCCCCAGGGCCGGGTGGTTGGACTCCAGCTTGCCGAGGTCCGCCTCGATCTGGACGACCCGGCCCCGCGGCTTGAACGTGTGGTAGTTCGAGGACAGTTCACCCAGGCCCGAGCCGACGACCAGCAGGACGTCGGCGTCCTCCAGGAAGTCCGTCGTATGACGGTCCTCCAGCCAGGACTGGAGGGACAGGGGGTGCTGCCAGGGGAAGGCGCCCTTGCCGCCGAAGGTGGTGACCACGGGGGCGTTCAGCTTCTCGGCGAGCCGGACGAGCTTGCCCGAGGCGTCCGCCCGGACCACTCCCCCGCCCGCGATGATCGCCGGCCGGGCGGCCCTCGACAGCAATTCGGCTGCGACCGCGGTCAGTTCGGGACGCGGTGGCACCTCTTCCGGTGTCGCGTCCACCGCCGTCACCACCGGCAGGCTCGTGCGGGCGAGCAGCACGTCCTGCGGGATCTCCACCCACACCGGCCCGTGCGGAACCGTCAGTGCCGACCGCCACGCCTCGGCGATCGCGGACGGGATCTGCGACTGCGTACGGACCGTGTGGACCGACTTGACCACGCCCCGGAACGAGGCCGCCTGGTCGGGCAGTTCGTGCAGATACCCGTGGCGGCCGCCGCCCAGACCGGCGGTGGGGATCTGGCTGCTGATCGCCAGGACCGGGGCGGAGGCCGCCGCGGCCTCCTGGAGCGCGGCCAGGGCCGTCAGCGCGCCCGGGCCGGTGGACAGCAGGAGCGGGGCGGCCTCACCGGTGATCCGGCCGTACGCGTCCGCCGCGAAGCCCGCGTTGTTCTCCACCCGCAGCCCGACGTACCGCAGATCGGAGCGGCGCAGCGCGTCGAACATGCCCAGCGCGTGCTGGCCGGGCAGTCCGAAGACGGTCGTCGCACCGAGACCTGCGAGGGTCTCCACGACCAGGTCTCCGCCGTTGCGGCCGGGGGGAGGATTGAGCGCGGCCTCGGTCTGCGCCGTCGTAGGACGGAGTACCGGGTCGTGGTCGTGGGTCACTTGGTCTCGGTCTCCTCGGGAATCAGGAGTTGCGGGCCGCCGCGATCTGGCGGGACATGATGGTCGTCAGTTCGTACGCCGTGTGGGACGCGGCCACCGACGTGATCTCGGCGTGGTCGTACGCGGGCGCCACCTCGACGACGTCAGCGGAGACCAGGTTGCACGACGAGAGGCCGCGCAGGATCTCCAGGAGCTCGCGCGAGGTCATGCCCCCGGCCTCCGGCGTGCCGGTGCCCGGGGCGTGCGCCGGGTCGAGGCAGTCGATGTCGATGGAGATGTACAGCGGGCGGTCGCCGATGCGCTGGCGCAGCTGGTCTGCGATCTCGTCGGCGCCCCGGCGGTAGACGTCCGCCGAGGTGACGATGCCGAAGCCCATCTTCTCGTCGTCGGTGAGGTCCTGCTTGCCGTACAGCGGGCCGCGGGTGCCGACGTGGGAGAGGGCGGAGGTGTCGAGGATGCCCTCCTCGACGGCGCGGCGGAACGGGGTGCCGTGGGTGTACTCGGCGCCGAAGTACGTGTCCCACGTGTCGAGGTGGGCGTCGAAGTGCAGCAGCGCCACCGGGCCGTGCTTCTTCGCCATCGAGCGCAGCAGGGGCAGCGCGATGGTGTGGTCGCCGCCCAGGGTCATCAGGCGGGCGCCCGTGCCGAGCAGTTCGTCGGCGGCGGCCTCGATGGTCTCCACTGCCTCGTGGATGTTGAACGGGTTCACCGCGATGTCTCCGCCGTCCGCGACCTGCGCGAGCGCGAAGGGGGAGGCGTCCTGCGCCGGGTTGTACGGGCGCAGCAGCCGGGAGGCCTCACGGATCGCGTTGCCGCCGAAGCGGGCGCCCGGCCGGTAGGAGACGCCCGAGTCGAAGGGCACGCCGACCACGGCGACGTCCGCGGTGCCCACCTCGTCGAGGCGGGGCAGCCGGGCGAAGGTCGCGGGGCCCGCGTACCGCGGGATGCGGGACGAGTCCACGGGGCCGCGGGGCCGGCTCTCGCCTGCTGCGGGGTTCTCGGTGCTGCTCATCGTCGGACTCCTCCAGGTCATGCGTGTTTTCATCCAGTGTCGCGGACCCATGAGCGGAGCCCGCCCGGCCCGGCACCCCATGGCGCCGGGCCGAAGTCATGCGGTCAGGCGGTGCCGACCGCCGCGGGCTCGCCCGTGGCCGACGCGCCGCGGCCCGCGAGCCGCTCGCGCCACACCGCAAGCACGGCCTCCTCGGTCGGCTTCGTCACCAGGGACGCCACGACGTAGGCGGCAAGCGAGGCCAGCAGCCCGTAGTAGACGGGCTCGTTGGCGAGGATGCCGTACGAGGCCATCAGACCGATGACGGCGAGACCGCCGACGACCACCGCGGCCAGGGCGCCCTGCACGGTTCCGCGCTTCCACAGCAGTCCGCCCAGGATGGGGACGAGCAGACCGCCGACGAGCAGGTTGTACGCGACGGTCAGCGCCTCGACCACGTTGTTCAGCGCGATGGCGGTACCGATCACGGCGACCCCCATGATCAGGATGAAGGCGCGGTTGCCCCTGACCTCGTCGTGCGCGTCCTCGTCACGACGTACGACACCGCGCAGCCGCGACCAGATGTCGTTGTTGGCGACGGTCGCACACGCGATGAGCGCTCCGGAAGACGTCGACATCACCGCGGCGAGAGCGGCGGCGAGCACCAGGCCGCGCACGCCGACGGGCAGCTGCTGCTTGACGATGGTGGCGAACGCGTCGTCGGGGCTGCCCAGCTTCGGGTAGAGCACCTTGGCGGCGGTGCCGATGACGGCTCCGGCGAGCGCGTACGCCAGACAGTAGGTGCCGGCCACCGTGCCGCCCCACTTGGCGGTCCTGTCGCTGCGCGCGGTGAAGACGCGCTGCCAGATGTCCTGGCCGATCAGCATGCCGAACGTGTAGATGAGGACGTAGGTGAAGATCGTCTGGCCGCCGATGCCCAGCGGGTCGAAGTACGAGGTCGGCAGCTTGGCCTTCATCTGGCTGAAGCCGCCGGCCTTGACGACCGCGACGGGCAGCAGCAGGAGCAGGACGCCGATGGTCTTCACCACGAACTGCACCATGTCGGTCAGCGTGATGGACCACATGCCGCCGAGGGTCGAGTACGCGACCACGATGGAGCCGCCCAGGACGATCGCGAGCGTGCGGTTCATGTCGAAGAGGACGTCGAAGATGGTGGCGTACGCGATGGTCGAGGTGACGGCCAGCATGAGGGTGTACGCCCACATGACCACGCCCGATATCACCCCGGCCCGGCCGCCGTATCTCAGGTCGAGCATCTCGGAGACGGTGTAGACCTTCAGGCGGGCGATGCGCGCGGAGAAGAAGACCGACAGCGCGAGCAGACCGAGGCCGATGGTGAACACCATCCAGGCGCCGGAGAGCCCGTACTGGT
Source organism: Streptomyces hygroscopicus (assembly GCF_026168105.1). Classification (GTDB taxonomy): domain Bacteria; phylum Actinomycetota; class Actinomycetes; order Streptomycetales; family Streptomycetaceae; genus Streptomyces; species Streptomyces hygroscopicus_D. The sequence continues at coordinate 22,621 of NZ_LBMW01000075.1, forward strand.
AGCCGAGGCCGACGCCGCCGATGGTGGACGCGCCGCCGAGAACGATCGCGGCCATGGTGCCGGAGTACATGGCGGGCCCGAGACGGCGGCCCGCGACGAGGAACTCGCTCTTGGACCTGGCGCGGCGCATGCCCCACCAGCCCATGGCCAGCATGCCGGCCAGATAGACGACGATCACTGTGTAGTCGACGGCCATGTGGGGCCCTCCTTCGCGCACTTCCCGGTGGCGTGTCGTGCAGATGGATCTCTGGGACGCGGTCGGCCTACGCGCTCGACCGGTTTGCCGGCAGCGGCTCGCGGGGACATCCGCCCGTACCCGCGGCTGCCGGTCCCGACTGACATTAGGTGGCCGGAAAGCGACTCTGAAGTGTACGTTTCATCCATCCGAACCGAGCGGGATGGAGGAACCGTCCATCATGCCGGACCCCTCACCCACCTCCGCCCCGGCGGTACCGCCCACACCACCGGTACCGCTGTCGGCCCTGCTCGCCCGGGAGGACCTGGCCCTGCGGCAGATCGCAGGGCCCAGGGACCCCGGCATCGTGATCCACTGGGCGCACACCTCGGAGATGGCGGACCCCTACCCCTATCTGCTGGGCGGCGAGCTGCTGCTGACGGCGGGCGTCCACGTTCCCGAGGCCGGGAGTGCGGAAGAAAGTGCCCCCGGGCGGGCGCCGTCGGGGCTCGAGGAGTACTTCGACGGCTATGTCTCCCGGATCGTGGCGGCGGGCGGCGCAGCGCTCGGTTTCGGGCTCGCGCCGGTCCACGACACGGTGCCCGGGGCCCTGGTTGCCGCCTGCGACCACCATGGGCTGCCCCTGCTGGAGGTTCCGCCGCAGACGACGTTCTCGGGCGTGGCCCGGGCGGTGTGGCAGCTGATGGCCCAGGCCCGCCTGGCGGAGCTGCGCCGGGTCACCGAGGCCCAGCGGAGCCTGGCCGCGGCGGCGTCCCGCCCGGCCCCGGTCCCGGCGGTACTGCGCCAGCTGGCCCAGCGGGTGACGGGCTGGTCGGTGCTGTACGGACCGGACGGAACGGAGATCGCCGCGGCGGGACGGGAGCCGGACTCCGAGGTGCTGAGGGCGATGGCGGAGCTGGCGCGGGTCGTGCGGCCGGGCGGCACGGCAAGACGCCCGCGAGGCGCGGCAGAGGCGGACGGCGCGGCTCCGCAGCCCGGCCCGGCCGGGGT
>NZ_LBMW01000091.1 GCF_026168105.1 Streptomyces hygroscopicus
CACCTGGAGTTTATCGAACAGCCCAAATGAGATGACCTCTTAGAAACTCAGGTGACCCAACTTCCACATCATTAACGGGTACGACCGAAAACCCTCGCCCCGACGGCAGTCACCGAATGACTGCGACGCACCGGCCATGAGAGTCGGTGCGCCTCGGTGTTCGGCTGGGTGTCGGTGTTGGCTTACTGGGCACACCGACACGATGGTGGAGTGGTCAGTGGTGGTCGCCGCTGCGGTGACGGGGCCCCAGGAGACGGCGTCGACGAAGCTGCCGTGGTCGTCGCGCAGGGTGGCGGTGTCGGAGCGGTTGTTCCACACGTAGTTGAGGCGGTCCTGGTACAGGTCCGTGCGGCTGTTGCGGCCGATTCCGGTGTGGACGCGGACGGTGGCGCGGCCTTCCAGGCGGTAGTGGTGGAAGGTGTAGGTGTGGCCGGCCCGGTCGGACAGGGTCCAGCCGTCCAGGTTCACCTCGCGGCGGGTGTCGTTGGTGATGTCCACCCACTCCGCGTTCGGGGAGCGCAGGGAGCGGTCTGTCCCACGGCACCAAGTCTGAGTAGGCGCTCCACAACCGCACGAGACCAAGCGGGGAACAGCAGGAAATAACACTGAAAGCAACCGAACTCGACGAGGCCGCAGCCAAGCAAAGCCCGACGGCAGTAAATGACGGCACCAGAGCCGTACGCATGGGGACCTTGGCGGTAGCAGGAAAACTGCCTTGAGCCCTTGGAGTAGCAACGCGGCAGCGCGCATGCAGCCAAGAATGAACTCCTAAAGCGGTGGTCAGTGTGAACTGTGCCATCGGTGATGCAGATCTCTCGATCTGGGGCTGTCGAAACGCAGGTATCGCGGCGGGAGGTTACCCGAGGCACGCCGTCATTCAAGGTCACGTTGCATCAGACCAGGGCATGCCCTCCACCCAGTGACGGACCCAGCCCGCAAAGCCGGACTCGCCGGTGGTGAAACCGAACTCGGACCCAAACGGTCCGGCCCCTTCGCCGGAGATGTTCCAGACGTGTCCACGGTGGGGCCCTGCGACGATCAAGTGCCAGTACATGCCGCAGCCGTCAGTGCCCAGCACGAGCGACCCGTGGTCGAAGACGGGATCCAGCCTCGGACCCAGTTCGTCGTCCGGTATATCGTCCTCCTCCCACAGCCACATCTCCGTAAGCGGGAACGGCTTGGCCAGCTCACGGACCGGGCGGTCGTCACCCCAGTCATCGGGTAGCTCGGCCAGCGGCACCAGGCCGTAGTCGGGCGGGCCGAAGCTGCAGCCGTCGGCTATCTCCGCGACACAGGTCCGGTAGGGCTCGGGCAACGTGATTCCGTGTTCCGTCTCGAAGGCGCGGACTGCCTCCCAGCCCAGGGGCTCCCCGGTGTCAAAAGCCGCCCGGAGCATGGCCCGGTCTTCGGGGCGAGCGTGCTCGGTGTCCATGCGGCACATAGCTATCACCTGCCACTATCGGATCACGAGGTGGGTGGCCCCAGAGCGTCTATCAGGCTCGATGCGGCGAGCCTCCGCCGATTACGTCTGTTCCTGGCAAACACGGGTGTCTAGAAGATCAGGCAGGAGTTCGGCGATGGCTGCAGTACAGCAGCGAAGCAAAGCAACCACAGCAATCGACCATGACCGGCAGTGCCTCTGAAGGGCCTCGCGGCGACCTCTATGACCGTCGTTGACCGACCTCTGTAGAGCTACGGATCAGAAAGTCCAGCCGTCACGACCGTTGCCCCATCGGCGACCAGGGCCGGGGTGCCATCTGGGTGCCAGCACTGTGCTCAACGACGCCGCCCGTACTTCCCTTCGCAGAGGCCAGGACCGATCATGACGTTCATGGTGTCCAGCATCGTCGTTCAGTACACCGATCTCCTACGGACCAGCGGGTACGACCTCTGGGACAGGTTGCGAGAGCTGTTGAAGGGCCAGGGGCTCGACCCGAACCGGACGGTAGTCGTCGACCTCCTGCAGGAGGGCCCAGACCACGAGGATGGGCAGGTCATCTCCGCCGACGGCAGGGTCTTCAAGTTCAGTCTCTTCTACAACCGGGCATCCGCGGACGGCGCCCAGAGCGCCATGCTTCATGGCTGGACCGACATCACTGACCGCTGGCGGACCGGATCACGGGCTGCTCTCACTGCGGGCGCCTTCGCATGGATGGACCAGCTCGAAGAGCAAGGTTGATCTACAGGGCGAGCGGGGAGTCCGGCACTCGCTGCGTGTCTAACTGCGTGACAACGCCGACGAACAGCAGCGGACGAGCGCAGACGCCCTTGGACGATCGCCGCAGGTGAGTGCCACACCAGCCCAGGCAGCGCCCCCGCCCAAGTTGCTTCGGGACGAAGAGGTCGAGGCTTGACGGTGGTCAAGGGCCTGCCTCGCAGTCATGATCTGCCCATGGACGAGTACGCATGGCCGAGCGTCGCCAAAGTGTCGGCGGAGATGCGCCATGAGAGATGGGCGGCGACCGTCGCGGCTCTGCCCTTGGGGGCCTCGATCGCTGGCGAGGTCATCGGACGTCAGCCCTTCGGGGTCTTCATCCGTGTCGACGGCGTTCCGGAGGCCATGGCGCTGGCCGAGATCACGGCGATGCCGCAGGGGATAGACCTGCCCGCGTTAGGGGCCCGCGTCATCGGGGAGATCATCGGGCACGCCGAGCACAACCACCAGGTGAGGGTGCGGCTGCAAGAGCGGGAGACGCCTGCCGAGTGACAGTTCTCGGGCCGTCGCCGGGCCGTGCGAGGTCAGCCGACGCCGACCAACAACGACAGAAGCTGAGCTGCCCCGAGTTTCGTAGAGTCCGCGGACTGTCCCAAGTTGGGTGGAGTCGAGTTGCTTGGTTTCAGGCTACTGGTGGCGTGCGGAGTTCGTACTCCACCGGGCTGAGCATGCCCAGCGCGGAGTGCCTGCGCTGTCGGTTATGGAAGATTTCCAGGTACTCAAAGAGTGCGGTGGACAGCTCCAGCCGGGTCCGCCACCGTCTGCGGTTGAGCAGTTCGACCTGGACCCGGGCCCAGAAGGATTCCATCATCGCGTTGTCCACGCAGTCCCCGATGGAGCCCATCGAGGGCAGCAGGCCGGAGGCCCTCGCGCGCTGGGTGAACGCCCAGGACCCGAACTGCACTCCGTGGTCTGAGTGGATGATGGTGCCGCCGGGCTGCGGGTTGCGGTTGCCGATGGCCATGGCGAGGGCGTTGGTGGTCAGTGCCGCGGTGGGTGAGGCGTCGATCGACCAGCCCACCACGCGTCGTGAGAACGTGTCCAGAACGACCGCGCAGTACACCTTGCCCTCAAAGGTGGGGTGCTCGGTGATGTCGGTGACCCATAACTGGTCCCGGGCGTGCCGGGTGAAGTTGCGCTCCACCAGGTCGGAGACGGACGGGGTCACGTGCTTGGCGCGGGGGCGCCGGTTGCCGGGCAGGCCATGCAGGCCGGCGCGCTGCATCAGCATCTCCACGGTGCTGTGGCTGACATGGATGTTCAGGCCCAGACCGAGCTCCGCGTGGACCCGGCGGGAGCCGTAGGTGCCGCGGAAGGCGGTGTGGATGCCCACGATGGCCTCGGTCAGCAGGCGTGCTTGACCAGGCGGTTCGACGGCGGCCGGTCACGCCAGGCGTAGTATCCGGACTCTGCGACATGCAGCACCCGGCAGGCCAGCTGCACCGGCAGTTGCTCACGGGCCCTCACGCGGATGGCTTCGAACCGCCTTTTGGGGACGTCACCTGGCCCAACAGTTCGGCAGCCCGCCGGTGGATGGCCAACTCAGCTTCCAGCTCGGCGATACGCTTGCGGGCCGCAGCGAGCTCGGACTGGTCGCTGCTCGTCGTATCGGGCAACTGCCCCGTATCGATGAGGTGCTGGCGACGCCAGACATAGATCGTCTGGTCACTGATGCCGAGAAGTCGGGCGACCTCGGCTGCCTTCCTGCCGGATGCGACAAGATCGAGAACCTTGCGGCGCAATTCGGGCGGACAACTGCGGGGCATCACGGCCTCCGAAGGCTGCTGGATCGTCAATTGTCCAGCAACCCGACTCCATTAGAACCGGGGCATACCATTTCATGTGTCGCCAGCGTGTCCGCGTTTTTGGAGTTGGTCGCTCAACTCCCTTTGCGATCTGAGCCGTTGCTGTGAGGACGGTAGGCATAAGGGATCCCCCTCCGGTCCGCAGGTCGCTTGACACTCAGGCGTAACCGCGTTGACACTCCGGGATGGGAGAGCGCTCTCCCTGCTCCATGACCGCACGACCTCGCCTTCCCCTATCTTCAGGAGGTCTCCATGCCACGGAGATCGAAGATTCTGTCAGGCGCGCTGATCGCAGGTGCGCTGCTGCTGACCTCTGTCGACCTGGGTGGCGCCGCCGCAAGCGCCGGAGCGTCCACGTCCGAGAACGAAGCCGTCGTGTCGTCCGCGGCCGTCCATGAAGGTCACACCATGGCGGTGTCGACCGTGTCGTCGCCAGAGGACCCGCACGGTGACGGTTACATTCCGGCGAATCCGCCGGTCACCGGGGTGACCCCGTCCACGCAGGATCCGCCGCACCGCTACTTCCACGAGTTCCAGGCCAACTGCTCGGTGTCGCACACCGTCCCGGACGACCCGATCGTCTACCCGCGGCAGCCAGGCAAGTCCCACGACCACACGTTCATGGGCAACACGTCGACGAACGCAGACAGCACCACGGCCTCCCTGGACGCGGGAGCCACCACGTGTAAGGCGCCCGGGGACAAATCGGGTTACTGGATGCCCACCCTGTTCAACGGCGACCAGAAGGTGCTTCCCGTCGGCCCCCAGACGATCTACTACAAGGCCGGTGTGACCGACTACACCAGCGTGCGGTCCTTCCCCAAGGGGCTGAGGTTCGTCGTGGGCAGCCCGATGCAGAGTGCCGACGAGTTCCGCCACCACCCCGGCTTCGTAGAGGGCTGGGAGTGCGGCGACAGCTACTTCAACGTCAACTTCCCCACCGACTGCCCAAACCGGGCCGACGTCCAGCTCAACATCCGCTTCCAGGCCCCCAGCTGCTGGGACGGCAAGTACCTCGACACCCCCGACCACAGGAGTCACATGGCCTACCCCGTGGTCAAACCCGGCACCAACGACAACGTCTGCCCCGCCGACCACCCGGTGGCCGTGCCCATGATCGAGTTCAAGATGGCCTTCCCTGTCAACGGGGACCTCTCCCGATTGAGACTGGCCAGCGGGCCTAGCTACTCCTTCCACTACGACTTCTTCAACGCCTGGGACGACCCCACGCTCAAGGCACTGGTGGACCACTGCATCGTCGGCGGCCTGCAGTGCGACGCACGCGGCTACGACCAGACACACCCCGAGGCGGGCGCGGCGCTCGACGCCAACTACCAGCTGCCCTGAACGGGCCGCACCCCTCCCTCCCCGTATCCGGGCGGTCCGGTCGCTCGCCTGCCCCGCTGCGGCCGGACCGCCCACCTCCCTACCCCACACCAGAAGAGGACACCATGTCCCGATCCCGCACCCGCATCCGCACGCGCCGGCTCCTGGCTCCCCTGACCTCCGGCGTCCTGACCGTCGGCGCTCTTGCCGCCCTCCCCGCGACCGCGGCCCACGCCGCCGGAAGCGTCGTGAAGGTGACCGGCACCCAGGGCAACTGGCAGCTGACCGTGGACGGACAGCCCTACCAGATCAAGGGCCTGACGTGGGGCCCGGCCGTCTCCGACGCGGACAAGTACATGCCCGACCTGCAGTCCATGGGCGTCAACACCATCCGCACCTGGGGCACTGACGCCTCCAGCAAGCCGCTGTTCGACTCCGCCGCGGCCCACGGCATCAAGGTCATCGCCGGATTCTGGCTACAGCCCGGCGGCGGCCCCGGCGCCGGCGGATGCGTCAACTACATTACCGACACGACGTACAAGAACCAGGTGCTCGACGAGTTCCCCAAGTGGGTGCAAACCTACAAGGACAACCCGGGCGTTCTCATGTGGGACGTTGGCAACGAGTCCGTACTCGGCCTGCAGAATTGTTACAGCGGCGACGAGCTGGAAAGACAACGCAACGCCTACACCACCCTCGTCGACGACATCACCAAGAGGATCCACAGCATCGACCCGAACCACCCGGTGACCTCCACCGACGCATGGGTCGGCGCCTGGCCGTACTTCAAGAAGAACGCGCCCGACCTCGACCTGTACGCCGTCAACTCCTACAACGCCGTCTGCGACGTCAGGTCCGCCTGGCAGCAGGGCGGGTACACCAAGCCGTACATCGTCACCGAGACCGGCCCTGCGGGAGAGTGGGAGGTGCCCCACGACGCCAACGGCGTACCCCAGGAGCCCACGGACCAGGCCAAGGCCGACGCCTACACCCGCGCGTGGGGCTGCATCACCGGGCACAAGGGCGTGGCACTGGGCGCGACGATGTTCCACTACGGCACCGAGTACGACTTCGGCGGCATCTGGTTCAACCTGCTGCCGGCCGGCCAGAAGCGGCTCTCCTACTACGCGGTCAAGCGCGCCTACGGAGGGGACACCTCGCACGACAACACCTCGCCCGTCATCTCCGACCTGAGCGTCGAGGGCGGCGCCGGCAACGTGCAGGCCGGCCGCGACCTGATCCTGGACGTGCAGGCCACCGACCCCGACGGCGACCCCATCAGCTACGAGGTCCTCGACAACAGCAACTACATCGACGGAAGCAAGCAACTCGCATCCCTGCCCTCCACCAACCTGGGCGGCGGCCGGCTGAAGATCACAGCGCCCGACCGGCCCGGCGTGTGGAAGGTCTACGTCAAGGCGACCGACGGCCACGGCAACGTCGGCGTGGAGACCCGCTCGATCAAGGTGGTGCCGCCCGCGGTGAACGGCACGAACATTGCGCTCGGCAAGCCCGCCACGGCCTCGTCCTTCCAGGGCAGCTACGGCGACTGCCCGTGCACCGCGGCGAACGCGGTGGACGGCAACCTCAGCACCCGCTGGGCCAGCGACTGGAGCGACCCGCAGTGGCTCCAGGTCGACCTGGGCGCGCGCACCTCATTCAAGCACGTACAACTGGTGTGGGAAGCCTCCTACGCCAAGGCCTACACCATCCAGACCTCCGACGACGGCCAGAACTGGAAGACCGTGCAGACGGTGACCGACGGCAACGGCGGCGTCGACGACTTCGACGTCAGCGCAACCGGCCGCTACGTCCGCGTCAACGGCACAGCGCGCGGCACCGGTTACGGCTACTCGCTGTACGAGTTCGGCGTCTACAACTGAAGACACGGCGCGATCCTGGGGTGGGAATGCACTACGAGGGGGCGGGGATGCACGACGCAGAGCAAGTTCGATCGGCTGATCGGCAAGCTCACGCTTCAGGCGAAGGTCAGACTGCTCACCGGGGCCGACACCTGGCGCACGGCGGGGGAGCGGGCCATCGACCTGCGGCCGTGGGTGATGTCGGACGGACCGGCCAGCGTGCGCGGGCCGTCGTGGGACGAGCGGAGCACCGCTGTTCTGCTGCCCTCGGCCACCGCGCTCGCCGCCACCTGGGACGACCCGCTGGTCGAGCGACTCGGCTCCCTTCTCGCCCTGGAGGCACGGCGCAAGGGCGTGCACGTGGTCCTCGCGCCCAACCTCAACCTGCACCGCAGCCCGCTCGGCGGCCGGCACTTCGAGTGCTTCTCGGAGGATCCCGAGCTGACCGGCAGGATCGGAGCGGCGCTGGTGCGCGGCATCCAGGCGCACGTCGTGGCGGCCACGGCCAAGCACTACGTGGCCAACGACTCCGAGACCGACCGGCTGACCGTGAACGTGCGGGTGGGCGCGCGGGCGCTGCGCGAGGTGTACCTCGCGCCGTTCGAAGCGGCCGTAGCGGCGGACGTCCGGTTCGTCATGGCCGGCTACAACGCGGTCGACGGCGCGACCATGACGGCCAACCCCCTGCTGTCCGATCCGCTGCGGAGCGAGTGGGGGTTCGACGGCGTCGTCGTCTCTGACTGGGGAGCGGCACGGACCACCCTGGACACCGCGCGCGCCGGGCTGGACCTGGTGATGCCCGGACCGGACGGGCCGGGGGCAGGCGCTGGTGCGCGCCGTGGAGGAGGGACACCTCGCGCAGCACGTCGTAGACGACAAGGCGCGGCGTCTGCTGAGGCAGGCCGACTGGCTCGGCGTGCTGGGCCGGCCCCTCCCCGGACGCCTGCCTACTGGTTCGGACACGGGCTGGGCTACACCACCTGGGCCTACGAGGAACTGACCGGGCCGCCCGCGGTCCGGGCGGGCGAGTCGTTCACCGTGCGCGTCCGGCTGCGCAACACCGTGCGCGCGCCGGCCGCGAGGTCGTCCAGGTATATCTGGCCCGGCCCGGCGCCGCACTGGAATACCCCGAGCGGTGGCTCGCGGGATACGCGGTGGTCCACGCCGGCCCGGGAGAGACGGTGACGGCGCAGGTGCCCGTTCCTGCCAGGCTGCTGCGCCACTGGGACGAGCGGGCAGGCCGCTGGCGCACCGAGCCGGGACCGTGCCGGGTGCTGGCGGGCCGCTCGGCGGGAGACCTGCCCCTGAGACTGGAGGTGGACCTGCAGCCCCGTGATTGAGCAGCTCGCACCGTGACACGCACCCAGGCCAGCGCGCGGCCCGGGAGACGGAGAGCGCTCTATACGGTGTCGCTGGCCTGCCCCTAGGGTGCCGTCATGAGCAAACAGGCCCCGACCCTGGAAGACGTCGCCCGGGAGGCAGGCGTGTCCCGGGCGACCGTCTCCCGCGTCGTCAACGGCGTCCGCAACGTGGACCCGGCGATCCAGCAACTGGTGCGCCAGGCCATCGAACGGACCGGCTACGCACCCAACCGGGCCGCCCGCGCTCTGGTGACCCGGCGCGCCGAGACCATCGCGCTCGTGGTCTGCGGAGCCGGCGACCCCCCACACGACACCCACGAAGCCTTCGCCGCCAGGGCCTTCGCCGATCCCTTCTTCGGACGGGTGGTCTCGGGAGTCGTCGGATTCCTGCGCCCGCGCTCCATGCATCCGGTGCTGATGTTCGCCGAGTCGGCCGAGGACCGGCACGAGGTGCTGACCTACCTGCGGCAGGGCCGGGCCGACGGCGCGCTCGTCGTCTCCACCCACGCCGACGACCCGCTGCCCGCGCTGCTGGCCGAAGCGAACCTGCCGGCCGTGCTGTTTGCCAGGCCGGCACGCCCCACGCCGCTGAGCTATGTGGACCTGGACCACCGCGACGGCGGACGGCTCGCTGCGGAGCATCTCCTGGCACGCGGCTGCCGCAGACCGGCCAGCGTGGCCGGCCCGCTCGCCGTGACCGCGAGCCAGGAGCGACTTGCCGGGTTCCGCGACACCATGGCCCGCAACGGCCATCCGTACCTGCCCGTCGCCGAAGGCGGCTTCACCCTCGACAGCGGCGTCGCGGCCATGGGGCAGCTGCTCGACGAACACCCGGACGTAGACGGCGTGTTCGCGGCCAACGACCTCATGGCCCAAGGTGCCTGCCAGATACTCCGCGAGCGGGGCAGGCGAGTGCCCGACGACGTCGCGGTTATCGGTTTCGACGACTCCGGCATCGCCCTGTCCTGCCGCCCCCCACTGACCACGATCCGCCAGCCGGTCGAACAGATGGCCGCCGAAATGGTCCGCATCCTCGACGAACACATCACAGGGGAGCGCCTCGAACCGACCTGCGTCGTCTTCGATCCCGAATTGATCGTGCGCGAGACCGCATAACGGACCTCTACATCGCCGGCCGTCCGCTGTGGCCGGATGGCAGGTGCTGCCTTTGCCGCGGGGGAGCTTCCCGGGCCAGCCGTCCGTCCAGGCCCGGACGCCACGGCGGCTGCGGGGCCGGTTCCGCCGGCGCGGGCGGTCGGCGGCCGCCAACCGCGAAGAAGTCGGCGAGCGGCAGGGCGGCGGCGCCCACAGTCACCGCGCCCGGTCCGAGCTGGCCGAGCTCGATGCTGACGTGCGCGGCGGGATGATGCAGGGCCTGGGCGAGGGCGTGCGTGCGCGCCGACTCCAGGAAGCGCGAGCCGAGCTGCAGTCCGGCCCATCCGCCGACGACTGCTGGACGTGGACGTTGTCTTCCGGGAGCAACGGCAGGCCTGAGGCGCGCATGATGTCCTTGGCCTTCTTCATCTGCGTCTACGACGTGCGCAGGGCGTCGACGATCCGCGTCACCTCCTCCGCCGGGAGGAGCAGGTCGAGGTAGGCGGCCGCTGCCGGGAAGTCGTGCTCCTCCGGGTCGTCGAGCCACAACTTGGTCCATTCCACAGCGCCGCCCCCCTGTTCGCGTGTCTGGCGCATCGTTCCGGGCGACCAGCGTGGGACCGCAAGCAGGTCCCGGACCCCCGCCGCGCCCCAGGGTCATTGGAACCGCCGGAGCACTCTCGGCGAGTCCCCCGAAGGCCGTCGGCCGGCTGCGGCTAACCGTTAGCCGTCACTCCGCGAGAGCCTCGCGAGCGGGCGGGCCGATGGCGGCACCGAGCACGGCGTTGTTGGGCAGCAGCACTGGGCCGTCCTCCGTGCGGAGTTGGACGAACAGCAAGGTCATGTCGGTCACCTCGCCCTCGATACGGCCTCCGAGAGGTCCGGACTGAATGCTGATCCGCTCACCGATCGTGAAGGGGTGCGAGATGAGCAGCACCAGACCGGCGCAGATGTTGCCGAGGACCGGCTGGGCGGCGATCCCGAGGATCACTCCGGTCAACGCGCCGCCCAGCAGGAGCTTCTCCCACGGCACCCGGATCAGGCTGAGCGCGCCGAGGATGACCAGCGCGTAACCGAAAAGCAGACAGATGACCCGCAGGGCCGCGGACCGGCTGTCGCTGATCCGCCCCGCCAGAAGCTTCACCAGATCGTCCGTGGCCCCGCGCACCGCGAACAGCGCGGCCACCAGGAAGACACCCGCGCTGATACCGGCGACCACACGGAATGTCACCGACTCGTGGCTGTGCGCACTGCCCAGTACGCCACCGTAGTTGAGCGACACGACGAGCCCGCCGACGGCGAGCGACGTGGTGACGACGGCCCGCCGGGTGCGAAGCACTCCACGCCAGTGCAGGCCCTGCCCGAGCACGACGCCACCTGCGCGTACGTGGTTGCCTTCCATCTCCGCCCCCTTGTGATGAGCCTGTCGCGGGGCACAGTACTTCACACCCCGCACGACCACTGGGAGCCGGTAGCCCCCCGCCCACTCAGGCCGGCACACCTCATCCAGGCGGGGCGGCGAACCGCGGCGGGGCCGCGACGTCGATGAGGTTCCGACGCCGTGATCACACCAGCCACATCGAGATCATCTCAGCCGCTGGTGCGGTGCGCCGCAGCCACGACTGTGCGCGGAGAAACACGTCGACTCGCTCTTCGCAGGAGGCGCCGCAGCCGTGAATCCCCATAGATCGAATGCATGGGACGAGAGGCGCCGTGGCAGGTCAGATCTGGGTGTCACTCATATCCTTGGGGGGCGTCGTCCTCGGCGGCTTGTTGTCCTACCTCGTCCAGCACAGGACTCAGTTGTCGGCGGAACGTGCTGAACAGCAACGGCAGCAGATCGCCTTGTCAGAGACCCGGCGCGGCGAACGGCTGGCGTTGCTGGAGCGGTTCATCGACGTGGCGGCCGAGGCGGAACGCTCCGCGTTCAGCCGGCCTCCGGAGTTCAACGACACCCACGCCTGGTACCTCAAGACCCAGGACATCATGAATCGGCTGTGGGTTACGGAGCGGCTCATCCGCATCCAGTTCCCCTTGCCTGTGCATGACGCCGCGCGCGCGTACTTCCTCGATCTCAACCGGACCGTGTGGGAAGGCTTGCCCGATGGTGAGAGCGTGCGGGACTACCTGGAGGCCAACCGACTGATGTTTCTCGACGCGGCCCGAGCGGCCATGGGATGACCCATGGCCGGCCCCCGAAGATCTTCTACCGGACAGCCTTCAGCTGACCTGGGTCTTCCCCGTGCCGAAGCAGTCGGTGGCCCTCAGGTGTGGGAGAAGCCGGATTCGGCCTCGTGGGCCGGCGGGGTGGTGGTGAGCCGGTCGACCGTGTTGCCGATGGCGGTCAGGAGGGATTCTGCGAGATCCCGTCCGAAGCCCTCGCGGACCACGATGCGTAGTAGGGCGATGTCCTGGGCGTTCGGCGGCATGGTGTAGGCGGGCACCTGCCAGCCGTGGCGGCGCAGTTCGTCGGAGACGTGGAAAACCGTGAACCGGCTCGGGTCGGTGAGCTTGAACGAGACGACGGGGATGTCGGTGCCGTCGCTGATCACGTCGAAGACACCGAGCTTCGCGATGCCGTCGGCAAGATAGTGCGCGGTGTTCCGCAGCCCGGTCATGATCTTGGTGTAGCCCTCCCGGCCCAGGTGTAGGTCTCCGAGCCCGGGCACATCGAGGCCGGCCGGACCGCTGTCTGCCACCACTGACGGGTGTACGGTCGGTTCGGTTTCCCCTGTCACAGTGGGTCATGACACGACTCTCCCTTCCGGTCCGTGTCCTGTCACCGGGCCGCCCTCAGGTGACGGGCCCGTGGTCACAGGCCGGCTCCGTCGCACGCTTCGAGCCCTCCGCCGCCCGCGACACCGACAGCCCGGGCGGCCAGGAACTGGTCTTCATCGGCACGCACCTGCACCCGGACGCACTGGACGCGGCCCTGACCGACTGCCTCATGGCCGACCACGAGAGCCTGCCGAGCGCGGACCCGTTCCCCGCCTGGGACACCTACGGCACCAACGACACGTGCGAGCACGAGCATCCCGAGACCTTCGGAGGTGGGAGGGCAGGGTCTGGACCGCGGTGACCAGCGCGTCCCGGACGCTTTCGGCTGCCGTGGTCGCCCGGCAGGTGCAGGAGCATGACGTAGCGGGTGGCGCACTCGACCAGGGTGCCGATGGTCGACCCGGGCGGTGGCTTGTGACGGGAGCCTCCCGTTGAAGCACCTCCCGATTTCCCGGCCGCGTGGATAATGACCTTGTGCGATCGCTAGCCAGGAATTCGATACTGCCCCTGACGCTGGTCATCGTCGGGGCGGCCGCAGTGGTGGGCGACGCAGCGGAGAAAACCCATACGGCCAAAAGCAGCGGGCGCAGCGGTTTCGGTAAGTCCGGCGAGCCGGGCCAGTCCCCGCAGGGGCAGGACCAGGACTTCCCCGCGACGGCGCCGGCTAAGGACGGCCACGCGTACACCCCCCGTAGGACCGAGGAGAACGCCCGGATCGGCGCGCTCTTCGAGAAGGACGACCAGGGCGCCCACTTCTGCACGGCGAGCGTGATGCAGAGTCCGGGCCGGAACATGCTGATCACCGCGGCCCACTGCGCCTTCGACGCCGACTCCGGACAGCCGCTGAACGACCTGGTCTTCGCCCCCGGCTACCGCAACGGCGATGAACCCACCGGCCTGTGGAAGGTCAGCAAGGTGGTCGTCGACGACCGCTGGGCCAAGTCGCAGGACGAGGACCTCGACGTCGCCTTCCTCGTCCTCGACCAGAAGGACGGCAAGGACATCCAGGACGTCCTGGGCGGCAACACCCTCGGCATGAACCGCGGCTTCAACAACAAGGTCAAGATCACCGGCTACCCCACCGGCCGCGACACCCCCATCTCATGCCAGAACCGCACCACAAAGTTCAGCGACACCCAGCTGCGCATCCAGTGCCCCGGCCTCGAGGACGGGACCAGCGGCAGCCCCTGGCTCGCCGACTACAATCCCAAGAGCCATACCGGCACGGTCATCGGCGTCCTGGGGGGCCACGAGGGCGGCGGCGACCAGGACGATGTCTCCTACGCCGCGTACTTCGACGACGACATAGCCAAGCTCTACCGGCGCGCCCGGGACGAGGACTGAGGCCAGTTCAACCGCACCCCGCTCACGGCCCGCCGCCAGCCGGAGTTCATGCCCACCCAGCCCGATCCAAACGATCACGTTCGGAAAGCGGATGGCGTCTAAGAGGTCATCTCATTTGGGCTGTTCGATAAACTCCA
>NZ_LBMW01000063.1 GCF_026168105.1 Streptomyces hygroscopicus
AGGAATAGTCCCGACCGTTCACAGCGTCCTCGCTGTGTTTTATTCAAAGGAACCTCGCCCCAGCAGAGCTGGAGACGGGGTATCAACATATCTGGCGTTGACTTTTGGCACGCTGTTGAGTTCTCAAGGAACGGACGCTTCCTTCGTACTCACCCGAGAGACTCTCTCAGGCTTTCCTCCGGGCGCTTCCCTTCGGTGTTCCCGACTCTATCAGACCTTTTCTCGATCCGATTTCCTCGGCGCTTTCTAGGTTTCCGCTCTCGCGATTCCCTTTCCGGCGATCCCGACTTTATCAGAGACTCTGAGTCGGTTATCCGCCCCGCCGGGGCCGGCTCCTGACGCTCGGTTGCGCCGGGTGCCCCGCTGGCGGAGCCGTAAACGTACTGGAGCGGGGCGCCCCGATGCAAATCGGGGCGCCCCGCTCCGGCTTCACCCGTACGAGGCCTTGACGGCTCGTCAGACCTCAACCACCACAGGCAGGATCATCGGCCTGCGCCGGTAGGTGTCCGAGACCCACTTGCCCAGGGTCCGCCGGATCAGCTGTTGCAGCTGGTGCGGCTCGACGACGCCGTCCTGGGCAGACCGCTCCAGGACTTCCGTGATCTTCGGGATCACACCGTTGAAGGCCGAGTCGTCGATACCCGATCCGCGGGCATGGACATGGGGGCCGCCCGTGATCTTGCCGGTCGAGGAGTCCACCACCACGAAGACCGAGATGATGCCCTCGTCACCGAGGATCTTGCGGTCCTTGAGGGCCGGCTCGCCGACATCGCCGACCGAGAGGCCGTCGACGTACACGTACCCCGCCTGGACCTTGCCGGAGATCTTCGCCTTGCCCTCGACGAGGTCGACGGCGATACCGTCCTCGGCGATGACGATCCGGTCGTGCGGCACACCCGTGAGCGCGCCCAGCTCCGCGTTCGCCCGGAGATGGCGCCATTCGCCGTGGACCGGCATCAGGTTCTTCGGGCGGCAGATGTTGTAGAAGTACAGCAGCTCGCCCGCGGACGCGTGGCCCGAGACGTGCACCTTGGCGTTGCCCTTGTGCACGACGTTGGCGCCCCAGCGGGTCAGGCCGTTGATCACGCGGTACACCGCGTTCTCGTTGCCGGGGATGAGCGACGACGCGAGGATCACCGTGTCGCCGTCGACGATGCGGATCTGGTGGTCCCGGTTCGCCATCCGGGACAGCGCCGCCATCGGCTCGCCCTGCGAGCCCGTGCAGATCAGCACGATCTCGTTGTCGGGCAGGTCATCCAGCGTCTTGACGTCCACCACCAGGCCCGGCGGAACCTTCAGATAGCCCAGGTCCCGGGCGATGCCCATGTTGCGGACCATGGAGCGGCCCACGAAGGCGACCCGACGGCCGTACTCGTGCGCCGCGTCCAGGATCTGCTGGATGCGGTGGACGTGGCTGGCGAAGCTCGCCACGATGATCCGCTTGCGGGCGCTCGCGAAGACCTGGCGCAGGACGTTGGAGATGTCACGCTCGTGCGGGGTGAAGCCCGGGACCTCCGCGTTGGTGGAGTCGGTGAGGAGGAGGTCGATGCCTTCCTCGCTCAGCCGTGCGAACGCGTGGAGGTCGGTCAGACGGTTGTCCAGTGGCAGCTGGTCCATCTTGAAGTCCCCCGTGTGGACCGCCATGCCGGCAGGGGTGCGGATGGCGACCGCGAGGGCGTCCGGGATGGAGTGGTTGACCGCGATGAACTCGCAGTCGAAGGGGCCGACGCGCTCACGCCGGCCCTCCGCGACCTCGAGCGTGTACGGACGGATGCGGTGCTCCTGGAGCTTCGCCTCGATGAGGGCGAGGGTCAGCTTGGAACCGATCAGCGGGATGTCGGGCTTCTCCTGCAGCAGGAAGGGGACACCGCCGATGTGGTCCTCATGCCCGTGGGTGAGAACGATCCCCTCGATGTCGTCGAGGCGGTTCCGGATCGATGAGAAGTCCGGCAGGATCAGGTCGATTCCGGGCTGCTCCTCCTCGGGGAAAAGCACTCCGCAGTCGACGATCAACAGGCGGCCGCCGTACTCGAAGACCGTCATGTTCCGGCCGATTTCGCCAAGGCCGCCGAGCGGGGTGACCCGCAGGCCGCCCTCGGGAAGCGGCGGGGGCGGGCCGAGTTCAGGATGCGGATGACTCAAAAGACTCTCCTCACCACACGCGCCACGTACCTGTGGGGCACGCGGCGCGCATGACGTTCGTGCAAGAGCAGTTGTGGATGTGGAGTGCAGGCACCTGTGTCCTGCCTATTCAGTTGTGAAGTCCGTGTCAGAGCTGTACCCCTCCGGCGGCAAGATCGATCTTGAGCTGCTCGGTCTCCTCGGGCGAGAGCTCGACCATGGGCGGGCGCAGCGGCCCGGCGGGCAGGCCCTGGAGGGCGAGCGCGGCCTTGGTGGTCATGACGCCCTGGGTGCGGAACATGCCGGTGAAGACCGGAAGCAGCTTCTGGTGGATCTCCAGCGCCTTCTGGACGTCGCCGCTCACATACGCCTCGGCCATGGTCCGCAGCTCGGGTGTGACGACATGGCCGACGACGGAGACGAAGCCGACCGCGCCCACGGAGAGCAGGGGCAGGTTGAGCATGTCGTCGCCCGAGTACCAGGCGAGGCCGGACTGGGCGATGGCCCAGCTGGCGCGGCCGAGGTCGCCCTTGGCGTCCTTGTTGGCGACGATCCTGGGGTGCTCGGCCAGGCGCACGAGGGTCTCGGTGTTGATCGGGACGCCGCTGCGGCCGGGGATGTCGTAGAGCATGACCGGCAGCTCGGTGGCGTCGGCGATGGCCGTGAAGTGCCGGTAGAGGCCCTCCTGCGGAGGCTTGTTGTAGTACGGCGTGACGGTCAGGAGGCCGTGTGCGCCGGCCTTCTGCGCCGCGCGCGCCAGTTCGATGCTGTGGTGGGTGTCGTTCGTGCCGACACCGGCGACGATGTGGGCGCGGTCGCCGACCGCGCCCAGGACGGCTCGTACGAGATCCGATTTCTCCGCATCGCTCGTGGTCGGGGACTCGCCCGTGGTGCCGTTGATGATCAGGCCGTCGTTGCCTGCGTCCACCAGGTGGGTGGCGAGCCGCTGCGCGCCGTCGAGGTCGAGTGCGCCGTCCGCCGTGAAGGGCGTGACCATGGCGGTGAGGATCCGCCCGAAGGGGATCTGCGGAGTGGAGGTCGGAGCCATGGGTAACACGCTACTCGCTGCCCCGGGCACGGTCTGCCCTCGGGGTGCGGCAAAAGTCCGGACAAATGCGGAGCCCGGCACTGCCTGCTCGGGGGTTCAAGCAGTGCCGGGTCCGTTTGATCAGGCTAGATGAAGTTCTCGAAATGCCGCAATCCGGACACTTCGCCCGGCTGATCGCACATCTGTCCTCAGCCAGGACAACGAGTGCACGCTACGGCGCCACGCGTCCGTTGGCGTTGAAGGCGGCGTATGTGAGCGGCATGAGCCTGGCCCACTCGGCCTCCATCTTCTCGCCGACCATCTCGATCTCCCGCTGCGGGAAGGAGGGCACCTTGGCCAGCTCGTGCTGGGTGCGCAGGCCGAGGAAGTGCATCAGCGAGCGCGCGTTGCAGGTCGCGTACATCGAGGAGAACAGGCCGACCGGCAGGACCGAGCGGGCGACCTCACGGGCGACGCCGGCGGCGAGCATCTCCTGGTACGCCTCGTACGCGTGCACGTAGGCGTCCTCCATGACGCGGCCGACCAGCTCCTGCTGCGCATCGGTGCCCTCGACGAACCGGTACTTGCCGGGGCGGCCCTCCTGCACCAGCTTGCGGGACTCGTCGGGGACGTAGAAGACCGGCTGGAGCTCGCGGTAGCGCCCACTCTCCTCGTTGTACGACCAGCCCACGCGGTGCCGCATGAACTCGCGGAAGACGAAGATCGGGGCGCTGATGAAGAACGTCATCGAGTTGTGCTCGAAGGGGCTGCCGTGCCGGTCCCGCATCAGGTAGTTGATCAGGCCCTTGGAGCGCTCCGGGTCCTTCTTCAGCTCGTCCAGGGACTGCTCGCCGGCAGTGGAGACACGGGCGGCCCACAGCACGTCGGAGTCGGCCGCGCTGTGCTTGACCAGCTCGACGGTGACGTCGCCGCGGAAGCTGGGCTTGAGGTCGTCGGCGGGGGTTTCGGTCACGGCGTAGGGGGTCCTTCCCATCACTGGCTCGGGCGGCGCCCACTCTACGGCCCGGCTCCGACAACGGGCGTTCGGTGCCGGGCCGCGACATTCGTCGGCGAACTTCAGCGAAATCGGCGAAACTGGGCACCCTTTTCGACTGTCGCTCGTCTGTATGAGTGAGGGTGCCCCATTTGGGTCACCCGGTCTCACCAGGCCCCGGACCCCCGGTCCCTACGAACCACCAGAGGAGAAGCGCTTCCCATGTTCCGTCGGCGCGAGCCCGTACCGTTCGCCTTCCTCGCCGAAGCCGACTCCTTCCGCAGCAATGTCGCTCCCCCGCCCCGTGAGCGTGCCTCCGCCGGTCAGATGGCGGGACGCTGGCTGATGGGGCTCACCATCGTCGCGGGACTCGTCGGCTCCCTGGTCATAGGCATGCCTTCCCTGTCCCACCAGGCACCCGCGGCCACCCAGCACTCCGAGGCCTCCACCGGGCGCTGACGCCGGCGGCGGGCGCCCGACGGGCGGAGAGCGCACTCCCTTGGCCCCCAGAGGTGGTGAGCAGGGACACGGCTAGGTAGCCTCACCGGGCACAGCCCCATGGACCGAGTGAGGATCAGTCGTGCCCCTGCCTTTCCTGACGGCCGACCGTGCTTCCGACCAGGCGGACGACCTCCCGCTGCCGTATGACAACCGTGACCGCTGGCGGCGCCCCTACCGTCCCGGTCCCTGTCGGGTGGGCGCGGCCGCCCTTCTGCTGCTGCTTGCCTCGTATGTGCTCTTCGGGGCGGTCATCATCGCGCTCACCAGCACTGTGTCCGGTGCGGGCACGGTCCTCGGGATCGGGCTGGTCGTCATCGCCGTGGCGTTGCGGCTGCTGCGCGTGGGTGTCTGGGTCAGCGCGCGGGGACTGCGGCGGGTGGGCTTCTTCGCCACGCGCACCGCGCCCTGGGAGAAGATCGTGTCGGTACGCACGGTGCAGCAGCCGGTGCGCTGGCTCGGGCTGCCGCGCACGGTGCAGGGGCAGGCGCTGGTGCTGGTACGGAAGGACCGGGCGCCCCAGGACCTGCCGCCGCTGCTGACCACGCACGGCGCCGACTTCCTCGCCCGCCCGGCGGCCTTCGACCGGGCGGCGGACACCGTCGAGGCGTGGGCCGCGGAGTACGGCCGGGGCTGACGCCGCACGCGGTACGACGAGCAGGGGCCGGTCCCGGAGAGCGGGACGGCCACCTTCGGCGTTCGGCGGCGCATTCGTCGTTCGGCGGCGCATTCGTCGTACAACGGCGCCTTGGTCGTACGGCGGCGTGTGGGACCGGGTGGGACGGGACCGGTAATCGTAACGACTCGGACCCGACGCGCGGCCCCACACCACCGCACCCCGGGACGGAATCAGGCCTCGATCGTCCTGCCGTCGTGCAACGCGATAGCCCGTTGCATCGCCTTGCGGGCTCGGGGGGTGTCACGGGCATCGTGATAGGCGACCGCCAGCCGGAACCAGCTGCGCCAGTCGTCCGGGGCCGCCTCCGTCTCCGCCTTGCGCCGGGCGAACACCTCGTCGGCCGAGTCACGGTCGATCCGGCCGCCCGGAGTGCGCTTCAGCTCGTCGACGGGCAGAGCGCCCTCGGCGTCCAGCTGGGCGGCGAGCCGGTTGGCCTTGCGGACGAACTGTGTGTTCTTCCACAGGAACCAGACGCCGATGACCGGGAGGATCAGCACCGCGACACCGAAGGTGACGGTGACCGGGGTCCCGTTCTGGATCAGGAGCACTCCGCGGCTGCCGACCAGGACGAAGTAGAAGACCAGGACGGCGGCCGTGACGGCGTAAGTGATCTTGGCGCGCATGTGACGGCTACTTGAGGTCGAGGAAGTGCTCCAGGCCGAAGGTGAGGCCCGGAGTGGTCACGACGCGGCGGACACCGAGCAGGATGCCCGGCATGAAGCTGCTGTGGTGCAGCGAGTCGTGGCGGATGGTGAGGGTCTCGCCCTCGCCGCCGAGCAGCACCTCCTGGTGGGCGAGGAGGCCCCGCAGGCGCACGGCGTGCACGGGCACCCCGTCGACGTTCGCACCGCGGGCGCCGTCCAGGGCCGTCGCCGTGGCGTCGGGCTGCGGGGCGCTGCCCGCCCTCTCCCGCGCGGCGGCGATGAGCTGGGCGGTGCGGGTGGCGGTGCCGCTGGGGGCGTCCACCTTGTTGGGGTGGTGCAGCTCCACGACCTCGACGGACTCGAAGTACGGGGCGGCCACCTCGGCGAACTTCATGGTCAGCACGGCGCCGATGGAGAAGTTGGGGGCGATGAGGACACCCGCCTCCGGGGACTGGGCCAGCCAGGCCCGTAGCTGCGCCAGGCGCTCGTCGGTCCAGCCCGTCGTGCCCACCACGGCGTGGATGCCGTGCCGCACGCAGAAGTCGAGGTTGCCCATCACGGACGCCGGCGTGGTGAGTTCCACCGCCACCTGGGCGCCTGTCTCGACGAGGGTCTCCAACCGGTCCCCTCTGCCGAGGGCGGCGACCAGCTCCATGTCGTCGGCGGCTTCGACGGCCCGTACCGCCTCGGCACCGATCCGGCCCTTGGCGCCGAGGACCGCCACGCGCAGCTTGCTCATCTCTCTTGCTTCCTTACCGGAGGGGTTCAGGCGACGGCTTCGTGCAGACGGGAGGCCTGCTTGTCCTTGAGCGGGCCGATGACCGACAGCGAGGGCCGTTGTCCCAGGATCTCCCGGGCCACGGACCGGACGTCGTCCGGGGTGACCGCAGCTATCCGGGCCAGCATGTCGTCCACGGACATCTGGTCGCCCCAGCACAGCTCGCTCTTGCCGATACGGTTCATCAGCGCGCCGGTGTCCTCGAGTCCGAGGACGGTGGACCCCCGGAGCTGGCCGATGGCGCGGGCGATCTCGTCGTCGGACAGGCCGTGCTCGGCGACATGGTCCAGTTCGTCGCGGCAGATCTTGAGCACGTCGTGCACCTGGCTGGGACGGCAGCCCGCGTACACGCCGAAGAGGCCGCAGTCGGCGAAGCCGGACGTGTACGAGTACACGCTGTACGCAAGGCCCCGCTTCTCACGGACCTCCTGGAAGAGACGGGAGGACATGCCACCGCCGAGCGCGGTGTTCAGCACGCCGAGGGCCCAGCGGCGGTCGTCGGTGCGGGCGAGGCCGGGCATACCGAGGACGACGTGCGCCTGTTCGGTCTTGCGGCCCAGCAGCTCCACGCGGCCGGCGGTGCGGATGACCCGGCGGCCGTCCCGCGGGGCGATGGGCGTGGCATCCGTCCGCGTGAGGGCGCCGGCCTTCTCGAAGGCGGCACGCACCTGGCGTACGACCTTGTTGTGGTCGATGTTTCCGGCGCACGCGACCACCAGATGGGTCGGGTCGTAGTGCTTCCTGTAGAAGCGGCGGATGCGGTCGGCACTCAGGGCGTTGACGGTGTCGACGGTGCCGAGAACCGGGCGGCCCAGCTGGTTGTCGCCGAACATGGTGTGCGCAAACAGGTCGTGCACACAGTCACCCGGGTCGTCCTCCGTCATCGCGATCTCCTCAAGGATCGCGCCGCGCTCGACGTCCACGTCCTCTTCGAGGATGAGCGAACCGGTGAGCATGTCGCAGACGACGTCGATGGCGAGCGGCAGGTCCGTGTCGAGTACGCGCGCGTAGTAGCACGTGTACTCCTTCGCCGTGAACGCGTTCATCTCGCCGCCGACCGCGTCGATCGCCGAGGAGATGTCGAGGGCGCTCCTGCGCTCGGTGCCCTTGAAGAGCAGGTGCTCCAGGTAGTGCGTGGCGCCGTTCAGGGCCGGCGTCTCGTCGCGCGAGCCGACGTGCGCCCAGATGCCGAAGGTGGCGGAGCGCACGGAGGGCAGCGTCTCGGTGACGACGCGCAGACCGCCCGGCAGGGTGGTCTTGCGGACGGTGCCGATGCCGTTCGCGCCCTTGATCAGGGTTTGGGTACGGGCAACGGCCCGCGCCTCCGAAGAGGTGCGGGCCGTCGCCTTGAAGCCACGGGACGTCACTTGGCAGCGTCGTCCTTCGACTCGGTGTCGCCGTCGGAGTCGGCCTCGCCCTCGATCACGGGGATGAGGGAGAGCTTGCCGCGGGAGTCGATCTCGGCGATCTCGACCTGGACCTTGTGGCCCACGCCGAGGACGTCCTCGACGTTCTCCACGCGCTTGCCGCCGGCGAGCTTGCGGATCTGCGAGATGTGCAGCAGGCCGTCCTTGCCCGGGAGCAGCGAGATGAACGCACCGAAGGTGGTCGTCTTCACGACCGTGCCCAGGTAGCGCTCGCCGACCTCCGGCATGGTCGGGTTGGCGATGCCGTTGATCGTGGCGCGGGCCGCCTCGGCGGACGGACCGTCGGCGGCACCGATGTAGATCGTGCCGTCGTCCTCGATCGTGATCTCGGCGCCGGTGTCCTCCTGGATCTGGTTGATCATCTTGCCCTTGGGGCCGATGACCTCGCCGATCTTGTCGACCGGGATCTTGACGGTGATGATCCGCGGGGCGTGCGGGGACATCTCGTCGGGCCGGTCGATGGCCTCCATCATCACGTCGAGGATGTGGAGGCGGGCGTCACGGGCCTGCTTCAGGGCCGCGGCCAGCACGGAGGCCGGGATGCCGTCCAGCTTGGTGTCGAGCTGGAGGGCGGTGACGAACTCCTTGGTGCCGGCGACCTTGAAGTCCATGTCGCCGAAGGCGTCCTCGGCGCCGAGGATGTCGGTCAGCGTCACGTAGTGCGTCTCGCCCTCGATCTCCTGGGAGATCAGGCCCATGGCGATACCGGCGACCGGGGCCTTCAGCGGCACACCGGCATTCAGCAGCGACATGGTGGAGGCGCAGACCGAGCCCATGGACGTCGAGCCGTTGGAACCGAGGGCCTCGGAGACCTGACGGATCGCGTACGGGAAGTCCTCGCGCGCGGGCAGGACCGGGACCAGGGCGCGCTCGGCGAGGGCGCCGTGGCCGATCTCGCGGCGCTTCGGGGAGCCGACGCGGCCGGTCTCACCCGTGGAGTAGGGCGGGAAGTTGTAGTTGTGCATGTAGCGCTTGCGCGTCACCGGGGAGAGGGTGTCGAGCTGCTGCTCCATGCGCAGCATGTTCAGCGTGGTGACACCCAGGATCTGGGTCTCGCCGCGCTCGAACAGGGCCGAACCGTGCACCCGCGGAATCGCCTCGACCTCGGCGGCGAGGGTCCGGATGTCGGTGACACCGCGGCCGTCGATCCGCTTCTTCTCCTTGATGACGCGCTCGCGGACCAGCTGCTTGGTCAGCGAGCGGTACGCCGCGGAGATCTCCTTCTCGCGCCCCTCGAACTCCGGCAGGAGCTTCTCGGCGGCGAGCTGCTTGACGCGGTCGAGCTCGGCCTCGCGCTCCTGCTTGCCGGCGATGGTGAGCGCCTGGGCCAGCTCGGGGCGGACCGCGGCGGTCAGCGCCTCAAGGACGTCGTCCTGGTAGTCGAGGAAGATCGGGAACTCGCCGGTCGGCTTGGCGGCCTTCGCCGCGAGGTCGGCCTGAGCCTTGCAGAGGACCTTGATGAAGGGCTTCGCGGCGTCCAGACCGGCGGCCACGACCTCCTCGGTGGGAGCCTCGGCACCGCCCTTGACCAGCTGGATGGTCTTGTCGGTGGCCTCGGCCTCGACCATCATGATCGCGACGTCGCCGTCCTCCAGGACGCGGCCCGCGACGACCATGTCGAAGACGGCGTCCTCGAGCTCGCTGTGCGTCGGGAAGGCCACCCACTGGCCGTTGATCAGCGCGACGCGGACGCCGCCGATCGGGCCGGAGAAGGGCAGACCGGCCAGCTGCGTGGACGCGGACGCGGCGTTGATCGCCACGACGTCGTACAGGTGGTCGGGGTTGAGCGCCATGATGGTGGCGACGACCTGGATCTCGTTGCGCAGGCCCTTCTTGAAGGAGGGGCGCAGCGGACGGTCGATGAGGCGGCAGGTGAGGATGGCGTCCTCGGACGGACGGCCCTCACGGCGGAAGAAGGAGCCGGGGATCTTCCCGGCCGAGTACATCCGCTCCTCGACGTCGACCGTCAGCGGGAAGAAGTCGAGCTGGTCCTTGGGGTTCTTGGACGCGGTGGTGGCCGAGAGGACCATCGTGTCGTCGTCCAGGTACGCGACGGCGGAGCCGGCGGCCTGCTTGGCCAGGCGGCCCGTCTCGAAGCGGATAGTGCGGGTGCCGAAGGAGCCGTTGTCGATGACGGCCTCGGCGTAGTGGGTCTCGTTCTCCACTAGCGTTTTCTCCTCGTCTTCGTCCCTGGCTGCCCGTGTGGCAGAGGGACGGTGGCGGAGAAGCGCTCCGTCTGGTGCGGGCCGGTCTTCGATCGAAGCACCCGGGGCTCACTTCCCCCCGGGGGCCACTACCGAGGACCGGCGGCGGCGAGGTGCGCTTCTCCTCGTTCGGTGTGCGTGGGTGTCCGGTTCGGCCGGGCACCCCTTGCACGGTTGTGTGCGTATGGCGTTGTGCTACCACACTACAAAGCGGCGGTGACAGTCCGCACGTACAGCAAAAGGGAGCGGCCCCCTTGTCCCGGGAACCGCTCCCTTCACGGCGTCCTACTTGGCGCCCGCCGCACCACGGCGGATGCCGAGGCGGTCCACCAGCACACGGAAGCGCTGGATGTCCTTCTTGGCCAGGTACTGCAGCAGGCGGCGACGCTGACCGACCAGGATCAGCAGACCACGGCGGGAGTGGTGGTCGTGCTTGTGGGTCTTGAGGTGCTCGGTCAGGTCGGAGATCCGACGGGACAGCATCGCGACCTGGACCTCGGGGGAGCCGGTGTCACCCTCCTTGGTACCGAATTCGGCGATGATCTGCTTCTTCGTAGCGGCGTCGAGCGACACGCGTACTCCTCGTAGTCTTCTGGATGCCACCGAGTGCCCCTGGTCTTCTTCGCAGGGGAGCTTCCACGACTCGGAGGGCGGGGATCCGCTGGGCGCGGCCTCCAGATCCCTCGGTCGGCCCTTGCGGGGCCTCAGGTGGGGTCCGGCGGTGCGTACACGAACGGCCGTCACACAGAGTACCAGCAGGCGGCGGCGCCCTTTGCCGCTGTCCGGCGAACCGCCGGGCCGCCGCCCGGGCGGCCACTAGGGTGAGCGGTTGGATCATTCGTCCATCGGGGCACGTCGGGAAGGGGTTGCTTCGCCATGGCGGAGGAAGTGAACGAGGACGTCAAGGCGCGCAAGGAGCGGGAGCGGGACGAGCTGTACGCCCTGGACATCTCGGGCGTCGAGTGGCACAGCGCGCCCGGTACGGAGGAGCACGAGGAGCGGGTCGAGATCGCCTACCTGCCCGGCGGTGCCGTGGCCATGCGGTCGTCGCTCGACCCGGACACGGTACTGCGCTACACGGAGGCGGAGTGGCGGGCCTTCGTCCTGGGGGCGCGGGACGGGGAGTTCGATCTTGAGCGGGCGCCGCGCCCCGGGGGCGTCGCCCCGAAGTGACCGGGGAGCAGGAAAAGGGGCGGCACGCGCGCGTGCCGCCCCTTTTCCTATTTTTTGCTGCCTCGTCAGTGGCCGACTTTTTTCCTGCCTCGTCAGTGGCCGACGTTCCCGATCCCGATCACCGCCAGCGCGGGGTCCTTCGGGTGCTTGTCGTCGGCGGTCAGCTCCCGCTTCGCGAAGAACACCCGGCCCTTCTCGACGACGATGTCCGACTGCTCCGGGTCACTGAGCTTCCCCGCGTCGCCCTCCGGAAGCGTGAAGAGCAGGAAGGGAGTCTCCTTGCCCGTACGCGAGTTCCAGCTCACCACGGCCGAAGGCTCGACATCGCTGTCGCTGTGCCGGTACACCAGCAGGTCGTCCCCGTTCATCCGCAGCGGAACGGCCGGTTCCATCCGACGCCCGTCGATCTTCCGCCCCGACTTCCCCGTCCTGGGGTCGAAGGCCACGATCCAGGTCTCCGGTTCGTTGATCTCGTCGTTCTCCTTGCTCTCGACGTAGATCTGGTGCCGCCCGACGACCATGCCGTCGCAGTACTCGAACTCACCGAAGTACGCGGCCCCGAAGTACCGCCCGCCGCACTTGGGGTCGTAGTGGTCCATGGAGATCGTGGCGAGGCGTTTGCCGTTGCCGTCGAGCGTGATCAGGTCGGTCACCTCGGTGTCCCCGGCGGCGACGGCGACCACCGGCGGATCGGACGAGGGCAGGTAGGCGGACTGGACTCCCTTGGCGATGCCGTACGTCCACCGGGTCCGACCGGTGCGCGGGTCGAGCTTCTGTATCTCGTACGTCGCGTCGGCGCCCTCTCCGCACTCCTCCAGCGCGAGCAGCGCACGCCCGCCGGCGAAGCTCTTGTCCTCGCACCGGGAGACGCCTGTGCTGTTCCACAGCTGCCGGCCGTCCTTCATGTCGTACGCCACCGAACCGTGCCCCCAGGCCACGGCGACGACGCCCTTGGTCAGGGTCAGGTTCGTGTTCGTCACGAAGGCGGAGTTCGCCGAGGGCATCTGGGACTGCCACAGCTTCCTGCCGGTGTTCAGGTCGAAGAACACCACCTCGTCGCAGATGCCCGCGTCCTTGGTGCCCTTGCGCTTGGCAGGCTGCACGACGACCGCCGTGCGGCCGTCGACCGTGACGTGGCTGCTCGCGGCGCAGATGTGACCGTCCAGCTTGAGGGTCCACGCCGTTTCGTCGTAGCCGGGCTCGATCTTGATGCCCGCGATCCTGTCGGCGACGCCCTTGGCGAGGATCTTGTCCGTGGCCCAGGTGCCGGGCGCGTAGCGCGGGTTCGGGGCGCTGTCCTTGGGGAGTCCGCCTTCGTTGTGGTCGACCACCACCTGGCCCTCGGGGGTGGCGGGGATCTTCTCGGCCGTTTCCC
The DNA here is from genome assembly GCF_026168105.1 of Streptomyces hygroscopicus. Taxonomy (GTDB): domain Bacteria; phylum Actinomycetota; class Actinomycetes; order Streptomycetales; family Streptomycetaceae; genus Streptomyces; species Streptomyces hygroscopicus_D. The sequence goes on from NZ_LBMW01000063.1 coordinate 12,921, forward strand.
TGATCTCGTCCGGGGCCGGAGCGGCAGCGGGGTGTTCGGCGACGGTCGGTGCCTTGACGCCCGGCATCAGGAGCCGGCTGCCCACGCACAACGTGACGACCACCGCGGCCGCCCCGACACCGAGCAGCATGCGGTGTCGCCTCTTGCGCCGGCCGTCAGCGGCCAGGGCGGACTGTGTGTAGACGGAAGGCGGTGGGCCGAAGCTCACGCTGGTGGATCCCTTCACTCGTCCCTGTCGCCGAACCCCGGGCCGGGGACGGTGACGAAATCGGACGCGGTCATTTGCTGGTCATGGCCCGGACGGTCGCGTACACGTCGAACACGGCGAGGGTGAGCGGCACCAGGGTCAGGAGCACGAAGCCCTCGGCGATCTCCAGGAAGCGGCCCCAGAAGGGGCTGAGCCCGCCGCGCGGGACGATGAGGCCGAGCATGGTGACGAGGGCCGCCGCTGCCGCGATCGCCGCGACGAGCCAGATCGTGCGGATGTCGAGACCGGTGCGGTCTCCCGTGAGGGCCTCGCGCATCAGGGACTGCGGCGGGTTGAGCGCCAGTCCGAGACCGAGCAGTACGAGGGAGCCGAGGCCGGCGGCCAGGAGAGGAGCGACCTGGCCCGTGTAGCGGAAGAGCTGAGCGCGCATCAGCAACGCGACACCCGTCGCGCAGGCGAGAAGTTGGGCCCACACGCCGTCGGAGAACCCGAGCACCGCCGACGACCCGACGGCGAGCAGCGCGCACCCACCAACGAGGCCGACCAGGAGCTCATGGCCGCGTCGGGCCTGGGCCTCGATGCGCTCGGCGTCGACGGGCTCCTGCGCGGCAGTGTCGGTGCCGTACGCGCTGCGCGGGGCGGTGTTCGGAGGGTCGAAGCCGATCGGCAGCCGGGCGAAGCGCATGGACAGGCCCGGCAGGAAGGCCAGTCCTCCGACGGCGATCGGGGCGCACGACGCGGCGATCTCCGTCGGGGTCCAGTGCACGAGGATCGCCATGAACACGGTGACCAGACCGACCGCGGCGGCGAAGACGAAGGCGACGAACGGGCCGTCTCCGCGCGGTGCGCACAAGGTGAGGATCACCGAGGCGACGAGGACCGCCGCACAGGCGAGCAGGAACTGCAGCTTGCCGATGCCCTGGCCGTGAGCGAGGGACAGGAGTCCGGAGCCGGCCACCCCCGCGTTGGGGAGGGCGCCGAGGCCCAGGGCGATCGCCGAGGCCCGGTCGTCGTAGACGCGTGCGCGCACGGCGGCGAGCACGACCAGGAGCACGCCGGTGACACCGGCGAGGATGCCGGGCAGGCTGTGCATGTCGTGCCGCGGATCCGCGGTCCAGGCGACGAAGGCCAGCAGGGTCGGCAGGGCGCCCCCGCCGACGAGGCCCGCCGCGCGCGTCAGGTCGCCGCTCCACAGGGTGCGGTCGCGCGTCACCGCCGAGGCGACCGCCTCGGAGACGTCGTCGAAGACGGCGGGCGGCAGCGACTCGGAGAAGGGGCGCAGGGTGAGGAGTTCGCCGTCGAGAATGCGCTGGGCGGCGAAGGAACGGGAGCTGTCGAGGACGGTGCCGTCCCGGCGTACGAGGTGGTAGCCGACCGGAGCGCCCTCGACGGGACTCTGCCGGGAGAGCCGGAGGATCTCCGGGTAGATGTCGGCAACCGGGATGTCGTCGGGCAGGGCCACGTCGATCCGGCTGTCGGGAGCAACGATCGTGACCCGGCAGAAACCGAGCCCCGTCCCCGCTCCCGGGGCGGGCGTTCCCGCCCCGGTGGCCGCCGTGGAGACCGTCGTGCTCACCTTGTGCTCCCCCTCAGTGGTGGTTCTGCGCATGCGATGTGAATGTCCTGCGGCTCTTCGCCGGGCTGGGGCCGCCGGGACGACACAGACGGCGCTGTCTGGGCCCTGCCGGGGTTCCGTGCGGTGACACCTCGCGCGAAATGCCCCGTTCCGTACGTTCGTTCACGTGTGCTCACGCGAACATCCGGCACCCTACCGCCCACCGGTCAATTGCGGAGTCAGTAGGATCACGCGGCGGCCTGCGTTCGCCTGACACGGGGTGGCGGACGTAACTCTCGTGGTCCGGCAAGGGAATTGGTGAGCAGTGAGCCACATCGTCGTGAAGCGTCCACCCAGGGCGCTGCCGTCCGAAGTGCCCACGGAAGACGTTGTTCTGCAGCCTCCGCCCGAGCTGCCGCGCGGGCATCAGGAGAGCGTCCTCATGCAACTTCTGCCGACGCTCGGCATGGGCGGCTCGGTGGTCTTCTTCTTCACGAGCGGGCAGCCGTTCATGAAGATCATGGGCATGGTCATGATCGCGTCCACGGTGGGCATGTCCATAGCCATGGTGGTCCGCTTCCGTCGCGGGTCGCAGGGCCAGCTCGCCGACCTGAGGCGCGACTATCTGCGGTACCTGTCCCAGACCCGCGCCACCGCCCTGGACACAGCGAAGGCCCAGCGCGACACGCAGTACTACCTCCACCCCTCGCCCGAGCAGTTGTGGGCTCTCGTCGCCGAGGGCAGCCGGGTGTGGGAACGCAGGCCGGGCGACGAGGACTTCGCCCAGGTGCGGATCGGCCTCGGTCCGCAGTCGCTGGCCACCCCGCTGCACGCCCCGGAGACCGGCCCCGTCGACCAGCTGGAGCCGCTGACGGCGGGTGCGATGCAGCGCTTCCTTGCGGTCCACAGCACCCTCGACGACCTGCCGATGGCGGTGTCGCTGCGCGCCTTCTACCACGTCACCGTCAGCGGTGAACCGGACTCCGTGCGGTCGTCCGTGCGCGCCCTGGCCGGCTCGCTGGCCTCGCTGCACTCCCCCGAGGACCTGGTCGTCGCGGTCGCAGCGGGACGCGACGCCCTGGCGCACTGGGAGTGGGTCAAGTGGCTGCCCCACGCGCAGGCGGGCGGCGCCGTGGACGGCGCGGGCAGCCGCCGCCTGGTCACCGGCGACGCGCACGACCTGGAAGACCTGCTGGCCACCCGTCTGACCGGCCGCCCGCGTTTCCATCCCGACGCCGCGCCGCTCCCTGAGGAACCGCACATCGTCATCGTCCTCGACGGCCTCTCCCTGCCGCCGGACTCCGTCCTCGCCAACCCCGAGGGACTGCAGGGCGTCACCGTCGTCGAGATCGTGCCCACGGAGCTCACCGGCGCCCGTGGCGACCTCGCGATCGTCGTCCAGCCGACCTCACTGCACCTGCAATCGGCGGCCGGCATCGTCTACGAGGGGACTCCGGACACCCTCTCGTACGAGTCCGCCGAGGCACTCGCCCGGCAGCTGGCCCCGCTGCGAATGGCCTCGGGCGGTGACGACGACGAACCGCTGCTGGCCAACCTGGAGTTCACCGACCTGCTGAACCTCGGCGACGCGGCGTCCGTCGACACCAAGCGCACCTGGCGGCCCCGCGCGCTGGCCGAGCGACTGCGGGTGCCCATCGGCGTCGGCGAGGACGGCCGACCGGTCATGCTGGACCTCAAGGAGGCAGCGCAGGAGGGCATGGGCCCACACGGCCTGTGCGTGGGCGCCACCGGTTCCGGCAAGTCCGAGCTGCTGCGCACCCTGGTGCTGGGCCTCGCGGTGACCCACTCCTCCGAGACCCTGAACTTCGTCCTCGCGGACTTCAAGGGCGGTGCGACGTTCGCCGGTATGGCGCAGATGCCCCATGTGGCGGCCGTGATCACCAACCTGGCGGACGATCTCACACTGGTCGACCGCATGGGCGATTCCATTCGCGGTGAGCTCAACCGCCGCCAGGAGATGCTCCGCGACGCGGGCAACTACGCCAACATCCACGACTACGAGAAGGCCCGGGCGGCGGGCGCTCCGTTGCAGCCGATCCCCTCCCTCGTGCTGGTCATCGACGAGTTCAGCGAGCTGCTGACAGCGAAGCCGGACTTCATCGAGATGTTCGTCCAGATCGGCCGCATCGGGCGGTCCCTGGGCGTCCATCTGCTGCTGGCCTCGCAGCGCTTGGAAGAGGGCCGCCTGCGCGGCCTGGAGACCTACCTGTCGTACCGCATCGGTCTGCGCACCTTCTCGGCGGCCGAGTCGCGCGCGGCACTGGGCGTGCCGGACGCGTACGAGCTGCCGAACGTCCCCGGCTCCGGCTTCCTGAAGTTCGGCACGGACGAAATGGTGCGCTTCAAGGCGGCATACGTCTCCGGTGTGTACCGCTCGGGCTCGCAACAGGCCGCGCTGACCGGCGGCCCGCTGCCGGTGGACCGACGGCCGGTGCTGTTCACGGCGGCGGAGGTGCCCGTCCAGTACGCGCCGGTGCCGCAGCAGCGTACGGAGCCGTCGGAGGTCGACGACGCGCTGGCGGACACGGTGCTCGACGTGATCGTGCGCCGACTGGAGGCGCAGGGCCCGGCGGCCCACCAGGTGTGGCTGCCGCCACTGGACAGCCCGCCGTCGCTGGACGGGCTGCTGCCCGGACTCACCGCTGTGCAGGGGCGTGGGCTCACACAGCCCGGTTACGAGGGCGCGGGCCGCCTGGTCGTCCCCGTCGGCCTGGTCGACAAGCCGTACGAACAGCGTCGCGACGCGCTGTGGGTCGACTTCTCCGGCGCGGCGGGCCACATGCAGGTCCTCGGCGGCCCGCAGTCCGGCAAGTCGACGCTGCTGCGGGCGCTCATCTGCTCTTTCGCGCTCACCCACACACCGCATGAAGTGCAGTTCTACGGTCTGGACTTCGGTGGCGGCGGCTTGGCGGCGGTGTCCGGGCTGCCGCACGTGGGCGGTGTCGCGTCCCGCCTGGACCCGGAGCGCGTGCGGCGCACGGTCTCCGAGGTCTACGGCGTGATGACGCGTCGCGAGGAGTACTTCCGGTCGTCGGGCATCCCGTCGATCGCCGACTTCCGGGCCCGGCGGGCACGCGGCGACATCTCGGTCACCGACCAGCCGTGGGGCGATGTGTTCCTGGTGATCGACGGCTGGGGCAACTTCCGTGCGGACTACGAAGGCCTGGAACCGGCGGTCCTGGAGATCGCGGCACGAGGTCTCGGCTACGGCATCCACCTGATCGTGACGGCGTCACGGTCGATGGAGGTGCGGGCGAACATGAAGGACCACCTGATGAACCGCCTCGAGCTGCGGCTCGGCGACACGATGGATTCGGAGATCGACCGGAAGGTGGCGGCGAACGTCCCGGCGGGCGTGCCCGGACGTGGCGTGTCGCCACAGAAGCTGCACTTCATGGCGGCGGTGCCGAGGATCGACGGCCTGACGTCCGACACGGACCTGGCCGACGCGACCGCGGCCCTGGCGACCGAGGTCTCCCGGCACTGGCAGGCGCCGGGGGCTCCGGAAGTCCGGCTCCTCCCCCGCGAGTTCCCTGCTCAGCAGCTGCCCGCGGGCCACCGCTTCCCGCAGCGCGGCATCGCCTTCGCCCTCGACGAGGACAATCTCGAGCCGGTCTTCGTGGACTTCGAGCAGGATCCGTTCTTCCTTGTCTTCGGCGAGAGCGAGTCGGGCAAGTCGAACCTGCTTCGGCTGCTCATCACGCAGCTGACGGAGCGGTACTCGGGCGACGAAGCCAAGTTCTTCGTCATCGACAACCGGCGTTCCCTGCTGGACGTCACCCCGGCCTCGCACCTGGCGGAGTACATCCCGATGTCCAACGCCATGGACCACCACATGGTCGCCCTTGCCGACCTGATGAAGCGTCGCACACCCACGGCGGACGTCACGGCCCGGCAGCTGCGGGAGCGCAGCTGGTGGCAGGGACCGACGGTGTACGTGGTCGTGGACGACTACGACCTGGTGTCGACGTCCAGCGGAAATCCGCTGATGGGGCTCACGGAACTGCTGCCGTTCGCCCGCGACGTCGGCGTGCGGTTCATCATCGCGCGGTCGACGGCGGGTGCGGGGCGGGCCGCGTTCGAACCGTTCATGCAGCGGATGACCGAGCTGGGCGCGCAGGGCGTGGTCCTCGCGGGTGACCCGGGCGAAGGAGACCTCCTCGGCGGCATCCGGCCGCGGCCCATGCCGGCGGGGCGGGGCGTCTTCGTCTCGCGCCGACGGGGCAAGCCGCTGGTGCAGACGGGGCTCATGCCGGAGAAGTCCTACTGATCGATCAGGGGGCCGCGTCGACCGTGTGACGTCGATGCGGCCCAAGCCTCACAGCCCCCGTCCGTGCGAAAAGCCGGGCGGGGGCTGTGACTTGTTCGGGCGGCGGGCAGACGGCTCAGCGGAACCGGATGACGTGCACGGCGCGCACTCCGGTCTGGTCGAGCGCCGGGACGGAATCCGAGGAGCCGTCGATCAGCGCGACGCCCTGCGCCGTGTGCACGGCGTTGAGCAGCCATCCGACGGACTCGCGCCCGCGGGCGTCCAGGCGCCGTACCCACACGACCGCCCTGGCGTTGAGGGGGAAGCCCCGCAACTCGTCCATCGCCGCACCCCAGTCCGCGTGCTCGGTCGCGGAAAGCACGGGCCCGAGCTGCGACAGCGTGGGTTCGAACCAGGCCGCATGGGCGGGAGGCGGCGGTGCCGGCAATCCCGCGGACCCCGGCTCCTCACCCGCGTCCCAGCGGTTCAGCCAGTTCCAGGGGTAGGCATTGGGCAGACCGAAGGGGGCCGTCGCCTCCTTGGGGACGACCACCGCGGCGTCGAGCATGGCGTCCTGCCAGCGTCCGTCTCGCAGATGACGCCTGGTGTTGCACGCGAACACCCAGCCGCGCCGGATCTCGTCCTGCGGTGCGGGCCCGACCAGTTCGACCTCTCCGTGATAGGCCTGGTCCAGCCAGAGTTGGGCCTTGCGGAGCGCGGACTGGTAGTCGGGTGCCTCCGCTTCCCACGGCCAGCGCGGAGGCTGCGCCCGGGGCGCAGCACGCATGAGGACCAACGCGCGCAGCCCGGACGTGTCGAGCTTCCCCAGCCCCCCCGTCTGCGCGTCCAGGAAGACGACCTGCCCCTTGTTGTTGTGCGCGTAGAGCAGATTGCCACTCGCCTCGACCCCGCCCAGCTCACGGCGGATCCAGACCACACCTCGGGTGTCGGGTCCCGGTTCGGCCATGGCCCTGATCACCGAGTCCCAGTCGCTCACCGGGACGTGCTCGAAGTCCGGGAAATAGCGGTGCGTCAGCCTGGCCCACCAGCCGGGAGCCTCGTCGGACGGCTGCCAGGGCAGCGGGACCGACGGGGCGCCGTCGATGGCGGAGTGCACGGTCACGACGCAACCGCGCGCGTTGATCCGGCGGGCCTGGTTCGTGACCCGGGCCGCCGCCTCCTGAGGGGCGGCCGGGTTGAGGTCCGCAAGGGGATCACTGGCGGCGGGGTGGAACGGGGAGCTTCCGTCCTTCGGGACGACGACCGAGGCCGCCAGCATGGGAGTGGCGGGGTATCCCGGTTGGGCCAGGGTCCGGCAGCCGAACATCCAGGCGGCGGGGGTCTCGTGCACCGGGTGGGGGACGGAGAGTTCGACGAGACCGCCGTAGGTGTGGCCTAGCCAGGCTGCGGCTCGCTGGTCAGGGCTGTGCATCTCGGTAGCTCCTTGGACGCCAGTCGTCGGTCGGCCAGTCACCCGACGCGCGTCGGCTCATGTACTCGTCCATCGGGAACCCCGTCGGCGGAAATTCGACCGCCTCGCCGTTGTGCGGCACGATCACCACGGACATGAAGGGCGCATCCGCGATGTTCCCTGTCTCGAGGTGCTCTTTCCAGTCGAAGCGAATCGCCCAGCCGAATTCATATTCCACACACTTCTCCGGAAGGAGAACCAAGGATTCTGCCTTGTCCGGGTACGCACTCCTGATGAAAGCAGCAGCCGATTCAAGCGCTTCGGACTTGCTCAACATTACTTGACTCCGTCGCGATATGGTATATGACCGATGGAGGAGACGTCCTTTTCGAGCAACCCCAATGTGCCGGACTGACCGTCGAGGAAGACGACTCCATGCGGGGTATTCACGGCGTTGAACACATGCGCCGTGCCATTGGGACGGCTGATGTACACCACGCTCCTCGAGCCCTCGCCTCTGCCCTGCAGGTCGCGAATGATGTCATCGTAGCTGTTGACCTTGTCGTAATGCCCTTTGGCCCGGTTCGCGAGGCCAAGAGCTTCCGGGTCGACGTGCTCAGGATACTGCAGGGGCGCCGCGGTGGCCGCTTCGCCGTCCAGATTCTTGTTGACGGCTATCACATTCTGACTGCAGTTCTGCGTATAGCCGGGTTCGCCAGTCTTGTTGACGTCCTTGAGGAACGGGAACTGATCGTCGATGAATTCCTGGGCGGCTTTCGCATCCACAGAACCGGCGTGGATCGCTTTCTCCGACACATTGTCCGTGCTGCGCGCGAGATGGCTCCAGTCCTTCCCCGCTCCGGCGAGTTCGTCGCCGGAGTGCAGTCCCTTCGCCATGTTCGCCGCGCCGACCTCCACCCCTTCCTTCGCAGCGGTCCGCAGGCCGCCCGCGGCCAGACCCATGCCGTCGGTGCCTATGAGCTGGGGAACGAGCCTGCCCAGGGCCTCCGAAGGGTCCTTCTTGAAGGAGTCGATGAGGGCCTCGGGGATCCGCTCCGGGTGCGCGACCGTCGAGACCAGACCCGACAGGGTCATGCTGACGTGCTGCAGGTAGTCGGCCGGGTGCGTGATGTTGTACGGGTCCTCGGGGTTCAACCCGCGGACGAAGTTGACCAGGCCCGCGCCCCCCTTGATGATCCCGCCGCCGAAGTGAAGGACCTCGGTGTTGACGGCGACGTACCCGTCGACGGCATCGGCCTCCAGCCGGTCGAGCGGAGGCGGCTCGGCGGGTGCGTGCTTCAGGGCCGCGGTGATCGCCTCCGCGAGGGTGCGACCGGCCTCGTTGCGCTGCTTGCGCGCCTCCGACAGGATCTGCCGGGCATGCTGAATGTCACTGCGGCCCGGGTCCGTGAATTTCTCCAGGGGAGGCCCGGGGTCCTTGTTCTCCTTGATCGCGGCGTTATAGGAGTCAACACGCTTGTTGTACGCCTCCACCGCCTGCTCGGAGGCCTTCTTGCCCTTCTTGTACAGGTCAATGGCCTCCTGAGCCTGACCCTGCGCCCACTTGACGGTCTCCGCGAAGCCGTCCAGCGCCTTCCCCGCCGCCTCACAAGCATCCGAAGCATGCAGCCACTTGGGAGGATGCATCGTGAACTTCTCGCGGAAGGCGTCGGCCGACTCGCCCTTCCAGTTCGAGGAGTCCAGGCTGCGCATGCCCTGACCCACCGAGTCGAACGCGGTGTGGAAGTGCGCCAGATGCTTCGCGGACGCCCGGATCGCCGCCGGATTCCCATGTACCAGGTCGAAGGCGTGGTCGCTCTCACCGAGCTGCCTCTCACCCGGCGTGGCGCCCAGGTCCGAAGCGATACTGTCGCCGGCGTACTCCACCGCAGCGGCCAGTTTGTGGGCTCCGACCTTGTCCAGGGTCTCACCCACGAAGTGGGCACCCTCGTCGATGCCCTCACCGACCATCTTCTTGCCCGCGTTGTAGCCGTCCTCGAGCTTGCCCAGGGCGGCGTTGGCCAGATCACCGATCCCCATCAGCCGGCGCCCCCGCCCTGCTGCTGCGCCTGTTGCTGAGCCGCCTCGGCCCGTGCCTCAGGAGACGGCCCGAACGTGTGGTCCAGCGCCTGGTCGTACTGCTGGTCGCTCACTCCGAGGGCGCGGTGCAGATTCTCGGGGTTGATGCCCATCGGCCCCAGGGTGTGGGAGGTCATCACATCCCGCCCGGCGTCCTTCCAGCCCTGCTCGCTGTTCGCCAGCGCCTTCTCGAAGGACTGCTGGCTGTAGTCGGCGTGGGCGAGCGCGTTGTTCCGAGCCAGGTCGCCCCAGCTCATCTTCGCGATGTCGTCCTCGGAGGCGTTGGGGTTGCCCATCAGGGAGTTCGCGCCGATCTTCAGCGCGCCCTCCACATACTGGTCCTCCTCGTAGAGCGTGCCCGCCGAAAGGCCCACCGCCTGGGCGAAGTAGTTGCCCTCGCCCACCAGCGCGCGCACGCCCCATTCCCACCGTTCGCAGAACGACTTGAAGGCCGACGTGGCCGCGTCGTGCCCCAACTCCAGCCCCGAAAGCTCCAGATTGGAGAAACCCCGGCCGACCTCTGCCGCGCTGTCGATGCCGAGCGCCTTCAGCTCGCCCAGCGTCAGCGTGATGCCCTGCGCGATCTCATTGAGCCCGGTCGCCTTGATGTCCTTGCCGCCGCCGTAATTCACCACGCTCGTTCACCGTTCCCGTTCACACCCGCGTCCACGGCCGCCGCCTCCGGCACGATCCCCACCACCGGCGGAAGGAGCACGCCCTCCCCACCGCTGCCCACGTCCAGGGCCACTCCGCACGGCACGTCCATTGCCGGAATCACCACGTCAAGCAGACGCCACCCCTGCACTGCCACGAAGTCGCGCCTGTCCTTCGGAACGTCATGCGCCTCGTCGAACCTGGCGGATGCCAACGCGTCCGTGAAGGCATGGATCCAGCGCACGCCGCCGAAGTCGGCGGTCAGAAATCCGAGACCGCCGCCGTCGAGCGGAGCGAGGGGGACCAGGACCGTGGTGTCCCGGAAGCGGTCGATCGTGTGCCGGATCCGCGCCATACGCCGCGCCGCCTCGTATTCGTCGGGTTCGGCGGGTCCGGCCGTGTCGAAAGGAACGCGTTCGGCTGGTCCAGCCGTGTCGAAGTGGACGCGTTCGGTCGCGGCCCCGGGCTCTTCGGCGCCGTCTTCTCGTGCGGCGCCGGTGACATGGCCGGAGCCGGATTCGCCGCGCTCGGCGGCCTGTTTCTTCAGTTGCTCCCACTCGTCCCAGGCCATGCGTGGATCCTCGTGCGTTTGTGCGATGACGGCTTGTTGGGAAGGGGCCCTTTATGACACAACACGGGGTGGGTACCTCCCGTGCGTACCCACCCCGGTGCCCTCAACCGGCCCGGCTCACTCGAAGTAGCTGGCCGCCTTGAGGTCACCGCCGCGGTAGTCACCGCCGGCCTGGTGGACCTTCTGCCCGATCGAGTGCAGCGCGTTGTGGATGGCGGTGGCGTGGTCGTCCCACTTCTTCGACTTCCGCTGGAAGGAGTCGTACGCTTCGCCACTCCAGCCCTCGGCGACGTCGAGAACGCCCTTCTTGAGCTGGCCGAGATCACTCTCGAGCTGCTTGGCCAGGTTGCCGAGTTCCGTGGCGAGCGCGTCCAGGACTCCGTACTTGACGGCAAGGTCCTGAAGGTGTGGCGTGCCGGTCATGTCTTCCTCATCTCCTTGGAGGACTGGAAAGGGACCTCGCGGACCGGGGTGCGGCCCAGGGCCCGTCAGTAGTAGTTGAGCGCCGAGGTCTTCGCACCGAGGTCAACTTCGACGTTCGAGATCGTCGAGTGGAGTTCGTCCTCGAGCTTGTTCTTGTCCGACTTGGTGAGGTGGACGCCCTCGAGGAAGTCCTCGAGCATGTGCCCGATGCCGGCCATGTGCTCGTTGATCTCGTGCTGCTTCTGCTTGAACGCGTTGGCGCCGTGCCCCGTCCAGTTGGCCTCGATCATGTCGATCGTCCCCTGGAGGCGGCGGACCTGGTTCTTGATCGACTCGTAGCGGTCCAGAACGTTCGTCTGCAGCTTATGTGCATGTGCATCATCAAACTTACGGCCGTCAGCCATTTCGGCACTCCCCTTCGTGAGAGCTGTGGTTCGTCTTTCTGCGCATGCATCACCACGTGGCGATGCATTCGGTTACGTCCGTGGGTGGGTCGTCACGCACCTCGTCGTGAGCGAACGACCGCGAAGGCGGCGCCGCCGATCACCAGCACGGCTGCCGCGGCTCCGACGACCACCCACACCATCGTGTCGTCGGAAGACTTCGAGCTTGATCCTGCCGCTGAAGTCCCGCCGCCTGTAGTGGTTTTCGAGGGCTGTGACGAGGTTGGAGCAGAAGCGGAAGTCTGGGCTTCCGGGTCATCGGCGTTCTGCTTGGCCAGCGGGTCGCTGTTGGCCGGGCCGGGGTTGTAGCTGCTGTCCTCCAGCACCTTGCGGGGACGGACCAGGCCGTAGCCGAGGTAGACACTGGGCTTGTCCGCGGGCCAGCTGCGACTGGCCGTGTCGATCAGACTGCGGAGGACCTGGTTGGCCGTCCAGTCGGGGTGAGCGGACCAGATGAGGGCGGCGGAGGCGGAGGTGATGGCGGTGGCGGCGCTGGTTCCCGCGCCGTTGCAGTACGCCTTGAACGTGGTGTCGCACCAGGCCGGGACGTCGAGACCGGGCGCTGACAAATCCACGTAGTCGCCGTGCTGGGAGAACTTGCCGACCTTGCCCGTCTCATCTGCTGCAGCGACGCCGACGACGTAAGGGTACGCGGCTGGATAGTCGATGGTCTTCGCTGTTGCCGCGTCGTTGCCGACGGCGGCAAACATCAACTTGCCCTTGGATTGGGCATACTTTACTGCGGTTTCCTCGTCAGAATTATCGCCGGGGCTGCCGAATGACATGCTAATGATCTTGGCATCGCTGTCAGCGGCCGCCCTGATCGCCGCCGCTATTGTTGAGGTTTTCGCTCTCTCGTTCTTGTCCTTCAGAGCGTCGACCGCGATCCGAAACGGCACGATCTTTGCACCTGGCGCAAGGCCTTTCAGGCCGCCGCCAGAACCTGTGCCGGCGATCAGTTCCGCCATGGTTGTTCCGTGGCCCATGTAGTCCTTGGTGACGTGATACGAGACCGCGGTCGGCACCTCGTCGGCAAGCACCTGCCCCTTCAGGGAAGAAGTCGAAGGGTTGACACCGGAATCTATGACGGCCACCTTCACGCCTTTGCCGGTACTCACCTTCCACATCTGATCGGCCTGCATCGCCGACAGGTACCACTCCTGCGACTGGACGTCGTCTGCCGCCGCGGTCGGGGCGAGGCCCACCGACAGAACCACCAGAGCACCGAGCGCTGAAAGCGCGGTGGTCGCCCGTCCCCTGCTCCCTGACAACATGCCTGTGTACGTCCTCGTTCTTTTCGGTCAGTCGGTTGCCGACGGCTCGTCGCGTCGTTGCTTGCGGGACGAACCCTTCCCGTCCCGGACCGATCGCTCGTCTCGCGACGGTCCCTTGCCCCCGGCACGTCCGGATCCGCGGTTGCCGATGGGCGCACGCTCCGGGCCGGTGTCGGCCGCGGTGAACGCACTCTTCCTGGCTCCGGAAGACTTGCTCTTGGCCGTACCGACGACGCCGTCCGAGGCGCTCGCGGATCGGCGCGTTGTCTGCCCACCAGCCGTACCCTCCTGCTGAGCAGCTCCGATCACCCCCCGTCGGCCGAGACCCTCGCTCCCCCTCGGCGCCTTGGATGCGGCCTCACCGCCGATCACCGTGCCGCGAGGAATCCTGGAGCCGGTCGCGCCCTGCGCCGCTTCCGTGGTGGGCTTCCCGCCGACCACGCCTCCGGTGCGTGCCGCGCCGGTCGCGCCCGTACCGCCGACACGTCCGATCGGCGTACTGCCAACGCGTCCAGCCGGCGTACCGCCGACCTTCGGTATTCCGCCGGTCACGCTTCGTCCCGTAGGAGTCTTGCCCACCGCTGAGGCGGGCCCGCGGAGGCCCGTTTCACCGGAAGCCTCAGCCCGACCGACCGGGCCCAGGGGCCCGCGCGTTTGCCCCAAGGGCCCGCGCGCTCCCGACGTTTCGCCGGCCGGATCGGCAACCCGCCCCAGCAGCGGGCCTCTGGTTCCACCCGCTCGCCCGAACCCAGGCGTGCGCCCGGTGGGCACACCAATGGCGGGGGGTATGGGACCGGTGGCGAAGGGAGGAGTCGGTCCCCCGGAGCCCACGCTGGGGCCGGTCACAGTCGGTGGCGTGACGGTGGGCGCAGGCTGCGCGGTCACCGGCGGTAGCGTGCCGACACTGTCGATGTTCGTGCCCACATGCTGGTCCGCATGTGCAACAGAGTCGTGCAGCTTCTTCGAAGGCTCCAGAGTCTCCTCCGGAACCCGCCCGACCGTGGTGTCCACGGACTGATGGCGCATGGTTCCCGATTCACGAGCAGCCGGGCCGGCAGCCGCAAGACGAGCCGTGCCTCCCTCGCTCGGTGGCTCCACCTCGCGGAGCGTCACCGGCCTCGGCACCCCCACATCCGGCATCGGACCAAACGTAGGCACCTGCTGTGCCCGCAGCGACTCCTCCGACACCGCGTAGAACGACGCCAACCGGTTCATCTGGTTGATCGCCTCTTGCCGGTGTCCCTCGACCTTCAGTGCCGCCTGGTACTCGGTGTTGCTGTCGACCTGTGCGACAACCGGAAAGTCCTGGACGTCCTTGGCCATGAGCCTGTCGTCGCGCGGCGGCATGGACTTGCGTACGGACGCGAGGCCCGAGCCCGCGGCGGTGATCTGCGTGCCCACGTGCTCGGCGAAGGTGGCGATGCCGCGCGCGGTGTTGACGAGGTTGTTGCTCCAGTCGCGGAACGCGTTGCCCGACGCGCCCTCCCACTGGACGCGGCCTATGTGGCCGCCGAGTTCGTCGGCGGCGTCGTTGATCGCGTCCCGGGCGTCCCACAGTGCCCTGCCCGCAGTCTCCAGGTGCTCCGGATTTGCGGACTCGACCATGTCGATCATGTCGTTCAGGCGGTGCTTCTCGAAGCTCGTCTTGCCGAAGCGAATGCCCGGAGCGAGGCCGAAGGGGCTCAGCGCCTGCGACGTGACCATGACAGCGTCGATGGCGCCGACCTCGGCGTCGGCCTGGCCCAGTTCCGCCTTGTGTGGATCCTGCTGCTTCTGGTTGTCGCCCATCAGTACCCTGCCTTGGCCTGATCACCGTTCGAGTGCTGCACGTCGCTCTGCGCGGCTGCGTGCTGCTGGTTGACCTCGGTCCGGATCTCCCAGAACCGGCGCCTGAGGTCCTCCTCGAGGTTGTCGAAGCCGATGTCCGCGCCCTGCACGGCTATTTGAAGGGCCTCGATCTGCAGTCGCAGCGTCTTGGAGAGCGTCGTGATGTGCTCGTGGACGCGCTCGTACTCCGTGTGAAGACCGGTGGCCTCGGCGAAGTCCCCCGTACCGCTGAACGAAGGCCGGGAGATGGTGTGGGCCGCGACCTTCGCCGAACTGCCCGCCGATCCTTCGAAGTTCGCCAGGAGGCCGTCCACACGCTTCTTGAAGGTCTTGAGCGCCTCCAGACCGCGCCTGAGGTCGGCGCCCCCTCCCGCGTCCGCAGGAAGCACGATGCGTATCCCCCGTTCCCCGTTTCCGTCGCTCGCTTCGGGCAACCACGCCCTTCAAGCGTTCATCTTCGCAACGTGACCACTCTAGTCACCGCCACTGACAGCCCCAACTGCCCTATGCAACAACCGTGCTACCGATGACCAAAGCTTCACCCTTCATTCACAGCACACGGCCTTGCCGACCTCGACCCCCGTGCGGCTAGTCGGCCCCGACGAGCCGTCTGCTCCTGCGGCGCGCGTCACGGATCGCCACCGCCGCGCCGCCGAGCCCCGCCACCAATACCGCCGCGCCCACCGCCACATACGTCGCCAGGCGTGCATTGCGTTCATCGGCGGTTTCGCCGAGATGGAGCGTGGCGGGAGTCGGAGCCTCGGCCTGGGAGAGGCCGTCGTGCGGGTCGGGGGCTTCGATCGGGTGGTCGTCGTCCGTGACCGCTTGGACCGGGTCGACGACGCCCCAGCCGACGAGACGGTCGTGGCCTGCGACCGAGCGTTCCGCGGTCTGCTCGATCTGGGCGACGATCTCGCGTGCGGTCCAGTTCGGGTGCTTCGCCTTGATCAGCGCCGCGACTCCGGCCACGTACGGTGCGGAGAAGCTCGTACCGTTGTCGGAGCAGTGACCGCCCCGGGGAACGGTGGAGATCATGTCGACACCCGGGGCCGCGACACCCACGAACTCGCCGGACTGGGAGAAGGACGCGCGCTCGTTGTTGCGGTCCGAGGCGGCGACCGCCAGGACCCCCTCGTACGACGCCGGGTAGGTGCGCTTGACGTTGCCGTCCAGACCGTCGTTGCCCGCGGAGGCGACCACCACTATCTGCTGCGCCAGCGCCTCGTCGATCGCCCGCCTCAGGTCCGGAGCGGGCTCCACGGCGTTCGAGGTGTCCTGGGAGATGTTGATGACCTGGGCCTTGACCCGGATCGCGTAGCGGATGGCAGTGGCCAGGGTCTCCGCCGTGCCGTCGCCGTCCGCGTCGTTCTGTTCGATGGGGATGATCGTCGCCTCGGGGGCCAGACCGACGAAACCCGTGCCCGCGGCCGGGCGGGCGGCGATGATGCCCGCCACGCGTGTGCCGTGGCCGACCGTGTCCGTCGTGCCGTCGGGCTTGCCGCGGTCGATCTTCTCACCCTTGGCGTTCTTCGGTGGAAGGAAGTTGGCTCCGCTCGAGGCGTCCACCGCCCTTGTGAGCTGCGGGTTCTTGGTGTCCACGCCGGTGTCGATGACCGCCACCCGCACGCCCTTGCCCTTGGACCGGCTCCAAAGCTCGTCCAGGAGGACACGTTGCAGGGCCCAAGGGCGGCCGGGGTAGTTCTTACTGGGGAAGGTGCACTGGTCGCCGAAGGAGTCCGCGGTGGCGGGCGGAGCGAGTGCGGCCGTGGCCGTGACCGTGATCGTGACCAGGGTCGCGATCGATGTCGCCGTGGTACGGAGGGTGCGGGACGAAGGTGCGTACGGCATTCCGCTCCCCTAGGAACCCTGCGGCTGGCTCGCCGCCGTCGTCGACAGTCGGGGTCCCGTCGGCAGGAACACGGACCAGGCGGCCGGTATCGGAGCGGGGTCCACATCCGCGTACCCGAGACGCTTTTGGGCCAGCTGGGCCTCCTGCTGCAACTCCCGGCGCTTCTGGGCCGTCATGCCGATGCCCGCCCCGTTCGAGTCGCTGTCGGCGTTGGACTGCATGGCGTAACGCAGGCCGGTGTCGGTGACCAGGAAGATCCCGCCCGCCTTGGTCTCGTTGCCCTGGAACTGGCGGTAGAGCTCGCCCGAGCCGGGGGTGACGTAAGCGCTGGAGGAACCGGTGGCGAGCGTGGCGGGGAAGTCGGTGCCCGCCCAGGTGCTCAGTGTGGTCGTGCCGTTGCTCCCGTCGACGTCACGAAGGACGTTGCAGACGGTGTTGCGGCTGCCGTCGGTGAGGCCCGCGTCGTTCACGGCCTTCGGCGTGAGGCTGGGCCACTTGCGGTCCGCGGCGAACGCGGTCGTGCTGGGCACGAACGCGCCGGCGCTCACGTCGAGTGCCTTGCCCGCCTGGCCGAGGCCGACCAGGTCCCTGCTGTTGAGGAGCAGTTTCGCGGTGAAGTCCGAGACGGGAGCGACCTTGCCCTGCTCCACCACGTAATACTGCCGGCTGTCACCGTTGGGTGCCCTGAGGACCATGCCGACCTTGTTCGCCTCGGCAGGCAGGCTGCCCGATATCCCGGCGCCGGCGCCGACCTGCCCGTCGACCTTCGGGAAGGTGACGCGATCACCCTGATGAAGGGTTTCCAGCCACTCCTGGGACACTTTCTGGGGCTGCCGGCCGGCACCGACGAGGGTGCGCAGCAGCAACTCGTCCTGCCTGTCGACCTCGTACCCCGTGCCGTGCGCGTCCACGATGTAGCGCGTTCCGTCCGGGCCGGCGACGTACAGCAGCTCGCCGCCCTGCAGCTTCTGCGCGCTGTCCTCGGTCCTGTCCATGTCGCGGGCGGCGAAGACGAACGCCGCCTTCTGAATGGAACTGCCGCCCGCGCTCGGACGCTCACAGACCGCCCAGCGCTTCTTGGCACCCGCCTCCTTGTCGGAGGGCAGGCGGTCGGGGGCGTACGGGATGCCGATGGTGACGCCGTGCGGGATCTTGCCGTTGTCGAGGATCGACTCGTCGACGGTGACCACTTCGCCCTTGCCGTCGTCGAGGAGCAGTTTGGCCGAGGCCATGTTGAGAACCGGGTGCAGCTGGGTCTTGCCGTCGGTCTTCAGGACGACGTAGCGGGTCGTGGACTTGCTGGCGATGATCACCTTTTCACCCGGGGTGTCCCACCCCTGGGGCGCGGTCGGCCGGAACATGCCCCACGCCCCGAACACGGCCATGACGACCACCCCGACGATGGTGCTGGGCAGCACCGCGCGCAGCGGCCGGGGCGCTGCCTCCTCCGAGCCGTCCGAGGACGACTGCACGAACGATGCCAGCATGCGCCGCTTCGCGAAGGTATAGGCGTTGAGTTGGTCCCGCCGAGATGCCATGTGCCCCTGATTCTCCCCGTGTTCCGCCTGGGTGACGGCCGGGGGCCGACGTCCCCCGTCCTCCGTTGTCGGACCGGCCCCCTACTATGCCTGGTGTCTGATCGGCTTGATGGGGCGGGTAGGGTGCCTGGACCCTCAAGGGTCCTGCGCAGTGGCGGTATTCCAGCGAGTTGTGAGCATAGCGGGGGGATGAAGTGATGGCTTCCGGGGCACGGGCCCGGTCTCGCCAGCAGGAGCGGACGGGAGGCTCTTCGGCACCCCCTCCGGCGCGCACCGGACAGCGGTCGACGCAGCACGCACAGGGGCAGGAGCAGAGCGCCGTGCGCGCGGGTGTCCGCCCGGTGCAGACCGGCTCGTTCCGACTGCAACGGCTCGTTCTGCCGGAACTCGCGGCCGCCGTCCTCCTCGTCGGCTGGGCCGTGGGGCCGGTGGCACTGGTCGCCGCCGCGGTCGTGGCCGTGCTGCTGTTGCTCCTGGCCTTCGCGCGGCGGCGCGGCCGTTCGCTGCCCGAGTGGATGGCCACGGCACGGGAGTTGCGGGCGCGCCGACGGCGGGCCGCGAACACACCCATACCTCCGGGCACGGAGCCGGGCCTGGTCCCGGCCGTGGAGTGCGAGCCGAGTCTGCGGACGTACTCGTACGGGGTTCGGGACCGGCGACCGGTCGGCATCGTCGGGGACGGGACGTTCGTCACCGCCGTGCTGCAGGTGGAGGCCGACGCGACCGCGCTGCGGGCCGGGCGGAGCCGCCAGCCGCTGCCGCTCCGGCTGGTACGGGACGCCCTCGAAGTGGACGGGATTCGGCTGGAGTCGGCGCAGATCGTGCTGCACACGCAGCCCGCCCCCGCGCTGCACCTGCCGCCGCAGTCGGTGGCCGTCACCAACTACGCGCCGTTGCAGGAGCAGAGCGGTGCTCCTGCGGTGCGCATCACCTGGATAGCGCTGAAGCTCGATCCGGAGCTGTGCCCGGAGGCCGTGGCCGCGCGCGGCGGTGGGCTCGTCGGGGCGCAGAAGTGCGTCGTGCGCGTGGCCCACCATCTCGCGAGCCGGCTGACGGGCGCGGGGTTCCGTACGACCGTCCTCGACGAGGAGGAGCTGGTGACCGCCCTCGCCACGTCGGCCTGCGCCAATCCGCTGGTGACGGCGGAGGCCGGACGGACCGAGGCGCGGGAGCGGCGGACCGAGGAGTCCGGCCGCAACTGGCGCTGCGACAACCGCAGGCACACGACGTACTGGATCCGTCGGTGGCCCCAGTTGGGCGGCGGTACGGGGCCTTCGCTGCCTCAGCTCGTCGGCTTGGTCACCGCCGTCCCCGCGCTGGCCACCACCTTCAGTCTCACCCTGGCACACGCGGAGCGGCAGGAGGTGTCGCTCGCCGGCCACCTGCGGGTGACCGGGCGCAGCGACGACGAACTGGTCGCCGCGCGGCGCGCGTTGGAACACGCCGCCCGTCAGGCGGGCACGGGAATAGTCCGGCTGGACCGCGAGCAGCTGCCCGGCATGCTCGCCACTCTGCCTCTCGGGGGTGCTCGTTGACGACCATCACCACGACGTCTGCGGCGGAGGACCACGGCTCCCCCGGCACGCCCGGTGGCGACGAGCCCTCGGCCGGCGGAGGGCTGCGCGGGCGTCTGCGCAGCGGTTTCGGACTGATGGGGCCCCGGCACGGGCGGCATGCGCTGTCGGTCGAGCAACTGGACTCGCTGACCTTGCCGATCGGGGACGACGGGGTCGTCATCGGCGTGGACGGCGAGGGCGAGCCGGCCGTGCTGGGACTCAACCGGCCCACCCCGTACGACGCCGTCCTGATCGGCGGTCTGTGGACCGCCCAGGTGCTCGCCCTGCGTGCGGCCGCGACCGGTGCGCGGGTGGCCGTGGAGACGGGGCGGCCCCAGCACTGGATGCAGATGGTGCATGCCATGGGCGGCGGGCAGAACGGCTTGTCCGTGTACGAAGTGGGGCGCGTCCCGCCGCAGGGCGCGTCGGCGGGCCAGCCGGTGCTGGTGGTGCGGGACTGCGGTATGCGGCCGCCGCGCGGACGCGTCGTCTCCGGGCCCTGGCAGGCGGTGCTGACACTGCTGCCGTACCTCAGCCCGGTCGCACCGCGGCTCATGCGGCAGGCGCGGCTCGTCGGAGTCCAGCGGGTGTCTCCGGACGAGGCGGCGGAGATAGGCCGCACATTGGCGCTTCCCCGTTCCGAAGTCGAGGCGCTGCCCACGCTGCACGACGGCGTGACGCTCTGGTGCGGCGACCGGGACCGGCAGTACGTGGTGACCCAGCCGACGGACGCCGAGACCGGATTGTTGGGTATGCCACGGAGAATGGACTGAGCGACGGAGCGGGGTGACCGTCGGCCGACGGGCCGCAAGAGCGGTCTGACGTACGGTGGTTGCGACCGGTTCGCACTCCGTTTTCGTCCGCTTTGTTCGCCAGGTGTACCCGTTTGGTGAACGGCCTCTGCACGTACGTGCGTCACACGGGGGCGCGGTGCGATGTGCCGGCGCGCCTCGGAGGCGTGGACGGGCCTGCCGTGGGGGCGCTCCTGGTGATTAGGCTGGGACCGGGCGCCACACCAGAAACTGTGACGGGCCGTCGGCGCTCCGGATTGCCGGGCGGAATCGGACGGCGTCGGACGACTTCGTACAACGAGAGCGGTCGCCCCAGCACGGCATGAGGGTGCTCGACCACACCAGGAGGAACTGTGAACAGCGATCGGGACGGGATCCGCGGGGGCTGGGCTTCACCCGACGATGACCAGTCCGACGCCGAGTCCGCCATCGAGATGACGGGCGAGTTCACCATCGACTACGCGCCGCCCGCCTGGTACACGCAGAACGCGCCGGCGGGCTCGGCGGACACGTCCGCGGCCGCGGAGGCTCCCGCCGCTCCGGTTCCGCCCGCGCCGGTACCACCCGTGTCTCCCCCGCCGCCGGCTCCTTCCGCGGAGGCGGGCACGCCCGTGCCTGCGCCGCCGGTCGGCGTGCCGAACCCGGCGTCCGACGAGGGTTTTCCCGCGTGGACACCGGCGGCCGACGCGTCCGCGGCACAAGCCCCGACCGGGGACGTCGAGAGCGGAGCGACGATGAGGTTCTCGCCGGTCGCGCTCAAGCGCGAGTTCGAGCAGCTTGCTTCCTTGAGCAAGGCGGCCGGGGACGTCGGGTCCGGTACGGCAGACACCGCAAAGGAAGGCGTTGCGGACGGGAGCGGGGGCGACTTCGAATTGACCGCGCCCTTCGCGGACGCGTCCGCATCTGCCTCGGGTGACGGTCGGCCTGGCGGCGATTCGGAGACCGGCGCGAGCGACGGCACCCGCCACGAGCAGGAATCCGCCGCCGAGGACGCGACCGGCGCGGCCGACGGCGCGCAGGACTCCGGCCCCGGACCGGAGGCCGCGGAGGAGGTGTCCGGAGACTCCGTGAGCCCGGACCGGACGGGCACCGAGGCCCGGGCTGAGGCCGAGACGGCGGAGGATGCCGCCGAGGCGCCGGGCTCCCCGTCCGCCGACCAGGCTTTCGCCGAGCAGGCTTCCGCCGACGCACCGGGCCAGGACGCCGAGGAGCTCGGCGACGGCGACGGCGGCACGTCGCCGCAGGGAGCCGCGTCACAGGGTGCCGAACCCGATGGCGCCGAGCCCACCGACGACGTGGCCGCTGACGGTGTGCCCACCGACGACGTGCCCGCTGACGCCGTGCCCGCAGTGCCCGCTGACGCCGTGCCCGCTGACGCGGTGCCCGCTGAGGCCGTGCCCGCCGCTCCCCAGGCCGTCAACACGCCCCAGGCCGTCGACCCACCCCCCTCCGCGCCTGTCTCCCCGGACGTCTCCGGGACCGCACAGCCGCCGCTCGGCTGGACCCCGCCGCCGGTGCCGCAGAGCACGGTTCCGCCACTGCCACCCGCCTACCAGCCGGCCGCGCCCGGCCCGGCTGCCCAGTGGCCCACCGGACCCCATGCGACCGGACCCCAGCCCGCCGAGCCCGGGCCCGCCGACGTGGCGCCGCCTGCTCCGCAGCCCGCCGCTGCGGCGCAGGCGGAGCAGCAGCCGCAGCCCCAGGCCCAGGCTCAGCCGCCTGTACCGCCCCAGCATCCGTTCCAGCCGCAGGCACCCCAGCCCGCCCCGGCTGCCTGGAACCAGGCCGCGCCGCAGGCTCCGGCCCCCAACGCCCAGGCTCAGCCCGTCGGTTACGGGTTCCCGCCACCCAACGCGCCCGTGCCCCAACAGAGCGGCTACGGCTTCCCGCCCCCGAGCGCTCCCGCTCCCGCCCCGAACACCCAGGCTCCCCACCCGCAGGCACAAGCCCCGGTCGCCCCGGCACCCCAGCCGAGCGCCCCCGCTCCCGCGCCGCCCCCGGCCGCGCCTCAGCCCACTGCCGGGTACGGCTTCCCGCCCTCGACCCCGGCACCCAACGCCCAGGCCCAGCCCGGCGGTTACGGCTTCCCGCCGCAGGCCGCCCCGCCGCAGCCCCCGGTCGACCCGCGCCTGGGTTCAGCCTGGCCGCAGCCCGTGCAGCACGACCAGCGGCAGCCGATCAACCCCGGTGCCGCGCCCCTGGGCTACACGGCCGCGGTGGAGTTGTCCTCCGACCGGCTGCTCAACAACAGGAAGCAGAAGGCGAAGAGCGGCCGTCCCGCCGGCGCCGGTGGGCGGTTCAAGCTCGGCGGCAAGAAGGAGGAGGCGGAGCGGCAGCGCAAGCTGGACCTCATCCGCACTCCGGTGCTCTCGTGCTACCGGATCGCCGTCATCAGCCTCAAGGGCGGTGTCGGCAAGACGACCACGACCACCGCGCTGGGCTCCACACTCGCCTCCGAGCGTCAGGACAAGATCCTCGCGATCGACGCCAACCCGGACGCCGGTACGCTCGGCCGCCGGGTGCGCCGAGAAACCGGCGCCACCATCCGTGATCTGGTCCAGGCGATCCCGTACCTGAACTCGTACATGGACATCCGGCGGTTCACCTCGCAGGCCCCCTCCGGCCTCGAGATCATCGCCAACGACGTCGACCCGGCCGTCTCCACGACCTTCAACGACGAGGACTACCGGCGCGCGATCGACGTGCTCGGCAAGCAGTACCCGATCATCCTGACCGACTCCGGAACGGGTCTGCTGTACAGCGCGATGCGCGGTGTGCTCGACCTCGCCGACCAGCTCATCATCATCTCGACGCCGTCGGTCGACGGTGCGAGCAGTGCGAGCACGACGTTGGACTGGCTGTCGGCGCACGGGTACGCGGATCTCGTCGCACGGTCCATCACGGTCATCTCCGGGGTCCGCGAGACCGGCAAGATGATCAAGGTGGAGGACATCGTCACCCACTTCGAGACGCGGTGCCGTGGTGTCGTGGTGGTGCCGTTCGACGAGCACCTGGCGGCGGGCGCGGAGGTCGACCTCGACATGATGCGCCCGAAGGTGCGGGAGGCGTACTTCACGCTGGCCGCGATGGTCGCCGAGGACATCGCGCGCCATCAGCAGTCGCACGGCCTGTGGACCTCGGACGGCAACCCGCCGCCGGTCGCCGCCCCGCCGCTTCCGGGCCAGTTCCCCGGACACGCCGCGCCGGGTCAGATCCCTGGGCAGCCCATGCCGGGCCAGCCCGTCGGCCAGCCGGTGCCTGGCCAGATCCCCGCCCAGCCCGGACCTGACCAGGTCCCGGGCCGGCAGATCCCCGGGCAGCAGTTCCCGGCTCAGCAGGTCCCGGCTCAGCAGGTCCCGGCTCAGCAGGTCCCGAGCCAGCACGTCCCTGGTCAGCACGTCCCGGGTCATCCGATGGCAGGTCAGCCGACCCCCGGGCAGCAGATCCCCGGCCAACCGACTCCCGGCCAGCCCGTGCCCGGTCAGCACCCGCACCAGCCGCAGCAACCCGCCCAGGGGTACCCCCAGCCCGGCCACCCGCCCTACCCGGGGCCCGGTGCCCAGCCCGGCCAGGCGCAGCCGGGGCAGACGCAGCCGGGGCAGACGCAGCCGGGGCAGACGGCGCAGCCCCAGTCCGACCCCGGGCAGCCCTACCCGCCGGCCCAGCAGCCGTACCAGGGCCAGACCCCGCCTCCGCCTCCGCCGCCGCAGCAGTAGGGCCCGTGCGGAGGCACAAGACGGGGCGGCCCGCGCCTGA
>NZ_LBMW01000009.1 GCF_026168105.1 Streptomyces hygroscopicus
CGTACGTCGTCGACGGGCTGTCCAAGCGGGTCGCCCCCGGGCTCACCGTCGGCTTCCTGGTGGTGCCGGAGGGGCGTGGCGACGAGGTGGCAGGGGCACTGCGGTCGGGCGGGTGGACGGCGGGGCGGTTCGCGCTGGAGGCGGCCGTGCGGTGGATCGGGGACGGGACCGTGGCACGGCTGGTCGAGGCGAAACGGGAGGACGCCCGGGCGCGCCAGCGGCTGGTCGCGGAGCACCTCGCCGGTTTCGCCGTACGGGCCGACCCGCGGGCGTACTTCGCGTGGTGGAGGCTGCCCCGGCCCTGGCGCGCGGATGTGTTCACGGCGGCCGTGGCCCGGCGGGGGATCGCGGTGACCCCGGGACCCGCCTTCGCGGTCGGCGGCCGTGGGGCGGATGGCGCCGCCGCGGACTGCGTCAGGCTCGGACTTGCGTCGGCTCCTCCGCCGGAACTGGCGGGGGCTCTGCGGACGCTCGCCGCCGTCGCACGTACAGGCCCGTGAGCCAGGCGCCCAGGGCGACCGCGAGCCCGACCCCCAGCAGCACCCAGGAGACCATGCGCAGTGTCTCGGTGAGCGCGTCGTAGACCGCGCCCGCGGCGGGGTGGGAGACGCCCGCCGGGAGGTCCTCCAGCGTTATCCGGCGGCCCACCGCGATCGCGATGGCGAGCAGCGCCGCGCCCAGTGCCGTGCCGAGTCCGGTCGCCAGCACGGCCCGGCGGCGGCACACGGACAGCAGGATGCCGGTCAGGGCGAAGCAGGCCGAGGCGACGGGAAGCCAGAAACCGGTGACTTCGAGCACGTGGAACCCCTTCCGGAGCTTCGTCAGGTCCTCCGACTGCAGCAGGGTGATCTTTCTGTGCGCGACCGGGATATGGGTCGCGAACGGCACGTGCTCGTCGGTGAGTTGCCGCTTCATGCGCTCGGTGGCGGGGGCGAGGTCGATGGTGACGGGGCGGTCGCCGCCGTCGTGCAGGGCCCGCATCACCGCGTCGTGGGCGGAGAGGTTCGCGGTGTCCCAGGCAGTGCGGAAGGCCTCGGTACCGGTGAACGAGCGGACCGCGTCATGTACGAACGTGTGTACGGAACCCTGGAGGGGTGCCCCGACGTGCACCGTGCGCATGATGCCGTCGGTGACGGCGCTGGCGACGGCGTCGCGGACCTCGGCGTCGGAGGCGAGTGGGGCGGTGGTGGCGGCGTAGCGGGCGCCGTCCTCGATGCCGTACTTCGCCCACGCGGTGAGGACGCCGAGCGGTGTGAGCAGGCATGCGAGGCCGACCAGCACGGCGGAGAGCATGCTCTGGAGCTGTCGGGACACGCCACCAGCGAAACGTGTCCGCGCAAGGTCGGCGAGCGGATCGCCTGCAAATGGGTTGATATGACCACCCGAAGGGTGAGTGGTGGCGGGCGGGCGCGGCGCTCTCCGGTGGAGGGTTCACCCGAACGGGTGTTATCTGGTGTGGAAGAGGAAAGCGGCTCAGGCTCCTCGACCGGCCCCGGGAGCAATCCCGGGTGGCGGGTGAGTGAGGGAGACGCATGAGGCCCCGGCACCGGCATGGGCCGACATGCCGGGGTCTCGTGCGCCGGGGAGCTGGGGAGGGCGGGGAAGCCGTAACGGGGAAGTGCGCAGGGTGCGCAGGGCGAACGAATCCGTGGAAGCCGGGAGACGGACGGGACTCGGGAAGCTGGGGAGGCGGGTCGACGAGCGGAGGACGGGAAGCCGGGGCCCGGGACGCGGGTTGGCGGGGAGCCGGGCGCGGCGACCGTGGGTTCCCGCGCCCGGGAGGCGAGCTGATCGAAGGTCAGCCGATGCGGTGTCCCTCCGAGTCCTCGTGCGTGTAGTAGCGGTAGAAGTCGGCCAGGAAAACGGCCGCGGCGACCGCGAGCGCGATGGCGGCCGAGCGCAGCACGCTCTCACCGGTCTGGCTGTACAGGAAGCCGAGCGCGATACCCGCGAACGCCGCCCACAGCACAGCGTGCAATTCGCGCCGCAGGAGCGGCGCCACGATGAGCAGACCGATGCACAGCGCCGCGAACACGATCGCGGACACGAAACCGAACAGCAGGTTCCAGCCGGTGATGGGACCGGCGTCGCGCCGCAAGGCCGCGGCCCAGTAGCCGTAGACGAGTCCGATGGCGACGGGCACCGCCACCCTCGCGACGGCGTGCGTACGCTCGTCGAAGACGTCCGGCGGGCGGTGGACCGTCCTGGTCCCGGGGGATGCGGTGATGGACGCGCGTGGTGTTCCGGACGTGGGTGCCGCACGAGCCATGGGAGCACTCCTTCCTCTTCGCTCCTGCCCTCCAGGTCACACCTGGCCGCGGCGCCCGGCAAGTCGGGATGCGCGGGCAATTCGGATGCACGGGCAATTCGGATGCACAGGCAATTCGGATGGACGGGCAGGTCGGATGGACGGGCAGGTCGGGATGCAAGGGCCCCGCGCGCGTGTTTCGCTGGGCTTCATGAGGATCGTGCTGTTCGGGGCGACGGGGATGGTGGGCAGCCGGATCGTCGCGGAGGCCACGCAGCGCGGACACCGGGTCACGACCGTGAGCCGCTCCGGTCGGTCGCCGGTGCCCGGGGTGACGGCCGCGGCGGCGGACGCCACGGACCCGGCCAAGGTCGCCGCGCTGGCGGCGGGTGCCGACGTGGTGGCCAGCGCGTGCGCACCGCCACGAAACGGTTCGGACCCGAAGGAGCCGTTCCTCGCCCTCAACCGCGCTCTGGTCCGCGGCACGCGCGAGGCCGGGGTACGGCGGCTCGTCGTGGTCGGAGGCGCGGGCAGTCTGGAGGTGGCGCCCGGGCAGGCGCTGAGCGACCAGCCCGGGTTCCCCGAGGCGGTCCTGCCCGAGGCGCTCGCCCACAGCGCGGTCCTGGAGTACTACCGCACGGTCGACGACCTGGACTGGACGTACGTCTCCCCCGCCGCCGAGATCGCCCCCGGCGAACGCACGGGCAGCTTCCGCGTGGACGGTGACCGGCTGCTCACCGACGCGGACGGCAACAGCCGGATCAGCGCCGAGGACTACGCGGTCGCATTCGTCGACGAACTGGAGCAGGGCGCCCATACACGCGCGCGCATGTCGGTCGCGTACTGACCGGACGGACGGCGACGCGGGTGCCTGACAGGCGACCGCCGCATCAACGGCCGGAGGAGGGCCGGTCCCTGCCGCCCGGCGACGCCCCCCCGCTGGGCCTCGGCGAACTGGCCCGAGGGGCCGTCGGCCACGCTGCACGTGCCGCTCGCGCCCGGCGAGACGCTGCTGCTGGTCACGGACGGGATGGTCGAGGCACGGAACGCCCCCGGGAAGTTCTTCCCGCTGCGGGATCGGGTGGCCCGCGCGGTCGCCGAGGATCCGCGCGCCGCCGAGCCGGGCCGTCCGGTGCGCCCAGTCCGCGATGGCACGCTGCGCCACCGCGGGGGGCGTCTCGAGGTCGACACGACGATCTTCGCGGTACGACGGGGGCGGGCGCCCGGCGGCCTGCAGCGAACGCCCGGTCCCCGCGTCCGACCGCACGGTGCGAGGCTGGAGGCATGCGGCAGGCGTACGGGACCGTGGGCAGGGGCGGGGCGGACGCTCCGGCGACTCCCCGTCCGATCGAGACGGTGTGGAAGACCGGCTACCGCTTCGGCCCGCCGACGGACGAGCCCTCCCCCGACATCGAACCCCGCCGCGAACGCCATCACGAACCTCACCGCGAACGCCATCACGAACACCACGACGACCGGACGGGCTGACCGGCCGTGCACGCCACCCTGCTCATCGCCCTCCTGGCCTTCCTCGGCGCCGTCGCGGCCGGGCTCGCCGGGGCGGTCGCGCTGGTGCTGTTGCGGCGGCGGTCGCTGGTCGCCTCGCTCGTGGTCGTGGCGGTCGTCGCCGTGACCGCGATGCTCGCGGGGACGCTCGCCGTGGCCTGGGCGATGTTCCTGTCACCGCACGACCTGACCGTCGTCACCACGGTCGCCGCGATGGCCGCCGTCGTGTCCCTCGCCACCGCCCTGATGCTCGGCCGCTGGGTCGTGTCCCGCAGCCGGGCGCTCACGGACGCGGCCCGCACCCTCGGCGACGGCGCCGACTTCACCGCGCCCCCCGGCCCCGCCACCGCTGAACTCGCCGCGCTCAGCAGGCAGTTGGCAGCCACCAGTGCCCGCCTGGCCGAGTCCCGGGACCGCGAGCGCGATCTGGAAGCATCGCGGCGCGAACTCGTCGCCCGGATCTCGCACGATCTGCGCACCCCGCTCGCCGGCCTGCGCGCGATGACAGAGGCGCTGGAGGACGGCGTGTCCGCCGAACCCGAACGCTACCTTCGCCAGATCCGCACCGAGGTCGAACGCCTCGACGCCATGGTGCGCGACCTGTTCGAACTCTCCCGTATCCACGCGGGCACCCTCGCCCTGTCCCTCTCCCGCATCTCGGCCTACGACCTCGTCGACGAGGCGATCGCGGGAGCGGAACCACTCGCCCGCGAGCTGGGCGTACGGCTGGTCGGCGGGCGGGTCGACCCCGTGCCGGTCGAGGCCGACGGCCGGGAGATGAGCTGCGTGCTGGGCAACCTGCTGGTCAACGCGATCCGGCGGACGCCCGCGCACGGCACGGTCGCGGTGGCCGCCGAGCGCTGCCCGGCCGGGGTCGTCCTCTCGGTCACCGACGGCTGCGGCGGGATCCCGGAGGAGGACCTGCCGCGCGTCTTCGAGGCGGGCTGGCGCGGTTCGGACACGCGGACCCCGCCCGGGGCGGGTCTCGGACTCGCCATCGTCCGCGGCATCGTGCAGGCCCACCACGGCCGGGCCGCGGTCCGCAACGTCGCCGGCGGCTGCCGCTTCGAGGTGACGCTCCCGGCGGCCGCCACCTGACCCCCCTGCCGTCTCACCCCTCTGCCGCACAACCCGTGCCATAGGCGGGCGTTTGCTCTGCCTCCGTCGCCCCTTTGCAGGCGCAGCGGTTACCGTGCTGACGTAAGTGATCGATCGGGGAGGGAACGATGCCCGGAACCGTGCTGCTGCTCGCGGCCTCGCCCGCGGGCAAGGGGTGTCTGGTGGACGCGTCGTCCGTGCTCCCGGTGCTCGCGGCCGTCGCCCCGCCGGTGCTGTCGGGCACGGACACGGCGAATGTCGTCGAACTCGTCGACCCGCTGGAGCCGCAGGCCGTCCTCACCCGGCTGCGGGCCGCCGCGACCGCGCCCGGTCCGCTGACGGTGTTCCTCACCGGGCAGCTCCAGCTCGACCGCCGCCAGCGCCTGCCGCATCTGGCGCTGGCCCGCACCACGGCGGCCACGGTCCGCTACACGGGGTTCCCCTGGCACTGGATCCGCGAGGAACTGCGGCTGCGGCCGCCGGGTGCGACGACGGTGTTCGCGGATCTGCATGCGGACCCGGAGACCTGGCAGCACCTTGTCGCCAGCCCCCTGGACTGCGGCCCGTCGGTCCCGCTCTACGGCCGCCTCGCCCCGCCGCCGCCACGCCGCGCACTGGCGGTTCCGGCGTACATGAAGACGCTGGCGACGATCCTGCGCAGCGGCCACCGCCCGGACCCGGCGACCCTCCACCAGCAGACGCTGACCCGGGTGTACGCGGACACCGGCGCGCAGGGGGACATCGTCCTGTCTCCTGCCCTCAACCACCCGGTACCGGCGCGGAGCTGGCAGACCCCGCACACCTCGCACACCCCGCACACATCTGGGACCCCGCACACCCCACGGAACCTGGAGAACCCCAGGACCGCGCACGACCCCCAGACCCCGTACATCCCCCAGGCCCTGGACATCCCGTACACCCCCCGGCCCTCGCACGCGCCGGGGTCGGCCCGGACACGGCAGACGGCCCCGGCCCCCGTACCGTCCCAGGCCGGAGCCCCGACTGCCTGGGATTCCCCCGCTCCCCTGGATACCCCCGCTCCTCCGGCTACCTCGGCTCCTCCGGCTACCTCGGCTCCTCCGGCTACCTCGGCTCCTCTGGATACCTCGGCTTTCCTGGATACCCCGGCTCCCTTGGATACCCCGGCCCCTCCGGATCCGCACGCCGCGCTCACGGCCGCCGTCCAGGACGGGCGGCACGCGGAGGCGGCCGATCTCGCGGCACGGTGGGAGCGGTCCGCGCTGCGGGAGCACGGCCCGGGCTCCGAGGAGTCGCTGCACTGGATGGAGGTCCGCGCCGACCTCGCGATGCTCGCGGGTGATGCCGACCGCAGCTGTGAGACCTGGCTGTCGGTCGCCAACGCCCGTCTGTCGGCCGGTCAGAGTCCCAAGGACCCGGCGGTGGAGGCGGCCGTCGACCGAGCGCACCACCAGTGGGGCCGGATGGGCGATCCGGTCCGGGCTCGTGAACTGGGCCCTGCGCTCGCCGACTTGCGCGCACGGGTGCCGGGACGGCGCGAAGGTGCCCTGATCCACGTCCAGGAGCACCTGCGCCGTCTTCAGCAGCTTCAGAGCCAGCCGTGACGGCGCACGGCCGCGCGTGCCCCAGCCGGTGAAGACGAAGTACTTCCAGCTCCCGTGCGTCGACGAGTGCGCCGAGTGCGCCGGGTGTGCCGAGGGCGGCGAGTGTGCGAAGACCGGCTCATGTCAGTGACACATGCGCAAGTGCCCCCGAGACCAGGGTCGTTACGCCGGGCAGGAGCGTGGACAGGTCGGGCGCGAAGTGGGGGCTGTGGTTGCTCGGGACCGCCGCGAACTTCTCCATCAGCTCCGCGCCCGGCGCCACCTCCCACACATCGGCCGGCGTGGTGGTCACGAACCAGTACGCGTACGGGACCCCGTCCGGCGCCAGATGCGGGAAGTCCTCGCTGCCCATCGCGGGGCCGGGGTCGAAGACCGTGGCCGCGCCGAACACCTCGCCGTGCACGGCGGCCACCCGGCGGTCCGTGCCCGCGTCGTTGACCGTGGCCGGGAAGTCGGCGCCCACGGTCACCTCGGGCTCGCGCGGGCAGCCCGCGGCCAGGCACTCTCCCGCCGCGATGCGCCGGACGGCGGCGGTCATCCGGTCGCGGACCTCGGCCGACTGCGTGCGCAGGTTCAGGGCGATGTGCGCCCGGGACGGGATGATGTTGTGCCGGGTGCCCGCCTCGATCCGGCCCACGGTGAGCACCGCGGAGTCGCGCGCGGCTGTCTCCCGGCTGACCACGGTCTGCAGACGGGTGACGAGGTATGCGGCCGTCACCACGGGGTCCACGGTCGACTCCGGGCGCGAGCCGTGGCCGCCCCGGCCGTGCACGACGACGTCCATGTCCGTCGAGGCGGACAGGATCAGTCCCGGGGAGTGCGCGTAGAGCCCGGCCGGGCCCGGGGCCGCGTGCTGGGCGAGCAGCACGTCGGGGCGCGGAAAGCGCTCGTACAGCCCGTCCGCCACCATCGCCCGCGCGCCCTGGCCGGTCTCCTCGGCGGGCTGCCCCACGACCACCAGCGTGCCCGACCAGGTGTCGCGTCCGGCGGCCAGCGCCCGAGCCGCGCCCGCCAGCCAGGTGACGTGCAGATCGTGCCCGCAGGCGTGCATCGTCCCGGGCACCTCCGAGGCGTACGGCAGTCCCGTCTCCTCGGCGACCGGCAGCGCGTCCATGTCGGCGCGCAGCAGGACGGTGGGCCCCTCGCCGTTGCGCAGCACGCCGACGACCCCGGTGCCGCCGACGCCCTCGGCGGTCTCGAACCCCGCCGTGCGCAGGACCTCGGTGAGTTTCCCGGCCGTACGGTGCTCGCGCAGGGACAGTTCGGGATGACGGTGCAGATCCCGGTAGAAGCCCTCCAGGCCGGTGACCGGGAGGTCTGCGGTGAGGTCCAGCGCGGTGCGTGCGGCGGGGGAGGTCACAGGGCAAGCGTATGCCGGTGCCGGGCGCCGCCGCCCGCCTGCGGAAAGGGTTCAGGCGGTGGGGTGCTGGACGTGCCGGACCTGCCGGACGTGCTCGGTGTGCGGAACCGGCCCCGCCGCCCGGGCGGGGCCCGTGTCGGCCGCCGCGATCAGGGCGGCCACGGCTACGACGGCCGCGGCGAAGCCCCTGGCGTACCGCGCGGATACGCGTCCCTGGCGCACGGAAAGGTGTCCGAGCACGGCAACCGACCTCGCAATTACAGCCACGGATCAAGCGCATTTAACGTGCTCCCAACTTAGGGTGTGGGCCGCCTCACGGGAAGGGAGTCATGGGGCTGGATTGCCCAAGCGGTAGCCCCGAACGAATTGACAGGAAGTCAGTAATGCGTCCTCCGTAAGTGCACTTACTGGCATGATTGATCGCATGGCGGATCGGGACGACCCGGAGACCATCGGACGCAGAGTGCAGCGCCTGCGACGCGAACGCGGCCTGACCCAGCGACAGTTGGCGGAGCCCTCCTACACCGCCGCCTACATCTCCACCCTGGAGGCCGGCCGGGTCCGCCCCTCCGACGAGGCGCTCAGGCATCTCGCCGAGCGTCTCGACGTGGGGTTCGACGAGCTGGCCACCGGGCGTCCGGCGCACCTCGCCACCGGTCTGCGGCTCAGGCTGACCGACGCCCAGCGCACGCTCGCCACCGGCGAGGCCGAGGTCGCGGCCGAGCAGTACGGTGCCCTGCTGACCGAGGCCGAGGCGCACGGTCTCGGCGCCGAGCGGGCCGCGGCGCTCCTCGGGCTCGGCGAGTGCGCCCTGGAGCTGGGCGACCTGGCGGCCGGCCGGCAGTACTTCGAACGGGCCGAGAAGTGCCTGGGCGACGCACCGCTGCCCAGGCGGGTCCCGGCGCTGCGCGGGCGCGCCGTCTCCCACTACCTCGCCGGTGAACTCCGCTACGCCTGCTACCTGCTGGAGTCCACCCTCGACGAGCTCAACCGCTCCGGACTGCACGACCCGGACGCCCTGCTGCTGCTCTACGCGAGCGCCATCGGCCCGTACATGGACATGGGTGCGCACGCGCGAGCGGCACAGGCGGCCGAGTTCGCGCTGGCGCTGGCACCCCAGGTGGGCGATCCGGCGCTCGTGGCGCGCATGCACCGGTCGGTGGCGCGCACCCTCCTCGCCGAGGGCCGGCTCGCCGAGGCGGACGCCTCCCTCGCCAAGGCCGCCGAGCTGTACCGGCAGCTGCAGATCCGCACCGAGCTGGCCAATTGCCACTGGATGCGCGGCTATCTTCATGCCCAGAACGGTGAACTGGGGCGCGCCGAGGCGGAGTTGCGCGAAGCCCTCGCCATGCTCTCCGAGCAGCGGGCCGCCCTCTACAGCAGCCAGGTCGCGGTGGAGCTGGCGGACGTGCTGCACCGCGGCGGCAGGTCCCAGGAGGCCGCGGAGCTGCTGCACGGCGTGCTCGGCGACATCGGCCCCGAGCGCGGTGCCGTGCACTCCGCCGCCGCGCACCGCCTCCTCGGCATCATCGCCGAGGACGCCCGCGACATGGAGGCCGCCGAGGAGCACTACGTCCGGGCGCTCAGTCTCCTGGAGCGGGCGGGGGCGGCAGGAGACCTGGCGGACCTGTGCCGGCTGCTCGGCGATCTGCTGCGCCGTACGGGCCGGGTGGAGGCGGCTCTGGACGCGTACCGCACGGGCCTCGGCCATCGCACCGCCCCCGGCACGACCACCCTCGGCCCCGCACCGGCACAGCCGCCGCTCTGACCGCCCGCTACCGGGCGGATCCGGGCGGGCGCACAGCGGCCGTCGTCAGCGTGCGGAGCGAGGACGGTCGGGCAGGTCGAGGAGCGCAGGTCGAGGAGCCTTCGGATCCCCCGCGAGACGGATCCCCCGCGAGACGGATCCCTCGCGAGACGTATCCCCGGCAAGACGCTGCGGATCCCCGGCGAGATGGTTCTGATCCCCCGCGCGACGCGTCAGGGTGTGACGATCGCGAACCCCCGGTCCGGGGCCGTCACGTAGGAGAACAGCCGCTTCAGCAGCCCCCGGTCGCCCTCCGTCTCGATGCCCGCGAGGCCCCTGCCCGCCAGCAGCCCCAGGAGTTCGGGGCGGGTCAGGGTGAGCGTCAGGCCCGCGCGCGGCCTCGGTGCGCGGTGCAACGGCAGACTGCGGTGCGTGAGCGCGCCGTGCTCCAGATTGATCCGGTGCCGGCGCTGCTCGTCGATCACGACCAGGTCGATGACCAGCCGTGGCTCCTTCGCCGCGCGCGGACCGTCGATGCGCACCGCGAGGGAGTCGAGCAGCATGCCGACGGTGAGCGCCGACGTCGTCTCGGCCGTGTCCGTGGCCATGGCGCCGCCGCCCGTTCCCGTGCGCAGTTCCTGTGCGCCGGTCAGATAGATGTTGCGCCAGGGCCCGTTCTCGGCGCCGTACCCGAGCCGTTCGTACAGGCCTGCCAGGGTCTCCCTCGCCCCTTCGTCGTCCGGGTCGGCGAAGACGAGGTGGTTGAGGAGGGTCGCGGCGAACCGCAGGTCCCCGGCGTCGGCGTACCGCCGGGCCGCCGCGTGCATCGCCCGCGGCCCGCCCGCCACCTCCACGTACCGCCGGGCGAGCGCGACCGGCGGATGCTCCCAGAGGTGGGCGGGGTTGCCGTCGTACCACCCCAGGTAGCGCTGGTATACCGCCTTGACGTTGTGGCTCAGGGACCCGTAGTAGCCCCGTGCGTGCCAGGCGGCCTGCAGCGCGGGCGGCAGCCGCAGTTCCTCCGCGATCTCCGGGCCCGTCAGGCCCCGGTTCATCAGCCGCAGCGTCTGGTCGTGGAGATACGCGTACAGGTCCCGCTGTTCCCCGAGCAGCCGGACGACGTTCTCGTGCCCCCAGGTCGGCCAGTGGTGCGAGGCGAAGGCCACGTCGTAGGCGTCGCCGAAGAAGTCGACAGCCTCGTCGAGGTAGCGGGACCAGACGCGGGCGTCACGGACCGGGGCGCCGCGCAGGGTCAGGATGTTGTGCAGGGTGTGCGTGACGTTCTCGGCGAGACACAGCGCACGCTGATCGGTGAAGAGGAAGTTCATCTCGGCCGGGGCCTCGGTGTCCGGCGTCAGCTGGAACAGGATCCGGACGCCGTCGACGGTCTCCGTCTGCCCGCTGTGCGTGATGTCGACGGTCGGCGGGACGAGGGTGACCGTGCCGGTGGACAGGGTGGTGCCGAGCCCGGTGCCGATCTGCCCGTCGGCCGCCTTCGGCAGCCGGGTGCCGTGCATGAACACGGCGCGGCGGGCGATCGCGGGCCCGGCGAACACGTTCTCGCTCACCGCGTGTTCCAGGAACCGGACGGGCGCGAGGACCGGCACCCCCGCCTCGTCCTCGCGGGACAGCACCCCGCGGGCGCCGCCGAAGTGGTCGACGTGGGAGTGGGTGTAGACGAGCCCGGTCACGGGCCGTTCGCCGCGGTGCTTCCGGTACAGGGCCAGGGCGGCCGCCGCGCACTCCGTTGAGATGAGCGGATCGACGACGATGACGCCGTCGTGCCCCTCGACGAGGGTCATGTTGGCCAGATCGAGCCCGCGCACCTGGTAGACGCCCTCGGTCACCTCGTACAGCCCCTGCCGCGCGCACAGTTGGGACTGCCGCCACAGACTCGGGTGCGCGGTGCCGGGACAGTCCCCGTCGAGGAACCCGTAGGCGTCTCCGTCCCACACCACCCGCCCGTCCGCGGCCGTCACCACCCCCGGCACGAGGGCGGCGACGAACCCGCGGTCGGCGTTCTCGAAGTCGGTCCGGTCCTCGAAGGGCGGCAGACCGTCGGGGGGCGGGGCGTCCATGGGGCCAGCTTCGGCGCGGGGGATCCGAGTGGCCAGCGGTGGGGGACCGTTCGAGGTGCCCGCGGATCACCCGGCCCCGCCCCTGACGGGACGGTGCACGAGGACCTTCGCCAGGGCCCCCGCGGACGCGGGCAGATGGGCCGGTGTCGCCGGCTGCCTCCCCTGGGCGGGGTGTTCGGCGAACAGGGCCGCCGTCATGCTCAAGGCGGGGGTGGCGGTCGTCATCCACAGGGTGCGGGTGCCGGGACCCGTGCCCGCGCCGCCTGAGAAGCCGTAGGGCACCGGCTCCGCCTCGCCGGCCGCACGCGGAACCGCCGCGTACGTGGCCACCACCGGGGCCGCGAGGGCCGGAATGACCTGGCTGGTGTCCGGGTGGGCCGAGTAGACGGTGCGTCCGGCGCGGGTGATCGTCGCCACCGTGTACGGGGTCGCGTACCTGCCCTGGGCCGCCATCGCCGCGTACGCCGAGGCCAGCTGCAGCGGGTTCGGGGCTGCCGTCCGCCGGAGCGGGGCCAGAGGGCCGACCGGCTTGAGACGCATGAAGGGGTCGAGCGCCGTGCCCGCCTCCACGGCGCCCGACAGCGCGTCGTTGAACGGCTGGTGGGCGTAGTCCGCGCCGCCGTACAGCACCCGGACCGCCCCGTCGCCGGGCACCAGGCCGATCACCGCCGCGTGCAGCGTCGTCCCCTCGGACAGGCCCGGTACTCCCTCCGCCACCCGCTGGCTCACCGCGTCCTGCCCGGCCAGGTCGAACGTCGTGTGCACGGTGTAGCCACCGCGGGCCAGCTGGTCCACGGTGATGCCCAGCCGGTCGGCGGACTCCTTCGCCGCCGCGTCGATCAGATACTGGCGCTGCCCGTCCATGTCGCCCGGCGGATAGAAGCGGAACGCGGGGAACCGGGCCTGGGCACGCTCCGCCGCCGTGAGGGCACCGCTGTCCGCCATCGCGTCCAGGATCCACTCCCAGCGGTCCATCAGCTTCCGCGTCACCTCGGGGTCGGAGCCGGCGCGCTCGTAGTACGAGGGGATGTTGATGACGGCCGCCAGCGCCGCGCCCTGGCCGACCGTCAGGTCCTGGACGTCCACGCCGAAGTAGTTCCGCGCGGCGGCCTCGATGCCCGCCGCGCCCCGGCCGAAGTACACGGTGTTGAGGTAGCCCTGCAGGATGGAGTCCTTGGAGCGGGTGCGGTCCAGCT
This sequence comes from Streptomyces hygroscopicus, assembly GCF_026168105.1. Classification (GTDB taxonomy): domain Bacteria; phylum Actinomycetota; class Actinomycetes; order Streptomycetales; family Streptomycetaceae; genus Streptomyces; species Streptomyces hygroscopicus_D. Next base: position 12,817 of record NZ_LBMW01000009.1, read on the forward strand.
TGACCGCGATCAGTGCCTCCCGGAACTTCCGGGACAGCGACTGCTCGGGGCTGAGGAGCGCGTTCTTCACATACTGCTGGGTGATCGTCGAGCCGCCCTGCCGCTCGCCGCCGCTCAGCGTGGACACCGCCGCGCGCAGGACGGCCCGGGGCGAGATCCCGGAATCCGTACGGAAGGAGCGGTTCTCCGCGGCGATCACCGCGTCCTGAACGGGGCGCGGCACCCGGGACAGCGGCACCTCCTGACGGTCCACCGGACCGCGCCGTCCCAGATAGGCGCCGTGCCCGTCGACGAAGACCGTGGACTGCATCGCAGTCTCCGGGTGCGGCTCGGGGATGCCGGTCATCTCGTACGCCACGACGAGCGCTCCCACGGCGAGGAGCGCCAGCGCGCCCAAGGCGGCCGCCGCACGCCGCAGCCCACGGCCCCGGGCACGGCGGCGACGAGGGGTGCGGGCGTCCCGACGGCGGCGCGAGGCCGCGGACCGTATGCGCGCTCCCGGGCGTCGTTGCGCGCCCAGCGCCCTCGACGCGCTCATCGGCCGAAGTCCGTGCTCGCGATCACCGCGCCCGCCGCGTCGTACACCGTGACTCTGCGTGTGCCTCCGGAGGGCGGCGGGGACGTCGACGTCTTCGAGGCGGCGTCGGGCAGCTTCACCGAGGCGTACCAGACGCCCCAGCCGGGTCCTCCCGCGAGGGTGAGGGCCATGCCCTCGACGTCACCGCCGACGGTCTCGGTCCTCACGCGCGCCGCCTCGCCCTTGCCGTGGTAGATGCCGAACAGGAACCGGGCGCCGCCCCGGCCGGTCGCCTGGAGCCCGACACCTGGCCGGTCCCGGGCGAGGCCGCCGTCGGTGACACCCCTGAACCGGGCCGGGCCCTGGGGTTCCGTCCAGTGCATGCCGTCCGCGGTCAGCCAGATCCTCCGTCCGGGCGCGACCGGGACCCGTTCGCCGGGCGTGACCACCCGCACCTTCCCGGCGGTCACGGACGGCGCCGCGACCGGCGAGTTGACGCGGTCGGCCTCGGACCCGGTGCTCCGAGCCGCCATGGCGGCCAGCGGCACCAGCAGCAGTGCGCACCCCGCGCCCAGCAGGGCCGACCGCCGCCTGCGCCGGGTCCGGCGGCCGAGACGCTCGATGCCCGCGAGCGGCGGCCGCGACGGAGTGATCCCGTAAGCGGCCTCGGCCAGTGCCTCGCGCAGACGCGCGGCCTCGGCGTTCGTCACGCGCGGCTGGGCTTCGGTCCTCGAGCGTTTCATGGGTGTGCTCCGGAGACGGGGTGGGGGCGGTCGCAGACGTCGTAGGCGGGATGGGCGCGCAGGGCCGCAAGGCCGCGCCGGACATGGGTCCTGACCTTGCCGGGCGAGCAGCCGAGCAGCTCGGCGATCTCGGCCTCGGTGAGGTCGTCCCAGTAGCGCAGCACCAGTACGGTCCGCTGCCGGGCGGGGAGCGTGGCTAGCGCCTCGGCGGCCGCGGTCCGGCGCTCGACCGGCTCGGTGTGCCGGGCGTCCCGTCGGCGCATCGGCTCGGGCAGCAACGGGATCGGCAACAGGGCCGGCGTACGGGCGACGCGTCTCCTGCGGATCCGGCCGAGGTTGTTCCTGACGAGCGAGCGCCGCACGTGGAAGTCGACGTCATCACGCGGGACGCGCCGCCAGCGGGAGTACACCTCGGCCAGCGTGGTCCGCACGAGGTCCTCCGCCTCGTGGAAGTCTCCGGTGAGCAGGTGCGCGGTGCGTACCAGAGGGGACCAGGCCGCGGCGGAGTACGCGGCGAAGTCGGTGCTCACCGCGGAGGCTGTAGACGTCTCGTACTGCGGCACGGGCTTGGTTCCTCCGGGTCGGGTATGTGTGGGGGTGAGGGGCGGGAGGCGCGTGGACCGGGGGAGCGTGCGGTTACCCCGCCCACGGGTCACCTCAGCCGGGCGTGGACACGGCCCTTGGCGTCGTGGATGGCGAATTCCCCACGCGGCCGCGCTCCCCGCCGCCGGTCGGCCCGTCAACTGCCGCTCGACGTCCGCCCTTTGGCGCACCGGCACGGGGTGGCTGAAGATGACGGACATCGGCATGCCGACGCCCGTCGCTCTCCTCGTCGTCGATGTCGAGATGGGCGACGCTCAGCCGTTTCAGCGGCGCGGGCGTGGACTTGGCACTCGCCGGGGCCCTCGGAGTGGGCCGCGCGGTGACGCTGAACTCGGTGGTCGCATCGGTCCGGGCCGTGCGGGCGCAGCCCGTGAGCGCCCGTCAGTGGGCACATGGCGGCGGCAGCCCGGGCGAGCCCGCCGTGCCGGCTCCTGGCTCTGCTGGTCATCCTGTCTTCCCTGTGGTGTGTTTCGATGTGCGGCGTACGGGACCTGTACGCACGGGGGAGACGGCCGGGTTGCACGGGAGTCGCGGGAATTCGGACCAAGTCGTGGCGGGGCCATGAGCGAGCGGGCGGCGGGGGCGTGACCGAGAGCGTGGTGGGGGCATGACCGAAGAAGAGTTCGACGCGTTCTACGCCGCCGCGTTCCCCCGGCTGACCGGGCAGTTGTACGCGTTCACCGGGGACCACGGTGAGGCCCAGGACGTCGTCCAGGAGGCGTTCGTACGCGCCTGGGACCGGCGGCGGGAGTTCCTCGCCGACGGGGCGCCCGAGGCATGGATACGGACCGTGGCGATGCGGCTCGCGGTGAGCCGCTGGCGGCGGGCGCGACGCCGGCTGGAGCTGATGCGTCGTACTCCGCCACCGGAGCACACACCCGGTCCGGACCCCGAGCGGGCCACGCTCGTGGCCGCGCTGCGCAAACTGCCCGAGGCACAGCGGATGGCCCTGGTTCTGCACCATCTGTGCGACTTGAGTGTCGAGCAGGTAGCCTCCGAAACCGGTGCTCCCGTGGGGACGGTCAAGGCCCGGCTGTCCCGGGGCCGGGCGGCGCTGGCGCGGGAACTGGCCACCGGCGAGGGGGAGAGGGAGGACGACCGTGTCCGATGACCTCACCACCCGACTGCGTGAACTGGCCGAGTCCGGGCAGCGTCCGTCTTCCGTCTCCGGCGCGGATGTCCGCCGCCGGGCGGGTGCGCGCCGACGCCGCCGCCGTACGGCCGCCGCGGTGGCCGGCGTCTCCGCGGTGACGACCCTGGCTGTCGCACTGCTGGTGAACCTCACCGGCCCGGACCAGGGCGAACGCCCCTCTCCCGCCGCGACCCCGACCACAGTGCCCAGCACCGTGGCGGCGGCCTCCGCCACGGTGGATCTCACCCGGCGGGTGCTCCTCATCGGCGGTCGGCAACTGCCCGTCAGCGCGGGCACGGTGCTGTCCCCCACGCCCACCGGGCGTATGACGGTCACCGCCCGGCTGGACACCAAGGCGGTGCCCGGCCGGGACGCAGGCGTCGCGGGCTCCTACAGCGTCAAGATCCCCTGGGTGATCGAACTCCGCGCGGACGACGGCAGGACCACCTTTCTCGGCGGCCTGATCTACGACGCCAAGGCGGCCGGGAACCATGACGCGACGAACGGCTGGATAGGCCTGGAGCCCGCGCAAGCCGTGTGGCTCTACCGGCAGTTGCGGGTGGGCGACGTGATCGACATCGAGGACGGCGGACCCTCGCCCTCGGCGCTGCGGACGTCCGAGCCGGGCGGAACCCCTGAGGCGGGGCCGCCGTCGAGCACGCCGTCGGTGCCCGGCGGGCCGGGGAGCGGGCAGTCCGGCTAGCCGGACTGCGGCTCCTCGGCGAGCCGTGCTCGTCGTCGGCTCCTCGCTCGGCGGCTGGATCGTCGCCGAGATGGCCGTACGCGACCACGCGGGCGTCATCACCGGGCTCGTCCTGATCGACGCCGCCGGCGTCGTGGTCGAGGGCGAACCGATCACGGACTTCTTCGCCCTCGACGCCCGCGGGGTCGCCGAGCACGCCTACCACGACCCCGACCGCTTCTCCATCGACCCGGCCGGTGTCCCCGCCGAGCAACTCGCCCTGCGCCAGGCGGACATGGCAGCCCTGCGCGCCGTCGCCGGTGATCGGGACATGCACGACCCGAAGCTGCTGCGCCGTCCGGGCCGCGTCCAGGTCCCCACCCTGCTGCTGTGGGGCGAGAGCGACCGCATCGTCACGCCCGCCTACGGCGCGGCCTACGCCGCCGCGTTCGGCGACGGCCGCCTCGAGATCGTCCCCGAGGCGGGCCATCTGCCGCAGATCGAGCAGTCGCAGGCCACATTCGCCCTGATCGACGCATACGCGAAGGAGTGAGCAACCCCACGCACGGCGCCGGGCGCGCGCCGGGGCCCGGGCGCAGGGCCGCCCCTAGGATCGCGGGCCATGGACACACTCGGTCTCTTCGTCGTTTGCGCTCTCCTTCTTGCCGGTTGTGCGGGTTACGCCGGTGTCGACAGCAGGATCAGGCGGACCGACCGCCGCATCGCCCGCGTCGAGCAGAAACTGGACCTGCTCCTCGACCACTTCGCTCTCACCCGGACCGACCCGGCCCTTGAGCAGGTCACGGCTCTGGCGCGGGACGGCAGGAGGATCCAGGCGATCAAGGTGTACAGGGAGATCACCGGGGCCGACCTCAAGGAGGCGAAGGAGGCGGTGGAGCAGATGGCCGAGTCGACGTGAGGCGCTGCCTCGCTCATCGGGACCCCGGTTTTACTGCAACTTGCTTGCAAGTAGTATTCCCATGCACAAAGGTGGGTGTCGCAGTACCCGGAGCAGAGGGGATTGCACCAACCCCTCCCGCGAAGAAAGGCCCCACTCCATGCCCCCGTCCTCCTCACGGATGCGCATGTCCATCACGCGGCAGGAGTGGGGCCGACTCGGCGGGATGGCCGCGTTCGTCCTGGCGCTGCACGTCATCGGCTGGTTCACGCTGGTCGGGATCGTCGCGCCCGAGCACTACAGCATCGGCACGAAGTCCTTCGGCGTCGGCATCGGCGTGACCGCGTACACGCTGGGCATGCGCCACGCCTTCGACGCGGACCACATCGCCGCGATCGACAACACCACCCGGAAGCTGATGGGCGAGGGGAAGCGTCCGCTGTCGGTCGGCTTCTGGTTCTCGCTCGGCCACTCCAGCGTCGTCTTCGGCCTGGCGCTGCTGCTCTCGTTGGGTGTCAAGACCCTGGCCGGGCCGGTCCGGAACGACAACTCCGAGCTGCACAACGTCACGGGCCTGATCGGTACGACGGTCTCCGGCACCTTCCTCTACGTCATCGCCGTGATCAACCTCGTCATCCTGGCCGGCATCTGGAAGGTCTTCCGGCAGATGCGGTCCGGGCGGTTCGACGAGGCGGCTCTGGAGGAGCAGCTCAACAACCGCGGCTTCATGAACCGACTGCTCGGCCGCGTGATGAAGTCGATCACCAAGCCCTGGCAGATGTACCCGCTGGGCCTGCTCTTCGGCCTCGGCTTCGACACCGCGACGGAGATCGCCCTCCTCGTCCTGGCCGGTTCGGGCGCGGCCTCGGGCCTGCCCTGGTACGCGATCCTGTGCCTGCCCGTCCTCTTCGCGGCCGGCATGTCGCTGCTCGACACGATCGACGGGTCGTTCATGAACTTCGCGTACGGGTGGGCGTTCTCCAAACCCGTCCGCAAGGTCTACTACAACCTCACGATCACGGGTCTGTCCGTCGCCGTCGCGCTGATCATCGGCACGGTCGAACTGCTGGGCCTGCTCGCCGAGAAACTCCGGCTGCAAGGCACCTTCTGGGAGTGGATCGCGGGAGTCGACCTGAACACCCTCGGCTTCGTGATCGTCGGAATGTTCTTCGCCACCTGGGTGCTCGCGATGATCGTGTGGAAGGTCGGGCGCATCGAGGAGAAGTGGTCGGCGGGACTGGCGCAGCCGCAGCCGCAGCCGGTGGAGCAGGCAGCCGAATAGGGGGAGAAGGCGCGCGGGAGCACGGCTGCCGGGACGTAGGCATCGGGGCTCGCTCGGTGGATCACCCGGTCGCCCATCTCGCCGTCCGACGGTCCTGGCCGGCGATGCCTGACTCGCGCTGCTCGCGATCGGTGGCGGGGCGGCCTTCCGGAACGTGGAGATCCGGGAGTCCGGCAGGTGACCGGACCTGCTCATTCCTGATGTGGCCGAACCGTGATGGTCAGTGAAGTCGTCGCGCTTTCAACGAGGTTGACACGCCGCGCCCACTGATCGACTATGTGGTCGAACCGTGACTCAAGTGACCAGTGAGCTCGGTGCTTCTCTTCGACCACTCTTCCCGGCCACGGTCCCCGGCGGCTTCGCGCTGCCCGAGTCCGTCATCCGGGTCCGGGCTCATGAAGTTGGGGATCGTATGCGCGATGTCTCACCGGGAGGCGGCGGCAACGCCCTGCCGATCGGGGCCGGTGCGGCGGGCATCGCGGTCGTCGCGCGGCGACGCCCCTCACGAACCCGGGCATGACGCCCCCGGCGTCCTTCCGACCATCCTCCAACGGGCCCGGCGCTCTATTCCCCCGGTGAGCGCCGGGCCCACCTTTCGTAGGCCCGACCCGCGCTCCGTGGAGGAGGGGGAGATGCGGGTCGGGCCAGCTCGGCCTCGTGGGCGGCGCGTCGCCTCAGCCCGTGGTCGGCACCGGTGAAGGCGTCGTTGACGGCGGCGGGGTGAAGCCCGGGGGCGGGGAGAGGACCACCGTGGGCTCGCCGGGCTGCGGGGCCGGCGGGGTGAGGTTGACCTTCGGATCCTTCGGCGGGGTCGTCTCCTTGAACAGGACCTGGTCGAAGTTCACCAGGCCCGTCTGTTCCAGCACCGTGATGTGGTCGAGGACGGTGTCATTGGCCTGGTCGGCCAACTGGCGGACCAGGGTGTTCTGCGTGGTTGCGCGGATGTTGGCGATGACCGGGAAGATGGAGCCGTGTGTCACGCGCAGGATGTTCGCGAGGTCCTGGTCGAACTGCTTGCCCTGGTCCGCGGTGAGCGTGGCCACGAACCCCTGCTGCTGCGGGCTCGCCTGGTTGGGCAGCGTGATACCCAGCTGCGTGGCCACCCTGCGGCAGGCGGCATCGAGGTTGGCGTGGCCGTTGATCAGGTGCATTCCCGCGGTGCGCACGGCCGGCGTCGTGCCCTTTTTCAGGGCCAGCTCACCGGAGGGGAACTCCCACAGGCCCGCGGCCCGTACCTTGACGACGAAGTCGCGGTCCGCCTCGGTCAGCGGCCCCGCCGAGGTGTTCGCGATCACGCGGTTCTGTGCGCTCGACGTGGTCTGCAGTCCCAGCATGGTGGGGTAGGCGAGCGCCGTCAGCGTCAGCATCAGGGCGCCCGCCACGAAGACGGTTCCCGCCGCGTTCCGTGAAATGCGCATGGCCCCTCCTGGTTGTTCGGACGTCCAGGGGTACGGGTAGGGCGGGAGCCAAGAACCTTTTCCTTAGGCAAAATCCGCGGCCCGCGCTGTGGGGGGCGTCACACCTGAGGTTGCCGGTTAACTCCGCCGTCCCCGCGCCCAGTTCGGCGGACAGCGGGACGATCAGGTCGGAGGCGTACGGCAGGGGCATACGGACGGTTTGCCACGAAGTCCTCGAAGTCCCCTTCGCGCACGGCCCGTCCCGTCTTCGGCGGGCAGGCGGGCAAAGACACCGCGCGATACGGAGGGGGCCCGAGAGCGGCCTCGATATCGGCCTCGCTCATGTCGTTTACGATGACCGCTACCCGCATGCCCTCGCGGTTGCCGAGGACGCCGAGGACGCCGAGGACGCCGAGGACATGGTCGAGGAGGGTGGTCTTGCCTGCCTGCGCGTGGCGGTACCGGGGAGGGAAGGCGCGCGCCCGTTATGTTCAGTCGGAACATCCGAAATTTCGGAGCGAGCATGCAGAAAACGGATGAACTGGCTGAGGCGGTCTCCGTGACTCCCACGGTGACCGTCGAGACTCCCGTACGCCCTCGTCCGGTGCCCTGGCCCCTTCTCGTCGTGCTCCCCGCGGTCGCCTCCGCGGCGACCGTCCTAGCCGTCCGGGGCCCGAACGACCCGGCGGTCGCGGCCTGGCGGACCGTCTGCCTCGCCATCACCGTGCAGGCGATGCCGTTCCTGCTGCTCGGCACGGCCCTGTCCGGCGCGATCAACGCGTTCGTGCCGGCGCGGGTGTTCACCCGGGCGCTGCCGAAGCGCCCCGCGCTCGCCGTTCCGGTCGCAGGGGTCGCCGGCGCCGTGCTGCCGGGCTGTGAGTGCGCCTCGGTGCCGGTCGCGAACAGCCTGATCAGCCGGGGAGTCACGCCGGCTGCCGCGTTCGCGTTCCTGCTGTCGGCCCCCGCCATCAACCCGGTGGTGCTGACCGCCACGGCCGTCGCCTTCCCCGGCAGCCCCGCCATGGTCCTGGCCCGGCTGCTCGCCTCGCTCGCCACCGCCGCCGTGATGGGCTGGCTGTGGCTCTGGCTCGGCCGCGAGGAATGGCTCAGGCCGGCCGTACGCCACACCGGACACCGCCCGGGGCGCAGCCGCTGGAACGAGTTCCGGCTCGGCTTCCAGCACGACTTCCTGCACGCGGGCGGCTTCCTGGTCCTCGGGGCCATGGCGGCGGCCACCTTCAATGTGACGGTCCCGCGCTCGGTGCTGGACACGTTCTCCGGATCGCCCTGGCTGTCGGTGCTCTTCCTGGCCGCTCTCGCCATCCTTCTCGCGGTCTGCTCGGAGGCCGACGCGTTCGTGGCCGCCTCGCTGAGCGGCTTTTCGCCGCTGGCCCGGCTGGCGTTCATGGTCGTCGGCCCGATGGTCGATCTGAAACTGATCGCGCTTCAGGCGGGGACCTTCGGCCGGGCCTTCGCGCTGCGCTTCTCCACCGCGACGACGGTCGTCGCGGTCCTGTGCAGCGTGCTGATCGGAGGGGCCCTGCTGTGAAACGCCCCGCTCAGGTGCTCCTGCTCGTCGTCAGCGGCCTCGGCCTGCTCCATGCCTCCCTCTTCACCGACCTGTGCCTCAGATACGTACGGCCGGGGCTGCGGCCGTATCTGATCGCCTCGGGCGTGCTGCTCCTCCTGCTGGGGCTGGCCGGCGCGGCGCTGGATCGGAGGGAACCGCACGAAGGCGGTCACGGCAGCGGTGGTCCGGAGGGATCCGCGCGGGGTCACGACGGTGCGCAGGCGCACGCGGACGGCCTCGGCGGTCAGGGGACACACGCGGACGCTCTCGTGGGTGCGGAACCCCGCACGGAGGGACTGCGCGGCACGGACGTGCGCGTGCCCGGTCAGGAGGGTCCGGCAGGGCATGCGCCCGGCCGTGACGGTTTCGAGGGGCATGCGCCCGGCCGTGACGGTTTCGAAGGGCTGGCGCCCGGTTCCGCGGGGCACGCGCCCGGCCACGACCACTCCGGCGCCCCCCGTATCGCCTGGCTGCTGTTCCTGCCCGCGCTGAGCCTGCTCTTCTACGCGCCACCGGCTCTGGGCGCGTACACCGCGTCGCGCGAGGCTCCGAAGGCCGTGAAGGAGCAGAAGCGGTTCGACCCGCTGCCCGCCACCTCGCCCGTCCCCATGACCCTCACGGACTTCACCACCCGGGTGCAGCAGGACCGCGGGCAGGCCATCAAGGCGCGCAGCATTCAGATGACCGGTTTCGTCACGCCTGCGCAGGGCGGCGACTGGTACCTGACCCGGATCATCTTCACGTGCTGTGCGGCGGACGCGCAGTCCGTCAAGGTGCGGGTGTACGGGGCGCCGAGCCTGCCCTCCAACACCTGGGTGTCCGTCACGGGCACCTGGCACCCCGGCGGCCTCCTCGGCACCAGGTCTGCGCCCGTCGCGCTCGACGCCCATGACGTCCACCGCATCACCCAGCCGGTGAACGCCTACACGGACGCGCTTCCGCTCACGCCTTCCCGCTGACGGACCGCCGGGACGGGGCGAGAACCGGACACGCCCGGCTCTCGGCCCGTGCGGAACGGCCGGTGAACCAACGCCCAAGCCGTACCCATGAGTTCACAACCATCGGCCATGGCGTGGATAAACCTTCAACAAAACTTCTCCCGGTCCCGCAAAGGGGTCTACCCGCATAGAAATCCCGGTGCTGTCATGCTCACGACCGCCCGGACCATGCCGGGCACCACACCGGGAGACCCCCATGTCCCGAATATCCCGATCCCTGGTCACTTCACTCTCCAGCCTCGCCCTGGCCGCCGCGGGCCTCGCCGTCACCGCCGGCTCCGCACACGCGCAGTCGTGCAGCCAGGGCGACCTCCCCCTCCCCGACCCCAGCTGTCAGCCCGGCGCCCTCAACCCGGACGTCACGCAGAACACCATCCGCTCCACGATCTGCGTCTCCGGCTGGACCGCGACCGTGCGCCCGCCGTCCTCGTACACGACCGCACTCAAGAAGCAGCAGATCGTCGAGTACGGCTACAGCGACACCAACACCGCGGACTACGAGGAAGACCACTTCGTGCCGCTCGAGCTCGGCGGCGCCCCCAGGAGCGAGCAGAACCTGTGGCCCGAACCGCACTACGGCAACGAGACCTCGGCCGACAAGGACGCCGTCGAGAACAAGCTCAAGAAGGCCGTCTGCGCCGGTAAGGCGAACCTCGCCGACGCCCAGAACGCCATCATCACGGACTGGACGACCGCGCTCCACAAGCTCGGCCTGGGCTGAGAACCGTCAGGCCATCCAGAAGAAGACGGCCGTCATGCGCTTGTCCGCCAGGTCGCTTCCCCAGTAGCCCGTGGCGCTGTGCATGATGTTGGCCTTGTAGAGAAGAAGCCGGTTGTAGCGCTGCGGCACGCGTACGTCCTCGGTGAACGCGTCCGGTGAGACGTAACGCGTGCCCAGCGCCTCGACCAGGTTGGTGTGCGGCGCCTGCACCATGTTGCCGCCGAGGACGCCGCCCGGCAGGTTCTGCCGGTAGAAGCTGGTGCCGCAGTCCTTGGGAACGTTGGGGCTGAGGTAGAGCACCGCGGCATAGCGGCACAGGGCACGCGAGTCGGTGTGCGGGCGCGGCTCGCCCTCGTCCTTGCCGACGACCTGGATGCAGTTGTGGTTGAGGGTGCCGCCGCCTGGCGCGGTCTCCTGCCACAGCTTCTGCGCGCCGGTCTCCTTGCGCACCAGCCGTTCCACCCGGGCGAGTTCACCCGGTTCCAGGCCCGGCATCGTACGCAGCCCGGGCCAGCTCTCCCGGGTGTAGGGGTACCCCTTGGTCCAGTCGTCCTTGGCGAGACAACGGGCCCTGACCTCGTCCACGTTCGGCAGCACGTCGTCGAGGATCCAGTAGTCGCGGCCACGTGTGGGCTTGCGGTACGGGAGGACCGGCAGAAGTGGGGGCTGGGGGGACATGCGGGTGAACATACAGTCCGCGACCACCACCGTTCCCCTTTGGGCCGGTCAACCTTCCGTCAACTCAATGACTTTGTGGAATGGCGGAGGTGGCGCCCTTGTGGCCATGGCGCGGGCCGGTCAGGGAGCCGGAGTGGCCGGGCCGGACCGTCTTTGTCCGCTGGGGCGATTCCGCCGAGCTGTCCTCCGGTGAGAACACCGCCATGCCCACGAACATCGCCGTGAGGAACAGCGCCGCCGCCGCGATCAGGCCCACCGCGCGAGGCCGGCGGACGGCGAACGCGCGAAACGACGTCCGCTCACGACGGCTCCCGGCCGCGGGGCGTTCCTGGCGCACGGATGCGGCCGGGCGTTCACGGCGGCCTCCCGTGCCCGCGTGTTCACGGCGGCCTCCCGTGCCCGCGTGTTCACGGCGGCCTCCCGTGCCCGCGTGTTCACGACGGTCTCCCGTTGCCGGGCGTTCGCGGCGGGTCCCCGTCGGCCGGTGCTCGCGCTGGCCCGCAGTCGCGGGACGCTGACGGTGGGCCGCCCGGTGGCCGGGGGGCGGGGGTGTCGACGGGAGTTTGTACGTCGTCACACCGGTCTCCGTGTGCGGAGGCAGGAGCGGTGCCGGGGCCGCCGCGGGGGTGTGGCGCGGCTCCGAGGCCGCGGCCGGGAGCGGTTCGGGACGGCCTCGCCAGGCGCCGGTGGCGAACCAGTCGGCGGCCTGCCGTGCGGTGGGACGGTCTTCGGGCCGCTTGGCGAGCAGACCGAGAAGGTAGTTCTCGAAGGCGGGCGGCAGGGCGACGCCCAGCTCGCGGGGTGGTACGGGAGCCGTGTCGAGATGGTGGTGGAGGATCGCGATCGGGGTGTCGGCCCGGAACGGCGGGTGACCGGTGAGGAGTTGGTAGAGCACACAACCGAGCGAGTACACATCGCTGGGCGGTCCCGCGGGCTTGCCCAGGGCGCGCTCGGGGGCGATGTACAGGCTCGTGCCGACGATCTGTCCCGTCGCCGTGAGCGCCGCCGACGGGTCGTCCATGAAGCGGGCGATGCCGAAGTCACCGATCTTCACCGTGCCGCCCGCGTCGAGGAGCAGGTTGCCCGGTTTGATGTCCCGGTGCACGATGCCCTGTTCATGGGCCACCGCGAGTCCGGCCGCCGCCTGTGCGGCGATGTCCGCGACCCGCTCGACGGGCAGCGGTCCGTCCTCGGCGAGCACCTGGGACAAGCTGTCGCCCTCCACCAGCTCCATCACCAGGAACAGCCGTCGCTCGTGCTCACCGAAGTCGAGGACTCCGACGACATGAGGATGGTGGAGCCGCCCCGCCGTCTGGGCCTCCAGGCGGAATCGGGAGTCGGCGGTGGGGTCCGCGTTCTGGGCGAGCAGCACCTTGACGGCGACGGGCCTTCCGAGCATCTGGTCGTACGCCCGCCAGACCTCGCCCATCGCGCCACGCCCGATGGTGGTGTTCAGCTGGTACCGGCCCGCGATCAGCACCTGTTGTTCATCCTCATGCCGTGAGACGAATGCCGTGAGACGGCTCGACCGCCGCCGGCCCATGACTCCGCCGGGGCGGGTGATGGTGGGGTGCCGCAGCGGGTCCCAGCCTACTGGTACGGAGGCGCGTTTCGATCACGGTCTCCCCGCTGTGGTGGGTGAGGCGTCACGATTCGGCCGCATCGTCCACGCGTGTCCGACACCAAGGCCGGTGCGCAGGACGGGAATTGTCTCCTTGCCCGGTGTCCCGGGATGTCGATTCGGGCCCAACTCGTCATGCCCCGCCAAGAGTTCAGGACCGGGCCTTCCTCGGTAGTACCAGGGGACCGGTCTCCTTGGTGTTGATCGTCCGCAGGGAGGATGTAAGGCGTGTCCATGATCGATGACGATGACCGAGCCATGTTCGGACACCAGGGGAGGAACAACCCTTGCGCATCAACCGGGTCATCGGAACCGTCCTCGGCACCACCCTGCTCATGACCGTCGCGGTGCCCACCGCATCCGCCGGCGTCGGATCAGCCTCCGAAGCCGCCGGCACCGGATCGATGTCCGCCCCGCCGGCGGCCGACTCCTTAGACCGGGCGGCGCTGGACACCTCGCTCCGCGCCGTCCACGAGGCGGGCATGTACGGCGTCTACTCGTCCGTCCGCGACGGCAGCCGGCGGTGGACCGGCGCGTCCGGGCTCGCAGACGTCGACACCGGACGCCCCGTCAGGCCCGGTATGCGTCACCGGGTGGGCAGCATCAGCAAGACCTTCACGGCCGTCGCCGTACTCCAGCAGGTGGAGCGCGGCCGGATCCGCCTGGACGCACCCGTCGGCGCATACCTCCCCGGTCTGGTCCCCGGGGCACGGGGCCGGAAGGTCACCGTACGGATGCTCCTGAACCACACCAGCGGAATCGGCGACTACATCCCGGGAGCCTTCCCCTCGCTCGCCAAGGGGTCGACGGCCAGCCTGGACGAGGACCGTTTCCGCTCCATCCCGCCCGAGGAACTGGTGCGGCTCGGCCTCCGGGCGCCCGCCACGGGACGGCCGGGCGAGAAGTGGTCGTACTCCAACACCAACTACGTGATCGCCGGGCTGCTCCTGCGCAAGGTCACCGGCGAGGATCCCGGCACGTACATCACCCGGAACGTCATCCGGCGGGCCGGGCTGCGCCACACCTCCTACGCGCGCACCCCGTACATCGAGGGCCCGCACGCCCGGATGTACGAGTCGTTCTACGGCCTGATCAACCCGCCCCGCGACTACAGCGTCTACAACATGTCCTGGGCGTCCACGGCGGGCTCGATCATCTCGACCACCGACGACCTGAACCACTTCTACCGCGTGCTGCTGGGCGGGAGGCTGATCGGGTCCGCCGCCCTCGGCGAGATGCTGCGCACGGTCCATGCGAAGGGAATGGAGTACGGTCTCGGGATCTTCGCGCTCGACCTGCCCGGTTGCGGCCGCTTCTGGGGCCATGACGGAGCGGTCTTCGGAGCCGGCACGATCGCGCTGTCCGGCCGCGACGGCAAGCGCCAGGTCGCCATGGGCTGGAACCTGATGAAGTACGAGCGGCTCAACGCGGACGGCACCGTGCGGCCGAGCCCGATCGACGACGCCCTCAACGCCCACATCGTCCGGGCTCTGTGTCCGGCCGGGACGTCGTCCGTGACCGCGGACTCCCGCTCGGCGCTCGCCAAGGTCCGGCAGTTGCTGCCCGGCGGACTTCCCGGCGCCGACCTCACGCCCGGCACCTGGGCCGCCGGCCTTCGCTGAAGCGGAAGCCGCAAACCCCTTTGGGAAAGACCCAGCGAAAGGCCCCGCACCAGGGCGGGGCCTCTTCGTTGCGCATCGCCCGCAGGGCCACGCGTGGATCGTCAGCCGAGGCAGACCACGAGCACGCATACCTGCGAGGGAGAGGTCGAGGCCGGCGCGGGGCCCGTCCGAGAGGTTCCCGGGTTCGCGGAGCTGCCGGTGGGCGTGGACTGCGGCTGCGCCGCCGTACCGGTGCGGCCGGCGGCCGTGCCGCCGCCGGAACGGGACGAGGTGGCCGACTGCGGCACCGACGCCACCGTCGCCACGGGCGCCGTGCTCGGACTCGTACGAGGAGCCGTGTGAGCGGGCGCGGCGACGTCCGTATGGACGCTCGGCGGCGCGGCGCGGGGCGTGGTCGCGGCCGACTGCCCACTCGGCAGGCCCCCGGAGGGGGACTGTGCGGCGGGTGCGGGCGAGGACGGGTGAGCACTGGGCAGGGCCGGCGCCGGAACGCTGTGCTCGGTCACCCGCTTCTGCCCGGCGCCCATGGTCGCGACGTCCGGTGCCGTGGCCGCCTGGGCCCGGCCTGCGGAGGTCCGCTCCATCGAGGCGAGGGCCAGGCCGCCTCCGACGAGAGCGACGGCGGTGGCGACCACGGCCCGGCGCTGAGTCTTCTTCCAGCGGGCCAGCTGGCGCCGCCGGGCCGCTCGTCCTCGCGGCGCCGGCGGGGCGCCCTCGAGGTCGCCGGACGCGCCGGTCCCTGCGGGCTCGCCCGGTCCGGTTGCCGCGGCTGCCCCGTCACCGGGGCCGCCGTCGTGCCACGGCTCCGAGGCCGTGAACTCCCACGTCGTCGCCGTGACCGCCGGCGCCACGGTGGCCCGGGCCGTGACGGGGCGGCCGTCGACGGTGGCCGGAGCGATGTCCGGAGCGTAGGCACCGCACCCGGGGCACACCAGGGCACCGTTGAGATGTCGGCGACACGAGGAGCAGTAGTCCATCTGCGGTCTTCCTGAGTTGACATGCCGTCGGCGCGGGCGCGGCCTGGTCATATTCGTTCGTGGAATCGAACGGCTTGCAACGCTAACGAGGCATTCCCAA
Organism: Streptomyces hygroscopicus; assembly: GCF_026168105.1. Lineage (GTDB taxonomy): Bacteria > Actinomycetota > Actinomycetes > Streptomycetales > Streptomycetaceae > Streptomyces > Streptomyces hygroscopicus_D. The sequence continues at coordinate 28,358 of NZ_LBMW01000009.1, forward strand.
GACTGTGTGCAGTCTGTGTGACTCTCCTGCGTGGATTCTCCGGGGGCCTCGCGGGTGCGGCCTACTGGGCCCGGGCCACGAGAAGGGCGACGTCGTCGTGGTCGTCGGGGTGGCGCAACCCGTAAAGCAGCAGGTCACAGGTCTCCTCCAGGGGGCGGCTGGGTTCGTCGAGAAGGCTGAGCAGGAGGTTCAGACGGTTGTCGATGGGGTGGTGGCGCGTCTCCACAAGGCCGTCCGTGTAAAGGACCAGCAGGTCTCCGGGGGTGAGTTCGGCCGTGCTCGTCCCGAAGGGGATGCCGCCGACGCCGAGCGGGGCTCCGGTGGGCAGGTCGAGCAGGACCGGGGCATGGCCGGGGCGGACCAGCGCGGGTGGCATGTGTCCCGCGTTGGCGATGCGGCACTGCTGGTCGTGGGGGTCGTACACGATGTAGAGGCAGGTGACGATGTAGTGCTCCAGATCGCAGGTGATCTTGTCGAGGTGCTGGAGCACCGTGTCGGGGGCGAGGTCGAGGTCCGCGTAGGCGCAGGTGGCGGTGCGCAGTCGGCCCATGGTGGCGGCGGCGTCGATGCCGTTGCCCATGACGTCACCGACCACCAGCGCGGTCTTGTCGTCGCGCAGCGGGATGACGTCGTACCAGTCGCCGCCGACCTCGCTGGTGGCCTGGGCGGGCTGGTAGCGGGAGGCGAGCTCCAGGCCGGTCTGGTGCGGCGGGTGGTCGGGCAGCAGGCTGCGCTGAAGGGTGAGCGCGGTGTTGCGCACGCTCTGGTACCAGCGGGCGTTGTCGATGGCCACGGCGGCGCGGCCGGCCAGCTCTCCGGCGAGGACGACGTCGTCCTCGTCGAACGGGACCGGGTTGCGGGTGCGCTTGAGGTCGAGGGCACCGAGCACCTCGCCGTGGGAGATCAGTGGCACCGCGAGATAGGAGTGGACGCCGGCTCGGGCCAGCAGGGAGGTGGCCTCGGCGTCACGGGCGATGCGCCGCAGATCATCCTCGTCCACGTGGCGCACCAGGACCGGCCGGCCGGTGTGGACGCACAGGGTGACCAGACGGTCGCCGTCGTAGGCAGCGAGGTCACCGGGAGGGTCGGCGGCGCGGAGCGCGACCGTGGGCTCGGCCGCCTTGAGGGCCAGGGCGCGGAAGAGTTCCGGGCCGTTGTCAGGACGCCTGGTGCGGCGGCAGGCGAGGGCGGAGTCGAGGACGTCCACCGCGACGACGTCGGCGAGTTCCGGGGTCGCGATCTCGGCCAGTTCACGGGCGGTCCGGTCGACCTCCAGGGTGGTGCCGACGCGGGCGGAGGCGTCGGCGATGAGGGCCAGGCGGCGGCGGGCCCGGTCGGCCTCGGTGGCCGCGCGGTGCCGTTCGGTGACGTCTACGACCGAGAGGGCCGCACCGAGCACCCGGCCACCGGGGTCCTCCAGCCGGTAGAAGGAGAGGGACCAGGCGTGGTCGTTGTGGGGGTCGGCGGGGGTGCGGCCGACGGCGTACTGGTCGAGCACCGGGGTGCCGGTGGTCAGCACCTGGTGCAGCGCGGACTCGATGGTGTCGATGTCGGGGAAGGCAAGTGTTTCCCGCAGATGGCGGCCGATGTGATCCGCGGCGGGTATGCCGTCGATGCGCTCCAGTGCGGGGTTGACCAGCAGGCAGCGCAGGTCGGGGTCCATGAGGGCCAGACCGATCGGGGACTGGTTGACCAGCCGCTCGCACAGGGCCAGGTCCGTCTCGACGCGCTGGAGGGTGGTGTGGTCGGCCGCGATGCCCAGGGCGAAGACGTCCCCCTTGCCGTTCAGCAGCCGCATGTTGCGGAACTCCATCAGCCGCGTGCTGCCGTCCTTGTGCCGGATGGGGAAGGCTCCGGCCCAGCTCCGGCCGGTCTCCATCACCTCGGCGAACAGGCTCAGGACGGACTGCAGGTGTTCCGGGCCGACCAGCAGCCGAACCGCGTACTGGCCGAGGGCCTCCGGCGCGGTGTAGCCGAAGAGCTCCTCGGCCTGTGGGCTCCAGAACACGATGCGCCCGTCGGTGTCGAGCACCACCGCGGCGATGCTCAGCACATCCAGCAGACCGGTCGGGCGGGGCTGGTCGCCTTCGGCCTGGAAGGATTCCGTCGTCATCCCAGTCTCCTTCCGCCCGCCGGCGCGACATGCGGTCATGCGCCGGCACCGCTCGACACCTGCTCCCGGCTTCCGGTATCTCCCATGCTGCCCCCGGCCGGGTGGCCTGCCCAGCCCAGGACCGTCCACGCGACCCTGCGGATACGGAGCGCGGTGACGCGGTTGCGTCCCGCGATTCCCTGGGGTGGCGGACGAGCCGGGTGGATGTGCGGGACCCGGGGCGGGCCGTTTCCTGCGGACCTCGCGCGGGGGCGTGTTGCCGCCTCCGTGCGCGGGGGCGGCAACACGTCGAAAGCGCCGGGTCCCGGGAGCGAGGCGGCCGTGGGAGGCGTGGGTTTTGGACCCGCGTCCCGCCCCCCGGTCCCACGGCCTGTCCCGCTTGGGGCTAACGTCCCGTTGTCGAACTGCTTCCGGGCTCGTCCCGTTGGACCTGAGGAGGGTGATGTGCGTGGTTGGTTACCCGTCGAGTGATCTTGCGGCGGCGAGCCTGCCGGAGCTGACAACGGGACGTCTGCTGTCGTCCTGGCAGCTGGACGTGCCCGCACTGCTCCTGGTCCTCGCCCTCGGCGGGCTCTACGGCTGGGCAGTGGTGCGACTGCGCAGCCGGGGCGAGGGCTGGCCACCCGCCCGCACCGCGGCCTTCGCCCTCCTCGGGCTCGGCACGCTCGTGATCGCCACGATGTCCGCGCTCGCCGTGTACGACCACGTGCTGTTCTGGCCGGCCGCCGTCCAGAACATCCTGCTCGACCTCGTCGCGCCGCTCGGTCTGGCCCTCGGCGACCCCCTGAGCCTGGCCGTACGGGCTCTCCCGGGGCCTTCCTCGGGGCGGCTGCGGCGGATCATGAGCGGGCGACTGGTGCGTCTGCTCACCTTCCCCCTGGTGAGCACGGCCCTGGTGCTCGCGACCGAGCTGACGGTCTACTTCACGCCGTACTTCGCCACTGCCCTGCGGGTGGGCTGGCTGCACGAGCTGATGTATCTCCACCTGCTGGTGGCCGGAAGCCTGTTCGTGGTGCCGGTACTCACCCATGAGCAGACGTTGCCCGCCTGGTGCACCCACCCCGTGCGTGCGGGGCTGGTGTTCCTCGACGGGATCGTCGACGCGGTGCCGGGCGTCGTGGTGATGACCCACGGCACGCTGATCGCGGGGGCCTGGTATCTGCACCACGCGCCGACCTGGGCACCGGACGTCCGCCACGACCAGCAGCTGGGCGGCGGCGCGATGCTCGGCATCGCCGAGCTGGTCGCCCTGCCGTTCCTGCTGGCGATCCTGGTGCAGTGGGCGCGCCACGAGCGCGTTGAGACGGCGGCCCTCGACCGTCGCCTGGACACGGAACTCGTCCCCGCCGCCCCCCGGACGCGGACCCCGGACCAGGCGGAGACCGCGGGCCTCGCACGTCAGGCCAAGGCTCCGGATCTCGTGCGTCAGGCAGAGGCTCCGGACCTCGTACGCCCCTGGTGGGAGACCGAGCAGAGTGAGGTCGCCGATCGTATCCGGCGGCAGCGGCCGCGGGACTGAGTGCGGAACCGACGGCCGCGCAACCGCCGTGTCACCGGGGCGGTGGTGCGGTGAGGACGTGTGCGGCGTAGTGGGCCGCGCCCCGGTGCGCGGGGGCGGCGCCGGCACCGTGTCCGGCGGTGCCGTGTGCATGAGGGGACGAGGGCTGGAAGGCCGAACGTCCGCTGTCCTCGACCCCGCTCTCGCGCTCGGTCGCGATCGCCGTCACCAGGACGGCGCTGACGGCGATCGTGCAGAGTGGGATGGCCCAGTCGCGCAGCGCGTGCCGACGGTCCTCGATGACTTCGGCGCGTCGCATGTCACTCCTCCTCGGTGTTCACACCTTGTACGGATCGCCCGGATCGCCCGCCGACTGCCGCCGTGGTGCGGGGGAGGGCGCCTTCCGGCGACCGGGGCCCCGTAGGCTGCGGTGAGCAGGATCCGAGCGGAATGCGTAATTACCTCCGTGACGAACGCGACGACCGGCCTCGACGCGATTCGATCGGCGCCAAGAGTTCACTCTATAGTTGCGCAATCCGGCAAGTGTCTCGCTATGCTTCCGGCGGTTCGCGACAGGCGCCTCGTACGGCGAGGCGTCTGCGGGGCACAGGCCACCACCCGACGGCGCCACAGGACGGCCGGGGCGGGGCGGGTCTCCCGGTCCAGCGGGTGACCCACGCGGCGTCCCCTCCGCGGTGGCCGCGTCCTCGGCCGTCCCCACGCCGGAGGCCGGCAGACGGGAAGGACGGAACGTGCGGAACGCGGAGACGGCGGGAGCCGCGCCCGGGGACGGGACGCGGATCGGCCGGATCGGACGTTACCCAGTGCGGTGGCACCACGCACTGCTGACCTTTTGGACGGTTGTCTGGTTCTTCGTGGCCGAACGCCATGGAGCCGTGTCCTGGCACTATCTGAGAAGCGGTGAGGAACTGCTCTTCAGCCAGGTGCCCGGCGGCGGCCTCGCGCTGTACGCCAACCACCCCGAGCTGCAGATAGGCCCGGTCAGCTTCCTGGTCGCCGGTCTGTTCTCCCCGTTCCCGGCCGACGTGGGCGAGAGGCTCGCGGAGGCGTTCATGTCGGGCCTCGGGATGTACATGCTGGTCCTCGTCGGCCGCGCGGCGGCCGACCACAACCTGGGCACCGGGCTGAACCACAGGCGCCTCCAGCAGCGCGTGCTGATTGCCGGGGCCGCCTTCATCCCCATGTGGGTGGAGGTTTCGGTGCGTTTCGCCCACCTCGACGACGTGATGGCGTTGTTCTTCACCACACTCGCCGTACGGTCGCTGGTGCGCGGCAACGCCGTCGCCGTCGGTGTCCTCCTGGCGCTGGCCGTGGACTCCAAGCCCTGGGCGGTGGGCTTCCTGCCGCTGTTGCTGGTGCTGCCCCGGCCCGCGCGGTTGCGCTCCGCCGTCTGGCTCGTGGGGCTGGTGGCGGCCGCCTGGCTGCCGTTCTACCTCACCCACATGGACACCTTCGCCGCGGCGCGCTTCACCATCCCCAACCAGGCGGCCTCGTCCCTGCGCTGGTTCGGTGTGAACGACCCGTCCACCCCCTGGTGGGACCGGCCCGCGCAGATGGCGCTCGGCATCGGCCTGGGCGCGCTCGCGGTGCGCAGACACCGCTGGGCGGCCGTGGTGCTGCTCGCCGCCGACGCGCGGATCCTGCTGGACCCGAGCGTATACACGTACTACAACGCCTCTGTGCTGCTCGGCACGCTGATCTGGGACTCGATCGGGCAGCGGCGGCTGGTGCCCTGGGTGAGCTGGATCGCGCTGATCTCGCTGTACGGCAGCGCCCTGCTGGTCCCCTCCGACTCCACCCGGGGGCTGATCCGGCTCGCGTTCGCCGTCGGCTCCGCCCTCTACGTCCTGTGGTGGCCCCAGCGCACGCCCCGCAACAAGCGACGCAACGGACAGGCGGAGGGCCCACCTCCGCAACAGGGGTCGACGGCCGGGGATGCCTGGACGAGGCTCGGCGCGGGGACGCAGTCCACCGTGCGCGAAGCGCTGGTGGACGTGGTCGCGAGGAAGGGCGCCCGGGTCGCGGGCCGCCAGGTGGCGCCGGCCGATGGCCCGGCACGGCCCGTCGGACGGCCCTCGTATGTGTTCGGACGGTCTTCCTACGTCTGACGACGCCCTGTGCCGGGGCCTGTGGGGCGCGTCGGACGGGAGCCGGTCAGGCGACGGTGAGGTAGGCGAGGCCGCCCAGTCCGGCGAGGGTGCAGTAGACCGCGAAGGGCGTCAGGGAGCGGGTCTCGAAGTACTTGGTGAGGAAGGCCACGGCCACATATCCGGCGGCGAACGCGGCGACGCTGCCCGCCAGCAACTGGCCGTGGATGCCGTTGCCGGCGGGGCCGAACAGCTCGGGCATCTTCAGCAGGGCGGCGGCGCCGATGACGGGGGTGGCGAGCAGGAAGGCGAAGCGGGCGGCGTCCTCGTGCCCCAGGCCGCGCAGGATGCCGGCGCTGATGGTGGAGCCGGAGCGGCTGATCCCGGGGAACAGCGCCAGGATCTGGGCTGCGCCTATCAGCGCCGCGTGGCGGAAGGTCAGTTGGGCGAGGCGACGGTCGGAGAGCTCGTCCGCTTCGAGGTGTTCGTCACCGGGGGCGGGCTCGTGCCCGGCCCGGTGCCGTCCGCCGCCGCCCTGGCGCAGCCGCTCGGTGATGTACAGCACCAGGCCGTTGAGGGTGAGGAAGATCGCGACGGGGACGGGGCGGCCCATCACCGTGCGCAGGAAGTGCTCCAGGGCGAGTCCGACGATCCCGACCGGGATGGTGCCCACGACGAGCAGCCAGGCGAGCTTCTCCGCGGGTGTCTCTATGCGGCGGTTGCGCACGGAGGAGATCAGGCCACCGACCACGCGGGCCCAGTCGCGGCGGAAGTAGACGACCAGTGCGGCGGCGGTGGCCAGGTGCAGGCCGACCAGCACGCTCAGGTAGGGCGAATTGTCGGCCGCCACGTTCAGATCCCGCGCCCAGTGGCCGCCGAGCAGGGCGGGCAACAGAATGCTGTGGCCGAGGCTCGAGACCGGGAACAGTTCCGTGACGCCTTGCAGGAGACCGACCCCCACGGCTTCGGTGTAGGACAAGGCGGACATCAGGAGCATTTCCTCTCGGGTCTGAGGCTGACGGGCCGACCGCCGAGCGCCCTCGGGAGACCGATCCGGTGAGGTCGCCGACTTCAAAGGTTGCGCAACTTCTGAAGAGTATCGTCCGGTCCCGCGCGCCCCTTCGGCCAGCCCCGTCTCGGTCCGCGAGCAGTCTGCCCTTGGGGACGACGGGTGTCGGAACGGTGCCGGGTGGGAAGTGCGGTGCCGGTCAGGCCGAGGGCGGCCGTATCACAACGCGGCCTCAGTTGAGGCTACGTGAGGTCGAGACGCATGAGCTGCCCTTGTTCACACGGCCCATTCCGCCCGGCCACCGGACCCAAGGGTTCCGGGCCTCGCGTCATCGCTCGCGTCGGCGACGCAGCACATGCCGGGCGACGAACGCGGCGGCCAGGACTCCCAGGGCGACGAGTGCGTAGAGCTGGTAGCGCCCGATCTCGTCGTAGATGGCGGTGACATGGGTTCCGGCCAGATAGGCCAGGGTCGCCCACAGGCCGACCCACAGCGCCGCGCCGAGCGCGTTGAAGGCGAGGAAGCGGCGCCAGCGCATTCCGGAGGTGCCGGCGAGGATGCCGTTTGCCTGGCGCAGGCCCTCGACGAAGCGGGCGACGGTGACGATCTTGCCGCCGTGGCGGGTGAAGAACACCTCGGCCGCGTGGAAGCGCTTCGGGGTCAGGAAGACGTAGCGGCCCCAGCGGTGGACGAAGGAACGTCCGCCGACCCGGCCGATCAGATAGCCCAGGTTGTCCCCGATCACGGCCGCGGCGAATGCGATGACCGCCACGGTCACGATGTTCAACTGCCCGGCACCGGCGTAGACGCCCGCGGCGATCAGAACGGTCTCGCCCGGGGCGGGAACCCCGAAGTCCTCCACGAAGACGAGGACCCCGACGGCCCAGTACCCGTAGTGACTGAGAAGGGGGGCCACCGGAGCCAGCGGACCCGGAAGCGGAGGGGCCATGCCCCCACGGTACGCCGCCGGCCCGCAGCGGAGCCGGTGCGCCGTCTCCGACCCCGTGGTGAAGAACCGCGCGCACGGGCCTGAAACCGGCTCGGCTCGCCGATGCGGGCACTGCGCCGGCCATGCGCCGGGCCGGGCGGCGACTGCGGCAGGCGGACCGCCCGGCCGACGCGGTCCGCCTCCCGCACGAAGCCGGCCCGGCGATCACCCCTTTGCCCGTTGCCGCCTCCGCAATGCGATACGACCGTGATGCCTCAATAGGGATGAAAAAGTCATTTCATCCCGTGGGGCGCCCGATCCGGCCGCCGTTGTGGAGAGAGGTACGGGTGGACATCTTGCTGAGGCACGATCGTGCGCGGGAGAGAGGGCACGGCAGTTCGGCCGGTGCCGGGCCGTTGACGGGCACCGGCTCTTCGCGCAGGCGCCGAGGATGGCATTCGCTCGTGGTGGCGGTTCTGACCCCGCTGTTCGCCCTGACGGCCGCCCTCGCGCACGCCCAAGGGGTCTGGCTGACGCTGCCACCGATGCCCACCGCCCGCAGCTTCCTCGGGGCGGCCGCCGCGCCGTGCCCCCACGCCGTTCCCGGGCTGAGGGAATCCTGCGTGTACGCCGTCGGGGGCTACGACGGCACCAACGACCTGAACACGCTGGAGGCATACAGTCCCGCCACGAACAGCTGGGTGACGTTGCCCCCGATGCCCACCGCCCGCAGGCTCCTTGCGGCGGCTGCCGCGCCGTGCCCCAGGAACGTCGCCGGGCTGAGGGGGACCTGTGTCTACGCCATCGGCGGCTTCCACGGTGTCGACCTGAACACCGTGGAGGCGTACAGCCCGGCCACGAACACCTGGGCGACGTTGCCCCCGATGCCCACCGCCCGGGAAAACCTCGCCGCTTCGACCGCACCCTGCCCCAGAGGCGTCGCCGGGCTGAGGGGGACCTGTGTGTTCGCCATCGGCGGCCGCAACAGCGCCATCCTGGACACGGTGGAGGCGTACAGCCCGGAGACGGACACCTGGGCGACCCTGCCCTCGATGCCCACCGCCCGTGTCGCACTGGCAGCGGCGACCTCCGACTGCCCCCGGAGAGTGCCTGGGTTGAGGGAGACGTGCGTGTACGCCGTCGGTGGCAACAACGGCTCCGCCGTCCTGGACACGGTGGAGGCGTACAGCCCCGCCACGGACTCCTGGGCGGCGCTGCCCTCGATGCCCACCGCCCGCTTCGACCTGGCGGCGGCGGCAGCTCGCTGTCCCGACGCATCGACGGACGCATCGAGGGGAGCCTGCCTGTATGCGGTCGGTGGCATCAACACGGTCGCCCTCAACACGTTCGAGGATTACAGCCCGGCCAGGAACGCCTGGACGGCGTTGCCTCCGATGCCCACCGCCCGCGACTCGCTGGGCGCGGCGAGCGCACCCTGTCCTGATGCTCCGCACCGGACCTGCGTCTATGAAGTCGGTGGCGAAAACGCCGCGAGTACTCCTCTGAACACCTTGGAAGCCTTCGAAATCGACGAGGGGCACCACCCGTAGGCGATCGACGGCGGGGCGCGGTCGTTCCGCGTCCCGCCGTGCCGACGTTCCTCTGCCAACTCGTGCGGGGTGGCAGGCGGGGCGTCGTTCAAGGATTTACTTCTTCCTGATTGTCTCTCCTCGTCAGGGCGGCTAGCGTCCCGCCAGCAGCCTCCTCCACTGAGCGGATCGTTGGCCGTGGAGGCTTCTGCGAGTGTTTCTGGTCCGTCTACTCGCCTGTTCGGGCGTGGGGATTCGGCGAGGCGAGGACGTGGACGAAGTCGACGACGCGTACGAAGAGTCGGTGCACCCTGTGCACGACCACGGGACGCGTTCCTCCTGCCTGCGAAGCCACGGAACCGTCGGCCGTCCTTGCGGGTCAGCACCGGGGCCACGTTCCTGCCGTCGCGTCCCCGTCATCGGCGCGCGTCCCACACGGCGCTGATCGGCAACATTCGCCACACGTCCGCCGACATCTGTCGAAACGACTGTCATGAGCAGATCCGTCGGCCTCAATCGGTACTACAGAGAAGGGCAGTTCCTTGCGCTCAAGGGCTGAAAATTCCACAGCGGGACCGGGCGGCAGACGCAGACGCCGGGCGGGCTCCGCCGCGGCCGCCGCGCTGTCCGCCGCGGCACTCATATCCGGCGGACCCCTCATGGCGACGGCGTACGCGGCCTCGGCCGCACCGGCGGCCGCCTCGGCGGGCCACGTCAAGCACCTGTGCGCCCACGCCACCACACCAGGCCGGATGGCGTGTCTCGCCGAGGCCCGGACCGATGTCGTCCAGCACATGACCGCCAGCCCGAACACCCCGCCGCCCGGCTACGGCCCCTCGGACCTGCAGAGCGCCTACAACCTGCCCTCCTCCACCGCCGGTTCGGGCCGGACCGTGGCGATCGTCGACGCGTACGACGACCCGACCGCCGAATCGGACCTCGCCACCTACCGGTCCCAGTACGGCCTTCCTGCCTGCACCACCGCGAACGGCTGCTTCCGCAAGGTCAACCAGACCGGCGGCACCACCTACCCGAGTGCGGACCCGGGATGGGCCGGCGAGATATCCCTCGACCTCGACATGGTCAGCGCCGCCTGCCCGCAGTGCCACATCCTGCTCGTCGAGGCCAGCTCCGCCGACATGTCCGACCTCGGCACGGCCGAGAACGAGGCCGTCGCCCTCGGCGCGAAGTACGTCTCCAACTCCTACGGCGGCACCGAGGACCCGAGCCAGACCACTGCGGACGTCCAGTACTTCAACCACCCCGGCGTAGCCATCACCGTCAGCGCGGGTGACAGCGGCTACGGCGCCCAGTACCCGGCCACCTCCCCGTTCGTCACCGCCGTCGGAGGCACCTCGCTCAGCCGAGCCGGCAACTCCCGTGGCTGGAGCGAGTCGGTGTGGTCCAACTCCAGCGCCCAGGGCACGGGATCCGGGTGCTCCGCCTACGAGTCCAAGCCCTCCTGGCAGGCGGACGCCGGTTGCTCCCACCGCACCGTCGCGGACGTCTCGGCGGTCGCCGACCCGGCCACCGGCGTCGCGGTCTACGCCACCTACGGGGCCTCCGGCTGGAACGTCTACGGCGGCACCAGTGCCTCCTCGCCCATCATCGCGGCCACCTACGCCCTTGCCGGCACCCCGAGCGCGAACAGCTACCCGTCCTCGTACCCGTACGGCCACACAGCGGCGCTGAACGACGTCACCACGGGCTCCAACGGCACCTGCTCACCGAGCTACCTGTGCAGCGCGGGCTCCGGCTACGACGGCCCGACAGGCCTCGGCACCCCCAACGGCACCGCCGCCTTCACGGGCGGAGCGAACACCGCCAATTCGCTGCAGCCCGGCCAGCAGCTCAGCTCCGGCCACCGACTGAGCAGCGCGAACGTCACGTTGTCGATGCAGAGTGACGGCAACCTGGTCGCGTACCTCACGACGGGCGGAGCGGGGAACGGCCCGGTGATCTGGAGCAGCCGCACCGGGGGCCACTCGGGGGCGTACGCCTACATGCAGAGCGACGGGAACCTCGTCGTCTACGCCGCCGGCGGCGGTCCGGGCCTCGGTGGTGCCCTGTGGTCCACCGGCACCTACGGTCACACCGGCGCCTACGCCCTGGTGCAGGACGACGGCAACATCGTGGTCTACGGCGCCGGCGGCGGTCCGGGCATGGGCGGGTCGCTGTGGGCGGACGGCACCAACGTGCGGTCGGCGACGGTCGGTTCGGGTCAGAAGCTGGGCGGCGGCTGGTGGACCCAGACCCGGTACACCCGCCTGGTGGTGCAGTCGGACGGCAATGTCGTGATGTACCGCAAGCGCGACGGCAAGGCGATCTGGTCCACCGGCACGTGGGGTCACACGGGCGCCTTCATGGACATGCAGAGCGACGGCAACCTGGTCGTCTACAAGAGCGGTGGCGGTCCGGGCCTCGGTGGTGCCCTGTGGTCCACCGGCACCTACGGTCACACCGGCGCCTACGCCGTCGCCCAGAACGACGGGAACTTCGTCGTCTACCGCAGTGGCGGCGGTCCCTCCACCGGCGGCTCGCTGTGGGCCAGCAACACCTGGCGCAGCGTGCCCTGAGGCAGTCGCGACCAGCCCACGAGGACACCCCCGGGTCACTGACCCGGGGGTGTCCTCGTAGAGGAATCAGCGGAGGCGGAAAGGCGGACCCCGGGCGCAGACGGACGGTTGACAACACGCCGTTGTGCCGTTGCCCCCCCCCGCGCTCTCAGGACTTGCTTCGGCGCCGGGCTTCCGCCTCGGCCATGGCCTCGGCCTCGGACGCGCCCAACGCGATGGCGAAACCGAGCGCCTCGGCGATGTGGCCCGCAGCCGACATGACGCGCGCCGTGCCCACCACGGGGGCGATCGCGACGAGAACGTCCTGTACCTGCTCGGCCGACAGGTTCGCCTTGATCGCGGGATCGACGTGGGCCAGGTAGGAGATCGCCGGTGCGTCCATGGCTGCGAGCGCGGCGAGACGAGTGAGGATGAGCGTGCCCTCATCCATGCCGCAGCGTTCGATCGAGTCGATCGTCATGGCGGCGAGCGTGTCGAGTACGGGAGCTTCCGACGCTGTGGCCATTTCGGACTGCCTTTCGGTGCCGTGCGGAGCCGACACGCGCCACTCGCTGAACGCGGGACTCCCGCGCATCGGCGGATTGCCTTTCCACCGTAGGAGCAGCCCGGGTGTTGCGCATGTCGGCTGCAGATGGATCGACCGACCGCCACTGCACGATCGGAGACCCACTCGTTCACCCGTCCCGGGTGAGGCCGCCCGGTCCTCACCGTGCGCATGCTCAAGGCAGCAGGAGAGCGGCCTCCGTCACCTCCACCGCTCACCGAGCAGACATCTCCACCGGTCATTCGGCAGACATATCCGCCGGTCGCCGAACGGGCCGGACGAGCCAGAGCGAGGCGAAGGAATGACCTCGATACACACCACACATGCGCAGACGGCGAGGCAGCAGTGGGCCAGAGGCCTGATGGTCTTCGGCGCGATCATGCTGACGATCGTCGGGGTGCTCGACGTCTTCCGGGGCGTCATGGGGATCGTCCATGACGACGTCTTCGTCGCCACCCGTAACTACACCTTCCAGTTCGACCTCACCGGCTGGGGCTGGGTCCACGTCGCCCTGGGGGCGGCCGCCGTAGTCGTCGGCATCGGGCTGCTGTTGAAGGCGGCCATGTGGGCCCGTGTCTGCGGCGTGGCCATAGCGGGGTTCGTGCTCATCTCCAACTTCCTGTCCGTGCCGTACTACCCGCTGTGGTCGATCGTGATGATGGCGCTGTCGGCGTTCATCGTCTGGGCCCTGTGCGTGGCACCCAGGGGGGACACCTTCGACTCGGAGTCGGGGGCGTCGCGCACTCCCTGAGCCTTCCGTGGTGCGGGATCGTTCAGTCCTGGAGCCAGTTGCCGTGAAAGCCGTACGGCACCCGGGCGGGCAGGTGGATGGTCGCGACCGGGGCGGCGGTGAGGTCACCCGCGTCCAGGACGACCAGATCGCTGCGGTCGGTGGCGGCGTCGTAGACGTACGTCATGAGCCAGCCGGGACCACCGGCCACGTCGTCGGCCGGAGCGAAGGCCGCCTCGCCGGGCGTGCGGCCGGGGCCGAAGTCGTGTGCGGTCGCGCTCCCGGTGGCCAGCTCGTACCGCACCAGAGAGTTGCCGCAGGTCACATGCCCGTGCGTGGCGTCGAGGCCGGTCAGCCGGTCGTCGATCCGGGGGAACTCGCCGGGCCGGTCGTCGCACTGCTCCTCGCGGACCGTGCCGGTCACCGGGTCGATCGTCCACTTCCAGAGCACGGCCTCCTGCCTGTGGTCGACCGTGTCGCCGGTGCGCCGCCACAGCTCCGGGTAGCGCATGACGTACACGACGACGGTGCCGTCGGGCGCGTCGTAGGCGTTGAGCGGGTGGAACACGTAGCACGGGTCGATGCCGAACCAGCGCACCTCGCCGTAGGGGTCGTCGCGGCGCAGCACGCCCAGCCGGGCACCGTAGCCGTCGTCCCAGCGGTACGGCATGGTTCCGCCTGCGATGGCGAGCTCGACGTCGAAGACGACGGGCAGGTCCATGAAGACGACGTGTGCGGCGGTGAGGTTGAAGTCGTGCAGCATCGTCGGTGCGGGGACGTCGACCGGCCTGCTGATGACCAGTTCTCCCGCGGCGTCGGCCCGGTGGTAGGTGAGGTGCGGGGCGTCCAGCATCCCGTAGCCGAAGAAGTGCAGCTCTCCGGTGACCGGGCAGGTCTTCGGGTGCGCGGTCATGGCGCTGTGCAGCCGGCCGCCGAAGTCGTGCGGGCCCTTGGTGTCCAGGTCGCAGGTGAGCTCGTAGGGCAGGGCCGTCTCGACCAGGGCGAGGGTCCGGCCCGCGTGCCGGATGACGTGGGTGTTGGCCGGTCCGGCGGCGAGGTCGCGGTGGTTGCGCTCGTCGAACATTCGCGCCCCGTCGGTGAAGGAGCGGGTGCGCACCCAGCGGTTGCGGTACGAGACGGCCCGCCCGTGCTCCAGCCGGACCCCATGGATCATGCCGTCGCCGAAGAACCAGTGCCCGGAGGCGGCGTCGGCCGGGTTCGGCCCGTTGCGGAGGTACCAGCCGGCCAGCTCCGCCGGGATCCGGCCCGTCACCGGCAGGTCGTACGCGGTGAGTTCATCGGTGACCGGGGCGTAGTTGCCCGCGAGACGGCGACGGGTCTGCTCGCTCATCGGGCGGCCTGCCCGGCCTTGGCCTGGACGTGGGCGACGTAGCGGACGGTGAACACCATCGGGACGACGAAGCCCGCGACCTGGATGAGCGTGGCGGTGGTCGAATGGGCGTTCCCGGCCTGCGCCACGAAGGCGAGCACGACGGCGGTCAGGGCGAAGGCAGTGGTCCACGCGGCGGTGATGACGACGTTGGTCCGGATGAACGGCTTCAGCCCCCACATCTCGCGCGGTGTGGTGCGCTTGGCGATGCCCAGCGTGAACGGTTTGCCGACGGCGAGTGAGACGCCGGCGATGACCGCCAGCGTGCCGGAGGAGAGAGCCGCGGAGTAGTCGTGCACACCCGAGTGCGGATCGGCGAAGGCGATGACGGTCAGGACGGCGAAGAAGACCGCCGACCCCAGCTCGATGATCAGCGCATCGAGTCCCGTGCCGGCCCGGACCTGCTGGCCGATCACCGCAATCGCGACCACGAGGGCGGCCAGCGCGCCCCACTGCCAACTGCCGGAGGGCAGGACCGCGAAGACGATCCAGGGGAGGAACGTGCGCAGGTAGGACATCTTGGTCTCCGTGTTGGTGTTCCGCACCGGCTTTCTTTCCTGACATGTCAAAAGTAGAAGGTCGGTAAATGACATGTCAAGGATGGAATGTAGGCTGGAGACATGAGCCTTCGACACGCACTGCTCGGCCTCCTCGCGGAGCGGCCCGCCAGCGGCTACGACCTGCTGAAACTGTTCGAGACCTCGCTGGCCAACGTCTGGCCGGCGACGCAGAGCCAGATCTACACCGAGCTGACCAAGCTGGCAGAGGCCGGACTGATCACGGTGTCGGCCGAGGGGCCGCGGGGGCGCAAGGAGTACGCCCTCGCCGACGAGGGCCTGACGGAACTGCGGCACTGGCTGACCGAGACGAAGCCGCAGCGCAACGTCCGCAGTGACATCCTGCTACGGGTGTTCTTCCTCGGTGTGCTGACGCCGGAGCAGGCGCGAGGCTATCTGACCGAGTTGATCGAGCTGTCCGACCAGGCTCACGAGGACCTGCGCCGGCTCACGGAGTCCATCGACTGGGACGACGACAACCTCTCCGTCTACGGCCGGATCGTCCTGGAGTACGGCCTGCGGTTCCACGCGATGCGCCGTGAGTGGGCTCAGTGGGCGGCCGGTCTCATCAAGTAGTGACCAGGGACCGCTGCGCAGTGCACACGGCGGCGCCCCGGAAACCGTTACGGGGGCGTCCGGGGCGCTGCGGGCAAGAGCGGGGTCGGCCGCCGACCGTCTGCTGGATCCAGCTGTGGACGCGGTGAAGGTCAGCGACTGCGCGGGCGGTTACCACGACCGCGGTTTCAAGACGCCCAACCCCCTGTACCGCAGCCCCTGATCCAACCGCTCGCTGCAACTGGCCACTGACAGACGGCCCCTGGCGGTCCGCCGCTGCCTTCACCGCGCCCCGGCGGTCGTCTGCTTCTTCCTCGATGCCGTGAACGTGCTGGCAGGGGGCGGCCGTTCGTACCGGCAGGTGCTGTTTGGGTAAAGGATTCGACATCGACAGTTCAATGGTCTTGTCCTGTGCATGACTCAGTCGATGGGATGCGCAGTGACCACTTTCGTGTAACTCCGGACCACTCAGGGGGATTCATGCGCATAGCCCGTACCGGGCGCCGCGTCGCGGCTTCCACGGCTGCCACCGCCGCCCTCGTCGTCGCCGCGCTGGCGACCGTTCCGCTGGTCGGCGCCACCACCGCCGCGCCCGCCGCCGTACCGCACACCAAGGCGGTTCCGGCCATCGCCGGGCACACCCTGGTCCACGGTGTGCCCAGCCCGCTCCCCATCGCGCAGTGCCAGGCCAAGTGGAAGATCGCCTGCTACAACCCGCTCCAGTACCGCACCGCGTACGACCTCAACGCGCTGTACCGGAAGGGCATCACGGGCAAGGGGCGCACCATCGTCATCGTCGACTCGTTCGGCTCCCCGACCATCCAGCACGATCTCGACGTCTACAGCAAGCAGTTCGGCCTGCCCAGCACCAAGGTCGACGTGGTCAAGTGGGGCAACGTCCCCGTCTTCGACCCCAAGAACTCCGACATGACCGGGTGGGCGGGCGAGTCCACCCTGGACGTCGAGATGGCCCACGCGGTGGCACCCGACGCCAAGATCGTCCTGGTGGAGACGGCGGTCGCCGAGACCGAGGGCACCACCGGTCTCCCGGAGATGATGGACGCCGAGAAGCACCTGATCGACCACGGGGTCGGCGATGTCATCAGCCAGAGCTTCGGTGCCACCGAGAACACCTTCCCCGGCTTCGACAAGGGCGACTTCTCGAGCATCGGGAAGCTGCGCTACGCCTTCGAGGACGCGAACCGCAAGCACGTGACCGTCCTCGCCTCCTCCGGTGACGGCGGCGCCACCGACAACACCGCGGACGGCAAGGGCTACTACAAGGAGCGCGTCAACTCCTGGCCCTCCTCGGACCCGCTGGTCACCTCCATCGGCGGTACCCAGCTGCACCTGAACGACAAGGGCGAGCGCGTCAAGCCGGACAGCGTCTACAACGACAACGGCGCGGGCGGCGGCGGCCAGTCCCACGTCTTCTCCCGCCCGGCCTTCCAGAACGGCGTGAAGAGCACCGTCGGCGCCCGCCGCGGCACCCCGGATGTGTCGATGGCCGCCGCGGTCAACGGCGGCGCCTGGATCTACTCCAGCTTCGACCCGACCGCCACCGGCTGGGACGTCAGCGGCGGCACCAGTGAGGCCTGCCCGCTCTTCTCGGGCATCATCGCCCTCGCCGACCAGGCGGCCGGCCACCGGGTGGGCAACATCAACGAGGCGCTGTACACCCTCTACAAGCGGTCCGCCCACCACGACAAGAGCACCGGCATCGTGGACGTCAACGACGGCACCGACAACAGCTACGGCGGCGTCACCGGCTACAAGGCCGTCAACGGCTACGACATGGCCACCGGCGTGGGCACCGTGGACGCCCTCCGCTTCGTGCCCGCCCTCGCCCGGGCGAGCCGCCGCGGCTGACGCCACTCCGCTGCAACGGGGTTTTTCCTCCCTGTGAGTTGCCCCTGAGACGGCCCGGGTTCCGCACCCGGGCCGTCCGCCTGTCCGGCCGCCGATCACCGGGGGGTGCTGCCCTGGGCCCACGCCCCGGCCACGACGACTCCGGCCGTTCTCACAGGTCCAGGGGTTCTGGGCGGCCGAGCAGTTCCGACGCGGTTTGGAGCGGAGTGGAGGCAGCCGCGGGCACGGCCTCGGGGTGGTGGGCGTGGCAGGTGAAGCCGAGGCGAATCATGGCCCGGGTGACTTCGCTGCTGGTGAAGTCGCGGCGGTCCTGTCGGGTGATGACTTCGCCCACCTGTTTGACCGGGTAGCGACGGCGGCCGATGGTCACGGACTCACCCGTGATGAGCTCGGGCGTGACGCCCTGCATGGATGCCAGCACTCCGCTCTTCGTCAGTTCGAACGGGTACCGGGCGATGACACAGCGCATGTTGCCTCACAGGAGGAAGAACGGGCCGGCTGGAGCGGATGTGGATCAGCGGGGGAGGGCGGAAACGCGCCCGGGGCCCGGCCGTCCCCGTCGTCCTCGCCGGCGGCGACGGGCCGAGCGCCGGGTGAGCCGCACGGTCAGCCGAGGACGTCCCGTAGACGAACTCGGTCGGTGTACGTGGAGCTGTCGCGGAGAGCGGCCAGCTGGGCCCGGGTGACCAAGCCCGTGGACTGGTCGTCCGCGTCGCACAGGAGCAGAAGGTCGACGCGGGCACCGGCCATGACGGACAGGGCCACCTCGATGGTCATGTCGTCCCGGACCCGCGGTCCGGAGGCGTCCATGGAGCCGATCAGGGGCATGGGATCGGGGTGCGCCCGGTGTTGCTGCGACTGGGCCGATGTCAAAGCTGCCTCCTGCGGGGATGGGTGAGCTTTCTGATCGCGATGGCCCTAGGCTGCCGGGTCGACGGCGGACTTCCGTCGCACACCGCGGCGCGGAGCTTCGCCGGCGGGCCGGCCCTTCGTGGTGCGGCTGCCGCGGCCTCGGGTCGGAGAGGGAGCGGCGCGGCGTCGGGCACGTTCCACGACCGGCGCGGTCACGACGACCGGGACGCCGGAAGGAGTTTGGGCACCTGTGATGCGGCTCAGCTCTGCCTCACCCGAACGGACCGGGGTGATGCGCGGGGTGATGCCGGCCGAAGCCATCAGCCGACTCATGCCGCGGCGCTGGTCGGGTGTCACCAGGGTCACGACGCTGCCGGACTCGCCGGCGCGGGCCGTGCGGCCGCCGCGGTGCAGGTAGTCCTTGTGGTCGTTGGGCGGATCCACGTTGACGACCAGGTCGAGGTTGTCGACGTGGATCCCGCGCGCCGCCACGTTGGTCGCCACCAGCACTGTCACATGACCGCTCTTGAACTGGGCCAGGGTCCGTGTGCGCTGCGGCTGGGACTTGCCTCCGTGCAGGGCCGCCGCGCGGACCCCGCTGTTCAGCAGGTGCTTGGTCAGCCGGTCCACCGCGTGCTTGGTGTCCAGGAACATGATCACCCGACCGTCTCGGGCCGCGATCTCGGTGGTTGTCCGATGCTTGTCCGCGTCGTGCACGTGGAGCACGTGGTGCTCCATCGTGGTGACGGCACCCGCCGACGGGTCGACGGAATGGACCACCGGGTCGGTCAGGTAGCGGCGGACCAGCAGGTCGACGTTGCGGTCCAGGGTTGCGGAGAAGAGCATCCGCTGCCCGTCGGGTCGTACTTGGTCGAGCAGCACCGTGACCTGGGGCATAAAGCCCATGTCGGCCATCTGGTCGGCCTCGTCCAGGACCGTGATGCCGACATCGTCCAGTCGGCAGTCGCCGCGGTCGATGAGGTCCTTGAGCCGCCCCGGGGTCGCGACGACGACCTCCGCCCCGGCACGCAGCGCCGCGGCCTGCTTGCCGATCGACGTCCCACCGACCAAGGTGGTCAGCCGCAGCTTCACGGAACGGGCGTACGGCATGAGCGCGTCGGTGACCTGCTGGGCGAGCTCGCGGGTGGGGACGAGGACGAGGGCGAGCGGCCGCCGTGCCTCGGCGCGCCGAGGCGCTGTACGGGCCAGCACGGCGAGGCCGAAGGCCAGGGTCTTGCCCGAACCGGTGCGACCACGGCCGAGTACGTCACGGCCGGCGAGGGAGTTCGGCAGGGTTGCGGCCTGGATGGGGAACGGTACGGTCACGCCCTCGTGGCCGAGCGCGGCGAGCAACTGCCCCGGCATGGCGAGATCGGCGAACGACTCCGCCACGGGCAACGCGGGCGTGGTCGTCTTCGGCAGCGCGAACTCGCCCTGTGGCGCGGCCGCTCGAGGTCCGTAGCCCTTGTGACGGCGCGGAGCTCCTGAGCGGTTGGCGGCAGAGCCGCCGAAGCGGTCATATGTGCGGGATGTGCGTGCACGGTTCATGCGGAACCTTCCTTGATGGGGCACGTACCAAGGAATTCCCGCAGCAATTGAGCAGCGCAGAGAATCGCGAGAACGAGCCGGAGATGAGGGGGCGGCTGGATGGGCGGAGAACGTATCGCCCGTTCGGCGGAGAATTCCCTCGAGGCGTCCTGAATGCAGCGAGCTGGGGCCCGCACCCCAAGGTGCGGGCCCCAGCTGCGAAGCAAGCGTCGGTGTCGGCGTCAGGCAGGAACGATGTTCTCGGCCGTCGGGCCCTTCTGGCCCTGCCCGATGTCGAACGTCACCTTCTGGCCCTCCAGCAGTTCGCGGAAGCCCTGGGTGGCGATGTTCGAGTAGTGGGCGAAGACGTCGGGGCCGCCGCCGTCCTGCGCGATGAAGCCGAAGCCCTTTTCCGCGTTGAACCACTTCACGGTGCCAGTAGCCATTTTGTTTCTCCTTCGGGGACGGTGCTCGGAGTTCGCCCTGTGTGAACTCCGGTCGCCGCGATGATCACCCCGTCGGAAAACCTCCAGGCAACCACAACTGCAACTGGCCTCGACAGTAGCATGACGTGATCGGCCCTGGGCGGTATGAAAATTCTGTCCGGTCTGGTCGTCCATGGAATATTCAGTGCGCGCCGCGTCGGTTTCTCACGCCGCGAGCACAGATATTGTTCCGCCCGGACCGCAGTGTTGCCGATGGGCGTTTCCTCCGACGGTGCCCCGAGTCGGTGGTGCGGCCGAATCCGTGCCCGGGCAGCAGCCCTGGCCCTGGGCCCGGATACCACGCCGGGCGCGGTGGAGCCGGTGCGCGGAAATCGGGGACACCCATCCTCAGCGGCCGTTCCTTCGGGCTCCGTTACTCGAATCTCGAGGCGTGGGGGAGGCCCGTGTCACGTGCCCCGGAAACGGGAGATCTCAGCGGACCGGGTTACGTGCGAGGTCAAAAATCAAACCGGGGCGGTGGGGAGGGGCTGTTCGGTCCAGATGGACTTGCCGGTGCGGGTGTGGCGGGTGCCCCAGCGCCAGCAGAGCGCGGAGACGAGCTGCAGGCCGCGGCCGCCCTCGTCGGTGGCGGAGGTGTTGCGGATGTGCGGCGTGGTCAGGCTGGCGTCGGAGACCTCGCAGATCAGTGCGCGGCTGCGGAGCATGCGCAGCCGGATGGGGCCGCAAGCGTGCCGGACGACGTTCCCGACCAACTCGCTGACCAGGAGTTCGGTGGTCATGATCAGGTCCTCGTCGGCCAGGTCCCAGTCGGTGAGCTGGGCGCGGACCAGGTCGCGGGCCTCGCGCGCCGCCACCGGGTCCTCCGGCAACGGCCACTCGGCGACGTTCTTCGCGTCCAGCGGGTGGGTGCGGGCCAGCAGCAGGGCGGCGTCGTCGATCAGCGCGCCGTGGGCGGGGAGGAGAGCGGAGGTGATGGTGGCGCAGAGGGTGTCCAGGTCGGACGCGTCCGCCGGTGGGGCCGGCATGGCGTTCACGGACTGAATGAGGAGTTCGGCGAGGCGGTTCATGCCGGTGGTGACATCCCTGTCCTTGCTCTCGACCAGGCCGTCGCTGTAGAGGGCGAGCAGGCTGTCGGCGGGCAGTAGGGTCTCGAGGGTTTCGAAGGGTGGAGTGGCCACCCCCAGCGGAGGGTCCGGGGTCATGGACAGGAAGCTGACGGTGCCGTCGGGGTGGGCCACTGCCGGGGGCGGCTGACCGGCGCTGGCGTATGACAGACGCTGGGTCACCGGGTCGTAGATGCCGTACAGGCAGGTTGCGAAGACATCGGTGCCCGGCTCGCCGACGATGTCGTTGAGGTGGCCGAGGATTTCGTCGGGCGGCAGCTCCAGCTCCGAGAGGGTGCGGACGGCCGTGCGGAGCCCGCCCATGGTGGCGGCCTCGGCCATGCCGTGGCCCATGACGTCGCCGATCACGAGCGCCACGCGGGCCGCGGAGAGCGGGATCACGTCGTACCAGTCGCCGCCGACGTCGGCTCCCTGCTTGGCCGGCTGGTAGCGCGCTGCGGCCGTCACCTCGGGCAGTTCCGGCAGTGCCTGCGGCAGCAGGCTGCGCTGGAGGGTACGGGCTCGGGTCGTCGCCTCGTCGTAGAGACCGGCTCGCTCCAGGGCCTGCGCGATCAGTCCGCTGAGCGCGGTCAGCAGCGTTCGTTCGTCGTCGTCCAGCACCCGCGGCCGGCCGAAGCAGATCACCGCCGCGCCGATCCCGCGCCCCGACACCGCCAGGGGCAGAAAGACCCACGCCTGCTTGCCGCCCTCCCGGATCAGGAGCTCGGCCCCCGGGTAATGCTTGAGGAACTCCTCCGGGGAGGAGATGTGGAGGGGGGTGCGGGTGCGCAGGGCGTCCCCCACCGGGTTCGTGGTGTCCCTCACTGTCCACTGCCCGTCCAGCAGCCGGGTGAAGCTCTCCGAATATCCCCGGGAGCCGACCACGGTCAGCCGGTCGCCGACCACGCCGAGCATGATGAGACCGGTGGCCCCGAGGGGTGTCATCACGCCGTCGGCCACCGCCGCCATCACATCCTGGGCCGTGACGGCCTCGGCCAGCTCCCGCGTGATCTGCTGCACCAGGGCCGACCGCTCAGCGGCCGATCGCTCGGCTGCGGCCCGCTCGACCTCCCGCAGATGCCGCTCGGTGGTGTCGGTGATGTACAGCGTGAGGCCTTCCGGCACCGGCACCAGCCGCAGGTGGTACCAGGACGTCCCGTCCGGCCACGGTATGTCGAACCCGGCCGGCCGGCCCTCGGCCGCCGTGGCCCGGCACCGTTCCTCCAGCCCCCGCACGGCACCTACCGCGGGAACGTTCCAGAACACGGCTCCGGCCACATCTCCCGCGGCGCCGAAGAGCCGCTCGGCGGCCTGATTGAGAAATCCGATGCGCCAGTCCGTGTCCAGCGAAACGAAGCCGTCGCTCATGTGTCGCAGCGCCCGCCCCACCGACTCGGCGACGGCGTGCGTTTCGCTGCTGTCCCGGAGGGTGCCGGTCACCTTCACCGGTGTCCCCTCTTCGTCCGTGATCGTCCGGGCATGGGCCTCGATCCAGAGATATGTGCCGTCCTGGCGCCGGATCCGGTACTCGTTCTGGAAGCCGCCGCGCAGTTGGATGCCCGTGTCGAAGCCGGCTACCGCCCCCGGCAGATCGTCCGGGTGGATCAGCGCTGCCCACGCCTCGATGCCGCCGCTCATCACCCTCGGATCGATGCCGGCCAGCACCTCATCGACGGGCCGCTCGGACGTCAGCTCGCCGGTGCGCAGGTCCCAGGTGTACGTGATGGAGGGCGCCCCTTCCACGTCCCACGGGAGAGCCTCACGTGGCACTGGCCCGTTCTCGAGGGCGCGCAGCAGGGTGGGGGACGGATTGAGGATCCCGGACGACCTGAGCCTCCCGGACATCCAGGCCGCCACCTCGCCGAGAAACGCGCGTTCCGCCGCGCCGGGCTCGGCGCCCGGGGCGAACAGGACGGAGAGCGCGCCGCGTCGCCGGCCGCCGCCCGGAAGCCGGCCACCGCCCGGAATGGGAACGGCCAGGTGACCGATGCCGGCGGGGAGTCGGGAAGGCCACAGGGCGGCAGGGTTCCGGCCGGGCACCGGGTCGGGCGGGGCCAGGTCGGACTGCCAGGTGACGGTGTCGTCGAAGGCAGCCCTGCTGGGCGGCGCCGTGCCCCGTACCGGGATGATCAGCCAGGGCCGGGTCATCGACTCGGGCAGGCCACTGTCGGCTACCAGGTAGAGGATGCCGCTCATGCCGCCGCCCGGGAGATGCACCATGCCGCCGAGGCCGTGCACCTCGGCTATCGCCTGCTGGAGCGCGGTCAGCAGCACGTCGACATCGCGCCGGTCCTCGTCCACGTCGTCGAGCAGCCGCATCCGCATGCGGTGTCGTTCCAAGGGCCGCACGCTCTGTATGGTCCGCAGGCTCTGCGGCTGGTGCAACGGATGGGGGGCGCGGGGCATGGACGGGCCGCTGTTGTCCGCATCGCCGTCTCTGGCATTCACCACTGCCAACTGTCGCCTCCGCTCACCGCTTGGGTATCCGCCGGGCCGCATGTGATCGGATATGGATCTTCAGCGATCTACATCCGTTGAATTCACCCTGATCGTAATTAGTCCTGATCCAAGTAATTTAGGTTATTTCATCTGTTTTGGGGAGCCTCTCGCGTCCGATCAAACCGCCTTGACTCACCCTCCGTTACCACTCGGAACCTTTCCGTCGGCTTGGACGGTCCTCTTGGTAGGTACAGCGGCGGTGGCTGATGAGGGCGCCGGCGATGCCGACGAAGGCGAGGAAGTGCCCGGTTTTGCGCGCGTAGCCGCGGTGCAGGCGTCGGCATCCGTTCAGTCAGGACTCGTTCGTTCCACGACCCAGCGGTGGGTCGCACGTCACGCGCCCGGCCGCCCTTCCCAGGTCACGGCCCCTTCTGGGGACTGGTGGGCGGGAGAGCAGGCCTGGTACCGGGCTACCGCTCGCCGTAGTTCCTCCAGTTCGGCGTCCGGCAGGCTGCCACCGCGAGCGAATTTCAGCACATCTTCGGCGACGACGCGCAGCTTCATGTTGGTGCGCTGTGAGACGTCCCGCAGGGCCCGCCAGGCCTCTTCGGGTGGAATCTGCCCGAGAACCACCAGGGCGCCCATGGCCTGGTCGATGACCGCGTGCGAGGTCACGGCCTGCTGGAGCTGCTCGTTTTCCGCCTGAAGCCGCTCATTCTCCATCGCGAGGTCGGTGGCGGACAGCAGTTCCAGGGGGCGGTGCTTGGAGAAGGCGAAGAACGCCATGAGATCACCCGGTCGAAGGGGGCGGGGACTCTGTACGGCTACCCCGCCTGCATGGAAACAGTTTCCCGTACGCAACCTTTACCTGCGACCTGAACGCGTGACGCGTTTTCCGCCTCCCCCGCAACGGTCGAACAACGGGGCAGTCGCCTCGGACAGCAGGACTGGTTTCCGCTGGTCCCGGACTCGCCGGCGGTCCGGCCCCAGTCAGGCCTGCCTCGTGGCCCTGATCAGTGGGGCGGACAAGCCCGGCGCCGTCCAGCAGTCCGGCCCGCCACCCTGGCGCGGCCAGACTTCCGGCCCTCCGCCGTGCCACTCGATCAGGTCCGATTCGGCCACATCCAACTCGTCCCCGGCCATCAGCCCGGTGTATCGGAGGAACACCGTCAAGTCGTGCAACGAATACGCCGTGCCCAGGATCTCGTCGTCGACGCGTAGGCGGCGGCCGCCAGATCCGCAGGGCGCCTCCACGATCACGGAACACTCGACCATGAGCTCAGCTTCTCCCAGTCAAAGCCCGACCGCATTTCGAGGCGTGATCTGCGGCAGGCGGCCCCGCGCCTGTGTACCAGGCAGCGTCGGCCCGCATGCCACCGCCACCACGATCCGACCTCCATCGGTAACACAAAGCGACTTTGACCTGCACCGTTCGGGATCGCCGTTGGCCCCCGTGCCCGAGGTTGGAATGTGGCCGCCGCGCTTGGCGCGGCCCTCGGCGTCGGCTCCCGTACGGCGCCGGCGCTCTCCTCGTTGGCTCAGCGGACCAACCAGGACAGCATCGCTGTCACCAGGTACACGACGACCGCCGCCAGCCAAACCGCAAGGCGTGTCGGCCGCGAAGACCTGGCCGGCGCCCACTCCTCTCCTCCCCGTGACAGCAGCGCATCCGCGAACGCCTGCGCGGTTTGGGGTCGGTCCTCAGGATCTACGGACAGCGCAGCACGAAGAAGTGTGTCGACGCCGTTCGAAACCCCCGGCTCCCTGGGGATCGTTGGCAACGAAGACGTGGATGCCTGCTCTGTCGTGAGGATTGCGCGACCGCCCGAACCGAACGGCTTTCGTCCGGTCAGTAGTTCGAACGTCACGACACCGAGGGCGTACACGTCGGCTCGACCATCGAACCCGCCGGTTTGGAAGGCCTGCTCGGGCGCCATGTACGCGGGAGTGCCCGTGGTCACGGTCAACCCCGACGCGTCAGCGAGTTGCTTCGCACTGCCGAGGTCCGCGACAAGTACGGCAGTGGGCGTGCGGCCGGCGTCGAGCAGGAGGTTCGACGGCTTGATGTCGCGGTGGATGACGCCTGAGTCATGAAGCACCTGAACCGCGTATCCGGCCTCGGCTGCCAGATGGAGTGCCTCAGCAGGCCGGCAGTGCCCGATCTTCTCGGCCAGCGTGCCGCCTCGGACGTAGTCCATGACGAAGTAGGGCCGGTCGTCCTGGACACCGACGTCGTGAACTCGTACGACACGAGGGCTGGAGATCCTGCGGAGCAGCCTCGCCTCCGCCAGAAATCGTTGTCGTACATCGGCGTTCGACGCCCAGTTGTCGGCCAGCACCTTGACCGCGACATCCGTGTCGAGCTCGGGATCGTATGCTTTCCAGACGGTGGCGAACGAACCGGCTCCCAGTCTGTCCTCGAGGAGGTAACGGCCTAGCTTCTGCATGTGGCAACATTTTGCCTGAGGCGTCGGGGCTGGGAACTTCGGTGTGGCCAGGCGGGATTCAGGCCAGACGGGAACGGAAGACAGCAGGGTGATCGAAGAGGACGAGCTGACACAGCTCGTGGCGTCTGCACAGGCAGGTGACCGGGCGTCTTTGGACCGCCTCCTTGCCAAGCTTCGACCCACGGTCATGCGCCGCTGCTCCAGGTTCCTTCCGCACCACGCCGACGCCGAAGAGGCCGCGCAGGATGCTCTGCTGTCCATCAGCACACATCTGCACGAGTACAGCGGGCGTGGCTCGTTCCTCGGCTGGGTGACAGTGATCGCCTCGAACGCCGCCAGGTCCACGTATCGCTCGATGCGTCGGCGGGCGGAGGACAGTCATGCGGTCGTTCCCGAGGGTGTCGACCCTCGCACGACAAGCGTCATCGCGGGGACCCGCCTGGACCTGATGGAGTCGCTGGCCGCGCTCGAGGAGCGGCATCCGGCCCTGGTGGAATCGTTCGTGCTCCGCGATCTCGGAGACCTGACCTATCTTCAGGTCGCTGAGATCACCGGCGCTCCCCTGGGCACGGTCAAGGACCGCATCCACCAGGCTCGCCGCTTCATGCGGGACCGCCTCGGCGGCGGCTTCTGAGGTATCCGACCCTTCCGCTCTCGACCGACATCAGCTTGAGGAGGAGCTGGGAGGTGCTGCCGTGCGAGCTCGGACGATCGTCGTCATCCTGGCGGTAGCCATTGGGCTTGGCCTGTTGACCGGCCGGTTCGTCCTGCCCGCTCGCTCCACTCCGACTGCTCCGACTGCTCCGACAGTGACGCCAGGCTCTGCGTCGTCTTCGCCGGGTAGCGGCTCTGAGGCGCCGAAGCCCGCCAGCGGACCTATGACGGACCGGCACTTGTTGGCAGCTGCCGAGTTCAGGAAGGTCGGGTTCCCCAAGCACATCTACGTGCGGGATCGTGTCGGAGACGGCAGGTACGCCAACGCTGCCTGCGCCGGAGAGAAGACTCTCGGCGAGACCCTGGGAGGGCCGGACGCGCACTTCCGCGGATTGGTGACGAGCAGGGACACGGACGACAGCGACCCCACGCTGGCGGTGAACATCAAGGACCAGGTCGCGCGCGAAGTCGCCGCTGACGCCAGAAGCCCGACATTGGCTCAGAACTTCACCGAGCGCCTCCTGCTGGAGGAAGTGCCCTGCCAGGAGGAACCGGCCACCCACTGGGTCTACGGGCCGACGCACAAAATCGATGTCGCCGCCGGTATCACTGCGAGCTGGATGGGTTCTTACGACGGTGACCTGAACACCACAGGGACCGCACCACGAGGCAAGGAGCCTTGTGGAGGCATCGCCATACTCCGGAACGGCTCTCACTACGGGGTCCTGGAGGTTGATGCCTGCCTGGACACGGCTGCGATGACGCGGATCGTTCGTGCGGCCGTGACACAGCTCTGAGACCACCCCGACCTCGCCGACAGAGGTGAGGTGACTCACACCGATCGCAGCAGACTGCCGTCCAACATCTCCCGTACGTCGTGCATCTCCCCGGGTGTACGAGAACCCAAGCCGCATCGTGACCACACAGGGGATGAGATGTTCGACAACCAAGCAGCCAGCAAGAAGTTCTCGCGCCGCGGTCGTGTCGCAGGAGTAGCAGCCTCCGTCGGTGCTGCCCTGCTGGCGGTGTGCATCGGCACGCATCCTGCTGCCGCAGGCGTGGACACGAGCTCACCGAGCCGGCCGGCAACCGCGCCTGCCGCCACTCATGCCGAGCCCGGCCTCGGCTCCGACAACCTGATCCAGAGGGACGACTTCTTCCAGCAGGGCCTGGCCCCGGTCCGCGCGACTGTGGACTTGACCGGGAGGCAGGCTCTCTCGGCATGCTCCGGCGAGGAGACGATGCGAGGGCTGACCAAGGGGAAGGCCGGCGCCTATGCCGATGTGACCTGGATCTTCGACACCAAGGACACCTTGCTGACCGAATCCGTCGCAGACAGCTCGGCCAACACGTCGGCGACCTCATACGAGAAGCAGCTCAACGAGCTGGTGCGCAGCTGCCAGGACGAGCCGGCTGGTCACTGGTACTACGGCAAGGGGCACACCATCAACGTGAGGGCCGGCGAGGGCAGTTGGTACCCGGTCTTCAGCGGCGACAGCAAGGTTGCCGGTGGTGTCGCGGTGATCCGTAGTGGTCACAGGTTCGGCATCGTCGAACTCTCCGGTCAGCCCAGCGACGACCCCAGCTACATGGAAGGCATCGCGGCCGCTGCCATCAACCGGCTGGCCGACTGATCTTGCTGCGCCACACAGCGTGTCGGTGATCAACGCCCGAACCAATACCGTCGTCGGCACCATCGGAACCGGCATCGGCCCGGACTCAGAGGGAGTGGGGACCGTGGATTCCCAGGGATCGATCTGACGTATCCAAGGGGGACTCGGTCAGTGGCACTCCGACGAGGACCGGCAACGCGAACTCGCCGCCGGGCTCGACGACCTGGTGCGCGCCGCACGTGCGAGGCACCGCAAGGATGCGCGCACGCACCACAGGGAGGAGCCACCGCAGAGCCAATGGTGCGGTCATGGTGCGCACCCTGCCCACCGGTCTAGACAACAAAGAACCCCCCGGTCTCTGACCTGGGGGTTTCGCATGGAGCGGGTGACGAGAATCGAACTCGCGCTCTCAGCTTGGGAAGCTGATGTTCTACCATTAAACTACACCCGCGTAAGACGCCGGTTCATCCGGTGTCCGAACGCTCGCTCACTGTACCTCATGTCGGACCCCCGATGCTGAAGCCGTGGGGTCCGACGTCGTTCCGGGGTGTGGATCCGGCTGCGGCGGGCGCGAGTTGGGGCGTACGGTGGGTTGGGGAAGAGGCGCCGCGCGTGGTCGGAGTGGCCCCTGGAGGGCCGTCCCTTTCATCCCGTAATGTGGCTTTCGTCGTCCGTCACGCCAGTGAGACGAAGGCTCTTGGGGAAGGGACTCTGAGGACTTGATGGAGCGCACCGTCGTCCGTTGTGCCGAAGGGCACGTGTTCAGCACCGCTTCGTTCCCGATGCAGCAGGCCGAGCGCCTCGGCCCCGGCCGGCTCGTCCGGTGTCCGCGCTGCGCCCGGCTCCGCAGTGCGGTTCCGGTGGCCTTGCAGAAGCAGTAGCGAGGGAGCGATCCGGGCGCGCGGGTCATCACGATTGTGGTGGCTCCGCGCGCCTTGCGTATTCTCAGGGAGTGCTTCTCTCAGACAAGGACATCCGGACCGAGATCGACAAGGGGCGGGTCGTGATCGACCCGTTCGATCCGACCATGGTGCAGCCCTCGAGCATCGACGTGCGGCTCGACCGCTACTTCCGGGTGTTCGAGAACCACAAGTACCCCCACATCGACCCCTCCATCGAGCAGGTCGACCTCACACGGCTCGTCGAGCCCGAGGGCGACGAGCCGTTCATCCTCCACCCCGGGGAATTCGTCCTCGCCAGTACGTACGAGGGCATCTCCCTGCCCGACGATCTTGCGTCGAGGCTCGAGGGGAAGAGCTCCCTCGGCCGGCTCGGGCTCGTCACGCACTCCACGGCCGGGTTCATCGACCCCGGCTTCTCCGGGCATGTGACGCTCGAGCTGTCCAACCTCGCCACCCTGCCGATCAAGCTCTGGCCGGGCATGAAGATCGGGCAGCTGTGCATGTTCCGGCTCAGCTCGCCGGCCGAGTTCCCCTACGGCAGCGAGCGGTACGGCTCGCGCTACCAGGGCCAGCGAGGACCCACCGCCTCCCGGTCCTTCGTGAACTTCCACCGGACGCAGGTGTGAGCGAGGCATGACCGAGGCTCGGGAGAACCTGACCTACGAGGCGTTCGGGAACGCCGTCCGCGATCTCGCCCAGGCCATCTCCGACGACGGGTACGAGCCCGACATCGTGCTCAGCATCGCGCGCGGCGGAGTGTTCGTGGCCGGCGGGCTCGCGTATGCGCTGGACTGCAAGAACATCCACCTGGTCAACGTGGAGTTCTACACGGGTGTGGGCACCACGCTCGAGATGCCCGTCATGCTGGCTCCCGTCCCCAACGCGATCGACTTCACCGAGAAGAAGGTGCTGATCGCCGACGACGTGGCCGACACCGGCAGGACGCTCAAGCTGGTGCGCGACTTCTGTCAGGAAACCGTCGCCGAGGTCCGCTGCGCGGTGATCTATGAGAAGCCCCACTCGCTCGTGAAGTGCGAGTACGTGTGGAAGCGGACGGACAAGTGGATCAACTTTCCCTGGAGCGTCCTGCCTCCGGTACGTAAGTCGGGGGAGCCGATCACGCCTTCCAGGGAGGCCTTCTAGGCCTGCCCCCGGCCTGGGTCGATGGCAGAGTCTTTGGCAGACGGGATGGGAGCTCTGTTCGCCGGTTCCGCCGGGCGGGCGCCGCGTCCTCGGGGGAGTCCAAGTCCACGGTCACCCCATGACGTGCCCCGGCGGTAGGCACATGGGCCATTGAGATGATGATCCGGCATGTCTGACCCGGCCCCGGCTGCGGCCGCCGCATCCTGAGGGAGGCCACCCCCCTCGGAGGCCGCCTCGCTCCCCGCGAGCAGGGCACAGTCCGACGTAGAAAGCAGGTCGGTCATGCGTGCTGGACCCGGATCGGGGCGCTTTCCCCGCTATACGAGCGTGTTGACCGGCAGCCTCATGGCTCTGCTGGCCCTGTTCGCCTTCGGCCTGGTCACCCCGGCCCAGGCGACCGCTCCCGCTCATCAAAAGGCATCCCGGGTGATCGCGGCACCGGTTTCGGCGCACAACCGGTGCGGTGGACATGTCCACAATGACCGCCATTCGCGCGTGCGCGGCGGCCGGGACAAATGCAGATACCAACAGGTCTCCCACACCGAGCAATGCGGGCCCGATACCTTCTGCGAGGCCACGGCGACCTGTCCGCCCGGGACGGTGGTCACAGGCGGGGGCATCGGCACCAACACCTTCATCAGTGATCAGGTCTGGCTCTACGAGACCAAGCCGACCAGCGACACCACGTGGCAGGGCACCTACCGCAACCGAACCAACATCACCTTCCCCATCACTGCCTGGGCCGTCTGCGCCAACCTCACCTGACGCCTCAGCCACGTGCCTGCGGGCCCGACCGTGAGCAGGGGCAGCCCGTCACACCGAAAGGGCCCCGACGGACGCTGCGCCGGGGCCCTGGTGCGGGGTACATCAGCCTCGGCTACGACCGCGGCGGCCGTGCCTCAGAACGTGCCCAGCTTCACGATCGACAGGATCGCGATCAGCTGGATGGCCGACGCGCCCAGGGCCTTGGGCCAGGGCAGGTCGTGGGACTTGGAGACCATCAGGGTCAGCAGCGCACCCGCCGCGATCCAGGTGGCCCAGCCCAGCAGCTGGACGAAGGGGGCGTCGCCGCCGAAGAACATCGCGACGACCAGGCGTGGCGCGTCCGTTATGGACATGATCAGCATGGAGAGGCCGACCGTGGGCTGCCAGGCGCCGTCACCGCCGAGCTGGCGGGCCAGGGTGTGGGTGACCACGCTCAGGATGAAGGTGCTGAGCACCATCGCCACGGCCGTCGTCAGGACGATCGGCACCGCGTTGGAGAGAGTGGCGTTGATCGCGTCATGGCGCGCGCCGTCGAACCCGAAGACCGCGAGCAGCCCGTACAGGAAGGTCACGATCAGGGCCGGGGCCCACATCGTGTAGTCGCGCATCTGCAGGAAGGTGCGGGACGGGGACATCACGATGCCCCGCAGCAGGTCCTTCCAGTGCAGACGCGGCCCGATCGGGGGCGCCGAGGCCTGGCCCGCGCGGTAGGTCCCGCCCTGGTTGTAGGGGTCCTCGCCGACGGCGAACGCCTGGGTGTGGCCCGGGTTGTTGGCGGCATACGGGTCCGGGGTGCCCGGGTGGCCGTGGCCGCCGTCGCCGAAGTACTCCGGCTCGCCCTGGCCCCGCGGCGCCTGCCACTGCGGGCGGCCACCGTAGGGCTGTGCTCCGCCGTACTGCTGCTGCGGCGGCGCGGAGGGGTAGCCGTACGGCGGGCCCTGTGGCGCCTGCTGTCCGTACGGGGGTCGTTGCGATCGCGCTTGAGGCGCGCGGTTGTTGTCCCGGCCGCGCCCGATCCTGAATCCAGCCACGTCTTCGAACGTACCCGGTCCCGGAGGGCGGCGTGCCGGGCCCAGGGCAAGGGCCCGGCTTTGCTGCCGAGCTGTGACATCCCCTAGGGGCCCCTGAAGTGGAGAATCAGGGGGGTCTCAGTGACCCCCGGGGTTTTGGGGTACGACACGGGGAAACTTCGCGCCCCACACCCCGTACCCAGGCTCGTAACCCACACCCCGTACCCCACATCCCGTACCCCACGTCACCGGCACCGCGAGGCGGCAGCCTGCGGTCCCGGTGACCGAGGACGGCTCCCTCACTGGTGGCCGGCGCTGCCCGACAGGGAGAGGCGGAGCCCGTCCCCTTCAGGACCGGCGGCCAGGGCGTCGTGCCGGCGAGTCTGCGCCGGGAGGTCGTCCCCGGCCGTCGCCGCGGCGGACACGGCGGACGTGCCGATGAAGTCCGCCGGTGCGTCGGACAGTCCGAACCAGTGGCCCAGGGCCTGCACCATGCGCTCCGCCGCGCGCCCGTCACCGTAGGGATTCACGGCCTGCGCCATCCTGGCGTGCGCCACGGGGTCGTGCAGCAGTCGTGTCACCTCCGCCACGATGCGTGCGCCGTCGGTGCCCACGAGCGCCACGGTTCCCGCGGCCACCCCTTCGGGGCGTTCGGTGCTCTCACGCATCACCAGGACCGGCTTGCCGAGGCTCGGTCCCTCCTCCTGGACGCCGCCACTGTCGGTGAGAATGAGGTGCGCACGGTTCATGAGATGGGCGAAGCCCTCGTAGTCCAGCGGCTCGACGACCCTGACGTTCTCACGTCCCGCGACCTTGGGCAGGATGGCGGACCGTACCGCCGGATTGCGGTGGATGGGGAAGACCACCAGCAGGTCGGGGTGGAGCGCGGCCAGTGTGGCGAGGGCGCGGCCGATGGACTCCATGCCTTCGCCCCAGGACTCACGACGGTGCGCTGTGACCAGGAGCACTCGTCGGGGGTCCGTCTCCAGGAGCCTCACGACGGGGTCGGACACCTGGCCGGCCGTGCGGTCCACGGTCCTGAGCAGGGCGTCGATGACCGTGTTGCCGGTGACGACGACCGATTTCTCCCCGACTCCCTCGCGCAGCAGGTTCTGCCGTGCGGTCGTGGTCGGCGCCAGGTGCAGGTCCGCGAGCCGGGTGGTGAGCCGGCGGTTCATCTCCTCCGGATACGGGGCGTACTTGCTCCGTGTCCGCAGCCCCGCCTCGAGATGGAAGACGGGGATCTTCTGGTAGAACGCGGCCAGCGCACCCGCCAGTGTGGTGGTGGTGTCCCCCTGGACGAGCACTGCGTCCGGACGCTCCTTCTCCAGGACGGGCCGCAGCCGGTGCAGCGTGCGGTTGGTGATGTCGGTCAGCGTCTGCCCCGCGCTGAGGATGTCCAGGTCGTAGTCGGGTTCGATCCCGAACAGCCGGTTCACCTGGTCGAGCATGGACCGGTGCTGCCCGGTGACCGCGACCAGCGGCTCGAAATCGGCCGACTCCCGCAGCGCCTCGACAGCGGGAGCCATTTTGATCGCCTCCGGCCGGGTTCCGTAAACGGCCATGATTCGCTTCACGTTTCTCCTCCGGCTGTGGGGTCACCGCACGGGTGCATATGCAGCTAGCTATCGCGCGGGACCACGGCCGCAGCGCAGGCGAGCACGTCGGTCGGCTGGCCGGATGAGAGAAATCGCCCTTTCAGGTTGTCGGTGATCGGCCGGACCGCTGTTCCCGCGGTCCTTTCGGCCGGGAGCGCCGTGTGCGTCGCGGCGCGGACCGGGGCGTAAGGCGGCCGCTCTCCGGCGGAGACCGGCGTCGGCGGGCGGGGTGGTCCATTCGAGTTGCGTTACCGGCCGGTCGCTCACTTCGCGACGGTGTGGGCGGCGCAGGCGCATAGCGTGGCGGACACGTCCACTGTCCAGGCGGAGGCTATGGGGCCAGACAATGTTCCCGCACCGATGGACCGGTCGGCGCGCTTGAGCGAGACGCTTCCGGTTCCCGTCTGCGGGGTGCCGGTGCACGCGTTGACCCTGGCGGAAAGCGTCGCCGCGGCCGAGGAGTTGATCGCCGAAGGACGGCCTCACCAGCACATGTCGGTGAACGCGGCGAAAATCGTCAGGGCCCGACGCGATCCCGGGCTGGCGAGCATCATCCGTTCCTGTTCCCTGGTCAACGCCGACGGGCAGGCGGTGGTGTGGGCCGGTCGCATGCTCGGCCGGACCCTTCCCGAACGGGTCACCGGGATCGACCTCATGCTCGCGCTGTGGGAAAGCGCGGCGCGCCGGCACTACCGGGTCTTCCTGCTGGGCGCCGAGCCCGACGTGGTGCGCAAGGTGGCGGCCGTCGCGACCAGCCGGGGCGTGGACGTCGTAGGGCACCGCGACGGCTACTGGCGGGAGGAAGAGGAGCCGGATGTGGTCGCCGCCGTCCGTGCGGCCCGTCCCGACCTGCTCTTCCTCGCGGTGCCGACGCCACGGAAGGAGTACTTCCTCGCCCGGCATCTGGCCGCTCTGAACTGCGGGCTGGCGGTGGGCGTCGGCGGGTCCTTCGACGTGGTGGCCGGGCTCAGGGCGCGTGCCCCCCGATGGATGCGCAGGGCCGGCCTGGAGTGGTTCTTCCGGCTCCTGCAGGAGCCGCGGCGTCTGTTCACGCGCTACCTCGTCGGCAACACCGCCTTCGTCCTGCTGGTCCTGCGCGATGCCGTGGCGCGGCGGAACCCCCGCGGATAGCACCGTGGCCGTTCCCCCTCCTCCTCGTCCTTGGGCAATGACTCCGCTCCCCCCGTGTGCTTCTGCCAGACGAAGTTGAGAAAGGAAATCGTGTGTTCAGCACCGTCTCCGTTGTAGGGCTCGGATACATCGGGCTGCCGACCGCTGCCGCGCTCGCCACCAAGGGAGTGGACGTCGTCGGCGTGGACGTCAACCAGGCCACGGTCGACCTCATCAACGCCGGACAGGCGCCCTTCGTGGAACCGGACCTCGCCGTCGCGGTGAGCGGTGCGGTGGCAATGGGACGTCTGCGCGCCTCGTCGAAGACGGAGCCCGCCGACGCGTTCATCATCGCCGTCCCCACGCCCGTGGGCGAGGACCAGGAGCCGGATCTCTCCTGTGTCCGTGACGCGGCGGCGGCGGTGGCCGATGTGCTGCAACCCGGCGCGCTCGTGGTCCTGGAGTCGACGTCGCCGCCGGGAACGACGCTGCGGCTCTCCCAGTGGCTCGCCGAGCGGCGGCCGGACCTGACCTTCCCGCACAGCGCCGGCAGTGCCGCGGACGTGCATGTCGCGCACTGCCCGGAGCGTGTGCTGCCGGGCAGGATCATGATCGAGATCGTCACCAACGACCGTCTGATCGGCGGGGTGAGCGAATGCTGCGGCGCGCGGGCCAAGGGCCTGTACGAGTTGTTCACCCAGGGGCGGTGCCATGTCACGGATGCCACCACCGCGGAGATCGCCAAGCTGAGCGAGAACGCGTTCCGCGACGTCAACATTGCCTTTGCCAATGAGCTTTCGATGATCTGCGACCGGCTCGGCGTCGACACCGCCGATGTGATCGCCCTGGCCAACCGGCATCCGCGGGTCAACATCCTGCAACCGGGCCCCGGGGTGGGCGGGCACTGCATCGCCGTGGATCCGTGGTTCATCGTGAGCGCGGCACCCGAACAGTCCCAGTTGATCAGAACCGCGAGGCAGGTGAACGACACCAAGCCGGGGCACGTCATCGCCGAGGTGAAGAACACGGCCTCGCGCTTCAAGTCCCCCGTCATCGCCTGCCTGGGACTCGCCTTCAAGGCGAACGTCGACGATCTGCGGGAGAGTCCCGCCCTGCACATCGCCTCGGAGCTCGCCCGGCAGGAGGTCGGCCGCCTGCTCGTGGTCGAGCCGCACATCGACGAACTGCCCGCCGTGCTGGCCGAGACGGGACAGTCGAAGCTCGTCGACCTCGAGGCGGCTCTCCACGAAGCCGACGTCATCGTCCTGCTGGTCGACCATGACGCGTTCCGTCCGGTCAAGCGGACCCAGCTGAGGGGGAAGGTCGTCTTCGACACGCGGGGCATCTGGCGGTAGCGCCCGGCGGGCGGCGCCGGCTCTCCGCGAGCCGGCGCGGCGAGGTGGACCGGCCGGGCCGTCGGCCCGGCCCCGTCACCGGCGGCCGGTCACCACGACGTACCAGCCGAAGGGGCGGAGCCAGTCCGGCAGGAGGTAACCGCTGAGGGCCGGGTGCTCGGTGCGTACGCGGACGTCATGGAATTGCGAGAACAGGCTCCTTGCGGACTGCCGGCTGTAAAGACGCACGAGCGGGCGCTGTTCCAGGGCGTCCGCTCCGTATTCGAGCTCCGGAAGATAGTCCCGCCACGTCTGCGAACGCCAGCGAAGCCGCACCGCGTATTCCACAGCCTTTTGCGCGGCGAACATGCTGTGTTTGTGGTACAGCGCGACCAGGAATGTCGCGCCCGGACGCATGACCCGCCACATCTCCGCGATCGCGCGCTCCGGGTGGTCCGTGTGGTGCAGCACCCCGAAGGAGTAGACGCCGTCGAACGACTGGTCCGGGAAGGGCATGTCCTCGGCATCGGCCACCTGAGCGGTTCCGGGACGCCCCTCCAGCTCCAGACGTGTCTGAGTCAACTGGGCGCCGTGGGAGGCCAGGTCGATCGCGGCGGTGTCCCCGGCGAGTGAGGCGATGACGGAGTGGTCGGTGCCGGCGCCGCACCCGATCTCCAGGACGCGCCCCCCGCGGGGCACCCACGAGCGGATCAGATCGGGAAGCCAGGGCTGCAGCGCGTATCGACTGCGTGTCATTTGTTCGTAGAATTCTGATGTTCCTTCCGGTGCGGCTGCGAGGTTGATGCCCGCCGGATTCTCCGACCATTGTTTTGTCGCAGCTGCGCGCGCTTCGGTTTCCATGAAGTGGATGCTACCCACTACGGTTGGAAAAGCGTTTTCCATGGGGCGGCGATTCATGGTCCCGGGATGATTTTTCTGTATTCCGGTGTTGCAGGGTCGACAGAGGAAGTCGCGGCCGTATGTTGGCCTTCGCCCGCACGCCCACGGCCGTCCTCCGGAGGTTCCACTGTCTGTTCACAGCGATGGCCGAAGCGGTAGGGGCGGGGGACCGAGGTGGGCTGTTCTGGCCGAGTCGCACTCCCAGGTCCCCGGGGCGGGGAGGGCCGCCGCCCAGGTGCTGGGGCAGGAACCCGTGATGGTGATGGCCGCGCACGACGCGGTCCGCAACCTCGGCAGCTACCGGGCACAGCTGAGGCGGCTGGACGTGTCGGGTGTCGCGCTGCTCAGCAACGACGCGGCGCGCAGAACGTTCGCCGGCCCGTTCGACCTGGTCCTGGCGCTGGCGCCGGTACGTGAACGATGCGTCATCGACGCGCGACCGCCCGGCCGCAGGCTGCCGGCCGGCGGCGCCGGGTCCGTGGTGGCGCGCTGCGCCCGCGACGCCGCCACGGCCGGCCGCATCCTTCTGCGGGGGCTGACGTCCCAGGTTCAGGGGCCGCCGAAGAACGCGTCCGGTGCCGCCCCGGCGGAACGGTCCTGGATCCTCGCACTCTGGCGCGACGCCGCGGACGCCGGAGTGGGCGGGGCGGTCACTCATGTGGCGGGCATCCTCGCCGGATTCCGGCAACTCGGCCGGCCGGTGGCCCTGGTGACCAACGGCAGCCCGCCCGAACCGCTCCGGGCCGCGGTCGATGTCGTCGAGACCACCGCACCGTTGCCCCGGGGGGCCCGGTTCACCAGGGAGTCGGCGTGGGCCGCCGCCAACGACGAGATGTGCCGGACGGCGCTCGATGTCGCC
Organism: Streptomyces hygroscopicus; assembly: GCF_026168105.1. Classification (GTDB taxonomy): domain Bacteria; phylum Actinomycetota; class Actinomycetes; order Streptomycetales; family Streptomycetaceae; genus Streptomyces; species Streptomyces hygroscopicus_D. Next base: position 66,466 of record NZ_LBMW01000009.1, read on the forward strand.
CGCCGTATGCCGCCGGCCTTCGTCTACGAGCGCAATGCCTTCCTGACCCGCGCGGGCGCCGATGTCAGCCGCCGACTGGGTGTCCCGTTCGTTCTGGAATGGAATGCCTCTGCGGTTTGGGCGCACCGGAACTGGTACCGGCAGGCTCCCGCGAAGAAGCTCTTCGGGATCCTCGGGCAGCGTTACGAGCGGTACTCCGTGAACAGCGCCGATGTCGTGGCCGCTGTCTCAGTCGGCGCGGCGAGGATGGCGACGGACGCGGGAGCCGACCCGGCGGGCATCCAGGTGGTGGCGAACGCGGTCGACCCGGCGGACGTCCCCGAGCCGGCACCGCGGGCCCTTCGCCGGGGCACCCTGCTGGGCTGGGTCGGCAGTTTCGGCCCCTGGCACGGTGTCGAGGTGGCCATCGAATGCCTCCGCCACCTCCCGCTCGACGTAGAGCTGGTCATGGTCGGTGACGGGGAGCAGCGAGCGGCGTGCGAGCAGATGGCGGCCCGGCTGGGCCTCGGCGACCGCATCACCTGGACCGGGAGCCTTCCGCGGACCGAGGCGCTCGAGGTCCTGTCCGGCTGCGACGTCCTGCTGTCGCCCCACGTGTGGAAGGGGGACGGCACCTTCTTCGGCTCGCCCACGAAACTGTTCGAATACATGGCGCTCGGCAGGCCCATCGTGGCCAGCCGTCTGGAGCAGATCGGCGAGATCCTCGTCGACGAGGTGACGGCGATGCTCACCGAGCCCGGAAACCCGAAGTCCCTCGCCGCCGGTGTTGCAAGAGTGCTGGAGCTGCCCGACCGGGGGGCGGCGATCGGACTCGAGGCACGCCGGCAGGCGCTGGCGGAGCACACCTGGGACAGGCGGGCGGCACAGATCCTCTCAGCGCTGTCCCTGCCGTCCCTGCCGTCCCTTCCGGCCCCCCGGCCGGTCCTGGAAAGAGGCTGACATGTGCGGCATCGCAGGGGTCTACGAGTACGGACGCGCGGTGGGGCGTGTCACATCCGAAACGGTCACGCGCATGCGGGACACCCTCGGCCACCGGGGCCCGGACGGCGCCGGAGTCCATGTCAGCGAGGACGGGCGGGTGGGACTCGGCCACCGGCGGCTCGCCATCGTCGACCTGTCGCACGGCATGCAGCCCATGTTCGGCGAGGACGGGGAGTGCCTGGTCTTCAACGGGGAGATCTACAACTATCCGGCACTGCGCCGCGAACTCGAAGGCAGGGGCGCCCGCTTCCGCACCGACTGCGACACCGAGGTGATCCTGCACGCGTACCGGCACTACGGTGATGCGTGCGTCGAGCGCCTCACCGGCATGTTCGCCTTCGCGCTGTGGGACCCCGGTGCCGAGCGGCTTCTGTTCGCCCGTGACCCGGTCGGGGAGAAGCCCTTCTACTGGACCGTCCAGGACGGCACCTTCCTGTTCGCCTCCGAGACCAAGGCGCTGCTGGCCCACCCGCGGGTCACCGCCGAGGTCAACACCGCGGTTCTCGAGAGCTATCTGGCCAACCTCGTGGTCCCCTCCCCGGCGACCCTCTACCGGGGCATCAACAAGCTGCCTCCCGGGACGGCCGGCACGTGCGACGCCAGGGGCGTGCGGACATGGCGGTACCGGGACCTCGCCGCGGGCCGCACATTCCTCGATGTGTCGTTGTCCGACGCGGCGGAGCGGGTACGCACCCTGCTGCAACGGTCCGTGCAGGCACGGCTGATGAGTGACGTTCCGGTCGGGGTCCTGCTCAGCGGGGGCTTCGACTCCACCTCGCTGGTCGCGCTGCTGCGTGACCGCGCCGAGGGCACCTCGACCTTCTCCGTGGGCTTCGGTGACGCACCGGAGCTGGACGAGCGGCACGAGGCGCGCTGGGTGGCCCGGCATTTCGGTACCGACCACCACGAGGTGACGGTCTCACCCCGGGAGGCGCTGGAGACGCTGGCGGCCATGGTCCACCACCAGGACGAGCCGCTCGCCGATCCGGTCTGCATGCCCCTCGGCTTCGTCTGCGCCCTGGCGCGGCAGCGTGGTGTCCCCGTAGTGCTGGCCGGTGAAGGCGCCGACGAACTCTTCTGGGGATATCCGACCTATTCGCGTGTGATGCGACGGCAACGCGAGCTGCAGCTGTTCCAGAAGCTGCCCGCCGGGGCGCGCCGCCTGCTCACCGGCGTGGTGCCCCGCTCCCGGCGCGGCAGGGCCTACGAGATTCTCGCGGGCGCCGCCGCGGGCAGGCAGTACCCGATGCACTTCCCGCTCTGCATGCCCACCACCCTGCGCTCGGATCTGCTGATCCCCCGCCAGTACGACCCGCCGCTCGTCCGGCCTCCGCTCGGCGACGGAGAAACCGGACTGCAGACGGTGGCGTTCGACACCCAGCACTACGAGTTCTCGCTCCGGCTGCCGGAGCTGCTTCTCATGCGCATCGACCGCTTCTCCATGGCGCACTCCGTCGAGGCCCGCGTTCCCTTCCTCGATCCGGAGCTCGTGGAGTTCGCCTACCGGCTGCCCGTCCACTACAAGGTGGACCGGGACCGCACGAAGGTCGTACTGCGACAGGCCCTCGCCGACATCGTGCCGGAGCGGGTGATGAAGCGGAGGAAGCAGGGCTTCGGTGCCCCGATCGCGCACTGGTTGCGCGGCCCGATGGGGGACGCACTGCTCGACCTGCTGGACTCACCCGCGATGGGCCGGTACTTCCGTACCCGGACGCTCGCCGAGATGGCCGCCGAACACCGGGCCGGACGGGCACAGCATGCGTGGTCCCTGTGGCCCGTCCTCAACTTCGCGGTGTGGCACCGGGTGTGGGTCGAAGGCGTCCCGGCCGATGAGCTGACCGACCGGATGATGAGCAGGTGCACCGTTGAGGCACGCTGACCGCCCCGACCGCCCCGACCACCGCCCCGACCACGGCCCCGAACGGCCCCGGCGCCTTGCCCGCCTGCGGCGGCTGGCCGTGTCGGCCGCCGCGCTGCCGCCCGGCGTGCTGGCCGCGGAGGCGGGATGGCGGATCGCGCGCAAGGGGGCGAGGGCGCTCGAGGACGGACGGGAGCGGAGGGCGGGGTCGCGGCCGCCTCTCCCGGAGCCCTGGAGGCCCTTCCTCCTCGGCGGAGTCGGTACCCGTTCGAAGGTGGCGCCGAGCCCGCTGGAGCTCGAGGAGTGCCTGCGCGAGGCGGATGCGGCGCTCGACGGCAGATTCACCGTCCTCGGTCACGGGCCCGTGGCGATGACCCCCGAGGGGCGGGGCTGGCACCAGGACCCCGTCCACGGCTTCACCTGGCCCGCCCGGCACCACCGTTGCCTGGGCCCCGTCCCGGGCCTCGCCGACATCAAGGTTCCCTGGGAGGTGGGCCGGCTCCAGTGGCTGGCCGCTCTCGCGCGGGCCCACGTCTACACCGGTGACTCCCGGTACCGCGACGGCGCGGTGGACCTGCTGCGGTCGTGGGCCGAGGCGAACCCCGTCGGCTCGGGGCCGAACTGGGCGAACGCGATGGAGGCGGGGATCCGCGCGGCCAACCTGGTGTGGTCCGCGGAGATCCTCGGTGATCCGGAACTGACCGCTCTGGCCGGTGGGATGCTGCGAGACCACGGATGGTTCATCCTGGGGAACCTCGAGTACACCCCGCGCCTGACCAGCAACCACTACCTCGCCGATCTCGTCGGCCTGGTCCACGCGGGCGGGGCCCTGCGCCACAGCGCCGCCGGGCGCCTCTGGCTCCGGGCGGGCGGGCGGCAGTTACAACGGGAGGTCCTCGGACAGTTCTACGAGGACGGCTCCAACTTCGAGGCGTCCACCGGGTATCACCGTCTGTCGACCGAGCTGGCACTCATGGGGTTGCTCGCGCTGCGGCGCCTGGGCGTCCCCGTCCGTCCCGAGGCCCGGGACCGTGTGCTGTCGGCGGTGGAGGTGCTGTCCGCAGTCACCAAACCCGACGGGCTGCTTCCCGCCCTCGGTGACGACGACAGCGGTCTGGTGGCCGGCCTGCAGTCCGGCCGGAACCCTCGTGACCCGGCCCCCGTTCTCGCCGCCGCGACCGTCCTGAGTGGTCCGGGTCCTTCCGGTCGGGCGGCGCAACCCGCGCCCGAACTGGCGCAGTGGTGCGGGGCGCGGGCCGGTGGCGCCGGTGCCCGGCCCCGGGCCGCGTCCTTCCCGGGGGCCGGCTGGTACGTGCTGGCCGACGGGCCGTACTGGTGCCTCACGGAGTGCGGGGGCGTGGGCCAGCACGGCAACGGCGGGCACGGGCACAACGACACGCTCTCGTTCGTGCTGTGTGTGCAGGGCCGGGAGTTCGTCACCGATCCCGGAACCGGCGTGTACACCGCCGATCCCGAACTGCGGAACCTGCTGCGCGCCACCCGTTCCCACGCCACGGTCGAGGTGGACGGTGAGGAACAGAACCGCATCGACCCCCGACAGCTGTTCACCATGGGAAACGACGATCGCGCGCGAGTGGTGCACACCCATGGGGACAGTGCCGGCCGGCAGGTCGTGGAAGCGGTCCACGACGGCTACCGCAGGCTCGGTGATCCGGTGGCGCACCGGCGCCGCTTCACCCTCGACCGGGACGGGCTGACCGTCTCGGACACCGTCGACTGCGCCGCCGGCCACACCCTCCTGGTCAGCCTTCCCCTGGCACCGGGCGTGTGTGCCGAGCCGCGTGACGGCCACACCGTGCTGTCCGCCGACGACACGCTGGTGGGACTGGCCCAGACCGCCGGGCCCGAACTCTCCTTCCGTGTCGAGGAGATGCCGTGGTCCCCCGCCTACGGCCGGATCGACACCACGCACGTCCTGCGCGCGACCTTACGGGTCGACGGCCCGGTCACCTGGACACTGCGGTTCAGTCTGGCGGACGGAGCACGGGAATGAAGATCCTCATGGCGGTGGTGTCGGACCTCCGCAGCGACGCGCGCGTGCGACGGGAAGCGGTCTCGCTGGCCGCGGACGGGCACCAGGTACGGGTCGTGGGCTTCGACTCGGCCATCCGGCGCCGGACCGAGACGGTCGAGGAAGGCGTCCGCTACGAGGTCCTGCCGTTCCCGCGGAGGAACCTTCCCAGGCCGCTGCGGCTGGCCCTCGCGGCCGTGGGTCTGCTGCGCGCGTCACTGCTCATGGGCCGCGGTGTGCCGGACGCCGTGCACTGCCACAACCTCCATCTCAGCCTGCCCGCCCTGCTGGTCGCCCGTCGTCACCGCGCCGCGCTGGTCTACGACGCACACGAGCTGGAGGCCTCCATGCACCGAGGGCCGGTGCGGCAGCTGATCGAGCGGTGGGAGCGGGCGGTGTGGCGGCGCGCACGGGCCAGGATCACCACCAATTCCTCGCGTGCGACCTATCTGGAGAATCTGCACGGAACCCGGCCCGTCGTCGTCGGCAACTACCCCCGTACACCGGGCGCCGGAGTCGAACCGAAGGACCTCCGCACCCGGCTGGGCATTCCGCGTGACCGGCTCGTGCTGATCTTCCAGGGAGGGTTCTATCTCGACTCCCGCTGCTTCGACACCGTCGCGGCCGCACTGCGGGACCTGCCGGAGTGGCACTGGGTGATCATCGGCTTCGGCAGCGACGACAGGGTGCGGAAGCTGCACGAGCTGGTCGCCGAGTGCGGCATCGAGGACCGCACCAGCATCCTCCCCGCGGTCCCGGTGGACGAACTCCTCTCCTACACCGCGGCGGCGGACGTCGGCGTCGTCGCCCTCGCCAATGTCGACCTCAACTGCTACCTGGGCGACACCAACAAGCTCTTCGAGTACCTGATGGCCGGTCTGGCCGTGGTGGGCAGTGACTTCCCCGAGGTCCGCAGGGCCCTGCTCGGCAACGGGATCGGCCCGGCAGGTGCCCTCTTCGACCCGGCGGACCCCGCATCGGTGGCCCGCGCGCTGCGCGAGGTCGCAGACGACCTGGGCACGTTCCGGCGCAACGCCGAGAAGCTACGCGGCACCTACTCCTGGGAGGCCGAGAGCAGGACGCTGACGTGCCTGTACCGTGCGCTCGCCACTCGGGGGGACGCACGGCCCGATACCGAACAGGGGCGGCCGGCTGAGCCGTCCAGTCTTCCGAAAGGCGCTTGACGTGAAGGCAGTACTGCTGTCGGCCCGGGACGGTTCGATCAGTGTGGGGGAGATGCCGCCCCCGGTGGTGCAGTGGGGCACGGTGCTGATCCGCACCACTTACTCGCTGATCAGCGCGGGCACCGAACGGGCGACCGTGGAGACGGGCGCCAGCAGTCTCCTGGGTAAGGCACGGCAGCGTCCCGACCAGGTGCGGCAGGTCCTCAACACGGCCCGGCAACTGGGTGTCGTCGAGACCTACCGGATGGTCCAGGACCGGCTCGACCGGCCCATGACGCTCGGGTACTCCTGCGCCGGTGTGGTGATCGCGGTCGGGGAGGGGGTCGACGACCTCGCCCCCGGCATGCGGGTGGCCGCGGGCGGAGCCGGTTACGCCTGCCACGCGGAGCTCGTGACCGTGCCCCGCAACCTCGTCGTGCCCGTACCGGACGGGGTGGAGGACCGGTGGGCCGCGTTCGCCACAGTGGGCGCCATCGCACTCCAGGGAATCCACCAGACCGAGGCACCCTCGGGTTCCCGTGTCGCGGTGATCGGGCTCGGGCTGGTGGGGCAGCTCACCCTGCGGATTCTGCGGGCCTACGGGTACGACGCGGTCGGCGTGGACCAGGACCCCGCGGCCGTCGAGGCGGCGCGCGCGGCCGGATTCGTCGCCCACCCCCGGGGGGCGGAGGACCTCTCCGGGACCGTCGCGCGGCACTGGGGCGGCGCACGGGCGGACGCGGTCCTGGTGACCGCGGCGACCTCGAGCACGGATCCGGTCGAACTGGCCGGGACCCTGGCGCGGGACCGGGCCACCGTGGTCATCGTGGGAGACGTAAAGGTGGCCCCGCCCCGGTCGTCGTACTACCACAAGGAACTGACGATCCGTTACTCACGCTCGTACGGGCCGGGTCGCTACGACCCGCGCTACGAGGAGGCCGGCCAGGAGTACCCGGAAGGCTATGCGCCCTGGACCGAACGCCGCAATCTGGCCGAGGTCCTCAGGCTGGTGCCGAGCCTGGACCTGGAGAGCCTCGACCCCCGTGTCTTCGCCGTCGAGGACGCCGCCGAGGCCTACCGGGTCCTCAACACGGAACGGCCGCGTCGCCGCCCCGCTCTGCTGCTGCGCTATCCCGGCACCGCGGAGGTCACCGAGCCGCCGCGGCACCAGGGCGAGGCCGTCACGTGGTCACCGCCCGCCGGAGAAGCGAGGATCGCCGCGATCGGGGCCGGGAACTTCGCCACCAAGATGCTGTTCCCGCATCTGCACCGTGAGCAGGGCGTCCGCTTCTCGTGGGTGGCGAGCGCGCGAGGCCTGACGGCCGTCCAGCAGAGCAGGCGATGGGGATTTTCCGATGTCGCGGAGAGCGCCGAGCACGGGCTCGCGTCGGGCGACGCCGACTGCGTCATGGTGCTGTCCCGCCACGACAGCCATGGGCGCTACGCGGCCGAGGTGCTGCGCCGCGGGTTCGCGTTGTACTGCGAGAAGCCCGTGGGGCTCACGGAACAGGAGCTGGAGGAGGTGGCGGCCGCCTGGTCCCGGTCCGGCGCCCCGGCGCTCGCCGGTTTCAACCGCCGGTTCGCCCCGGCCGTACGGGAGTTGCGGGCGGCCCTGCCCGAGGGGGCCCCGCTCCAGGTCGTCCACCGGGTCTTCGCCGGCCGGCTGCCCGACGACCACTGGTACTTCGACCACCGGCAGGGCGGCCGTCTGCTCGGCGAGGTCTGCCATTTCATCGACACCGCGAACTTCCTCGTACCGGGCAGACCCGTGAGCGTGACCGCCACGGGTGTCGACGGCAGGGACCCGGTGTCGGCCCAGAGCGTCACCCTGCAGATCGCCTACTCGGACTCCTCGACCGCTTCCGTCGTGTACGGCGGGCTCACACCGCCCGGGGCCCCCAAGGAGCTCATCGAGGTGGCCTGCGACGGTGTCGCCGCCAGGATCGAGGACTTCGGGTCCCTGACGCTGTGGAAGCGGGGGAAGAAGTCGGAGTCGGTGTACCGGGGAGCGCCGAAGGGGCATGCCGAGGAGATGCGGGCCCTGACACGGCTGCTGCGGGGCGAGAAGGTCGTCGAGGCGGACTTCCGGCTGGCGCTGTGGAGCTCACTCGTGGCATGCCGCGCCGCTGCCGCCCTCGCGGAGGGTGGCCGGTCCGGGACCGCACCGTCCACCCCCGCGCTCGCGGAGGTCCTCGGCTGCACACCCACCGGCCTTGGGACGGGCAGCCCCGCGGGCGCGGTCCCGGAGCAGGCCTTCGGCACGCCCGAGGGCGCCGTGGGTACGACGGGAGGTTCCGGCGCATGAGTTCTCCGGGCGCGGCCGTTCCGCCGGCGGGTACGGCGCCGAGTGCGACGACGGAGGCCTGATGTGCGGCTTCGTGGTGGTCCTGAACCGCGCTGCGGCCGCGGGCGATCCGTGTACGACGATCGAGCACCGCGGCCCGGACTCGTCCGGGCACCAGGACCTTCGGGGCGCGGACTGGCGCGCGTCACTGCACTTCCGCCGGCTCGCGATCATCGACGTCGGCTCCCGCAGCGACCAGCCCTTCGGTGACGCCGAGCGGGGGTTCCTCGTCTACAACGGGGAGATCTACAACGCCCCCGAGCTGCGGGGGACGCTGCGGTCCCGAGGTGTCCGGTTCACCACCGAGGGCGATACCGAGGTCCTCCACGAACTCCTGCTCCAGCCCGACGCCGGACAACTGCTCGGGCAGGTCGACGGGATGTTCGCCTTCGTCCAGGTCCTGCCCGATGGACAGGTGCGCTACGGACGCGACCGGCTGGGCATCAAGCCCCTCTACCTCGCATCGGACACATCGGGCCGCCTCCTCGCCCTGTCCAGTGAGATCGCTCCGCTGCGCGCGATCGGCCTCGCCGACCACGTCGACCCCGTGGCCGTCGCGCAGGCGGCGATGTTCCTCTGGACGCCTCCCCCGCGCACCGGCTGGCGTCGCGTGCACGCGGCAGGGGCCGGTGCCGTGCAGTGCGTCCTGCCGCCCGAATACGCGCGCCACCGGCTCGTCTGGCGGGCGGAGACCGCCGCGCCGGCGCAGGCCATCGGTGAGGCGGTGCGTGAGTCGGTGCGACGCCAGGTCAGGGCGGACGTCCCGGTCGGGCTGCTGCTGAGCGGGGGAGTCGACAGCACCTGGCTGGGCGTGGAACTGGGCCGGGCGGGGTTCTGCGGCCCCGTCTTCTCGGCACGTGACGCATCGCCGCGGCAGGACCCGGCTGAGCCCTTCGAGGGGGACGCACCCTACGCCGAGCGGGCGGCCCGTCACCTCGGAATGCCCCTGCACTGGGTGGACCTCGACGTCGATGTGCTGCGGCAAGTGCCCGAGATGGTGCGGGTGATGGAGCTGCCCTTCGGCGACCCGGCGGCCATCGCGCTCATGCGCCTGTCGCGGGCCGCCCGCGCCGAGGCGACCGTGCTGCTGTCCGGGCTCGGGGTGGAAGAGCTGTTCCTGGGATACGAGCGGTACCAGGCCGTACGGATGCTGCAGCGGATTCCCGCGTCCGGCCGAAGGCTTCTCGGGCGTGCGTCGCAGGGCCCGGTCCCCGGGAGGTTCCGCGAACGGATGGACAAGCTCGGCCGCATGTGCCTGCAGAGCCCCCGCGACTGGGCCTGGGGCGGCCAGTCCTACTTCACGGCCGAGGAATGGGCACAACTGGCTCCGAAGGTCGAACTGGACGAGGTCACGGCAGCCCACCACGACATCACCGACCCCCTGCTGGCGGCGGGAGCGAGCCCTTTGCGCGCCGTCGCGGAGTGCGACCGGCGCCTGTTCCTGCCGGGCCTCAACCTCCTGTACGCGGATCGCGCGTCCATGCGGGCCAGTGTGGAACTGCGCGTGCCGTTCCTCGGCGAACCCGTCGTCGCCGCGGCGCTCGCCGTGCGAGCGGAGGACCAGCTCCGCACCGGGAACGGCAAGGCGCTGTTCCGGGCCGCCGCGTCGGCCGCGGGGGTTCCCGACTTCGTCACGCGCCGTTCGAAGACGGGGTTTTCAGCGCCGGTCCGCTCCCTGCTGAGGCGGCACGGACGGTACCTGTGGGCATGGGTGCGGCAGTCCGGGATCTTCGACGAGCTCTTCGACCGGCGGACTGCCGACCGGTTCGTGACCGAGCACGTGTCGGGAGAGCGCGAGCGCGGGCTCGCCGTTTTCGGCTTCTTCTGCGCGGCGGTGTGGTGGGAGATGCACGTCGACGGGGACGGGCGGGTCACCGAAGCCCTTCAGGACTACCGCGCGGTCGCGCCCTGACCCCTCTGCGGCGGGACCGTGGAGCCGTTTCCCGGGTGTCCCCCGCGGTCAAGGCGGGTGGTCTCCCCCGCTTCCACGGCCCGCCGGTAGCGCAGAACGTGGGCGATCAGGTTGACGGCCAGCGCGAGAAGGCTCGCCCATGCCGCTCCCGCGGCCGAGTAGGCCGGAATGAGCAGGAGGTTCAGCACCAGGTTGGACACCGTCAGGGTGATCGCCGCGGTCCGCAGGTCGGAGCCGAGCCCGTGCGCCGAAAGGAAGGAGTTGAACAGGCGGGTCACCGCACTGATCACCTGCGCCGCGGCGAGGACCGGTACCAGGCCCGCCGCCATCACGAACTTGTCGGAATAGACGAGCCGGACCAAAGGCTCGGCCAGCATGCTCAACGCGACTGCCGGTACGGCGCTCACCACCGTCACCGTCGCGACCCAGCGCCGCTCCATGCGGGGCCGGCGGGTGAGCCGCCCGAAGAGCGCCGTCGCCAGACCCGCACCGGGCAGCGAGATGGGCGTGGCAAGCGAAGCGGCGCACATGTAGCAGGCGAAGGAACGCGGATCGCTCGCGGCACCGAGCATCAGCGTGTCCATGTGGTACGTGCCCATGCTCAGCACCCGGCCGACGTAGGCCGAGAAGCCGTAGGCACGGGCGTCACGGAGCATGCGCGAGGCGGTTGTGCGAAGGCCGCGGAACAACGGCCGGAGGTACGCCAGGAGCGCGACCCAGCCGGCCAGCAGGAACAGGGCGTCCGCCAGGAGAGCCCCTGACGGTGTCAGCCGTACCCCGGCCGCCGGCATGGCCATGAGCACACCGAGGAAGCCCAGCCGCGACAGTACGGAGGCGATCGAGTAGCTGTGGAGCCGGTCGAGGCCCTGCGCCGTCTGCAGGCACACGAAGTCGAGCGGGTACCCCATGGAGACGAGGGCCGCCACTCTCAGAGCCGAGCCGGCGTGCACGGTCATGCAGGCGTCCACGATCCAGGACAGCGCGAAGACGGTGACCCCGAACAGGACGGACACCGGCACGAAGAACGCCACGACCGCGCCGGTGACGCGACGCCGCTCCGCCGGGCCCGAGAGCGCCAGCATCCGCGCCGCGGGGAGGAACAGCCCGAACTCGAAGAACATCCCGCTGAACAGGAGCAGTTGTCTGCCGAACGTGTAACTCGTGTAGGCGTCGACGTCCAGGGCCCTGGCCAGCAGCGCGGAGGTGATCACGCCGAGTCCGCCGAGCGCCGCGCTCGAGCAGGCGAAGCCGACGGCCTGACGGACCGTCCTGGAGGAGCAGGCGACCCTCATCCTTGCGCACGTCCGCACGGCGGCACCGACGCAGGCGGCCGTCACGACACCGGCCCCGCGAGCAGCGTCCGAACCGCCCGCTCCGGGGCCGCCGCAGCGGCCTCCTCCCGGGCCGGGCGCCGCGGGGCCGTCTCGACGGCCGACGCGGCGAGTGCAAGGACCACGGCCAGCACGGCGTTGCTCGGCCCCAGCGGCAGCATCGTCAGCTCGACGGAGAAGGCCAGATAGGACACGGTCCCGGCGATCACGGCGGCGTGCAGCACCTGGCGCGTCGCATCCCCGCGTGCCGCCCGGGCGAGCCGGCGGATCATCCTGGCGCCGTATCCGCACACGGCGAGCAGGGCCGCGAAGCCGATCAGGCCCTCTTCGGCGAGCGTCCCGACGAATGAGCTGTGCGGGGACTGCACCGACCGCACGCCCCACACCACCTTGGGATCGACCCGCTTCTGCGCCTCGACGAACTGGTTGATCCCCACCCCGGTGAACGGGGCGGAACGCCAGATCTCCGCACCGACCTGATACGTCGCGAACCGGCCGGCCACGTTGTCGGTGTCGGACATGCGGGAGCGGAAGAGGTCGTTGCTCTGCAAGGGCACGAAAAGGATGAGCGCCCCCAGGACCACGGCGACGGCCACGGCGGCGAGCCTGAGCTTCTTCCCGACCCGCAGGCCGAGCCCGAGGAGGAGCACCAGCAGGGCACAGGCCCAGGCCACGCGGAACAGCGAGAGCGCCATGCCCGTGATCTGCACGGCGGCCAGCAGCGGGCCCGTGAACGCGGGACACCCCCTGCGACGCGTGCCGTCGGTGCTCGCGCTCATCCACCAGAACAGCGTCGCGGCGAGCGTCAGGGCCAGGGTGAGCGCATAGACCTCCGGTGTCGCATAGGGCCCGGAGACGCGGACGATCCCGCCGACCTCGGTGTCGGTGCGCACGACGCCTCCGCTGAGGGTCGCCAGCTCGTATCCGAAGAAGTGCTCGGTGATACCGAGCGCGGCCACGAGGGTGCCGCAGACCATCAGTCCCGCCGCCCACGCCCGCAGCCGACCGGGACTGTCGGCCGTGCGGCGGCACACCGCGAAGGCGATGCAGGGGAGCAGGATCGCGTCGATGAAGGTCTGCAGTGCGCCCAGGATGCCGGGCTGAGTGGTCAGGGCGCGGAACAGGAAGACGGCCGCGAACACCGTGACCGCGGTGACGAAGGCCCGCACACCGGGTGCGCCCGGCCTTCGGGCCCGGCGCGTCAACAGGACCGTGAGAGCCAGGGCACCCAGGTACAGACGGTCGAACGTCAGCAGCGTCCCCGACTGCGGATAGCGGGCGAAGGGATGGAGAGCGGGAGAAAGGACCAGCCAGGCGAGGCCCGCGATGTGCGGGTTCCGGCCGGCCACGAGGGCGAAAGCCGTCACCATCACCGCGGCGAACAGGATCACCGAGGGCACGCCCGGCCGGAGGAGGAAGGCGGCGAGCGCCACCGTGCCGAGTCCCGTGTAAAGGACGGCACAGAGGGTCGCGGGGGTGACTTTCCGAGCCCGATTCGTCTTCAAAACGGCCACTGGCTCTCCGAATATCCGTCCGGCAGGGTCGTTTTCCGTGCCGAGGTCGCGGAGGCACACGCTAGTCTCATGACTTCCTCTGCGATGTCGGACGACGCACCTTATCGGCCGAATTTCCACTCCGAATGAGCCGCATGGGTAAGAGAGCGGCAGGCGAGACGACGCAATTACCGAAAAGGAATTCTTCACACGGTACGACGCATTCGACTGCCTATTGGAGTCGAATATTTCGGGGGCGGGGCGGAAAGGCCCGGGCCGCTCCGCCCGGGCCTTCAGGAATTCCCGGGCCGGCGGAGGGGCGCGAGCCGCCCGCCACGACGGCGTGCAGGGCGGTCAGCGCGTCAAGCAGGGGAGCGGCGCTCCAGCGGGGCGACTGCCACAGGGCCCCGTTCCCCCGGGAGGCCTCGGTCCGCGTGTCCGTGCCCAGACCCGGGTAGCGGTCGACGACCGCCGCCAGTACGGCCCATGCGAAGTCGGCCGTGGCGAAGCCGCGTTCGGTCGCCCACGCCGCCATCCGTACCGCTGTCGCGTCGTTGTTCGGGTCGCGTCTGGTCCGGCCGCCCGCAAAGTAGAGAGGCAGCGGCCCGTCGAACAAGTTCCGCAGGTAGTGGACCGCCCCCCGCTCCAGAGGGGTCCGGACGTCCATGCCGAGCAGCGCGCCCGCCTGTTCGAGGCGCAGCAGCACATACCCGGTGTGGAAGCCGTCCACCCAGCCCAGCCGCGGGCCCCGCCCGTACGGCCAGCAGCCGTCGGAACGCTGGCTGTTCAGGCTCACCTCGACGGCGCCGCGGGCGGCATCGGCCAGGCGGTCCGCCAGACCGGCGGGCAGCGCCCCGGCGCGGGCCAGCCGGGCGGCGAGCGCGGCGCCCATGAGGTTGGCGTTGTGCACGAGGACGCCGCTCGTCGGGGTGTAGGTGAAGAACTCGCCGTTGTACAGGTGTTCCAGCAGACCTCGGGCGAGCGAGCGCACCGCATCGTCGTCGAGAGTCCCGGAGTCCAGGCAGCCGTCCGCGCAGAAGGTGGTGGCCACGAGGTTGGGGACCGACGCGGGGTAGTACGACCAGCGGGTCTGTACGTCGAACTCGTAACGCCACAACCCGGCGTAACGCCCCGTCAGCTGCTCGGCGGCCGTCCACCGGCCCAGACGCAGCGCGCGGTCCTGCCACAGGGGGAACGCGGAGAGCCGGGCGCAGGCACCCGCGGCGCATCCGGTGGCCGTGGCGGTGCGCAGCGGGCGGATGCCCAGGACCGGGCGCAGATCGACCGGGCTGCGCTTGACGGTCTGCAGGAGGGCCTGGCGCAGCACGCGGTGACCGGCCAGCCGTCCCAGTGGGCCGGTCAGTCCGTCGTACGGGTCGGGGCCCGCCCAGTCGCGGGCGTCGGCCCACCGGAAGAGCCGCTCGGCCAGGGCGAGTACGTCCCCGGCGGCACGCGGCTCGTGGAGGCGGTCGCCCTCGGTGCGGTGGTCCGGTCCGCAGCGGGCGCGGGGCGAGTGGCCGGTGGGGGATGTCGACGGCATGGGCCCTCCGCAGGGATCGCCGGTGGTGGTCGTCGTCGGTGCCGTCGAACGGACGCGGTCCGGGCGGCTGCTCAGTAGGCTCCGGTGCCCGCGATGACGGCGCGGACCGTGCGGACCAGGACACCGAGGTCCACGGACGGGGACCAGTTGTCCACGTACCTGAGGTCCAGGGCGATCGTCTCGTCCCAGGAGAGGTCGGAGCGGCCGCTGACCTGCCACAGACCGGTCAGGCCCGGCTTGACGGCCAGTCGGCGCAGTTCCACCTCGTCGTATCCGGCGACCTCGTCGGGCAGCGGCGGCCGGGGGCCGACCAGGGACATGTGCCCCTGCACCACGTTGAACAGCTGGGGCAGTTCGTCCAGGGAGTAGCGGCGGAGCACCCGGCCGACGCGGGTGATCCGCGGGTCACGGCGGATCTTGAACATGCGGCCGTCCTGCTCGTTGGTCCCGGCCAGCTGGTGCCTGAGCCGTTCGGCGTCGGCGACCATGGTGCGGAACTTGGCCATGGTGAAGGGCACTCCGCCGCGGCCGATGCGGGTCTGCCGGTGGACGACGGGGCCCGGGGAGTCCAGTCGTACGGCGAGGGCGACCACGGCGAACACGGGGCTGAGCAACGCGATCAACAGCGCCGCGCCCAGCCGGTCCGTCACCGACTTCAGCAGTGCCGCGAGCCCCCGCCGCAGGGGCGGGGCCACGTTCAGCATGGTGAGTCCGGCCACGGATGAGACGTCCACCCGGCGTCCGGCCACCTCGGTCAGGCCCGGCACCACCACGAGCGGGCACTCCTCGCCGTGCAGGGCCCACGAGAGCCGCCGAAGACGTGTGCCCGCCATGTACGGTCCCGGCACGACGAGGACCACGTCCACGCCGAGCCGCCGGGCCGCCTCCAGCACCGGGGCGGAGTCGGCCGACATGCGCGGCGGCGCCTGTCGGCCCAGGCGGGCGGCGATCGGGGCCAGGGCCTGCGGGTCGGCCTCGCCGATCGGGCAGACGCCGACGACGACGAACTCGTGCTCCGTCCGCTTCGCGAGGTGGCTCACCAGTCCGTCGACGGCGTCCGCCTCCCCGATCACCAGGGCGCGGCGCACGGCCCGGCCGCCGCGGCGCCGGGTGATCAGATGACGGTGGATCAGCGAGTGCGCGGCGGCGCTGGCCGGGGCGCAGGGCAGCAGGGCCGTCAGGGCGAGCAGGAACGGGGATTCGTCGCCCGTCGCAGCCCGTACCACCGCGAGCAGTCCGACCAGCATCAGCCAGTCCTGCAGCGCGGGGCCGATGTTGTCGCGCTCACCGAGACGGCGTTCGGCGTAGCGGTCCCGTGCGCCGCGCACGAGCAGCCAGGCCAGGGCCGCCACCATCGCGTACGCCGCGCCACGGGCGTCGTCGGCCAGTGCGAACGCCAGATACACGGGCACGGCGGCGCCGGCCGCGTCGCCGAGGGCGGCGGCCGGTGCGTACCAGACGGGCTTGCCGGTACGGCGCCCAGTCGGTGGCTGCTCCCGGATGACCTGTGTCTGCGTATGACTTGCCGCTGGTACGTGGGGCATGGTCTCCCCGAACAGCCACATTCGCCCTCCAAGCGGGATCAAAAGCGACTAATCGAGTGTGTATGGCCGACCACGGGGGATCGGGCTGCGACGCTGGGCCCGGGCCAACTGTCACCCGATGAGCAGAGCCTCATGCCCGCTGCATATGCGGATCCGTCGGTGACCGGTGCACGCACCACATGCACGAGGGGCCGGGATCGCACCCGCGATCCCGGCCCCTCGTCGGCGTGTGAACGCCGGCTACTTCACGGGCTCCGGCTCCGGCTCGCTCTCCGTCTCCGCCTCGCCGGCCGGGTCGACCGGAGTCTTCACGGAGTCGAGGAGCAACTGGGCGACGTCCACGACCTGGATGGACTCCTTCGCCTTGCCATCGTTCTTCTTGCCGTTGACCGAGTCGGTCAGCATGACGAGGCAGAACGGGCAGGCGGTGGAGACGATGTCGGGATCGAGCGACAGGGCTTCGTCGACACGCTCGTTGTTGATGCGTTTGCCGATCCGCTCCTCCATCCACATGCGGGCGCCGCCGGCGCCGCAGCAGAAGCCGCGCTCCTTGTGGCGGTGCATCTCCTCGTTCCGCAGGCCCGGGACCTTGGCGATGATCTCGCGCGGAGGCGTGTAGATCTTGTTGTGGCGGCCCAGGTAGCAGGGGTCGTGGTAGGTGATGATGCCCTCGACCGGGGTCACCGGGACCAGCTTGCCCTCGTCGACGAGGTGCTGCAGCAGCTGGGTGTGGTGGATGACCTCGTAGTCGCCGCCGAGCTGCGGGTATTCGTTGCCGATCGTGTTGAGGCAGTGCGGGCAGGTGGCGACGATCTTCTTCGCCGACTTCGGCTTCTTCGTCGACTCGTCCTCGTCATCCTCGCCGAAGGCCATGTTCAGCGCGGCCACGTTCTCCATGCCGAGCTCCTGGAACAGGGGCTCGTTGCCGAGGCGGCGGGCGGAGTCACCGGTGCACTTCTCGTCGCCGCCCATGATCGCGAACTTGACGCCCGCGATGTGCAGCAACTCCGCGAAGGCCTTGGTGGTCTTCTTGGCCCGGTCCTCCAGCGCGCCCGCGCAGCCGACCCAGTACAGGTACTCGACCTCGGACAGGTCCTCGATGTCCCGGCCGACGACCGGCACCTCGAAGTCGAGCTCCTTGGTCCACTCCAGGCGCTGCTTCTTGGCCAGGCCCCAGGGGTTGCCCTTCTTCTCCAGGTTCTTGAGCATCGTGCCCGCCTCGGACGGGAACGCGGACTCGATCATCACCTGGTAGCGGCGCATGTCGACGATGTGGTCGACGTGCTCGATGTCCACCGGGCACTGCTCGACGCAGGCGCCGCAGGTGGTGCAGGACCACAGGACGTCCGGGTCGATGACACCGTTCTCCTCGACCGTGCCGATCAGGGGCCGCTCGGCCTCCGCGAGAGCCGCGGCGGGGACGTCCTTGAGCTGCTCCGCGGACGCCTTCTCCTCGCCCTCCATGGTCTTGCCGCCGCCGGCCAGCAGATAGGGGGCCTTGGCGTGCGCGTGGTCGCGCAGCGACATGATCAGCAGCTTCGGGGAGAGCGGCTTGCCGGTGTTCCAGGCGGGGCACTGCGACTGGCAGCGGCCGCACTCGGTGCAGGTGGAGAAGTCCAGCAGGCCCTTCCAGGAGAACTGCTCGACCTGGGAGACGCCGAAGACGTCGTCCTCGCCCGGGTCCTCGAAGTTGATCGGCTTGCCGCCCGAGGTCATCGGCTGCAGCGCGCCCAGCGCCGTCCCGCCGGTCGCGTCGCGCTTGAACCAGATGTTCGGGAAGGCGAGGAAGCGGTGCCAGGCCACACCCATGTTGGTGTTGAGCGAGACCACGATCATCCAGATGAAGGAGACGCTGATCTTGATCATCGCGACGAGGTAGACCAGGTTCTGCAGCGTGCTCGGACCGAGGCCCTTGAAGGCGAGGACCAGCGGGTACGAGGCGAAGTACCCGGCCTCGTAGTGTTCCACGTGGTGCAGGGCGCCCTCGAGGCCGCGCAGAGTGTAGATGGCCAGGCCGATGGTGAGGATGACGTACTCGACGAAATACGCCTGACCGGACTTGGAGCCCGCGAACCGGGACTTGCGGCCGGGCCGGGAGGGCAGGCTCAGCAGCCGGATCGCCATCAGGACGACGATGCCGAGGGTCGTCATGACACCGATGAACTCGGTGTACATCTCGAACGGCAGGAAATCGCCGATCAGTGGCAGCGTCCAGTCGGCCTTAAAGAGCTGGCCGAACGCCTGGGCGAGGGTCGGCGGCAGCGTCAGGAAGCCGACCGCCACGAACCAGTGGGCGGCGCCCACGATGCCCCAGCGGTTCATCCGCGTGTGGCCCAGGAACTCCCGCACCAGCGTCACGCTGCGCTGGTAGGGGTTGTCGGTCCGGCTGCCGGCGGGGACGGGCTGGCCGAGCTTGAAGTACCGGACGAACTGGCCGACGGCGCGTGCGAGCAGCGCAACGCCGACCACGGTCAGGACCAGCGACACGATGATCGCGGCGAGTTGCATTTCGGGGCTCCTCGGGCCTGCGAGGGTGTTTCCTCCGTGTACTTCCTGTGTACTCCGAAGGCGCGATTACTAAGCGGTAACTTATGCAGTCCGTCTGAGACTACCCACTTATGCCGCCGCACTGTAGTGGCGCAAGCGGTGATCTGCGTCGCTGTGGGTCCCCGGCGCCGGCTTCCCCAGCCCCTGGTCAGCGGCCGGGACGGCTCCCCGGCCGAGGCTCAGCGGCCGGAGCCGCTTGTCCGCCCGGCCGGTACGAACACCACACGGAACATTCTGGGCCAGAACTTCCCGGTGATCAGGAACTGGTCGGTTCCGGGAACGGCCGCGATGCCGTTCAGGGTGGACCCGGGGACGAGCTCGTCGTCGCGCAGCAGACCGGAGGCGTCGACGCTCGCCGTCACCGCGCCGGTGGCGGGGTCGATGCGCACGATCCGGTCGGTGAAGAGCACATTGGCGTAGACGGCCGCGCCGACGCACTCCAGCTCGTTCAGCTGGGTCACCGGCCGGCCCGCCTCGGTCACGGCGACCCCGCCCGTCCTCGCCAGCGTGCGGGGGTCACGGAACGTCAGCCGTGCGGAGCCGTCGCTGGTCACCAGCCGGTGCCGGGTCCGCTGGAGGCACATGCCCCAGCCCTCGCCCGGGTACGGGACCCGGCGCAGCTCGGCGAGCGTCCGGGCGTCGCGCTCGACGGCGATCCGGTCGCGCCAGGTCAGCTGCCACAGGGTCCGGCCGAGCACGGTGATCCCCTCCCCGAACAGGGGAGCGGGGAGCGCGGCGCGGACCGTGGGCTTCCGGCCCGCCGGGCCCGCCCGCACCGAGGACTGGCCGGAGATGCCGGTGGCTTCGTAGAGCCTGCCGCCGGCGATCTCCAAGCCCTCGGTGAACGCCCCGGAGTCGTGCGGGAGGGTCCCGAGCACCTTGACCCGCAGGCGCTGGACCGGGGGCGCGGAGGTCCGCGGCCCGCGCGTTGCCCGGCCCGCCGCGTCGTCGGGGGCACGCTCCGCCGCCGCACAGGACGCGAGCAGGAGCACACCCACGACCACCATCGCGGCCACTCGTCTCAGGCGCCCGGACGTGGCGGCGGTCCCGGCGGGGGCCACCGGCTCGGTCATGGCCGCCCCCGCCTGGCAGGCCCGCCCGGGCGTGGCCTCCCGCGCCCCGCCCGACCGCTCAGACACGGTCGCCCCCGTTCTCGGACACGTCGCCCCCGTTCTCAGACATGGCAGGCACCGCTCGGCTTCAGCGTGGCCCGCAAGGGGGTCACCAGGGGCTGCTGGAGCAGGGTGGGAGTGCTGTCCGCGTGTGGTTCCCGCAGGTGCAGGACCAGCGTGCGGCTGGAGCCGGCGGGCAGCTCCAGGTTCAGCGAGAACACCGAGTGGCCGCGTTCGACGCCGAACGCGAGCAGCGCCGGGTGGCCGTCGAGCGTGGCCTCGGTGAGGTTGGCTCCGACCCCGGCGTAGTACGACACCAGGAGCCGGTTGTCGCCCGGCCGGGTGCGGTAGGCCGGGCGGTCCTCGCGCAGCGTGACGTAACCGGGCAGGCCGGAAGCGGGGGCCCGGTTGGCCAGCTTCACGGTCACGGTGACCGGGCGGTCGCCGCGGGTGCAGCCGCCGCCCGCTTCCCAGACCAGGCTGCGGTCGAGGTAGTAGTCCAGCTTGGAGCCGGCCGCGTTGTTCACCACCAGCCCAGCGAAGGGACCGGGGGCGTCGGGGAGCGCGCCCGAGTAGGGGCGTGACTCGAGCAGCTGCTGCTCCGCCGGATGGGCGCTCCACACCTTCAGCCGGCCGTCCCGCTGGGCGTCGTGCACGGCGACGAGCAGACCGGGCAGCAGACGCGTGTCGTCGACCGCCGCCATCATTCGCCCGGCCGCCGCGCGGGCCGCGTCGACGAAGTACGCCTTGCGCCGGGCCACGTCGTTGTAGCGCGCGTAGCTGGCCCGTTCGGTGACGTCCACGACGTTGTCCGCGCTGAGCTCGGTGCCGTCGGCCATGCGAGCCGGGCCGGTGACCCGCAGCAGCCGGCCCAGCATTGCGGGGTCGACGGCGATCGCACCGTCCACGCGTTCGCCGGTGTGGTTGCGCCAGTACGAGGCCCAGAGGCGGGCCGCGTACGGGAAGTGCGGGCTCATGTTGGAGTTGGCCCACACACGGGCCGGGGCGTTGCCGTCGTAGCGGGCCGCGAACTCGGCTCCCAGGTCGACGTTCGCCTTCGCCTTCTCCATCTCGGTGTTGTTGCCGAACCGCTCGAAGGACAAATGGCCCTGACGGGCCTTCAGGACCGCGAAGGCGCCCGCAACGCCGCCGGTGCCGCGGGCCTCGGCGATGTTCTGGAAGGCGAGGAAGTAACGCCGTTCCTCCTGCGCGCCGAGCATGGACGGCAGGACCCGGGCCGCGAGGGAGGCGTCGGCCATCACCGGGGCGAGCCGGTCCATCTGCCGCGCGAGGTCCGCGCGGGCCCGGTCCGCCGCCGGGAGCCAGGTGGACCGGGGCAGCCCGTGCACGTCGGCCCGCACCTCGGAGACGACACGTGCCGCCCGTACGAGGTCCGGCGCGTGCTGTTGCAACGACGTCAGGGCCTGCGCCATCCCGCCGCCATGGTCGTTCGGGGCGGGCGCCGGCAGGGCACCCGCCAGCGGGGACAGCACCTCACCGGTCAGCCTGTCGGCCGCGTACGCGGCACCGCGTACGGTGCCGAACGGGGCGCCGACGACGGGCAGCCGGGAGGCGGAGTACCAGGCCGGGCCGGTGGTGAGGTCGTGTGCCCGAGCGGCGTGTTCGGCCGCGGAACGCACCATCTGCTGGCGGTGCTGGGCGGAGCCGGCCGCCCCGGCGGAGCCGGGCGTCACCGAGTGCCGTAGGGCGTCCAGGTCCCGCTGGGCGGCAAGCAGTTCCCAGCGCGCGAACAGCCCGGTGACACCGATCCAGACCGCGCCCGCCACCGGAAGCGCCACGAGGGCCAGCAGCGTGATCTTGAGCGCGCGGCGCCGGCCCGGCTCCCCCTCGCGGGAGCGACCGGGCCGGCGCAGGCGGACGGCGCCCCGGCCGGAGCCGGGACGCCGTGGTTCCGCCGTAGCGATGTCCTGCTCCGTCATGAAGTGCGGCGACGGCGCACGGCCAGCATCGTGCCTCCGCCAGCCGCGATCAGCGCGGCCGCGGTGCCGCCCACGGCCAGGGCCTTCTCGCTGCCGGTGGCCGCGAGACCCGCGCGGCTCTGGGAGCGCCTCCGCCCGCCGAGTCCGTTGGCACTGTTGGCGCCGTTGGCACCGTTGGTGCCGTTGAAGCGACCGGCCGCACCGGCTCCCTCGTTTCCGCCCGGCCTGCCGGGCCGGTCGTCGTCACCGGGCCCGCCGGGTCCGCCGGGCCTGCCGGGCCTGCCGGGCCCGCCCGGGCTCGGGCTGGGCGATGGCGCGCCGGGGGCGGCCAGCACCTGGAGGGAGGCGGTGACGACGTGGTGGTGGTTCCCCCTGAGCTCGAGGGTGTGTGTGCCGGCGACCACCCGGGTCGGGATGGTCAGCGTTTCCGTCAGACTTCCGGTGTCGTCGGCGATGAAGCGCCCGAGGACGATCGGACGTGATTCCACCGACACCGTGACGCGCTCCCGCCGGAAGAAGCCGTGCGCAGTGAGGGTCAACTGATCACCGGCGGTCACCGTGGTCTTGTCGAGAGACAGGGTCGGGGGCGGCGGCGGGTACTGGGCGTGGGCGGTCTGGGCACCAACCAGCGGTACCGCGACGAGCACAGCAGCCGATGCTGCCGATGCGAGCGCGGCCCGCCATGTGGGCGATGTCGTCATTGTTGTCCTCTCCTCGACTTCAGTCCTGGCCAGGCGGTTGCAGCGTCGGCCGTCATCACTATCTAGATACATCGAATAAATGGGACATATCTGCCTCAACTAACGTGACACCGCCGAGAAGTCACCGGATGGGGGAGCGCTCGGTCCTCGATGGCCCACATCGCCGCGCCGACCGAGTGACGTGCGATGTGCGTCGCCGGGGTCGTTTGACGGGCCGTTCGGTGGTGGCTCCCCCGTTCAAGGGGCGGGAGTCCCTATGGTCGGCTGTGCGCATAGGGAACAGAACATCTCAATTCGGGTGGTTCCCTCGGTTCTATGAGGGGTGCAGTGTGGAACTCCATGGATTCCTGAAGGCTCTTGCCAGGCGCTGGCCGACCGTTCTGGTCTGCCTGGTTCTCGCGATCGGCGCGGCGTTCGCGGCTACAGCCTTGAGTACTCCCGTCTACGAGGCCAGGACCCAGCTCTTCGTCGCCACCCGCTCCGGTGAGGACACCGCCCAGCTCAACCAGGGCCAGAGCTTCTCGCAGGCGCGAGTGCAGTCGTACGCCGCGATTGTGACGACACGTCAGGTCACCATGCCCGTGGTGAAGGCGCTCAAGCTGCGCACCACGCCTGAGGAGCTCGCCTCCCGAATCACCGCCGTCGCGCCGCCCAACACCGTGCTCATCGACATCACTGTGCAGGACACCGTGCCCAAGCGGGCGGCGCGCATCGCCAACGCCGTGGCCAAGCGGTTCAGCGCGGTCGTGGAACGGCTGGAGGCGCCCCGGCACACGGCCGGACCGGACCGGATCGCGCACGGCCGCAAGGGCGATGACTCCTCGCCCGTCTCCCTCGGTGTGACCCAGGAGGCCGTTCCGCCGACCGTTCCGGTCTCGCCCCGGCCGCTGTTGAACCTGACCGTGGGCGTGCTCGGCGGTCTGCTGCTCGGCGCGGGGGTGGTCGCCCTGCGCGAGACCCTCGACACCACGCTCAAGACGAGTGAGGCACTCGGCGCGTTCATCGCGCTGCCGGGCCTCGGCTCCATTCCGTACGACAGGGGCGCTCCCCGGCAGCCGCTGGTCACCGCCGATGTGCACTCCAAGCGCGCCGAGGCGTTCCGCAAGCTGCGCACCAACTTGCAGTTCTCGCAGGTCGACGACCGGCCCCGGGTCATCGTGGTGACGAGTTCGGTGCCCGGTGAGGGCAAGACCAACACCGCGGTCAACCTCGCCCTTTCGCTCGCCGAGGCAGGCGTGTCGACCTGTCTGGTGGACGGCGATCTGCGCCGGCCGTGTGTGGCCCCGACCTTCGGTCTCGTCCGGGACGCCGGTCTGACCACGGTGCTCATCGGGCAGGCCCGCATCCAGGACGTGATGCAGCAGGCCGGCACCGGCGGCCGGCTCTCGGTGCTCGCCAGCGGCGCCGTACCGCCGAACCCGACGGAACTGCTCGCCTCGGCGCGCATGGAGGAGGTGCTGCACGAGTTGGCGAGCCTCTACGAGGTGGTGATCGTCGACTCCGCGCCGCTGCTGCCGGTCGCCGACACCGTGGGGCTCGCCTCGCTCACCCAGGGCGCACTGCTGGTCGTCCGTGCCGGCCGGACCAGCCGGGAGCAGGTCCGCACCGCCGCACAGTCGCTGGAGCGTGTGGGCGTCCGCGTCCTCGGCACCGTCTTCAACATGGCGCCGGTCCCCAAGGGCGACCGCTACGGCGCCTACGGCCGGTACGGTGACCTGCCCGCTCCTCGTACGTCGGCTCCCCACCGGGATGCCGCCGCGCCCGCGGTGCGGCGTCCCGCCCGCGAGCAGTGACCACTGTCCTGTTCGTGTGCACGGGCAATGTGCACCGCTCGGTGCTCGCCGAGCGGCTGCTGGCCGCCCGGCTCCCGCCGGGCTCTGAAGTGCGGCCGGAGAGCGCCGGGACCGAGGCGCGGCCCCGGGCGGGCATGGAGAGTGCCACCCGGGCGGCGCTGGAGGAGCTGGGCGGTGACGGCTCGGGCTTCGAGGGCCGCCCGCTCACCGAGCGGCTCGTGGCGGGAGCGGCGCTGGTCCTGGGGCTCGCGCACGAGCACCGGGAGGCGGCCGTGCGGCTCGCTCCGGCGGCCATGCGGCGATGCTTCACCCTGAAGGAGTTCGTGCGGCTCGCCGGGGGACCCGACGGGGCGGGAGGCGGACAGGGGGCCGTGGGCGGTCTCGGCGCCGTGGTGGCGGCCGCGGCCGCCCGCCGTGGTGCCGCCGCCCCGGTCCCACCGGAGGAGGACGAGATCGCGGACCCCTGGGGAAGGCCGCACGATGTGCTGTACGGGTGCGCTCGTGAGATCGACACAGTGGTGCGCAAGCTCGTCCCGCTGCTCGGAGCGGGCGTGCCAAGCATCTGAATCCAGCCATCCCAGGCCCTCACCTGCGGTTCTCCCCTGCTTGCCGTATTCCGTCGGACAAAAGTTGAGTCCGCCCGACTCAGGTCTGTTGACGCCGTACCGATGCCTCATGCATCCTTGAGCCTGTTCCACTCAAGTCAGCTGGAGGAATCACAATGGCACGTGCGGTCGGCATCGACCTGGGCACGACTAACTCCGTCGTCAGCGTTCTGGAGGGCGGCGAGCCCACCGTCATCACCAACGCCGAGGGCGCCAGGACCACGCCGTCTGTCGTCGCCTTCGCCAAGAACGGTGAGGTGCTCGTCGGCGAGGTTGCCAAGCGTCAGGCGGTCACCAACGTCGACAGGACCATCCGGTCGGTCAAGCGCCACATGGGCACCGACTGGAAGATCAACCTGGACGGCAAGGACTTCAACCCGCAGCAGATCTCCGCGTTCATCCTGCAGAAGCTGAAGCGGGACGCGGAGTCCTACCTGGGCGAGAAGGTGACCGACGCGGTCATCACCGTCCCGGCGTACTTCAACGACTCCGAGCGGCAGGCCACGAAGGAGGCCGGCGAGATCGCCGGTCTGAACGTGCTCCGCATCGTCAACGAGCCCACCGCGGCCGCCCTTGCGTACGGCCTCGACAAGGACGACCAGACGATCCTCGTCTTCGACCTCGGTGGCGGCACTTTCGACGTGTCCCTCCTGGAGATCGGCGACGGCGTCGTCGAGGTGAAGGCCACCAACGGTGACAACCACCTCGGTGGTGACGACTGGGACCAGCGCATCGTCGACTACCTGGTCAAGCAGTTCGCGAGCGGCCACGGCGTGGACCTCGGCAAGGACAAGATGGCCCTCCAGCGCCTCCGCGAGGCCGCCGAGAAGGCCAAGATCGAGCTGTCCTCGTCCACCGAGACCTCGATCAACCTGCCGTACATCACCGCGTCCGCCGAAGGCCCGCTGCACCTGGACGAGAAGCTGACCCGGGCTCAGTTCCAGCAGCTGACGGCCGACCTGCTCGAGCGCTGCAAGACGCCGTTCCACAACGTCATCAAGGACGCCGGCATCTCCATCAACGAGATCGACCACGTCGTCCTCGTGGGTGGCTCGACCCGTATGCCGGCCGTCGCCGAGCTCGTCAAGGAGCTGACCGGCGGCAAGGAGGCCAACAAGGGTGTGAACCCGGACGAGGTCGTCGCCATCGGCGCCTCGCTCCAGGCCGGCGTCCTCAAGGGCGAGGTCAAGGACGTCCTGCTCCTCGACGTGACCCCGCTGTCCCTCGGCATCGAGACCAAGGGCGGCATCATGACCAAGCTCATCGAGCGCAACACCACCATCCCGACCAAGCGCTCGGAGATCTTCACCACGGCCGAGGACAACCAGCCGTCCGTGCAGATCCAGGTCTACCAGGGCGAGCGCGAGATCGCGGCGTACAACAAGAAGCTCGGCATGTTCGAGCTGACCGGTCTGCCGCCGGCGCCGCGTGGCGTCCCGCAGATCGAGGTGTCCTTCGACATCGACGCAAACGGCATCATGCACGTCACGGCGAAGGACCTCGGCACCGGCAAGGAGCAGAAGATGACCGTCACCGGCGGCTCCTCGCTCCCGAAGGAAGAGGTCGACCGGATGCGCCAGGAGGCCGAGCAGTACGCGGAGGAGGACCACCGCCGCCGCGAGGCCGCCGAGACCCGCAACCAGGGCGAGCAGCTCGTCTACCAGACCGAGAAGTTCCTCAAGGACAACGAGGACAAGGTCCCGGCCGAGATCAAGACCGAGGTCGAGAGCGCGGTGTCCGAGCTCAAGGAGACGCTGAAGGGCGAGGACACAGCCGAGATCCGCAGCGCCACGGAGAAGGTCGCGGCCGTCTCGCAGAAGCTCGGCCAGGCCATGTACGCCGACGCCCAGGCCGCGCAGGCCGCGGGCGGTGCCGGTGACGCCGGTGCCGGCCAGGCGAAGGCCGACGACGACGTCGTCGACGCCGAGATCGTCGACGAGGACCGTAAGGACGGTGCCGCGTGACGGAGGAGACCCCGGGCTTCGAGGAGAAGCCCGACGTCCCCTCCGGCGCCACCCCTGATGACGCCGAGCCGCAGGCCGCTTCCCCCTCTCCGGAGGAGGCGGCGGCCCCGGCGGGGGACGCAAGGACCGCGGGTCTGGTGGCCCAGCTGGACCAGGTGCGTACGGCGCTCAACGAGCGCACGGCGGACCTCCAGCGCCTCCAGGCCGAGTTCCAGAACTACCGTCGCCGCGTCGAGCGCGACCGGATCACGGTCAAGGAGATCGCCATCGCGAACCTCCTGACCGAACTCCTGCCCGTGCTCGACGACATCGGCCGCGCACGGGAACACGGCGAGCTCGTCGGCGGCTTCAAGTCCGTCGCCGAGTCGCTGGAGACCGTCGCGGCGAAGATGGGTCTGCAGCAGTTCGGCAAGGAGGGAGAGCCCTTCGACCCGACGATCCACGAGGCCCTGATGCACTCGTACGCGCCGGACGTCACCGAGACGACGTGCGTGGCGATTCTGCAGCCCGGGTATCGGTTCGGTGAGCGCACCATCCGCCCCGCGCGGGTGGCCGTCGCGGAGCCGCAGCCGGGGGCGCAGACGGTCAAGGCCGAGGAGACGACCGAGGCGGGCGACGACAAGGAGAGCGGTGGCCCGGACGAGGGCTGACGTACACCGACGAGGCATAGGGAAGGAGGGACGTCGGGGATGAGCACCAAGGACTTCATCGAGAAGGACTTCTACAAGGTCCTCGGCGTCCCCAAGGACGCCACCGAGGCCGAGATCAAGAAGGCCTACCGGAAGCTCGCCCGCGAGTTCCACCCGGACGCCAACAAGGGCAACGTCAAGGCGGAGGAGCGCTTCAAGGAGATCTCCGAGGCCAACGACGTGCTCGGCGACCCCAAGAAGCGCAAGGAGTACGACGAGGCCCGCGCCCTCTTCGGCAACGGCGGCTTCCGCCCCGGCCCCGGGGCGGGCGGCGGCTCGTTCAACTTCGACCTGGGCGACCTCTTCGGCGGCCAGGGCGGCGCCGGAGGGAGCTTCGGCGGCGGTCTCGGTGACGTCTTCGGGGGCTTGTTCAACCGCGGCGGCGGCGCGGGCACGCGCACTCAGCCGCGGCGCGGCCAGGACATCGAGTCCGAGGTGACGCTCAGCTTCACGGAGGCGGTGGACGGCGCGACCGTACCGCTGCGCATGTCCTCGCAGGCGGCCTGCAAGGCCTGTTCGGGCACCGGCGACAAGAACGGCACGCCCCGGGTGTGCCCGACCTGCGTCGGCACCGGGCAGGTGGCGCGCGGCTCGGGCGGCGGCTTCTCACTGACCGACCCCTGCCCGGACTGCAAGGGCCGCGGTCTGATCGCGGAGAACCCGTGCGACGTCTGCAAGGGCAGCGGCCGGGCGAAGTCGTCCCGGACGATGCAGGTCCGCATCCCCGCGGGCGTGTCCGACGGGCAGCGCATCCGGCTGCGCGGAAAGGGCGCACCGGGCGAGCGGGGCGGTCCGGCCGGCGACCTGTATGTCGTGGTGCATGTGGACCAGCACCCCGTCTTCGGCCGCAAGGGCGACAACCTGACGGTGACGGTGCCCGTGACGTTCTCGGAGGCGGCACTCGGCGCCGACATCCGGGTGCCCACCCTCGGCGGGCCCCCGGTGACGCTGAAGCTGCCCCCGGGCACGCCCAACGGGCGCACGATGCGCGCCCGCGGCAAGGGCGCGGTCCGCAAGGACGGCACCCGTGGCGACCTGCTGGTCACCATAGAGGTGAGCGTCCCCAAGGACCTTTCGGGGAAGGCTCGTGACGCGCTGGAGGCGTATCGCGAGGCCACCGCGGGCGAGGATCCGCGGGCGGAGCTGTTCCAGGCCGCGAAGGGAGCATGATGAGATGGACGGCCGTCGACGCAACCCGTACGAACTGACCGAGGAAACCCCGGTCTATGTCATCTCGGTGGCGGCCCAGCTCTCCGGACTGCACCCGCAGACACTCCGCCAGTACGACCGTCTGGGGCTCGTCTCCCCGGACCGCACGGCCGGCCGGGGCCGGCGCTACTCGGCCCGGGACATCGAACTGCTCCGTCAGGTGCAGCAGTTGTCCCAGGACGAGGGCATCAACCTGGCCGGC
This sequence comes from Streptomyces hygroscopicus, assembly GCF_026168105.1. Lineage (GTDB taxonomy): Bacteria > Actinomycetota > Actinomycetes > Streptomycetales > Streptomycetaceae > Streptomyces > Streptomyces hygroscopicus_D. Next base: position 95,426 of record NZ_LBMW01000009.1, read on the forward strand.
ATCAAGCGCATCATCGAGCTGGAGAACCAGGTCGCCGCGCTCCAGTCCCGTGTCGCGGAGCTGGAGGCAGCGCTGGACGGCGCGGCGGCGGTAATGCGTCAGCGCGAGGCGGCGGTGCACGCCTCGTACCGCCGCGACCTGGTGCCGTACCAGGAGGTCCAGCAGACCAGCGCACTGGTGGTGTGGCGCCCGAAGCGGCAGCAGCAGGACTGACCCAAGCACGGGGAAGGGGCCCTGAGGAATCCTCAGGGCCCCTTCCCCGATCGCACCCTCGCCGCCCGTCTTCTTCGGTGTGCCCGAAAATGCGGTGTTCGCGGAGAACTGCCGTTTGCGGGCGGATGGCGGCCCGAAGCGGTGCCGTTGCGCGCGTGGTCCTGCTCACTTCGTGCGACCGGCCGAACACCGGCTATGTGCAGGGGAGTTGACTTACCGTCGGCCGGGGGATCCCTGCAGGCGACGGACGGAAACTTCATCGAACGAAGGTTTGGAAACTACCTCCGCATCGCACTCTCTTGGTCTTCACTTGACTTCCACAGGGATGCTGTTGCCATCTCGTTAGCCCGTACTCCTTGACGCTGCATACTGTCGCCGCGTTGGCTTTCAGCCACCTGGGTCGCAATGCTGCTCCCCCGCCCGGAAGGCACCTGATGTGAACGCTCGTACCACCCGTAGGACCGCTGTGCGTCGTACCGCCATAGCCCTGGCCGCCTCGGCGTCGGCCGTTTCGCTCGCCGCGTGCGGCGTGATCAGCGGAGCCAGCGGGAGCAGCAGCTCCGCGTCCCCGAAGAAGGGCAACGACATCACGGTCGGCCTCCTTCTGCCCGAGAAGGAGAACCCGCGGTACGACAAGTTCGACTACCCCATCATCAAGAGCCAGGTCGCCAACCTCACGAGCAACAAGGGCAAGGTCGTCTACGCCAACGCGGACGCCGACGCGGACAAGCAGAACCAGCAGCTCGACCAGATGGTCGCCGACAAGGTGGACGTCCTGCTGGTTGACGCCGTGGACAGCAAGGCCATCGCGTCGGGCATCAAGAAGGCCAAGGACGCGGGCATCCCGGTCATCGCCTACGACCGGCTCGCGCAGGGCCCGATCGACGCGTACATCTCCTTCGACAACGAGCTGGTCGGCCAGGTGCAGGGCCGTGCCCTCGTCGAGGCACTCGGCAGCAGGGCCTCGACCAGCAAGATCGTCATGATGAACGGCTCGCCCACCGACCCGAACGCGGCGCAGTTCAAGGAGGGCGCGCTCAGCGAGCTCCAGAGCAAGGTGAACATCGTCAAGTCGTTCGACACCAAGGACTGGCAGCCGGAGAACGCCAAGAGAAACATGCAGGAGTCGATCCGGGCCGTCGGGCTGAGCAACATCGCCGGGGTCTACTCGGCGAACGACGGCCTGGCGGGCGCCGTCATCGACGCGCTGAAGGAGGCGGGCGTCAGCAAGCTCCCGCCGGTGACCGGACAGGACGCTTCGCTGGACGCGGTGCAGCGGATCGTCGCGGGCGAGCAGTACATGAGCGTGTACAAGTCCTACCCGCAGGAGGCGAACAACGCCGCGGAGATGGCGGTCGCCAAGGTCCAGGGCCACTCGATCGAGTTCGACGCGCTGACGCGGGACAAGGTCGACAGCCCGACGGAGCAGAAGATCCCGTCGATGCTGGTGCCGGTGGTCGCGCTCACCAAGGAGAACATCAAGGACACGGTGATCCAGGACGGCATCTACACCGTCCAGGACATCTGCACCACCCAGTACAAGGCGGACTGCACGGCGATCGGCCTGAAGTAGCCGGCCGCCGGAGACCGCGAGGCTGCCGCCGGCTCCTGTGAGTGCCGCCCCGGCGGGGCGGCACCCCGGCCCCACGGTCCGCTGTGTACGTGAACCCACCGTCACCTCCGGCGGCCCCCCCGCCCCCTGCCCCCTGACCCCGGCTCCCGGCTCCCGGCCCCGGGGTACAACCCTTGGTGCGAGGTGGCGTTCTCGTGGTCGCATCGCTGCCCCGGGCCCCCGTCAGCTTTGTGCAGACGGAAGTTCCGGAGGTAGGGAGAATCAGGGATGTTCCGGGGCGATTACGGGCGTTGGGGCGGCGGAGCCGTGTTGCGGAGGCGGGCGACGCCGCGCATAGTTGCGCTGCGAAGGCGTGCGGCGCGCGGCGCGGAGGGCGCGTGTCCGGGCACGTGGACGGACGTCGCTGACGAGCCGCGTCGCAGGACGCTGGAGCCAGGAGTCGGAGCCAGGGGTGGAAGATGGCCGGGCACGGGACGGACGCGCATCCGCACGGCGCTGACCGGCTCTGCGAGGCCGGCAACCGCGTGTACTCCCGGGCCGTACGCCGGGGCCGGGTGCCCCGCGCCGACGCCGCGTCGGTGCCGTGCCTGCTGGAACTGGCGCTGCTGCACCCCGACCCCGACGACATGGACTGGCTGGTGCCGACCTCGCCGCAGGAGGTCATGACCCGGCTGCTGCGCGGCATGCACGAGGAGGTCAGCGCGAGCCAGGCACGGGTGGGCACGGCGGTCGCCGCGGTCGAGTGGTACGCCGGGCTCGACGGTCGTGAGCAGGGCCCCGGGGAGGGGGTGGCGATCCGCGTCCTCGACGGGCTGCCGCGGATCCGGGCCGCCATGGACGAGGCCACGGAGCAGTGCACGGCCGAGGTGCTGACGGTCCAGCCGGGCGGCATCCGCCGTGAGGACGAACTCTCCGAGGGCCTGCACCGGGCGCTGGAGATGCGCCGCCGGGGCGTGCGCATGCGCGATCTGTACACGCATGTCGCCCGGCACGGCCAGGGTCTGCACAACTACATGGAACTCATGGGGGACGCGGCCCAGGCGCGCACCCTCGACGAGGTGCCCGAGCGTCTGATCGTCTTCGACCGCACGGTCGCCTTCATCCCGGCGAACGCGGATCGCACGATCGCGCTGGAGCTTCGTCACCCGGCCGTGATCGACTACCTGGTGACGGTCTTCGAGCGTCTGTGGCGGCTGGCGATCCCGCTCACGTCGCCGCTGCCGGACACGGGCATCGACGGCATCACCCACCGGGAGCGCTCGATCGCGGCGCTGCTCGCGGAGGGCCACCAGGACGCGGTGGTCGCCGAGCGCCTGGGCATCAGCGTCCGTACCTGCCGTGCGCACATCGCACGTCTGTCCGAGACCCTGGGCGCGGCCAGCCGTACGCAGCTGGGCGTCCGCATCGCCCAGGCAGGGCTGGACGGCCCCCTGCGTTCGGCCGAGCTGCTCCAGGTCACCGCTCCCGGGGGTCCGGAATCCCCGGGCGACCTCTGAGACGGCCGGACCGGCCCCTCCTCGCGCTGCAGAGGGCCACGGCGGGCCCGGACCCCGCCCGCGTCTCCGGCGGCGGCAGACACCCGTCCCAGGGCTTCAGTGGCCCCGTGCAGACTTCAGTGGCCCCGTTCCAGGATTCCCGACTGCGCTATGAGGTAGCCCAACTGGGCCCTGCTGCCGCTGCCGAGTGCCGCCGCGATCTTCGCTATGTGGGCGCGGCAGGTGCGGACGTTCATGCCCAGCCGGCGGGCGATCGCCTCGTCGACGTGGCCCTCGATGAGGAGCTTGGCGATCGAGCGCTGCACGCCCGTGATGCCGTTGGTGTCCACCGCGTTGGGCACTTCCTCGGTCAGCGGGACCGCGCGCTGCCACAACTGCTCGAAGACCATGGCGAGATACCGTACGAGGCCGGGGTGGCGCAGCTCCAGGGCCACGCTCCGGTCCTCGCTGGCCGGGATGAAGGCGACCGTCCGGTCGAAGATGATCAGCCGCTCGATCAGTTCCTCGAGCGTACGGACCTGGATCTTGCCGTCGGAGATGCGGTCCACGTAGGCGAGGGTGCTCTGACTGTGGCGGGCCGTGTGCTGGTAGAGCGTACGGATGCTGACGCCGCGGTCGGCGAGCGGCCTGTCGCGCTCCAGCGCCTCCATGAGGGTGTCGGCGGGGCGGCCGCCGCCCGGCTGCACGGTCAGCATCTCGGTGCGGCACTCGGCGGTGGCCGAGTTGAGCGCCCCGTTGATCCGGTCGAAGCCCTCGAGGACGGTGATCGAGTGGAGACTCGCCTGGGGACTCTGTGTACTGATCGTGATGAACGGATCGAAGGACTCGGTCAGTTCTATCGTCTGTAGCCGGCGTTCCTGTATCTCGCGCTCCAGCGGGTGCAGCCGCTGGGCGAGCGCGACGGACGGGGGAACCGGCCGTAGCCAGTTGGCGTCGTCGGGATCCGGATGCAGCAGCGCGAACTCCAGCAGACATGGCGCGGGTTCCACCTCGGAACGGGTGATCCGCCCGGAGCGCAACGCATTGGCGTAAAGGCGCGCTCCGTCGTCGCACAACTCAGTGACAGCGTGGGGATGTGTCGGTTTTGAGTTGTTTGTGATCATTTCTCCACCCCCCAGGGTCCTGAACGTGCAGGAACATGATGCATCGCCCCTGTGGCATTGACGTGCCTGAATGAGCCATCGTCTTGTGCTGCGGGGGAGAGGATTCCATCAAGTGAGGACGAAGCCGACTATGCGACCGAGATTGCTTGGTTCAGTGCTTGCAGCCGTCTTCTCCACCGCAGTGGTTCTCGGTGTTCAGGGCGGCTCGGTTCTTGATGCCGGGCAGACCCCATCGGTGGTCCAGTCGGACAGCGGCTGGAACGCCGTGGCGCGCGCGGCCACGCAGGCGGACAGCGGTTGGAACGCCGTGACGGCGGCCGTCGGATCGGACAGTGGCTGGAACGCCCATCCCGCGGACGCAGACGCATGACGATTCCTCCCGACGACCGCTCGTTCCGACGCGAAATGGCCACCGCCTACCGCTCCGGCTGGCACTTCATCGACCTGGTCACCGCCATCCCCCACAGTGGTGACTCGTTGATGGTGACCGTGTTCGGAGAGCCCGTCGTCGTCACCCGGGACGAGGACGAGGACGTGCGGGCGTACCGGCTTCTGCGGCGGCCTCGGGGGGCGCCGCAGCCCGTACGGTGCGCCATACGCTACGGAATGATCTTTGTGAACCTGGACCGGCGTGACCACCAGCTGGCCGAACCGGACAGCCCGGAAGTGAGGACCATCTCAGCCACCCCCCGCAGTGCCTGACGCGATTCCCCCGTCGTAAAAAAGTCGCTCAGGTGCTTCCCCCCGCAGCGGCGTCACCGTGACCTGAACACGGTGACGCCGCTGCAGTTATGTCGGGAGTCCTCCGGGTATTCCCCGGATTTGACGGTGGCCGAAAACCGGCCGTCCCCCGGCGCCGCCCCCTCGAGTCGCCGCTCTTCCTACCGTCCCGCTTCTTGAGTGGATTAGACTCAACTTTGTGTACGTTGCTCTAGTCAGCGTGGAAGACGACAGCTGAGCGCGAGCCGAGGCAAGGAGGAGAAGGCGAACGTGGACGCCGAGCTGACCAACAGGAGCCGGGACGCGATCAACGCGGCCAGTAACCGGGCCGTGTCGGAGGGCCACCCGGATCTCACCCCCGCCCACCTGCTCCTCGCGCTGCTCGAGGGCCAGGACAACGAGAACATCATCGACCTGCTGGCCGCCGTGGACGCCGACCAGGCCTCCGTGCGCTCAGGCACCGAGCGCGTGCTCGCCGGTCTGCCCAGCGTGACCGGGTCGACCGTCGCGCCGCCCCAGCCCAACCGCGAGATGCTCGCCGTGATCGCCGACGCGACCAAGCGTGCCAAGGACCTCGGCGACGACTACCTCTCCACCGAGCACCTGCTCATCGGTATCGCCGCGAAGGGCGGCGCCGCCGGCGACGTACTCTCCCGGCAGGGAGCGAACGCGAAGAAGCTCCTGGAAGCGTTCCAGAAGAGCAGGGGAGGGCGCCGGGTGACGACCCCGGACCCCGAGGGCCAGTACAAGGCCCTCGAGAAGTTCGGCACCGACTTCACCGCCGCGGCACGCGACGGCAAGCTCGACCCGGTCATCGGCCGGGACCAGGAGATCCGACGTGTCGTACAGGTGCTGTCCCGCCGTACGAAGAACAACCCGGTCCTCATCGGTGAGCCCGGCGTCGGCAAGACCGCCGTCGTGGAGGGGCTCGCCCAGCGGATCGTCAAGGGCGACGTGCCCGAGTCCCTCAAGGACAAGCGGCTGGTCGCGCTGGACCTGGGCGCCATGGTCGCGGGCGCGAAGTACCGCGGCGAGTTCGAGGAGCGCCTGAAGACCGTCCTCGCCGAGATCAAGGAATCCGACGGCCAGATCATCACCTTCATCGACGAGCTGCACACCGTCGTGGGCGCCGGTGCCGGCGGTGACTCCGCCATGGACGCCGGCAACATGCTGAAGCCGATGCTGGCCCGCGGCGAGCTGCGCATGGTCGGTGCCACGACCCTCGACGAGTACCGCGAGCGGATCGAGAAGGACCCGGCGCTGGAGCGCCGCTTCCAGCAGGTGCTGGTCGCCGAGCCGACCGTCGAGGACACCATCGCGATCCTGCGCGGGCTCAAGGGCCGGTACGAGGCGCACCACAAGGTGCAGATCGCGGACAGCGCACTGGTCGCCGCGGCCACCCTCTCCGACCGCTACATCACCTCCCGCTTCCTGCCCGACAAGGCCATCGACCTGGTCGACGAGTCGGCCTCCCGGCTGCGCATGGAGATCGACTCGTCGCCGGTCGAGATCGACGAGCTCCAGCGCGCCGTGGACCGCCTCCGCATGGAGGAGCTGGCGCTCAGCAAGGAGACCGACCAGGCCTCCAAGGAGCGCCTGGAGAAGCTGCGTCGCGACCTCGCCGACAAGGAGGAGGAGCTGCGGGGCCTGACCGCCCGCTGGGAGAGGGAGAAGCAGTCACTCAACCGTGTCGGTGAGCTGAAGGAGAAGCTCGACGACCTGCGCGGCCAGGCCGAGCGCGCCCAGCGCGACGGCGACTTCGACACCGCATCCAAGCTGCTGTACGGCGAGATCCCGGCCGTCGAGAAGGAGCTGGAGGCCGCCTCCGAGGCCGAGGAGGAGGCCGTCGGCGACACGATGGTGAAGGACGAGGTCGGCCCGGACGACATCGCGGACGTCGTCGCCTCCTGGACCGGCATCCCCGCCGGACGCCTCCTGGAGGGCGAGACGCAGAAGCTGTTGCGCATGGAGGACGAGCTCGGCAAGCGGCTCATCGGCCAGACCGAGGCCGTGCGCGCGGTCTCGGACGCCGTACGCCGCAGCCGGGCCGGCATCGCCGACCCGGACCGCCCGACGGGCTCGTTCCTCTTCCTCGGCCCCACCGGCGTCGGCAAGACCGAACTGGCGAAGGCGCTCGCCGACTTCCTCTTCGACGACGAGCGGGCGATGGTCCGCATCGACATGTCGGAGTACAGCGAGAAGCACAGCGTCGCCCGCCTGGTCGGTGCCCCTCCCGGGTATGTGGGCTACGAGGAGGGCGGCCAGCTGACGGAGGCGGTGCGCCGCCGCCCGTACAGCGTGGTTCTCCTGGACGAGGTGGAGAAGGCGCATCCGGAGGTCTTCGACATCCTCCTGCAGGTGCTGGACGACGGCCGTCTGACGGATGGTCAGGGACGCACGGTCGACTTCCGCAACGCGATCCTCGTGCTGACCTCGAACCTGGGCAGCCAGTTCCTGGTCGATCCGGTGACGAGCGAGGCGGAGAAGAAGGAGCAGGTGCTCGAGGTCGTCCGTGCCTCCTTCAAGCCGGAGTTCCTCAACCGCCTCGACGACCTGGTGGTCTTCTCGTCGCTGACGAAGGAGGAGCTGGCCCGGATCGCCCGGCTCCAGATCGACCGGCTGGCCAGGCGGCTGTCGGAGCGGCGGCTGACCCTGGAGATCACTGCCGAGGCCCTGGAGTGGCTCGCGGACGAGGGCAACGACCCGGCGTACGGCGCCCGCCCGCTGCGCCGCCTGGTCCAGACGGCCATCGGCGACCGCCTGGCCAGGGAGATCCTGGCCGGGGAGGTCAAGGACGGCGACACGGTCCGGGTGGACCGGTTCGCCGACGGTCTCCTCGTGGGCCCGGCGACGGGCAAGACGCTGTAGGCGCGGCGGGTACGGCGGTCGCCCGTCCGTTCCGCGGGAACGGGCGGGCGACCCGTTGTCCGGAGCTCTTCCACCGGGGTACTCGGAGCGCGGACGCCCAGGTGACCGGAGCGCGGGCCGTCCGAGTGACCGGAGCGCGAGCCGCCCGGGTGACCGGATCGTGTCAGCCATCGGCTGACACGATCCGCCGGGGCTTGCCACCCCCCTCCCCGCATGGGGGAGGATGGCGGAATCCGTACGAAGGGAAGAACACGGTGAGCATCGACCCGTCCTCGATTCCGAACTTCGGGGGCCAGCCCGAGCCGCAGCCGCCGGCGGGCCCCGTAGTTCCGGATCAGGACCTCGTGAAGCAGCTCCTGGACCAGATGGAGCTCAAACACCTCGTCGACGAAGAGGGTGACCTCGTCGCGCCGTGGGAGCAGTTCCGTACGTACTTCATGTTCCGCGGTGAGGGCGACCAGCAGGTCTTCTCGGTACGGACGTTCTACGACCGGCCGCACAAGATCGACGAGAAGCCGCAGCTGCTGGAGTCCATCGACGACTGGAACCGGCGCACCCTGTGGCCCAAGGTCTACACCCACACGCACGACGACGGCACCGTCCGCCTCATCGGTGAGGCGCAGATGCTGATCGGCACGGGCGTCAGCCTGGAGCACTTCGTCTCGTCGACCGTCAGCTGGGTGCGGGCCGCCATCGAGTTCGACCGGTGGCTCGTCGAACAGCTCGGCCTCACGGAGGAGGTCGACGACGCGGAGGAGCCCGAGGACGACGGAGAGTAGACACCGCCTGGAGGGGCGACCGGGCCGACACCACCAGATGGGCCCATGGACGAAGGAGAGCCCGGCCAGGGCACCCGCCACCACGGCGGCGTGCCAGGGCCGGGCTCTTGCCGTCCGCACCAGTGCCCGCGCCACCACGATCAGCAGCGGGAACGCCGGAGCAGCCGGGTGCCGTGCAGCAGCATGTGCCGGCCGAGCGGTGCGAGCGCCGCGCCCGTCCACAGCCTGTGGGTAATTCCGGGGCCGCGCCGCCGCCGGGCCTCCTGCGCCGCCGCGAGCACCGCCGCAGCCACCGAGAGTGCGGCGGCGGCGAGCACAAGGGCGCCGGTGAGCCGCGCGGCGAGGAACAGCCCCACGCCGGCGACGGCCGTCGCCGGCGGGCGCCGGCCCCTCCGGGCCGCACGGGCACGGTCGCGGTTCTCCGGGTCCGGTGCGGCCGGGGCGCGGTTTCCCACGCCTGGCGCGCCCTCGGCACAAGACCCGGCCGGCCGCGGCCGGCCGGGTGGCTCCCGTCAGCCCCCCAGCTTCTTCAGCCGCCGGGCGGCCTCCTGCAGCACCTCCGTACGCTTGCAGAAGGCGAAGCGGACGAACGGGGCACCGGCCTCCCGGTGGTCGTAGAAGACGGCGTTCGGAATGGCCACGACCCCCGCGCGCTCCGGCAGGCCCCGGCAGAAGGCGAAGCCGTCGCTCTCGCCCAGGGGACGGATGTCGGTGGTGATGAAGTAGGTGCCCGCGGACCGGAACACCTCGAAGCCCGCCTCCGCGAGCCCCGCGGCGAGCAGGTCCCGCTTGGCGCGCATGTCCGCGCGGAACTCCTCGAAGTAGGTGTCCGGCAGCGCGAGCGCCTCGGCGACGGCGTACTGGAACGGTCCCGAGGAGACGTAGGTCAGGAACTGCTTTGCCGAGCGCACCGCCGTGACGAGCCCGGGCGCCGCCGTCACCCAGCCGACCTTCCAGCCCGTGAAGGAGAACGACTTCCCGGCCGACCCGATGGTGACGGTCCGCTCGCGCATCCCGGGGAAGGTGGCCAGCGGCAGGTGCTCGGCGTCGTCGAAGACCAGGTGCTCGTACACCTCGTCCGTGACGACGAGCAGGTCGCGCTCGACGGCGAGTTCCGCGATCGCCCGCAGCTCCGCAATGGTGAGCACGGTGCCGGTCGGGTTGTGCGGGGTGTTGACCAGCAGCAGCCGGGTACGGTCGGTGACGGCGTCGCGCAGCTCGTCGAGGTCGAGCCGGAAACTCGCGCCGTTCTCCTGGTGGGGACGCAGGGTGACCGGCACGCGTACGCCGCCCGCCATCGCGATGCACGCGGCGTACGAGTCGTAGTACGGCTCGAAGGCGATCACCTCGTCGCCGGGCTCGAGAAGCGCCAGCAGGGTGGCCGCGATCGCCTCGGTCGCCCCGGCCGTCACGAGGACCTCGGTGTCCGGGTCGAACGTGAGCCCGTACCGCCGCTGCTGGTGCGCGGCGATCGCGGTGCGCAGCTCGGGAATGCCGGGGCCCGGCGGGTACTGGTTGCCCCGGCCGTCGCGCAGCGCTCGCACGGCGGCCTCCCGGACCTCCTGGGGGCCGTCGGTGTCGGGGAAACCCTGGCCCAGGTTGATGGACCCGGTACTCACGGCGAGAGCCGACATCTCGGCGAAGATCGTCGTGCCGAACTCGGCGAGCCGGCGATTGAGGAGGGGGCGCGCGCTTGAGGTCATGGCCGCCATCCTGCGCCGAAGCTCTGGACTTCCTCAACTCTGCTTTGGCGGCCGGAACGCGGGGGCATTCCCCGTGCACGCACGACACATGCGGGACACAGAGGGGCCCACGGGGGGCCGCTTCGGGGGATTCGAAAGGGGGACGCCATGATTCTCGGTATCGGGCTGGCGATCGTCTTCATCGCGGTGGCCGGACTCCTCATGACGGCCGGCCGCCGCTGCGGAAAGACGGCGCGGCGGTCGTCGCGCAACTTCGGCGGCAGCGGGGGCGGGGACGGCGGCAGCTGGTGGGTCGCCGGAGCCGACGGCGGTTCGTCGTCGGGCGGTCACCACGGCGGCGGCCACCACTCCTGCGGTGGCGGTCACTCCGGCTGCGGGTCGTCTTGCGGCGGGGGCGGATGCGGCGGAGGTCACTGACACGGGGCAGTCGAGCTCCGCAAGGGAACACGCATCCGGAGTGTGCCGAGTGCCCGTCGGGAGAACGTCCCGGCGGGCACTCGGCATGTGCGCTCGGGGACGCGGCTCCGACAGGAGTGCGGCCCCGGCGCGTCAGCGTCCGGTGAAGGCTCCCCCGGCAGGGTGAGCGCACGGGTGCAAGTGCCGGGTGTTGCGCGCTGGGTGCCCGCCCGTTGCCACGCCGTGGAGGGGCGTATGACACATGCGCCAATGCCACTGGCGTACGCCGTAGTTGAACAGTTGAACTGTGGAGCCCTCTGGGGGATGGAAACCCGGCGGACTTGGGTAAAAACGCTGTGGCGGCGCCACAGTTCATGATTCCCTCTCAACCACCCAACGCAGCCCGCGGACGCCCTTCGGACACCTGTCCCCAGGCGTCCCTCCCCACCGGGCCAACCGGACGTACCACCCGACTGGCTGAGCCGGCCCTACCGTCCGGCGCCACGACCGGGGTGCGCGCCGGACCCACTCCTCACTTTGCGTGCTAGCGGAGCCGATCCATGCTCACCACCCTGAACACCTCCTACACCGACACGCGTGCGACCGACCTCGCCTGGACCCTGGGCCGCGAGCCGCTGCCCGCCCTGGCCACGCTCGACCTGGAACTCGCCGGGACACAGCTTCAGTTGAGACTGCTCGGCGCGTCACACCAGGTGCTCCTCGAGGAGGAACGGGGCACCTGCTCGGAGACGGTGGCGTGCATCGCGGGCCCCAGCACCCCGCTGCCGCTGGGTGTCGCCAAGCGGGTCGGCGACTGGGAGTACGAGTTCGCGGCCCGGGTCGAGGTGCTGCCTCCCGGTTCCTTCGCGGGCCGGGCCCAGGAACTGCTGGCGCTGGTCTCCGACCACCCCAACGGCCTGGCAGGCGTCTTCCCCGGCAGCCCGCACGCCTTCACCGCGCTGCTGGCCCAGCACCACGAGGGCCAGGTCCACTGGCGCACATGGCACGCCTATCCGCAGGACGGCCAGCTGGTCGCCACGCGCACTCGTGTGGGGGTGAGGGAGCCGACGGCCCGACGCGATCCGAACGAGGAGCAGCCGAGGTCGGGTGCGCTCAGCCCTTCCGGCGTGTAGGGCAAGGCCGTTCGGGCCGATGACCGGGCACTCGGAGCGGGGTGGCCGCCGGGGCGGCCACCCCGCTCCCGGATGCAACCCGGCACCCCAGTTCCACACGTGTGGGTGACAAAACCCAGCGCAACCGTGACGTAGCGTTCCGACCGTGATCGAACCGCACGTGCCCGCACCACCCGGCGCACCGCGCCCCTGGGGCGAGGGCGGCCAGAGTCGGGCGCGGCTGCCTGTACGCCCCGGCACCGGACGGTTCCTCGTCCTCGCCGGCGTGTTCGTCTGTGCGGCCTGTGGACTTGTGTACGAGCTCGAACTGGTCGCCCTGGCCTCGTACTTGATCGGTGACTCGGTCACCCAGGCGTCCGTCGTGCTCTCGGTGATGGTCTTCGCGATGGGCGTCGGCTCGCTCGCCGCGAAACGGCTTCGCTGCCGCGCCGCGGCCGGGTTCGGCGCCGTGGAGACGGCGCTCGCGCTCGTCGGCGGCTGCAGCGCGATGGCCCTGTACGCGGTCTTCGCCTGGACCGGCCGCTGGGGCGGAGTCTGGTCCGGCGGCCCGCGCTGTGTGCTGGTCGCCTTCTCGCTCACGATCGGCCTGCTCATAGGTGCCGAGGTTCCGCTGCTGATGGAGCTGATCCAGCGCATCCGCCGCCAGGACGCGGGCGGCGCGGTGGCGGACCTGTTCGCCGCGGACTACGTGGGCGCGCTGGTCGGCGGCCTCGCCTTTCCCTTCCTCCTGCTGCCGCAGCTCGGCCAGCTGACGGGCGCCCTGTTCACCGGAGCCGTCAACGCGGTCGCCGGCGGCGCCCTGGTGCTCGGACTGTTCCGGCGGGACCTGTCCCGCCGCGGACGGCTGCTGCTCCTGGTCGCCAACCTCGTGGTGCTGGGCCTGCTCGCCACGGCGGCCATCCTGGTCGACGACTTCGAGCGGGCGGCGCGCCAGGCGGTGTACGGCGGTCATGTCCGGGTCGCGGTGCGCACCGGCGTCCAGGAGGTGGTGCTGACCGGCGGTAGCGGCGGCCGTCCCCTCGAGCTCTTCCTGGACGGACGGCTGAGGGTCAGCGGCCGCGACGAACGCGCCTACCACGAGGCGCTCGTGCATCCCGCGATGAGCGGCGGCCCGCACGCGCGCGTGCTCGTCCTCGGCGGCGGCGACGGTCTCGCGGCGCGCGAGGTGCTGCGGCATCCGGGTGTGCGGCGGGTAGACGTGATCGATCCGGACCCCGCGGTGGTCCGGCTCGCCCGTCGCGACCCGGCCCTGTCCGCGCTGAACGGCAATGTCTTCGCCGACCCGCGCGTCCGTGTCCGTACGGCGGACACGTTCTGCTGGCTCCGGTACACACGCCGCACATACGACGTGGTGATCGCGGACCTGCCGGACCCCGGCATCACCGCGAGCATCAAGCTGTACTCGCAGGAGTTCTACGGCCTGGCCCGCCGCGTCCTTGCGCCGGGCGGCCGGCTGGTGGTGCACGCGGGCCCCGTGACCTCCCGGCCGCGCGTGTTCTGGACGGTCGAGACGACGGTGCGGGCGGCGGGTCTGCGCACGGCCCCCTACCGCGTCGCCCGCCCCGCCCCCGACGCCGCGGCGGACCCCGACCACTCGGTGGGCAGGTCCAGTGCCGCGACCGACTGGGGGTTCGTGCTCGCCGCCCGTACCCGCCCCGACCTGACCCTGGACCCGGGCGAGCCGCGTCTGCGCACGCTGACCGGCGCCTCGCTGCGGGCGGACGCGCGGGCGGCGGCGCGCACCCGGGTGGCGGGGCTATTGCCGTCGACGCTGGTGCACCCCAGATACCCGACCTGACCCCGACGGGTGCGAATCACATGATGCGGGGGTGCGGTTCGGGTCATGCTGGGTAGGCTCGGCTGACATGGAGCATCAGGTGTTCGTTCCGGTTCCCGCCGAGCGGCTCAGGGAGGCGCTGGGCGATTCCGCCCGGGTGGCCCGGGCGATCCCCGGGCTCCAGCAGGACGTGGGCACCGAGCCCGTCGCGGGCCGTCTGAAGGTGCGCGTCGGCGGTCACACGATCACCTACCGCGGCGCCCTGCGGATCGCGGGACAGGAGGACGGCTCGTACTCGGTGGAGGGCGAGGCGACGGAGGCCCGCGGCACGGGCACGGTGAAGCTGTCCCTCTCCCTGCGCCTCGTCCCGGCCGCGGACGGCACGACGGTCGCGTTCACGGGGACGGCCACGGGCGAGGGCCGGATCGCGGAACTCCCCGGGGACACGGTGACGTCGTCGGCGGCACGCCTGCTGGCGCGGTTCGCGGAGAACCTGGGGAAGCCGGGGACGGAGGCCGGGGCGAGCCCGGAAGAGGCCGCCGACAAGGGATCTGACGCCATGTCAGATGCGGCCCGCGAGGGATCGCGGAAGCCGCAGGGAGCGGCGGCGGAACCTTCGGAGGCGGCGGAACCTTCGGAGGCGGCGGCCGAGCGCGCCGAGACACCGGTGGAGCCTCCCGAGGCGTCGGCGGAACCTCCCGCCCCCTCGGTCTTCGACACCGACGTCCCGCTGCCCTCCCTCGATCCCTTCGCCGACGAGGACCGGGACGGCGGTGACCTCGTGCCGGACGAGTTCGGCGACGAGGACGAGCCCCCCGCCGAGGCGGCGCACGCCCGGCGCACGATGATCGGCCGCAGTGCCGAGGAGGTCGACCACGCGCCCCCGCGGGGCCGCTACGCCCCCGTCCCCGCCACGGAGACGACGACGGCCACGGAGACGCTCCGCTGGGCGGCCCCGGCCGCGGTCGTGATCGTCGCGTCGGTGATCGTGGCGGGCCGCCTGCTGCGCCGCCGCCGCTGACGCGGCCGCCGTTGTCTCGTGCGGCCCGGTGCGCCGCCCCCGCCGACCCGCGGCACCTCACCCGGCGCCGTCGTCCCGCCCCCACGGCTCGGCGTCGTCGTACGCCCTCTTGACCGGGGGAGCTACGCCCCTCTTGATCGGAGAAGCTACGCCCTCTTGATCGGGGAAGTAGGGTCGGCCTCGTGAGTAACGACGAGATCACGTTGGCCGCGGAAGACGCGGAAGTCGTGCTGGCGCCGGGCAACGGCGGGCGGGTGCGGAGCCTGCGCGTCGGCGGTAGGGAGCTGCTGCGTCAGGGCGAGCGGTTCGGGTGCTTCCCCATGGCCCCCTGGTGCGGACGGATCCGGGAAGGCAGCTTCCGAGACGGCGGCGCGGTGCACCAGATGCCCCTGAACGCGGCGCCGCACGCCATCCACGGCACCGTCCGGGACGGCGCCTGGCGCGTGGCCCGCGCCGACCCGTCCGAGGCCGCCCTCACCTACGACCTGGTCGCCCCCTGGCCCTACCCCGGCCGCGTCACCCAGCTCGCCACGCTCACCGAGGACTCCCTGACGCTGACCATGTCCGTGGAGACGTACGACTCCTCGTTCCCGGCCCAGATCGGCTGGCACCCGTGGTTCAACCGCACCCTGGACGGCGAGGACGTCCGCGTCGACTTCAGCCCGGCCTGGCAGGAGGAGCGCGGTGAGGACCACCTGCCCACAGGGCATCGCATCGACCCCAAGCCCGGCCCCTGGGACGACTGCTTCGGCATGCCCGGCGGCGTCGACGTCACCCTCACCTGGCCGGGGCGGCTGGAGCTGAAGGTCACCAGCCGCGAGGAGTGGGTGGTGGTGTACGACGAGCAGCCGGAGGCGGTGTGCGTGGAACCGCAGACCGGGCCGCCCAACGGGCTCAATACCCTTCCGCGCCTGGTCACGCCCATCGACCCGCTGGAGGCCACGACGACGTGGACCTGGCGTCGCCTCTAAGCTGACTGCCATGAGTGACGTACGCGGCGAGCTGCTGCAGCAGATCAAGGACAAGGCCGTGGTGCACGGCAAGGTGACCCTGTCGTCGGGCAAGGAAGCCGACTACTACATCGACCTTCGCCGCATCACCCTCGACGGCGTGGCCGCCCCGCTGGTCGGCCAGGTCATGCTCGATCTGACCGCCGACCTGGACTACGAGGCGGTCGGCGGCCTGACCCTGGGCGCCGACCCGGTGGCGACCGCGATGCTGCACGCCTCCGCGGCCCGCGGGAAGTCGCTCGACGCGTTCGTGGTCCGCAAGGCCGGCAAGGCCCACGGCCTGCAGCGCCGGATCGAGGGCGCCGAGGTGGCGGGCCGCCGGGTCCTGGCCGTCGAGGACACCTCGACCACGGGTGGTTCGGTGCTGACGGCCGTCGAGGCGCTGCGGGAGGCCGGTGCCGAGGTCGTCGCGGTCGCCACGATCGTGGACCGGGCGACGGGCGCCGCCGAGGCGATCGCCGAAAAGGCCGGGGTTCCCTACCTGTTCGCGTACTCGAAGGACGACCTGGGCCTGGACTGAGACACGGGGTTATCCACAGGCTGGACAGGGTGGGCGAAGCATCCGGTCACGTCTGGGAAGATGGGGCCGACGATGACGTCACTCCCTAGGTCAGGGCCGTAAACACGCAGAACGCACCCGCACATACAAGGAGCGGACAGATGCCCATCGCAACCCCCGAGGTCTACAACGAGATGCTCGACCGGGCGAAGGCAGGCAAGTTCGCCTACCCGGCCATCAACGTGACCTCCACCCAGACCCTGCACGCTGCGCTGCGCGGCTTCGCGGAGGCCGAGAGCGACGGCATCGTCCAGATCTCGACGGGTGGCGCGGAGTTCCTTGGCGGTCAGTACAAGAAGGACATGGTCTCCGGCGCCGTGGCCCTGGCGCAGTTCGCGCACGTCGTCGCCGAGAAGTACCCGGTCAACGTCGCCCTGCACACGGACCACTGCCCGAAGGACAAGCTCGACGGGTACGTCCGCCCGCTGCTCGCGATCTCCGAGGAGCGCGTGGCCCGCGGTGAGAACCCGCTGTTCCAGTCCCACATGTGGGACGGCTCCGCGGAGACCCTTGCCGACAACCTGAAGATCGCCCAGGAGCTGCTGGAGCGGGCCCGCGCCGCGAAGATCATCCTCGAGGTGGAGATCACCCCGACCGGCGGTGAGGAGGACGGCGTCTCGCACGAGATCAACGACTCCCTCTACACCACGGCCGAGGACGCGATCCGCACGGCGGAGGCGCTGGGCCTGGGCGAGAAGGGCCGCTACCTGCTGGCGGCGTCGTTCGGCAACGTGCACGGTGTGTACAAGCCGGGCAACGTCGTCCTGCGTCCGGAGCTGCTCAAGGAGCTGAACGAGGGCGTCGCCGCCAAGTTCGGTCTGCCGGCCGGCAGCAAGCCGTTCGACTTCGTCTTCCACGGCGGCTCCGGCTCCTCCAAGGAGGAGATCCTGACGGCGCTGGAGAACGGCGTGGTCAAGATGAACATCGACACCGACACGCAGTACGCCTTCACGCGTCCTGTCGCCGACCACATGTTCAGGAACTACGACGGCGTCCTGAAGGTCGACGGCGAGGTCGGTTCCAAGAAGGCCTACGACCCGCGCACCTGGGGCAAGCTTGCGGAGGCGTCGATGGCGCAGCGCGTCACCGAGGCCTGCGAGAACCTCCGCTCCACGGGTACGAAGATCAAGTAACTCCCCCCTGGTGGGCGGGGTGCCGGACGGTACCCCGCCTCCGGGTTCGTCGTACGTCTGGCTCGAGAACGGCCGACGCGGGATGATCCGAGCATGGCTGTCACCGCGCAGCAGCTTCCTTCCGTACGGATCGGCTCCCCGCGGGGCAAGTGGATCCTGCTGACGACCGTGCTCGGCTCCAGCATGGCCCTGCTGGACTCCACCGTCGTCAACGTCGCCCTTCCCCGTATCGGCCACGACCTCGACGCGAATCTCGCCGCCCTCCAGTGGACCGTGAACGCGTACCTGGTCACGCTCGCCGGGCTGATCCTTCTGGGCGGCGCCCTCGGTGACCACTTCGGCCGCCGCAAGGTCTTCGTCATCGGAGTCATCTGGTTCGCCTCCGCCTCCCTCCTGTGCGGTCTCGCCCCCAACCCGGTCGTCCTGATTGCCGCCCGCGCACTCCAGGGCATCGGCGGCGCCCTGCTGACCCCCGGCTCGCTCGCGCTCATCCAGGCCTCCTTCCACCCGGACGACCGCGCACGGGCGGTCGGCCTCTGGTCCGGCTTCGGCGGCATCGGCGCCGCCGTCGGCCCGTTCCTCGGCGGATGGCTGGTGGCCGGTCCCGGCTGGCGCTGGGTCTTTCTCCTCAATGTGCCGCTGGCCATGGTCTGCGCGCCCATCGCGATCAGGCACGTTCCGGAATCGGCGGACGACCGCACCCACGGCCGTTTCGACGTCCTGGGTGCCGCGCTCTGCGCCCTGTCCCTCGCCCTGGTGACGTACGCGCTCATCGAGGCCCCCAACGGCTCTCCGGCCGTGGCTCTCACGGCGGCCGCAGGCGTGGGCGCGGGCATCGCCTTCGGGTACGTCGAGAAGCACCGCACCGACCCGATGATGCCGCTCGACATCTTCGGTTCCCGCCAGTTCACGGCGGTCAACCTGGTGACCCTCTGCGTCTACGCGGCCTTCGGCGGCTTCTTCTTCCTCACCGCGCTCCAGCTCCAGGTGGTGGCGGGTTACTCGCCGCTCCGAGCCGGTACGGCACTGCTGCCCACGACCGTGCTGATGCTCCTCTTCTCGTCCCGCTCGGGCGCCCTCGCCGAGCGCATCGGCCCGCGCATCCCGCTCACCGTCGGCCCCCTGCTCTGCGCGGCCGCCATGCTGCTGATGCTGCGTGTCGGCAAGGGCGCCTCGTACCTCGTGGACGTCCTGCCCGCCCTGCTGGTCATGGGCGCGGGCATGGTCACCCTGGTCGCACCGCTGACCGCGACCGTGCTCGCCTCGGTGGACACCGGCCGGGCCGGCCTCGCCAGCGGGATCAACAACGCGGCGGCCCGCGCCGCCGGTCTGATAGCCGTGGCCGCGCTGCCGCTGCTCACCGGGATGGGCCCGGAGGCGTACCGCTCTGCGGACGCGTTCGACGCGGCCTTCGACCGCGCGATGCCGCTGTGCGCGGGCGTCCTGCTGGCCGGGGCCGTGCTGGCGTTCGCGACCGTGCGCCGCCCGCCCCCGGCGTGCCTCCACCCCGAATGCCGGAGGCACGGCTGTGTGACCACCCCGCCCCTGGAGCCCGACCAGGGGCGCCCGTCCGGCGCCGGCCGGGCCCGGTGAGCGTTGCGCTGTCGCCGTCGCCCCGGTGAAAGGGCCCGCTCTGCCGGATGCGGGGGTCCCGGCGGCGTCGTACGCAACCGCTACCGATCATGGGCCATGCCTCACACTGGGACCCATGAACGTTCACGAGAACCTTCTCGGGGGCCCGCCCCCGACCCATCTTCCCGACGACCCGGAGCCGCGTGAGCTCCTCGCGGGCGGCACGGCGCCCGCCGATGTCGCCGCCAAGCACCCCGTGTCCTCACTCGCCTGGGCCCAACTGGCCGACGACGCGTTCGAGCGGGGCTCGGTCGTCGAGTCGTACGCCTACGCCCGTACGGGCTACCACCGCGGTCTGGACGCCCTGCGCCGCAACGGCTGGAAGGGCCACGGTCCCATTCCGTGGGAGCACGAGCCGAACCGCGGCTTCCTGCGCGCCCTGCACGCCCTCGCGCGCGCCGCGCAGGGGATCGGCGAGCAGGAGGAGTACGAGCGCTGCTCGCAGTTCCTGAAGGACTCCTCGCCGACCGCGGCCCAGACGCTGCGCTAGTCCCGGAGAGTGTTCAAGGCCCGCCTGTGACCAGGCGGGCCTTGCGGTGCTCGGGGTCTTTGCGCAGGATGCGGGTGGGGACCGGGGCCCCCGTGCCGGAATCGGCAGGGGCGGACCGCTACCCGGAGCACACAACAGGAGACAGCGATGTCCCACCCGGCTCATCAGTCCGAGGAGACTCAGGAGCCCGAGACCCCGCATCTCGACTTCCAGGGCACGACGCCGTACGAGGACTACGTCAAGGCGGACGTGCTCACCCACCTCCAGCACACCCTCTCCGACGATCCCGGAGAGATGGTCTTCCTGGTCACGACCCAGGTGATGGAGCTGTGGTTCACGGTGATCGTCCACGAATGGGAGACCGCGGCGCGCGCCCTGCGCGAGGACCGGGTGCCGGTCGCGATCGACGCGCTGAAGCGGTCCGTGCGGGAGCTGGACGCACTGAACGCGTCCTGGCGCCCCCTCGCACAGCTGACGCCCACCCAGTTCAACTCCTACCGCGCCGCCCTCGGTGAGGGTTCCGGCTTCCAGTCGGCGATGTACCGCCGCATGGAGTTCCTGCTCGGTGAGAAGTCCGCGTCCATGCTGGTCCCGCACCGGGGCGCGCCGCGCGTCCACGCCGAGCTGGAGAAGGCGCTGCACGAGCCGAGCCTGTACGACGAGGTGCTGCGGCTGCTCGCACGCCGCGGGCACGCGGTCCCGGAGGCCGTACTGCGGCGTGACGTCTCCCGCCGGTACGAGCCGTCGCAGGAGGTCGAGGCCGTGTGGACCGACCTCTACTCCGGGGACCCGGCGGACGAACTCGCCCGCCTGGGCGAGGCGTTGACCGATGTGGCGGAACTGGTGTGGCGCTGGCGCAACGACCACCTGCTGGCCACCCGGCGCGCGATGGGTGCCAAGCCCGGCACGGGCGGTTCCGCCGGAGTGGCCTGGCTGGAGAAGCGGGCCCAGAAGAACGTGTTCCCCGAGCTGTGGACGGCGCGGTCCCATGTCTGAAACGAGCAGCAGGGCAAGGGAACTGGACGCGGCCGACGAACTGGCCGCGGTGCGCGCGAAGTTCGTGCTCGACAGCGTCGTCTACCTGGACGGGAACTCGCTGGGTGCGCTTCCGGCGGCCGTGCCGGGCCGGATGGAGGACGTCGTCCGCAGACAGTGGGGATCGCTGCGGATCCGCTCCTGGGAGGAGAGCGGCTGGTGGACGGCGCCGGAGCGGATCGGCGACCGGATCGCCCCGCTGGTCGGGGCGGCGCCCGGGCAGATCGTGGTCGGCGACTCGACCAGCGTCAACGTCTTCAAGGCGCTGGTGGCCGCCGTGCGGCTGGCCGCCGAGGGCGGGCCGGGCCGGGACGAGATCCTGGTCGACGCGACGACGTTCCCGACGGACGGGTACATCGCCGGGTCGGCGGCCCGGATGACGGGGTGCACGCTGCGCCCGGTGACCCCGGCGGAGGTGCCCGGGGTCCTGACCGGCCGTACGGCGGCGGTGCTGCTGAACCATGTCGACTACCGCACGGGCCGGCTGCACGACCTGCCCGGTCTGACGGCCGCGGTGCACGCGGCGGGCGCGGTGGCGGTCTGGGACCTGTGCCACAGCGCGGGCGCGCTGCCCGTCGGCCTGGACGAACACGGGGTCGACCTGGCCGTCGGCTGCACCTACAAGTATCTGAACGGTGGCCCGGGCGCACCGGCGTACCTGTATGTGCGGCGTGACCTGCAGGACCGCTTCGACTCCCCGCTGCCGGGCTGGAACTCGCACGCGGAACCCTTCGGGATGCGGACGGAGTACACACCGGCCACGGGCGCGCCGCGCGGCCGTGTCGGCACCCCGGACATCCTGTCCATGCTCGCCCTGGAGGCGGCGCTGGAGGTGTGGGACGGCATCTCGATCGACGCGGTGCGCGCCAAGTCCCTGGCGCTCACGGACTTCTTCCTGGAGTGCGTGGCCGCCCATGTCCCCGAGGGCGCGGTCGAGTCGCTGTCGCCCAAGGCGCACGCGGAGCGGGGCAGCCAGGTGGCGCTGCGGTGCCCTGACGCCGGTGACGTGATGAAGCGGCTGATCGAGAACGGCGTGGTCGGCGACTTCCGGCCGCCGGACGTGCTGCGCTTCGGGTTCACCCCGCTCTACGTGGGCTTCGCGGACGTGGAACGGGCGGCGCGGGTGCTGGCGGAGACGCTGGCCTGACCGCCGCCGCGGCCAGGCGGTTCCCGGACGGCGACGGGCACGGCGGTGTTCACCGCCGTGCCCGTCGCCGGGGACTGCCGCGGTGGCTCCGGCGACGGGCACTGTTCGTGCCTCACCGAGCGTGACAATCCCGCGCGGCGGTCTGTCACCCGCCTGATACCGTCCCCGCCAACGGCCGATCTCCCTTCCGGCCATCGCGCACGCATCCCGTTTCGCCGCTGAGAGGTTGGAGCATGCCGGACGACGCCGCCCCCCGCGATGCCGCAGAGCCGGACGGCGCGCCCGCCCGCGAGGCCGCGGCGCGAGACGCCGAGGAAGAGGCGTCCGCCTTCTCGCATCCGCCGGTGGAGCCCGACGCAACCGCCGTGTACGGCGACCACCCGGACCAGGTGATCGACTTCTACGCCCCCCGGGAGACGGAACCGGACGGCGCGGTGGCGGGAGCGGCGGGTTCGGCTCCCCTTGTCGTCGTCCTGCACGGCGGCGCCTGGCGGGCCCCGTACGACCGCCGGCACGTCACCCCGTTCGCGGACTTCCTGGCCCGCCGGGGCTTCGCCGTGGCCAATGTCGAGTACCGCAGGGGGGCGCTCATCCCGTCCCAGGCCGAAGGGCCCGCGGGCGCGGCGGGCGGTACGGGACCGGTGGCGGGTCGCTGGCCGGACACGTTCGACGACGTCGCCGCCGCGATGGACGCGCTTGCGGCGCTCGTACGGGAGGTGCTGCCGGTGGCCGATCCGCGCCGCACGGTGATCACCGGGCACTCGGCGGGCGGCCACCTCGCGCTGTGGGCGGCGGCCCGCCATGTCCTGCCGCCGGACTCCCCGTGGCGCACGGACCGTCCGGCTCCGCTGCGCGGGGTCGTGGCGCTCGCCCCGATCGCGGACTTCCACGTCGCCGAGAAGCTGGAGGTGTGCGGCAACGCGGTGGTCCAGTTCCTGGGCGGGAAGGCGCCGTTCGCGGAGCGCCGGCCGCACGCGGACCCTGCGCTGCTGCTGCCCACCGGTATCGCCACGACCCTCGTCCAGGGCCGCAGGGACATCGTGGTCCCGCAGGCGGTCGCCGAGTCGTACGCGGAGGCGGCGGGCAGGGCGGGCGAGGTCGTCGGCCTCACGCTGCTCGAGGACGTCGGCCACTTCCCCCTGATCGACCCGGCGGCCGACGCGTGCGCCGTGGTGGCGGAGGAGATCGCGCAGCTGGCCTGGTAGCGCCATAAGGCCGGAGGAACCGGGAGTTGAGACGATCGCTCCCGGCCGTCGGAACCGTTCGCTCCTCCCGTAGTACTTGAGGCGGACGCCCGAGGACCCCTCTCGCTGAGGACGACGACGCCCCCTTCCCGGCCCTACCTTTCTCCACGTGACCGAGACGACGCAGACGCACACGACACCGGACGGCTCGTACAGCCCGTACACGCCGCGCAGCCCCGAGTACCGGCTGGCCGTGGGTGCCCTGCGCGGGCTGCGGCAGGACCTGTTCCGCGATGCCTTCGACTACCGTCCGATGCCCCGCATGAGCGTCGACGGACCCCTGACCGGGCGGCTGTCCGGCCGGATGCGGGGGTATGCGGCCTGGACGCCGCACGCCGTGGTCGCGGGGGCCGGTCTGCTGGCGATGCTGGTCGCCTGGGCGAGCGGCGACGGCAGCCTGCGGGCCGCGCCCTGCGCCCTGCTGGCCCTGGTTCCGGTGCTGATGACGATGGCTCGCCCGGCCGGGGCCTTCTGGCTGTCCCTCGCGGCGACCGCGCTCTCGACGGTCGTGGGCTCCTCGTGGGGCAACTGGCCGTGGCTGCCCGGCAGTTTCATCTCCCACCTGGCCGTGCTGACCGTCGTGGCGATACGTACCCGCCCGCGCACGGCGGCCTGGATGTGGGTGCTCACCGCGGCCTACGCCTTCTCCGCCGAGAGCGTCTTCGGCTGGAGCCACTTCGAAACCGACACCCAGCCGATGCTGGTCGTCTCCGCCCTAGCCCTCCTGGTCGTCACCGTCCGGCACGTTCACCGCACGGCCGAGAAGGAGGTGAGCGCCCAGCAGACGGAGACCGCGCAGGAGCGCTCCCGGCGCACCCTCCTCGAGGAGCGCACGACGATCGCGCGCGAGCTGCACGACGTGGTCGCCCACCACATGTCGGTGGTCGCCATCCAGGCGGAGGCCGCACCCTACCGCGTGGAGAACCCGCCGCCCGAGCTGGAGAAGGCCTTCGCCACCATCCGGGAGAACGCGGTGGCGGCCCTGACCGAACTGCGCCGTGTCCTCGGCGTCGTACGGGCGGAGGACTACGAGGCCCCGGACGCGCCGCAGCCCACCCTGGCCGACCTGGACGCCCTGCTGGCGAACGTGCGGAACGCGGGCGTGAGCGTGGAGAAGGTGGTCACGGGCGCGGTGCGGGAACTGCCGGGCGGCGTCGAGCTGTCCGCGTACCGCATGGTCCAGGAAGCCCTCAGCAACACCCTGAGGCACGCACCCGGCGCCACCGCCCGCGTGGAGATCGGGCATGTGCTCGGCGGACTGGGCCTGCGCGTGGTCAACGGCCCGGCGCCGCGGCCCACCTCGGCGCGGTCGACGCACGGCGCCGGGCACGGCATCACGGGCATGCGAGAGCGGGTCTCGATGCTGGGCGGGGAGATGACGGCGGGCGAGACGGACGACGGAGGGTATGAGGTGACGGTGTTCCTGCCGGTGACCAGTGCGGAGGCTCCCGCGTGACGAGTGGCACCATCCGCGTGGTGATCGCGGACGACCAGATGATGGTCCGCGAGGGCTTCTCGGTGCTCCTCGGGGCGATGCCGGACATCGAGGTCGTCGGAGAGGCGGTCAACGGGAGGGAGGCGGTCGAGCGGGTCCGTGAGCTCTCGCCGGACGTCGTGCTGATGGACATCCGTATGCCGGAGCTGAACGGCATCGACGCGACCCGCGAGATCGTCGCCGCGAACGGAGCGGCGAAGGTGCTGGTGCTCACCACCTTCGACCTCGACGAGTATGTGTACCAGGCGCTGCGGGCCGGGGCCTCCGGGTTCCTGCTCAAGGACGCGTCCGCCCGTCAACTCGCCGAAGGCGTCCGGGTGGTGGCGGCCGGAGAGGCACTGCTGGCTCCCTCGGTGACCAAGCGGCTGATCTCGGAGTTCGCGAAACTGTCCGGGGAGGCGCGCTTCGCCTCCGCAGTGCACGCGGTCCCCGGCGAGCTGACCGAGCGGGAGACGGAGGTCCTGGTCCTCATCGCGCAGGGTCTGTCGAACGCGGAGATGGCCGAGCGGCTGGTGGTCGCCGAGTCCACGATCAAGACCCATGTGAGCCGGATCCTGGTGAAGCTGGGGCTGCGGGACCGGACACAGGCGGCGGTGTTCGCTTACGAGACGAGGCTCGTGACACCTGGCTGACCGGCCGGGGGATGCGTCGGCCGGTGGGACGGATCTGGTCAGGCGGGGGGCGTCCGGGCTAGCGTCCGGGCATGGCAGCCCGATCCGACCTCGCGTTCGACCCCTGGGACGCGGCGTTCCTCGCCGACCCGTACCCGGCCTACGCCGAGCTGCGCGCGCTGGGGCGCGTGCACTACTACGAGCCCACCGATCAGTGGCTGGTCCCCCACCACGCGGACGTGTCGGCACTGCTGCGGGACAGGCGCCTGGGCCGGGCGTACCAGCACCGTTTCACGCACGAGGACTTCGGCCGGACGGCGCCGCCGCCCGAGCACGAGCCGTTCCACACGCTCAACGACCACGGCATGCTGGACCTGGAGCCGCCGGACCACACCCGTATCCGGCGGCTGGTGTCGAAGGCCTTCACGCCGCGGACGGTCGAGCGGCTGAAGCCCTATGTGCGGACGCTGGCCGGCGACCTGGTGTCCGGCCTGGTGGAGGCGGGTGGCGGCGACCTGCTGACGGACGTCGCGGAGCCGCTGCCGGTCGCGGTGATCGCCGAGATGCTGGGCATCCCGGAGGCCGACCGTGCGCAGCTGCGCCCCTGGTCGGCGGACATCTGCGGGATGTACGAGCTGAACCCCTCCCAGGAGACGGCGCGGAAGGCGGTGCGGGCGTCGGTCGAGTTCTCCGCGTATCTGCGGGAGCTGATCGAACAGCGCCGCAGGGAGCCGGGGGAGGATCTGGTCTCGGGACTGATCGCGGCGTACGACGAGGGCGACCGGCTCACCGAGCAGGAGATGATCTCGACCTGCGTGCTGCTCCTGAATGCGGGCCACGAGGCGACCGTGAACGCGACGGTGAACGGCTGGTGGGCACTGTTCCGCCACCCCGACCAGCTGGCGGCGCTGCGCGCGGACCACTCGCTCGTCCCGTCCGCCGTGGAGGAGCTGATGCGGTACGACACCCCGCTGCAGCTCTTCGAGCGATGGGTGCTGGACGACATCGAGATCGACGGGACGGTGGTCCCGCGGGGCGCGGAGATCGCGATGCTGTTCGGCTCGGCGAACCACGACCCGGCGGTCTTCGCGGCTCCGGAGGAACTGGACCTGACCCGGGGCGACAACCCGCACATCTCCTTCAGCGCGGGCATCCACTACTGCATCGGCGCGCCCTTGGCCCGTATCGAGCTCGCCTCTTCGATGACGGCCCTGCTGGAGAAGGCCCCGACGCTGCGGCTTGCGGCGGAGCCGGAACGGAAGCCGAACTTCGTGATCCGGGGCCTGGAGGGGCTTGCCGTGGAGATGGGCTGATCACCCGTGCGGATGATCACGGTGTGATCCGGGACGATGCTCGTCGCCGGCTCGGCAAGCCGGTGCGTGCCTGCGAGGCAGGCACCATGACGGTTACGGCAGAGCGCGCGTTGTCCCAGATGCCGGTCCGGTCGGCATCGACCTCGACACCGAGGAACTGAAGCGCTGGGCCGACTGAGGCGTCCTCAGCCGGTCATGTCCCGCCTCCGCAACCCCGCCAGCCCCCCGGCCACCAGCACCACCGCGATCCCGGTGAGCGTCAGCACCGGCGCCCACGCCATCTGCCCGCCCGGCAGCTTCGGCAGGTGACCGAACGGAGACGCGTCCAGCACCGCCCGAGGAAGGTTCAAGGCGGGCCCCACCCACCCGATCAGCAGCGCCGCTCCCGCCACGCCCCACGCCAGCACCGCGCCTCGCGGCAGCACCCCGTACAGCAGGACCGCCAGGCCGCCGATCATCCACACCGCGGGCAGTTGCACCAGACAGGCGCCCAGGATCGGCCCGGTCTCCCTGCCGTATCCCGCCGCGAAGCCGAGTCCCGCCAGGAGCATGATCAGCGCGGCGCCGCCGAAGGCGATCAGCAGGTGGCCGGCGGCCCAGCGCAGCCGCCCCACCGCGTTCGCCAGCACAGTCTCAGCCCGCGCGGAGGTCTCCTCGCCGTGCAGCCGCAGGACGGACGCGACGATCTGGAGGGCGGCGACCATGCCCATGACGCCGACCATCGCGGCGAGGAACGCGTCCGTCAGCCCGGAGTGGCCACCCATGCGCTGGAAGATCTCGCGGGCCTTCGCGTTGCTGCCGACCAGGTCCGCCGCTCCGTTCGTCATCCCGCCGTAGACGACCCCGGCGACGAAGAAGCCGAGGCTCCAGCCGAGCACACTGCCGCGCTGCAGCCGCCAGGCCAGGGCGCCCGCCGAGCCCAGACGGCCGGTGGCGGGGCCCGGACGGGTGGGCAGGAAGCTCATGCCGACGTCGCGGCGTCCGGCGAGTGCGTACGCCACCGCGCCCTGCAGAAGCGCCGCAGCCGCGAACAGCAGCAGCACCCACCAGCGTTCGCCCGCGTAGGGGCGCTCGTTCTCCAGCCAGCCCAGCGGGGAGAGCCGGGTCAGCAAGGACGAGCCGCCGTTCGTCCCCGCGTCGCCCGCCGCGCGCAGGACGAAGGCGGCGCCCAGCACCGCGGACGTCAGCCCCCGGGCCAGCCGCGCACTCTCTGTCAGCTGGGCGGCGATCGCCGCCATCGTGGCGAACACCATCCCGACCCCGGCGATCCCCAGCCCCAGTGCCAGCGCCCCCGTGGCGCCCTGCCCGGCCAGCCCGGCCGTGATCACCAGCGCCAGCGCCGCGTTCGCGACCCCCGCCGTGAGCAGCGCCGCCGTCAGCGGGGCGCGCCGCCCCACCATGGCGGAGGAGATCAGTTCCTGCCGTCCGCTCTCCTCCTCGTCACGGGTGTGCCGCACGACGACGAGCAGGCTCATGACCGCGGCGAGCAGTCCGGCATAGACGCCCACGCGCCAGGCGGTGAGCGCGCCGAGGGACTGGCCGAAGACCGGTCCGACCATGGCGCGCAGTGAGGTGTTGGTGGCCAACTGATCGGCCAGATCCGCACGTTGGGCCGGGGTGCCGTACAGGCTCCTGAGCGTCCGCGGCATGGAGAGCACCACCAGGGCGTTGACCGCGACCCAGACCGGGACCAGGATCCGGTCGCGGCGCAGCGCGAACCTCAACAGCGTTCCCGTACCGGCCAGTTGGCGCGCGCGTGGGGCCCGTACCGCGAAGGCCGACGCGACGGCGGTCACCGGGCCGCCTCCGTACCCCGGGCATCGCCCTGGAGATCGTCCTGGTAGTGCCGCAGGAACAGCTCCTCCAGCGTCGGCGGAGTCGAGGTCAGCGACCGCACCCCCGACTCGCTCAGCGACCGCAGCACCGCGTCCAGCTTGTCGGTGTCGACCTGGAACCTGACCCGCCTGCCCCGTATGTCGAGCCCGTGGACGCCGGGCAGGTGCGCCAGTCCGTTGGGCGGGCCCGCGAGTTCGGCGGTGACGCTCGTACGGGTCAGATGGCGCAGGTCGGCGAGCGAGCCGCTCTCGACCGTGCGGCCCTTGCGGATGATGCTCACCCGGTCGCAGAGCTCCTCGACCTCGCTGAGGATGTGACTGGACAGCAGGACGGTCCGGCCGCGGTCGCGCTCCTCCTCGACGCATCGCTGGAAGATCTCCTCCATCAGCGGATCGAGGCCCGATGTCGGCTCGTCCAGGATCAGCAGGTCGACGTCCGAGGCGAACGCGGCGACGAGGGCGACCTTCTGACGGTTGCCCTTGGAGTACGTCCGCCCCTTCTTGGTCGGGTCCAGCTCGAACCGCTCGATCAGCTCCGTCCGGCGCCGCCGGTCGAGGCCTCCGCGCAGCCGGCCGTACAGGTCGATGACCTCGCCGCCGGAGAGGTTGCGCCACAGGGTGACATCGCCGGGGACGTACGCGACCCGGCGGTGGAGTTCCACCGCGTCCGTCCACGGGTCGCGGCCGAGCACCTGGGCGCCGCCCGAGTCGGCACGCAGCAGACCGAGGAGGACCCGGATGGTGGTGGACTTCCCCGCGCCGTTCGGACCCAGGAAGCCGTGGACCTCGCCGGTCTCGACGTCCAGGTCGAGGCCGTCCAGGGCGTGCGTTGCGCCGAAGGACTTGTGCAGTCCGGAGACGGTGATGGCCTTCGTCATACTTCGGAAGGTACGCTGTATTCAGAAATTTGTGAAGATAAGGAACCGTATAAATCCCGGATACACTCAAGGCGTCGCGCGACCAGGGGAGATGATCGGGAGATGGCAGAACCGGGTACGGGGCGGGACCCCGAAGCCGTCTCGAAGTTCGTGGAGAGCTTCGCGGCCCAACTCGTCGAGGCCGGGATGCAGCGCATGCCCGCCCGGGTGTTCGCGGCGCTGCTGTCCTCCGACTCCGGTTCGCTGACCTCCGCCGAGCTGGGTGACCAGCTGCAGGTCAGCCCGGCCGCCGTCTCCGGCGCGGTGCGCTATCTGGCGCAGCAGCACATGGTGTCGCGCGAGCGCGAACCCGGTTCGCGGCGCGAGCGGTACCGGGTGCACAGCAACCAGTGGTACGAGGCGCTGACCAACCGGGACGCGGTGATCAAGCGCTGGGAGATCGCGCTGCGCGAAGGCGTCGACAGTCTCGGCGCGGCGACCCCGGCGGGCCGCCGCCTGGCGGAGACGCTCGCCTTCTTCGAGTTCATCGACGGCGAGATCACCAGGATGATGCAGCGCTGGTGGGCCCACCGGGAGAAGCTGTACGGGGAGGGCTGAGCCAGGGAACGGCCGCGGCGCAGCTGCGGGCAGGAGCGTCTCAGCCAGGCAACGTCAGCCCCCAGGCCCCCTCCCGCACCACCCACGTCCGCGTCCGCACCGGCCCGCTCACCACGGAGTCCGCCCGGTACCGGAAATCGGCCCCGGACACCGTCACCCGCCGCCCCACCGCGTTCAGCGGCGCCGCCTCCGCCCCCACCGACACCGGCCGCACCTCGACCTCGGCCACCCCCGGATCCCCCGGCAGCACGGACACCCCCTCCACCGGCTGGTCCAGGTCCACCAGCGTCACCCCGTCGACCTCGACCCGCAGCCGGGACGGGCAGGGCGCCGGAGCGGGGACGGGCCGGGGCGGCCGCACCGCCAGCGTCCGTACCAGGGACTGGCGCATCCGCAGCCACGGCCGCACCGCCGAGGCGTCCTCGGGGACCGGTGCGGCGCCGCGCCCGGACGGAACGGGCGGCACGGACGGAATCCGCAGATCCCCGAGGACCACGCCGTCACTGTCGTCCACCAGCAGATCCAGCCGCCGCTCCACCCCGTCCAGCACCGCACGGGCCGCCGCGACCGCCCCCGTGGGCACCCCCAGGGAGCGGGCCAGCGCCAGCGCGGCCCCGACCGGCACCAGCGACAGGCGCGTCGTGCCCAGCTCCCGCCGCCGGTGCAGCAGCGTCACCGCGCGGAGCAGCGCCCGGTCGTCGCCCACGACCACCGGCCGCCGCGACCCTCTCCGGTCCAGTGCCCGGGCGAATTCCTCGGGGCCCTCCGGGAGGCACACCTTGATGGCAGTACCCGCGCTGAGCACGTCTTTCGCGATCCGTACCGACTCACCGTCGCTGTGACGGGCGACCGGGTCGATGACCACGAGGAGCTGGTCGGAAGTCGCCACCTCGGTCCTGCCTCGCTTCCTCGGGTAGCATCTTTGTGCAAGAGCCCCTTGCGCTATTGCGC
Source organism: Streptomyces hygroscopicus (assembly GCF_026168105.1). Classification (GTDB taxonomy): domain Bacteria; phylum Actinomycetota; class Actinomycetes; order Streptomycetales; family Streptomycetaceae; genus Streptomyces; species Streptomyces hygroscopicus_D. Next base: position 126,138 of record NZ_LBMW01000009.1, read on the forward strand.
CAGGGGCTTCGTCTATTCCGGGGCATCCGGTCCGACGGTTGCGGCCAATGACGGTCGCGGTGCACACGGCGGTGGACCCTCCGCGTACGCCCCTGACCTTGGACATGCCCCGCCCGGAAGGGGTGTACGCGCGTGCCCGCACTTGTGCTGCTCGGTGCTCAGTGGGGTGACGAAGGCAAGGGAAAGGCCACCGACCTGCTCGGTGGCTCCGTGGACTATGTGGTGCGCTACCAGGGCGGCAACAACGCCGGCCACACGGTGGTCGTAGGTGACCAGAAGTATGCGCTCCACCTCCTCCCTTCCGGAATTCTGTCGCCCGGATGTACGCCCGTCATCGGCAACGGCGTCGTGGTCGACCCGTCGGTCCTGCTCTCCGAGCTGAGCGGTTTGAACCAGCGTGGTGTCGACACGTCCAAGCTGCTGATCAGCGGAAACGCGCACATCATCACGCCGTACAACGTCACGGTCGACAAGGTGACGGAACGCTTCCTCGGGAAGCGCAAGATCGGCACGACCGGACGAGGCATCGGTCCGACCTACGCCGACAAGATCAACCGCATCGGCATCCGGGTCCAGGACCTGTACGACGAGTCGATCCTCACCCAGAAGGTCGAGGCGGCCCTCGAGGTCAAGAACCAGATCCTCACCAAGCTGTACAACCGGCGCGCGATCGCCGTCGGCCAGGTGGTCGAGGAGCTGCTGGGCTACGCCGAGAAGATCGAGCCGTACGTCGCCGACACGGTCCTGATCCTCAACCAGGCGCTCGACGACGACAAGGTCGTCCTCTTCGAGGGCGGCCAGGGCACCCTGCTGGACATCGACCACGGCACGTATCCGTTCGTGACCTCGTCGAACCCGACCGCGGGCGGTGCCTGCACCGGCTCCGGCGTCGGGCCGACGAAGATCAGCCGCGTCATCGGCATCCTGAAGGCGTACACCACCCGCGTCGGCTCGGGCCCCTTCCCGACCGAGCTGTTCGACGAGGACGGCGAGGCGCTGCGCCGCATCGGTGGCGAGCGCGGTGTCACCACCGGCCGTGACCGCCGCTGCGGCTGGTTCGACGCGGTGATCGCCCGCTACGCGACCCGGGTCAACGGCCTGACCGACTTCTTCCTCACCAAGCTCGACGTCCTCACCGGCTGGGACGAGATCCCGGTCTGTGTCGCGTACGAGATCGACGGCAAGCGCGTCGAGGAACTCCCCTACTCCCAGACGGACTTCCACCACGCGAAGCCCATCTACGAGTACCTCCCGGGCTGGCACGAGGACATCACGAAGGCCAAGACCTTCGCGGACCTCCCCAAGAACGCCCAGAACTACGTCAAGGCCCTGGAGGAGATGTCGGGCGCCCCGATCTCGGCGATCGGCGTGGGCCCGGGCCGCGACGAGACGATCGAGATCAACTCCTTCCTGTAGTCCGCGGTTCAGCGTCCGGCGCGCCCCCGGTGAGGCTTCGGCCGAACCGGGGGCGTGGTCGTTCCATGGCCTATCCTTGACCTGTACATGGCCTCCAGGGGGTTTCGCGCGCAACTGGGGTGACGCAACCATCTACGCGTGTAGTGCCGCAATTACCCGCATGGCCCTACCAGTTGACCTCGCCACCCCAGTCCCAGGAGACCCGTATGCCCGTCAGCCCCATGAACCGCCGGGAGTTCATGCAGAAGTCGGCCGTCACCGGTGCGGCCGTCGCCGTCGCGGGGAGCGCGGCAGCCGCTCCCGCCGCGGCGGCCGAGCGGCCCGGGAATCGTCACCACCACCCCCGTACCTGGTCGTTCTCCATCCTGGGTACCACCGACCTGCACAGCCACGTCTTCGACTGGGACTACTACAAGGACGCCGCCTACAGCGACAAGGCGGGCAACTCCGTCGGTGTCGCGCGCGTCGCCACCCTCATCAAGCAGCAGCGGGAGGCCAAGGGCGAGGACCGGGTGCTGCTCGTCGACGCCGGCGACATCATCCAGGGGACCTCGCTCGCGTACTACTACGCCCGCGTCGACCCGATCACCGGCAAGGACGCCCCCAAGCACCCCATGGCCGTCGCCATGAACCACATGCGCTACGACGCCGCCGCCCTCGGCAACCACGAGTTCAACTACGGCATCGACGTGCTGCGGAAGTTCGAGAAGCAGTGTCACTTCCCGCTGCTCGGCGCCAATGCCCTCGACGCCAAGACCCTCCGGCCCGCCTTCCACCCGTACACGGTGAAGCGCATCTGTGTCCCCGGCGCCCCGGACATCAAGGTCGGCATCCTCGGGCTCACCAACCCGGGCATCGCCCTGTGGGACAAGGACAACGTCAGCGGGAAGATGGTCTTCCCGGGGCTCGTCGAGCAGGCGAAGAAGTACGTCCCGCGCCTGCGTGCCCTCGGCTGCGACGTGGTCTTCCTGACCGACCACTCGGGACTCGACGGCTCGTCCTCGTACGGCAATGAACTCCCGTACGTCGAGAACGCCTCCAACCTCGTCGCCGAGCAGGTTCCCGGCATCGACGCCATCCTCGTCGGCCACACCCACGTCGAGGTCTCCTCCTACACCGTCACCAACAAGGAGACCGGCAAGGACGTCGTCCTCTCCGAGCCGTACTGCTGGGGCATGCGCCTGACCGTCTTCGACTTCGAGCTCGAACTGCACCACGGCCAGTGGAAGGTGACCAGTACCAAGGCACAGACCCTCAACCCCAAGGACGTCGAGGAGGACCCGGAGATCACCCGGCTCCTCAAGGCCGACCACGACCTCGTCGTGAAGTACGTCAACACGCCCGTCGGTACCTGCACCGAGGACCTGTCGGCGGCCGACTCCTGCTGGAAGGACGTCCCGATCATGGACTTCATCCACCAGGTGCAGATGGCGAGCGTGGCCACCGGGCTCTCGTCCGCCGACGCCGCCCTCCCGCTCATCTCGGTCGCCGCGCCCTTCAGCCGCACCGCCGACATCCCCAAGGGCGCGGTGACGATCAGGGACATCGCCGGGCTCTACATCTACGACAACACCCTGTACGGCAAGAAGCTCACGGGCGCTCAGCTCAAGGACTACCTGGAGTACGCGGCGAAGTACTACCACCAGGTGCCGAGCGGCACGAAGGTCGACACCGCGACCCTGACGAACGCCAACAATTTCTGGGACTACATGTACGACACCGCCGCCGGTGTCGACTACGAGATCGACATCGCGCAGCCCGAGGGGTCGCGGATCAAGAACCTGACCTACAAGGGCGCGGCGGTCGCCCCCGACCAGGTCTTCGTCGTCGCCGTGAACAACTACCGGGCCAACGGCGGCAGCGGCTACCCGCACATCGCCGCCGCCGGCATCGCGTACAGCTCCACCAACGAGATCCGCCAGCTGATGATCGACTACGTGACGTCGAAGGGCACCCTGAACCCGGCGGACTTCGCGGTCACCAACTGGAAGCTGACGCAGGACGGGACGCCCGTGTTCTAGGGACCACCGGTCGCGGTCTCCCACTCGGGCGCGCAGCCACGGCAGCCGAGTGGGAGGCCGAGGCGGGACAGGGGTGAGGTGGCGGCGTCGGCCTCAGCTGAAGACGATCATCGATCCCTGGGCGAGGCTCCGCGTCGCCGCCGCGTGCAGGCCCAGCCACACATGCCGTTCACGGGCGAAGGGGCTCGGGTCGTACGGGGCGGGGAGCGCCGGTTCCTCCAGCGCCGTGGGGGCGAGCGGGGGATCGGGGGCGATGGGCGGGTTCGCCGGGTCGATGCCGATCGACGCGGCCACGAACTCCAGCTCCCGCAGCAGGGCCTGGGACGAGCCCAACGGACCGCCTCCCGCGAGGAGTTCGTCGTTCGACAGCGGTTGCGGGAAGTCCACCGGGACATACGCGCCCGCGTGGTCGTAGTGCCACACCAGATGCGACTGCTGGGCCGTCGACTCGAACATCTCGAGCAACTGCTCGTAGTCGCCGCCCAACTCGTCCACCGGGGTCACCGCGAGACCGCACACCTGGAGCAGATAAGCGCGGCGCAGGAAGTGCAGCGCGTCGTAGTCGAAGCCCGCGACGGGCGCCACCTCACCGGTCAGCCCCGGCATGTACTTGTACACCGGCACCGGCTGCAGCCCGGCCTCGCCCAGCACCTTGTCGTAGAGGGCGAGTTCCTCGGCGAACGGGTTGTCGGGGGTGTGGCACAACACGTCGACGAGCGGGACCAGCCACAGGTCACAGGCCAACAGTAAGCTCCTCGGGTCATCGGTCCGGTGCAGGCAGCGTAGTGGGCGCCGGGGCGGAGCGCCGCAGCCGTGCAGGTCCCATACCCATAAGGGCGCGGCTTCAGGTGGCGGCCGGCCGTTCGAGCAGGGCGAGGGAATGCGCGTTGTACGCGGCGACGACGGCGCGTGCCGCGACCGGGTCGCGGCGGGCGAGGGCGTCGACCAGTTCGGTGTGCCCCGACCAGAGACGGCCCTTCAGGTCGGAGGCCCTGCGCAGGTGCTGCACCGCGCACACCCAGGACTGCACCCGCAGCCGGTGCAGGAAGCCGGCGAGATAGGGGTTGCCGTACAGGGCGCTCAGCTCGCGCCAGAAACGCAGGTCGTAGCCGATGAGTATGTTCAGGTCGCCCGCACCCGCGGCGCGCTGGGCCTCCTCGCCGCGGCGCCGCACGGCGGCGAGGGCGGCGGTCTGGCGGGCCACGTCCGCAGCGCTCGTCCCCGGGCCGTCGATGAGGCGGTGGAAGATCCCGTCGGTGACCAGGCTGCGGGCCTCGATCATGCCGCGGTAGTCGTCGAGGGAGTAGGCGTGGACCTCGAAGCCGCGGTGCTGGACGGCGTCCAGCAGGCCCTGGGCCGACAGGTCGACCAGGGCTTCGCGGACGGGGGTCGCGGAGACGCCGTACTGCTCGGCTATCTCCTTCACCGTGAACTCCTGCCCCGGCTGCAGCCTGCCGGCCAGCACCTCGTCGCGGAGCGCGTCCGCGATCTGCTGCCGCAGGGTGCTGCGGGTAACGGTGCCATTGCCGGGCATGGTGGTCGGGGTCCCCCTTCCGCGTACGGGTGTGTGTTCCTCTCGAGCACGTCACCATACGCGGTGGGGGTTCCGGAAGTGCTGCACACGTCAGAGGCCCGTGCGGGACGGTCCCTGTGCGCGTCGTACCGCTTACTCCGTGTACTCGTCCGCCGCCGAAAGTGCCGCGTCCAGGGCCGCGAGGCCCTCCTTCGCCTCGGCCTCGGTGATGGTGCAGGGCGGGACGACGTGCGTGCGGTTCATGTTGATGAAGGGCCACAGGCCGTTCGCCTTGGCCGCGGCGCCGAACGCGGCCATCGGCGCGTTCGCCTCACCGGCCGCGTTGTACGGCACCAGCGGCTCGCGGGTCTCGCGGTTCTTCACCAGCTCCAGGGCCCAGAACATGCCGACGCCGCGCACCTCGCCCACCGACGGGTGCCGCCGGGCCAGCTCGCGCAGGCCCGGCTCGATGACCTGCGCGCCGACGACCGCCGCGTTCGCGACGACGCCCTCCTCGGCCATCACGTTGATCGTGGCGACAGCCGCGGCGCAGGCGAGCGGGTGCCCGGAGTAGGTCAGACCGCCCGGGTAGGGCCGCTTCCCGAAGGTCTCGGCTATCTTCCCCGAGATGGCGACGCCGCCGAGCGGGACATAGCCGGAGTTCACGCCCTTGGCGAAGGTCATCAGGTCGGGGGTCACCTCGAAGAGGTCGGCCGCGAACCATTCGCCGGTGCGCCCGAACCCGGCCATCACCTCGTCGAGGACGAAGACGATCCCGTACTTGTCGCACAGCTCGCGGACGCCCGCGAGGTAGCCGCGCGGCGGGACCATGATCCCTGCGGTGCCGGGGATGGTCTCCAGGATGATCGCGGCGATCGTGCCCGGTCCCTCGAAGGCGATGGTCGTCTCCAGGTGCTCCAGCGCCCGCTCGCACTCCTGCTGCTCGGTCTCGGCGTAGAAGCGCGAGCGGTACAGGAACGGCGCCCAGAAGTGCACCACGCCCGCGGCGCCGCTGTCGGAGGCCCAGCGGCGCGGGTCGCCGGTGATGTTCACGGCCTGCTGGGTGCCGCCGTGGTAGGAGCGGTACGCGGACAGCACCTTGGGCCGCCCGGTGTGGATCCGCGCCATGCGCACGGCGTGCTCGACCGCGTCGGCGCCGCCGTTGGTGAAGAAGATCTTGTCGAGGTCCCCGGGGGTGCGCTCGGCGATCAGCCGCGCGGCCTCCGAACGCGACTCCACGGCGAAGGCGGGCGCGAACGTGGTCAGGGTGGCGGCCTGCTCCTGGATCGCGGCGACGACCTTCGGGTGCTGGTAGCCGATATTGGTGAAGACGAGCCCGCTGGTGAAGTCGAGGTAGCGGTGGCCGTCGTAGTCCCAGAAGTACGACCCCTCCGCACCGGCGACGGCAAGCGGGTCGATGAGCTCCTGCGCTGACCAGGAGTGGAAGACGTGCGCGCGGTCCGCGGCCTTGACGGCAGCGCCGGCCTGGGGGTCGGTCTGAGGGGTCATGCGCCCGAGCGTAGGTGTCCGGGATGCGGACGCGACATCGGCGTCCTGTCTGCGGTCGGGACGGGAACGCGACAGATTGTCGTGTGCGAACGCCCGCGTCATGGGCATCACAGGGCAGCGCCTGCGGCGCGTCGCGGATCTCCTGGTGGAGCGCGGGCTCGCCGAGTACCGGCCCGACCCCGCCCACCGGCGCGCCAGGCTTCTGGCCCCGGCCGAGGCAGGAGGCGCCGCCGTCGACCGCATCGCCCCTGGTCACGCGACCCTCGTCGACCGTCTCGCCGAGGCTCTCGGCGATGAGGGCCTCACCGAGACCGTGCGGGTGCTGGAGCGGCTGTCGGCGGCGCTGGACGAGGTTGCCCGGCCCGTTACGGAACCGTAGGTACGGCTGTGGCCGACTCTCCCCGTGCGGCGGCACTATCCTCGGGCTGTCGCACACGCAGGGGGGTAGGTGACGCGGCGATGCAGAAGCTGGGGGACGGGGATCCGCAGCGTATCGGGGGCTACCGGCTGCTCGCACGGCTCGGGGCCGGTGGCATGGGGCACGTGTATCTCGCCCGGTCCGACAGGGGACGTACCGTCGCCGTGAAACTCGTGCGGCGGGAGCTGGCCGAGCAGGAGGAGTTCCGGGCCCGCTTCCGTCAGGAGGTGCAGGCCGCGCGGCGGGTCGGAGGGTACTGGACCGCGCCCGTCCTCGACGCCGACACCGAGGCCGCGATCCCGTGGGTCGCCACCGGCTATGTCGCGGGCCCCAGCCTGCAGACCGTCGTCTCGCACGACCACGGCGCCCTGCCGGAGCGCTCCGTGCGCGTCCTGGCCGCCGGACTCGCGCACGCTCTCCAGGACATCCACGCCGCCGGGCTCATCCACCGCGACCTCAAGCCCTCCAATGTCCTCGTGACCATCGACGGGCCCCGGGTCATCGACTTCGGCATCGCCCGCGCCCTGGAGACCCTCACCGGCGCCGGGCTCACCCGGACCGGCGCGTTCGTCGGCTCGCCCGGGTTCATGGCACCCGAGCAGGTGCGCGGCGACCGCATCACGCCCGCGTGTGACGTCTTCTGTCTGGGGTCCGTCCTCGCGTACGCGGCCACGCGCGCCCTTCCCTTCGGCGGCGCCAACAGCGGGGTGCACGCCCTGATGTTCCGCATCGTGCAGGAGGACCCGGACCTGGAGGGCCTGCCGGAGAGCCTCGCCGACCTCGTACGCGACTGCCTCCGCAAGGATCCGGCGGCCCGGCCCACGCCGGCGCAGATCCTGGAGCGGGCCGGCGCCGAGGACACGGTCTCCGACGGCCGCACCCTGGACCCCTGGCTGCCCGGTTCCCTGGTCGCCCAGCTCGGCCGCCACGCGGTGCGGTTGCTGGACGCGGAGGACCCGGAGGAGGCGGGCGCGACCGGCCCGGGAGGCTCCGTGCATGCCGCGGGGGCCACGGGCTCGGCCGGTCCGGCGAGCGCGGTGGCGTCGGCCGGAAACGGCGCCCCTGGTGTCCCTGGTGCGCCCGGCGCCCCTGGTGCCGTCGGGGCAGCGGCGGGCGTGGAGGTGGGTGCCGAGGGCCCCCACGAAGGCAACGCGGGCCCTGCCGACGGCGCCCCGGCGGTTCCGGGCGCCCGGACGGCACCGGCTGCCCCGAATGCTCCCGTGGAGCTCATCAAGCAGCACCCGGGGGCCAGGGCTCCCGAGGTCCCTCCCGAGCACGCCCCCGCGCCCGACGGTGCCGTCCCGCCACCGCCCGGTCCGCCGCCCGGTCCGCCGCCCGGTCCGCCGGCCGGGCTGGACCGGATGCCCACCCAGGTCGCGGGCCCCGGTCCCGGCCCGGGTCCCATGTCCTTGCCGGGCGCAGCGCCCGCCGCCCACCCCGCCCACGGCCACCCGCAGCAGCACCCCCAGCCGCCCGCGTACGGCTATCCGCAGAACACCGACGGGTGGGCCGGTGCCCCGGCCACCGGCTACGGCGGCGCCCTCGGCTCGACACCGCCGTACGGGCCGCCCCCGTACGGACCGTCCTCCTACGGCGACCCGGGACAGCAGGAACCCGCGCGGCGCAGCGGCCGTTCCACGGCCGCGCTGATCGTCGTTGCCCTGGTGGTCGCGCTCGGCGCGGGCGGTTCGGTGTATGCGCTCATGCGTGGCGACGGGACGGGCAAGCACAGCGGCGGGGGCCCGTCGCACACCGCCGCGGCCACGACCACCGGGCCGAGCTCGGACGCGCCCTCGACCCCGGACAGCGCGAGTCCCACGTCCCCGTCGCCCGCCGCCGGGTCCGTGCCCGAGGCCTACCTCGGCACCTGGACCGCCGCCATCGACAACTCCGGTGGGCACAGCACCCGCCGACTGGTCGTCCAGCAGGGCAAGGTGGGCGACACGGTGCTCTCCCTGACCGCGGACGGCCCGGCAGACGGTGGCACGTACCACTGCGTCTTCCAGGCGCAGCTGGCCGCGGAGCCCACCGTGGGCGGCCCGCTCGAGATCGGATCGTCCACCGTCACGGTGGGCCGGCCGGCGTCTTCGTGCACCCCGGGGGCCGCGACGGAACTGATGATCCTCCCGGACGGCCGCCTCAAGCGCGTGAACACGGCCAACGGCGACTCCCTGACGTACACGAAGGAGGGCTGACCGCCCGGAAATCCTTGCCGAACGCCCGCTGAACTTCCCGACCCAGGTCCGGAATGTCCCCCCGGTGGGCCGTACCGTGTCCGCACCGTCGGCTCGGGGGAGTGGCCAAGTGACGTGGCTGAGTGCGGAGAACGTCGTCGCCGTGGGGACCGCGGTCCTCGGTATCGCGGCATCGGCGGGCATGGTCTGGTACGAGCGCCGGGTGCCGCGGCGCAAGAGGATTGGGTACCGGGTCCAGATGGACAACCCGATCGGCGAGAACGTGCGCTCGGGCCTGGCCAACGTACGGCTCGGCTGGTTCGACGAGGCGTCCGGCATGGACGACGCCACGTTCGTCCTGCTGCGCATCGAGAACGACGGCTCGCAGGGCATCGCCGACAACGACTACACGGGACGCGAACTCCACGGCCTGACCGCGGTGTTCACCGACCGGACGGTCCGTGGGGTGTCGGTCACGCAGCCGTCCGGAACCGACCACCTCATGGACCACTTCACCCCGGCCGCCGGCTTCGGCTACGAGGGCAACACGCTGCGCATCCCGCGCGTCCCGCTCAACCGCGGCGACCACTTCAAGCTGCTCGTGCTGCTGTCGGGAGGCGACGTCGGCAGCGGAATCCGGCTGATCGGCGGTATCCGCGACGGCGAGGTGCGCCCCAACCGCAGTACGACACCGGACGACAAGCCGCCCCTGTTCAGCCGCGCCTCCCGGCTGATCACCGTGCTGCTGACGGTGTGCGTGGTCACGCTGGCCACCATCGTGGTCGCCCGGGACGACACGCGTCCGCCCATCGGCTGTGCGAAGGGGACGCTCACGGTCACCGGGTCGACCGCGTTCGAGCCCGTGATGCAGGAGCTGGCGAAGAAGTACGAGAAGGACTGCGCGGGTTCCACGATCACGGTGGACGCGCACGGCAGTACCGCGGGCGTGCGCGAACTCGCGGCCGCGGGGCAGGCGTCGGCGAAGGGCTCGCCGCCGGTCGTCGCCCTCTCCGACGGCCCCAAGCCGGAGGGGCTGCCACAGCTGAGCGAGACCCGGGTGGCGGTGTCGGTCTTCGCACTGGTGGTGAACAAGGACGTGCCGCTCACCGGTGTGTCGCTCGCCGACGTACGCCGCCTCTACGCGGGCCGGATCACGAACTGGAAGCAGCTCGGCGGCCCCGACCGCCCCATCCTCCTGGTCAGCCGTGACGCCAACTCGGGCACCCGGCAGGTCTTCCAGCACCGGGTGCTGGGGCGCGGCGAGATCGCCAACTCCTCGCTGGACTGCGTCCACAAGGACGACGCGGCCGCGCCGGTCGTCCGCTGCGAACTCGACTCCACCGGGCAGGTGCTGAACACGGTCGCCACACTGCCCGGCGCGATCGGCTACAGCGAACTCAACCTCGCCGTCGGCCATCCGGGTGTGCGCCTGCTGGACCTCGACGCCCACCACCCGTCCGTCGAGGAGCTCGAACACGGCGGGACCGACTACCCGTACCGCGAGATCGAGTACGCCTACACCTACGGCCGTCCGCCCGCCGACTCCCTGGCCTCCAGTTTCCTCACCTACATCGGCCAGGGCAGCGGACAGAACGTCATCCGTACCCACGGCCACCTCCCGTGCGGCACACCGGTGGGCCTGAAGATCTGCGCCGAGAACTGACGCGTGGCCCGGACCCGCCCCGGCCTATCGCGCCTCCGGAGGCCGCTGTCGTGGCATGTTCGGCCGGGCCCCCGCGGGCGGGGCGAACCGTCCGGGCGCCGCACCCTCCGGCCGCGGCACGGCCGACCCTGCCGACTGGATCACCAGCGGCGCGGACCCAGCCCGGAACTCCGCCATCCAGTCCGCGGTCTCCGCCCGCACCAGCTCGGTGACGTCCTCCGAGAACCGCCGCAGCACCGAAAGGCACCGCTCCGCCGCCTCCCCCGCGGTCCCTTCCGCCGGGCCCAGCACCTCCCGCACGCTCTCCGAGGCCCAGTCGAACTGCAGTGCCTGCAGCCGCCGTTGCACGGCCTGCGCGGTCGCCACGTCCCTTATCCATCCGGACGTCACCCCGAAGTACCGGTCCCCGGCCACGCACGCCGCCCCCAGCAGCAGCGACAGATACGCCCATGGTGTGCCCCCGTCCGCCACCCCCGTCAGCTCGAGCAGCGGCAGCGCGGCCGCGCACACCGCCCCCGCCACCGCGCCCACCCGCAGCGCCCGCGCCCCGCGCCGCTTCCACACCCGGTTCTCGAGATACCAGGCCGCCGCCTCCAGCGCGCGGCGCTCCACCCACCGGTACAACTCGTCGAGTCGCTGCGCGGGATCCGCCCAGTCGCCGTGCGGGAACGGCCGCCCCATGAGGTCATCCGGCCGAAGCCTCGCGGCACCGTCGCCCCGCCCGTCCTGGAGCGGACCCTCGGGCTGCATCTCCGGCTGACTCACCCGGCACTCCCTACGTACGGCTGTGACGTTCCGCGAGTATGCCGCGGTGGGTGCGCCGTCCCCGTCGTGCACGTTTCGCGATGGACTCGTGACGCATGGTGCCGAAGCGCGGGACCCTTCCTACCGCCCAATGGGTGGCGGGGGCCGGGCTTTCCACGCTTTACCGCCTGGAAGTGGGCCTTGGTCGGGTATACAGCGACTCGCAAACTCACTCGAAAGAGTGCCGTCGAGGGCCCGGCCTGGGTCCGGACGGACTACTGGAGCGAGCGTCCCGGTGACCACGTAGGCTCGTGCCAGGCGGCAAAACCGCCCTGACAGCCGTACGAAACCCTGACAGCCGTACCGTACGAAAACCAGGAGCTGATCGTGATTCCCGGTGGTGGGCAGCCCAACATGCAGCAGTTGCTCCAGCAGGCCCAGAAGATGCAGCAGGACCTGGCGAACGCCCAGGAGGAGCTGGCGCGGACCGAGGTCGAGGGGCAGGCGGGCGGCGGCCTGGTGAAGGCCACGGTCACCGGCGCCGGTGAGCTGCGGGCCCTGGTCATCGATCCCAAGGCGGTGGATCCGGAGGACACGGAGACGCTGGCCGACCTGATTGTCGCGGCCGTCCAGGCGGCCCACGAGAACGCGCAGGGCCTTCAACAGCAGAAGCTCGGCCCGCTGGCCCAGGGGCTGGGCGGAGGCTTCCCGGGCCTGCCGTTCTGAGTCCACCGGCCCGTCCCTTCTATGAAGGGCGGGGGCCAACTACCGTACGTACCAAGAAACCGAGCCCGGCTACGGTACGTACCGCAGCCCTCCAGGAAAGGCAGTCCGTTGTACGAAGGCGTGGTCCAGGACCTCATCGACGAGCTGGGTCGGCTGCCCGGCGTGGGTCCCAAGAGCGCGCAGCGGATCGCCTTCCACATCCTGCAGGCCGAGCAGACGGACGTACGCCGGCTGGCCCAGGCCCTGCTCGAAGTGAAGGCCAAGGTCCGTTTCTGCGCGACCTGCGGCAACGTCGCGCAGGAGGAGTTGTGCGGCATCTGCCGTGACACGCGTCGCGACCGGTCGGTGATCTGTGTGGTGGAGGAGCCCAAGGACGTCGTGGCGATCGAGCGCACGCGTGAGTTCCGGGGCCGCTACCACGTCCTGGGCGGCGCGATCAGCCCGATCGAGGGTGTGGGCCCGGACGATCTGCGTATCAGGGAGCTGCTCGCGCGGCTGGCCGACGGCACGGTGACCGAGCTGATCCTGGCCACGGATCCGAATCTGGAGGGCGAGGCCACGGCGACGTACCTCGCCAGGATGATCAAACCCATGGGCCTCAAGGTCACCCGCCTGGCCAGCGGCCTCCCGGTGGGTGGCGACCTGGAATACGCGGACGAGGTCACCCTCGGCCGCGCCTTCGAGGGGAGACGACTCCTAGATGTCTGACGCCACGCTGCACTCCACGACGCAGGACCCGGACGACTTCGCGGTCCAGATCGCCGACCAGGTCGAGAGTTTCCTGGTTGCCGTCACGGAGGTCGCGAAGGGCGACGAGCCGGACTCGGCCGTCCCCTTCCTCCTGCTGGAGGTCTCCCAGCTCCTCCTGGCGGGCGGCCGCCTGGGCGCACACGACGACATCGTGCCGGACGAGCGCTACGAGCCGGACCCTGGCCCGGAGCCGGATGTGGACGAACTGCGCGAACGCCTCGCGGCCATGCTGGACCCGATCGATGTCTACTCGGAGGTCTTCGACCCCTACGAGCCGCGCAGGGCGCCGGTGCCGGCCCGTATCTCCGACGACCTGGCGGACGTCATCACGGACCTGCGCCACGGCATGGCCCACTACCGGGCCGGTCGCACCACGGAGGCCCTGTGGTGGTGGCAGTTCTCGTACTTCTCCAACTGGGGCTCCACCGCGTCCGCGGCGCTCCGCGCGCTCCAGTCCGTGGTCGCGCATGTGCGGCTGAACCAGCCCCTGGAGGAGCTCGACGGCCTCGACACCGACCAGGACCCCGGCGACGAGACCCTCGCGGAGGAGGCGGGCCGGGTCATGGCGAAGGAGATCGCGGGCCCGCTGGGGCTGCGGCCGGTCAAGTAGGGCTGTCGACCGCGGCCTGCCCCAGGACCTGAAACTCAGTCGCAGCTTCTCTGTGACACGCGGCACGTTCCGAGTAGGGAGCATCGGGCGGGGCAGGTGCGGTCCGGGAGCGGCCGGAGTTCCCCGTGGAATGCGGCGATGAAAACCGTCGTACGTCCGTGGTACGTCCGAAGAAATCCGGGGTGATCCTTGGGTGAGCGGGACATCTCACCATGCGGTTTACCGGAAGGACATTTCGGCCGCTCGATAGACTGAGCCGACCGCACTGCACATGCGCAGGTGCGGAAAGAGACGGACTGAGCGAGGAGCGCACGTGGGCCTTGTCGTGCAGAAGTACGGAGGCTCCTCCGTAGCCGATGCCGAAGGCATCAAGCGCGTCGCCAAGCGGATCGTGGAAGCGAAGAAGAACGGCAACGATGTGGTTGTCGTGGTTTCCGCGATGGGCGACACGACGGACGAGCTGATCGATCTCGCCGAGCAGGTTTCCCCGATGCCTGCCGGGCGCGAGCTCGACATGCTGCTGACTTCCGGAGAGCGGATCTCCATGGCACTACTGGCCATGGCGATCAAAAACCTGGGTCACAAGGCCCAGTCGTTCACCGGCAGCCAGGCAGGTGTCATCACCGACTCGGTCCACAACAAAGCCCGGATCATCGACGTCACGCCGGGGCGCATCCGGACCGCGCTGGACGAGGGCAACATCGCCATCGTCGCCGGTTTCCAGGGCGTCAGCCAGGACAAGAAGGACATCACGACCCTGGGCCGTGGCGGCTCCGACACGACCGCGGTGGCGCTGGCCGCCGCCCTCGACGCCGAGGTGTGCGAGATCTACACCGACGTCGACGGCGTGTTCACCGCCGACCCACGCGTGGTGAAGAAGGCCCGGAAGATCGACTGGATCTCCTTCGAGGACATGCTGGAGCTGGCCTCGTCCGGGTCCAAGGTCCTGCTCCACCGCTGTGTGGAGTACGCGCGCCGATACAACATCCCGATCCACGTCCGCTCGTCCTTCAGCGGGCTGCAGGGCACGTGGGTCAGCAGCAAGCCGATTCAGCAAGGGGACAAGAAGGTGGAGCAGGCCATCATCTCCGGTGTCGCGCACGACACCTCCGAGGCCAAGATCACGGTCGTCGGTGTGCCCGACAAGCCGGGCGAGGCCGCCTCGATCTTCCGCGCCATCGCCGACGCCGAGATCAACATCGACATGGTCGTGCAGAACGTGTCGGCCGCGTCGACCGGTCTCACGGACATCTCCTTCACGCTCCCGAAGACCGAGGGGCGCAAGGCGATCGACGCCCTGGAGAAGGGCAGGACCGCGATCGGCTTCGACTCCCTGCGTTACGACGACCAGATCGGCAAGATCTCGCTCGTCGGCGCGGGCATGAAGACGAACCCGGGTGTCACGGCCTCCTTCTTCGAGGCCCTGAGCGACGCGGGCGTGAACATCGAGCTGATCTCGACCTCGGAGATCCGCATCTCGGTGGTGACGCGTGCGGACGACGTCCCGGAGGCGGTCCGCGCGGTGCACTCCGCGTTCGGCCTGGACTCCGAGAGCGACGAGGCCGTCGTCTACGGAGGCACCGGCCGATGACCGCCCTCCCCGGTGGGGGCACGGGGCGTACGGAGAGCCGATGACGGCGCGGACCGGCAGGCCGACGCTCGCGGTCGTGGGAGCGACCGGAGCCGTCGGCACGGTCATGCTCCAGATCCTGTCCCAGCACGCGGACATCTGGGGCGAGATCCGCCTGATCGCCTCGCCGCGCTCGGCCGGCCGCAAGCTGGCCGTACGCGGCGAGGAGGTCGAGGTCGTCGCGCTCTGCGAGGAGGCGCTGTCCGGCGTCGACGTGGCGATGTTCGACGTGCCGGACGAGATCGCGGAGCGATGGGCACCCGTCGCCGCCGCCGCGGGCGCGGTCGTGGTGGACAACTCGGGCGCGTTCCGCATGGACCCCGAAGTCCCCCTGGTGGTACCGGAGGTCAATCCACATGCCGCCCGGGTGCGTCCGCGCGGCATCGTCGCCAACCCCAACTGCACGACCCTCTCCATGATCGTGGCCCTCGGTGCTCTGCACGCCGAGTTCGGGCTGCGCGACCTGGTCGTCTCCTCGTACCAGGCCGTCAGCGGCGCGGGACGCGCGGGCATCGACACGCTGCGGCAGCAGTTGTCCCTGGTCGCGGGTACGGAGCTGGGGACGAACCCCGGTGACGTACGGCGCGCGGTGGGCGACAACACGGGACCTTTCCCGGAGCCGGTCGCGCTGAACGTGGTGCCGTGGGCCGGGTCGCTGCGCGAGGACGGCTGGTCCTCGGAGGAGATGAAGGTCCGCAACGAGACCCGCAAGATCCTCGGGCTGCCGGAGCTGCGCGTGGCCGTCACGTGTGTACGGGTTCCGGTGGTCACCGCACACTCCCTCACGGTCCACGCCCGCTTCGAGGGCGAGGTCACGGTCGACCGCGCCCGCGAGATCCTCGACACCGCGCCCGGTGTGGTCCTCTGCGACAACCCGGCGGCGGGTGAATTTCCCACGCCCGCGGACGTGGTGGGCACGGATCCGACCTGGGTGGGCCGGGTACGCCGCGCGCTGGACGATCCCACGGCGCTCGAGCTGTTCGTGTGCGGCGACAACCTGCGCAAGGGCGCGGCGCTGAACACCGCACAGATCGCGGAGCTGGTGGCGGCGGAGTTCGGGACGTCGTAGGGCGCGGCCTGGCCCGGTGCCCGCGTCGGCAGCCATGTCCGTACGATTTACGGCGACAGGTGTCCGGTGGCCGAGAATCTTCCTGGCCGTTGACTGAATCCTTTGTAGGATCGGTGTCGTTTCCGATGGGCCGGTTCGATGGTCCGGCCACCTGATTCGATGGTCCTACCACTTGAATCGGAGCCTCCAGGCGTTCGAAGATTTCTCTCCCCGCCCTCGCAACCGTGCGCAGGGCGGGGAGCGTCTTTGCGGTCGCCTTCCGGGGGGCCGGGCACCACCACACACGGGGCATAGGGGAAGAGCTGGTACGGATGAGGGCACTTGACGCTCGGTCCTGTGTGCTGGGGGGCGCACAAAGGGACGTGCAGACGGACCTGCCGCCTGACGCGAACGTGATGCCTGTCGCGTACAACCCTGGTGGCGGGAGACGTGTCCAACTGGCGTGGCAGAGGTACTCGAATTCACCGCGGTACGGACAAGGGCCAGGACCATTGGTCCGACCCGCCGCCCCCGCATGCCCGGTCCGCCCGGCGGCATGCCGGTGATCGCCCCCATGCCCGCAGCGCGGCCCGCCCGCATACCGGACCAGCGCGAGAGCGCTGACGAGACGATGGCCGCCGGCACCACGGTCGACCATCTGACCGAGACCTACCGCGCCCACTACCGCTCCCTCCTGGGCCTCGCGGCGCTGCTCCTCGACGACACCGCGTCCTGCGAGGACGTCGTGCAGGAGGCGTTCATCCGCGTCCACTCGGCGCGCAAGCGGGTCCGCGACCCGGAGAAGACGCTGGCGTACCTCCGTCAGACCGTCGTCAATCTCTCGCGTTCGGCATTGCGCCGCCGCATCCTCGGCCTGAAGCTGCTGTCGAAGCCGATGCCGGACATGGCGAGCGCGGAGGAGGGCGCCTACGACCAGCTGGAGCGCGACTCGCTGATCAGGGCGATGAAGGGCCTGCAGCGCCGCCAGCGCGAGGTGCTGGTGCTGCGCTACTTCGCGGACATGACCGAGGCACAGGTCGCGGAGACGCTGGGGATATCGCTGGGATCGGTCAAGGCGTACGGATCTCGCGGCATCGCTGCGCTCCGGGTCGCCATGGGAGCACCGGCATGAGCGAGTACGACGAGCGTTGCTCCGCCTCCCGGGGGCGCGACTCCCACGAACGACACGAGCCCTATGAGTGGCATGAGCCGACAGAACGGCCCGAGCCCCACGAGGACGACCACGAGCACCATGCTGGGAACGGAACTGTGAACCACCGCCCCGACGACCAGGGCCGCCACCAGGCCGGACCGGACCGTGCCGCTCCCGGCGCGGGTGCCCACGGCCCTGGCCCGGGCCCTGACGACGGCTTCGGCGCCGGGCGGGATCGGCTGATGGCAGCGCTCGGCGACCTGGGCCGGGCGGGCCTTCCGGGCCTGTCGGACGACGGGGCTGGGGCCGGTGGGGCCGGAGTCGACAGGCCGGGGGCAGGTGGATCTGTCGGGGCCGGGGGGTTCGGGTTTGACAGGTCCGGGGCCGGTGGGTCCGCGGCCGGTGGGACCGGACCGGGTTCGGGGCGGGATTCCGGGCAGCTCGTGGGTGCGCCCGACGGGCCGGATGCGGTGCCCGACGGGCTCGGTTCGGACGAGGTGGCGCTGCGGCGGATGCTGCACCAGGCGGTGCGCGACATCGAGCCGAGCGACGGCACCCTGGAACATCTGCGGCGCGCGGTGCCCGTCCGGCGGGCGCGCAAGCGCCAGGCCGTGGTCGGCATGGCGGCCGCCGCCCTGTTCATCGGCACGGCGATCCCGGCCCTCGTCCACGTCTCGGACGCCACCGGCTCCGACGCCGACCCGTCCATCGCGGGCCAGGCCTCGCAGGCCCAGGGCGGCACAAGCCAGGGCAAGGGACCGGATGGCGGTTCCAGCGGCTCGGCCGGTTCCTCCGGCACGTCCAGGGAGAAGGGCAAGGACGGCCAGAAGGGCAAGGAGGACAAGAGCAAGGGCGCGAGCAGCGGGGCCACCGGCGGCGCCAACCCGACGGCCTCCGCGCAGAGCGCACCCTCGTGCACGGCGGCCCAGCTCGGCGGGGCGACCGCCACAGCGGGCGCCCCGGACTCCAACGGCGCGGTCTACGGAACGTTCCGCGTCGCCAATGTCTCCACCACCAGCTGCACCGTCTCGGGCAGCGGCAGCGTGTCCACGCTCGCCCAGGGCGCGGCGGACCCGTCCAAGATCAGTGTGGTGAACCATGTCGCGGGCGACGCGGCGACCGGCCTGCCCGCCCCCGCTCAGGAAGTCACCTCCCTGGTGCTCAAGCCCGGGGCGGCTTACGAGGTCAAGTTCGCCTGGGTGCCGTCGCAGACCTGCCCCACCAGCGGCGGCAGCACCGGCGGCGCCTCCCCGGGCCCGAGCCCCTCGGACTCCGCTACCGCGAGCGGTGGCACGAGCACGACCAGCGGAGCCGCCGGCACCTCACCGCAGATGGTGACGGAGGACGGTGTGGCCGAGGGCAGCGTGGCGGTTTCCCACACCCCGGAGACCGGCTCCGCTACCGCCACGGCGACCGTCCCCAACGCCTGCGCCGGCACGGTCTACCGCACGGGGATGCTGACCGCCTCCTGACAGCGCCGCGCCGGTAACCGCCTGGCGGCCGGGGGGAGGGGCATGGCAGCGGGACAGACGTGCGGTGGTGTGGCGGTGCATGCGGGCGCTGGTGCGCCCGGTGCTGTGGGGTGCGGGCGTAAGGCGGTGCGGTGGGCCTGTGGAGGGGCGGTCGGTTGGCGGCGGCCCCGGCGGCGGTCCGGGCCTCAGGCCTTGGCGGTCCGGGCCTGGTTCTCGCCGGCGGCCGCCTCGCTTCCGGCCGCCTCTTCACCCGAGGCCGGGGCGGCCCCGGCGCCCGCGCCCTCCGGCGCCTCCGTAACGAGCCCCAGTTCCGCGTCCCGGGCGTACTCCACCTCACGGCGCAGCAGCCGGAACCACATGAAGACAGTGAAGCCCGCGAAGACGAACCACTCGCCGGTGTAGCCCAGGTTCTGGAACGCCTTCAGGTCCAGCCCGGTCCCCGCGGGCGCCGACGCCGGTACCGCCTTCATCCCGCTGTCGGCCTTGTCGAGGGTGATCCACGCGGGATACACGTCGTACGGCACCAGGTTCACCAGTGACGCCGAGCTGATCGCCGCCGTCTGTCCGGCGGGCAGCCCGCCGCCCGCGCCCACACCGTTGGCCCCGGGGCTCTCCGGGGCCTGAAGCGCTCCCGTAACGGTGACCTCTCCGGTCGGCGCGGCCGACGCCTTCGCGGGGTCCGCGTCACCCGGCAGCCAGCCCCGCACCACCGGCAGCGCCTTGCCTCCGTCGGTCCGCAGCATCGTCAGCACGTAGAACCCGCGCCTGCCGTCCAGCTCCCGGTCCGGAACCAGCAACTGCTTCCCGTACCGCCCCCTGGCGGTGGCCCGCTTTGCGGATGTCTGCTCGTCCACCGGCAGTAGCTGCTGCAGCGGCCGGGCCGCCTCCTTCCGGGCCGCCGAGACCTGCTCATTCGCCGTCCGCTGGTCGTGCACCCGTGCCTCGAACCGACTCAACTGCCACGACCCCATGAAGATGCAGAAGGGGATGGCCAGCAGTACGAAGACGTTGATCCCCCACCAGCGGGGCGTCAGCAGAAACCGGTACACGCCCTCAACGGTACGGTGCCGCCGCGGCGGGCCTGCCCGTGGGGCCCGGGGGGACGGAACACACGCGCATGCCCCGTACGCCCTGGACGCCCGTCCCCTGTGGCGAGCCGCCGCTCCTCTCACCTCCCCAGATGCCGTCCGGCGAAGTCCAGCTCCAGCCGCACCTGCTTGATCCGCTCGTCGACCACCAGTGAGCCGTGACCCGCGTCGTACCGGTACACCTCGTGCACCGCGTCCCGCGCGGCGAGCCGGTCCACATAGTTCTCGACCTGGCGGATCGGGCAGCGCGGGTCGTTGACCCCCGCCGAGATGTACACCGGTGACTTCACCGCGTCGACGTACGTCAGCGGCGACGAGGCCTCGAACCGCTCCGGCACCTCCTCGGGCGTGCCCCCGAGCAGCGTCCGGTCCATCGCCTTCAGTGCCTCCATCTCGTCGTGGTACGCCGTGACGTAGTCCGCGACGGGGACCGCCGCGACACCGACCGTCCACGCGTCCGGCTGGGTGCCGAGGCCGAGCAGGGTGAGGTACCCGCCCCATGAACCGCCCGTCAGGACGAGCCGCTCCGGATCCGCGAGCCCGGACGACACCGCCCACTCCCGCACCGCCGCGATGTCCTCCAGCTCGATCAGCCCGACCCGGTGTCTGAGGGCGTCCGTCCACTCGCGCCCGTACCCGGTCGACCCGCGGTAGTTGACCCGCACCACCGCGTACCCGTGGTCCACCCAGGCCGCCGGGCCCGCCGCGAACGAGTCGCTGTCGTGCCAGGTGGGACCGCCGTGGATGTCGAACACCGTGGGCAGCGGCCCGCTCGCCCCCGCCGGCTTCTGCACCAGCGCGTGGATGCGGCCGCCCGGACCCTCCACCCACACGTCCTCGACGGGCACCGACCCAGGCGACTTCATCCCCGGCGGATCCAGCACGACCCCGCCCGACGTCGACCGCACCACCGGAGGTTCGGCCGCCGACGACCACAGGTACTCCACGGTCCCGTCGGGTCGGGCCGTCGCCCCCGACACCGAGCCCGGCGGCGTCGGCACCCGGTCCAGCTCGTGCGTCGCCAGGTCGTAGCGGTACAGCTCGCTGCGGGCCTCGAAGCTGTGCACGATCAGCAGCGCGGAGCCGTCGGGATACCACTCCGCGGCCACATCGCCCGGCAGCTCCAGCGCCAGGTCCGTCTCCTCGCCCGAGGCGACGTCCCACACCAGCGGCTCCCACCGTCCGCGCCGCTGGTGCCCGATGAGCAGCCGCGTGTCGCCGTCGACCGGCGCGAAGCCCAGCACCTCCAGACCCAGCTCGACCCTGCCGCCCTTGGTGTCGTCCAGCTCCGCCACCATCGAGCCGTCCGGCCGCATCACACGCAGCGCCGAGTGCATCGCGTCGCCGTGCTCGGTGTGCTCGATGACGAGCAGCGAGCCGTCGTGCGAAAGGTCGCCAACCCCGGCGGACTCGCGGTGCCGGTAGATCTCCGCCGGTTCCTGACCGGCCCGTACGAGATGGATCGTGGTGCCGACCTGGTCGGTGGAGCGGCCCACGACCGCCGTCCGCCCGTCCCGCCCGATCGCGAGCCCGGCCGGGTACGAAGGCTCGAGGCCCGGGGCCGCCGCTTCGTCGGTCCCGGAGTTCTTGCCGGGCTCCTGCCCGGGCCCCCGGCCGGAGACAGCGGGCGCGAAAGGCTGGCGTCTCCAGATGCCGAACTCGTCCCCGTCCTTGTCGTCGAACCACCAGATCCACTCGCCGTCCGGAGAGAGCACGCCGTCCGTCGTGCCGTTCGGCCGGTCCGTGACCTGGCGCTGCTCGCCCGTGGTGCGGTTCCACGCGTACAGCTCGTACGTCCCCGTCGCATTGGAGACGAACAGCGAGCGGTGCGGCGCGTCCTCCGCCCAGTCCGGCAGTGACACCCGCGGCGCCCGGAAGCGCTTCTCCCAGTCCGGCATGTCCCCGCCGTGCTCCGGCGAGGCAGGCCCGTTGCTCTCAGTCATGGCCCCATAGTGCCTGCCCCGACCGACTTTCCGCGGCGGAGGTCCCCAGCCTGTGGATAACTCGCCCGCCGTCCCGCACCGAGAGGCACCGTCCGCCGACGGGCGGCACGTCAACCGATAGACGGTCGCCGACGGGCGGCACGCCGCCGATAGACGGTCGCCACCGGTGGCTCGCCACCGTCACCCACCGGCGCCCCTACGTGCCTACGCCCCTACGCGCCGACGGCCCCCACGTTCCGGCGCCTCCTACGTTCCGGCGGCCACTACGTTCCGGCGCCCTCGCGGCGGCGGCCGAGGAGTTCGGCCAGGCCGCGGCGCGTCGCCGCCAGGACCACTCGGTCCTCGGGGCGCAGGACATAGGTGGGCGGCAGGTCCCAGATCAGGCCCGAGGGCCGGTCGGGAGCGTCCGTCTCCGGGTCCGGCGTCTGGACCCGTTCCCCTGGAGTCGTGGTGTCCAGCGCGAGCACCCGCCACGCTCCCGCCCGGAACGTCTCGGCGACAGTCCGCCCTTCCAGCTGCGGATGCCCCGCCACGCCCACGGCGGCGAACAGCAGCACCCGCCGCTCCACCGGAATCGCCCCCAGGATCTGCCGTCCCAGCATGGCCCCCGCGAACGCGGGCGCGGCCAGGTGCGACACGCTGCGGCTGCGCGTCTGGGCGTTCGGGTAGGCGGCGCGCAGGGTGCGGTAGACGGCGGTCGCGAAGTCGTCGTCGTACAGGCGCAGCACGACCCTGAGGTCGGGCCGTACGGAGCGCGCGTACAGGACGGCCTCCAGGTTCGTGGTGTCGGCGCTGGTCAGCGCGAGGAGCGCGTGTGCCCGGTGGATCTTGGCGGCCTCCAGCACGCCTTCCTGCGTCACGTCGCCGAGCACCACCGGCACCCGCAGCCGCCGGGCCGTCGCCAGTCCGCGTGCCTCCGGATCGCCCTCGACGCAGACCACCGGGATCCTCAGTTCCCGCAGCCGGGTCATCACCCGGGTACCGATCTTGCCGACGCCGAGCAGCACCACGTGCCCGGACAGCCCGCGCGGCGGCCTGCGCAGCGCGGACCCGCTGCGGAAGGTGCCGAGCGCCTCCAGCACGGCCGCGAGCAGCACGGGCAGCAGCAGCAACCCCACCAGCCCGGAGAGCAGTTGGAGGATCTGCCGTCCGATCGGCTCCCCGATGGCGGGGTTGTTGATGGCGAACAGGTCGAGCAGTGTCAAGTACGTCGCCGTCAGCGGGCGTTCGTCGGTGACCGCCATCGACGCGACCGCGAGCGCGACGACACAGCCCACGAGCCCGGCGAACGACCACCGCAGCCGTGGCGACAGCAGCGATCCGAGCGGTACGACACTGCGCCCGGCCGGCAGCGCCGGTCCCGCGTACGAGACGGTCTCCAGGACGACGGTGCCACGCCCGCTGGCCGCTGCGACCGCCCTTTCGTCCGGCAGGAGTTGGGGTCCCTGCTCGCCGCTGCCCTCCGAACCGTCCGCGCCCGCGGGGTCGCCGGCCGTCGCCGACAGCAGTGCCAGAGTGCACAGGCCGGGGTCGGCTACCTGGCCGGGCCGTGGCGGCGGCCGTTCGACGGCCCGCAGCATCAAACCGTCGGTCTGTACGACCTTGGTGGTGCCGGCGACGGCGGTCGCGGCCAGCGCGGGCGCGGCGGTGTCGGCGTCGGACAGGACGGTCGTGGACGCGTCGAACGCCTCGGTCTCCTCGTCGGAGCCGCCCGAGGCCAACGCCGCGGCCTGGTCGAGGAGCGCCTCGATGTGCTGTCCGAGCCGCCGGTTGTACAGGCGCAGGACCAGGCGCAGCCGAGGGTTGAGGCGACGGGCGGTGAGGGCGGCGCGGATATTGGTCTCGTCGTCGTCATACACGAGCGCGAGCGCCGTCGCCCGTTCGACCCCGGCATCGGCGAGCACGGCTTCGGACGCTTCGGGGGCCTCCAACAGGCGTGCGGCGCCCGGCGGTCCGGCCGCGCGCCCGCCGCCGGCTCCCGTGACGCGTCCGTCCGCACTGTTGCCGTTGCCGTTGCCCGCCGCGCGTGTGACGGCGGCGGAGACCCGGTCGAGCAGGGCGGAGGCACGGGCGCGGCCCACCACGGGTTGCCGGGCGACCCGTTCCGCGGGAGGGACGACGAGCGTCACCTGTTCGCCGTACACCCCTCGCAACTCGGCGGCCAGCCGGTGCGCGAGCCCGTCGTCCCCGCACACCACCATGTGCGCAACGGTGTCATCCGACCCGTTCTGCTGCGGAACGCTCGCCATGAGGAGAAAGAGTGCCCAGGGGCGGCGGTGGTTCCACGGGGACTGGGTACGTCGTCGTGCCCCGGTCCGCCGACGCCACGGCGCGCTGGATGGCGGGGCTCGCCGAAGAACGGGACCGGCGGCGGCGGTCCGAAAGCACCGGCCTCCCTGCAGGGGTCGGCCCGAACTCCCTACGAGTTCCGGCCGGTTCGCGTGTTCTGGATCACGTGCGGCCCATTGAGCTGAACACCCGGCTCACGTCCGTACCCACCCCCGACGAACGAGCCCGGATGCAAGGATGAGGGCCGTCATGGCTGCAGGGTGGTGTTCACGCACGGTACGGGCCGCGGTGTTCGCGGCTGTCTGCGTGCTGCTCGCCGCTCTGGGGCACGTCATGATGTCCGGCTCCTCGGTGCCCTGGTGGGCCCTGGCCGTCGGTGCTCTCGCGACCGGTGGCGCGGGCTGGTGTCTGGCGGGTCGTGAACGCGGACTCCCCCTCGTCGTCTCCGTCGTGGTCACCGCCCAGGCGGCGCTGCACTCGGCATTCTCGTACGCGCAGTCGGGCCACGCCTCCATGGCGTCCATGAACCCCATGAACCCCATGAAGAACCTCATGGAGCCCATGCACTCCATGCACGCCATGGACGCCATGGATATGGGCGGTGCGCACATGGGGTCCGGGGCCATGGCCTCCATGGACATGAGTCATATGGCGGGCATGGGCTCCATCCACACCACCGGGCCTTCCGTGTCCGCCGGATCGGCCGGATCCTCCATCGGCATGCTCGCCGCCCACCTGCTCGCCGCCCTGCTGTGCGGCCTGTGGTTGGCGTACGGCGAGCGCGCGGTCTTCCGCATTCTGCGGGCGGTGGCCGGATGGCTGGCCGCACCGCTGCGGCTGCTGCTCGCCCTGCCCGCCCCGCCGGACCGACCGCGCATCCGCGCCCGCCGCCGTGCGGACCGCTCGCCGCGGCGGCTCCTCCTCGTTCATCCGATCACCTCTCGGGGTCCACCCCTGGGGACCGCTGTCGTCTGACCGACAGTCGTACCCCGGGCCGCGCCTCTGTGCGCCCGGGGCCACGGCCGTACGCCCGCGCAGGCGTCGTACGCGCACGACACCGTCGTACGTCCGTGCCGCCGCCGTACGGCCGCACGCCACTCACCGGACCCCCGCGCCCGCCCGCGCAACTGCCGTCCGCGCAACCGCGCAACCGCGCAACCGCGCCACAGCGAGGCGTCGCGCTGCCGGTCCGGACCCCGGATGACCGAGAAGGACACCAGGTGATCACTTCTGCCCTGCCCGCCTCCCTTGAGGAAAGCGGCACCACGAAAATGAGCGACGAATCGATCACGGCCTGGGCGCTCGCTGCCCGCCGGGGCGACGCCGATGCCGTCGAGCACTTCGTCCGCGCCCTGCACCGTGACGTCCAGCGCTACGTCGCCCATCTGTGCGCCGATCCCCAGACGGTCGACGACCTGGCGCAGGACACGTTCCTACGGGCGCTCGGCAGCCTGCACCGCTTCGAGGGCCGCTGCTCGGCCCGTACCTGGCTGCTGTCCATCGCCCGCCGCGCCGTCATCGACAGCTTCCGGTACGCGGCCGCCCGGCCGCGGCTGTCCGACTTGACCGACTGGCAACTGGCCGTCGAGCGTACCCAGCCGCACGACCTGCCTGGCTTCGACGACGGTGTCGCACTCCTCGACCTGCTGGCCGCGCTGCCCGACGAGCGGCGGGAGGCGTTCGTCCTCACCCAGCTCCTCGGTCTGCCGTACGCCGAGGCGGCCCTGCTGAGCGACTGCCCGGTCGGCACGGTCCGTTCGCGCGTGGCGCGCGCCCGTGCGGCCCTGCTGGACCTGCTCAGGGAGGCGAACGGCGCGTCGGCCGCCTGACCGCGCCTACCGCACGGTGCGGACGGGCGGCGCCTGGGCGCTCAGCAGCACGCGCCATGTCCGGACGTCGACCTGACCGGTGGTCGGCAGGTGATGGGTGTCCTGGAAGGAGGAGAGGTTGTGCGCGGTCGCGGCGGTGAACCTGCCGGTGATGTCCGTGGGCAGTCCGGCGCTGGTGAGCAGCGACTGGAGCGCCCGTACGTCGGCTCCTTCGGAACGTGAGTCGACCGGCCGTACGAGGAGGGGCCAGGTCAGCGGGCCGACCTTGCCGTCCGGTTCCAGTCCGTGCTCCGACTGGAAGGCCTTGACGGCGGCCGTGGTCCGCTGCTCGAAGTCGGAGTCGACGTCCACGGGATGGCCCTGGGCGACGAGCAGGTACTGGACGGTCCGGACGGGCCAGAAGCGGTCCCCTTCCTGGACGAGCGGCCACGCCACTGCAGGGCGGTGGCGGCCGCCGTCCCCCGCCGCTTCCCGCCCACCCCCGGGCCCTCGGCGGTCCACCACACACCCGCACCGGCCAGGAGGAGCACGACGGTTGCGGCGGCCGCCCACGGCAACCACTCCATACGCGCGGGCGCCCACGGCAACCACTCCGTACACGCGGGCGCCCACGGCAACCACTCCGTACGCGCGGGCGCCCACGGCAACCACTCCGTACGCGCGGGCACGGACGGTACGACGGTCCGAGCGGCGTCTGCGGCGCGGGCGAGGCCCGTTTGACCGCCGCTCGGCACGGCGTCCGGCGTCTGCTCGGACTCCTCGTCATCCTCCGAAGAGTCCCGGTCGACCGGAGTTGCGTCGACCGGCGTTGCGTCGACCGGCTTTGCGCTGACGGGCATTTCGCCGCCCGTCGTTGGGCCGACCGGCGTTGCGTCGCACTCGTGGCCGGGCCGGGCGGTGCCTCGCTTGCCGGTGAGGACCGCGGCCTCGGCGTGAAGGGCGCGGGCCTGGTCCAGTTCATCGGCGGGCGCCCCCAAGCGGGCGTGCAGCAGTTCGATGACGTGCAACGGCGCATTGGTCGGGTGCCGGGGATTGAAGTACCTGGACAGCGTGGCCTGCGTGACGCCCACGCGCCGCGCCACCGACTGCTGGGACGTCGGCTTGTCCTGTCCACCGCGTGCCGACCGTTCCCACCACCGCCTGAGCATGTGGGCGAGAGCCTCTCCCGGTGGCTGCTCCTCGTCTCCGACGCGTAATCCGCTCACCTTCCCGTGCCTTGCTCGTGCGTGTAGAACCACCGCAGGGTCCCCCTCGACACACGCATGCTCGACGGACTGCTGCGGCCGCCCATTTCCTGGGCGCCGCCGAGGACAAAGGGCGCCATCGCGGCGACGGTGATGGGAATTTCCCTCCGAAAGGGGGCCGAGCTTCCGGGAACAACGATCCCGTCGCACACGCGCCGCCATACGGAACCGCTCTACCGAACCGGAGCTTTGGCTCGCTACACCTCCTGAGGGCGGGGATCATCCGAAGGTGTGACGGTGATGAGCGAGGTGACGGCCCCTGGGCCATACTCGTTGTGTGCCTCGACGGTGGCCCGGAAAAAATGCCCGTGCGTAATCCGGCACGTCGCGTGTGAGGAATGCACGTGAGGAATGCAGAGGCCGTCACATTCTCACATTCGAATACTCAGGCCCGGACGGGTGGCACCGACTCACCCCGGTCAGCTGGACAACTCGGTAGCCGGATATCGAAAACGCTCGGCGGCGGAGACAGCCACCACCGGCCGGACCAGTCCCTGAGGGGGCCATCATGGCAGTGGAAATTCCGCCCCTGGTAAGACCCTCCCGACTGAGGCGGCGAGGGGGCCTGCTCGGCGAGTGCCTCGCAGAATTCCTGGGAACCTTCGTCCTCATCTCCTTCGGCTGCGGAGTGGTGGCCACGGCGGTCGCCGCGCTTCCCGGATCGGGCCGTACCGCGGGACCCACCACCTTCTTCATCAGCGCCGGCGACTGGCTCCTCATCACCTGGGGCTGGGCCATGGCGGTGACGTTCGGCATCTATGTGGCCGGCGGTGTCAGCGGCGCGCACATCAATCCGGCGGTGACGCTCGCATTCGCGGTGCGTCGTAAATTCTCCTGGGTCAAGGTCGTGCCGTACATGCTGTCGCAGTTGGCCGGCGCGTTCGTCGGGGCCGCACTGGTGTACGGCGTATACCATGATGCGATCAACACCTTCGACCGGGCGATGAAGGGGCCGAAGACGAACGGGCACACCCTTGCCTCCTTCTCGATCTTCGGAACCTTTCCCGCGCCGTACTTCCACGGCGGTACCTGGGGCCCGCTCGTGGACCAGATCGTCGGCACCGCCTTCCTGGTCATGTTCGTCGTGGCGGTGATCGACCTGCGCAACACGGCCGTGAAGGCCAACCTGGGGCCGCTGGTGATCGGCTTTGTGGTCGCCGCCATCGGCATGTCGTACGGCGCGAACGCCGGCTATGCCATCAACCCGGCCCGAGACCTGGGCCCGCGCCTGTTCACCTGGGCCGCGGGCTGGCAGGACCTCGCGATGCCGGGAACCCTTGCCGGCTCCTTCAGCGACTACTTCTGGATCCCCATCGTCGGCCCTCTGATCGGCGGCGTGATCGGGGTGCTGGTCTACGACCTGTTCATCGGCGATGTCCTCTACGTCCGGGCGCGACTGCACGAGCCGCTGGAGGTCGGCCAGACCCGGCCCGTGACGACGACCTCGGACGAGGAGTGAGCGACGGCCGGTCGGACGGGAAGGTCTTGCTGGGCGGTAGGGGGCGTCCGGGGCGTCGGAGGTGTCGGGGGCGTCGGAGGCGTGCGAGGACAACGGGCGCGCGCCCCGAAGCCGAGCAGCAGGCCGGGGGGCCAGGCGCCCTCGGGGCGGCACGCGCCTCACCGCAATCACCGGTGGTGAGGTGGCCGTGGCGGCCGGGACGGCTGGGACGCTGGGTCGGCTGGGACGGCGGCTGGGGCAGGATGCGGTGGATGGCTCGTTGTTCGACGCGGTTCTGCCGGTGGCCGATTCAGGCGCCGGCGGCCGTCACGACGGCGTCCGTGGCGAAGCCGAGCACGAGGCCGAGGAGGATGCACCAGGTGGTGAGCGTCTTCAGCCCGGCCCTGCGGGCGACGGCCAGCAGTTCGATCACGACGTAGAGGATCGAGCCGGCGGCGAGACCGAGGAAGGCTGTCGAGAGGGTGTCGTCGACCAGGTGCTGGCCGACGAGCGTGCCGAGGAAGGTGGGGCCGCCGCCGATCAGGCCGAGCCACAGCAGCGTGAGCCAGGAGGGGCGTTCGCCCTCGGCGGCCAGGGGGGCGACGATGCCGAAGCCCTCGGTGGCGTTGTGCAGGCCGAATCCGACGATCAGCAGGACGGCGAGGGAGATCTCGCCCTGGGCGGCGGAGTTGCCGATGGCGAGGCCCTCGGCGAAGTTGTGCAGGCCGATGCCGGTGGCGATCATCAGCGCGAGTGAGCCCGCCTGGCTGCGGGTCTTCGGGGCCAGCTCGGCGGTGGCGGCCGCTCCGGGCCCCGCGGGGCGCGCGCTCGCGGTGCGGCGGCGGGCGATCCAGCCGTCGTAATGCACGAGCCCGGCCAGTCCGATCGTCAGGCCCGCGGCCAGGGTGCCGCCCCCGGAAGCGACGGTTCCCCAGTCGTGCTTGCCCAGCGCCTCGTCGACCGGTTCCCAGGCGTGGGTCAGCACATCCCACACGAGGAAGATCAGAATGCCGATGGCCACGGCGTTCAGGGCCGCCCTGAGCCGGGGTGAGGGTGTGCGCAGACGGCCGAAGGGGAGGCCGAGGTAGATGGTGAAGCCTGCGATGGCACCGAGCAGGGCGATGTTCGAGCTGGACATGGAGACTCCGGTCTGACGTGCATAGGAAGCGCGCACCAGAACCTAAGCCAGGGAAGGCTTACCTAACAACCCGGGAGCCTCGGCTTCGGAGAAGCTTGGTGAAGTCATTGCATGCCGGTGCGGCGCGCCCGCGTGCGCTCGACCGGCAGGCCCACCCGCAGACCCGGACGACGGCGCGAGGGAAGACGGGCTCAAAGGGTCAACGTGATCGCGGCGGCGATGCCGCCGAGACCGAGGGCGAAGGCGGCTTGGGCCCAGCCGCCCGCACCCCAGCGGAAGAACCGGTCGAAGGCCAGTCGGCCCGGACCGATGGCGGCAATGGCCAGGGCCACCACGGCAATGCAGACGTTGTACTCGACGCCACCGTCTGTCTCCCACAACCCGTGACCGCCGGTGACGGTCACCATCGCGTTGATCATCACTCCGATGAGGGCAGCGGACGCGAGCGGTATGAGCAGTCCGAGAGCCAGACCGAGGCCGCCGAGCAACTCGGAGAGACCGCAGAGCAGGGCGAATACGTTTCCCGGGCGGTAACCGAGGGCGGCGAATCCCTTGCCGGTGGCCGCCAGACCCTGGCCCCCGAAGAGCCCGAAGAGTTTCTGGGCACCGTGCCCGGCCATCAGCAACCCGAAGGTCAGCCTGATGAGCAGGAGACCCCAGTCATGAGCCGACGACCCGGGCCCAGCGGTGTACCGCGCTGCCGGTTCCGTGGGAGCCGACGGCCAGTCCGCACTGCGCTTCGCCATCTGACTGCTCCGGTCAGGGATGCCGGAACGGCGTCGTTCCCCAGCCCCACAAGGCAAGGCACCGGACCACCGCCGGCGACGAGCGACTCGATGCGCTGTCGTAGGGCAGAGACCACCACTTCGATTCTTTCGCAGGGATTGTGAACTTGCACTTCGACGCCCGGCGACACGGACGTTCAGCAGGCGATGAGGCGTGGGGTCCTTCGGCCCTGTCGCGGGGGAATGACGGCCCAACTCGGTTGAAGTCCCATTGATCCATCCTGGAATTGGCATAGTCGCCGGCCGAGGGAGGTGATCGGCATGCTCTGGTATGACGGCGGGTGGGGCTGCGGAGGCTGGTTCGTCATGACTGTGTTCATGGTGCTGTTCTGGGCCCTGGTGACAGCCGGTCTCGTCGTACTGGTGCGCTACCTCACCGGCACCCATCACCGCCAGCCGTCCGGCGCGCCTCCGCGCCCCGGCGAAGGCCGATGGGGAGACCGACGAGCCGAGAACCTGCTCGCCGAACGGTTCGCCCGCGGAGAGATCGAAGAGGAAGAGTACAAACGCCGTCTCGCAGCGCTTCGGGAGCACCAGTGACTGCGAACCACCGCTGAGACGTGAGACCAGCCCCCGACCGCGGCCGAGTCGACGACCGGCGGTGTCCCGTATGTGCGCGCTCCCGGCGGCGAGGATGCCGGTGGCCGTCCGCTGCCGGACAGGACCACCGTCCTTCGGCACCTCCGCCTGTCGTTCCGACACCGGGGGCCCGGTGAAGCACCCGTACGACACCCACGAGCACCGCCACTCCCGCGCCGAGGGTCGAGGACTTGTCGCGGCAACTGCAGTCATGCTGCACCGAAGACGTCCCCCACCTCGAGTTCACCGCCACCAACACGGCTTGCACCGTGGATCGTTCATTGTCGTAGGGGGGCAGGCAGGGCAGGCAGGGCAGGCAGGGCAGGCAGGGCAGGCCGGGCAGCCAGGGTGAGCTTGGTGAGCCGTCCACCTTCCGGCTTGCGGTTTCCGCTGCGTCAACTTCTACGGTCTCCGTGTGGCCGGAGAGACCGGCCCGGCTTTGGGAGGCACGGCAATGGCCTGGTCGATCGCGGATGTGGCCCGGATGTCCGGGGTGACGTCCCGCACGCTGCGGCATTACGACGAGATCGGCCTGCTGCCGCCGGCACGGATCGGGAGCAACGGGCACCGCTACTACGAGGAGGCCGATCTGCTGCGGCTGCAGCAGATCCTGCTGATGCGGGAGTTGGACGTGGGGCTGCGCGAGATCCGGGCGGTCCTGGA
This sequence comes from Streptomyces hygroscopicus, assembly GCF_026168105.1. Classification (GTDB taxonomy): domain Bacteria; phylum Actinomycetota; class Actinomycetes; order Streptomycetales; family Streptomycetaceae; genus Streptomyces; species Streptomyces hygroscopicus_D. The sequence continues at coordinate 157,981 of NZ_LBMW01000009.1, forward strand.
CAGCCAGGTCGATGAGGTGGCCGTGCTCCGCGAGCACCACCAACGGCTGCTGGCGGAACGGGACCGGCTGGAGACGCTCGCCCGCACGGTCGGCCGCACCATCGCCGAACTGGAGAAAGGCAAGGACAAAGACGACATGGCAAAGATCAACAGGCCGGAGAACCTGTTCGAGGGTTTCGAGCCCTCCCACTACGAGGCCGAGGCGCGCGAGCGGTGGCCCGAGGCGTGGGAGCAGTCCCGGCAGGTCGTCGACACGATGACCGACGAGGACACGGAGCAGTGGCAGCGTGACGTGACGGCGCAAATGATCCGCATGGCGGAGTTCATGGTGGCCGACACACCGGTTGGCGACCCTGCGGTGCAGACCGAGGTGGACGCCCACTACCAGGGCGTGTGCCGGTTCTGGACCCCGAACGCGTGCGCTTACAAGGGGCTGGGCCAGACCTACGTCGATGACCCGCAGATGCGTGCGAACTACGACAAGATCGCCGACGGGCTGGCGGTCTACCAGCGCGATGCGATGGTCGCCTACGCCGATGCCCGGCTGAGCTGACCGACGGCTCGTACTGCCGGGGGGCTGCAGACCCCCGGCGACAAGCAACTGTTCTCCGCGCCGTCAGATCCAGCGCGCCACCGTCGCCCCCGACTGCATCCGCCATGCGCGGGGCGACCTCCTGTTGACTCGCGCTGCTCAGGGCGCAGGATTTGGAGTTGTCGGTGTCCTCCCTTCGGTCGATCAAGACGAAGTCCTGGCGAGGCGTGCGGTGACCCCGTCAGATGCGTGCTTTCCAGTTCCGGATCGCCTGGTCCAGGTGCGAGCGGAGTCGTGAGGCTGCCGGCCTTCCTGGAAGAAGCTCTTCGTATGCCTCGCTCTGCCGTTTGGCGATGAGTCCCGCCAGGTTGGCGGTGCTCTGTGACGGATAGACCAACGAGCAGTTCTTCTCGCCGAGTTCCTGGGCCAGACCGAGGAAGTTACGTCCGATACCGAGGGCAGGTGAGGTGCTGTAGTGCTTGGCTTCGATCGCAGAGACCAGCTTGCTGCTCCTGGGATGCACGGCGGCCTGCCGGCTGCGCTCGGCCTCCTGGTGGTCGATGACCGCCACATCACACTCGTGTGCCACCTTCGACCGGCCGGCGACGACGAAGACGCCCAAGTGGATCTCAAGCTGCTTCTGAGTGCCGGGGAAGTCGACCAATGCGTAAGTGAAGTTGCCTGACCACAGGTTGCCGGGAGCCCTGCGGAAGCGGAGCTCGGCGGCTGTGGTCGAACCGTCCTGCGTGAGGAGTACGGTTCCGCCCGCATCCCTGGCCGCGTCGAGGCAGAGCACGAGCAGCGACGCCTCGTACAGATCCGACTCGTCCGCGCTGTTGCGGTAGACGGACTGCAGGGCACCGATCGCCTCTTCGATGGCTAATACCAGGTTGGCCTTGCTCACCGGGTGGCCCCCGAATGTGTCTCGGGGTTCTCGATGAGCAGCTCTCGCACGGTCTGGAGCACCATCCGTGCCCGCTCCGTCTCCTCACGCAGGTCGATGCGCGACGGTACCTCCAACTCGGGGTCACCGAAATGGATCTCCAACTCCGTTCCGCATCCCATCGCTGTCTTCAGAGCAGTCTGCCGCGTGGCGTACATCGTCTCGGCAAGCGTGACGAGTGCCTCTCGGATCAGCTCGACGCGCTCTTCGTCGGTGTACGGAATCACAGCGACATCGTTCTTTCCGAGAGCGGGCAGCTCCGTGGCCGCCAGTCGACTGGCCCGCTCCTCGTACCGCCCCTCCTGGCGGAGTTCCTTCTCCGTGACCGCGCGCCCGTGGCGGACCTCCTGCTCCAACTGGTCTGCCAGGCTTGGCATTTCTTCCCTGAGCCGGGTCATGATCGACTCGTAGTCGTGAGCTGTTACCACGCCTCCACCTCCTCGTGCTGGGCGTCAGCGACTGTACAGAGGAGAACTGACAGAGCCCGTGGAGAGGCGGATCCGGGGGCCGTGCCTCCCGAGGGAACTGCCAGTCATCCGACGACGGCGTCCCTCCCGAGTGAAATCACCTATGTGGGCCGTCTTGTGACGACGGGTAAGGAGCCATGTTTCAGGAAGCGTGGTCGTCAGTCGCCATCAGCAGTGAGCCTTGCGCCGCACTTGGCCGGTCAACTGGCCATTCTCCCAAGCGTCTTGGGATTCGCCAGCCGGAGACTGCTCGATGAATCGCTTCAGTTCTGGCACCACGAGCCGCATCTTCGAGCGGTTGAAGACGGTGTCGGACCTCGTGGGCGGACGACCTCGTAGCCGCCCCTCCCCGCTGTGCCGACCGGGTGCATGAGTCGGCATGGCAGGCGAAGTCACCGGGCGGTCACAACCACTCGTCGCTCGCCGCGATGTGAACGGTGGCCTCGAGAAGCATGGAGAGCGTGTCGGGCGCCCCCGGTCAGCTTCGGAAGCTCGGACATACGTTCGATTCTATGCTCGGCCGCGCCACATGCAACTCCGCCGCCTGGGTGCGCGTGGCGCTCGGCCCGTACGCCGCAACGGTTTTCAAGAGCGTCGCGATTGGGCGGTTACACCTCCGCTGACCTGCATCAATGCGCCTGCGGATCCGGCCTTCCGTCACACTGGCCCACACATGGCCCACCGACCCCTGGGTTGAGTGTCTGGCTCCGTGATCGTCCGATGCGAACCTCCGATGGCCTAGGCTCTGCGGGCTGATCGTTAGGCCGACGAACGCGACCGATCACCTAGGCGGCGACGTCGGTGATATCCGGTGCACAGGCGGCCCACTTCCTGCTGCTCTTGAGAGGACAACGCGCTGTATCGCATTGGACTGTAACGATCCGTCACAGTACGGCAGCGAAGGCGGCGATCGGCCGTCTGCCGCCGTGCGGGCTGGGGAACATGTCTGCCATGAAGCGATCGCGGACCCGCCGGGCGGCCGTCATCTATGTACTCTTGCAGGTCGTGGCCGCGGCGCTGGCACTGTTGCTGTCCAAGCAGTTCCAGGTAGCGCGGATGGCCGCCACGCTGGTCGCCTTGGCCCCCACCGTGCCAGCCGCCTACCTGGCCTGGGCGGCCTACCGCGACGACCGCCGCGAGGCCGCGGCGGATACCGATGCGAAGGCCGCGATGCTGGCCAAAGCGGTGGCCGCAGCCGAGACCGGGCAGCGCGCCCAGCTGATCGGCCCCGGCGCCCATCGCATCGACCTGAACTTCACCCGCCGCACCGAACCCGCCAACAACGCCACCGGGGCCGACCCCCACGGCCGCCTCACCGACATCGTCGGCTACTACCAGAGCCTGCACCCGGCCCGCCTAGTGATCACCGGGGAACCGGGTGCCGGCAAGACCCTGCTCGCCCTGGAACTCCTGCTCGGCCTGCTGACCCGCCCAGACCGCAACCAGGCCGATCCCGTCCCGATCCGCCTCTCCCTGGCCGACTGGCACACCGACCGCCCCCTGACAGACTGGCTCACCGACCAGGTCCACCAGCAATTCCGCGACCGCGGCCTCACCGCTGCCGACGCGGCGGTCCTGGTCGAGCAGCACCGCGTCCTGCCGGTCCTGGACGGCCTGGACGAGATGGACACCGATGCCACCCCGGCCGGCCGCCGCCGGGCCGTCCGCGCCCTGCAACAGCTCAACGCCTACCAGGACCCCACCGGCAGCGCCCCTGTCATCCTCACCTGCCGCACCACGCAGTACGAGCAACTGGCCGCCCTCGATGTGCGGATGCGCGAGGCCGCCCGCGTCGAGATTACCCCCGTCACCCCCGCGCAGGCCGACGCGTATCTGACCGCCCGCAGTACCCGCCCGGACCGCTGGAGACCGGTCCTCGACACGCTCACCACCGCGCCCGGCGGCTCCCTGGCCCAAGCCCTCGGCACTCCCTGGCGGCTCAACCTGGCTGTCACCGCCTACGAAGAACGCCACGCCGACACCCTCGCCTACCTGCGCGACCCCTCCGACCTGCTCACCCTGGCCTCCTCCGACGCGGTCCGCGACCACCTCTTGGCCCTCTACCTGCCCGCAGCTACCAGCCAGCACCCCACGCGCCCCGACGGCTACCGGCCTGACCAGACCCACCGCTGGCTTGCGGCGCTCGCCGCCCACCTCGCCTCCACCCCCGCAGCCGCCGGAAGTGGCACCGACCTGGTGCTGCACCGGTTATGGCAGATGGCTGGCTCCCGCCGGGTCCGCACCACCGATGCCTTCCTCACCACCCTGCTTGCCTTCGGCTTCGGTGCGCTGTTCTTGGCCCAGTTCCCCATCGGCTTTTCTCCCCGCCAACTGCGCGGCGCGGCAGGAGTCGTGTTGCTTGCGCTTTGGGCTGTTTGGCAGGCCAGCCGCCCCGCCGTTTCGGACCCCGCGACATTCCAGATACACCGACTACGCACCTCGGCCGGGCGTCGCCAGGTCGCCCCATGGCTCATGGTCGGGCTCGTGTTCGGGCTCGTGATCGGGCTCGTGTTCGGGCCCGCGGTCGGGCTCGTGTACGGGATCACGGTCGGGCTCGCAGCCGGGCTCACGATCGGGCTCACCCTCGGGCTCACGGTGGGGCTCACGGCCGGGCTCACGGCGTCCCTGAGCGAAATTCCACCAACAGACCCCCGCTACGCGATACGAGACGATCTGGTGGCCGGGCTCGTGTGCGGGCTCGTGGCCGGGCTCGTGTACGGGTTCACCATCGGGCCCGCGGTCGGGCTCGTGTTCGGGATCACGACCGGGCTCATGTGCGGGCTCACTGCCGCGCTGTACATCTCGGCAAGGGCCGGCCGTCGCTACCTGGCCTTCCTCTGCTGCTCCCGGGGTCGGCTGCCGTGGCGTCTGGGCGCCTTCCTGCACTGGGCCTACGGTGCGGGCCTGCTGCGGATTTCCGGCGTGGCATACCAGTTCCGCCACCGAGAGCTGCAGGACTGGCTCGCCACGCACCCGGGCCCCTAACGGTGGCTGCCCGGTTTCGGCATATCGAGTGGGTTCCGTTGGCCGACGTTCCGGGGCTCATGGCGCGCGGTGAGCTGATGGGCTCCGGCACCCGGGTTGCCCGGCTCCACATCCTGGCGAGCCGTGGCCGGCAGGGCGTCACAGTCGTGCGCTGAGCAGGTCGAAAGGACGTCGCTGCCGCGCCTGCGGTGTGGCACGCCAGCAGCCGCGCATGCCTCCGATGGGCGGCCGTGTCGTTGCTCCAAGTCACCACAGCGGATCCGCAAGGGAGGTCGCCTCGCCCAATCACCGGCTGACCTGGTGAAACGTAGGGTACGCGGCGCACGAGATCCCGTGTTCCGCGGCCCGTTCCGTCAGAGACGATCGGCCCGTTCTGGACGACCACGACGTGCAACGCTTGTGCTTGACGACGAGCAGACGGAGAGGGAGAGCGAGTGTCGCAGCAGGCAAGCCCTCGGGGGACTTTCCTGGAGATCGCAGCGGCGGTGAAGGCTCAGATCGACGCCGATCCGGAGATGACCAAGCTGCCGACGGCCGCAGACCTCATGCACGCTCATGGGGTCTCGCGAGGGGCGCTCCGAGCATTCCGCGTGCTTCAGATGACCAAGCTGCCGACGGCCGCAGACCTCATGCACGCTCATGGGGTCTCGCGGGGGGCGCTCCGAGCATTCCGCGTGCTTCAGATGACCAAGCTGCCGACGGCCGCAGACCTCATGCACGCTCATGGGGTCTCGCGAGGGGCGCTCCGAGCATTCCGCGTGCTTCAGATGACCAAGCTGCCGACGGCCGCAGACCTCATGCACGCTCATGGGGTCTCGCGGGGGGCGCTCCGAGCATTCCGCGTGCTTCAGAAGGACGGCGTTGCCGAGCCGGAGCCGGGCGGCCGATGGCGAGTAGTCAGGGAAGGGCAGAGCGACGGTCGCCGACCGCTCGTCAACCGGCTTGCCGATGTGTTCGCCGAGGACGACCTGAAGGTCGGCGAGCCGTTCCCGAGCGCATCCGTCTTGTGCGAGCGGTTCGGCGTATCGCGCCCGACGGTGAGCAAGGCTCTGGAGAAGCTTGAGGCGGCCGGATGGCTGTCGGAGGGAGGGCAGGGCAAAGTGCGGACGGTGCTCGCCGTACCGACCCGAGAGGGGCGTTCCCAATCTTGAGTCGTACCGAATTGACGGAGTGGGCTTATCCGCTCGCCGAGTCGCTGTTGTCCGAGTCGCTGCCCCGCCGCTGGAAGCACTCGCTGGGGGTGGCGGAACGGGCGCGGGCGATCGCCGGCGCGCTCGGCTCGGACGCGGAACTCTTGGAGGCCGCTGCGGTACTCCACGACATCGGCTGTGCGCCGGACCTGGCCAAGACGGGCTTTCACCCGCTGGACGGCGCTCGGTACCTGCGCGACGTGGCGCAGGCTGACGAGAGGGTCATCCGGCTCGTCGCGCACCACTCGTGCGCGTGGATGGAGGCCGAAGCGCGCGGCTTCCGCGAGGAGTTGGAGGCTGAGTTCCAGCGCGAGGTGCCCGAGCTTACGGACGCTCTCTGCTTCTGCGACATGAACACCACACCGGATGGCACACCGACAAACCCCGTGGACCGTGTGAACGAGATCGCCGGTCGTTAGGGGCCGGAAAGCCTCATCGGCACGTTCACCCGCCGTGCCGAACCGGAGATCCTGGCGAGCACTGCTCGTGTCCTCGACCGGCTGGCCGTCGCCAAAGGTCAGCCGATGTAGGAGGCCGTCCGCGTCCGGTCCATCGCGTGCTCGATCCTGAGCCGCATGGTGGGGTGGATGTCGTACTGACGCAGGTCCGTTGGGTCCACCCAACGGACCTGCGTCGTCTCGTTACTCGTACGCAGGTCACCGCCACTACCGGGACATCGACACTCCGGATTTCCTCGCCACGCTGCTTGCGGGCCACATCGCCCGGACGAGACCGAAGCCTTGCGAGTGCCATGGGCTGACCTACACCTTCCGCGGTCAAGGCACCGCCAACGGTGCTGCGAGCCGCCCGGGAGCGAAGCTGGCCGACGTAGCTCGCCGCGTCGGCGTCTCGGCCGGCACCGTTTCCAACGTCCTGAACCGCCCGGACGCTGTGGCGGAGGCGACGCGGCTGAAGGTGCTAGAGGCAATCACCGATCTTGGGTACATCCGTAACCCAGCATCGGGGAAGCTGGCCGCACACTGGCGCCGCTCCGGCTTCGCCACCTGGCTCTTTCAACCCGCTGCCACGGGGCGGTATCCCAAGCGCGGCAGACAGGAAGAGCACCCGGTGCCAGTGGTCGCCGAGCCGTGGCCCGGGATTCCGGCGCGTGGGCGAGGAGCCTCCATGCGCGCTCAGGCGTGCTGGGTGCCGATCGCTCCAGGGCTGACACCGCACGGGCTGCGCCACACTCACAAGACCCTCATGAGAGGAGCAGGGACCCCGCCGAGGCTCATGGACGAACGCATGGGCCACGAGGACGGTTCCGTGCAGTCTCGCTATGACCACATCACGCCCGGGATGACGGCAGACGCTGATGATCGCGCTCACCGAGATGTGGGAGGAAGCGTTGGACGCACGCCGGGCGATGAGCCCCGGCTCGCCTGTGGCTGCCCTGGACGCCTTGCTGAAGGCTCGCCAGTAGAGCGCTGGCTGGAGACGAATTCCAAGATCTTCTCCAGGATTTCTCCAGAGAGCCCCTCAGAGACAGGTCAGGCCCGGTGCTGATCTCTCAGTACCGGGCCTGACCTGGTGTTTCACTGTCGGGGTGGCGGGATTTGAACCCACGACCTCTTCGTCCCGAACGAAGCGCGCTGCCAAGCTGCGCTACACCCCGATGTCGCTGCTTGTCGCGGCGACGACGTTTACTTTAGCCCACTGGTGGCTGGAGACGAAATCCGGTTTTCGTGCGGCGGCGACGGGTCGGATCGGGGCGGACGTGGTCGACTACGACCAGGAGGAGGGCGAGGCCGAAGAACGCCAGGCCGAGTAGGAGCGCGTTACCGAGAACGCTCCTGTAGCCGAGCTGGTCCACCTCCAGGAACGGGTAGAGGTAGCGCCCCTCCGTGCCCGGCGGGATCAGCTCGCCGCGCACCAGGGAGAAGGCCAGGTAGGCCATGGGGTACAGCAGCCATGTCCTCGCATGCCGCAGGCGCAGTAGGGCCGGGCGGGTCAGCAGCAGCCAGTCCAGCACCACCGCAGCCGGTGTCATTGTGTGCAGCACCTGGTTGGCGAGCGCAGCCCAGCCCGTGGGCGGGCCGCTCTGGCCGGTCATGGAGAGTGGGCCCGGCTCGTGCACCAGGAGGACGTGGTAGATCAGGCTCGCGACCACGACGTAGAACATCGTGCCGCCTGTCACCAGGGGTGGCAGGGGCCGGCGTGCCGTCCACGCCCGCCACGCCGACAGGGTGAAGACCAGCGCCACGAGCACGTTGCTCTGGATGGTGAAGTGGCTCAGCACCCGCGCCGGGGTGCCGAGGGTCAGGTCGATGGCCACCGCCGCCCCGGCCGCCCCGGCGACCAGCAGGCGGTAAAGGGCTGCCGGTGGGCGGCGGACCGGAGTCGTCACGGCCGCGGCCGGGACGAAGGATGGCCGCAGCCTGTGTGTGCCCCGCACCGCGGGGAGGTCCGGGATGTCCTTTGGTAGCGGCGCGCTCATGCCCTCACGCTAAGCAGATCGGGCATATCGGGCGATATGGGTGATCCGGGTGGGTTACCTTCCCGGCGCCACCGTTTCTCTCTCCGGTTGTCCTGGAGCCGCCCGACCGATTGTCCCTCCGCCTCCCCCGGACGCGACCGCGTGTTCCTGCGCCTCCCCGGACCCGGCCGTTTGTCGCTCCGCCCGGGGTGACGGCTCCCCTTCCGCCCAGCGGCGGCCGCTACTCCCGCCCCACCAGCGTCAGCAACGTCGCCTCAGGCGGGCATGCGAACCGTACCGGTGTGTAGCGGTTCGTCCCGCAGCCGGCCGACACGTGCAGATACGAGGTCCGTCCCTCTGCCGTGTGCCGTGACAGGCCCTTCACCCGGTCCGTGTCCAGGTCGCAGTTGGTGACCAGGGCGCCGTAGAAGGGGATGCACAACTGGCCGCCGTGGGTGTGGCCCGCCAGGATCAGCGGGTAGCCGTCGGCAGTGAATGCGTCCAGGGCACGCAGATACGGCGCGTGGACCACGCCCATCGAGAAGTCGGCCGACTCGGACGGGCCGCCCGCCACGCGCGCGTACCGGTCGCGCTTGATGTGCGGGTCGTCCAGGCCCGTCAGCTCGATCTCCAGGCCATCGATCTTCACCGCGCCCCTGGTGTTCGTGAGGTTCAGCCAGCCTGCGGCGTCGAAACCGTCCCGCAGGTTCTCCCAGGGGTTGTGGATGGCGCCGACCACGGGCGGATTGCCGTTCAGACCGTGGCGGCCCCTCGTCTTCTCCACCAGATAGCGGGCGGGGTTGCGAGGCCTGGGGCCGTAGTAGTCGTTCGAACCGAAGACGTATGCGCCGGGGAACTCCATCAGCGGGCCCAGCGCGTCCAGCACCTCGGGCACACCCTCCGGGTCGGAGAGGTTGTCACCGGTGTTGATCACGAAGTCCGGGCGCAGCCCCGCGAGCGAGCGGAGCCATCGCTGCTTCTTGCGCTGCCCGCTCACCATGTGGATGTCGGAGACCTGGAGGACCCGCAGCGGGCCCGTACCCGGCGGCAGGACCGGGACCGTCACCCGGCGCAGCCGGAAGGAGCGGGCCTCGAAGCCGGCCGAGTACAGCAGTCCGGCGGCCGCCACGGCCGTGATTCCCAGGGGTACTCCGTATCGCGCACGCATATGACCATCGTGTCAGAAACACGGGAGACCACATGCTCGCCTGTGGACAACCGGGCGCGGCACCGCGGAAATCACCCAACCCCCCGGAAATCAGCGGGCGGCAGCCCTGTCGCACCTGCGACAATCGGAGTCATGACCACGCTCAAGTCGAAGCTGCAGGAAGACCTCAACGCCGCGATCAAGGGGCGCGACGAGCTCCGCTCCTCGACGCTCCGGCTGACGCTCGCCGCGATCACCAAGGAAGAAGTCGCCGGCAAGGAGAAGCGGGAGCTCTCCGACGAGGAGGTCACCAAGGTGATCACCCGCGAGGCGAAGAAGCGCCGCGAGGCCGCCGACGCCTTCGCCCAGGGCGGGCGCGCCGAGCAGGCCGAACGCGAGAAGGCGGAGGGTGAGGTGCTCGCCGGGTATCTGCCCAAGCAGTTGTCCGATGATGATCTGCGGCAGATCGTCGCCCAGGCCGTGGAGGAGGCGAAGGCAGCCGGCGCCGAGGGCCCCCGCGCCATGGGCCAGGTCATGAAGATCGTGAACCCCAAGGTGGCCGGCCAGGCGGAGGGCGGCCGCGTCGCCGCCGTCGTCAAGGAGCTCCTCGCGGGCGGCTGACCGAGGCCCGGCCCGCCGCAAGCGCATACGACGACGGGGGTGCCCCCCAGCTGGGGGGCACCCCCGTCGTACAGAAAGCGGAGTTTTCCGGCCAGGGGGCGGCTAGCCCCGCTGCCCGCCGAAGCCGTTTCCGTTGCCCCCGTTCCCGTTGCCGCCGTTTCCGGTCCCCTGGATCCAGCCCTGCGGGAAGGAGAAGGAAGGCGTTGGGAAGGGGTTGCCGCCGGTGGCCCCTCCGGCGGTCGGGCCGCCGATCAGGCCGCCTGTGGGCTGGCCGCCGTTGTTGTTCCCGTTTCCGTTGCCGTTCTGCCCGTCGCCCGGACCGTGCTTGCTGTCGGGGATATTGACGAGGTTGAAGTCCTGGACCGGCTTGCCCGACAGCGCGCCCGTCATCATGTCGCGCCAGATCGGGCCCGGGACCTGGCCGCCGTAGACCTTGTCCCAAGTGGTGCCGCCGATGGAGATGTTGACCATGCGCCGCTTGTGCGCCGGGTCGCCGACCCAGACCGCGCCCGCCATGTTGGGCGTGTAGCCGACGAACCAGGCCGCGTAGCGGAAGTCCGTCGTACCGGTCTTGCCCGCGCTCGGACGGCTGCCGAGGCCCGCCTGCGTACCCGTACCGTCCTCGACCACGCCCTTGAGGATCGTGTTGATCGTGTCCGCGGTGGTTTCCGACATGGCGCGCGAGCACGTCGACTTCGGGACGGGCAGGGTCTTCCTCTGGTTGCCGACGGCCTGCGTGATCGACTCGATGGCGACCGGGGTGCAGTACGTGCCGCGGTCGGCGAAGGTCGCGTAGGCGTTCGCCATCGTCAGTGGCGACATCTCCTGGGTGCCCAGCGCGATCGACGGGGCTTCGGCGATCTTCGCGCCGTCCGCGCGGTTCACACCCATCTTCTTGGCCATGTCTATCACCGGGCAGATGCCGATGTCGCTGATCAACTGCACGTAGTAGGTGTTGACCGACTTGGCGGTCGCCTCCTTCATGCCGTACGGGCCGTGCTCCGACTCGTTCTCGTTGGAGAGCTTGGAGTTTTCCGTGTTCACCCAGTTCTTGCCGTTGCAGGCCGAGACGGGGCTCGGATAGTCCATCTCGTACGGCGACGGGTACTCCTGGGTCGCCGGCTTGCCGCCCTCGATGGCGGCCGCGGCCACGATCGGCTTGAACGTCGAACCGGGCTGGTAACCCGCGCCGCCGCCCATGGACTTGTCCACCGAGAGGTTGATCTGCGTCTCGTCCTTGCCGAAGCCGTACGGACGGGACTGGCCCATCGCGAGGATCCTGCCGGTGCCGGGCTCGACGATGGTCGCCGCCGTGGCCACCTCGTCGCTCTTGTTGACGTGGTCCCTGATGGACTGCTGCACCGACTCCTGGGCCTGCGGGTCGAGCGTCGTACGGATCGTCAGACCGCCGCGGTTCCAGATCTTCGCCCGGTCGGCCTGGGTCTTGCCGAACACCGGGTCATTGAGGAACACCTCGCGCACATAGTCACAGAAGAAGCCCGCGCCCTTGACCGCCGTGATACAGCCGTTCTTGGGCTGGCTCACATGCAGCCCGAGGCCGGTCCCCTTGGCCTTGTCGGCCTCGGCCTGCGAGATGTCGTGCAGGTCGGCCATGCGCTGCAGCACCACGTTGCGGCGCTTCCTGGCCTCCGCCTCGTCGTTCACCGGGTCGTAGCGCGTGGGCGACTGGACGACGCCCGCGAGGAGAGCGGCCTCCTGGATGTTCAGGTCCTTGGCCTGCTTGGAGAAGTAGCGCTGGGAGGCCGCCTCGACACCGTAGGCCTGCTGGCCGAAGAACGTGATGTTCAGGTAGTTCTCGAGGATCCTCTTCTTGCCGAGCTTGTTCTCGATCTGGATCGCGTACTTCAGCTCGCGGACCTTGCGGCCGAGGGTCTGCTGGGTGGCCTGGGCGACCTTCGTCGGGTCGTCGCCGGCCTCCTCCACGAAGTAGTTCTTCACCAGCTGCTGCGTGAGCGTGGAGGCGCCCTGGGCGACTCCGCCGCTCTGCGCGTTCTGGTTCACCGCGCGCAGGACGCCCTTCAGGTCGATGGCGCCGTGCTGGTAGAACCGCGAGTCCTCGATCGCGACGATCGCCTTCTGCATGTACGGCGAGATGTCCTTCAGGTCCACCACCGTGCGGTCGCGCGAGAAGACCGTCGCGATCTGGCCGCCCTGGCTGTCCAGGATGGTGGTCCGCTGGCTCAGCTGCGGGCTCTGCAGATTGGCGGGAATGTCGTCGAATCCCTGGACCGACCCCTTGGCCGCGAGTCCGAGCGCACCCGCGGCGGGCATCGCGATGCCGGCCATCACTGCCCCCGCGAGCACACTCACTCCGAGGAACTTGGCGGCCTGCTGCGCGGGAGACAGTCCCCCGCCGGAGCGCTTCTTTGGCATGAGGGCAGCCTACGTTCTCATTCGCCGGACACGCGTATATGCCTTGGCCTAAGCTGCTCCCAACTGTCACAGCAGCAGGGCCACGTATCAAGTACGTCCGGCGACCCCGAATCGTTCCGGAGTTCCCTCGACTTTTTGTTGGGTGCGTGTCCGAATCCGCCTTGTGTGTCACCAGGCGTCCGTTGTGACGCAGCTGAACTGACCGGGTTTGCCCGAAAAATCACGCATGTCGCCAGCTCACTCCCCCGGGTGATCTGCCGCTTACCCATAGTCCGTTCGGGCCATTCAAGATTGGGCCCGCAGGGGGTGTTGCGCTGTGCCCACCTTCCGTAACGTCCTCAACTGGCGGCGGTGAATATGCCGCTGCCGCCGTGGGGGAGCCTCGATTCGGGAGAGGACGGCGCCGGTATGGGCTGGGTAACCGACTGGAGTGCGCAGGCGGCCTGCCGCACTACCGATCCGGATGAACTGTTCGTTCAAGGAGCAGCGCAGAACAGGGCCAAGGCGGTGTGCACCGGATGCCCGGTACGCACGGAATGTCTGGCCGACGCGCTGGACAACCGCGTTGAATTCGGCGTGTGGGGTGGGATGACGGAGCGGGAGCGCCGCGCACTGCTGCGCAGGCGACCGACTGTCACCTCGTGGCGTCGCCTGCTGGAGACCGCTCGTACGGAGTACGAGCGTGGAGCCGGCCTGCTGCCTCTCGACGAGGAAGAGGTGTACGAGAACTACGCGGCGGTGAGCTGAGGGCGGCCGCCGCCGGGAGCGGCTGCCCGCGACCGCAGGGCGCGGACGTCCTCATGGTGTGTCGGCGTGGCCTCGGCGTCCCCTCGGCGGGCTCGAGCGGCTGTGAGACCTGGGGTCCTTGGAGCCCCGTGGATCGCTTGGATCCCGGGGGAGCGCAGTCGACCTTGCGGTCGGCGTCCCAAGAGGCTGGTCCCGGCGATGAGGTGTGCCGCGTACGGGGCGGGCAGGCCCTGGGCGACGCAGGGGTGCGGACACGGCGGGCGTTCGGCCGTACGTCGGCAACCGGTGCCGGCGGGCCGGGTGCGCCGCGCACCAGTGGCTCCGGCCGCCGCCGGGTCCCTGTGCGGCCTCGTGTCCCCGTGTTGCGTCCGTTCCGTCCGAATCGGCCTTGCGGAGCCCCGGGCGTGGGGCCCCGCAGGCGCGTGGCACCACTGCAGGCCCCTGCCGCCCCCCCCGGTAGGCGGCCGGACGTCAGCCGTGGCCCGGTCCGTCGGCACTCGCGTGCCGTGCGCCTTATCCACCTGCACCCGATGCATCTGCACCCGATGCATCTGTACCCGATGCACCTGCGCCCGCGCGCGTGCCGTCTCTTGAGCCGGCACTCGTGCGCGGCGTGCGCCTTGCCACCTGTGTCCGCGCGCGTACCCGTCCTTGAGCCGGCACCCGCGCGCGACACCCGCACGGGTGCGCCTCGCGCGCCGGGAAGCCCGAGGCGGGCGCCCGCGTACCCGGGCCCCGGCGGCCGGGACTCCTTGTGCGCCGCGCCTGGCGCTCCCCAGGGTTAGCGCTCCCCAGGGCGCTCCGGCCTGTCGGCCGCGAGCCGGTCCCCGATGTCCCGCAGCCCCGTCAGGTCGTGGACGTCGCCGGGCAGCGCGGCCACCTCCGCCACGGCCACCTCGGGGTGGAGAGCGGTGAATCGGTCACGTGTGCGTTGTTCGCGGGAGAGCAGCTGCATACGTTCGGCATGCAGTCTCAGCAGCCCCGCGGTGAGTTGCTCGACGCTCCGGTTCTGGTCCGTGGCGGCGGGGGAGCCTGCTTCGGGATCAGGTGCTTCAGATTGGGGGGATTCTGAACTGCCGTATGCGTCGGGAGAGTTACGAAGTCCAGCTTTCCCGTCCCGCTGATCCACAATGCGGGTCTCTTCAAGATTTTCCGCGGCGGCGACCGCCCGCTCGGCCGACAGCTGGTCGGCGCCGCTGTCATGGACCCGGTTGAGCACCAGACCGGCCAGCGGCATGTTCTCGGCGGCCAGGCGCCGTACGAAATACGAGGCCTCGCGCAACGCGTCCCGCTCCGGGGCCGCCACCACCAGAAACGCCGTGCCGGGCGCCTGCAGCAGCTTGTACGTGGCGTCCGCGCGCGTGCGGAACCCGCCGAACATGGTGTCCATGGCGGCCACGAACGTCTGGACGTCCCTCAGGAGCTGACCGCCGAGAAGCTTCCCCAGGGCGCCCGTCATCATCGACATCCCGACGTTCAGGAACTTCATCCCCGCCCGGCCGCCCACCTTCGCCGGGGCCATCAGCACCCGGATCAGCTTGCCGTCCAGGAAGGACCCGAGTCGCTTGGGCGCATCCAGGAAGTCAAGCGCCGAGCGCGAGGGCGGCGTGTCGACGATGATGAGGTCCCACTCGTCCCGCGCGCGAAGCTGCCCCAGCTTCTCCATCGCCATGTACTCCTGCGTGCCCGCGAAGCCCGCCGAGAGCGACTGGTAGAAGGGGTTGCCCAGAATGGCCGCAGCCCGCTCGGAGTCCGCGTGCGCCTCGACGATCTCGTCGAAGGTGCGCTTCATGTCGAGCATCATGGCGTGCAGTTCGCCGCCCGCGGTGTCCTCGATGCCCTTCACCCGTCGCGGCGTGTTGTCGAGCGCGTCGATGCCCATCGACTGGGCGAGGCGACGGGCAGGGTCGATGGTGAGCACGACCACCTTGCGGCCGCGCTCGGCGGCACGCAGTCCCAGGGCAGCCGCGGTGGTCGTCTTGCCTACGCCGCCGGAGCCGCAGCACACGACGATGCGGGTGCCCGGGTCGTCGAGGAGCGGATCGATCTCCAGGACCGGTCCGGGGTTCAACGCGCGCGTGGAGCCCGTGTCGTGCTCGTGGGGGTGTGCCGCATCCGGTGCGGAGGCCGTTTCGTCGTGCGTGGGGGCCGGGTCCGAACTCATGAGATCCCTTGCTGACGCAGTTCCGTGGCCAGTTCGTACAGTCCCGCCAGGTCCATGCCCTCGGCTAGCAGGGGCAGTTCGTGCAGCGGCAGGTCCAGCTCCGTGAGCACGGCGCGCTGCTCACGCTCCAGAGCGAAGCGCTCCGCGTACTCGTCGGCCTGCTGGAGCAGCGGGTCCACCAGCCGCTCCGCGAGCCCGCCGCGGCGTGCGCCGCCGAGCCCGGCGCCCGACAGCGACTTGGCGATCGCGGTCCGCGGGACGCTGTGCGCGAGCTCCAGGTCCGGCTGGTCCAGGAGCGTGGGTCGCACCATGTTCACAATGATCCGGCCCACGGGCAGCTTGGCCCCGCGCAGTTCGGCGATTCCGTCCACGGTCTCCTGGACCGGCATCTCCTCCAGAAGCGTCACCAGGTGCACCGCCGTCTCGGGGGACTTCAGCACCCGCATCACGGCCTGGGCCTGATTGTGTATCGGGCCGATCTTCGCGAGGCCCGCCACCTCGTCGTTCACGTTCAGGAAGCGGGTGATGCGCCCTGTGGGCGGTGCGTCCATCACCACGTAGTCGTACGCGAACCGGCCGCTCCTGTCCTTCCTGCGGACCGCTTCACACGCCTTGCCCGTGAGGAGCACGTCCCTGAGGCCGGGCGCGATGGTGGTCGCGAAGTCGATGGCGCCGAGCTTCTTCAGGGCCCGTCCCGCGCCGCCCAGTTTGTAGAACATCTGGAGGTAGTCCAGCAGGGCCAGCTCGGGGTCGATCGCCAGCGCGTACACCTCGCCGCCGCCCGGGGCGACGGCGATCTTCCGCTCCTCGTACGGCAGCGCTTCCGTCTCGAAGAGTTGTGCGATTCCTTGCCTGCCCTCGACCTCGACGAGGAGGGCGCGTTTGCCCTCGATCGCGAGGGCGAGCGCGAGTGCTGCGGCGACCGTGGTCTTACCGGTGCCACCCTTGCCGCTGACGACCTGGAGCCTGCTCACGTCTTCGAGCCTAACCAGTCCGCGTACGGCCTACGCGGGAGGCTGTGGACAACTCCGGTCGCAGTCGGCCGCGCACCGGCTGCACCGGGGCCGTGGCCAGCCACGTGCCCCGGCCGCCACTGCGGCTACAGTCGGCCCCATGACCAAGTGGGAATACGCAACCGTGCCGCTGCTCGTCCATGCCACGAAGCAGATTCTGGACACCTGGGGCGAGGACGGCTGGGAGCTCGTCCAGGTCGTGCCCGGGCCGAACAACCCCGAGCAACTGGTGGCCTATCTGAAGAGGGAGAAGCAGGCATGAGCGCGGTCGAGGCCCGTCTGGCCGAACTGGGGCTGACGTTGCCGGAGGTCGTTCCGCCGCTCGCCGCCTACCAGCCCGCCGTGCGGTCCGGGGCGTACGTGTACACCGCCGGCCAGCTGCCGATGGTGGACGGCAAGCTTCCGGTGACCGGAAAGGTGGGGGCCGAGGTCACCGCCGACGAGGCGAAGGATCTGGCCCGTACGTGCGCGCTGAACGCGCTGGCGGCGGTCAAGTCCGTGACGGGCGACTTGGACCGCATCGCGCGCGTGGTGAAGGTCGTCGGCTTCGTGGCGTCGGCCGCGGACTTCACGGGTCAGCCGGGCGTCGTCAACGGCGCCAGCGAACTACTGGCCGAGGTCCTCGGCGACAAGGGCGTGCACGCCCGCAGCGCGGTCGGCGTGGCGGTGCTGCCGCTGGACGCGCCGGTCGAGGTCGAGATCCAGGTGGAGCTGACGGAGGCGTAAGACACCTCCTGGGGGACAGCCGCCTCGCCGGCGGCTCCTCGGAGAGGGTGGTGCGTTCCGCGGGTGTCGTGGCTTCCAGGGGAGCCCGATGCCTCCGGTGAGTGCCCTGGCGTCCCGGAGAGCGCGGTGGTCCCGCGGGGACCGTGGCTTCTCGCGGAGCCCGGTGCCTGCGGTCCCGGAGAGCGCGGTGCTCGCGCCGGTGCCGTGGCCTCCCGGGGCGTCGTTGGGCTTCCCGCGAGGCGGTCGGGGCGGGCGGGGCCGGTACTTCGTCAAGGCGAGTGACCGGTACCTCGTCAGGGCGAGTGACCGGTACGTCGTCAAGGGCGAGTGAACGGTGGCCTCCTCCGGAGGGCGATCGGTGCCTCTCGAACATCCGCTCACTACGGGATAGCCTCCGCCCATGGCGAATGGGCAGTGGTTTCCACCGGAGTGGCCAGAGCGGATCCGCGCGCTCGCGGAGGGCACGCTCACACCGGTCGCCCCGAAGCGCGCGGCCACCGTCATGCTCCTCAGGGACACCGACGGTGTCCCAGCCGTCCACATGCTGCGCAGACGCGCCTCCATGGCCTTCGCCGGAGGCGCGTACGCCTACCCCGGCGGCGGTGTCGACCCGCGCGACCACGACCGCCGGATCGGCTGGGCGGGCCCCACGCGCGCGTGGTGGGCCGACCGTCTCGGCGTCGACGAGACGTCCGCCCAGGCCATCGTCTGCGCCGCCGTACGGGAGACGTACGAGGAGGCGGGCGTGCTGCTCGCGGGGCCGACCCCCGAGACGGTCGTCGGTGACACCACGGGCGCGGACTGGGAGACCGACCGGGCGTCCCTGGTCGCCCGCGACGTGTCGTTCGCCGAGTTCCTCGATCGCCGGGGACTGGTCCTGCGCTCGGACCTGCTCGGCGCGTGGACCCGCTGGATCACCCCGGAGTTCGAGCCCCGCCGCTATGACACGTGGTTCTTCGTGGCCGCGCTCCCCGAAGGGCAGCGCACGCGCAACGCCTCCACGGAGGCCGACCGCACGGTGTGGATCCGGCCGTCGGACGCGGCCGCCTCGTACGACAGGGGCGAGCTGCTGATGATGCCGCCCACCATCGCGACCCTGCGCCAGCTTGTCCCCTACGCCACTGCCGCAGAGGCCCTGAACGCCGCGCCCGGCCGCGACCTGACCCCCGTCCTCGCCACGGCCCACCTGGAGGACGGGCAGGTCGTGCTGGCCTGGCCCGGCCACGACGAGTTCACCAAGCACATCCCGACGGGTGGAGCGCCCGCATGACCTACGCGACGGAAGGTGCCCCCGCATGACGGACGCCGCAGTTCTCCCCGGCCAGCCCCGCGGCGCGGTCGTGTCGGGTCCTGCCACCCCGCGTGCCGTGAATGTGCTCGCCCCCAACGCGTCGGCGATGACCCTCGACGGGACCAACACGTGGCTGGTCTCCGAGCCGGACTCCGAGCTGGCGGTGGTGATCGACCCCGGCCCGCTCGACGACGGACACCTGCGCAACGTGATCGGCACGGCAGAGAAGTCCGGCAAGAGGATCGCTCTGACCCTGCTCACCCATGGTCATCCGGACCACGCGGAGGGCGCCGCGCGGTTCGCCGAGCTGACGGGCACGAAGGTACGCGCCCTCGACCCGGCGCTGCGGCTCGGTGAGGAGGGCCTCGGCCACGGGGACGTCGTCACGGTCGGTGGCGTGGAACTGCGCGTCGTGACGACGCCGGGCCACACCGCGGACTCCCTGTGCTTCCACCTCCCGGCCGACCGGGCCGTCCTGACCGGCGACACCATCCTGGGCCGCGGTACGACGGTCGTGGCGCACCCCGACGGCCGCCTGGGGGACTATCTGGACTCCCTGAGGCGCCTCAGGTCGCTCACGGTGGACGACGGCGTCCACACGGTCCTCCCTGGCCACGGGCCCGTCCTGGAGGACGCCCAGGGCGCCGTGGAGTACTACCTCGCGCACCGGGCGCATCGCCTCGCCCAGGTGGAGACAGCGGTCGAGAACGGCCATCGCACGCCGGGCGAGGTCGTGGCCCATGTCTACGCGGACGTGGACCGGTCCCTGTGGCCGGCGGCCGAGCTGTCGGTACGGGCACAGCTGGACTACCTGCGGGAACACGGGTTGATCTGAGTTCATCCGAGTGCGTACGAGTGCGTACGAGTGCGTACGAGTCCGTTTGAGTCCGTTTGAGTCCGTTTGAAGTCCAAGCCTGTCCGAATCACGGCTCAGTCGCGTCCTGGTTGAGGTGAGTCGCCAGGGGCGCGGAGTCTTGATGCCGTGCACGCGCGTGTACTCATCGGCGAGCCAGGGGCCGAGGTCGTCGACGTACGAACTCAGGACGGCCGCATCGCCGTTCGGCTCGTGCCCGGCGGCGACCACGGGCTCGAAGGCAGGCGGTACCGACGCGAGGGCACCTTCACGCCGGATGTAACCCTGAGCGTCCAGCCCTTTGCCCCGGCCGTGACGGTGCGGCGTGATGATCATTCGGCCACCGTGCCAGCACCCTCCCGCCGTGCCCAGGACATATCGGCGGTCGGGCGAGCGAGGACGAGTCCGCTCAGGCGGAAGCGGCGGTCCGGGGCACAGCCGCAGGACCGACGACGACAACGGCCCCGCCCCGTCGGGGAACGGGGCCTTGGTGTCGTACAGCCACGACCGGGCGTCAGCGCGACCGCTTGGCCAGTCGCTCCACGTCCAGCAGGATCACCGCGCGCGCCTCCAGACGGAGCCATCCACGCCCGGCGAAGTCCGCCAGCGCCTTGTTGACCGTCTCACGCGACGCGCCCACCAGCTGCGCCAGCTCCTCCTGCGTCAGGTCGTGCACGACGTGGATGCCCTCCTCGGACTGCACGCCGAACCGCCGCGAGAGGTCCAGCAGCGCGCGGGCCACACGGCCCGGCACGTCCGAGAAGACCAGGTCGGACATCTGGTCGTTGGTCTTGCGCAGTCGCCGTGCGACGGCGCGCAGCAGCGCCGCGGCCACCTCGGGCCGTGCGTTGAGCCACGGCTGGAGGTCGCCGTGACCGAGGCCGAGCAGCTTGACCTCCGTCAGGGCGGTCGCCGTGGCCGTACGCGGGCCCGGGTCGAACAGCGACAGCTCGCCGATCAGCTCGCCGGGGCCGAGTACCGCAAGCATGTTCTCGCGGCCGTCGGGGGAGGTGCGGTGAAGCTTGACCTTGCCTTCCATGACCACGTAAAGGCGGTCACCGGGGTCGCCCTCGTGGAACAGCGAGTCGCCGCGGGCGAGGGTCACCTCACTCATGGAGGCGCGGAGCTCCGCGGCCTGCTCGTCATCGAGCGCCGCGAAGAGCGGGGCGCGCCGCAGAACGTCGTCCACGAGTTCTCTCCTTGTTGACCTGCTCAGGGGATCTTGCACCCCGTATACCAGGGGTCCGTGTTCCCCATTTTGCCGGACGGTCCAAACAGTGTGATCTGTCACAAGGATGCCGCACCGCTGCGCCGAGGTACGCGGCAGGGGTCCAATCGGGGGCCGATCTCCTCGCTCCGAGGCGGATGCCGGTGCTGGGCTTTAGGCTGGCCGGGTGTCCAAGTCGCCGGTGAGAGCACAGGCCAAGGGGGCTGCGCGGGTGGTTGTACGGAGCGATTCTGCTGTGGGCGAACAGGACCCAGGCGGCGGAGAAAAATCGACAAAGACGGCAAAAAAGACATCTGAGGAGACGTCGACGAATCGCCCTGCCCGGAAGGCCGCCGCCGAGAAGAGCGTCCCTGCCAAGGAGCCGGCTCCCGCGAAGACCGCTTCCGCGGAGACCGCTTCCGCGGAGACCACGTCTACGAAGACCGCGCGTACGAAGACCACGCCTACGAAGACCGCTTCCGCAGAGCCGCCCGCCAAGAAGACCGCACCGGCGAAGGCCGCGGTGAAGAAGACTGCCGCGAAGAAGCCCGTAGCCAAGAAGCCCGTAGCCAAGAAGCCCGTAGCCAAGAAGGCCGTAGCCAAGAAGGCCGAAGCCAAGAAGGCCGAAGCCAAGAAGGCCGAAGCCAAGGAGGCGGCAGCCAAGGAGGCCGGAGTAACGAAGGTTCCCGCGAAGAAGCCCGCAGCCAAGAAGGCAGTCGCGAAGGAGCCTGTGGCCGAGAAGCCCGCAGCCAAGAAGGCGGTGGCCAAGAAGATCCTGGCCAAGAAAGCCGCCGCCAAGAAGACGGCTCCCCCGACGGCCGTCTCCAGGGACGGCGCCGTCGTCGTCAAGGGCGCTCCCGCGAAGACCCTCGCCCCGAAGCCGGCCGGGAACGAGTCCCGCGCGGCTCTCGTGCGCCGGGCCCGCCGCATCAACCGCGAGCTCGCCGAGGCGTACCCGTACGCCCATCCCGAGTTGGACTTCGAGAACCCCTTCCAACTGCTCATCGCGACGGTCCTGTCCGCGCAGACCACCGACCTGCGGGTGAACCAGACCACCCCGGCGCTCTTCGCCAAGTACCCGACCCCCGAGGACCTCGCGGCGGCCAACCCGGAGGAGGTCGAGGAGATCCTGCGCCCGACCGGCTTCTTCCGGGCCAAGACCAAGTCGGTGATAGGGCTGTCCAAGGCGCTGGCGGAGCAGTTCGGCGGCGAGGTCCCGGACGACCTGGAAGAGCTCGTCAAACTGCCCGGTGTCGGCCGCAAGACCGCCTTCGTGGTGCTGGGCAACGCCTTCGGCCGCCCCGGCATCACCGTGGACACGCACTTCCAGCGCCTCGTCCGCCGCTGGCAGTGGACCGATGAGACCGACCCCGGAAAGATCGAAGGGGTCGTGGGCGCGCTGTTCCCGAAGAGCGACTGGACGATGCTCTCGCATCATGTGATCTTCCACGGCCGTCGCATCTGCCATGCCCGCAAGCCGGCCTGCGGCGCCTGCCCGGTCGCCCCTCTCTGTCCTGCGTACGGCGAGGGCGAGACCGACCCGGAGAAGGCCGCCAAGCTGCTGAAGTACGAGAAGGGCGGCCTCCCGGGCCAGCGGCTCAAGCCCCCGCAGGCGTACCTGGACGCGGGCGGCAAGCCGGCTCCGCCGCTGGGGGCCGGATGACGGGCGGGCGCGGCGCGCCGCGCCACCTGGGAGAGGGACGTTTCCCGTGGAACCGCGGAACGGGACACCCACACGAGGGACTTGCGGAACGATCCGCGGCACCGCGGGCGTTGGGATCGGCAGAACGGGGGTGGCGATGACGCACGCGAGTGATACGGATCACATGAGCGACACGGACGGCGGACGGCTGCGGCTGCGCACGGACGGCCTGCCCGGCTGGCTCGACCCGGTCGTACGGGTCGTGGAGACGGTGGAACCGCTCCAGCTGAGCCGCTTCCTGCCACCGGAGAACGGCGCGGGGCGCCAGTCGGCCGTGCTGATCCTGTTCGGCGAGGGCACCCACGGCCCCGAGCTGCTGCTGATGGAGCGAGCCGGTTCGCTGCGTTCGCACGCGGGGCAACCCTCGTTCCCGGGTGGCGCCCTGGACCCCCAGGACGGCGACCCGAAGGATGACGGGCCGCTGCGCGCGGCGCTGCGTGAGGCCGAGGAGGAGACCGGTCTCGACCCGGGCGGCGTCCAGCTCTTCGGCGTGCTCCCCAAGCTCTACATCCCGGTCAGCGGTTTCGTCGTGACGCCGGTCCTGGGCTGGTGGCGCGAGCGGAGCCCGGTGGGCGTGGTCGATCCGAACGAGACGGCGCGCGTGTTCACGGTTCCCGTGGCGGATCTCACGGACCCCGCCAACAGAGCCGTCACGGTCCATCCCAGCGGCCACCGAGGCCCGGCATTTCTGGTCGAATCGACCCTCGTCTGGGGCTTCACAGCCGGTGTGATCGACCGCCTGCTGCACTACGCGGGCTGGGAGCGCCCCTGGGACCGCGAGAAGCAGGTCCCGCTCGACTGGCGCGCATGACAAGGTGGCCCCCGTGCTGTGTTTTCCCGGGGGACGTCGTGCCCCAGTGCTGCTGCGTGGCCGACCGCACCCCCGGCCGGAGGACGGCGACCGGAACGTGATGAGGCGAGGCGTGAAGCAGTGAACGTGCTGGACATCCTGTTGCTGGTCGCCGCCGTGTGGTTCGCGATCGTCGGCTACCGCCAGGGCTTCGTCGTCGGCATCCTGTCGGTGATCGGCTTCCTGGGTGGCGGGCTCGCCGCGGTCTATCTGCTCCCCTTCCTCTGGGACCGGGCGACGGGCGATCACAAGGTCAGCACGACCGTCGCCGTCGTCGCCGTCGTCGTGGTGATCGTCTGCGCCTCCGTCGGCCAGGCCCTGACCACTCACCTGGGCAACAAGCTGCGCCGGTACATCACGTGGTCCCCGGCGCGGGCCCTGGACGCCACGGGCGGTGCCCTCGTCAATGTGGTGGCGATGCTCCTGGTCGCCTGGCTGATCGGCTCGGCCCTCGCCGGTACGACGCTGCCCACGCTCGGCAAGGAGGTCCGCGGCTCGAAGGTGCTCCTCGGCGTCTCGCGCGCCCTGCCCGCGCAGGCGGACACCTGGTTCGCGGACTTCTCCTCGGTCCTCGCGCAGAACGGTTTCCCGCAGGTCTTCAGCCCGTTCGCGAACGAACCCATCACCGAGGTCCAGCCCCCCGACCCGACTCTCGCGAAGAGCATCGTCGCCACACGCGCGCAGCGGTCCATCGTCAAGGTCATGGGCACCGCGCAGAGCTGCGGCAAGGTCCTCGAGGGCACCGGTTTCGTCTTCGGCGACCGCCGAGTGATGACCAACGCGCACGTGGTCGGTGGGGTCGACGAGCCCACGATCCAGATAGGCGGCGAGGGCAGGAGGTACGACGCGAAGGTCGTGCTCTACGACTGGCAGCGCGACATCGCCGTACTCGACGTGCCGGACCTGAAGGCGCCTGCGCTGCGGTTCACGACCAGGGACGCGTCGGGCGGTGGCAGCGCGATCGTCGCGGGCTTCCCGCAGAACGGCTCCTACAACGTCCAGCCCGCGCGCATCCGCGGCCGCATAGCGGCCAACGGCCCGGACATCTACCACCGTGGCACGGTCCGCCGCGATGTGTACTCGCTGTACGCCACCGTCCGCCAGGGCAACTCCGGGGGCCCGCTGCTCACGCCCGAGGGCAAGGTCTACGGGGTGGTCTTCGCCAAGTCCCTCGACGACGCCAACACGGGGTACGCGCTCACCTCGGACGAGGTCCAGGAGGACGCCGCCAAGGGGCGTACGGCGAACCAGCAGGTGAGCAGCGACAGCTGCGCCCTCTGATCCGGGCGGGCCGGATCAGCCGCGCGGGTGACGCAGACGTACCGAGACCCAGCGGGCCCGGCGGCGCAGAATGTGCGGAATCCCCACCCGGGGGTCCGTGTCCGGCAGCTGCGGGGCGCCCCTCTCGTGGGGGCCCGGCGCGGCGGCCGAGCGGCGGGTGCGTGCTGCGTCACTGTAGTCGTGCGTCCAGCCCATACCCCGACGTCTGCCCTCGCCCCAAGGTCGATAATCGCCGCCGGGCCCCCCAATTGGCCTATGCGTCG
Source organism: Streptomyces hygroscopicus (assembly GCF_026168105.1). GTDB lineage: Bacteria > Actinomycetota > Actinomycetes > Streptomycetales > Streptomycetaceae > Streptomyces > Streptomyces hygroscopicus_D. Next base: position 182,773 of record NZ_LBMW01000009.1, read on the forward strand.
GGCATGTGGCCGAACGGGGAACAGACGTTCCCGTCCGGATGCGGGACGCATGTGTGCGGTCACCCACCGGGTTCGGGTCTTCCGGCCGACTGAACGGCTCCCGCGTGCCTCAGGGCCCGGTCACCGGTCGGGTTCGGGGTCCTTGAGCCAGTTGATCAGCTCGGAGGAGAACGCCACGGGGTCCTCCTCGTGCGGGAAGTGCCCCAGCCCGTCGAACAGCCGCCAGCGGTACGGTGCCTCGACGTACTCGCCCGATCCGGCCGCGCTCCGCGTGCGCATCACGGGATCCAGCGAACCGTGCAGATGCAGGGTGGGCACCCGGACGGGCCGTTTCATGCGCCGGTTGAACTGGATGCCGTCTGGCCGAGCCAGGGACCGCACCATCCAGCGGTACGGCTCGATCGAGCAGTGGGCTGTCGACGGGATGGACATGGCGCGCCGGTACGCATCCACCGCCTCGTCGTCCGGCAGCCGCGGCCCCGACCACTCCCGGATCAGCCGGCCCACCAGGGCGGCGTCCTCGGCGGTCAGCCGGCGTTCGGGGATCCACGGCCGCTGGAACCCCCAGATGTAGGAGCCCGCGGCCGTCTGCTTGACGTCGCCGAGCATCGCCGAGCGCCAGCGCCGCGGATGCGGCATGGAGGCGACCACCAGCCGCCGTACCAACTTGGGGCGCATGACGGCCGCGGTCCAGGCGAGATAGCCGCCCAGATCGTGGCCGACGAGCGCGGCGTCGGGCTCGCCCAGGGACCGTACGACCCCCGTGATGTCGAGGGCCAGGTTCGCAGGGTCGTAGCCGCGCGGCGTACGGTCGCTGCCGCCCACCCCACGCAGGTCCATGGCCACGGCGCGGAAACCCGCGTCGGCCAGCGCCACCAACTGGTGCCGCCATGCCCACCAGAACTGGGGGAAGCCGTGCAGCAGCAGCACCAGCGGTCCGTCGCCCAGCTCCGCGATGTGGAAACGGGCGCCGTTTGCGGCGACGTCCCGGTGCGTCACCTCTTTCGCGCCAGGGATGTCGAGCCGTACGACCGAGGTGGATTGCGCCGAAGGGGTGGCCGGGTCCGTCATGAGGACGAGCGTGCCACAGCCTCGGCCGCCGTGTCGGCCTGGCCGGGCTGACGGGGGTGCGGCTTGGCGTGCTGCAGGACGCCCGCGGTCTCCTTCATCGACGCGGCGACCTTCTGCGGACCCTTGCTCTTCTTGGCCTTCTTCGCGAAGAACATGCCGATGAGCGCGAGCAGTCCTGCGACCAGTACGTTCGCGGCGAAGGACAGCAGGAAGCAGACGGCCATGTTCCAGCGGCTCCACGTCCGAATCCCGTATGCCAGCGCGAAGTTCAGCATGGGCAGGGAGAACAGCAGTACGGCACCCGCGGCCGAGAACGCGCCGCCACTCGTCGCGCCCCGCTTGACGTCCTGCTTGAGCTGGGCCTTGGCCAGCGCGATCTCGTCGTGCACCAGCGCGGACAAGTCGGTCGTCGCCGAGGCGAACAGCTGGCCGATGCTGCGTTCGGCGCCGACCGGGCTGCCGTCGGGTGCGCTCATCGCGGTCTCCCTGCTCTTTGCGTACGTACTCCGCGGACACTGCGGAGTTTTGTGGATGTGTCAGATCATGCCGGACGGACCTTCTCCTCGCTTGCCCGCCCAGCCACTTCGGCAAGCGTGCCGTTCAGCCTCCGGTGCCGCCTTCGGTTCCGGCCGATGTCCCGTTCCCGGCGGACTTCAGCGCGGCGAGCTTGCGGTGCTCGGCGGCCTTGCGCTCATGGATCTCGGCCATCCGCAGGTGGTAGGCGGGGTCGTCCTGCTCGTAGACGTCCGGGATGCCGTCCAGGTCCTCGTCGCGTTCCTCGTCCGCGCACAGCGCGCGGTACTTGGCGTTACGTATCTTCAGCAGCGCCGCCGCGCATACGGCCGCGATCAGCGACCCCATGAGGACGGCGGCCTTGACCTCGTCCATGAGCGCCGGATCACTGTCGAAGGCCAGTTCGCCGATGAGCAGCGAGACGGTGAAGCCGATGCCGGCAACGGTGGCGACGGCGAACACATCGGGCCAGGCGAGCTCGTCGCTGAGCGAGGCCCGGGTGAAACGGGCCGTCAGCCACGTACCGCCGAAGATCCCCACCGCCTTGCCGACGACGAGTCCCAGCACGACGCCGAGCGTCTCCGGCTTGGTGAACACGTCCCCGAGCGCCCTGCCCGAGATCGCCACGCCCGCGCTGAACAGTGCGAACAGCGGCACCGCGAGACCGGCTGACAGCGGCCGTACGAGATGTTCGATGTGCTCGCCGGGGGAGTGCTCCTCGCCCTCGTGACGGTGACAGCGCAGCATCAGCCCCATCGCCACGCCGGCGATGGTGGCGTGCACGCCGCTGTTGTACATCAGCCCCCAGATGACCAGCGCAAGGGGAACGTACAAGTACCAGCCGCGCACCCTCCTCCGCAGCAGCACCCAGAACACGGCGAGCCCGGCGACGGCACCGCCGAGGGCGACGAAGTTCAGCCGGGACGTGAAGAAGACGGCGATGATCAGGATCGCGAACAGGTCGTCGACGACGGCGAGGGTGAGCAGGAAGGCGCGGAGGGCGGACGGCAGGGCGGTTCCGATGACCGCGAGGACCGCGAGCGCGAAGGCGATGTCGGTGGCCGTGGGGACGGCCCAGCCCACGAGGGAGCCGCCGCCGGCGGCGTTGGTGAGGGCGTAGACGACCGCGGGAACGGCCATCCCGCAGAGCGCCGCGACGACGGGGAGGACGGCGGCGCGGGGATCCCGTAGGTCGCCCGCCACCAGCTCACGCTTGAGTTCGATTCCGGCGACGAAGAAGAAGATCGCGAGGAGGCCGTCGGCGACCCAGTGCTGAACGGACAGTTGGAGACCGACGGCGGCGGGTCCGAAACGGAGGTGGCTGACGCTCTCGTAGCTGCTGTGCAGCGCGGGTATGTTCGCCCAGACCAGCGCGGCGACCGCGGCGAGCAGCAGCAGTACGCCCCCGACGGTCTCGGTGCGCAGCGCATCCGTGACGATGTTCCGCTCGGGCAGGGACAGGCGCCCGAGGAATATGTTGTTACGGGTGCGGGGCGCGGCCACGGCGGAGACCTCCTCCGGGTCGGTACGACAGGCTGACGGCCGTCACGAGATCGCACGGACGGCTTGCCGACCAGACTTCCCGGCACGCCCTGAAGTCATCATTTTACCTGAATATTAAGAAGGGGTACCCGGCGTACTGCCGGGCACCCCCACGGAGGTCTGGGACCCCTCCCGGGCGAGCCTCAGTCCTCGCTGGGCGCCGCCGGCAGCTTCGCCTGGATCAGGTCCATAACCGTCGAGTCGGTCAGCGTAGTGACGTCCCCGAGCTGCCGGTTCTCCGCAACGTCCCGCAGCAGGCGACGCATGATCTTCCCGGACCGCGTCTTCGGCAGCTCCGCCACCGGCAGGATCCGCTTGGGCTTGGCGATCGGCCCGAGCGTCGTGCCGACGTGGTCGCGCAGCTCACCGACGAGCTTGTCGTCCTCGGACGCCGTACCCCGCAGGATCACGAACGCCACGATCGCCTGTCCCGTCGTCTCGTCCGCCGCGCCCACGACCGCGGCCTCGGCGACCGCCGGGTGCGACACCAGCGCCGACTCGACCTCCGTGGTCGAGATGTTGTGCCCGGACACGAGCATCACGTCGTCGACGCGACCGAGGAGCCAGATGTCCCCGTCGTCGTCCCTCTTCGCGCCGTCCCCGGCGAAGTACCTGCCCTCGAACCGCGACCAGTATGTGTCGATGAACCGCTGGTCGTCACCCCAGATGGTGCGCAGCATCGACGGCCACGGCTCGGTCAGGACGAGATAGCCGCCGCCACCGTTCGGCACCTCGTTCGCCTCGTCGTCGACGACGGTCGCGGAGATGCCCGGCAGCGGCTGTTGCGCCGAACCCGGCTTGGTCTCGGTCACGCCCGGCAGCGGTGAGATCATGATCGCGCCGGTCTCGGTCTGCCACCAGGTGTCGACGACCGGGGTGCGGTCGCCTCCGATGTGCTTGCGGTACCACACCCACGCCTCGGGGTTGATCGGCTCGCCGACGGACCCCAGCACCCTCAGCGACGACAGGTCGAACTTCGCGGGGATGTCGTCGCCCCACTTCATGAACGTACGGATGGCCGTGGGCGCCGTGTACAGGATGGTGACCCCGTACTTCTGCACGATCTCCCAGAAGCGGCCCTGGTGCGGGGTGTCTGGGGTGCCCTCGTACATGACCTGGGTAGCGCCGTTCGACAGCGGTCCGTAGACGATGTACGAGTGTCCGGTGACCCAGCCGACGTCCGCGGTGCACCAGTACACATCGGTCTCGGGCTTGAGGTCGAAGACGGCGTGGTGGGTGTACGACGTCTGGGTGAGGTAGCCGCCGGAGGTGTGCAGGATGCCCTTCGGCTTACCTGTCGTACCGGACGTGTAGAGGATGAACAGCGGGTGCTCCGCGTCGAAGGCCTCGGGCGTGTGCTCGGCGGACTGCCGCTCGACGATCTCGTGCCACCACACGTCCCGGCCCTCGGTCCAGGCGACGTCCTGACCCGTACGGCGCACCACGAGCACGTGCTCGACGTTGTCGACGCGCTCGATCGCGTCGTCGACGGCCGGCTTGAGCGCCGAGGGCTTGCCGCGCCGGTAGCCACCGTCGGAGGTGATGACCACCTTGGCGTCGGCGTCCTGGATACGGGTGGCGAGCGCGTCCGCCGAGAAGCCGCCGAAGACGACCGAGTGCGCGGCGCCGATGCGAGCGCAGGCCAGCATCGCGACCGCGGTCTCGGGGATCATCGGCATGTAGATGGCGACCCGGTCGCTCTTCTGCACCCCCAGCTCCAGCAGGGCGTTCGCGGCCTTCGACACCTCGTCCTTGAGTTCGGCGTAGGTGATGGCGCGGCCGTCGCCGGGCTCGCCCTCGAAGTGGATGGCGACACGGTCGCCGTGGCCCGCCTCGACATGCCGGTCGACGCAGTTGTAGGCGACGTTCAGCTTGCCGTCCTTGAACCACTTGGCGAAGGGCGGATTCGACCAGTCGAGCGTCTCGGTGGGCTCGACGGCCCAGGTCAGCCGCCGGGCCTGCTCGGCCCAGAAGCCGAGCCTGTCAGCCTTGGCCTGTTCGTACGCCTCCGCCGTGACGTTGGCGCCCGTCGCCAGGTCGGCGGGGGGCGCGAACCTGCGCTCTTCCTTGAGCAGGTTGGCCAGGCTTTCGTTGCTCACGACATCTCCCTTTCCCAGGGTGTCCGTTGTGTCCCAGGCCACAGCTCATCAGACCGGAGGGCTCGATGACAAGGGCCGGCCGGAAATTGGTTTAGACCTGTGAGGGGCTGTTCCCGAACAGGTCCCCTCCAGGTCACGTGCGCGCCTTCGCCCCGGTTCATTCGGCGATCCATGTCACACGTGGTCCGACGACCGGCCGCCCGATGTCAGGCCGGGCTGCGCAGGTCCCCGGCCGCACCCACCCGGTCGAAGACATCGCCGTCCTCGGACGCGGTGAGCAGATACGCCTGTGCCTCGCCCACGTGGAAGTACATCCCGTGCAGTTCGAGCGCGCCCGCACCGAGCGCCCGGGCCACGGACTCGTGCGCCCGCAGATGCTCCAACTGCTGCACCACATTGATCAGGCACAGCTGTTCGGCAACGTCGGCCGGGTCCCGTCCGGCGATCCGGGCGCCGGGCCGCTTCTCGTCGGCCATCCGTTCAAGACCGGGCAACCCATGCCGCAGCCACCGCTTGAGCGGGGTCTGCGCGCCGCCGGGCTCCGTGGCGAGCAGGGCCTGCATCGCGCCACACCCGGAGTGCCCGCACACCGTGATGGACCGCACCTTCAGTACGTCCACCGCGTACTCGATGGCGGCGGCCACCGAATCGTCCCCGCTCTCCGCGCCGGGCAGCGGCACCAGGTTGCCCACATTGCGGACAACGAACAGGTCGCCCGGGCCACTTGAGGTGATCATCGATGTGACGAGCCTCGAGTCGGCGCAGGTCAGGAAGAGCTGCGCGGGCCGCTGTCCCTCACGCGCCAGACGGGCCAGCTCACCGCGCACCAGCGGGGCGGTGTTCCGCTGGAACGCGCTGATCCCGCGCGCGAGTTGGTGCCCGCTCGGCCGGGCCCCGGCGGCCGACCCGTCCGGGTGGCCGCCGGGCGGCGCGGTCGGCGGGCCCTCGCACTGGTGGTTGCGCCATGGTGTCCAGGGCCGGCACCGGCACGCGGTCGCCTCCGTGGACTCGGAGTCTCCCGTCGGTGCGGGTGAGTCCGGCGCGGGGAGCGCGATGCGCGTTCCGGCGCGGCCGGTGACGGCGACCGTGCCGCCCTGTGCGCGGTGCGTTCTCTGCCAGTCCTGCAGGGACTCGTACGCCGCGTGGTCCATGAAAGACCCGTCCAGCTCGACGACGGCGTCCGCTCCCGGAGGCACCAGGTGCAGTGCCCTGGTGAGCCTGGGCACCGCGAGGAATGTCAACTGACCTCGTACACGGACGTGATGGACTCCTTTTCTCTCCTCGTGTGTGATGCGGGTGCGGGCGAGTCGGTGCAGGGCGATGGCGACGGCTGCGGCGACCCCCAGCGTGACGCCCTGCAGGACATCCCCGAAGACGACGCCGAGCGTGGTGACGGCGTACACCGGCACCTCTTGGTGGCGGGTGACCGTGCGGATGTGGTGCAGGGACACCATCTGGATGCCGACGGCCATCACCAGAGCGGCGAGCGAGGCGAGGGGGATCAGCTCGAGCACGGGGACCATCAGCAGCGCGGCTACTACTACCCAAACGCCGTGCAGCATCGTGGAGTTCCGGCCGAGGGCGCCGGAGCGCACATTCGCCGAACTTCTCACGGCGACGCCCGCGATCGGCAAGCCGCCGAGCGCTCCCGAGACGATGTTCGCGGCGCCCTGCCCGAGCAGCTCGCGGTCCAGATCCGAGCGTCCGGAGTGCGGGTGGCGCCCGGCCGCGAGCTTGTCCACCGCGACTGCTCCGAGGAGCGACTGCACACTGCACACCAGCGTGATGGTCAGGACGGCGGCGGCGATGCCGGGCACGGGGCCCTCGGGCAGTCCGGCGAGCGCGTGGCTGTGCCAGGACGGCAGCTCGACCCTGGGCAGGCCGAGTCCGGTGAGCGAGGCGGTCACGGTGGCACCGGCGACGGCGACGAGCGCGGCCGGGACTCTGCGCAGGAGATGTCCGGACCGTCCGGGAAGCCGAGGCCAGAGCAGCAGGAGGGTCAGGGTCAGTGCGCTCGTCGAGACGGCGGCCGGGTCGAGACGGGCCAGCTGGGCGGGCAACGCCCGGAGGTTGTCGAGGACGGCGCTCTGCGGCGTGCCCCCGAGCACGATGTGCAGCTGGGCGACGGCGATGGTCACACCGATGCCGGCGAGCATGCCGTGGACGACCGCGGGACTGACGGCGAGCGCCGTACGCGCCACACGCAGGCGGCCGAGGCCGAGTTGGGTGAGGCCGGCGAGGACGGTGACGGCGCACGTCGTACGCCAGCCGTAGCGGTGGATGAGGTCGGCGGTGACCACGGTGAGTCCAGCGGCCGGGCCGCTGACCTGGAGCGGGCAGCCGCCGAACCGGCCGGCGACGAGCCCGCCGACGGCCGCGGCCACGAGGCCGGACTGGAGTGGAGCGCCGGTGGCGAGGGCGATGCCCAGGGACAGTGGAAGGGCGATCAGGAAGACCGCGAGTGATGCCGAGAGATCGGCGCCCGCGACGCGGAAGCGTCGGGGCGGGGACGGCGGACTGTGGGGCTGGTGCACGCGCTTCGGCCGAGTCGAGTCGGCGGCGCGGGTGGGGACGCAGGCGGGCATGGTTCCCGTCTCCTCCGGTGTGGCGCGGTCGCGGAACTGGTGGCCCTGGCTGGGCCTGGGTCGGGGCGCGGCCGTGGGTCACGGCGTACAGCGGCGGGATGTCTCAACGCTCGGTAAATGGATCGTAATTCTGAGTAAAGGAATCGTATCGAAAAGCTGGGCAAATGCAGGCGATAAATCACTCAAGAGGGTGAGTTGGTCATTTCATCGGCTTGTCATACAAATTCAGTCGATACCCCGTGCGACCTTGGTCGGGCTGCGGGTGGGTGCGGGCCGGCACCCGTTCGACGCCGCAGAACACCGCCGCAGAACAGCAGCGTGGCCCCGACTGAAGGAAGAAGGTGGGCGGAAGATGGCCGCCACCCAGAGGATCAACGTGGGCGTCGCACTGGCCGCGGCCTGCGCCACCGCACTCTCCGGCTGCACGACCGGCGCGAGCCGCCCCCAGCAGGGAGCGAGGAAGGCGGCCGGAGCCCCCGCTCCGGGCAGCGGGGTCCGCCTGATCGGCGATGGCTCCACGGCGTTCACGGGTGCCCAGCCGCATCTGCCCAGAGCCGAGCGGCTCAAGCCCGGGCAGAGACCTCCGCAGTTCGTGGTCTTCTCCTGGGACGGGGCCGGCGAGGACAGCCAGAAGCTGTTCTCGCACTTCCGCAAGATCGCCAAGGCCAACAACGCGACGATGACGTACTTCCTGAGCGGCGTGTACATGCTGCCCGAGGAGAAGCGTTACCTGTACAAGCCGCCGCAGCACACGCCGGGCAGCTCGGAGATCGGCTTCAACGACGAGAACGGCATCAAGAACACCGCCGAGCAGGTGCGCATGGCGTGGCTGGAGGGCAACGAGATCGGCACCCACTTCAACGGCCACTTCTGCGGCAACGAAGGAGGGGTCGGCCAGTGGTCCGTCGACGAGTGGAAGGACGAGATCGCCCAGGCGAAAGCGTTCGTGAAGTCCTGGAAGACCAACGCCGGCCTGAAGGAGGAGCCGTCGCTCCCCTTCGACTACGACAAGGAGCTCATCGGCGCCCGCACGCCGTGTCTGGAGGGGCAGAAGAACTTCATGCAGGCGGCACGCGACCTGGGCTTCCGCTACGACACCTCCGGAGTCAACGAACAGGTCTGGCCCAAGAAGAAGGACGGCCTGTGGGACCTGTCGATGCAGCTCGTGCCCTTCCCCGGACACACCTATGAGCAGTTGACCATGGACTACAACTTCATGGTCAACCAGTCGGGCACCCAGACCCAGGGCGACCCCGACAAGTTCGAGGAGTGGGGCAACCAGATGCGTGACGGCCTGCTTCAGGGCTTCCAGCGGGCGTACGACGGAAACCGCGCGCCCCTGATCATCGGCAACCACTTCGAGTCCTGGAACGGCGGCACCTACATGCGCGCCGTCCAGGAGGTCGTCGAACGCGTCTGCAACCAGCCCGACGTGCGCTGTGTGTCCTTCCATCAGCTCGTCGACTGGCTGGACGCACAGGATCCGCAGGTCCTGGAGAGGCTGCGGACGCTGAAGGTGGGCCAGGCGCCGGCCGAGGGCTGGGAGTCCTTGACGGCGGCCCCTCCCGCCCCCGCTCCGAAGGGCGTTCCCGGCGCCCCGCCGGTCACGCCGTAAGCGACGGAAGGCGGTTGTCGCCAGGGCGCCGGCCGCCTCCCTCCCGGGCGAGGAGGCCGGTTCTCACGGCGAAACCGCCAAGCCGTGGCGAGGGGCAATTGCTCACACGGCGGCGGTCAGGCCCTCACCGAGGACGAAACCGGGGTCGATCTGCGCGGCCAGGTCGGCCCCGGTACGCTCATTGCCCCAACTGGCCGCGTTCTTCAGGTGGAAGTGCACCATCTGGCGCGTGTAGCGCTCCCAGTCACGCAGTTCAAAGGTGGCGTCGGCGGCGACCTGAAGGATGCGCAGGGAGCGGCGATTGGCGTCCTCCATGAGCTCGAACCGGGGCGGACGGCCCTTCTCCATGGAGCGCACCCAGTCGGAGTGCCCGACTGTCACGAGCAGGTCGTCACCGACTTCGGCGCGGAGGAAGTCGATGTCGTCCTGGCCCTGCACCTTGTTGCCGACGACCTTCAGGACGACCCCGAAATCGCGGGCGTAGTCCCTGTACTGGCGATAGACGGAGACCCCCTTCCGGGTCGGCTCGGCGACGAGGAACGTGATGTCGAAGCGGGTGAACATGCCGGAGGCGAAGGAGTCCGAGCCCGCCGTCATGTCGACCACCACATACTCGTCGCGGCCGTCCACCAGGTGGTTCAGGCACAGCTCCACCGCTCCCGTCTTGGAGTGGTAGCAGGCCACCCCCAGGTCTGCGTCCGTGAAGGGGCCGGTGACCATCAAACGGACGGTGCCGCCGCCGAGTTCCACCGGGCGCGCGCAGGCGTCGAAGACCGGGTTGTGCTCCTGCACCCGCAGCAGCCGTGAGCCCTCCCCGGGAGGAGTGGTCTTGATCATCGTCTCGACGGAGGCGATCCGCGGGTTGCAGCCGCGCAGGTATTCCTTGATCAGCCGCAGCCGCTCACCCATGGCGGGCAGCGCCGCGGCCTCGTCCTCGTCGAGTCCCAGCGCGGCTCCCAGGTGCTGGTTGATGTCGGCGTCGATGGCGACGACCGGCGCTCCGGTGGCGGCGAGATGGCGGATGAACAGGGAGGACAGGGTGGTCTTGCCGCTGCCGCCCTTCCCGACGAAAGCAATTTTCATGTTCACCAAGGGTAGTCGCGTGATTGCTCTCCGTCGCGGTCGGGCGTGAGGAAGACCACTCCTTCGAAGGAGGCGCGCGGAGGTGCGTAGGGTCGTACTCATGAGTACGACAGGTGCGACCGCCGATCCGCTCGCGACCCTGGGCGCGCTGCCCGGGGTGGCCGAGGCCGTGGAGTCCGTGCGCAAGGCCGTGGACCAGGTCTACGGGCACCGGATCATGCGGCGCCGCAGCAACGAGATCACCTCCGAGGCGGCGCTGCGGGGCGCGCGCGGTTCGGCCGCCCTGTCCGGCGCCGACTGGGCTCTCGAGGAGGTGCGCAGGCGCACCGACTTCAGTGGCGACGACGAGGCCCGTACGGTCGGCGCGGCCCTCAGGCTGACCGCCGAGGCGGGGCAACTGCTGTCCATCTGGCGGCAGTCGCCCCTGCGGGTGCTGGCGCGGCTGCACCTGGTGGCCGCCGCGGACCCCGACCCCCGCGTGGGCCGTCCGCGTCAGGACGGCGAGCCGGTCGACGAGCCGCTCGTGGAGCTGCCGCTGCCGGACGCCGCCGAGGTCAACGGCCGCCTCGAGGGGCTTTCACAGCTGATCGTCGCCGGCGGCTCGGCCCCAGCACTCGTGACGGCGGCCGTCGTACACGGTGAACTGCTCGCCCTGCGCCCCTTCGGCTCCCACAACGGCCTCGTGGCGCGCGCTGCACAGCGCATCGTCCTCGTGGGGAGCGGTCTGGACCCGAAGGCGGTCTGCCCGGCGGAGGTCGGTCTTGCGGAACTGGGCCGTGCGGCCTACGTCGCGGCCTTGGACGGTTATGTGTCGGGCACCCCGGACGGCATGGCGACCTGGATCGCCCACTGCGGCAAGGCGGTCGAACTGGGAGTTCGAGAGTCGACCGCAGTGTGCGAGGCGCTGCAGCGCGGGGCGGCGTAGCTCCCGGACAGCGGAGAGGCCCTCGCCGGAGGGCCTCTCACATGGTTGCGGCGGTACGAGGTCTCGTACCGCCGCTGGCATGTCCGCCGGGTTACCAAGCGTCCTCGATATGTTGCCCATCAGGCCGGGAACTGTTGCCCGTCACCTGGTGCGGCTGGCCCGTAATCGACGGGTCGACGTCGCGTGGGTGCCCAGTGTTCATGCTCGGTCCGTGGGGCCAATTGCGTTTAAAAGGTGATCCTTTCGGATGTTCCTTCGGTCTCGCGGGCCTTAAGTCCTTTGTACTCCAGGGTCCGGGTAAGCGGAACCCCTGCCTATAGTTCTTTACTTTTAGGTTCAAAGAGGCGTGAATCGGGCGGGAGCGCTATCCGCCGCGCACGCACGGAGGTTCACACGGCCGGGGTGCGTCGTCGGCTCGCGTACCAGACGAGCCCCGCTGTCGCCGCCGCGGCGCCTATGGCCGCCACCGCGAGAAGGGCCGGCCGCGGCGGTACCGACAGCCGCTGCTTCAGCCGGACCGGGCGGTGGAAGTCGAGAATCGGCCACTCGCGCGCGAGTGCCTCGCGGCGCAGCACCCGGTCCGGGTTCACGGCATGAGGGTGGCCGACGGACTCCAGCATCGGCAGATCGGTCGCCGAGTCGCTGTAGGCGTAGCAGCGCGCCAGGTCGTACCCCTCGGACTCGGCGAGTTCCTTGATCGCTTCGGCCTTCGTGGGTCCGTACGCGTAGTACTCCACCTCGCCGGTGAAGCATCCGTCGTCGCCCACGACCATGCGGGTGGCCACCACCCGGTCCGCGCCCAGCAGTTCACCGATCGGCTCGACCACCTCGACGCCCGATGTGGAGACGATCACGACGTCCCGCCCGGCGCTGTGGTGCTGCTCGATGAGGGAGGCGGCCTCGTCGTAGATGATCGGGTCGATCAGGTCGTGGAGCGTCTCGGCGACGATCTCCTTGACCTGCTGGACGTTCCAGCCGCGGCAGAGCGTGGACAGGTATTCGCGCATCCGTTCCATCTGATCGTGGTCGGCGCCGCCTGCCAGGAACACGAACTGGGCATATGCGGTACGCAACGCGGCCCTGCGGTTGATCAGTCCGCCTTGGTAGAAGGACTTGCCGAAGGTGAGCGTGCTCGACTTCGCAATGACCGTCTTGTCCAGATCAAAGAAGGCCGCTGTGCGGGGCAAGGAGTGGTTTTCCACGCCCTGAGCATATGCGCCCACCATTCGGCGTAAGGTGGGGCGCGTGGGTTTGCCTGAGAGGGCTCTCGGGTACACCATGGAAGTCACGGATCGTTCGCGACCGTGCTAACCCGGTCCGACTCCTCCCCCCCCGAGTCGGCCGTGGGGACGACCCCCGCTCTCCCCCCCGGCGGGGGTCGTCGCATGTCCGGGTGGGTTTTTCCCCGTTTCTCCGCGGTCTCGCGACCGTACGGCGGCGCCGAGGGCGCCGTTTCGCGTGGTCCATGATCCGTTACGGTGCGTAGTCGTCGAGCTGCTGTGCGGAAGCCGCCGGGCCTCACCGGTATGGGTGATGACGATATTCACAACCGCTGAGTTGTCCACAGTTATCGACCAAGATCCCCAAGATTTCCGGGATCGCCGCACCGTGATTCCAGCGCGTCTCGCCGGTGGCGGGTTTGTTCACCTCCGGTTCCGTTTGTCGGACGCGTATGGCCGGTTCGTATCGGCCGTTCATATGGAGACCGGTTGCCGGTTCTTCACACGCACGGGAGGCGCGGGGCCGCAGTGAGCCCCGCGAATCGGGCGGAAGAGGCAGCGAAGGGGGCTGGAGATCGTGGCGGGAGCCATCACACACGAGGGACCGGCCGTCGCCGAGGGGCGGCGGAGCGGACCGCTGATCGTCACCGAGGACGCCGAACTCCTCGACGACCTGCTGCGCCTGTGCGCGGCAGCGGGCGCCAGACCGGAGGTCCACCCCGGCGTGCCGGAGCACCGGGGCAGTTGGGAGGCGGCGCCACTCGTCCTCGTCGGCGACGACGCGGTGCGTCGGGTGCGCGGGGCCGTGCGCAGGCGGGGAGTGGTGCTGGTTGGGCGGGATCAGGACGATTCCGGCGTCTGGCGTCGCGCCGTGGAGATCGGCGCCGAGCATGTCCTGGTGTTGCCGGACGGCGAGCAGTGGCTGGTCGACCGCATCGCCGACGTGGCCGAAGGGGTCGGCCGGCCCGCGCTCACCGTGGGCGTGATCGGCGGGCGGGGCGGGGCCGGCGCCTCCACGCTCGCCTGCGCGCTGGCCGTCACCTCCGCGCGCGAGGGCAGGCGCACCCTCCTGGTGGACGCGGATCCGCTGGGCGGCGGACTCGACGTGCTCCTCGGCGGAGAGACCTCCGCCGGGCTGCGCTGGCCGGCGTTCGCCGCATCCCGCGGCAGGGTCGGCGGCGGTGCCCTGGAGGAGTCCCTGCCCGAGCTGCACGCGCTGCGGGTGCTCAGCTGGGACCGCGGAGACACCGTTGCCGTCCCGCCCCCGGCCGTGCGCGCGGTCCTCGCGGCGGCCCGGCGACGCGGCGGGGCGGTCGTGGTCGACCTCCCGCGCCGTGTCGACGAGGGCGTCGCCGAAGTCCTCGCCCAGCTCGACGTCGGGGTGCTGGTGATTCCGGCCGAGTTGCGTGCCGTCGCGGCCGCGCGGCGGGTGGCGTCGGCCGTCGGCATGGTCCTGGCCGACCTGCGGGTCGCGGTACGGGGGCCGTACGGGCCCGGGCTCGGCGACCACGAGGTGGCCCGCCTGCTGGGGCTGCCGCTGGTCGGCGAGGTGCCCGCCGAGACACCGCCGCCGGACGGTTCGGTACCGCCCGGGGGAGCGGCGCGGGGGCCGCTCGCCCGGTTCTGCTCCGCCTTCTGGGAGCGGGCACTGGCCGAGGCGGGTGACTGACGCATGGCCAAGGGTTGGAGCGCGGCGGCGAGGGCGGACCACGGCACGGGATCCGCCCCGCGTCCGGGCGGGGGAGCGGAGCCCGCAACCCACGCCGGGGAACGTGTGCGGCTGCTGGACGGTGTGCGGCAGTGGCTGGCGGAGAGCGGGGCCGAGCCGACCCCCGCACGCGTGGCGCAGGCCCTGCGCGAGCAGGGGCGGGTGCTCGGGGACGCGGAGGTGCTGGGCGCGGCGCGGCAGCTGCGTTCGGAACTGGTCGGCAGCGGCCCCCTGGAACCGCTGCTCGCCGACGCGTCCGTGACCGACGTCCTGGTCTCGGCGCCCGACCGGGTGTGGGTGGACCGGGGCGGCGGACTCGAGCTGACGACGGTGTCCTTCCCGGACGCGGCGGCCGTACGACGCCTCGCGCAGCGATTGGCAGCCGCGGCCGGGCGGCGGCTCGACGACGCCAGACCGTGGGTCGACGCCCGCCTGCCGGACGGTACCCGTCTGCATGCGGTGCTGCCGCCGGTCGCGGTCGGATCCACCTGCCTGTCCCTGCGCGTCGTACGCCCGCGCGCGTTCACGCTCGACGAACTGGTGGCGGCGGGGACGGTGCCGCCGGATGGGGACCAGGTGCTGCGGGCGCTGATCGACGCCCGGCTCTCCTACGTGATCAGCGGCGGGACAGGGTCGGGCAAGACCACGCTGCTCAGCGCACTCCTGGGCGTGGTCGGACCGGCCGAGCGGATCGTGCTGGCCGAGGACTCCGCGGAGCTGCGGCCGGACCACCCCCATGTGGTGCGTCTGGAGGGAAGGCCCGCGAACCAGGAGGGCGTGGGGCTCGTCGAGCTCCAGGACCTGGTGCGGCAGGCGCTGCGGATGAGACCCGACCGGCTCGTGGTCGGGGAGGTGCGCGGCCCCGAGGTGGTGTCCCTGCTCGCCGCGCTGAACACGGGCCACGAGGGCGGGTGCGGCACCCTCCACGCCAACGCAGCGGCCCAGGTGCCCGCCCGGTTGGAGGCGCTCGGAACGGCGGCGGGCCTGGACCGGGCCGCACTGCACAGCCAGCTGGCGGCCGCGCTGTCGGTGGTCCTCCATCTCGTCCGCGACCGGATCGGGCGCCGCCGCATCGCGGAGGTGCATGTGCTGGAGCGGGACGCGTCGGGGTTCGTGGTGACGGTGCCCGCTCTGCGCTGGGGTCCGGAGGCGTTCACGCGCGAGCGGGGCTGGGAACGGCTGCGGGAGCTGCTGCGGAACGGAAGCGACGGAAGTGGCGGAAACGACGGAAGCGGCGGAAGTGGCGGAAGCGGCGGAAGCGGCGGAAGCGGCGCAGACGACGGAAGCGACATAGGTGGCCGAGGCGACCGAGGCGACCGAGGTGATGGAAATAACCGGCGCGACGGAAGTGGGAGTGGGTTGCTGTGACGGAGATGGGCGAGATGTCGGTCGGTGCTGGACTGGTGTGTGCCGGGGCGGCGGCCTGGATGATGAGCGGCTCGGACACGGGTGGGCGCCGGGCCCGGTTTCTGTTCGCGGGCGGTGGCGAGGCAGCGGGGACCGGTCCGCCCCTCAGGGAACGGGTCGTGGCACGGATGCGGCGGTGGCCGGCCGAGTGGTGGTCGGTCGTCGTGGGCGCGCTCGTCGCGGTGCTCGGCGTATCAGTCCTGCCCCTGCTGGCCGGGGCCGTGGGCGTGCCCGTGCTGCGCCGGGTGCGGCTGACGCGGGAGGCACGGCAGGCGCGGGAGAAGCACGGTGAGGCGGTGATCGCGCTGTGCGGGGCCCTTGCCGGGGAGGTGCGCGCGGGACGGCAACCCGGCGAGGCGCTGCTCCGTGCGGCGCGTGACTCGGGCGGGCTGGGCGGGGCGCAGGCGGCGGTGCTGGCAGCCGCGCGGTTCGGCGGGGATGTGCCGGGCGCGCTCGCGGAC
>NZ_LBMW01000083.1 GCF_026168105.1 Streptomyces hygroscopicus
CCCCACCTCGCCGCCCAACTCGACGCCCTCACGAACCCCGCCACAAAACCGGCAGCCCCCCACTGACTGGATTTCTCAGAGCGACAGGACTCGCAGGACGGCGCCCGGAAGGGCAGGTCGTGCGGCGCGTGCATCTGCCGCATCGCGGGCCCGCGAGTCCTTCGCCGAGGCCGCCGCCGAGAGAAGAGTGGCCCGTGGCGGTGGCGGCCTGCTTCCGGCAGCGCTTGCGTACCTGCGGCTGCCGGCGAGCCCGTACCGCTGTGGCCCCGAACACGCAGGTGTCCGGGGCCACAGGCAGTTCAAGCGTGAGAGTTCGGCCGGCGTTTGGGTCCCGGCCGATCAGCTGGGTCAGCAGCTCAACGATTTGTGCCTGATTGCGATCGGTTTTCTCGGTGAGACCGCGCACCTCGCCAGCGTGGCCCAGCTTTTGATCAAGGTTGCCGACCTGTCGTCCCTCGCCATGCGCAGGTCTGGAGCGCTCCGTGCAGGCGAGCTGCCCTACCATCAGGATCCCTTGAAGTGCGGGGGTTTTGGCATCAAGGGCGCGGATGACGGCGCCTTCCTCGGACCGGTCAGCGGCCGCGGTGGCATGGCCCTGCTCGAGCGTCCTGCGCCTGGAGCTCATCGAGCTCGGGGACGCGTTCCGCGCCTACGAGCAGCGCACCGAGCCCGACCTCGCCCTCCTCGCCGACCTCCACGAGCGCAAGGCCCGCGCCTTCCGCCTGTGGGCCGACGTCAGCGGCGACGGCTCCCTGCGTCACGAGGCGCACCGGGCCGAGAAGGCCGCGCAGATCACCCACGAGATGCACGCCAATCGCACGGGCCAGCCCGCCGGCAACACGGCGGCTGGCGACCAGCCGGTGGTGGAACGGCTGCCGACCCGGCAACAGGCCGTGCACGCCCGCACCGTGCTGGACTACGTTCAGGCGCACGCCCCGCACCCCGAGGCCGAAGTGCGCCTGGCGGTGCTCATGCTCACCCTGCGGGCCGCGCGCGCCGGCACCGGAAACGTCACCGGCCAGGACCTCACCGGCTGGCTCCCAGACGATGCCGAGCAGGTGGTACAGCGGCTGGTCGCCGCCGACTGGCTGTGCTTGCCCGGCACCGTCGCCGAGGTGATGGCCTCCCGTTCCGAGGATCCCGTCGCGGTCGCCGTCCCCGCGCTGCTGCCCGAGCAGCCCCGCCCGTTCGCATTCGGCAAGACAACCCGCGGAAGGATCTCCGGCTGGGACCAGAAAGTCGTGGGCGACCGGAAGATCCGCAAAAGGAAACTGGGCGCCACAACCCGGCTCCTGGCCCTGTACACCGCCGGCCACACCCGCCTGACGGCCGCGTCGGACACGCCGAGGACAGCGGACTCCACCTGGACCAGACCGCCGCGTTCACCGCCCTGCCACCCAACCAAATCGCCGAACACGCCGAACTGCTGGTCGCCGCCGACTGGCTCACCGAAGCCGGCACCGCTGGAGGAAGACTGCGTGGACAGCTCGCCGAGCGGGTCCTGCCGCTGGGCGGGCTGCTGTAGGGGCGCCGGTCCCCTCTGCCTGGGGTGTCAGGCGAAGTGCGTTTCAAAGACGTCACCGCACATCCAACCCCGAGGGCGGAACGCGGTCGGGCCGTCCAGGGTCCGCCTGGCTGTGCCTGCGTGCAGGGCCGGGTCCCCGGTTAGGCCTTCAGCGCGGCACGGATGAGAGCGCGCAGTTCATCGTCAGTGACGGCCGCCATGTCCGTGGACCGCAGCCGAATGGTGGCCTTTCCGCTGATGAGTGTGGGATGGCGGGAGGTGAAGCCACCATCGCGGTCTGTTCCCCACCCGTAGATCGAGACGCCGTGCTGCCAGACACCGATGTGCAGTCTGCGCCTTTCGACCCGGTAGGTGGGCATTCTGTACGACAGCGTCACGCTCGCCTGCGGGAATTCGTCCAGGATCAGCCCGCTCACCCGGGCGAAGAGCGAGCGGTGACCTGGCGCAATGGCGTCGATGTACTCCTGCACAGTGTCCATGCGACCCATTGTGGTCCTCCCTCGAACCCCGCTGCTGCGGCTCGGCCGGTCGCGCCCGACCGTCGCGGCTTCATGGCAGGGCAGGCGTGCGGCACCAGCGGCCTGCTCCCGACCGTCAGGCGGCTGACCAGGGAAGATGGAGAACTGGGACGGGAGTATCTAGGGTCAGCCCGTGGCTTTCATCATGGTGTGCGAAGACGACGCGGCGGTCCGCAGCGTCCTCAAGCGCGCCCTGGAGCACGACGGCCACACCGTCTCCGTCGCCGCCACGGCCGACAGCCTGCTGCGGCAGCTCGCACCAGCGCCCCATCTGGTCGTCCTGGATCTCGGGCTCCCGGATGCCGACGGCCGCGACGTCTGCCTGGCGCTCCGGGCTCGCGGCGTCGACGCGCCGGTGTTGATGCTCACCGCCTTGGACGGCCTGCATCACAAGGTGGGCGGCTTCGAGGCCGGCGCCGACGACTACATGACCAAACCCTTCGACATCCCGGAACTGCTGGTCCGCGTTCGAGCGCTACTGCGCCGGGCCGCCGTGGCGCTCGCACCGCGCGAGGTCGTCCTCGATCCGGCGAAGCACGTGGTGACCTACGATTCGGTGAGCATGAGCCTGACCCCGACCGAGTTCCGGCTACTGGGCCGCCTGATCGCCTCGCAGGGCGACGCGGTACGCCGCCACGCCCTCATCGCTGCCGGCTGGCCGCACGGAGCGCAGGTCAACGACAACACCCTCGACTCCTTCGTGCGCCGGCTGCGGACCAAGCTCGGTCCGCTGGGTGTGGCCGAGCGTCTGGCGACCGTCCGCGGCGTGGGCTACCGATGGCAGTGACGGGCTTCCGCAGGGGCGTCGTCGCGCTCACTGTGCTGATCGCCACCGCCGTGGTCGCGATACTGGTCGTGGTCTCGCACGTGCTGCTGAGCAGGGTGACGGACGCCGACGCGCACGACCTGGCGCGTACCCGCGCCGAGGCGGTCGCGGTGAACGTCACTGCCGCGGGCGGCCGTGTCGTGCTGACGGAGAACAGCAGCGAGGCGCTGGACGAGGTCGCCTGGGTGTATGCCGACGGCCGCCTGATCGACGGGAACGTACCGGCAAGCGTGGTCGAGCGCGTCGAGGCGCTGGCACGCTCACGGCGATCGCAGACCGCCGCCGTCGACAACTACCTCCTGTACGCGCGGCAGATCCCGATCGACGGCCACCACGTCATGGTGATCGTCCGGGTGGACCTCACGCCCTACGAGACGTCCGAGCAGCGCAGCCTGACCTTGTCGCTGATACTGGGCGGCCTCGCGATCCTCCTCGCCGGCGGTGTCGCGCACCTCGTGGTGCGCCGCGCGCTGCGGGTCGTGCACGAGATGGCCGCGCTCGCCGACGACTGGGGCCATCACGAACCCGGGCGCCGCTTCAACCTCGGAGTCCCCCGCGACGAGTTCGGGGAACTGGGGCGGACCCTGGACCACCTCCTGGAGCGCGTCGACAACGCGCTGGCGGACGAGCGCCGGCTCACCGATGAGATCGCCCACGAGCTTCGGACACCGCTCACGGCCCTGCGGGGCGAGGCGCAGCTGGCGCAGCTGTCCGGCGAGCCGGTGGCGCCGGAGGCCGTGCTGAGCGAGGTCGACCGCCTCGATGCGGCGGTCACGACGATTCTGCGCGCCGCGCGCGCACGGACAGACGACGGGACCCGGTGCGATCTGCGCTCCGCCGCACGGCAGGCGATCGCCGGCCGCACGGTCGAGGTCGCCCTTCCCGCGAAGGCCGAGGTCGCCGTGGCGGCCGACGTCGCCGTGTCGCTGCTGTCACCCCTGCTTGAGAATGGCCTGCGGCACGCGCGGTCGCGTGTGTGGATCACCGCGCGCATCCAGGGTGAGGCAATCGTGGTCGATGTCCTGGACGACGGCCCCGGGTTCGATCCCGCGGAGGTCGACCGGGTCTTCGAAGCGGGTGTGACCGGCGGCAGCGGGTACGGGCTTGGGCTGCCGGTGGTCCGGCGCATCGCCGCCTCGGCCGGTGTGGAGGTCCGCGCGATCGCGGACGGCTGCGGTCACGTCGAGGTGACGCTCCCGGCCGCGTGTGCGGCCACGTAGTCAGGTTGCGTGCAGGTTCCCCGCGTAAATCTCACTGCATGACAACCACAACGGAAGCACGCACGCGCAGCGGGCGGCTCATGCTCAACAAGGTCCCCGAGGTCACCATCTGGTTCTGGGTGATCAAGGTCCTGTGCACGACGGTCGGTGAGAGCTTCGCCGACTGGATCAACACCCAGCTGGGCGTCGGCCTGATGAACACGGCCTGGATCTTCACCGCGGTTTTCGTGGTGGTCCTGGCCGTCCAGCTGCGGCTGAAGCGGTACGTCCCGTTCCCCTACTGGCTGACCGTGGTCGTTGTCAGCGTCACGGGCACCTTGTACACCGACATCCTGACCGACCAGCTGAACGTGCCACTGTGGATCAGTTCCGCGGTCTTCTCGGTGCTGCTCGCGGTGGTCTTCGGCGTGTGGTGGCTGCGGGAGCGCACGCTGTCGATCCACTCGGTCACCACGCTCTCGCGGGAGTCGTTCTACTGGCTGACTGTCCTGGTCACCTTCGCGCTCGGCACCGCGACCGGCGACTGGACTCTGGAGCTGACCGGCTGGAGCCCGGGCGTCTCCGTGTTGCTGCCGCTCGGCCTCATCGCGGCGATCACGGCGCTGTGGAGGTTCGGCGCGAACCCGGTGCTGTCCTTCTGGCTCGCCTACATCCTGACCCGCCCGCTGGGCGCGAACATCGGCGACTGGCTCGCCTCCCCCAAGGTCGCCCAGAACCCGGGCGACCCGACCGGTCTCGCGCTGGGCACGTTCACCACCAGTCTGATCTTCCTCGGCCTGATCCTGGCGACGGTGGTCTACCTGACGGTGACGCGCGCGGATGTGACCGAGACCTACGAGGCGACCCACGCCGCACAGGTCACCAGCGACCCGCGCAAGGAGCGCATCGCGGTTGCCGCCTTCGGATTGCTGGCCGTCGCCACCGCGGCCCTGCTGGTCTGGGCCCACGGTCAGCCGCACGTCGGCCCGGCGCCGGAGACCGACACCACCTCCGCCGTCCAGCTGGCTCCCGGCCAGGCCGTGAAGCACTTCCCGCCCGCGAAGGTCAGCGCGCTTCGGACCCTCGCATCCACCTCGCTCAAGGACGCCCGCTCGGGGAACGCGGCCGGGGCCCACGCGGCCGCCCAGTCGCTGCGTGACCTGTGGGATGCCGACCAGGCCTCGCTGCAGCCGCTGGACGGAACCGGCTGGACCTCCATCGACGCCCAGATGGACAAAGTGCTCAAGACCTTCGGTATCGATCACCCGAACCCGCCGATGTCGCCGGCGCAGCAGGAGAGCGAACTGAACGCCCTCCTGGCGGACCTGGGCTGACAGACCGCACAGCGCCCGGCCGACGCCCCGGCCGACGGGCTCAGTGAGCCGGGCTGCGCCGAGAACCGCGCCGCCTCGGCACACGCCGGCGAGCTGCGGACAGCGCAGGCGGCCGGGGCCGCCTGTGGCAGCCATGGCATGTCCGCAGACTCACGTGGGGCGGTCGAAGCCTGCGTCAATGGCTTCGACCGCCCCGCTGTTGCCCCAGGCTGGTCAGTCGCGGTGGCGGATGCACCAGAAGCAGGCGCCGGTGACCCCTCAGACTCAGGCCCTGCACGCCTGTAAGGTCGTCACAGATGCAGTCCAGGACCGCGCGCCCGTCCTGACCGGTTTCCAGGCGTCGCTTGCTTTGACGGGGGCACCGGTGTCGCTCGCCCTGTGAGGCGCCGGGACGTAGGGCGGGCTGCTTATCACCAAGTCGAACCGCCGGCCGCGTACGGATGCCAGCAGGTCTCCGCTGCGAATCAGGCCCTGCCCTGCCCTGCCCGCAGTGCATTCAACCGCGCGGTCAGCACAGCAGGCCAGGCGATGTCCGTCGCGGTAACGCGGCGGTCGCCCGGCGGGTGCCAGAGTTCCACGACGGCGTCGTGGTGGTGGTGAGGTCTCAGTCACGGGTGGCCAGGGCTTGGGGTGCGGCGTCCTTGAGTCGGGTCGTGAGCCATTTGACCTGGGTGAGGGTTTCCTTGTGGAGGGCAGTGACCTCGTCGAACAGGCTCGCATCGCGTATGGCTTGGGCGACCTGGCCGAGGAGAATCCAGTGGACGCCGACCGCCTGGGCCATCACATACAGCTGGCGCAGATCGCGCAGGAGGAGGAGCCCGGATTGCGGGTGGTGGCCGAGGAGTTCGGAGGTCTTGTGCCGGATGGCGTCCGCGGCAGCGGCGACAGTGTGGGACTGGTGTGGTTCGGAGAGGTCCTTGGCGTAGCGGTCGGCCATCTCTCGGATGCGGGTGGCGTGCGTGTCGCACTTCTGGGCGAGGGTGAGACAGGGGTAGTGGGTCCCTGCGTCGGCGGCCTGGCGGCCGGCGACGGCCCGGTATTCGGTGGCGAGGTCGCATTCGGCGTCGTGAAGTTCACCAAGCAGCAGACCGATCTTGTTCATGGCAGTCAGCGCCTTCCGGTCCGGGCGATGCGGGCGTCGGTGAGTTTGTCGACGCGGACGGCGGTCACCTTGTAGATCGGCTGTTTGGAGACGGGGTCCCACTCGGTGCGGGTCAGTTCGTTGGCGGCCCGGGTGTGCCGTTCGGGGACGGCCTGGTCAAAGTAGCCGTAGTGGAAGGGAAGGAAGACGACCCCGGGGCGGGTGCCGGTCAGGACGGCGGGTGCTTCCACCGTGGTGCCTTGGCGGGAGGTGACCAGGACGAGGTCGCCTTCGGCGATTCCGTAGTCGGCGGCGTCGCCGGGGTGGAGTTCGACCCAGACGTCGGGGGCGGCGGCCTCAAGTTCGGGGGCCCGGCTGGTCTTGGTGCGGGTGTGCCAGTGGTAGACCTTGCGGCCGGTGGTGAGCTGGAGCGGGTGGTCCGCGTCCGTCTCTTCGTGGGGCGGCAGGTAGGAGGCGGCTTTGAGGATGGCGCGGCCGTCCGGGTCGTGGGCGCGGTATTCGTCGGCCTCGTTCTGCGCGCCGGTGGCCAGGTCGTGCCCGTAGTCCGTACACGTCTCAGGCCGGGTGGGGAAGGTGTGGTCGGTGTAGAGGCGTTCGGTGCCCTGGGGAGCCTGCTCGGTGCACGGCCACTGGATTCCCTGGCTGTTGCGGAGCTTGTGGTAGGTGAGGGCGCTCTGGTCGCAGACGCGGCCTCGGGTGAGCGCGGTGAAGGCCGTCCACGCCTGTTCGGGGTGTCCAGGGCAACAGGGGAAGGCCGCCGCGGTCGCGCAGGTCCATGCGGCGGGCGTAGTCGAGGAGGATGTCGAAGTCGGGGCGGGCCTGGCCGGGCGGGTCGACGGCCTTGTCCGAAAGGTGCACGGTCCGGTCGGCGTTGGTGTAGCAGCCGGTCTCCTCGCCCCACAGGGCGGCCGGCAGGACGACATCGGCCAGGGCCGTGGTCTCGGTGGGGAACGCGTCGGAGACGACCAGGAACAGCCGGTCCTGGCCGAAGATGGACCGGATCCGGTGCAGTTGTGGCAGGGAGACGGCCGGATTGGTGCCCGTCACCCACAAGAACCTGATGGACCCGTCCTCGCAGTGCCGGAAGATCTCCATGGCGTGGGTGGGCGGTGACCAGTGCGGGATCTGCGCCGCGTCCACGTTCCACGCCCGCGCGATCTCCGATACGTGGTCGTCGTTCTGCCAGTTCCGGAAACCGGTCAGGGTGCCGTTCGCTCCGGTCTCGCGGGTGTTCTGCGCGGTGGGCTGTCCCTTCATCTGGAAGACGGTGCAGCCGGGCCGGCCGATCATGCCGCGCAGCAGATGGAGGTTGTTGACCTGGACGGCCGCGGCGGTGGCCTGGTGCGACTGATACACCCCCCCTCCAGGACGGTGGAGACCAGACGCTGCCCGGTACCGATCACGCGGGCCGCCTCCCGGATGGCGTCGGCCGGAACGCGGCAGATCTCCCCGGCGTGCTCCGGTGTGTACGGCGCCACCACATCGGCCAGGTCCTGGAAACCGACCGTGTGCTCGGCGATGAATTCGCGGTCGAGGAAGTCGTTGCTGATCAGTTCGTGGAGGATGGCGTTCAGGACGGCCACGTTGGTGCCGGGCCGGATCGGCAGGTGGACGTCCGCCTCACGGGCCGTAGGCGTGGCACGCGGGTCGATGACCACCAGCCGGGGGCGGTCCGGTCCGCGGAGGCGGTCGAGCATGCGGGCCCACAGCACCGTCTGCGTCTCCGCCACGTTGTGCCCGACCAGGAGCAGCGTGTCGCACAGGTCGATGTCCGCATACGAGCCCGGGTTGCCGTCGCTGCCGAAGCTCTCCACCAGCGCCCACTCGGCGGTGGCCGTGCACAGCCGCGTGTTGCCGTCCAGATGCGGGGTCCCGATACCGCCGCGGGCGATCAGCGCCTGCGCGTAGTACTCCTCGGCGAACAGCTGCCCGGAGGTGTAGAAGGCCATCGCCAGGGGCCCGTGCTCGGCCGGCACCTGCCTCGACCGGTCTACGACCGCCGCCATGGCGGTGTCCCAGTCCGTGGGCCGCAGCTCGCCGTCCAGCCGGATCAGCGGCTGGGTCAGCCGGTCGGGAGAGTGGTTCGCCTGCCAGCCGAACAGTCCTTTGGGCCCCAGTCGTCCCCGGTTGACCCGGTCCTCGGCCCGGCCGCGCACCCCCACGACCCTCCCGTCCGCCACGGCGATGTCCATACCGCAGCCGTTGGAGCACAGCACACACGCGGACGGAACCCAGCGCTCGACCTGCTCCTCTTCCACCAGGAGATGCTGATCCACCCGCATCGGCCAGCGCTCACCAGCGGCAAACGGCGTCCGGGCTCCCCATACGTCCGTAATCCTGTCAGCCATCCCACACTCCTCTTCACGACCCGACCGACCAGCCGACCGGCACGCACGCCACCGGGCGGAGACCCTCGAGTACCCCCCAGGAAGCCCGTCGTGACGTGGCCCACCACCTCACCGGGTACGGATCCCGCGAACTCCATGCCTTTGCGAACTTTGACACCGAGGTACGCCCGATAATCCGTCCCTCGGTGCGGTACGGACGTCCGGGTGGGGGCGCGTTCAACTACCACCCACTGTCGCTGCACGCCTCCTCAGCGGAGGGAACCGGGGGATCACGGCCTCGGCGCCGGCGGCGCCGCCGGCC
Organism: Streptomyces hygroscopicus; assembly: GCF_026168105.1. Classification (GTDB taxonomy): domain Bacteria; phylum Actinomycetota; class Actinomycetes; order Streptomycetales; family Streptomycetaceae; genus Streptomyces; species Streptomyces hygroscopicus_D. Next base: position 9,154 of record NZ_LBMW01000083.1, read on the forward strand.
ATGCCTTGCCCTGCTACAGCGGATGCACCCTCGGCATGCGACGCCGATCCTGGAGGGAACGAAAATCGGCAAGGAGGACACGATGTCCGTGATGGACAAGCTCAAGCAGATGCTGACGGGAGGCGGGGAGCGCATCGGCCGGGGACACGACGAAGCCGGGCGGCCCGACGACGTGACCAGACGCCCCGCCGGACAGGCCGACAAGGGACCGAATGCTTCCAGGGGCCAGCTGAAGTCTCCGCGAAACCGGGACGAACCCCCCAAGCCGTAGCGCGACAGCGAGGCAACAGCGCGCGCCGCTCACGCCGGTATGCGGATCCAAGGGCGCGGGAGCCGTCTATCGAAGCAGCGATCCGCACACCGCCGCCTCCCACTCGTCCGGACCGCTCAGGGGACATGTCCCCCGCGGTTTCGGGAACGGCTCATACATGGGTCTGAACCATGACGATGCGCCCGTCCTCGACGCGCTCGCCCGCTATCACGACGCCGACGAGCTGGGTTTCACACCGCCTGGGCACAAGCAGGCGCGTGGCGCGGACCCGCGTGCCAGGGCTGTGCTGGGGGACGCCGTGTTCTTCGGTGATGTCCTGGCCAACGGTGGGCTTGACGACCGGATGGCCCGTGACCGCGTTCTGGAGCGGGCCGAGGAGCTCATGGCGGACGCGGTGCACGCCGAGCACACCTTCTTCTCGACGTGCGGCAGTTCCCTGTCGGTGAAGGCCGCCATGCTGGCGGTGACCTGTCCCGGCCACCGGCTTCTCGTCGGGCGCGATGCCCACAAGTCGGTCATCTCCGGACTCATCCTGTCCGGTGTCGAGCCGGTATGGGTGGAGCCCCAGTGGGACGCCGTCCGGCACATCGCCCATCCCCCGTCGCCGGACGCCTACGACAAGGCGTTCACCCGGTATCCCGATGCCGACGGGGCCCTGGTCACCAGTCCGACCCCGTACGGAGCCGCCGCCGACCTCACAGGCATCGCACAGGTATGTCACCGCCGCGGCAGGCCGCTCATCGTGGACGAAGCCTGGGGAGCGCATCTGCCCTTCCACGACGATCTCCCGTCGTGGGCCATGGACGCGGACGCCGACATCTGTGTGACCAGCATCCACAAGATGGGCAGCGGCCTGGAGCAAGGCTCGGTCTTTCACCTCCAGGGGGAGCTCATCGATCCCGCCGAGTTGGCCTCGCGGGCCGACCTGCTCGGCACGACCAGCCCGAACGTCCTCCTCTACGCCGGCATCGACGCCTGGCGCCGACAGATGGTCCAGCACGGCACCGAACTCATCGGACGGGCTCTGGAACTGGCCACACGCACCCGCCAGGCCGTCGAGACGATCGACGGTTTCCACGTCAACGACGCCAGAGACTTCTGCGGCGCCCACCTCGCCGCTGACTTCGACCCCCTGCCCCTCGTGATGGACATCAGCGAACTGGGCACCACCGGCTACCGGGCGGCCGACTGGCTGCGCAAGAACCATCACATCGACGTCCACCTCTTCGACCACCGGCGCATCAGCGCCCAACTCACCCACGCCGACGACGAGCAGACCACCGCACGCCTCCTCGCAGCCCTGCGTGACCTGGCCGATCACGCCACCGATCTGCGGGACGCCCCCCAGGTCACCGTCCCCTCCCCGGACGACCTGCGCATGGAGCAGGTCCGGCTGCCCCGCGACGCATACTTCGCCCGGCACGCAAAGGTCCAGGTCGACGAGGCTCCCGGCAGGGTCGCCGCCGAGATGATCACCCCGTATCCGCCCGGGATCCCTGCCGTACTGCCCGGGGAACGCCTGACCGAGCCCGTGCTGGAATACCTGACGACGGGAGTCGCGGCCGGGATGTTCCTGCCGGATGCGGCCGACCGGAAGCTGACGACGGTGCGCGTGGTCGCGGACAGCTGATCCTGCATGCACGAGACCAGCGGCCTCGGATCCTTTTTCGGCCGAAGAGACGGCTGTCTACCGGTTGGTCAATGCAGGGCCTGGCGCTTGAGCCTGCGCGAGAGTTCGTCCCGCACGTTGGCCGCGACATCTCTTCCGCCCTGCCCCCAGGTGACCACGAGCTCCGCCACGTGACGCAGCCTGATGTTCGTACATCGAGGTCTCGCTCAGGGCGTGCCATGCCTCGTCGGGCGTCATCCGGCCCACGGCCCCGATGACGCCGATCGCCTGGCCGATCATCGCGTGCGAGGTGACTGCCTGCTGAAGCTGGGAGACCTGGGACTCCAGGTGCCTGATCCGACCGGGGCTCTCCAGCTCCTGCAGCGGTCCGGAGAGCTTGTCGGCGTGGCTGTCCACAGCCTCCGTGGGGTAGGGGTTCGCCGCCGAAGGACTCGTCGGCCTGCGGAGACACAGCCCACCGAGTCCACGAGCCGATACCTTCACCCTCACACCCGGAGCCTGCCCGCGAACGACGCATGACAGCCGGCGCAATCCCAACGGTGATGCTGCCGTATCGCGACCGAGGCCGCGCCGGGGGTGTGCCGGGGCTAAAGGCTCCGCTTGTCAAGGCTGTGCGGCCTCGCTCAAAGCCCCCGTTTCCGGGCCCCTGGATCTCTCGCGGTGCAGTGGGGCTGCCAGGGAACCAATCGCTGCCGTCAGCGGCCCAGCGCGTTCTCCAGTTGCTGCTTGGTCATCGTGGAACGGCCATGAATGTTGCGCTTCTTGGCCTCTTCGTACAGCTGATCCTTGGTGGGGCCTTCCGCGCCGCTGTGGGAGCGCTGCCCACCGCGCTGGGGCGCCGACTTCGGGTCACGCGTGGAGGTCTTGCTGGCGGTCTTCGACTCACCGGACCTGGCCCGCTCCTTGTTGACGGTCCGTGCGGCGATCTCCTTGGCCCGCTTCGTCGACTCGCCGCGGTCCTCGGCGCTCTTCTTGATGTGCTCGTACTGCCGCTCGCGCTTGGAGCTCGATCCGGCCGGCATGATGCTCTTCCTTTCCTGCGTACCTGGACGACTCACGACGTCGTTGATCGGCGACGGACACACGGCGCCGTGTCGTGTCGTTTCGTGTCACGGATGCTCGGGTCGCTGATCCGGCGGTACTCCGCCGCTTCCTCCCCCGCCCTTGCTGCCCTTGTCCGTGCCATGCGCGTGGCCGCCCTTCTCTCGGGCCTCTTGTGCCTTGAGCTTGGCGCTGGGCTGCCCTGTGGCGCCGCCCTTGCTGCTGCGTCGCTGTTCGGGTTGCCGTGGGTTCGGCATCTGCGGCACCCCGCTCGTGTCGGGGGTTCGTTCACGACGACGACGAGTTCCCCGAAGCAGCCCCGACGCACACAGCGTCGTATGCCATTCGCCCGTACGTCGCACGGAACATGACCCGGGGCCGGAACGGCCCATGCACGGGCCTGATCATGATGAGGCAGGCTGCTGCCCCGGGCACCGTGCATCACCCGCCCCCGCTGGGCAGCAGGCCGGGACCGATCGCCTGCGCCCGGCTTCGCTGCCGGCCCGGGCCGCTGTCCGCTGCTGGTCGGGGAAACCAACGGCCGGTCAGGACTTGCCGCGGCCGGTGACGAAGTCACGGGCCCGGTCAACAAGACCGGCGCCCGGCGCGAGGAGCTTGTTCGCCGGCGGCGTGCTGGGGGCGGCCGGGTGCGGCCGCGTCGGGGCCATGGCCTTGGCCCGGCGGATCTTCTCCCCGAGATCGCCGAGCGTCTCGGAGGAGCACGCCTGGCGCAGCATCGGGAAGAGGTTGTTCTCCTCGTCCTCGACATGAGCGGCCACCTCCTCCATGAGCTGCTGCAGCAGCGGACTCATCCGGGAGTCGTCCGCGTTCGTCTTCTCCAGCTGCTTGAGGAGTTCCTCGACACGACTGTGATCCGCGATCTCCTTGTCCGCGATCCGGTCTCCGCCCTCGACGTGCTCGCGCACCGCCGGGTACAGATACTGCTCCTCGGCGACCGAGTGCCGCACCAGCTCGATGGTGACCTCGTCCACGAGATCACGCAGCTCCTGGCCCCCGCCGGTCATCCCCTGGATCCTGGCGAAGATCTCCTCGACCTCCCGGTGGTCGGTCGTCAGTTCCTCGATCACGTTGCCGCCATGCCCCATCGTGCATCCGCCTCTCGTCCCTCGGTCAGGCCTCGGTCAGGGCCGGTCGTCCCGGCCCGCAGACACTGATCCCCGACGCGCCCACCCCATGCGCGGCCGGACCACGCGCCTCACCCGAACGGGGGCGGCCATGCGTGACGTGGGCGCTGCCTGAGCCGATGCTCGCCACTCCCGTGCCTCAGCCCGCTCTGCTCTGCCATCAGGCTGGGCGTCCGAGCCCCAGTGGGACGGGTTGCGGGCCCTGTTCAGCGTGGACGGGAAACAGGTGACGCGGCGAGCCGGGCCGCCGCGGCGTCGCGCGCGGGTGGTGGCAGTACAGGGTGCGCGAGACGCAGACAGCGATCGTCGGGGCCGTCACTGGGCCTCTCACCGCGCCGCGCAGCCTGCTCCTCGGGCGCTTCGATACCGACGGGCTCCTGCGGTACACCGGCCGCAGCACCACCCTGCCCTCGGCGGCCGGCGCCACCCTCGCCGGTCTGCGGTCCCCCGCCGGGAGCGGGCACCATGGACGGGCCGGACGTTCTCGGCTGGCCGGGTCACGAACGAGACCCTCAACCTCCCGCTCGTACAGCCTGACTTGATCGTGGAAGTCGACGTAGACGTCACCCGGGACAGCGCAGGCCTCTGGCGCCACCCCGCGCGCTGGCGTCGCACCCGCTCACACACCTCCCCCACCGAGGTTCCCGCCTTGGCAGCTGATTCGCAGCGGAGGCACTCCCCGCGCTCATCGGGTGCGCAATTCCAGCGGCATGGCAGTTGCCTGGTCTCAGGAGGCAGCATTTCTGACACCTCGGTCACCGTCCGGCCCAAGGAGGCCATGAGCGCGATGACGTCCCGCTTGAACTCCTCCGACTACCGCTTCGTGTACTTACTTCCCACCTGACACTGCTTCACGATCAAGGGGGAGCTTCGGTGTGCTCAGCCGGGCCAGGTGCCGGTCAGGCCGCGGATGGCGGTGGCGCCCGTACGGTCGACAGCCGCCTTGACCCCGGCGAAGATCGCGCCCTGCAGGGTAGCGGCGAGCAGCACTTCGCCCCAGGTCCGTTCCTCATCGGTGGCGTCCGGGGCGTCCTCCTCATGGCCGACCATCTTCCACGCCTGTTTGAACAGGGCCCCGGCGATCATGCCGCTGACCGCTCCCAACGCCAGACCGACTGGCTTGTAGGCGATCTTCGATGCCTTCATCCGGGTCATCCCTTCCTGCGGCGGCAGGCCCGCCACAGCACCAGGGCACCAGCGGAGACCGCCGCGAGCAGCACCGCGCGGTTGTCCCGTGCGATTCGGGTGCCCTGGGCTGCCTTCTGCCGTACCGGCTCTGGAGCCTTCTCCTCCCACAGGTGCCCGGCCTGCGCGGCAGCGTTGGCCGCCTTGTCCTTGACCGGGTCGGGCAGCTTGTCCTGCACCTGGTGCGCGATGTCGGCGGCCTTGGCCTTCACCTCGCCGGCCTTGACCGCGGTCTGTTCCTTCACCGCTGCGGCCTTGACCACCGTCTGTTCCTTGACCAGAGTGGCCTTGTCCTTCACCCGGGCCTTGACGTCGGTCTTGGCCGCGAGCGCCTCGACTGTCTCCCCGAGCTCGGCACGGGTGTGCTCGACCTGCTCACGCAGCTCCTCCGGGCCGGAGGCGGTGGGCTCGTCGTGCGGCGGCTGGGTCATCGGTGTGCACTCTCCTTGATCTCGGCCACGTCGGCCCTGACACTGTCGATGGTCTGCTCAGGGATGGGCGGGGCCGCCTGGCTGACCTGCTTCTTGCCCGTCATCGCCATCACCGTGGCGATCACGCCCAGCACGGCGGTGACGATCAGCGCCGCGGCCCACACCGGCAGCGGCACCGCCAGGGCGGCGATCGCGGTGGCCACCAGCGCCTGCAGCATCAGGAATCCGACCACGCCCGCGCCGCCGAACAGGCCGCCGCCCTTGCCGTAGTGCTTGCCCTTGGCCTTCATCTCCGCCTGTACCAAGCGGAGTTCACCGCGCACCAGCTCGGTCAGCTGCTGCGAGGCCCGTTGCACCAGCTCGCTCACCGGCTCCTGACCGGCATCGCGGTCGCCGCCGGTGACATGCGGTTGTGTGCTCGACACGGCGATCACCTCCCACGCCCTTTGATCCGCGCCGACCGGGAGCACCGCCCCGGTCCTTCGAGCGCGCGAGTACCCCGAACCAACCAGGTCAGGACAGTCAGGCACGTCCTTTGCAAGATCTTCACCACGACACCCGCGGCGCAGGCGGTGCCGAAGCAGCGAGTGCGGGGCGTGGCGGGTGACCCAGGCTCAGGCCGCCGGCACCGCAAGAGCGACGGCTTCGAACGGGACGACTTCCACATCGACTTCGACCGCCGCCAGGTCACCTGCCCCCAGGGCCAGGTCAGCGGGCTGGCACGGCCCCTACCCGACCTCCTCGCCCACCGCCGCACCGCTGATCGTGGCCCGGTTCACCAAGAGCCAGTGCCGCCCCTGCCCGGCCCGCACCCGGTGCACGACCACCGCGGACAGCGCCCGGACCGTGTGCTCTCCCCCACGAGAACTCCGCGACCTGCAACTCCGCGTCCGCGCCGAGCAGCAGACCCCCGACTGGAAGACCCGCTACGCGGTCCGCTCCGGAGTCGAGGACACCATCAACGAGTTCGCCCCCGGACACGGACACGGCATGCGCCACTGCCGCTACCGAGGACACCCGAAAGCCCACCTGCAACACGTCCTCACGGCCATCGCCGTGAACATCGAACACCTCAGCAGCCAGCCAGACACCGAGGATGTCTCCTCACCAAGACCGCCGACCGCCTTCCAGACCTTCCTGGACCAGAACGAGATCCCCCGGTCGAAGTCCTGGCGAACCCTCGGCAGCTGACCTCGACCAGCAAGATCCCCGACTGTGAGGATGGGGCGGCACCGCTCGAGGGTCTGACCCGATCCCCGATTGACGCTTCGGCTGTCCTCACTCTGAATCGTCGGCCTTTCGAGCGGTGCCATCGCGTGCACCGGCCGGCGACCGTGACCTCATA
>NZ_LBMW01000045.1 GCF_026168105.1 Streptomyces hygroscopicus
GCCCCCGACCGGTTCTCCCGGTCGGGGGCGCCCCTGCGTGCTCGACGTGGTCGTCCAGGCCGACGGCTTCACTTGGTGACCGCCGGAGCGACGGCGGTGGGGGCGACGCCGGTGAGCCGGTCCGACGGTGTCGCTCCGGGCTCGGCCGACCCGACGACATCACCTCTCGCCCCGCCGACCCGACGACATCACCCGATCCCCGTCGGCCGACCCGACGACATCACCCCTCGCCCGGCCGCCCCGACGGCGTCACTTCGTGTTGACCGCGATCTTGCCCGCGATGATGTCCTGCTTGGCCTTCTCGACCGCCGCCACGACGTCCTTCATCGCCTGGTACTTCGGGTTGGAGTCCGCGAAGCCGACGCCGCCCGACTTGAGGTCACCGCGCTGCTCGCCGGTCAGCGGCTTGCCCTCGACGACCGACTTGACCAGTTCGTACACCGCGCCGCCGACGTTCTTCAGGGCCGAGCCGAGGATGTAGTCCTTGTAGGCCGCAAGCGCGCTCTGCTGGTACTGGTCCGAGTCGACGCCGATCGCCCACACCTTGTGCGCGGCGGCCGCCTGGATCACTCCCTGACCGGACAGTCCGGCCGCGTGGTAGATCACGTCGGCACCTGCTGCGATCTGGCCGTTCGTCGCCTCCTTGCCCTTGTCGGGGCTGGAGAAGCCGCCCTCCTGGGGCGTCTGGGTCAGGTACTGAGACTCGATCTTGATCTTGGGGTCGACGGACCGGGCGCCCTGGTCGAAGCCGGCCTCGAACTTGTGGATGAGCGGGATGTCCACACCGCCGATGAAGCCGATGTGGTTCTTCTTCGTCGTCTTGGCCGCGGCGACACCCGCCAGGTACGAGGACTGCTCCTCGTGGAAGACCAGGTCGGCGACGTTGCTCGCCTGGACCGTGTTGTCGTCGATGATGCCGAAGGTGATCTTCGGGTACTTGGCCGCGACCTCCTTGACGGCGGGCGCGTAGACGAAGCCGACGCCGATGATCGGGTTGTAGCCGGACTTCGCCAACTGCTCCAGACGCTGCACCTTGTCGGCGTCGGACTCGTTGTCCTGCGGCTCGACGTCACGGCCGCCGATCTTGAACTCCTTCTCGGCCCTCTGGAAGCCGGAGAAGGCGGCGTCGTTGAAGGACTGGTCGCCCTTGCCGCCGATGTCGTACGCCAGGCCGATGCCCTTGCCCGTGTAGCCGGACGAACTCTTGTCCGAGCCGCCGGCGGACTCCGTGCTGGACTTGCCGCACCCGACGGCCGCGAGGGCGATGACCGTGACGGCCACCGCAGCTTGGGAGAATCTCGTCCTCCGAGAGATCAGACGCACAGCAGTACCCCTTCATCCCCACGGCACCGTCACCGGTCCGTATCCCCAATGCGCCGCCACCGCAGCGATTCGGCGCACAGTAACGCGCGTAGACGGGGAGGGGAACGGGGTTCCTCGCGGCCGTTATCGATTCGTGCCGCCACCCGGTTACTTTTGCCCGCCGCCCATGACGACGGGGTAACACAAGCGGACGAAGGGGTACCGAACGGGGCACCCCTTCCGGCCAACCCCGCGCCGCCCGGGCTATCGTTCCGCGTCGAGCAGCGCCGCCGCCGTGAACAGCTCCACGCCGACCGTGATGGCGTGCTCGTCCACGTCGAAGTCGCCTTGGTGGAGGTCACGGACGCCGCGCTCACCCGGTCGGCGGACACCGAGGCGGGCCATGGCGCCGGGCACGTGCTCCAGGTACCAGGAGAAGTCCTCGCCACCGAGGCTCTGTTCGGTGTCCTCGACGGAGTCGGCCCCGCGGCGCGCGGTCATGGCGTCGTGCAGCAGCTCGGTGACGACGAGGTCGTTGACGACGGGCGGCACGCCGCGGATGTAGTTGATCTCCGACTTCGCCCGGTACAGGTTCGCGATCTCGTCGATCGCCGCGTGCACGAGGTCGGGCGCCTGCCGCCAGGCGTCCAGGTCCAGGCAGCGTACGGTCCCGGAGAGTTCGGCGTGCTGCGGGATGACATTGGGTGCGTGCCCGGACTCGATACGCCCCCAGGTGACCCCGAGCCCGCTGCGCGCGTCGATGCGGCGCGCGACCAGTGCCGGCACCTCGGTGGCGACGCGCGCGGCGGCCGTGACGAGGTCGGTGGTGAGGTGGGGGCGCGCGGTGTGGCCGCCCGGGCCGTTGAGCGCGACCTCCAGCCGGTCGCAGGCGGAGGTGATGGGACCGTGCCGCAGCCCGATACGCCCCGCGTCGACCTTCGGGTCGCAGTGCACGGCGATGATCCGCCCTACGCCGTCGAGGACACCGGACTCGATGGCATCGGCGGCACCGCCCGGGAGGATCTCCTCGGCCGGCTGGAAGATCAGCCGCACCGGCTGCGGCAGCCGTCCCTCACGATGCAGCTCGGCGAGGACAAGCCCGGCGCCGAGGACGACCGTGGTGTGCACGTCGTGGCCGCAGGCGTGGGCCCGGTCGGGCACGGTGGAGCGGTAGGGGCAGTCCGTCTTGGTGTCCGGGATGGGGAGCGCATCGATGTCGGCGCGCAGCGCGAGCATGGGGCGTACGCCGTCCCCGTCGCCGATGTCGCAGAGAAGCCCGGTGCCGCTGTCGAGCACGCGTGGAGCGAGTCCCGCCTGCTCGAGGCGCGCCTTGATCGCCGCGGTCGTACGGAACTCCTGGTTGCCCAGTTCCGGGTGCATGTGCACGTCGCGGCGGAAGGCGACGAGTTCGGCGCGCAGCGCCTCGGGCAGCGCGCCGGGGAGCGCCGCTTCCCCGGGGTTGTCGGCCTCGGACTCTCGGGACATCAATTGGTTCACCCTTTGAAGGGTAAGGCGATCGGGCGGCCAATCTCCCGCCGATCAACAAAACTTCAGCCCGTCAGGGGAGAAAAGTTGGCCGCACGCCGCATAGCGGGCAGTGGAGGTGGGTAAACTCGCCCGTTTTCGGGTCGACGGGATCTTGAGGCAGTCGCGAGCGCTTCCGCCGGGGTCACCGCGGAGCCCTCCGCGCGCCGCCGAGGCACCCGGTGATCCCTGCACGGGACCGCTGCCGTGTCCGAGGGCCCCGCCGTGGCAACGCCCGGAGGTCCCGGGCCATTCCCGTGCCCCACGGATACCACGCCGCACCGCCGCCGTGGGCCCGGCGCGTCACCCGGCCCGCCCGGCCGCCCCGGCCGACGCTCATATGGCGCACGGATGAACCCTTGGAAGCCGCCCCCGTCCCGCTCGCCCGGACGGGTAACGTGCGCGAGCGTGAACGCCGAGGACCCGGACTTCATACGTACCGCCAGGGCGTCGTACGACGCCCTGGCCACCGACTACGCCGCGCACGTCCCCGACGGCCTGGCGACCCGCCCCGTGGACCGCGCCCTGGTCACCGCCTTCGCGGACCTGGTGCGGGCGAACGGCACCGCACCCGTCGCCGACCTCGGCTGCGGCACCGGCCACGTCACGGCGAGACTGCACGAACTCGGCGTACCGGTGTTCGGTGTGGACCTGTCCCCGCGGATGGTTGCCCTGGCCCGCCGCACGTACCTCGAACTCCGTTTCCACGTCGGCACGATGACGGCCCTGGATCTGCCGCCGGAGACGCTGGGCGGCATCGCGGCGCTGCACTCGGTCGTCCATGTGCCGCGAGAGCATCTGCCCGCGCTGTTCCAGGAGTTCCACCGGGTCCTGGTCCCGGGCGGACACGCTCTCCTGGCCTTCGGGACCGGCGACGACGACCATCTGCACATGGCGGAACGCTTCGGGCACGAGATCGCCCTGGACCACCACTGGCACAGCACGGCGACGGTCGGCTCGCTCCTCGAGGGGGCGGGCCTGCATCTCGTCGCCCGGACGCTGCTGGAGCCGGAGGGGAACGGGAAACGGCAGCGGGCGGTGCTGCTGGCCCGCAAACCGGCGAAGGAGGACTGAGAGGACTGAGAAGGAGGACTGGGGCGGCCGGGCTATCCCGGCGCCGCCGACGGCAGCCGGTCCACGTCCCGTGCGGTGCCCGTCACCCCGGAGAGGAAGCCCTGGGCCCGTGGTGAGGCATGGTCCGTCAGCCAGGCCGGGTCGATGTCGCAGACCGCGACACGGACCTCCGTGCCGGCCAGCGCCAGAGGGAGGGTGTGGACGACGGTGGAGGGGAAGCTGAGGATCGTACGGCCGATCGGACCACGCCGGGCGATCAGTTCCAGGGGCAGGTCCGGACGCACCACCTCCAGGCCGGTCCGGGCCGCCAGATGGCGGAGTTTCTCCGGGCTTTCGCGGCGGTGGGCGAAGTAGCGCAGCGCTCCGTGCGCCCTGGCGAGTGACCGGACCGCCTCCAGATAGCGCTCGCCGTCCACCACTCCCGTCTCGACCAGCGAGGTGCCCACCAGGTCCGCGCCCGTCCTCAGGCGCGGCGGGCCGAAGCGGGAGCGGGTCCAGGCGAAGTCGTTGGCCGTGACCGTTATGCCCTCCGGGACCTCGTCGATCGGCATCGACGAGAAGACCTCGACCGACCGCCGCTCACCCGGTGTCAGCCGTCGGCGCGCCCACGAGGACACGGGGGCGAAGAGCAGGTCACGGGGCCCGGGGCGGCCGCCTTTGCGGTGCCAGCGCACCAGGCGTTCGCCGCGGGCCAGCTGGGCGACGAACTCCATCGTCGCCGTGCCGTCGTCCACCACCACCAGCTCACGGGCCCGGGTGATCGTCAGCAGCAGCTGGACGTAGCGGGAGAAAGGGTCGCCCATCACCACCCGGTGGGCCCGGCGCAGCAGCGGGGCGAGGCCGCCGACCGTCTGGAAGGGCGCGGCCGTCCCGCCCCGTGCCTCCTCCCAGCGGACCGCATAGCCCTCGTCGCGGGCCAGTTCCGCCATGCGGCGCAGTTGGCCGCGGGTCATCGGGTCGGTGGGGGACAGCACCACGAAGGTGAGCCCCTCGGGCGCCGCACGCCCCGCACCGTCCGCCGCCGCACGCCCCGCACCGGATCGCCGGCCACCCTGCGCGGGAATCGCCGCCACGCGCGCGGGCGCAACGCTCTCCGTGCCGCGGAGGGCGTGCGTGTGCGCCCACTCCAGCACGTTCAGGAGCTGTACCGGGCTCTCGACGAAGGCGAGCGTGTGGTGGCCGGCTGATCCGGCGCGGGGGCTCATCGGCGTACGACCGTCCCGTAAGGCGCTCAGACCGAAACCGGCTCACCGGCGGCTGCGGCGATCTCCGCCTCGGCGACCACGCCGGCCACTCGGCGCAGCTTCTTCATCGGGCCGAGCTCGGAGTCGTAGACCTTCTTCACACCGTCGCCCAGCGACGCCTCGATGGTGCGGATGTCACGGACGAGGCGCTGCAGGCCCCCCGGCTCCACCGACGCGGCCTGGTCTGAGCCCCACATGGCGCGGTCGAGGGTGATGTGGCGCTCGACGAAGGTCGCCCCGAGCGCGACCGCGGCGAGGGTGGTCTGCAGACCGGTCTCGTGGCCGGAGTAGCCGATCGGGACGTTCGGGTACTCCATCTCCAGCGTGTTGATCACACGCAGGTTCAGCTCCCCGGCCTTAGCCGGGTACGTCGACGTGGCGTGGCACAGGAGGATGTTCTCCGAACCGAGGACCTCGACCGCGTGGCGGATCTGCTTCGGGGTCGACATGCCGGTGGACAGGATGATCGTGCGTCCGGTGGCACGCAGCGCGCGCAGCAGCTCGTCGTCGGTCAGGGAGGCGGAGGCCACCTTGTGCGCCGGGACGTCGAACTTCTCCAGGAATGCGACCGCCTCGGTGTCCCACGGGGACGCGAACCAGTCGATGCCCTTGGTCCTGCAGTACTCGTCGATCTGGCGGTACTCGTCCTCGCCGAACTCCACGCGGTGGCGGTAGTCGATGTAGGTCATCCGGCCCCAGGGGGTGTCTCGCTCGATGTCCCACTGGTCGCGCGGGGTGCAGATCTCGGGGGTGCGCTTCTGGAACTTGACGGCGTCGCAGCCGGCCTCGGCGGCCACGTCGATCAGCTTGAAGGCATTCTCCAGCTCACCGTTGTGGTTGATGCCGATCTCGCCGCAGATGTAGACGGGCTGACCGGGACCGGCGGTACGTGTACCGAACTGACGCAGACGGGAGTTGGTGCTCATGGGAGGGGATTCCTTAACTGTCGAGGGAGTCGAGAGAGGGGCCGAGGATCCAGCTGGCGATCTCTCGGATCGCGCCGTCACCGCCGGGGACGGTGGTGACCGCGCGTGCGGCGCCGCGCACGACGTCGTGGGCGCTGGCGACCGCCACGGGCCAGCCGACGAGGCCGAAGCACGGGAGGTCGTTGACGTCGTTGCCGACGTAGAGCACGCGCTCAGGCGCGATGCCCTGCTCCTCGCACCACTGCTTCAGCGCGAGGTCCTTCCGGTCGATGCCGTGCAGGACCGGGATCCGCAGCTTCCGGGCTCTGGCGGCGACGACCGGGTTCTGCTCCGTGGACAGGATGAGCATCGTCAGGCCGCTCCTGCGCAGCGCGGCGATGCCGAGGCCGTCCCCGCGGTGCACGGAGACGAACTCGCGTCCGTCGGAGTCGATCAGCACCCTGTCGTCGGTCTGGGTGCCGTCGAAGTCGAGTACGACCGCGTCGATGTCCGCACGGGTCGGGAGGTGGGTGGGAGGAAAATCTGCGGGGGTGCCGGGCCTCGACGCGTCGAAGAGGGGTGCGAGGGCGCGGGCGCGGGCCAGGTCGTGCGGGTCGTCGATCTCCAGCACCCGGGCCGGGTCGGTGCGCACGACTTCGGTACGGCCGAAGAAGCGGTGGCGGTGCTTACGCAGCCCGGCCGCGTCCATGGCGTAGGCGGCGCCGGTCTCCAGCAGGTCCTGGGGACGGTCCTGACGACGCGGCCGGAACGACTTGTCGTGGTTGACGCCGTAACCGCCGTCCGTGGCCGTGGGGTCGGCGACACGGGTGCCGCCTGAGCCGGCCTGCGGCCGGGGGGTCCCCCATGTCGCGTCGCTCGCCTCGCCGGTGCGCTGCGCTCCGATGACCGGCGCGGGCTCGTCCGCCGCGTCGCGCCAGACGAAACCGTGGAAGGGCGCCACGGTCAGAGCCGTGTCCGCGCCGTTCTCGACGACCGCCGCGGCCACCCCGTCCACGTCCTCGCGGACCAGGAACGGGCTGGTGCACTGGACCAGCAGCACCACGTCCACCGGCGCGCCGTGCAGCGCCTCGTGGGTGTCCAGGGCGTGCAGCACCGCGGCCTCGGAAGTGGCGGTGTCGCCGGCGATGGCGGCGGGGCGCAGCACGACCTCGGCACCGGCCTCACGGGCGGCAGCGGCGATCGCCTGGTCGTCGGTGGAGACCACGACATCGGTGACGAGCCGCGCGGCCCGGCACTCGCGCACCGCACGGGCGACCAGCGGCACCCCGCCGACCGGGGCGAGGTTCTTCGCGGGCACGCCCTTGGAGCCGCCGCGCGCGGGGATCACCGCGAGCACACGGCGCACGGAGTCCGCCTGCCGGGCTTCCGGGTTGGACATGGGATGCACTCCTTGGGGTCCTTGGCCTGGGGTCCGCTCGCTCACAGCTCCCCCATCCGCCGGATCACGGGCGCCACGCGCTGCACTCCGTGGCGGTAGGCGCCGCGGGCCGCACGGCGGACGATCTGGCGCACCGGGCCGGCCGCCTTGTCGGCGGAGGGCGCGCCGGGCAGCGGGCTGCCGTCCGGGGCGAGGTGGTGACGGGCGAGGACGCCGGGCAGATAGCCGGGCGCGGTGACGGGGGTGTAGTAGGGCTTGAGCGGCGGGAGTTCGCCGGTGGCGAGAAGCTCGGTGATGCGCCGGCGCGCCTCGTCGAAGGCCGTCGCGTACGAGCCGTCGGGGGCGACGCCCTGCCGGGCCACCCACTCGGCGTCCGGTGTGGGCACGTGCCCGGCGTCGAGCTGGTCCCAGGAGGCGAGGCAGCCGGAGCCGACGAAGTGGTGGTTGCCGAGGGCCTCGCGCACCCCGAGGTCGGTCAGGACGACGGTGGGGATACGACGGTGCAGGGATTCCAGGGCGGCCGTCGAACTGACGGTGACCAGCAGGTCGGCTTCGTCGAGGACCTCGCCCATGTTCCCGTAGACCAGGCGGAAGTTGGCCGGCAGGCCCTGCTTCCGGACCAGCTTCTGGTAAGGCAGCTCCTCGATGTGCGTGGTGTGCTCGCCGGGCTTGGAGCGGAGCTTGAGCAGCACCTCGCGCCCGGGGTGCCTGCGCGCGTGCCGGATCAGCCGGTCCAGCAGGTAGGCGCGGTCGGTGCGGCTCTCCGGCACGGACGGTTGCGCGGCGAAGACGACCGTGCAGGGGTCCTTCTTCTCGTAGGGGGCGCCGCCGAGGAAGGGCAGCGCGACTTCGGTCACCGACGAGGCGTCGGCGCCCACCCCCTCGTACACGGCCCGGAAACGCTCGGCGTCCTGGCGGGAGTTGGCGAGGACGAGGTCCGCCCCGTGCCGCAGCAGCAGGCCGTCGGCGAGCTTCTCGTAGACGACGCCGACATAGCCGGTGACGACCACGGGCCGCCGCGTGCGTCCCTGCCAGGCGTGGGCGAGCCCGTGCAGTATCGCCTGGACCCCGCCGCCGACGAGGGCGAGCACGAGGACGTCGTACGTCTCCTTCGACATCTCGCGCAGGAACTCGACTGCGGTGACCTCGCGGAGGGAGTGCGCGCGGACGCCGACCTCTTCGAGCTGGCGGGCGGTGGGGGTGGCACGGCCCCGCAGGAGGAAGCCGTCGAGCCGAATGCCCGAATCCGCCGCTTCGGGCGATTCGCCGGACTCCGTGAATTCCGTCGGCGAAATACGGTTCGCGGTGAGCGCACCCCATTTCCACCGGGTATCGGAATCGGCTAGGACGGCAACCCGCAGGGGCTTCACGCTACTTACTGGCACACCGAAGACGCTAGGAAGCGATTCCGATGCCCGGCCCAACCGGAATGCAACAAAGGGTTAACAGCACTTCGCCGAACGGCGAATCGAGCCGGGAAACGCATGCGAAACAGCTGGGTTCACTATTCCGCCACGCTTCGTTCACCGCGCATCAAGCCGACGGTCAAGACGAATGCCGGGCCTCCGCCTAACGTCACTCGTGTGGTCAAGCTCTCCGTCATCGTGCCGTTCTACAACGTGCAGCAATACGCGCCCGACACCCTGAAGAGCCTGCGTGCGAACGCGCGCGGGGACTTCGAATTCATTCTCGTCGACGACTGCTCGCGCGACGAGACCCCGGACATTCTCGCGCGCGCGGAGCGCGAGCTGCCAGGCGCGGTGTATGTCCGGCACGAGAAGAACGGAGGACTGGCGACCGCACGCAACACCGGGATCGACAAGGCGCGCGGCGAGTACCTCACGTTCCTGGACGGGGACGACTGGCTCGCACCCGGCTATTACCCCCAACTCCTCTCCGCCATCGAGGAGTTGGGGTGCGACTTCGTGCGCACCGACCACGTCCAGTGCACCGCGCGGACCCGCGCCGTCCACCGGGTGCCGCACGGCCGGCGCGGCGTGGTGATGAACCCGCGCGACGCGATCCTGCCCGCCAGCCGCTCCACCTCCGTCGACTACGCGTACGCATGGGCGGGCATCTATCACCGCCGGCTGATCGACCGCGGTCTTCTTCACTTCACCGACGGGCTGCGCACGGCCGAGGACCGGCCGTGGATCTGGAAGCTGCACCGGGAGGCCGAATCCTTCGCCGCGGTGGGGCTCATGGGGGTCTTCTACCGACGCGGCGTCGCCTCCTCGCTCACCCAGATCGGCGATGTACGACAACTGGACTTCATTCGTGCGTTCGATCAGGTCGTGGCGGAAACCGCCGAGGACCGGGACGCGGCCGAACTCCTCCCCAAAGCCGTCCGCACCTATTGCGCGATCATTTCTCATCATCTGGGATCCATCGAAAGGTTCGAACCGGCGGTGGCACGGAAACTGAAGTCGATGAGTGCTGTCGCACTGCGGCGCATGCCGAAGGAACTGCTCGAGGACGCCCTCGAGTCCATGGACATCGACCGGGCCTCCCGGCTGCGCCGCCTGCGCCGCCGTCCGGTCTCCGCGGGGGTGGCCGCGTGACGACTCAGATCTTCCTTGCCTCGACGCTGTACGGCACGGCGACCCTGGCCGCGGCGCTGGACAGCGAGTGCTTCGCGCCCGCCGACCGACGCATACTCCTCGTGTCCAACAACGCGGCGACGCCCGAGACCACGCCCGCCCTGGACGAGATGCCCGGCTTCGAGCATCTGCGCGGCCGGTTCGACGAGGTGATCTCCTGGAACGAGACCATCACCCCCTTCCACCCGGGCGGCTGGGCTCCGCGTCCGGACGACGCCCCGCTGTGGGAGCGGCACCTCAGGCTCGCCTGGGACCTCGGCGACGACGACATCGAGCTGGCCGTCGAGTCGATCCAGGTCAATCCCGCGCTCGGGGTCTGCCAGATCTTCACCGGGGCGCCCGTCACCGTGTACGCGGACGGCCTGATGAGCTACGGCCCCACCCGCAACAAGATCGACCCGCTGGTCGGCACCCGGGTGGACCGTCTGCTCCACCTCGACCTGGTGCCGGGCCTCACACCGCTGCTGCTCACCGAGTTCGGCGTGGAGCCGGAGATCGTGCCCACGGACGCGTTCGCCAAGGTGCTCGCGGAGCTCGAGGACACCGGCGGCACATTGCCGTCCGTCGACGCCCCCGCGGTGCTGCTCGGCCAGTACCTCTCGGCGCTCGACATCCTCACCGCCGAGGCGGAGGAAAAGCTCCACGTACGGATGCTGAAGGGCGCGGTCGCGCTCGGCCACACCCACGTGGTGTTCAAGCCGCATCCGACGGCCCCGGCCCGCTGGTCGCGCATATTGGAGAAGGAGGCGCAGAAGCTCGGCGCCGATCTGACGGTGCTCGACACCCCCGTCCTCGCCGAGGTCCTCTATCAGCGCATGCGTCCGGCGCTGGTCGTGGGCTGCTTCTCCACCGCCCTGCTCACCGCGTCCGCGCTCTACGGCCTCCCGGTCGCCCGTATCGGCACCGAGGCCCTGTTGGACCATCTGACCCCGTTCGAGAACAGCAACCGCGTCCCCGTCACGATCGTGGACGCGCTGCTGCCCGAACTGACGGCCCGCAAGGCCGTCACCGACCAGCGCCCCGGCATGGACGTCGAGGGCCTCAACGCACTCGTCCGGGCGGTGGGCTTCGCGATGCAGCCGAAGATCTATCCGAGCCTGCGCCCGGACGCGGAGGACTATCTGATGAAGCATCTGAGTCCGGGGACCTGGCGGTACTTCAAACGGCGCCGCCTCACCTCGCTGGCCCTGCCGGGCGGGATCCCCGTCCAGCTCGCATTCATCCCGCGCAACGCGACCGTCCGCAGGGTCGCCCGCCGGGCCCGGTCCCTCAAGCGCGCCACGCTCGGATGACCGCCGCGAGCACGGAGCTCCCGAAGCTCGCACCGGGAGTCGGCACCCCTCGCACCCCGCCCGAGGCGCGCGACAATCGCCCCGCGCCCCGGCTCCGCGCCCTCGACGGGCTGCGCCTGGTCTGCGCCCTGATGGTCGCCGCCTACCACTACGGCGGCCGGGACGGCGAGGTCGCCCGTGCCTGGGGGGCCTCCCCGAGGGTGCAGTTCCCGACCACGCACACCTGGTTCGCGTTCGGCTGTCTGGGCGTCGAGACCTTCTTCGTGATCAGCGGCTTCGTGATCTGCATGAGCGGCTGGGGCCGCCCCCTGAAGGCGTTCGTGATCTCACGGGCGGCGAGGCTGCTGCCCGCCTACTGGGCGGCCGTGCTCCTGGTGGCGGCCGTCTTCGCGCTGCCCTGGGTCCCGTACAAGGGGACGTCCTTCAGCGAATTCCTGGTCAATCTGACGATGCTGCAGACCCCGCTCGGCGTGAACCGGGTCCTCGGCGTGTGCTGGACCCTGTGGGCGGAGGTCCGCTTCTACGCGCTGTTCGCGCTGTGCGTCGTCATGCCGGGTGCGAGCCGCCGGCGCGTCCTGATGTTCTGCGGCGGCTGGATGCTCGTCTCGTCCATCGCGGCGACCGCGCACCAGCCGTTCCTCGACGCGGTGCTGATGCCGGGCTACGCGTCGTTGTTCATCGGCGGTATCGGCCTCTATCTGCTTCACCGCGACCGCCGCGACGCGGCGGCCTGGTTCGTGGTCGTCCTCAGCTGGCTGATCAGCCAGCACTTCGCGGTCGCCCGGCTCTGGCACCCGGTGAACCCGCACTTCTTCTCCTACCGCCCGCAGTACGGGATCATCCTCGCCGTCACGTTCGGCTTCGTCGCCGTGGGTGCCGTCGCCCTCGGCGCCTTCGGCTGGGCGAACTGGCGCTGGCTGACCGTCGCCGGGGCCCTGACGTACCCGTTCTACCTCGTGCACGAGCATCTGGGCTGGATCGTGATCGCCGTCCTGCACCGCCGGCTCGGCCTGCCCTCGTACGCCACCGTCGCCCTGACCGTCGGGGTGATGCTCCTGCTCGCCTGGGTCCTGTACAGCTTCGTCGAACAGCGCCTGGCACCCGTGCTGAAACGGCTGCTCACCGCCCCCACACCCTGAACCCAGGGGCCTGCCCCGCACCCGGGCCGGACCCCTCCCCATCCCCCCACAGGCCAGATCGTCCCCGCAACCGCAGAAAAGAGTGACCCTTCCTCATGACTGCCGCGCACGACACCGTCCGGACCCCGTACGAACTGGCCGACGTCCCCGGCTGGTTCCCCCACCTCGACCAGGTCCTCTTCGACTGGTTCCTCACCCGTCAGGAAACCCATGACATGCGGGGTGACCTGCTGGAGGTCGGGGTGTACATGGGCAAGTCGGCCATATTCCTCGGCCGTCACCTCCAGGAGAGCGAGGCGTACACGGTCTGCGACCTGTTCGAGGGCGAGGCCCCGGACGGGGCCAACCGGGCCGAGACGGCCAAGTCCTACGCGGAGCTGACACGGGAGGCTTTCGAGAGGAACTACCTCTCCTTCCACGACAGGCTGCCGCGAGTCCTCCAGGGCCCCAGCTCCCTGGTCCCGGCCCATGTGGCCTCGCGCTCCTGCCGGTTTGTGCATGTGGACGGCTCACATCTGTACGAGCACGTGCGCGACGACATAGGCGCGGCGTGCGAGGCCCTGCGGCCCGGCGGCATCGTCGCCCTCGACGACTTCCGTTCGGAGCACACACCGGGTGTCTCCATAGCCGCCTGGGAGGCCGTGCTCAACCGGGGTCTGAACCCGGTCTGCCTGAGCGGCCAGAAGCTCTACGGCACCTGGGACGACCCGAAGGACCTCCAGGAGGACCTGCTGGAGATGGTGCGGGAGCGCACGGACTGCTCGCTGAGCGTGCAGGACGCGGCGGGCCACCGGATCATACGGCTGAAGGGCAGAGGGATGGCGGCGCCGGAGTTTCCGCGCTCGCGGCACGTCAGGCCGGTGGCGCCCGAGCCGGAGCCGTCGGCGGAACGGATGCACGCACCCGCCGCCTCCCCGCGCGCCAGACTGGCCCGCCGACTCGCCGTGGACCTGCTGCCGCCCGTCGTCACCCGCGGCGTGAGAGCGGTGCGAAGCCGCAGGCGTACCGGCTGAGCGGCGCCGCTACGGACCCGGCGGGCGCCCACGGCTACGTGCCGGCCGGCGACAGCTTCACCGCGAAGCCCGGGAAGAGGACGCCCGCGGCCGAGGTGGCTCCCGCCGACATCCGCTTGCGTCGGCGGAAAGCCGCCGCGAGACGCGTACCGCTGCATATCGGAGTCCGCCCCCGATCACCCATTCGGAGGAATCACCCAGCTCAGAACGCATCCGACGGCACGTACGTCCCCCAAACCTCCCTCAGCGCGTTGCACACCTCGCCCACCGTCGCGCGGGCCTTGAGGGCGTCCTTCATCGGGTACAGGACGTTGTCCGTGCCCTCCGCCGCCTTCTTCAGGTCCGCGAGCGCCGCGTCCACCGCAGCCTGGTCCCGCTCCGCGCGCAGCCCGGCGAGGCGTTCGGCCTGCTGGGCCTCGATCGCCGGGTCGACGCGGAGGGGCTCGTAGGGCTCCTCCTCATCGAGCTGGAAGCGGTTGACGCCGACGACGACGCGCTCGCTCGCGTCCGTCTCCTGCGCGATCCGGTACGCGTTGCGTTCGATCTCGCTCTTCTGGAAGCCGTGCTCGATCGCGGAGACCGCGCCGCCGAGGTCCTCGACCTTGTGCATCAGCTCCAGCGCCGCCGCCTCCACGTCGTCGGTCATCTTCTCGATGACGTACGAGCCCGCGAACGGATCCACCGTCGCCGTCACATCCGTCTCGTACGCCAGCACCTGCTGCGTCCGCAGGGCCAGCCGCGCGCTCTTGTCCGTGGGCAGGGCGATCGCCTCGTCGAAGGAGTTCGTGTGCAGCGACTGCGTGCCGCCCAGGACCGCCCCCAGGCCCTGCACCGCCACCCGTACCAGGTTCACCTCCGGCTGCTGCGCGGTCAGCTGCACCCCCGCCGTCTGCGTGTGGAACCGCAGCATCATCGACTTCGGGTTCCTGGCCCCGAACTCCTCCTTCATCACCCGGGACCAGATACGGCGGGCCGCACGGAACTTGGCGACCTCCTCCAGGATCGTCGTGCGCGCCACGAAGAAGAACGACAGACGCGGCGCGAAGTCGTCCACGTCCATCCCCGCCGCGACCGCCGTCCGTACGTACTCGATCCCGTCGGCCAGTGTGAAGGCGATCTCCTGCGCGGGCGAGGCCCCCGCCTCGGCCATGTGATAACCGGAGATGGAGATCGTGTTCCACTTCGGGATCTCCGCCCTGCAGTACTTGAAGATGTCGGCGATCAGACGCAGGGACGGCTTCGGCGGGAAGATGTACGTGCCGCGGGCGATGTACTCCTTCAGCACATCGTTCTGGATCGTGCCGGTCAGCCTGTCCGCGGGCACCCCCTGCTCCTCTGCCACCAGTTGGTACAGCAGAAGCAGCAACGCCGCCGGAGCGTTGATCGTCATCGACGTCGAGACCTTGTCCAGCGGGATCCCGCCGAACAGCACCCGCATGTCGTCCACGGAGTCGATCGCCACACCCACCTTGCCGACCTCGCCGTGCGCGATCGGCGCATCCGAGTCGTGCCCCATCTGCGTGGGCAGATCGAACGCCACCGACAGGCCCATCGTGCCGTTCGCGATCAACTGCTTGTACCGCGCGTTCGACTCCACCGCCGTACCGAAACCGGCGTACTGACGCATCGTCCAGGGTCGGCCCGTGTACATCGACGGATACACCCCGCGGGTGAACGGAAACGCCCCTGGCTCACCCAGCTTCTCCGCCGGATCCCAGCCCTGCAGAGCCTCCGGCCCGTACACCGGCTCGATGGGCAGTCCGGACTCCGACTCGCGCGCCATGGTGTGTGCCTCCGCGTTGCTTCGTTACTCGGCCTGGTGACGTGGCTCGGTACCGGCTTGGCGCCGGCTTGGTTACTCGCCAGTACAGACGATCCTCGCGACGGACTGTAGCGGCGACCGTGCTCCCGGTGGAGGGCGGCAGGCTGGGACCTTGCTCACAACCATGCCCCTTGGTTCGCCGGCGGTCACGCGCGGGGAGCATCTCGGGGACACGACCGGACTTCGGGGATCAGTGAGACGCCGGGGGTGGGGATGCGTACGACGAAGATGGGGAGATCGCTGGCCGTAGTCGCAGGAGCCGCCGCGCTCGCCGCGGTCACCGGCTGCACGGCGCAGCCCGTGAACGGGAACGGCGGGAACGGGAAGCATCGTTCGCCGCTGCACATCGAGGTCCCGCACACGCCTTCCGGCGACGGCACGCCGAGCGCCGCGCCCGCTCCGGCGTCCTCCGCCGCCGTGCTGTGGGCGCGCGGGGACTCCGACGCGGGCGTGCGGGAGCTGCAGGCACGGCTGCGCCAGGTCGGCTGGCTGTTCGACGGTCCGACGGGGACGTACGACGACCTGACGGAGAACGCCGTCAAGGGCTTTCAGGGCAAGCGGGGGCTGCCGCAGACGGGGCAGGTCGACTCCGCCACCTGGCAGCGGCTGCTGAGGATGACGCACACGCCCGGCAAGTGGGAGCTCTATCTGATGGGCGGGCAGCCTGCCGCGGCTCCCGACCCGCGCTGTATGACGGGCCGGGTGCTGTGCATCAGCAAGACGAGCCGGACGCTCCGCTGGATGATCGACGGCCGGACGGTCTCGACGATGGCGGTCCGGTTCGGCGCGCAGTACACGCCCACCCGCGACGGCGTGTTCAGCGTCTACTGGAAGTCGCGCCACCATGTGTCGACGCTCTACCACTCGCCCATGCCCTACGCGATGTTCTTCAGCGGCGGTCAGGCGGTGCACTACTCGTACGACTTCGCCGCGCGGGGATACGCCGGAGGCTCGCACGGATGCGTCAACGTGCGGGACGAGGAAGCGATCGCGGCACTGTTCTCCCAGGTGAGAAACGGCGACAAGGTCGTCGTCTACTGGTGAGAGGGGCCGAGGGAGAGGTGCGGGGCGCGGGCGGGACCGGGGGAACGTGTCCCGCCCGCGCCGATGTGCACCGAGCCGTGGGTACGGGGGGAACCCCGGCTCTGTGCGACGGCCGATGACCAGTCGGCTCACTCATTACTGCGCCGCGGCGGCCGAAAGTGTCACACCCGTTCCGAAGAAAATTCAAAAACTTACGAATTGGCAGGTCAGGGGCTTGGAGGCGACGACACGGCGAGCGCCGCCGTCGGGGTCGGCGCCCCTGGGACGGGCTAGAAGGCGGGGGTTGCGTTCCGCGGCGGGAGCGGGGCCAGGGCCTGGGGGGTGACCGTCGGGACGATGCCCACGTCGTTGCCGCCCGGCGCTATGTGGCTCTCGCCGTCGCCGCCGCCCTGCTCGCCACCGGTGCCGCCACGGCCGCCGTCGCTGCCGCCCTTGTCACCGCCGCCGCCGGCGTCCCCGCCCCGGCCGTAGCCGTGGTCGCCTCCGGTCGTACGGATCCAGCCGTCCAGGACTCCCTTGCAGAACGTCTTCACCCGGCTGCTGCCCCCGGCCGCGTCCTCCATGTCGCGCAGCCGCTCGGCGCCGACGTCCTTGCCCGCGGTCATGGCGCGGCACGACGAGCGCATGGCGGCCCACCACTCCTGGGTGCGGCCCGCGGCCCGGTCGCCGGTGGTGCCCGGGCTCGCGGTCGCGCCGGCTCCGTCGCCCGCCTCCGTCTGCGGGGAACCGCCCGGCGTGGGCGCGCCGGATGTGCCTCCGGGCGCCGGCAACGGGGAGATGCCGCTGTCCGGTCCGCCGGGCGTGGGAGAGAGCAGCGGCTGCTGCGGCGTCTGGGCGGCCGACACGGACGCGGCAGGGCCAGGGCCGCCGCCGAACGGCGTCGGCAGGACTCCGGTTCCGGCCGCCACCGCGACTCCGCCGATCATCCCGGCGGCCACCGAGGCGGCCAGCACCAGGCGCACGGGGCGACCCCAGCGGGCCTTCTTCCGGCCCCGTCCGGGACGTCCGAGGCGTACCAGCCCGGCGTCGGCGGACTGGGCGACCGGGTGCGGGGGGACGGACCGGCGAAGCGTCTGCCCCTCGGCGTTCCGGTCCGCGCGTACGGCCCGGAAAGCGGCCAACGCGTCGGCCTCGCCCGGCAGTTCCGCGCTGGTCGGCGGGGGTGTGACGGCAAGTGAGGCCAGGGCTTCGGTGAGTGCGGCTGCCCGCGCACGAGTGTCGTCGTCGACGGCGTCCAGCGGCTTTCCACGCAGCAGACGCTCCGCCGCGTCACTGTCCAGCCACCTGTACTGCTCGTCGGCCATCACATGTCCTTCTGCGTCCGCGAACGCATATGCGTCACACCGGCGGACGACACCGCGCGTCTGCGCGCGTCTCTCTGGGGAGGCATGGCGCCGAGCACGCCGGCCGATTCCGCATCCGTCTCCGAACCCGCGCCGAGCAGCTCCGCGAGCCGCTTCAGACCGCGGTGCGCCGCGGTGCGAACGGCTCCGGGGCGCTTGCCGAGCGTCTCTGCGGCGGTCTTGGCGTCGAGACCCACCACAACGCGCAGCACCACGGCTTCCGCCTGGTCCTGCGGAAGCTGGGCGATGAGGGAGAGTGTACGGCCCGTGGCCAGGGCCTCGATGGCCTCCCCCGCCGTGTCCGACTCGGCCGCCTTGCCGGTCAGTTCCGTCTCGTCGCCACCGATCGCCGGGCGGCGCCCGCGCATCCGTATGTGGTCGAGCGCGCGGTTGCGCGCGATCCGGGCCGCCCAGCCGCGGAACCGGTCCGCGTCGCCGCTGAACCGCTCCAGGTCGCGGGCTATCTGCAGCCACGCCTCGGAGGTGACGTCCTCCGCGTCCGGTTCGCCCACCAGCGTCCGCACATATCCGAGCAGACGTGGATGCACCGCGCGGTACACGGTCCGGAACGCGGTCTCGTCCCCGTCCTGTGCCGCAAGCACCGCGGTCGTCAGCTCCGCGTCGTCCCCCAGCACCCCGTACTGCCCCTCTGTGCGCCCGAGCCGGCGCCGCTCTCGCGGACCGGGTTCTCGATGTCGTGATTCCTCATCGTTGATTGCGGTCTGAGGCCGCTCGTGTTCTGCGGCGGTTGCATCACCCGTTTTGCTGATCGTCCGCGTCGGCGCGAAAGGCACGTTACGGCTTGAAACCGGTCTGCGTCCACGTCTGCACAACGTGCAACCAAGCCGTGACGCGGCGAGGTGTGACAGAAAACGCATCCACGGCGCTGTAGAGGGTACGGGCCGCCGCGCGGCCCGTGCCGCGCGACGGCCGGGGCCTCTCCTGTGGGGGGTGGCGGCCCCGGTCGTTGCTCAGGCGGCGAACTCATGGGTCCCGTGGGGTATTTGCGGGCGCGGGCAGGAGCCGAGTGGGGCTCGGTCCTCCCGGTGAGGAGAGGTGTTCTTCACTTCCGCCCTCCGCCGGTCGACGGGGCGGTTTTCCCTTTCCCGGCCGCGACACCACGGGGTGGCTTGTCTGTTCCCGGCCACGAGGCGACGCGGTGGCCATCCCTCCCCAGCCGCGAGACCACCAGGGCCGCCTTTCCCCTCCCGGCCGCCCACGGAGGTGGCTATCCCCTACCCGGCCACCAGGCCTCAGGGTGGCTTGTCTGTTCACGGCCACCAGGCGACGCGGTGGCTATCCCTCCCCAGCCGCGAGACCACGAGGGCCGCCTTTCCCCTCCCGGCCGCCAGGCCACGAAGTGGCTTGCCATTTCCCGGCCGCCGAGCCACGGAAGTGGCTTCCCTCCCCAGCCGCCGAGCCACGGAGACATGCTCGTCCCGCTGGTCGGCCGACGGGGATGCTCACTTCTTTACCGTCCGCCGGTGGACGCAGTTGCCGACTCGCTCACGCCCCACCGGCGGCCCGAGTCGCCAACACCCTCCCGCCCCCCGCCAGTCCGCGGAGGCGCGCGCCCGGAGCGCTCGTCGGCCGAGGACGCTACTTGCCCTTCCCGCCGCTTCCCTTGCCTGCGCCCCCCTGGCCACCGGACGTGCTGCCGCGGCCGTCGGAACCCTGGGAGGAGCCGTCGGACTTGGCGGACTTCTCGCCGGTCTTCGCGGCATCCTTGTCGGAGTTTCCGGTGCCGTCAGTAGCCGCGCTGTGGCTCGGCGTGCTCCGCTCCGTGGCCCGCGCCAACTGCTCGGAGCAGTACGCGACAACCTTGTCCTCGCCGTGGGCGGCCGAGACGAGCCAATGCCAGGCCGTCGAGTCCAGCGCCTTCCCGCGGCTCTTCACCTGCTCGTAGGCGCGGCAGTGGGCCTCGGCGTCCTGAGCGGTGGCCGGGTGGTCCGGCCGCCCTGAACCGGCGGAGGACTGCGACGACTCACCGCGCGGCCGGTGCGGCGCGACCGTCGACGGGTGGGCGTCACCCCGGCCGTCACCGTTGTCCGACGACGAGCCGGCCGAGCCGATCGCCGCGACGGCGACACCGCCCAGGGTGAGGCTCGCGAACAGCACGCCGAGCGTCGTCTTCACGGGGCGGCCGACGCGCCGCTCCTCACGGACCCGCCAGTCGTCCCGGCGCCGGGTGCGGGCCCGGTGCGCGCCCGAGTCCCGGGCGACACGGAACGCGGCCACGGCCCGCTGCTCGGCATCGGCGTCGCTGTGGCCCCCGCGCAGGGCGGTGGCCAGCAGCATCTCCAGCCCGGCGTCGTCGAGTGCGTCCCAAGGGCCGGACAGGGCGCCGTCAGGGTGCGCACGTCGACGGCCACGTACTCCGTCGCCGCTCAGCCGTTCACCCATGTCCGATTCCGTTCCTGTCCGACCCGTTCGATTCGTCCGGCCTTGCGACCCCGTATGCCTGTCCGCAGGTCTGCCGCCGCCGTCGTTCATTTCGACTCCCCCAGCGTTCGAGAAGCCTCATCCGTCACACCTTCGTCCTCCGCGCCCTCGACGCCCAGCCGGTGGGCGAGGCGCTTGAGGCCCCGGTGCGCGGCGGTTCGCACCGCGCCGGGACGCTTGCCGAGGACGCGCGCGGCGGCGGGGCCGTCCAGGCCGACGACGACGCGCAGCAGCACGGCCTCGGCCTGGTCCCGTGGCAACTCGCGGACCAGTTCCAGGGCCCGCTCGGTGGAGAGGGACTCCATGGCCTCGTCGTGCGTGGCGTGCGGCCCGGGCAGGTCCAGCAGGTCCTGTTCCAGGGCCGACGACCGAGGCCGCACCCGCTGGCGGCGCAGGTGGTCGAGCGCCCGGTGCCGGGCGATGGTCGCGGTCCAGCCGCGGAAACCGGCCCCGTCCCCCTTGAACCGCCCGAGGTCCCGGGCTATCTCCAGCCAGGCGTCGGACGCCACGTCCTCGGCGTCGTCGCCGACGAGACTGCGCAGATAGCCGAGCAGACCCGGCTGCACGATCCGGTAGGCGACCGCGAACGCGGCCTCGTCACCGTCCTGGGCCCGCGCGACTGCCGCGCCCAATTCCCCGTCGTACGCCTGTACGCGCCGGGGTTGCCGTCGCTGGCCCAAGACTGTCCTCGTTCGCACCGGGTTCGTGGCAGGTCCGCACCGACCGACACGCTTCGGTCGTGTCGACGCCCTGTGGTGATCAGCGTCTGGGCTCACAGAAGTGTCACAACGAATCCCGCGGGTTTACACGGACCGCTGGGCCGTAACGGCTCACTCGCCGGAAGCGGACGGTCCCGGACGGCCCGACACTCCATGGACACGCCGCGGATGCGGGTCGGCGCCGTCGCGGCCAGGTGACGTTTCACGGGGGCCGTGCGCTGGGGGAGTTGTCCGCCCCGGCCAAGGCGCGGACACCCATCCGGGCCGGACGAGGAAGTCGCACCCCTCTCCCCCGAGCTCTCCGTGCCGCCCCCTTACTCCCCCCAAGTGGCACGGGGAGATTCCGGCCGGCCGGGACCTCACCCACTGCCCGAGGTCCCGGCCGGGCCTCTGCGCAGAAGGCTCGACGGCGAGCGCTCGACGCGGCTCATGGAACGCACGATCACGGCCCCTGGTAGGCGCTTCCGCCGACCGTCGCGTCCCGGCACAGCAGTCGCAGCGACCCCTGATCGGCGAAGCAGCGGCGGGCCTCGTCGATGGGGTCCCACAGGCGGCCGTCCGGGGTGCGGACCCAGTGATCGCCGCCCGCCGTCCACCACTCCGCACCGGTCTGACGGACGATCACCTCACCCGCGTACGCCCCGAAACCGCGCAGCACGCTCTGCACAGCCGCGTAGGGCGTCCCCTCGCGCCGCAGGTCGTCGATCATCCGGTCGACGCGCCACAGGCTCTGCGCCGAGTAGTCGAGGCACAGTCGCGCTCCCTCCCGCATCGTCGCCACCGTGTCCGCCGCCCACCGCACCGGCTTCGCCGCGGCCTGTGGTCTGGTCTCCTGCTGTGTCGTCACATTGGGAAGAGCGAGGTCAGCGGGCGATCCGTCACGCGGTTCCGCGGGTTTCCGGCAACCGGTGCAGGACCGCCCCACCTCGCCCGCACGACGGTCACAGGATCTTCCCGGGTCCGGGGATCCG
This sequence comes from Streptomyces hygroscopicus, assembly GCF_026168105.1. Classification (GTDB taxonomy): domain Bacteria; phylum Actinomycetota; class Actinomycetes; order Streptomycetales; family Streptomycetaceae; genus Streptomyces; species Streptomyces hygroscopicus_D. Next base: position 21,834 of record NZ_LBMW01000045.1, read on the forward strand.
CCGCGGAGTGATACTTCGACGGCCCCGCGCGCTCCTGTCTGTGATGAGCATGTACTTGCATCTGCGCGCGGTGCCGCCCCCGGCACTGCGCAACAGCGTGCGCTGGCTGCAACGACTGTTCGAGGACGACCGGAACACCGTCCGGGACCGAATCGGCCGGCATCGTGAGGAGGTGCTCGACGAGCAGTACCTCGCCCAGGAGCTTCTCTACGCCGGCGCTCCCCCGCACCGCACGGAGGACCGGCCTCGGACCCAGGTGGTGCTCGGTGGCCAGCCGGTGTTCCATCCCGATCGGGACAAGCCGCCGTTCCTGCTGCTCACGGCGGCCCAGGCCAAACGGGTCGCCGCATTCCTGACCTCGGCCGACTTCGAGGCGCTGTGGCGCCCCGCCCGCGTCGAACTGCTCTCCTGCCACGGCGGGTACGCCGTGGAGCCCGAGGCACGCGACACCTTCGCGGCGGCGCACCGGGACTTGACGGAGTTCTACGTCCAGACGGCCAAGTACGGGGACGCGGTGGTGAAGTGGCTTCTGGCATGAACCGTGACGCCACGCAAGCGCGAGGGAACACGAGAGCCGGGCACGCCCGCGTGGGGACCAGGGACGCTCCCGTCCCGCCGGCCCGCCCTGTCCCGGCCGACGCCCCTCAGCCTCGTCCGCGCGCCCGCCGCGACACCACGGCCCGCAGCACCCGGCGGCCCTCGGTCGACACCTCGAGGGCGTGGCGCAACCCGCCCACGCCGTGGCCCGTGACGAGCTCCAGGACGGCGACCTGACGACGCAGTTCGGCGGCGACGAGCGGCGGAATGCCGTCCGTACGGCCCTCCCGGCAGGCCGTCACCTCGGAGTCTCCGTCGTCGTCGGCTGGGTCGAGGAGCCGGTGGACCTGGAGCGCGGCGACCGAGCAGCCGTCGGCCCACCGGCGCAGGGCGTCGGCGGACGGCTCCTCGGGAACCGCCTCGAGCATGCGGCGGGCGAGCCGCGCGGCCTCGGCCTCGAAGGCACACTCCGGGTCGCCCGCGTCGGCGGCGTCGCCCTTCACGTGTGCCTCGCCCAGTTCGGCCCGCGCCTTCGCGAGCCGCTCCTGCCACTCCTGGCCCTCGGCGAGGCTCGCCCACAGCGGCCGAAGGATGTCGTCGTCGCCTCCGAGGAGCGGGACGCATCGATCCAAACAAGCCAGTCCGCTTGCCGCGAGCGCACGCTCATCGGCTCGTGCGATCAGGTCCACCAGGCTCATCACGCCTCCTCGAAACGCCTCGACGGGGCGCCTCATCTCTACGGAGCCCGCACTTCCCCTTACTGCGTGCAACTGACCGCGAGTGTCACAGGCGTACCACACCGAGTCGATCGGGCACGGCGAAAAAGAGATTTTCGGCCAGCTGCGTTCCCGGCTCCCCTGCGGACGAGGGGCAGGGAACGCGCCGGGCCCCCGCTCCCGGAATACCGCAATCCGGAGAACGGGGGCCCACCGCACCGGTCAGGGGCTCACCCCAGCCGGCCCGCCAGTTGCTGGAACTGCGCCCAGGACAGCGCCGGGGTCCGCGAGTCCCACAACTTCTGGACCGTCGCCCGCAGGGGCATCCGGATCCCTGCTGCCACCTGGTCCTGGGTCTGCGCGCCGGCTCGGTCGCTCCACACGGCGAACACACCGCCGAGTATCTGCCCGTCGTACCGCGCGGGCACCGCCGTCGTGCCCCGTACCACGCGCGGGGTCCACTGCTCGTAGATCCGCCGGCCGGTGGGGTAGACGAAGGTCTGGGGCTGGCCGAGCACGTAGTAGAGGTACTCGTCGTTGTAGTTGATCACGTCGCGCCCCGTGCCCAGGTAGTCGACCGGCTGGCGGGCGCCGATCTCCTTGCCGGTCCAGTACGCGACCTCGAGGTCCTTGGCCGGCTGGACCCCGCTCGCCCGGTAGAAGCCGTCGTTCCAGGCGCGCATCGTCCGGCCGTGCGACCGCACCACGTTGGCGCGGTCGTTCATCCAGCCGGTCGCCAGGTCCGCGATACCGGCGCTCGCCCCGTACTTCCGCCTCGCCGCGGCGGCCAGCTGCGGGTACGAGGCGGCCGGGTTGCGCACCGCCAGCGCCTGGTACTCGTCGCCGCCGAGGTGCCAGTACGAGCCGGGGAACACACCCGCGTACTCGTTGAGGAGGTCGTCCACGATCTTCGCGGCCGCGGGCCTGGAGATGTCGATCGCCCCACGTGTGGGGACGCCGGAGGCGTTGCGCAGCTGGAGGTCGGGGTGGGCCGCGATCACCGCGCCGAGGTGACCGGGGGAGTCGATCTCGGGGACGATCGTGATGTGCCGGCTCGCGGCCAGGTCGACGATGTTCTTGACCTCGGCCTTGCTGAGGTGCTGCTTGGACACGATCTCCGGGTGCGTGCCGGACTCGATGCGGAAGCCCTGGTCGTCGGAGAAGTGCAGACCGAGTTCGTTGTACTTCAGGTCGCCGAGCTCCCGTATTCGGTCCTCGATCCAGCCTGCCGTGTAGTACTTGCGGGCGATGTCGAGCATGAACCCGCGCCGCGGCTTGGCCGGCGCGTCCCGGACGACGCCCTCGGGGGCCGTGCCGCCGCCGTGCACCTCCTGTTTGAGGGTGCGGGTGCCGTAGAAGACGCCTGCCTCGCCCGGACCGGTGATCTTGACCAGTCCGTTCTGGACGGTCATCGTGTACGACTCCTGGTCCCCGCTCCCGGCCAGGCCCAGCTCGACGTCGCCGCCGCGGGCGCCGCTCCGGCCTCCGTAACCCATCCCCAGCTCTCCGGCCAGCAGCCTGCCCTCGCCGGCGAGACGGTCGTCGTCGACGACCACGCGCGCACCGGAGGCGGGCCGCCAGCCCGGACCGCGCGCCGGGCCGAACTCCCGGACGGCGGGAATGGTGCGGGGCGCCTGCGACATGGGGTAGCTGCTGGTCCGCCGCGGCGACGCGGCGGACGTGCCCACGGAGGACCCGGCCCCGGGCGGCGGGCCGCCGCCGGACGGCCACAGCGCCACGGTCGTCGCGACCGCGCCCGCGGCCACCACCACTCCGGCACCCAGCAGCAACCTCTTGCGCCCGCCGGGCGTCATTCCCTCGGGGGTCCGGCGCCTCGCGCCGGTCATCACGCCACACCCCGCTCCACGCACGCGTACGGCCATTCCATGCCCGTACGCCTTCCTGCTGCCTCACGCACCACACCCGTACGTATTCGCTCGAGTATTCGTTCGACTTCAGATCGCACGTCACTCACCTCCACACGCCTGGCCCCCTGCCCCCTCACGAACCTACGACGACCACCCGCTCCGTTCGTCCACAAGACGCCCCAAAACTCTCCCATTCGGGTGAAAATCGGGCAGTGGCTGGACGGTTGCCCGATCGCCGTCGGTAACGTGGCGGCGCATATCCCACACGCTCCCCTGCCGACCCGCACGTGACGTTGCCCAACCTCACGTGCGCCACCCGCCGAGGACCCACGCTGCCTGCGCACCGTCTCCCCCAACTCCCCGGCTCCACCGCCCTACCGGCGCAACACCGCAGCACGACCCCCGCGGGCCTGGAGCGGTTCAACTCCCTGCCCGCCGACGATGTCCGGCACGCCCTTCTGGCCTGCTGCCGCAGCCTGCGCTGGGCCCATCGCGTCGCCGAGCACCGCCCCTACCCGGATCTGGAGTCCCTGCTCGCCGCGGCCGACGAGGCGGCGTACGACCTCACACCTGCCGACCTCGCCGAAGCCCTGGCCGGCGAGTCGCTCACCCTGCTCCCCGACGGCACGTACTCCGCCGCCCACACCGCCCTGAGCGCCGCCCACGCCGCCTACGAGAGCCGGTTCGGGCACGTGTTCGTCATCTGTCTGGACGAGGTGGCACCGCAGGAGGAGCTCGACCAGGTGCTCGCGGCGATCCGGTCACGATTGACAAACGATCCGGAGGAGGAGCGTCCGCTGGCGGCGGAGGAACTGCGCCGTCTGGCACGTGGAAGGCTGACGCGACTGCTGCGGGAACCGGCAGGACAAGCTCCCGCTCCGGTGGCCGCCCCCGCCGAATAGCCCGTCCGTGCTCGTTTGATTGCCAGTTTGATCACATAGGCAGGGCCGCCGTAAGCGTTCCGACGACACGTCGCTACGATGCTGGGGGCCGGTGGACCGTACCCGGCCGGGCCCGACCGACACAGAAGCCGGCGCGGCCCTAGTCCCCGCTCCCGGAGGGTTCTTCCGTGCCGGCTGGAACGCTGTACCGCGGCCGGGAAGGAATGTGGTCCTGGGTGGCTCATCGAGTCACCGGCGTCCTCATCTTCTTCTTCCTGTTCGTACACGTGCTGGACACCGCTCTCGTCCGTGTCTCCCCCGAGGCCTACGACAAGGTCGTGGCCACGTACAAGACGCCGATCGTCGCGTGCCTGGAGTACGGCCTCGTCGCCGCCATCCTCTTCCACGCGCTCAACGGCCTCCGCGTCATCGCCGTCGACTTCTGGTCGAAGGGCCCGCGCTACCAGAAGCAGATGCTCTGGAGCGTCGTCGGCATCTGGATCGTGCTGATGCTCGGGGCCATCTACCCCGTCCTCGGCCACGCCGCTCGTGAACTGTTCGGGAGCTGACGCGCATGTCCACGACTGAAACCACCGCCTCCGGCATCGGCCCCGTCGAGGGCGCCGCGCTGTACGACGCCGACAACCCGGCGCCGGTCATCGAGCCGCCGCGCAAGCGGACGCAGAGGACCCCGAAGTCGACCCGCGGCAACTTCGAGATGTACGGCTGGCTGTTCATGCGCCTGTCCGGCATCGTGCTGGTCGTCCTGGTCATCGGCCACCTGCTGATCCAGCTCGTCCTGGACGGCGGCGTCTCCAAGATCGGCTTCGCCTTCGTGGCCGGCCGCTGGGCCTCCCCGTGGTGGCAGGTCTGGGACCTCGCCATGCTGTGGCTCGCCATGCTGCACGGCGCCAACGGTCTGCGTACCGTCATCAACGACTACGCGGAGCGGGCGAACACGCGCCTGTGGCTGAAGGGCCTGCTGTACACCGCCACGGTGTTCACCATCCTGCTGGGCACGCTGGTGATCTTCACCTTCGACCCGAACATCCGCTAGGCACGGGGCTGCGAGAATCATGAAGATCCACAAGTACGACACCGTCATCGTCGGCGCCGGTGGTGCCGGCATGCGCGCCGCGATCGAGGCGACGAAGCGCAGCCGCACCGCCGTGCTGACGAAGCTCTACCCGACCCGCTCCCACACGGGCGCCGCGCAGGGCGGCATGGCCGCCGCGCTGGCCAACGTGGAGGAGGACAACTGGGAGTGGCACACCTTCGACACGGTCAAGGGCGGTGACTACCTGGTCGACCAGGACGCCGCCGAGATCCTGGCGAAGGAGGCCATCGACGCCGTCCTCGACCTGGAGAAGATGGGCCTGCCGTTCAACCGGACGCCGGGCGGGACGATCGACCAGCGCCGTTTCGGCGGTCACTCCCGCAACCACGGCGAGGCCCCGGTCCGCCGCTCCTGCTATGCGGCCGACCGGACCGGCCACATGATCCTCCAGACGCTGTACCAGAACTGCGTCAAGGAGGGCGTGGAGTTCTTCAACGAGTTCTACGTCCTCGACCAGCTGATCACCGAGGTCGACGGCGTCAAGAAGTCGGCCGGTGTGGTGGCGTACGAGCTGGCCACCGGCGAGCTGCACATCTTCCAGGCGAAGGCCGTGATCTACGCGTCCGGCGGCTGCGGCAAGTTCTTCAAGGTGACGTCGAACGCGCACACGCTGACGGGCGACGGCCAGGCGGCGGTGTACCGGCGCGGTCTGCCGCTGGAGGACATGGAGTTCTTCCAGTTCCACCCGACCGGCATCTGGCGCATGGGCATCCTCCTGACCGAGGGTGCGCGCGGCGAGGGCGGCATCCTCCGCAACAAGGACGGCGAGCGCTTCATGGAGAAGTACGCGCCGGTGATGAAGGACCTGGCGTCCCGTGACGTCGTGTCCCGCTCCATCTACACGGAGATCCGCGAGGGCCGGGGCTGCGGTCCCGAGGGCGACCACGTGTACCTGGACCTCACCCACCTGCCGCCGGAGCAGCTCGACGCCAAGCTGCCGGACATCACCGAGTTCGCGCGCACGTACCTGGGCATCGAGCCGTACACGGACCCGATTCCGATCCAGCCGACCGCGCACTACGCGATGGGCGGCATCCCGACGAACGTCGAGGGCGAGGTCCTGGCGGACAACACCACGATCGTGCCCGGCCTGTACGCGGCCGGCGAGGTCGCGTGCGTGTCCGTCCACGGCGCCAACCGCCTCGGCACCAACTCGCTGCTGGACATCAACGTCTTCGGCCGGCGCGCGGGCATCGCCGCCGCCGAGTACTCGCACACGGCGGAGTACGTCGAACTGCCGGAGAACCCCGAGCAGTTCGTGGTCGAGCAGATCGAGCGACTGCGGTCGTCGACGGGCAGCGAGCGCGTGGCGAACCTGCGTCGCGAGCTGCAGGAGACCATGGACGCGAACGTCATGGTGTTCCGCACCGAGCAGACGATCAAGACGGCGGTCGAGAAGATCGCCGAGCTCAGGGAGCGCTACAAGAACGTGGCGATCCAGGACAAGGGCAAGCGGTTCAACACGGACCTCCTCGAGGCCATCGAGCTGGGCAACCTGCTGGACCTCGCCGAAGTCATGGCGGTGTCGGCCCTGGCCCGCAAGGAGTCCCGCGGCGGCCACTACCGCGAGGACTACCCGAACCGCGACGACGTCAACTTCATGCGCCACACGATGGCGTACCACGAGGTGGGCGCCGACGGCACCGAGTCCATCCGTCTCGACTACAAGCCGGTCGTCCAGACCCGCTACCAGCCGATGGAGCGTAAGTACTGATGGCTACCCCTGTTCTGGACAAGGCCGAGGCGGAGTCCGCGGCCTCCCCGTACATCACCGTCACCTTCCGGATCCGCCGCTTCAACCCGGAGGTCTCGGCGGAGGCGACCTGGGAAGACTTCCAGCTGGAGATCGACCCGAAGGAGCGCGTCCTCGACGGTCTGCACAAGATCAAGTGGGATCTGGACGGCACGCTGACGTTCCGCCGCTCCTGCGCGCACGGCATCTGCGGCTCGGACGCCATGCGGATCAACGGCAAGAACCGCCTTGCCTGCAAGACGCTGATCAAGGACATCAACCCCGAGAAGCCGATCACGATCGAGGCCATAAAGGGCCTCACGGTCCTGAAGGACCTGGTCGTGGACATGGATCCGTTCTTCCAGGCGTACCGGGACGTGATGCCATTCCTGATCTCGCACGACAAGAACGAGCCGACGCGCGAGCGTCTGCAGTCGGCGGAGGACCGGGAGCGCTTCGACGACACGACCAAGTGCATCCTGTGCGCCGCCTGCACGTCGTCGTGCCCGGTGTTCTGGAACGACGGCCAGTACTTCGGTCCGGCGGCGATCGTGAATGCCCACCGCTTCATCTTCGACAGCCGTGACGACGCGGCTGAGCAGCGCCTGGAGATCCTGAACGACAAGGACGGCGTGTGGCGCTGCCGTACGACGTTCAACTGCACGGACGCCTGCCCGCGTGGCATCGAGGTGACGAAGGCGATCCAGGAGGTGAAGCGGGCGCTGATCACGCGCCGCTTCTGACCTTCGCGGTCCCGCAGATGAGTGGGCCCCGCTCCGGTTACGTACCGGAGCGGGGCCCACTCGCGTTCGCCCTCAGGAACGACCCGGGCGCTGGTCGACGGCCGTCAGGTCGATCTCGATGCCGAAGGGGACGGAGACCTTCAGCCGGTCGTGGAAGATGCCGGTGAGGCCGTAGGACTTGGTGGCGGGGTCGAGTTCGTAGACGTAGACGACCGGGAGCCCCTTGTTGTCGTCGTCCTGCTCGACCCGCCAGAAGTGCCGTACGCCGGCCGCCGCGTACTTGCGGGGCTTGACCTCGCGGTCGCGTTCGCGGGAGTCGGGGGAGACTACTTCTACCGCGAGGATGACGTCCTCGGGTTCGTACCAGGTCTGGCCAGGGCCCGTGTTCGCCTCCACCGGAAACACCAGGACGTCCGGCTCGGGCCGGTTCTTGGTGTCCAGCTTGATCGTCATTTCTCGCATGACGTCGAGATGGTCCGGGGCCTGCTCCAGGAGTGAGTTCTCCAGCAGACGCACACAGCGTCCGTGAAAGGCGGTCTGCGGACTCATGAAGACGAGGCTCCCGTCGATCAACTCCGTGTGCGGCGGGAGGCCCGGAATCCGGTCGAGGTCGTCCGCGGCCCAACCCTCCGCAGGCGGGATCGGCCAGCGGTACGCCGACTCCTCGTCCCGTTGCAGATCTTCCTCGGGTGCGGCGCTCATCAGTGCTCCCATGCGACGGAGTCTCGCCTGTCGGTTCAGCCTACCGAGGAGGGTTCCGAGCCGCTTCACCTCAACGAGTGATCACATCATCGGCTTGCGCCACCTTGAGTTGAACACGTTCAAAAGTAGGGCTACAGTCATCTGCAACAGCGTTTTGAACGCGTTCAAGAAGGGGTGGGGACATGGACCTCACGGTCATCGCCTATGTCATCTATCTGCTGGCCAGCATCGCCCTGACCGTCTGGGTGGCCCGCACACTCAGCCGGAACGGCCGGATCTTCCTGTCCGACGTGCTGCGCGGGAACGAGCAGCTCGCCGACGCCGTCAACCACCTTCTGGTGGTCGGCTTCTACCTCGTGAACCTCGGCTTCGTCGCGCTGTACCTGAACGGCGGCGGCACCATCGCCGACACCCGCGGCATCTTCGAGGCCCTGTCGACCAAGCTCGGCGTGGTGCTGCTGGTGCTCGGCGTGATGCACCTGGGCAACGTCTACGTGCTCAACAAGATCCGGCGGCGCGGAGTGATGGAGCGGGAACAGGTGCCGCCCGTCACGCCGCAGGACTGGGTCGCGCCCTCCGCCGGGGCGTGAGCACGATGTCGGCCACGGAGGTCCGGGACGCCGCGCGCGTCCCGGTCCGCGGGCTCACCGTCCTGTACGACGCCGAGTGCTCCCTGTGCGCCTTCCTGCGCGACTGGCTCGGGCGGCAGCCACAGCTGGTGCCGCTGGAGCTGCTGCCGGCCGCCTCGGCACAGGCTCGCCGGCGCTTCCCCGGCCTGGACCACGGCGCCACGCTCGAGGAGATCACCGTCGTCGGCGACTCCGGTCAGGTCTACCGGGGCGCCGCCGCCTGGGTCGTCACACTGTGGGCCCTGCGCGAGCACCGTGCCCTCGCCCACCGGCTGAGCACTCCGGCGGGCGCCACGCTCGCCAGGGGCGCGGTGCTTGCGGCGGCCAAGTGGCGCGGGGCGCAGGGGGGCGGGAAGGCCCACCGGCGTGGTGACGGGTGGACGTACGACCCGCGATGGGGGTGGACGTACAGCGCACCCGGGTGCGACGGCGGCGCCTGCGCGACTCGTTAGGCTCTCTGTCCGTGCCCGTGAAGAACGACAGCCCCGCAGACGGCGGTACGCCCACCAAGTCCGAACAAACCCGCGCGCTGATCCTGGAGACCGCGATGCGGCTCTTCCAGGAGCGCGGCTACGACAGGACGACGATGCGGGCGATCGCCAAGGAGGCCGGGGTCTCCGTCGGCAACGCGTACTACTACTTCGATGGCAAGGAACATCTGATCCAGGGCTTCTACGACCGGATCGCCGCCGAGCACCGGGTGGCGGTCCGGGAAGTCCTGGCCCGGGAGACCGATCTGGAGGCGCGGCTCGCGGGCGTACTGAGGGCATGGCTGGACATCGCCACGCCGTACCACGAGTTCGCGGTGCAGTTCTTCAAGAATGCCGCCGACCCGGACAGCCCGCTCAGCCCCTTCTCCCCGGAGTCGGAGCATGCGCGTCTGGAGGCCATCGGCGTCCACCGCGAGGTACTGGCCGGGTCCAGGGCGAAGGTGCCGGAGGAACTGCGGGATGTACTGCCGGAGTTGATGTGGCTCGCCCAGATGGGGCTCGTCCTGTACTGGATCTTCGACCGGACCGAGGGGCGCGAGCGCAGCTACCGGCTCGCCGAGCGCGGCGCCCGCCTCACCGCGCGGGGTGTCTCACTGGCCCGGTTCCGGGTGCTGCGACCGCTGGTCCACGAGGTGCACGAACTCTTCACGGACTTCCTGCCCGGAATGACGAAGGCACTGCCCGATCCCGCGGGCAGCACCAGGGCGCCCGCCGCCGACGAGCGCCCCGAGCACCCGGACGGGCACGCCGGGGACCCGGACGGGCGCCCCTGAGGCCGTACGTCAGATCCAGCCCAGCAGCCAGAGGCGGAATACGCCGGTGCCGTCCGACAGGTACTGTCCGCCGCCGACGTCCACGCTGCTGACCACGTACTCCTTGCGCTGCCACAGCGGGATCAGCGGGACGTCTCGTGCCACGATCCCCTGCATCTCCCGGAAGTCGCCCGCGGCCCGGCTGCGGTCCGAGTAGCGCTGGCTGTCCAGGATCAGCTGGTCGACCGCCCTGTCACCGTAGCCGTTCTTCATGCTGTTGCCGGTGCCGACGAGCGGGGCGCCGAAGGTGTCCGGATCCGGGAAGTCGGCGACCCAGCCGACGGCGTACGCGTCGAACTCGCCCCTCGCGTAACGCTTCTGGAAGTCGGTCCACTCGTACCCCTTGACGTCCACCGTGAACAGCCCGCTCGCCTCCAGCTGCCGCTTCAGCTCCGCGGCTTCCTCGGCCGCGGCGCCGCGGCCCTTGGCGTAGCCGTAGGTGAAGTGGACGGGCGCATGGACGCCCGCCTCGGTGAGCAGGGCGCGGGCGTTGGTGGCGTCGGGCCTGGGATAGGCGTCGAAGAACGAGGTGGTGTGCCCGGTGATGCCCGCCGGGATGAGTGAGTACAGCGGGTCGGTCGTGTCCTCGTACACCTTGCTGACCAGCTCCTCGCGGTTGATCAGCGTGGCGACGGCCTGGCGGACGCGACGGTCGTGCAGCGGCGAGCGGGCGGCGGTGTTGAGGACCAGGTTGCGGATCTCGGCGCTGTCGGTCTCGCTGACGCGCTGGTTGGGGTCGCTCGGCGACAGACCGGCGAGCACGGCGGGCGGCAGCTGGCGCGTGGCGACGTCGACCTCCTTGTCCTTCCAGGCCTTCTGCAGGGCGGCGGGGTCGGCGTAGTAGCGCAGCACGACGGGCCGGCCGGTGTTCTTGACGTCGCCCTGGTAGTGCGTGTTGCGCGCGAGGACGGCCTCCTTGTCCTTCGTGTACGCCGTCAGGACGTACGGCCCGGTGCCATCGGCTCCGGAGTCGGTGCGCAGCGCGCTGCGCGGGTACCTGGTGCGGTCCACGATCGAGCCGGCGCCGGTGGCCGCCTTGAACGGGAAGGTCGCGTCCGGCGAGGACAGATGGAAGGTGACAGTGAGCCCCTTGGCGTCCACCGAGGCGAGGGTGGCGAGCAGGGTCGCGGGCCCGACGTCGGAGTTGATGCGCTTGACCCGCTCGAAGGAGTACTTGACGTCCTCGGCCGTCATGGTGCGTCCGCTGGGGAACGCGAGGCCCTTGCGGAGGGTGCAGCGGTACGTCCGCAGGTCCGTCCCCACGAAGCCACAGCTCTCGGCGGCATCCGGCACGGGTTCGACGCCGTCGGGTTCGAAGGTCAGCAACGACTGGAAGACATTGCTGAACAGCGCCCAGGATCCGGCGTCGTACGCCCCCGCCGGATCCAGCGACGTGACGGCGTCCGTCGTCCCCACCGTGATCGTCCTGTTGGAGTTCTCCTTGGCCGGGATCAACTGCCACCCGCCCACCCCCACGCCCGCAAGCACCAGCACAGTCGCGAGAATCCGCATGCGAACCGATCGCATCGGCGCCCCTCCCCAGGCCCTCAGCGAATGCCACTCCCCTGTGGTGCGGATCACCTAACCACACGCGTTTCAGCCGAGGGAAGAGAGATTTGCCGAGACGAGAAAGAACTTACCGACTGGTTGTTTCGAGGTGGTTTCGGCGCCGTCGAGAAGTCACGTCTGCCGCGACGCCGGCTCCACGAGGAACCCGGGCCGGGCCAGGATTCGCTGGAGCCAGGAGGGGGTTCCGGCATGCTCGGCGGCCAGGGCCGCGACCGTCAGCACCGGCCCGGCGACGAGGAGCGCCTCGCCCGCGCGGCGGGCGAGGCCCGGCCCGCGGGTCGTGTCACGGACCAGCGGCCTGCACGCGTACCCGTGCAGGCCGCTGCGCGGCCGGAGGGCCAGACGGCCAGACGGATGGACGGCCAGAACGGTCAACGCCTGGACGGTGAGCGCACTTTGCGTCTCCCCGTCTCCCCGTCTCCCCGTCTCCCCGTCTCCCGCTATGAGATTTGCCGCAGCGCGCGCAGTCCGCGCAACCCGATGACGCCGATGACAGTCCCCAAGACAAAGGAGACGACGGCGAGCGTCAGATGCACCCAGAAGTACGCCGTTGGGTTCCCCGCATGATCGAACGCGAGTCCGCTGCCGTCCTTCCATAGGTTTTTGACGAAAGTGACCCAAATGACCCAGCTCCACACCCCGAAGGCGAGCAGGAACCAGGAGATGGGGCGACTGAGCTTCATGGGTTCAGTATCGCCTTTCTCCCGGAGTCGTTCGCTCCGGGGTGGGGAGCCCCGCTCGGGGCACCGCCTGCCGCTCGTCTCCGCCGCCGTGGTGTCCTTTTCCCTCGCCGCACCCGTGACCGCGGTCGCGGTTCCGCAGAGCCCCGCCGTATCGCCGTCCGCCACGCCCCCGGCCGCGATGTCGACGGTCGGCGGCGGGCTGCTGGGCAGACCGGGCACTCAGGTGAACCTCGGCAGCGGCACGGCGGTGCTGCCGAAGGACGTCACCGCGCGCTCCTGGATCGTCGCCGACGCCGAGTCGGGTGATGTCCTGGCCGCCCACAACGCGCACTGGCGGATGCCCCCGGCGAGCACCCTGAAGATGCTGTTCGCCGACACCGTCCTGCCCAGGTTCCCGAGCAGCGAGCAGCACAAGGTGGTCCCCGCCGACCTGACGGGCATGGGCGCCGGGTCCAGCCTGGTCGGGATCAAGGAGGGCGAGACCTACACGGTCCACGACCTGTGGCTCGGCGTCTTCCTGCGCTCCGGCAACGACGCCGTGCACGTGCTCTCCGCGATGAACCGGGGCGTCGAACAGACCGTCAAGGACATGCAGGCGCACGCCGAGGAGCTCCAGGCCCTGGACACGCACGTGGTAAGCCCCGACGGCTACGACTCCGACGGGCAGGTCTCCTCGGCGTACGACCTGACGCTGTTCGCCCGCTCCGGGCTGCAGAAGAAGGACTTCCGGGAGTACTGCTCGACGGTACGGGCGCAGTTCCCGGGCGAGACCACGGAGAAGAAGGGCAAGAAGACCCGTGCGTCCTTCGAGATACAGAACACCAACCGGCTGCTGGCCGGGGACAGCGACATCACTCCGTACCGGGGGATCGCGGGCGTGAAGAACGGCAACACCACCAACGCGGGCGCGACCTTCACCGGCGTCGCCGAGCGCAACGGCAGGGTGCTGCTGGTCACGGTCATGAACCCGGAGAAGAAGGAGCACAACGAGGTCTACAAGGAGGCCGCGCGGCTGCTCGACTGGGGCTTCGGCGCGGCCGGCAAGGTGAAGCCGGTGGGCGAGCTCGTCGCCCCCAGGGGCGCGGGGGCGGGCGGGCAGGCCGGCGCGAATCCGTCCGCCACGGGTGCGGGCAAGGCGTCCGCCAGGCCGGGGACCGCCTCGGCGAGGGGAGGCTCCAGCGGCGTGGGAGTGGCGATCGGCGTCGCCGGCGGCGTTGTGGCGCTGCTCGCCGTGGGCGTGTTCCTGGTCAACCGCCGCTGGCCGCTGCCTGATCTGGTGCGCCGTCGGACGCGTCCGTGACCTCGTCGGTTCCGTTGCTCTGCGTCGCCGTCCAGGCGGCGCAGAACAGCACGAGTTTCGTGGTGAAGTTGATCCACAGGAGCAGCGCGACCGGCACGCCGAAGGCGCCGTACATGCTCTTCGAGGCGACGCCCTGGATATAGCCGCTGAGCAGCAGCTTGAGCAGTTCGAAGCCGACCGCGCCGATCAGGGCGGCGGTCAGCAGGCGGCGCTGCGGGGGTTCCACCCCGGGCAGCAACGTGAGGACGTACAGCAGCACCAGGAAGTCGGCGAGGACGGCGACGGCGAAGGCGGCGACCCGCAGCAGGACGCTCCCCCAGCCGCCCTTGTCGAGGCCGAGTTGCCCGGCCACCCAGTCGACCAGCGCGGAGGCGACGGTGGACGTGGCGATGGTGATGAGGATCGCGCCGCCCAGGCCGACGAGTACGACGGCGTCCTTGGCCACGCGCAGCACCGGGTTCTGATCGCTGTCCGGCAGTTCCCACACCGCGCGCAGGCAGTCCCGCGTCTGGCCGACCCAGCCGATGCCGGTCAACAGCAGCGCGGCGCCGGCGATGAGACCGACGGTACCCGCGTTCTGGACCAGGCCGTGGATGTCGAGCTGACCGGAGATGCCGGGGAACTGCTCGGCGATCTTGTGCTGCAACTCGTTCTGCTGGGAGTCGCTGAGCGTCGCGGCGCCGATCGCGGCGGAGACGGTGAGCAGCGGGAAGAGCGCCACGAAGCTGATGAACGTCATGGCGGCGGCGAGCCGGGTCCACTTCACCCGGTCGAGGCGCTCGTACGAACGCCAGGCGTGGGTGGCCATGAGACGCCCGACCAACGGCCCGATCCCGGGGAGCTTCTTCAGCCAGTCCATGATCCGAGTCTCCCCTCGAGATCCCCCGTCCGATCCTGTGCGGAACACCGAGTGCCCGCGCTCGCCCATTTCAGTGAGGAGCCGCAGGAAGGCGAGGACATTATTGGGTTATGCCCGTTTTGCGGCGCTACGGTCATGGCCATGCCTGCCCACAAGGACGCCCTCGGCACTCCCCAGTCCCTGCTGATCCTCGGCGGCACGTCCGAGATCGCGCTGGCCACCGCACGCCGGCTCATCACCCGGCGCGCCCGTACCGTATGGCTGGCCGGGCGCCCCTCCCCCGAGCTGGAGAGGGCCGCCGAGCACCTGCGCTCGCTCGGGGCCGACACCCGTACCGTCGCCTTCGACGCCCTGGACCCCGAGAGCCATGAGACCGCGCTCGGCAAGGTGTTCGCGGAGGGCGACATCGACCTGGTGCTCCTCGCGTTCGGCATGCTCGGCAACCAGGCGACCGACGAACGCGACCCGGTGGCCGCGGCACGTGTCGCGGGGACCAACTACACGGGAGCGGTCTCGGCGGGCCTGGTGTGCGCCGGTGCGCTGCAGGCGCAGGGCCACGGCTCACTCGTGGTGCTGTCGTCGGTCGCCGGTGAACGCGCCCGCCGCTCCGACTTCATCTACGGCTCCAGCAAGGCCGGGCTGGATGCGTTCGCGCAAGGCCTGGGCGACGCGCTGTACGGCACCGGTGTGCACGTCATGGTCGTACGCCCCGCGTCCGTCCGCGGACACGCGCCCACGGCGGCCATCGGGGTCACAGGGACAGAGGGGCCGGCGGCCACCACGCCGGAGGCGGTCGCCACCGCGATCGAGCTGGGGCTGCGGAGACAGTCGGAGGTGGTGTGGGTGCCCGGCGCGCTGCGGGTCGTCATGGCGGCCGTCCGGCATCTGCCGCGTGCCGTGTTCCGACGGCTGCACCTCTAGGCGGGGCGCTCCCCGACTGCGGGACCGCGTCAGCTGCAGGCCGTCTGGGGTTGGTCGCGCCGTTCCCCGCGGTCCTCGCGGGACGCGTTCGCCTGCGGCGGCACCACCGAGTTGCCGAAGGGGAACTCGCGGAGCTTGCGCCAGATGCCGTCCGCGCCCTGCTCGTACAGCGCGAAGCCCGTGCACGGCCACTCGGCCTCGTAGCCGGCGAGCTCCTCGAACGCCCGGTCCATCGCCGCCTCGTCGATGCCGTGCGCCACGGTGACATGCGGGTGGTAGGGGAAGAGCAGCTCGCGCGCCACCGGCCCGGAGGCGTCGCGGACCTGCTTCTGCAGCCATCCGCACACCTCGGCACCCTCGACGACCTGTACGTACACCACGGGCGACAGGGGCCGGAACGTGCCCGTTCCGGACAGCCGCATCGGGAAGGGGCGGCCGGCCGCCGCGACCTCGGCGAGGTGCGCCTCGATCGCGGGCAGCTCGGAAGCGTCGACCTCCGTCGGCGGCAGCAGGGTGACATGCGTGGGGATGCACGGAGCCGCGGCGTCGCCGAAGCCCTCGCGCAGCTCCTGGAGCTGGCTGCCGTGAGGCTCCGGGACCGCGATCGACACACCGATCGTTACGGTCCCCACGTCGTCTCCTGTCCTCGTGCTGTTGTCTGTGGCGGCAGGGGGTCGCTGCCGCTGCGGTGTTCGGCTTTCGACTGTACGGCCAGGCCCGTCCCCTCGGGCAGGCGCAGACCGAGTGGAGTGCAGCACTCCACGGCGCGTCGGGGCTCCGGGGCGGGTCAGTGCTTGGCGGGCAGGAACCCCACCCTGTCGTACGCCTGGGAGAGGGTCTCCGCGGCGACGGCGCGCGCCTTCTCCGCGCCCTTGGCCAGGATCGAGTCGAGCGTCTCCGGGTCGTCGAGGTACTGCCGGGTGCGCTCCCGGAAGGGCGTCACGAAGTCGACCATGACCTCGGCGAGGTCCGTCTTGAGCGCACCGTAGCCCTTGCCCGCGTACTTCTGCTCCAGTTCCGCGACACCCGTACCGGTGAGGGTCGAGTAGATGGTCAGCAGATTGCTGATGCCCGGCTTCAGCTCGACGTCGTACCGGATGACGGTGTCCGTGTCCGTGACGGCGCTCTTGACCTTCTTGGCGGTGGTCTTCGGCTCGTCGAGCAGGTTGATCAGGCCCTTCGGCGTGGAGGCCGACTTGCTCATCTTGATCGACGGGTCCTGCAGGTCGTAGATCTTCGCCGTCTCCTTGAGGATGTACGGCCGCGGGACCGTGAAGGTCTGGCCGAAGCGGGCGTTGAAGCGCTCGGCGAGATCACGGGTCAGCTCGATGTGCTGGCGCTGGTCCTCGCCGACCGGGACCTCGTTGGCCTGGTAGAGCAGGATGTCGGCGACCTGGAGGATCGGGTACGTGAACAGGCCGACGCTCGCGCGGTCGGCGCCCTGCTTCGCGGACTTGTCCTTGAACTGCGTCATGCGGCTCGCCTCACCGAAGCCGGTGAGACAGTTCATGATCCAGGCGAGCTGGGCGTGCTCGGGGACATGGCTCTGGACGAAGAGCGTGCACCGCTCCGGGTCGAGCCCGGCCGCGAGCAGCTGGGCGGCGGCCAGGCGGGTGTTGGCGCGCAGGTCCTCCGGGTCCTGGGGGACCGTGATCGCGTGCAGGTCGACGACCATGTAGAACGCGTCGTGGGTCTCCTGCAGGGCCACCCACTGGCGGACGGCGCCGAGGTAGTTGCCGAGGTGGAACGAGCCGGCGGTGGGCTGGATTCCGGAGAGCACGCGAGGACGATCAGAGGCCATGTTCACCATTCTCTCAGGTTCCTGGGGACGGTCCGGAACTGATGGGCAACAGCTCCGGCCCGAATCGTCCCCGGCGGTGTAACAACAATGAGGGCAGAACGAGGAAGGGGGGCCGCGTGCGCGGGCTGGGCAGGCTGGTGGCGGCACTGGTGGTGATGGTCGCGGCGCTGACGGGGGTGGCGGTGGCCACCGCCCCGGCGCGGGCCGTGAGCAGGGACATACCGGATCTGGCGCTCGTCGTGGCGGAACGCACGGTGACGCTCCGCTCGGGGGACCGGGAGTTCGCGCTGCTGTGGCAGCTGCTGGGGCCGACCGGTACGGGGACCGAGCGGGTACCGGAGGCATGGACTCAGGGCCGGTATCCGCCGGTGCGGGCCACCGTGGTGTGGGGGCTGACCGGGATCGGGGGGTGGCCGTACACGCGGCGAACGCCCCGGGGCGACGTGGCCATCGAGCGGCAGGACCAGGTGGTCGTGGCGGCGGACGGCACGGTGTGGGTTCGGTCGGATCCGGCACCGGATGTCGTCGACGGCGAGGTGCGGTGGCGTCGGGTGCCGCGCGCCGTTTTCGAGCAGCTGGACAAGGGCGGGGTGTTCGGGCCCGCGCCCGCCGCCGAGGACGGTTCCTCGGACGTCCTGCGCTGGGGGGCCGTGGGACTCGGGGCGGGAGTGGCCCTGGGGGTCGGCGGCACGCTTGCCGTACTGCGCCGCGCGGCGGCTCGGCGAGGGGCCGGGCCGCCGCGGCAGGAGCTCATCGATCTTGGAGAGCTCGGGTGACCGATGTCGTCGGGCACCCGTGGTGATCAAGTCACCCGAGGTCGATCTCCGGGTACAGGGGGAAGCCCGATACGAGGTCCGAGGCGCGGTGGGCGATCTCGTCCGCGATCTTCCGGTCCAGGACGTGCTGCGCCTTGGACGCGGTGCCCTTGCCGGTCGTGCCGGGGACCGTGGTCGTCAGGACGCGGTCGATCAGGGCGGCGATCTCGTCCATCTCCGCCGTGCCCAGGCCACGGGTGGTGAGCGCGGGCGTGCCGATGCGGATGCCGGAGGTGTACCAGGCGCCGTTCGGGTCGGCCGGGATGGCGTTGCGGTTGGTGACGATGCCCGACTCCAGCAGGGCCGCCTCCGCCTGGCGGCCGGTGAGGCCGTAGGAGGAGGCCACGTCGATCAGGTTCAGGTGGTTGTCGGTGCCGCCCGTGACGAGCGTGGCGCCGCGGCGCATCAGGCCCTCGGCGAGCGCGCGGGAGTTGTCGACGATCCGCTGGGCGTAGTCGCGGAAGGAGTCCTGCCGGGCCTCCGCCAGCGCCACCGCCTTCGCGGCCATCACGTGCGGCAGCGGGCCGCCGAGCACCATCGGACAGCCGCGGTCGACCTGGTCCCTGAGGGAGTCGTCGCACAGGACCATGCCGCCGCGGGGGCCGCGCAGCGACTTGTGGGTGGTGGTCGTCACGATCTGGGCGTGCGGTACCGGGTCGAGGTCGCCGGTCAGGACCTTGCCCGCGACCAGGCCCGCGAAGTGGGCCATGTCGACCATGAGCGTCGCGCCGACCTCGTCGGCGATCTCGCGCATGATCCGGAAGTTCACCAGACGCGGGTAGGCCGAGTAGCCCGCCACGATGATCAGCGGCTGGAACTCGCGGGCGGAGGCGCGCAGGGCCTCGTAGTCGATGAGGCCGGTGGCCGGGTCGGTGCCGTAGGAGCGCTGGTCGAACATCTTGCCGGAGATGTTCGGGCGGAAGCCGTGGGTGAGGTGACCGCCCGCGTCCAGGGACATGCCGAGCATGCGCTGGTTGCCGAAGGCTCGGCGCAGCTCGGCCCAGTCCTCCTCGGAGAGGTCGTTGACCTGGCGGACGCCCGCCTTCTCCAGGGCGGGGGCCTCGACGCGCTGGGCGAGGACCGCCCAGAAGGCGACGAGGTTGGCGTCGATGCCGGAGTGCGGCTGGACGTAGGCGTGGCGGGCGCCGAAGAGCTCCTTGGCGTGCTCGGCGGCGAGCGACTCGACCGTGTCGACGTTGCGGCAGCCGGCGTAGAAGCGGCGGCCGATGGTGCCCTCGGCGTACTTGTCGCTGAACCAGTTGCCCATCGCAAGGAGCGTGGCCGGGGAGGCGTAGTTCTCGGAGGCGATCAGCTTGAGCATCTCGCGCTGATCGGCGACCTCCTGGCCGATGGCGTCGGCGACGCGCGGCTCGACGGCACGGATCACGTCGAGGGCGGCGCGGAAGGCGGTGGACTCGGTGGAGCGGGGCTGCTCTGGCATGGTGGGGACCTCCGGACAGCGTGCGTTCGGCGTTCACGGTTGGCCCAGGCGCACGGCACACGATCGCTTGACTCCGGGCCGCTCCCCGATGGTCGGTCCCATCCCAGCGCGCCAGTCACGGCCCGTCGATCAGCCTACCGGGCGGCTCGGGCGGCCCGGCTCCGACGTCCACCATGCGAGCGAGGATAGGAACGACAGGAACGAGGCCAGGGAGGGCAACAGACGCCGGACCATGGCCGGAAGGGAGCCTCCGTGAGCACCACCGACAGCCTCGTCGCCGCGGCCGAGGCCCACAGCGCGCCCACGTACCGGCCCCTGCCGGTCGTCGTGGCCGCCGCGGACGGGGCGTGGATGACGGACGTGGAGGGGCGCCGCTACCTCGATCTGCTGGCTGGCTACTCGGCGCTGAACTTCGGCCACGGCAACCGGCGGCTGCTGGATGCCGCCAAAGCACAGCTGGAGCGGGTGACGCTGACCTCGCGCGCGTTCCACCACGACCGGTTCGCCGACTTCTGCGCGCAGCTGGCCGAGTTGTGCGGCATGGAGATGGTGCTGCCCATGAACACGGGCGCCGAGGCGGTGGAGACCGCGGTGAAGACCGCCCGCAAGTGGGGCTACCGGGTCAAGGGCGTGCCCGCCGGGATGGCCAAGATCGTGGTCGCGGGCAACAACTTCCACGGCCGTACGACGACGATCATCAGCTTCTCCACCGACACGGAGGCGCGCGCGGACTTCGGCCCGTACACGCCGGGCTTCGAGATCGTGCCGTACGGGGACCTGACCGCGATGCGCTCGGCGCTGACCGAGAACACGGTGGCGGTGCTGCTGGAGCCGATCCAGGGCGAGGCGGGGGTGGTGGTGCCGCCGGCCGGCTATCTGCCCGCGGTGCGAAAGCTGACCCGGGAGCGGAACGTGCTCTTCGTCGCCGACGAGATCCAGTCCGGGCTCGGCCGCACGGGACGCACCTTCGCGTGCGAGCACGAGGGCGTCGTACCGGACGTCTACGTCCTCGGGAAGGCGCTCGGCGGCGGGATCGTGCCGGTGTCGGCGGTGGTGTCGAGCGCCGAGGTGCTCGGGGTGTTCCGGCCGGGCGAGCACGGGTCGACCTTCGGCGGGAACCCACTGGCCTGCGCGGTGGCGCTCGAGGTCATGGCCATGCTGCGGTCCGGCGAGTACCAGGCGCGAGCGGCCGAGCTCGGCGATCATCTGCACCGCGAGCTGGCCGCGCTGACCGGCACGGGCCGGGTGACCCAGGTGCGCGGGCGCGGGCTGTGGGCGGGCGTGGACGTCCACCCCAGGTACGGGACGGGGCGGGAGATCTGCGAGAAGCTGATGGACCGTGGTGTTCTGGTGAAGGACACCCGCCGGTCCACCATCCGGATCGCCCCGCCGCTCGTCATCGCCAAGGAGGACCTGGACTGGGGGATCGCCCAGCTGCGCGGTGTCCTCGGCCCCTGACGGCGGGCTCAGAGGATCACATGCGGCAGGAAGCGGGCGTACTCGTCCGTGACCGGTCCGGACGACTCTCGGATGCCGAGCCCCGCAGCCTCGTCGGCGACCACCCAGGTGCCCAGGACGACGTGCTGGCCGTCGAAGGCCGGCAGGGGCGCCAACTCCTGGTAGCAGCAGGCCCCTTCACGCACGACCGGCCCGGTGCCCGGCTCGTGGAGCGTCACGCCCGCACCCTCGCGGCCGAGGAGCGGCTTGGCGGCGTAGCCCGTGGTGTGTGCCAGCTCCCGCGGCCCGTCGAGGTAGGCCGGGAGCAGGTTGGGGTGGCCCGGGTACAGCTCCCAGAGGATCGCGAGGAGCGCCTTGTTGCTGAGCAGCATCTTCCAGGCGGGCTCGATCCACAGCGTGCTTCCCGTGCCGCCGCCGTTGTCGAGGGTGTCGAGGACATGGCCGGCGAAGCGGTCGGTGGTGAGCCACTCCCAGGGGTAGAGCTTGAAGCAGTTGCGGATGAAGCGCAGCCGGTTGTCGACGAAGCGCTCCGAGAGCGGATCCCAGCCGATCTCCTCCATGGCGAGCCAGTCGGTGTCGAGTCCGGCCTGCTCCGCGGTCTCCTTCAGATAGGCGACCGTCATCAGGTCCTCGCCCAGTTCGTCGGCGGAGGAGTGCGCGAAGTGGAGCGGGCTGCCGGGCGGCAGGAGGGCGGCCTGCTTCCGCCAGGCGGCGACCAGCCGCTCGTGGAGGGAGTTCCACTGATCGGCGCCCGGGAAGCGGTCCTCCATCCAGAACCACTGGGGTGAGGCGGCCTCGACCAGGGACGTGGGCGTGTCTGCGTTGTACTCCAGGAGCTTGGCCGGGCCCGTGCCGTCGTAGCGCAGGTCGAACCGCCCGTAGACGGACGGGAGTTCGGCGCGGCGGTGCCAGGCCTCGGTGACCGCCCGTATCACGCGCGGGTCGGTGATGCCGAGGTCGGCGAAGCGGTCACCGGTGACGATGTGTCCGGCCGCGGCCAGGCACATGGCGTGCAGTTCCTCGACGACCTCCTCCAGCGCCTCCACCTCGGGAAGCGTGAAGACGTAGTACGCGCTCTCGTCCCAGTAGGGGCGCAGGGAGTCGTCGGGATGACGGGTGAGCGGGTAGACGAGGCCCTGTGCCTCCACGAGCCGCTGCCAGTCGGGGCGGGGCTCGGTCCTTCGGCGTTCCACGGCCGCTCAGCCGCCCGAGCTGCCGTGGCCGCCGCCGAAGCCGCCGCGCTCGACCCCGCCGTGGCGGCCGCCGTGGCGGCCGCTCGACCCGCCCGAGCTCCTGCCGGGCCCGGTGAAGGAGCCGCCGCTGACGAAGCCGCTCTTCCTCCTGCCGCCGTAGTACCAGCCGCTGTGGACCGACGTCGTGCCGGACGTGCAGTTCTTGTCGGCGACGACCTTGTAGCCCAGGGCGGCGGTGTAGCTGTCGCGGTCGACGCAGCGCCTGTCCGGGTCCGAGGAGCAGGCGGTGAGGGCGGCGGCGAGGAGTCCCACTCCGCCCAGGACGACCGTGCCCGAGCGCAGTTGCCGTTGTGCGTCCGCCATCTTCGTGTTCCCCCGTCGAGTAGGACGTCGTTTGGGTGAGAATTCGTTGAACCGTTGGTGAGACTGTGCGGCGATCAGACTAGAGACCGTCGTTCCGCCCTTCCCGCCTGCCCCCGGGTTTCCGCCCTCCCCTACAGTCACTGCGTGTTCTTTGGAATGGTGTGCGCGCTCGGGGCAGCGGTCTGTTTCGGTACGGCGACGGTGCTGCAGGCGGTCGCGGCCCGCGCCGCGGGCACGGGCGAGGGAGGGGACGCCGCGCTGCTGCTGCGGGCGGTCCGCCAGTGGCGTTATCTCGCGGGGCTCGCGCTGGACGGGCTCGGGTTCCTGCTGCAGATCGCGGCGCTGCGGTCCATTCCGATCTACGCGGTGGGAGCCGCGCTCGCGTCCAGCCTGGCGGTGACGGCGGTGGTGGCGGCCCGGCTGCTGCGGGTGCGGCTGAGCGGGAGCGAATGGGCCGCGGTGGCGGTGGTGTGCGCGGGGCTGGCGATGCTGGGGCTGGCGTCCGGAGCGGAGGGGAGCCGGGGCGGGTCCACGACGCTGAAGTACGTGATGCTGGCGACGGCGGTCGCCGTGCTGCTGCTCGGGCTCGTCGCGGGACGGCTGCCGGAGCGCGGGCGGGCCCTGATGCTGGGGCTGGGCGCCGGGTTCGGGTTCGGGGTGGTCGAGGTGGCGGTCCGGCTGATCGACGGGCTCTCGCCGTCGGTGCTGCTCACCAATCCGGCGACGTACGCGCTGGTGCTGGGCGGAGGTGCCGCGTTTCTGTTGCTGACGACCGCTCTGCAACGCGGATCGGTGACGACGGCGACGGCCGGGCTGGTGATCGGGGAGACGATCGGGCCCGCCCTGGTGGGGGTGGTCTGGCTCGGCGACCGCACGCGGGAGGGGCTGGCCTGGCTGGCGGTGCTGGGCTTCCTGGTCGCGGTGGCGGGGGCGCTGGCGCTGGCACGGTTCGGGGAGGCTCCGGCGGCGGAGGGGTGAGCGGCCGCCCATCCGTCAGGGCAGCGCCCTGATCAAGGCCTCCAGAGCACCCGACCACGCATGGTCCGGCGGGGTGCCGTACCCCACGACCAGGGCGTCCAGCGGCTCCGTGACGGCGTCCGGGTGGCGGTAGCGGGACAGACCGTGGACGGCCAGGCCCTGCCAGGCGGCCGCCTGCACCACCGACTCTTCGGTACCGGGCCGCAGACGCAGCACCGCGTGCAGGCCGGCCGCGGTACCCGTGGCGCGGACGTCGGGGGCGCGGGCCGCGAGGGCCCGGACCAGTCGTCGCACCGCCGCCGGTAGCGCAGCCGGGTCGCGCGTCGGGGGGTTACACGCCACGGGCAAAATCGACAACTTCCGGGCCCTGCACCGCGGCCGTCTGCCGGGCGAACCGCTCGTCCTGCCCGGCCCCTGGGACGTGGCGAGCGCACGGGCGTGCGCGGACGCCGGGTTCCCGGCGCTCGCCACGCCCGGCGCCGGGATCGCCGCCTCGCTCGGGTACGCCGACGGGGCGACGCCCGTCGGCGAGATGTTCGCGGCGGTCACACGGATCGTCCGGTCCGTCGACGTGCCGGTGTCGGCGGACCTGGAGGACAGGTACGGGCTCGCGCCGAAGGAACTGGTGGAACGGCTGCTGGAGACCGGGGCCGTGGGCTGCAACCTCGAGGACTCGCACGGGGGTGTCCTCGAGGACCCGCACAGGCACGCCGACCGGCTCGCCGAGGTGCGGGCCGCGGCCGGCGACCGGCTCTTCCTCAACACGCGCGTCGACACGTTCGCGCACGGGGACGGGAACCCCGAACGGGCCATCGAGCGGGCCGCGTTGTACGTCGCCGCGGGCGCCGACTGCATCTATCCCATCGGCGCCCGCGGCGACGTACTGCCGTTGCCGCCGGCCGGCATCCAGGGGTCCCTCAACGCGTTCGCCCGGCTCGACGGGTGGGGCCCTCCCCCGCCGAGCTCGGTGAACTCGGAGCCACCCGCGTCACGTTCGGGCCCTGGTTGCTGCGCCGGGCGACGGCGGCACTGGGTGAGATCGCCGCGCACCTGACGCAGGGGTGATCAGTGCAGCCACGCCTTCCACGTGGCGGTGTGGCTGTCCACCCACTTCTTCGCGGCCTGGTCCGGAGTCAGCTTCTGGTCGGCGATCATCAGGGAGACCTCGTTCTGGTCCTCCGTCGTCCACCGGAACTTCTTCAGGAAGGCCGCCGCCTTGCCGCCGCTCTTCGCGAAGTTCGCGTTGAGGTACTTCTGCAACGGCGTGTGCGGGTACGCGCAGGCGACCTTCGCCGCGTCCGCGTCGCAGCCCTCCTTGTACGGCGGCAGCTTCACCTCGGTCATCGGGACCTTCTTGAAGAGCCACTGCGGCACGTACCAGTAGGTGAGGAAGGGCTTCTTCTCCTTGGCGAACTGCCTCATCTGCGTGATCTGCGCCGCCTCGGAACCCGCGAACACCACCTGGTAGTTCAGCTTCAGGTTGTTCACCAGCGCCTTGTCGTTGGTGACGTACGACGGCGAGCCGTCCATCAGCTGGCCCTTGCCGCCGCTCTCGGCGGTGCGGAACAGGCTCGCGTACTTGTCGAGGTTCCGCCAGTCCGTGATGTCCGGATGCTGCCGGGCGAGGTACGTCGGGACGAACCAGCCGATGTGACCGGTGACCCCGAGACCGCCCGCGCGGGCGATCGTCTTCTTGTCCTCCACATACCGCTTCTCCTGGTCGGGGTGGCCCCAGTCCTCCAGGATCGCGTCGACCCGACCCTGGCTGAGCGCGTCCCAGGCGGGGATCTCGTCGACCTGGACGGTGTCGACGCGGTAGCCGAGCTCGTGCTGGAGGATGTACTGGGCGACGGCCACATTCGACTGTGCGCCCACCCACGACTGCACCGAGAGGGTCACGGTCTTCGAGCCCCGTGCGTTCGCGAACGGCGAGGCCTGCTTGGTCATGTCCGCGGCTCCGCAGCCGGTCGTCAGACCCAGCACGGCCAGGGCGGTGATGATCTTCGTGCGCGTACGAGGCATGTCACGCTCCCTTCTTCGCGCGCCGCTCGGTCGGCTGAGTCACCCGGTCGAGCATCAGGCCGAGGCAGACGATCGCCGCGCCGGCCACCAGTCCGGTCGCCAGGTCGCCCTGCGCGAGGCCGAAGACGACGTTGTAGCCGAGCGCACCGCCGCCGACCAGGCCGCCGATGATGACGACGGCGAGGACCAGGACCACGCCCTGGTTGACGGCGAGCAGCAACGCCGGGCGCGCCAGCGGTAGCTGGACCTGGCGCAGTTGCTGGACGGTCGTCCCGCCGAGCGAGCGCGCCGACTCCAGGGCGGCCGCGTCGACCTGGCGCAGGCCCTGGGCGGTGATGCGGACGACGGCCGGGAGCGCGTACACGATCGCCGCCACGGCGGCGGGTGCGCGGCCGACACCGAAGAGCGCGACCACCGGGATCAGGTACACGAACTGCGGCATCGTCTGGAAGACGTCCAGGACGGGGCGAAGCAGCCGTTCGCAGCGGTCGCTGCGGGCGGCCGCGATCCCGGTCGCGACACCGAGGACAAGGGTGACGGCGACGGCCGCCAGCACCTGGGACAGCGTGTCCAGGGACGGCTTCCAAACGCCGAGCACGCCGGTGGCGGCCATCGCGAGGACCGCGGTGAGGGCGGTGCGCCAGGTGCCGATCAGCCAGGCCAGCGCGGCGACGACGAGCAGCACCGCCCACCAGGGCAGCCACTGCAGGCCGCCGCGGACCGGGTCGAGGATCCAGGTCGTGAAGTGACCTGCCCAGTCGGCGGTGCCGCCCACATAGGGGACTCCCGAGTAGAGATGGGCGGTCATCCAGTCGACGGCCCGGTTCACCGGCTCGGCGATGCGCACGGTCCAGGAGTCCGGCCAGCCGAGGAGTCCGGCCGGCCGCGCGGCCAGGGCTACGGCGACGGTCGCGGCGGCGGCGTACGCCCACCCCGCGCGGCCGCCGTCCCGCACGCCCTCCCCCGCGGCGCCCGTGACCCGGTCGAGGACGACCGCGAGCAGCACGATGGGAATGCCGGCGGCGAGCGCGGCGCCCACGTCGACGGAGGCGAGCGCCTGGTAGACGCGGTCACCGAGGCCGCCCGCGCCGATCACGGAGGCGATGACGGCCATGGACAGCGCCATCATGATCGTCTGATTGAGGCCCAGGAGCAGTTCCTTGCGGGCCAGCGGGAGGCGGGCGGTGAACAGGCGCTGGCGGGCGGTGGTGCCGAGCGACTCGACCGCTTCGAGGACCTCCCCGTCGGCGCCTCGCAGGCCCAGCGCCGTCAGGCGGGCCATCGGCGGTGCCGCATAGATGACGGTGGCGAGGACCGCGGCCGGCACACCGATGCCGAAGACCAGGACGACGGGCAGGAGATACGCGAACGCCGGGAGCACCTGCATGGTGTCGAGGACGGGGCGCAGGGCACGGAACGTACGGTCGGACAGGCCCGCGGCGAGACCGAGCAGCGCGCCGAGCACGACCGAGAAGAGCACCGCGACCACCATGAGCGCAAGCGTCTGCATGGTGGGTACCCACATGCCGAGCAGACCGCAGGCGAGGATCGCGGCCGCCGTGCCGGCGGCGAGGCGTACGCCCGCGATGCGCCAGGCCAGCAGCCCGGCGGCGGCCGTCACACCCGCCCAGCCCGCGGCGAGCAGGACGAGGTAGACGGCACGGACGGACAGGACGACGGCGTTGCTGATGTAACCGAAGAAATACAGGAAGAGCGGGTGGCTGTCCCGGTTGTTGATGATCCAGTCACTGGCCGTGGACAGCGGCTTGGTGAGGTCGACGGTGAGCGCCTGCGGCCAGCTGCCGCTGGCCCAGCGGGCGTCCGCCAGGGGTACGAGGACCGCCGCGAGGGCCGCGAGCACCAGCAGCTTGCCCACGGCACGGTGCCTGAGCAGGGCGGGCAGCACGGTACGGGGCGCGGGGGCGGTGAGCGTGGCCATCACGCCGCCCCCTTGGGGTGCTGCCTTCCGGCCACGACACCGAGCAGCCCTTCGTGGTCGACGACTCCCAGGCAGCGGCCCCCGTCCATGACTCGGGCCGGGGAACCGGTGCGGGCGACCGCCTCGATCGCCTCCGACACCGTCGCGTCAGGGGACACCGCCGGGCCGTCCTCCGTCTCCTCGGCGGACGGGGTGCGCATGGCCGAGCGGACGGTCATGACCTGTTCGCGCGGGACGTCCCGGACGAACTCGCGGACGTAGTCGTCGGCCGGGGAGCCCACGATGTCCTCGGGGGTGCCCAGCTGCACGATACGGCCGTCGCGCATGAGGGCGATGCGGTCGCCGAGCTTGAGGGCCTCGCTGAGGTCGTGGGTGATGAAGACCATCGTGCGGCCCTCCTCGCGGTGCAGCCGGATCACCTCGTCCTGCATGTCGCGCCGGATCAGCGGGTCGAGCGCGCTGAACGGCTCGTCGAACAGGAGCACTTCGGGGTCGACGGCGAGCGCGCGGGCCAGCCCGACGCGCTGCCGCTGACCGCCCGACAGCTGGCCGGGGCGCCGCTGCTCCATGCCCTCGAGGCCGACCTTGGCGACGAACTCGGCGGCCCGCTTGCGGCGTTCGGCCCGGCCGACGCCCTGGATCTCCAGGCCGTACGCCACGTTGTCGAGGACCGTGCGGTGCGGCAGCAGGCCGAAGTGCTGGAAGACCATCGCGGCCCGGTGGCGCCGCAGTTCGCGCAGCCTGGACCTGTCCATGGCACGCACGTCCTCGCCGTCGATGGCGATCGTGCCGGCGGTCGGCTCGATCAGCCGGGTCAGACAGCGCACGAGCGTGGACTTGCCGGAGCCGGACAGGCCCATGACGACGAAGACCTCGCCCTTGCGGACGTCGAAGCTCACATCACGGACGGCGGCCGTGCAGCCGGTGCGCTCGCGCAGTTCGGCGGGGCTCAGCGTGCCGAGCTCCGGGTCCGCCGGAACGCGGTCCGACTTCGCACCGAAGACCTTCCACAGGCCGTCGACGGAGAAGACGGGGGTGCCCGCGGAGTCGTCGGTGGGGGGCTTACGGGTGGGAGTCGTGAGTGCCATCAGGCCTCACCTCCGATCAGGTCTGCGGTCTTCTCCCCGACCATCAAGACCCCGATCATCGGGTTGACGGCGGGCATGGTCGGGAATACGGAGGCGTCGGCGATGCGGATGCCGTCGAGGCCTCGGATGCGCAACTGCGGGTCGACGACGGCCTGTTCATCGGTCTCGGCACCCATGCGGCAGGTGCCTGCCGGGTGGTACACGGTGTGGGCCACCTGGCGCGCGTACGCGCTCAGCTCCTCGTCGCCGGTGAGGTCGGGGCCGGGGCACACCTCCCGCTTGAGCCAGCCGGCCAGCGGTTCGGTCCTGGCGACCTCGCGGGCGATCCTGATGCCGTCGACGAGGGTGCGGCCGTCGTAGTCGTCCTCGTCGGTGAAGTACCGGAAGTCGAGGGCGGGCTTCTCGTCCGGGTCGGCGCTCTTCAGATACAGCCGCCCCCGGCTCTTCGGCTTGGGGATGTTGGGGGTCATCGAGACCCCGAACTCCGGCCGCTCGTAGCCGATGCGCTCCGGATTGTCCGTGAAGGGAACCTGGTAGAAGTGGAACATCAGGTCGGGGCCCGCGTGGTCGGGGTCGCGGCGCACGAACAGTCCGGCGTCGCTGTCCATCGCGGAGTTCTCCGGGATCGGGCCGTTCGTCTCCCACACGATCACCGACTCGGGGTGATCGAGGAGGTTCTCGCCGACGCCCGGCAGATCGTGCACGACGGGTATGCCGAGCTTCTCCAGGTCCGCCTTCGGGCCGATGCCGGAGTGCAGCAGCAGCCGCGGGGAGTCCACGGCGCCGGCGCACAGCACGACCTCGCGCCGGGCCCGTACGAGGATCTCCTCGCCGTCCTTGGTGCGCACGTGCACCCCCTCGGCGCGCGTGCCGTCGAGCTCCAGCCGGTAGGCCCAGGTCTCCAGGAGGATGTGCAGGTTGGGGCGCTCGTCCAGCACGGGGTGCAGATACGCCACCGACGCGCTGGAGCGCTTGTTGTTCTCGGGGTGGTAGGCCAGGTCGAAGAAGCCGACGCCCTCGGTGAACGGCTTCCTGTTGAAGCCCTCGACGCGCGGGACGCCGAGTGCCGTCCGGGCCGCGTCCACGAAGTCGCGGGCGATCGCGTTCCGGTCCTTCTCGTCGACCGGGACGATGTTGTTGAGGAGCCGGGCGTAGTACGCCTCCATCGGGACGGCGCCCCAGCCCTCGGCGCCGGCCGCCTCCCACTCGTCCCAGTCGGACGGCAGCGGCTTGAACGCGATCAGCGTGTTGTGCGAGGAGCAGCCGCCGAGCACCCGGGCGCGGCTGTGCCGGATGTGCGAATTGCCGCGCGGCTGCTGGGTGGTCGGGTAGTCGTAGTCCAGTTCGCCGCCGAGCAGGCCCGTCCAGCGGCGCAGGGTGAGGACGTCGTCGCGGCCGACGTCGCTCGGGCCGCCCTCGATGACGGCGACTGTGACGTCAGGATTCTCGGTGAGGCGGGAGGCGATGACGGAGCCCGCCGTGCCGCCACCGATGACGACATAGTCGTAGGTCTGGTTGTCGGACATGCAGTGCTGCTCCTCGGGGGTCGTACGAAGGTGCTGCGCTTGAGGGGGCGCGGGGTGGGGGGACCGGGGGACGGGGTGCTCAGCCGGCGAACCAGCGGACCGCGCGCGGCGCGAGGTTCTGGTAGACGTGCTTGGCCTCGCGGTACTCGGCGAGTCCCGAGGGGCCGAGTTCACGGCCGATGCCGCTCTTGCCGAAGCCGCCCCACTCCGCCTGCGGCAGGTAGGGGTGGAAGTCGTTGATCCACACGGTGCCGTGGCGCAGTCGGCCGGCGACTCGGCGCGCGCGGCCGGCGTCGGCGGTCCAGACGCCGCCGGCGAGGCCGTACTCCGTGTCGTTGGCGAGCGCGACGGCCTCGTCCTCCGTGCGGAAGGTCTCCACGGTCAGGACGGGCCCGAAGACCTCTTCCCGTACGACCTTCATCTCCCGGTGGCACTGGTCGAGGACGGTCGGCTCGTAGAAGTACCCGTCGGCCGGCCTGGACCTGGACGGCTCGGGGCGCTTGCCGCCGCAGCGCAGTACGGCGCCCTCGGCGAGCGCGGACGCGACGTACGCCTCGGTCCTGGCGCGCTGCTGCGCGGAGACGAGCGGGCCGCACTCGACGTCCTTCTCGGTACCGCGGCCCAGACGGATCCGGCCCGCCCGGCGGGCGAGTTCGGCGACGAAGCGCTCGCGGACGGACGCCTCGATGATGAGGCGGGAGCCCGCCGAGCAGACCTGGCCGCTGTGGATGAAGGCGGCGTTGAGGGCCTGGTCGACGGCGGTGTCGAAGCCGTCGTCGGTGGCACAGGCGTCGGCGAAGACGACGTTGGGGTTCTTGCCGCCGAGTTCGAGGGCGACCTTCTTGACGCCCGCGGCGGCGGCCTGCGCGACCTTCGTGCCGCTGACGAGTCCGCCGGTGAAGGAGACCAGGTCGACGCCCGGGTGTGCGCCCAGCCGGGCGCCGACCGTGTGACCGGGCCCGGTCACCACGTTGGCGACGCCGTCGGGCAGTCCGGCCTCGACGAGCAGTTCGACGAGCGCGATCGTGGTCATCGGGGTGATCTCGCTGGGCTTGACCACGAAGGTGTTGCCCGCCGCGAGAGCCGGGGCTATCTTCCAACTCGCCTGCAGCAGCGGGTAGTTCCAGGGAGTGATCAGGGCGCACACCCCGACCGGCTCCTGCACGACGACGCTGTGGACGTCGGGCGAGCCGGCATCGACGACACGGCCTGCGCCCTCGGCGACGACGAGGTCGGCGAAGTAGCGGAAGGCGTCGGCGACACAGTCGACGTCGATCCGGCCCTCCTCGACCGTCTTGCCCGCGTCCCGGCTCTCCAGGAGGCCGAGCTCTTCGCGATCGCGTACGAGGAGGTCGGCGACACGATGCAGCAGTGCGGCACGCTCGGCGACGGACGTGTGCGGCCACGCCCCCTCGTCGAAGGCGCGGCGAGCGGCGGCGACAGCCGCGTCGGCGTCGCGTTCGTCACCCTCCGCCACCAGGGCGAACGGCTCGGCATCCGCGGGATCGAGGATCTCGCGCGTCACGCCGGAGAGGGCGGTGCGCCACTTTCCGGCCAGGTGAATGGTTTCTGCTGCCTGCCGTTCCTGATGTCCGGCCATGATCGGTGTTGCCTTCCGTTCCTGTGCGGTGCCCCTGTGTTACACAGATGTCACTCTGAGGGACCGGAAGCGCATGCCCCCGAGTTGCGAATGCATGCACGCCGAGCATCGAAAGTGCGCCGCGTCACTAAAAATGCGGTCGAAAAGGGTGAAAAGTACGCTGAGGGTGACCGTCCGTGGGGGGTGCAGCAGTGACCGCCCATGGAGGTGACCCATGTCCCGAACCCAGGGCTTCGCGATCGCGACGTGCACGGCGACGGCGGCCGCGGCAGTGACACTCTTGTCGTCGCCCCCGGCGGGCGGCCTCGCCCCGGCCCAGCCCGGCGGCGGCCCGAGCGCACAGCAGCTGGCCGCGCAGGCGCGGGCGAGTCTGCAGAAGGCGAAATCGGTCCACCTCGGATACACGGACCTCGGCGCACAGGCGACGTCGAGCCGCTCCCTGCCGACGTCCATGGACCTCTCGCTCGACCAGGGCGGCAACTGCACCGGCACCCTGACCCTGGGAGGGCACGGCGGCAGTGTCCAGCTCCTCAAACGGGGCACCGATGTGTGGCTGAAGCCGGACGCGGCGTTCTGGAAGGCCAAGTTCGCCGGTCGGCAGGGCAAGGCGGCGGCCTCGTCCTTCAAGAACCGCTACATCCACGGCACCACGGCCAACGGGATGCTGAGCGGCATCGCGAGCACCTGCGACCTCAAGGCCCTCCAGCAGGTCGCCACCGGCGGGCCGGCCCTGCCGCCCTCCCTCAAGAAGGGCGCCCGGACGACGCTGGGCGGCACACCGGTGATTCCGCTGTCCTTCCGGAAGAACGGCCTGACGTCGACGCTGTACGTCACGGCGGACCCGGCGCACCGTCTGTACCGCGCTGCGCAGCGGGGCCCGGGCACCAACCTGACCCTGACCTTCACGCACTACGACGAGCCGGTGGTGCTCAAGACCCCGCCCGCAAACCAGTCGGTGGACGTCTCGAAGGTCCAGGGCCTGCCGGGAAGGGGCTGACGGGACCGGCGGAAGACGCTCGGCGAAAGACGGTCGGCGAAAGACGGGTCGGCGAAAGACGGGTCGGCGAAAGACGGTCGGCGGAGGACGCGGCCCGGGGAGCGCGAGACGG
The DNA here is from genome assembly GCF_026168105.1 of Streptomyces hygroscopicus. Lineage (GTDB taxonomy): Bacteria > Actinomycetota > Actinomycetes > Streptomycetales > Streptomycetaceae > Streptomyces > Streptomyces hygroscopicus_D. The sequence goes on from NZ_LBMW01000045.1 coordinate 54,727, forward strand.
TCAGCGCGCCCCGGCGCTCGCCGACCACTGCAGCGTCAGGTCCCGTACGCAGCCGCGCAGCCAGGCGTGAGCCGGATCGGCGTCGTGGCGCGGATGCCAGGCCATCCCCAGACTCAGCGGCGGAAGCGGCAGCGGCACCTCGAACGTCATCAGGCCCAGCTCGGCCGCCAGTGGCACACTCAAGGAGCCGATCAGGCCCACGAGGCCGGTGTCGCGGATCACGAAGAGCGAGGCGGGGTAGCTTCCGACCGTTCCCACCACCCGCCGCTCCAGCCCCAGTTCGGCCAGGGCGGCGTCAACCGGCCCTTGCATTCTGCCCCGGCGCGAGACGATCAGGTGATCGCCCTCCGTGGCGAACCGTTCGGGCGTCAACTCCCCTTCGAGCAAAGGGTGTCCGGCGCGTACCACCCCCACCATGCGGTCCTCGCGGAGGGGCTCGACGTGCACCTCGGGCGCCGTGGAGTCCACCACCCCGACCTCCAGGTCGGCGGTCCCCTGACGCAGGAACGGCGCGTCCACGTGGCTTTCGGTGAGGAAGCGGATGCGGATGCCGGGCGCCTCGGCCGCGGCACGGGCGAAGAGGGCCGCACCGTAAGCGGCGGCCGTCGCGTCGTGGCCGAGGAGGGTGAAAGTCCGGCTGACGGTCCTGAGGTCCGCGTCACGGCCGGGCGCGAACAGGGCACGGGCCCGCTCCACCACGGCACTCACCTCGGCGCGCACGGCCAGCGCGTGCGGGGTCGGCACCATCCCGCGTCCGGCGCGCACGAGGACAGGGTCGCCCAGCGCCTTGCGGATCCGGCCCAGGGTGCGGCTCATCGCCGGCTCGGAGAGATGGAGCCGACGGGCGGCGCCCTGAACGCTCTCCTCCTCGAGCAGTACGTCCAGCGCGAGCAGCAGATTGAGGTCGAGCCCGGCCGATTGCGTCACACGCATTCATTCCTTGCAGAGATTGCACTGGAAAGCAGGTCATTGCCGAGCCTACGGTGACAGGGCATCCCACACCCCACCGAGCTCCCGGGAGGAGCCGTGGCCTCGCACGCCCTGAAACGCTCGACCCTGCTGACCCTGTGCGCCTGCGTCCTGGTCGCCCAGAGCATGGTCGCCGCCATCAACCTGCTGATCCCGCAGCTGAGTTCGTCGTCCCTGCACCCCTCGCACAGCGAGATCCTGTGGACGGTCGATGCGTACGTCATCGTCTTCGCCGGACTCCTCATCCCGGCGGGCGCGCTCGGCGACCGGTGGGGGCGCAAGGGCGCCCTGCTCGGCGGGCTCGCCCTCTTCGCCATGGGCGCCGCCACCAGCGCGCTGGCACCGGATGCCGCCGTCCTCATCGCGGGCCGCGGCGTGTCGGGCGCAGGCGCCGCGCTGATCACGCCCGCAACGATGTCGCTCCTCGTACAGCTGGCCCCTCCGCGGGACCGGCCGCGCGCCATGGCCTCCTGGACCCTCGCAATCGGCCTCGGCGGGCTCGGCGGCAACCTCGGCGGCGGACTGGTCGGCCAGTTCCTGTCCTGGCGCGTCCTGTTCGCGGCCATGGTCCCGCTGGCCGCGCTCCTCGCCCTCGCCGTGGTGCTCACCACCCCGCGCACCGAGGGCACCGCGCACAGCAACCTCGACCCGCTTGGCACCCTGCTGCTGACCGCCGGTCTGGTCGCCGTCCTCTTCGGCATCATCGAGGGCCCGACGTACGGCTGGAGTTCACCCCGCATCGTGGGCGCGTTCGTGGCCGGTGCCGTGCTGGTCGCCCTCTTCACGGTCCACGCCCTGCGCACGCGCGCCCCGCTGTTCGATCCGCGCGTGTTCGCCTCCAGCACCCTGCGCGCCGCCACCCTCGGCACGGCCACCGGCTTCTTCGGCCTCTTCTCCCTCTTCTACGTCAACTCGCAGTACCTGCAGGGAGTCAAGGGCTACGGCCCCGCCCTCACCGGTGTCGCGATCGCACCGCTGACGATCGGCATGGCCCTGTCCCAGAAGCTCGCCGCGCGCTGGGCGCACCGCCCCCGTCCGGTCATCGGCGGCGGGCTCGCGCTCATCGGCCTCGGGCTGCTCGGCGCGTCCACCGCGGACGCGGGCACGCCGTACTGGACCTATGTCTGCTGGCTGCTGGTCATCGCGGCCGGCACCGGTCTGTGCATGCCCCCGCTGACGGTCGGTGTCGTCTCCTCGCTCCCGGCGCACCAGGCCGGCCTCGGCTCCGGCCTCGGCACCTCGGCCCGTGAGATCGGCGCGGCCCTCGGCGTCGCGGTCACCGGCACGGTGCTGGCCGCTCACCCCGACCTCCCGCACGGCATGGGCCCGGCCCTGCGCACCGTGGCCCTGCTGGTCCTCGCGGCCACCGCGGCCGTGGTCGTCGGTTACGGCAACCGCACACGGGCGCGCACGGCCGCATCCGGTGCGGAACGGCCCCCGGCGCGGGCGGAACGGCCGCGCACGCTGCGGTGAGCGGCGGCGAGTGAGAGTACGGCCGGGTGAGAACGGCCGCAGGCCCCGTTCCAGGTGGAACCGGAACGGGGCCTGCGGGTTTCGCGGCGGGGCCGTCGAGGATCGGCGGAGCCGTCCAGGATCAGATGAGGCCGAGCGAGCGGACCGCGTCGCGCTCCTCCTCCAACTCCTTGACGGAGGCGTCGATGCGGGCGCGGGAGAACTCGTTGATGTCCAGGCCCTGGACGATCTCGTACTTGCCGTCCTTGGTGGTGACCGGGAAGGACGAGATCAGGCCCTCCGGGACGCCGTAGGAGCCGTCCGACGGGATGGCCATGGAGGCCCAGTCGCCGTCGGCGGTGCCGTTGACCCAGGTGAAGACGTGGTCGATGGCGGCGTTGGCGGCGGAGGCGGCCGACGACGCACCGCGGGCCTCGATGATCGCGGCGCCGCGCTTGGCGACGGTCGGGATGAAGTCCTCGGCGAGCCACTTCTCGTCGTTCACGACCTCGGCGGCGTTCTTGCCGGCCACCGTGGCGTGGAAGATGTCCGGGTACTGGGTGGCCGAGTGGTTGCCCCAGATCGTCAGCCGCTTGATGTCGGCGACGGAGGTGCCGGTCTTCTTCGCGAGCTGGGTCAGCGCGCGGTTGTGGTCCAGGCGGGTCATGGCGGTGAAGCGCTCGGCCGGCACGTCCGGGGCTGCGGCCTGGGCGATCAGCGCGTTGGTGTTGGCCGGGTTGCCGACCACCAGGACCTTGACGTCGTCCGCGGCGTGGTCGTTGATGGCCTGGCCCTGCGGCTTGAAGATGCCGCCGTTGGCCTCGAGGAGATCACCGCGCTCCATGCCCTTCGTCCGCGGGCGGGCACCCACGAGGAGGGCGACGTTGGCGCCGTCGAACGCGACGTTCGGGTCGTCGCTGATGTCGATGCCCTGCAGGAGCGGGAACGCGCAGTCGTCGAGCTCCATGGCCGTGCCCTCGGCTGCCTTCAGCGCCGGGGTGATCTCCAGGAGGCGCAGCTTGACCGGCACGTCCGCGCCGAGCAGCTGGCCGGAGGCGATGCGGAAGAGCAGTGCGTAGCCGATCTGGCCGGCCGCGCCGGTGACGGTGACGTTCACGGGAGTGCGGGTCATGGCGTTCTCCGTATGACAGCTGGCGGTGGGGCGTCCCTGCCCCGGGGTGCGGGATCCCCGCCGCCGGCTTGTGGCCGACGCCCGCCGCGATGATCGATCACGGGTACGAATGATCGATCTCTTGGCGTCAAGAGAGATCCAGCGGTCAGGCTATCGCGCCTCCGGGATCCCGTACGGCCGGGTCCGTGTGGCCCACCCCACAACGGATGACACGGCGGCCGCCCGTCCGGGAGAGGGGGGACCGGGGCGGCCGCCGTGGGGTGTCCCGCCGGGAGGCGCATCGGCCTCCCGGCGCTGCCGGACTCCCGTGGGGGGGTACGAGGCGCTTGCCCGAAAGGGGCGCGGGCAATCCTGTTTCACATCGGTTTTTGCGCACACTGACGTGGACGTGGCTGTCGCCGCCGCTCGGGGGCGTGGCTTGTCGCCGCCCGCCGGGATGGTCCGGCCCGTCGGCCCGTCCTACTTCGTGCAGCCCTTCTGCCCCGAACTCAGCGCCACACACGCCTTCGCCGCGGCCCCGTCCTTCACTGCCAGCATCGGGGTGTACGCGTCCGTGTCCGCGGGCGCGGTGACCGACCCGGTCTGACTGGCCGCGACCGAGCCGCTCTGCCGGCCTGCCCCGCCCGCCGACACCTCGACCGTGTCACCCTGCGCCGCCCGGGTGATACGGGCCCAGGCGGCCCCGCAGGTCTTGCTGTAGCGCACCTCTACGAGGGTCGTGCCGACGGTGACGCTGGTGGTGGTCGTCGCCAGCGTGCCGCCGCAGCCCATGTGCTCGGGGTCCTTGCCGGTGCAGCTCGCGCCGGAGCACTTGACGCCGGCCGGCAGGTCCGGGTTCACGCTCGGAGCCGTCGCGGAGGGCTTGGGCGCGCTGACGGGCTTCTTGTCGCCGCCCCCGGTGACGAAGAAGACCACCGCGATCACCACGAGCGCCCCGACCGCGCCCGCAAGGAACATCGTCAGCCGCCGCTTGCCGGCGTCGGACGAGTCGCCGCCGTCCGGCCGCCCCTCGCCCGCGGGCCCGCCCGCCGTGGCCGGTCCGAAG
>NZ_LBMW01000047.1 GCF_026168105.1 Streptomyces hygroscopicus
CGCGCGCGCCGTGGCGCTCGGTGAGGCCGAGGCGCGGGCCGCGCGGGAGGTCGGCGAGGCGCGGGCGCAGGCGCAGGCGGCGTGGCTGCGGGTGCACGCGGACGTCGACTTGGCGACGCTGCACGCACTGACCGGGACGCGGCTCGCGGAGAATCTGCCGCGGATCGACAGCGTGACCGTGTCGCCGGATGTGCTCACCGGGCTGCTGGCCCGGCTGGGCGGGGCCTCGCGGGAGCCGGTGTGAGTCTCGCGCCACGGGCCGTGCTGGTCCACCGCACCACGGAGTACGAGGAGTTGGTGGCCCGGCACGGCACCCACGGCCAGGCGGCCTTCTTCCTGTCCTCCCGCGGCCGGGACATCGAGGAGGTGGCGGTACGGCACCGGCGTGCGCGCGGGGCGCTGGCCGAGGTGGCCGCCGCGGTGCCGTTGACCTGGCGTCAGGCGCGGGTGGAGCGGGCCGACCTGGACAGGTTCCTGTTCATGCCGCAGGACGTGGTGGTCGTGGTGGGGCAGGACGGGCTCGTGGCGAACACCGCCAAGTACCTCGCGGGACAGCCGGTGGTGGGCATCGACGCGGACCCCGGGCGCAATCCCGGGGTGCTGGTGCGGCACCGGCCGAAGGACGCGGCGGCCCTGCTGCCGGCCGTGCTCGAGCGGGGCACCGGCGTCGACGAACTCACCATGGTGGAGGCGGCCGCCGACGACACCCAGCGGCTCGTCGCTCTCAATGAGATCTATCTGGGGGCGGCCGGTCACCAGACGGCCCGCTATCGCCTGGGCCTCGACGGCGACGAGGGTGTCGTCGAGGCCCAGGCCTCGTCCGGAGTCCTGGTGGGCACGGGGACGGGGGCCACCGGCTGGCTGCGGTCGGTGTGGAGGGAACGCGGCAGCGCCCTCCCGCTCCCCGGCCCCGCGCAGGACCGCCTGCTCTGGTTCGTCCGCGAGGCCTGGCCCTCGCCCGCCACCGGAACATCCCTGGTGGCGGGCGAGCTCAGGGCCCCGGCGTCCCTGCGCCTGACCGTCGAGTCGGAACGGCTGATCGCCTTCGGCGACGGAATGGAGAGGGACGCGCTGGAACTGACCTGGGGACAGACCGTCCGGGTGGGGGTGTGCCAGGAGCGGTTGCGGCTGGTGGGCTGAGCCCCGTGAGCGGTCAGCAGTGCTGATGCAGATCCGCACTGCGGTACTCCTCAAGCCTGATCGTTCACGGGGACGTCGAACTCGAGGAGTACGGTTCCGTCACAGTCGGGGGTCCACCGGCTCGGACTCCAGGGCCAGCACTCCGAACACCGCCTCGTGCACCCGCCACAGCGGTTCGCCGTCCGCGAGGCGGTCCAGCGCCTCGAGGCCGAGCGCGTACTCCCGTATCGCCAGCGAGCGCTTGTGGTTGAGGAACCTCCGACGGAGCCGGGCGAGGTTGTCCGGGCGCGTGTACTCGGGACCGTAGATGATCCGCAGGTACTCGCGGCCCCGGCACTTGATGCCGGGCTGGACCAGTCGGTCCCGCGGGTCGCGGACCAGCGCGCCGAGCGGCTTGACGACCATGCCCTCGCCGCCGCGCCCGGTCATCTCCAGCCACCAGTCGACACCGGCCTGTACGGACTCGGCGTCGCCGGTGTCCACGAACAGGCGCCGCGTCGTCTGCAGCAGTCCGCTTGCATCGTGTTCGACCATGCGGTCGATCAGGGCGAGCTGCTCGTCATGGGGCACGGCGGCAAGGCTGCGACCGCGCACCGCCAGGATCTGGAAGGGCGCCAGACGGACCCCGTCCAGACCGTCCGTCGTCCAGCAGTAGCGGCGGTACGCCGCCGTGAACGCGGCGGCGTCCGACGCCCGTTCCCGCTGGCGCGTCAGCAGTTCCGTCACGTCGACGCCCCGCGCCGCCGCGCCCTCCAGCGCGGTCAGCGCCCCCGGGAACACCGCGCCGGACGCCGCGCCCACCGCCGCGTACTGACCGCGCAGCAGCCCGGACGCCTTCAGCGACCACGGCATCAGCTCGGCGTCCAGCAGCAGCCAGTCGGTCTCCAACTCCTCCCACAGGCCCGCGGCGCCGATCGCCGGCCGCAGCCGGCCGAGGATCTCCTCGGTGACCGAGGCGTCGTCGAAGAAGGGACGGCCGGTGCGCGTGTACAGCGATCCCGTCGGGCCCTCGACACCGAACCGCTCGCGTGCCGCCTCCGCGTCCCGGCACACCAGGGCAACCGCCCGCGACCCCATGTGCTTCTCCTCGCACACGACCCGGGCGACCCCGTCCTGCTTGTACTGCTCGAAGGCTTCGGCCGGATGCTCCAGGAAGCCGCCGGCGGCGGCCGTGCCGTGGGACTCGACGCGCGAGGTCGCGGTCGGCGCCATGGTGGGCGGCAGATACGGCAGCAGCCGGGGATCCACCGCGAAGCGGCTCATGACCTCCAGGGCCGCCGCGGCGTTCTCCTCGCGGACCGAGATCCGTCCCGCCTGCCGGGTCTCCACCACCCTGCGGCCGTGGACGTCGGCGAGGTCCAGCGGCCGGCCGTCGTGCCCGCCCGGCGCCTGTGCCCGCAGCGGCCTCGCCGGCTCGTACCAGACCCGCTCGGCCGGTACGTCGACCAGCTCCCGCTCCGGCCAGCGCAGCGCGGTCAGCCTGCCGCCGAAGACGGCACCCGTGTCGAGGCAGACGGTGTTGTTCAGCCAGGTGGCCTGCGGGACGGGGGTGTGACCGTAGACGATCGCTGCCCGCCCCCGGTAGTCCTCCGCCCACGGGTAGCGCACCGGAAGGCCGAACTCGTCCGTCTCCCCCGTCGTGTCGCCGTACAGGGCGTGCGAGCGCACTCGGCCCGAAGTCCGGCCGTGGTACTTCTCGGGCAGTCCGGCGTGGCAGACGACCAGCCGGCCACCGTCGAGGACGTAGTGACTGACGAGTCCGTCGATGAACTCCCGTACCCGCCGCCTGAACTCCTCGCTCTCGCCCTCCATCTGCTCGATGGTCTCGGCGAGTCCATGGGTGTGCTGGACCTTGCGGCCCTTGAGGTAACGCCCGTACTTGTTCTCGTGGTTGCCGGGCACGCACAGCGCGTTGCCCGACGCCACCATCGACATCACACGGCGCAGCACGCCGGGGCTGTCCGGGCCGCGGTCGACCAGGTCACCGACGAACACGGCCGTTCGGCCTTCCGGGTGTACGCCATCGGCGTATCCCAACTTGGCCAGCAGGACCTCCAGTTCGGACGAGCATCCGTGGATGTCGCCGATGATGTCGAAGGGGCCGGTGAGGTGGGTCAGGTCGTTGAAGCGCTTCTCGGTGACGACCGTCGCGTTCTCGACCTCCTCCACGCCTCGCAGGACGTGCACCTTGCGGAACCCCTCGCGCTCCAGGTGCCTGAGCGAGCGCCGGAGTTCGCGCGTGTGGCGCTGGATCACCCGGCGCGGCATGTCCGCCCGGTCGGTACGGGCCGCGTTGCGCTCGGCGCACACCTCCTCCGGCACGTCGAGCACGATGGCGATGGGCAGCACGTCGTACCGCTTGGCCAGCTCGATCAGCTGCCGACGGGCATCCTGCTGCACGCTCGTCGCGTCGACGACGGTACGGCGTCCGGCCGCCAGGCGCTTGCCGGCGATGTAGTGCAGGACGTCGAAGGCGTCCCGGGTGGCGCTCTGGTCGTTCTCGTCGTCGGAGACCACACCGCGGCAGAAGTCGGAGGAGATGACCTCGGTAGGCTTGAAGTGCCGGCGCGCGAAGGTCGACTTGCCGGACCCCGACGCGCCGATCAGGACAACGAGGGAGAGGTCGGTGACGGGCAGGGTGCGCGCCCGCACCGGCCGGTTCTGGTTCCGGGGCTGCCGGTCCTCGTCCCGGGTCGCCCGCGTCTCCTCCCGGGTCACCCGGGTCTCTTCCCGGGTGACCCCGGTCTCGTGCTCTGTCTCCCGGTTTTCTTCCTGGGTCTCCCTCATGCCGCTGTCACCTCCTTCTCGTTGTGCTCGTTCGTGGTCTTCATGGTTTCCATGGTCTTCATCGTGAACACGGCCATCTGCGTCGGCGGACCCAGTTCCGGGTCCTGCGGTCCCACCGGCCGGAACTCCGCCTCGTAGCCGAACCGTTCGGCCACCGTCCCGGCCCAGGCACGGAACTCCTCCCGCGTCCACTCGAAGCGGTGGTCGCCGTGCCGTGCGTGTCCGGCGGGGAGGGTCTCCCAGCACACGTTGTACTCGACGTTCGGGGTCGTCACGAGCACCGTGCGGGGGCGGGCCGAGCCGAACACCGCGAACTCCAGGGCGGGCAGCCGGGGCAGGTCGAGGTGCTCGACGACCTCGCTGAGCACCGCGGCGTCGTACCCCTTGAGACGGCTGTCGGTATACGCGAGCGAGCCCTGGACGAGCGTGACACGGGAGGCCTGCCGCTCCCCCATGCGGTCCAGCTTCAGCCGCCGGGAGGCGATGGTCAGCGCCCGCATCGACACGTCCACACCCACGATCTCGGTGAACCGCGCGTCCTTCAGCAGTGCCTGCACCAACTGCCCCTGTCCGCAGCCGAGATCGAGCACCCGGGCGGCCCCGGACTCCTTGAGCGCCGCGATGATCGCGTCCCTGCGCTGCACGGCGAGCGGGGTCGGCTTCTCGTCCGTCCCGGTCTCCGCCTCGACCGCGTTGTCGATCTCCTCGACCTCGCTGTCGTCCGCCTCCGCGAGCCGCACCAGTTCCAGCCGCTGCATCGCCTGCCGGGTCAGCGACCAGCGGCGCGACAGATACCGACTGGTGATCAGCTTCTGCTCGGGGTGGTCGGGCAGCCATCCCTCACCGGCCCGCAGCAGCTTGTCGACCTCGTCGGAGGAGACCCAGTAGTGCTTGGCGTCGTCGAGGACGGGGAGCAGCACGTACAGGTGTCGCAGGGCAGGCGCCAGGGGCAGCGCCTCCGACTCCAGGACCAGGCGCACATACCGCGAGTCGCCCCACTCCGGGAACTCGGCGTCGAGCGCGACCGGTTCGGCGGTGACCGTCCAGCCGAGGGGTTCGAAGAGACGACGTACGAGGTCCGGGCCGCCTCGGGCGGGCAGCGCCGGTACCTCGATGCGCAGCGGCAGCGGCTGTTCGGCGCGCTCGGGCAGCGCATTGCACACACCCCGCATCGCGCTGGAGAACACATTGCTCAGCGCCACCGCCAGCAGGGAGGAGGCCGCGTACGGGCGGTCGTTGACGTACTGCGCGAGCGCCGCGTCGGGGGCGCCACCCCGGCCCTTTCCCCTGCCGCGCCGGACCAGTGCCACCGCGTCGACCTCCAGCAGCAGCGCCGCCGTGCAGCGCTCGGCGTCCGCCTCGGGGTAGAGGACGTGCGCGGTGCCGTAGGAGGTCGAGAACGCCTGCGCCTTGCCGGGGTGCTTGTGCAGCAGGAAGCCCAGGTCGGTGGCGGGGCGCTCGGGTGTACCGGTGGTACCGATCGTCAGGAACATGTTCCGAGTCTCCCGGCCCCGGGGCAGCCGCGACCACCGGATTTCGCATGGGCGGGCCGTGCTCCCGTCGACGGGGCCCGTCGTCCGGGCCGTGTTGCCCGGCGCGCCGGTGCGGACATGCATGATGGATGCATGGATCTTCGAGTCTTCACAGAACCGCAGCAGGGTGCGGCCTACGAGACGCTGCTCCGCGTCGCCAGGGCCGCTGAAGACCTCAACTACGGGGCGTTCTTCCGTTCTGATCACTACTTGCACATGGGCAACGTGGACGGCCTCCCGGGGCCGACGGACGCGTGGATCACGCTCGCCGGGCTCGCCCGGGAGACGAGCAGGATCCGGCTCGGCACGCTCATGACAGCGGGAACGTTCCGCCTGCCGGGCGTCCTCGCGATTCAGGTGGCCCAGGTGGACCAGATGTCCGGCGGACGGGTCGAGCTGGGACTCGGCTCCGGGTGGTACGAGGAGGAGCACAGGGCGTACGGCATCCCGTTCCCCAAGGAGAAGTTCGGACGGCTGGAGGAGCAGCTCGCCATCGTGACGGGCCTGTGGAACACCCCCGTGGGCGAGCGGTTCACCTTCAACGGTAAGTACTACCGGCTCCAGGACTCCCCGGCCTTGCCGAAGCCGGCGCAGTCGAAGGTGCCCGTCATCGTCGGCGGCCATGGCGCGAAGCGCACCCCGGAGCTCGCGGCCCGGTACGCGGACGAGTTCAACATCCCGTTCGCGTCCATCGCGGACACGGAGGCGCAGTTCGCGCGAGTCCGTGCCGCCGCCGAACAGCACGGCCGCAAGGACGACGACCTCGTATACTCCAACGCCCTTGTCCTCTGCGCCGGAAGGACGGACGCCGAAGTGAAGCGTCGGGCCGACGCCATCGGACGGGAGGTCGACGAGCTGAAGGCGAACGGCCTTGCCGGGTCGCCCGCGGAGGTCGTGGAGAAGCTGGGCCGGTACCGGGAAGCCGGGTCGCAGCGGGTCTACCTCCAGGTCCTGGACCTCGACGACCTGGACCACCTGGAACTGGTCGCCGCGGAAGTCATGCCGCATCTGGCGTAGCCGCCGGGCGGCGGGAGTGGCCGGAACGGCCGTTGGCCGGGCTGCGTGAAAGCATGCGGGTGAGGGCGGCGGGACGTCAGCCCGCCGCCCTGTCCCGCTCCCGTATCTCGCCGTCCCGCGCCGCGAGTCTGCGCAGCATCTCTCTGACCCGGTCCCTGGATTCGTCCGCCGCGTCGATCGCCTCCATGCACTGCCAGTAGGTGCCCTCGTCGCCGGCCGCGCTCGCGACCGCGACGAGGGCCATGCCCAGCTCCACGAGGAGTGCCCCGAGGTCGAGGAGCGCCCTGCGGGCGTCCCCCAGCTCCGTCAGCTGGGCGGCGCGCAGGTCGGCCACATCGATGGACGGCGTGTCCAGGACACCGCAGCCCCTGCCCGCCAGCTCCGTCAACCCCAGTGCCTCGCCGCGCAGTTCGGGCGGGCCCGAGACCGCCAGCCGGCTGCCGATGGCCTGCGCCAGTGCGTACGCCTGCCACGCCTCCGTCATGATCCTCGGCCCGTCCTCGCTCCCCGCCAGGGCACGCCTGCTCGTCACGATGAGCCGCACCGCATCCATGCGCTGCCCCCGCTCTGTCCCGACGCGCTCCCGCACGTCTGCCCGAACTCCGTTGTCCACTACCCAGAGTGAATGCTGACGGGACGAAAAGCCAGAGCTAGCCCGAAATCTGTGGACAACCAGGGAGGTGGGGACAACTCCGCAACTCCGGAGAGTGACGACGGGGTTCTGTGAACCACCGCCGCCCCACCGCGTTCCACTGCCACGGGGACAGCACCGCCTCATTCCGGACCCGGCGCCGGGAACCTCTCCTCGTTGCGGTCGATCTTCGCGTCCAGAGCCGCCAGCACGTCGATGCCCAGCACCTCGCACAACTGGAGGAGATACGCGAGCACGTCCGCGACCTCGTCGGTCACCCGGTGGGCCGTGTCCGGGTCGTCCATCACCCGGGCCGACTCCTCCGGCGTCAACCACTGGAAGACCTCGACCAGTTCGGACGCCTCCACGCTGAGCGCCGCCACCAGATTCTTGGGGGTGTGGTAGGGCCCCCAGTCGCGCGCCGCGGCGAAGTCCGCGAGCCGGCGCTGCAGCCGCGCCACGTCCAGGTCCTGCCGCCGCCCAGGTTCTTCTGTCACGGGCTCAGGTCTACCACCGTCACCCCGTCCACCCCCGCCGCCCAGGACACCTCGCTCACCGCGCCCACCAGCCTGATGTGGCCCCGCTGGCACATCCGCGCCGCGAGCTCCAGCAGTTCCCGCGCCTGCCGCCGGTCCATACAGCGGTCGAAGCCGTCCACGAGCACCGTGAGCGTCTGCAGCGCCGCGGGCACCTCCCCCACGGGGTCGACCGCGAGGACGCCCGGGCCGGTGAGCAGGACGAGGGCCAGGGCCACATAGCGCAGTTCGCCGTCGCCCAGCAACCCCAACGGCGTGAGCAGCCCGTCTCCCCGGTCGAGCAGTGCGCGGACCGTGCCGTCGTCGAGCCGCTCCGACAGCAGGTCCACGACCCGGCCCGCGCACCCGGCCCCGACCGCCGCGGCCAGCAGCGCATGCCGTCGGCCGCACTCCGCGCGCGTACGCCAGAGCACCTCCGCGAGGTTGTCGCAGCCCCGGAGCAGCCGGCCCGCGCCCAGCGGGACCGGGGCGCGCATCCAGCGGGGGCCCGGGTCGCAGACGAAGACCGAGCGCAGGGCGACCACCATCTGCTCGGCCGCGGCCAGCACCCGGCGCTGGCCGTCCGTCGTGCCTGCCACCCGCAGCGGCAGCAACGCGGTGCCGAGGCGGTCGTCAGGGAGCGGCCCCCGGGTCACCGGAGCGGAGCCTGCCGTGTGCCAGGCCGCCTGCACCACCGCACGCTGGGGGTCGCGCAACGCCGTCTCCAGCAGGACCAGTCCGCCGGATGTCAAACGCTCGCCCACGATGCGCAGTTCGGGCTCGGCCTGGACGGCGACGTCGAGCCGGACGGGTCCCTGGGGGCCGTCGGCCGTGCAGCCGATGCGGAAGCCGCGCCGCCGCTGGGCGTCGGGCCGCGCCCCCTCGGGCACGCAGGACACCGGATCCCCGAACGCCTCCGCCAGGTCCACGCCGGCCCCGAGCCGCGCCAGTGCCTCGTACGCCTGCAGCGCCCGGGACTTGCCCGAGCCGCTCGGTCCCGTGAAGAGCGTCAACGGTCCCAGCGTGAACCCGGCCCGCCGATGCCCGGCGAACGCCGACAGCCTCAGCTCGGTGACGCACGGCCGGTCGGGCCGGGGGTCCGTGCGGCGCGCCTGGTCCGGCAGGGGCAACGCAGGTGACACGGTCATACCGGGACCGTAGGTCCGCGCCGACGGGCGAACCGTTCCGCCCCCGGCCCCTTCCCACGATCGGGCGACCGGGCCGTCCGGCCGTGACTCAGACGCCGGGAACCCCCGGCCCTTCCATCAGGCCCTGCACCTCGGTCCCCCGCGGTGTCAGCAGGAAGACGTTGCGGTCGACCCGGTGCATCCCGCTGGCGAGGCCGAAGACCACCCCGGTGCTGAAGTCCAGCACCCTCTTGGCGACGTCGGTCTCGGCGCCGGTGAGGTCGAGCAGCACGGGCACCCCCGCCATCAGTGTCTCGGCGACCTCACGGGCGTCCGCGAACACATTGATCCGCAGGACCACGAAACGGCGCCGCGCCTCGGTCGCGGCCTCGGGTATCGCCCGGTGACCGACCGCGGACGGCCAGGCGTCCCGGCCTCGCAACGGAACGACCTGAGCGAGCCCTTCCCACTGTTCGTCGGTGACATCGTGGCCGTTCACCGGCCCTCCCCGCGCTGGCTCGCACTTATTGTCTGCACCGGCCAATTCTTACGCATGGTCACCCGTTCGGCCCAACAGCGACACGGACCGCGACCTCCCCGGCCCCCACTTCGTCCGGACCGCATCGCTCGCGTACCGCCCTCGCGCACCCCCTCCTCACACCGCCCGCACGTCCTCTGTGCAGTGCGTGTAACTACCCAAGATCAAGACGTGTGACATCGGCGTAACGGACCCTTCGTACGGTCGTCGGCATGACCACGGGCCTCGGAACGCAGCACATACGGACCGTCTGCTCGTACTGCGGCGTCGGCTGCGGGATCGTGCTCGATGTCACGACCGGACCCGACGGCCGCCGCCGTGTCCTGAAGGCGTCCGGCGACAAGGAGCACCCGGCCAACCGCGGCCGGCTCTGCACCAAGGGGGCGACCACCGCGGACATGCTCGCCGCTCCCGGGCGGCTGACCACGGCCCTGGTCCGTGAGGACCGGGGCGAGGAGCCGGTGCCCGCGCCCGTCGACGCGGCCGTCCGCGAGGCGGCGCGACGGCTGCGTGCGATCGTGGACGAGCACGGCCCGGACGCCGTCGCGTTCTATGTGTCGGGGCAGCTGAGCCTGGAGGCGCAGTACCTGGCGAACAAGCTGGCCAAAGGCTTCGTACGGACCAATCAGATCGAGTCCAACTCACGACTGTGCATGGCGAGCGCGGGCGCCGGTTACAAGCTGTCGCTGGGGGCCGACGGGCCGCCCGGGTCGTACGACGACCTGGACCTGGCGGACGTCTTCCTGGTCATCGGCTCGAACATGGCCGACTGCCATCCGATCCTCTTCCTGCGGCTGCTGGACCGGGTCAAGGCGGGTGCCCGGCTGATCGTCGTCGATCCGCGGCGCACCGCGACCGCGGCGAAGGCCGACCTGTTCCTGCAGGTCCGGCCCGGGACCGATCTCGCCCTGCTCAACGGACTGCTGCACCTGCTGTACGAGAACGGGCACACGGACGCCGACTTCATCGCCCGGCACACCGAGGGCTGGGAGACGATGCCCGCCTTCCTGGCCGACTACCCGCCCGCGGAGGTGGCCCGGATCACCGGTCTCGCCGAGGACGACATCCGGGAAGCGGCGCGGCTCATCGGCGAGGCGAAGGAGTGGACGAGCTGCTGGACCATGGGGCTCAACCAGTCCACGCACGGCACCTGGAACACCAACGCGCTCGTCAATCTGCATCTGGCGACCGGAGCCATCTGCCGCCCGGGCAGCGGGCCGTTCTCGCTCACGGGGCAGCCCAACGCCATGGGCGGGCGCGAGATGGGCTACATGGGGCCCGGGCTGCCGGGTCAGCGATCCGTGCTCGTCGACGAGGAGCGGGCGTTCGCCGAGGAGCTGTGGGGGCTGGCGCCCGGGACGATACGGGCGGACGGGGTCGGGCGCGGCACGGTGGAGATGTTCCGGAGGATGGCGGACGGGCACATCAAGGCGTGCTGGATCATGTGCACCAATCCCGTCGCCTCGGTGGCGAACCGGAAGACCGTCATCGAGGGCCTGGAGGCGGCCGAGTTCGTCCTCACCCAGGACGTGTTCACCGAGACGGAGACCAACGCGTACGCCGATGTCGTCCTGCCCGGCGCGCTGTGGGCGGAGGCGGAGGGCGTCCTCGTCAACAGCGAGCGAGGGCTCACCCTCGCCCGGCCCGCGCTGGACCCGCCGGGCGAGGCGATGGCCGACTGGCGGCTGATCGCGGCCGTCGCGCGGGAGATGGGGTATGCGGAGGGGTTCTCGTACGACAGCGCGGAGGAGGTCTTCGAGGAGATCAGGCGGGCGTGGAACCCGAAGACCGGCTGGGATCTGCGGGGTGTGACGTACGAGCGGCTGCGGACGGGGCCCGTGCAGTGGCCGGCCGCGCGGGAGGACGGTCCGGCGCGCAATCCGATCCGGTACGTCGACGCGGGCTCGTCCGCGGGGCCCCCGGGAGGGCCGTCGTTCCCCACCCCGAGCGGCCGTGCGGTGTTCCATGCACGCCCCCATCTTCCGCCCGCCGAGCTGCCGGACGACGACTTCCCGTTCCTCCTCAACACCGGGCGGCTGCCGCACCAGTGGCACACGCTGACGAAGACGGGAAAGGTCGCCAAGCTCAACAGGCTCGATCCGGGGCCGTTCGTGGAGGTGCACCCCGAGGACGCCGCCGCGCTCGGCGTCGCGGACGGCGACCGGGTCGAGGTCGCCTCGCGGCGCGGACGGGCCGTGCTGCCCGCGGTGGTGACGGACCGAGTGCGGCCGGGGTGCTGTTTCGCGCCGTTCCACTGGAACGACCTGTTCGGGGAGTATCTGAGCGTCAACGCGGTGACCAGCGACGCGGTCGACCCGGTGTCCTTCCAGCCGGAGTTCAAGGCGTGCGCGGTGGCGCTGGCGAAGGTGGCGGAGCCCGCGCCCGTGGCCGGGAGCACCGTGGCGGCCGAGGCGCCCCTCGCAGCCGTCGCGCCGGGATCCCCGACGCCGGCCGGCGACCCCTTCGGTCTCGCCCCCGCCCCGCCCCCGGTGCTGTCCGCCCAGGAGCGCCAGTATCTGGCCGGATTCCTCGCGGGTCTCGGCTCGGGCGCCCCGGGCGTGCCCGTGCTGCCGCCGGACGCCCCCTTCAGCACGGAGCACGCCCTGTGGGTCAACGGCGTCCTCGCCGGCATGTACTCCAGGACCGGGGGCGCGCCGCCCGAGCGGTCCGGCCGGGAGGTCGTCGTGCTGTGGGCCTCGCAGACGGGCAACGCGGAGGACTTCGCGACGGCGGTAGCGCAGCGGCTCACCGCGACCGGTCACCGCGCCACCCTGGTCGGCATGGACGAGGTCGACGTCCGTGAACTTCCGCGCGGCGCCGATCTGCTGCTGATCACCAGTACGTTCGGCGACGGCGACGCCCCGGACAACGGCTCCGGCTTCTGGAGCGACCTGTCCGGCCAGGGGGCGCCCCGGCTGGACGGCGTGCGCTATGCCGTGCTGGCCTTGGGCGACTCCTCGTACGACGACTTCTGCGGGCACGGGCGTCGGCTGGACGCACGGCTGCACGAGCTGGGCGGGGTGCGTCTGGCGCCGCGCACGGACTGCGAACCCGACTACGAGCCGTCGGCGGGCGCCTGGCTCGACCACGTCCTCACCACGCTCGGCGGCGCCCAGGCACCGTCCCCGGCGGCGCCCGGGAGCGGGAAACCGGGACCGACGGCCACCCGCCTCACCGGCAACCGGCTGCTCAGCCTGCCCGGCGCGGGCAAGGAGGTGCGCCGGTTCACCTTCGACACGAGCGGGACGGGCCTCGTGTACGAAGCCGGGGACGCGCTCGGGGTGCTCCCGGTCAACTCCGCGGCCCCGGTGGAGGAGTGGCTGCAGGTGACGGGAATCGACCGCGCCGCCCCCGTCGAGGTCAGGGGCCTCGGCGAAGTCCCCTTCGGCGAGGCTCTGCTCCGGCACCTCGACATCACCCGGATCACCCCGGACCTCCTGCGCTTCGTCGCGGAACGTACCCGGGACGACCGCGAGCTGCGTCAACTGCTGCGGCCGGACAACAAGGACGGGCTGGCACGCTGGTGCTGGGGACGGCAGGCCGTCGACGTGGCGGCCGAGCATTCCGTGCGGGCTTCGGCCGCGGAGTGGGCCGGGGTGCTCAAGCGGCTTCAGCCGCGCCTGTACTCGATCTCCTCGAGTCCGCTCGTCGACCCGCACGGGGTGTCGCTGACGGTGTCCGTGGTGCGGTACGAGGGTCCCCGCGGGCAAGCGCGGGCAGGGGTCTGCGGCAGCTTCCTCGCCGACGCGGAACCGGACACGCCCGTACCGGTCCATGTGCAGCGCTCCCCGAACTTCCGTCCGCCGGCGGACGGAACGACGCCGATGGTGATGGTCGGCCCCGGCACCGGTGTCGCGCCGTTCATCGGCTTCCTCCAGGAACGCCGCGAACTGGGGCACAGGGCCCCGAACTGGCTGTTCTTCGGCGAACAGCACCGCGCCACCGACTTCTACTACGAGGAGGAGCTGACGGCGCTGCGCCAGGAGGGTGTCCTCACCCGGCTGGACACCGCCTTCTCCCGCGACCAGCGGGCCAAGGTCTATGTCCAGGACCGGATGCGCGAGCACGGCCCGGAACTGTGGCACTGGCTGCAGGACGGCGCCCGGCTGTACGTCTGCGGGGACGCCTCCCGCATGGCCAAGGACGTCGACCGGGCACTGCGGGACGTCGCGGCCCTGCACGGCGGCCTGAGCGAGGCGGAGGCGACCGCGTATGTGAAGCAGCTGGCGGCGGAGAAGCGATACGTGCGTGACGTCTACTAGGCGCGCCCGCCTGTCACCAGGGCGTGCCCGCGTGCACGCCCACCGGCGCCTCCCGTACACCCGGCCCTAACCTCTCGCGCACCGGAACCTTCCCTTCCAGGGGGCGGCCGTTCATGCTGCCCAGCTACGTTCCGCTGGTGCAGTTGGCAGAAGTGAGGCAGTCGACAAGCGGCCGATGGGCGCGCCAGGTCCCGGCGCGGGGCGAGCCGGAGCAGGTCCCCGCACAGTGGCATCGCATCGTGACGCTGCTCGCGGACATCAGTCTGTTCATCGGCACACGCTCGGTGTGGTCCATCGCCGCCAGCAGCCGGCTGACGATCGCCGCGATCATCTCCGTCTGCTACGCGTCGATCCTGGTCACCGGGGTGCTCACACTGGTGGTGCGGCGCAGCCGCTCGCTGGCCCGCCTGGATCTGGTCGTGCTGGTCACGGCGGTCACGCTCGTGTACTGCGCGGTCGCTGTCGCCCACGATTTCAACGACGAGTCGATCCTCACCACGCAGGCCGCCCACCAGTTGCTCGACGGCCGCCCGATGTACGGGCAGCCGTGGCCCTGGCTGTTCGGCGGAAACATCCCGTACACGGCGACGGTGACCGGCGGCTACGACTTCACCTACGGCTACCCGCCGCTGCTCGCGATACTGACGGCGCCGCTGCTGTGGCTCGGCCACACCGCGCTGCCTACCACGCTGGTCACCACGACTGCGCTCGCCGCGGGCACGGTCGCCATGTGGAGGATGCTGCCCGTGCCGTGGCGCTCGGCGGCCACCATGGTGTGCCTGGGCTTCGGCATGATCCCGGCCTACGCCCGCCTCGGCTATCCGGCGGTCGTCGCGCTGGCCTTCCTCATCCCCGTGGTGATGCGCTGGACGCGCATGGGCACGGGGGGACGGGCCGACTGGGCGCGGGCCGCCTGTCTGGGCGCGGCCTGTGCCAGCCAGCAGCTGCCCTGGTTCCTGACGCCGTTCCTGCTCGCCGGGGTGTACGCCCTGCGGCGAGGGGAGGTGGGGGCGCGGGGGGCCGCGGTCGCCGTGGGGCGGATCGCCGGCACAGCCGCCGGCACCTGGCTGCTCATCAACGCGTACTTCGTCGTCACCGAGCCGCGCACCTGGATCGCCGGTATCGCGCTGCCGCTCACCCAGGGGGCGGTGATCCACGGCCAGGGCCTGGTCGACATCTCGCTCTACTTCACCGACGGAAGCGACCGCCTGTCCTGGTACTCGCACGCGAGCATGCTCCTCGCGGCGGGCCTGCTGGCGGTGTTCGTGTTCTTCGTACGCCGACTGGGCCCGGCCGCGACGGTGCTGCCCTGGTGCGCGTTCTTCCTCGCCACCCGCTCGCAGGACGGCTACTACCTGCTGATGACCCCGCTGTGGGTGGCGGCCGCCGTCACCGTGCCGCCGAGTGCGTTCGCCAACGCCTGGCAGCCCCGTCTGCTGCACGGGCGGCGCACGGCCCGTACGGTGCTGGCCGCGGCCCTGCTGGCCCCGTCACTGGCGGCCGCGGCCGTGGCGGCGACCGGTGGGCCGCCGCTGCACATGCAGGCCGTCGGCGCCTCCCGGACAGCGACGACCCTCAACACGCTCACGGTCCGCGTGAGCAACCCGGGCGACTCGCCCCTCGAACCGCACTTCACGGTGACCACCGGTCAGGGCATGGGCCTTTACTGGACGATCCTCGGCGGTCCCGCGTCCGTCCCCGGCCACGCGACGGCCACCTACCGGCTCCAGCCGCCGGGCGGCCACTGGGACCTGCCCAGGAAGGGCGCCCGCATCCGGCTGCGCGCCTTCACGCCGTCGCCGGTGACGCTGTCGAGCCAGGACATCCGTCTGCCGCGCGAGAACGATCGAGCGCGGTGACGGCTCGTCACGTCACCTGGTTCGGCACCTCCAGGACCACCGGGTCGATCACCCGGTAGCGCACGCTCCGCCCCTTCCCTCTCGCCCGTGACCACCTCGGCCGTCCGCTACAGCCGCAGCGCCTGCGAGACGGCCGGGGCGTTCATGCCGGTCGCCACCGCGAGATCGGAGACGGCGAGTGGTCCGGACCGGTGCAGGGCTTCGACCTGGACAACGTGGGCTTCATCATCGTCGGGCTGTTCGTGGTCGTATGGGCCGCCGCCCTCGCGTACCGGCGGCCGGCCAAGGTCGAGGAGCGTTGGGCTCCCCGTCCCGCCGAGGGGAGTTGACCCGGCGGGACGGGATCAGATCACTCGGAGGCGGACGTACCGGTACGGCCGCGGGCGATCACGAAGCCCGCGGCCCCCAGACCCAGAGCGCCGGCGACCAGGCCGGCGATGCCGAGCCCGCGGGCGGTGGAGTCACTGCCGGCCGAGGCCTTCGCCGAGGAGTCCGTCGAGGACGAGCCGCTCGGCTTGTCCGCGGCTCCGGAGGGGGCCGCCGCCGAACCGCCGCCCTCCGCCGTGCCCTTGGCGGTCAGCCGGACGACGGGGGCCGGGTTCTGCGGCTCGGCTCCGCCCTGCTTGGACTCCTCGATCCAGCGGACGACGTTGCCGTCGGAGTAGGTCTGCAGCGCCTTGAAGGTCAACTGGTCGGTGTCGTCGGGGAGCTGGCCGAAGGCGACGTCGAAGTCCTCGTACTGGCCGTGACGGATACGGCCGCCGGTCCAGGTGATCTCGGAGACCGCGTCGGTGATGGTGCCGTCGTCGGTCTTGATCGGGGTCTTGAGCTTGGTGGTGGTCACCTGCGCGTCCCAGCCGTCCCGCGGGGAGACAAGGACGCCCAGGACCGGGTGGTCGGTGGGCAGGAAGACCTGCACCTTGGTGGTGGCGGCGGTGTCCTCCTCGTTGGGGACCCGGAAGGTCAGCACCCCGTCCGTGGCGCCCTTGGCGTAACTCTCCGGATGGACGGTGACGTGTGCGAAGGCCGTACCCGCCGCGGTGAGGACACCGACGGCGGTGAGGGCGACGAGGGTGCCTGCGCGGCGCAGGGTGGAAGGCATCGGGGACATGACTGGGGAAGCTCCGTACTCGTGCTCGATATTCGGGGGGTTCAGTTCGTGTACGAGACGAGCCGGGGCGGTCCGCGCCGGGACAGGGCGTGCCGGAGCAGCGCCTGCCGCAGGGGGCGGCGCCGGGGAGCGTCCGGGCGCGGGGGCCTGTTGTACGCGGGCAACGGCGCCGTGTGCCACCAGGCGGCGAGGCCCGGGACGAAGGCGACCGCCTTGCGCAGCAGCGACCACAGGGAAGCCTCGCCGCGCCGCAGGCACCAGGAGGCGAGCAGGGCGGCGGCCAGGTGCACGGCGATGGCGTGGGAGGTCATCGCGTGCGGCTGGGAAGCCATGTGCATGCCGGGCGGCATCCCCGGCATGTGCATCGGCATGTCTGGCGGCCCGGCCGCGTCGAAGGCGAGATGGAGCCCGCCCTGCACGACGAGCATCGCGACGGATATGCCGGCGAGCGAGCGTTCACGCCCCGCGAGCACCGTGCCGGCGGCGAACACGGGCAGGAATCCGGCCGCGTCCACCCACACCGGTGGAACGGCGCCCGTGGCCAGTTCGTGTCCGCCGACGGCGAGCAGCACGCACACGGCGGCGAACGCAGCCGCGCGCGCACCCCGAACCGTCCAGGACACACCCATGGGGTGGAATCCTGCCATGCACGCGCGATCCGCCATGTCGGTTTCCGCAGACCCGGCGCGCGGCGGCCCTCCGGGGCGCGTTCGGCGGTGCCGGAACGGACGCCTATCGTGGCGCACATGCAGTCCTACACAATCGGCCAGGCCGCCCGGCTGCTGGGGGTGAGTCCGGACACCGCGCGACGGTGGGCGGACGCGGGCCGGGTGGCGACCCGGCGCGACGAGAGCGGGCGGCGGGTCATCGACGGCAAGGACCTGGCCGCGTTCTCGGTGGAACTGGCCCGCGGCGGCACCGGCGAGGAGGACGTCCCCTCGTACACCTCGGCCCGCAACGCGTTCCCGGGAATCGTCACCGCCGTGAAGCTCGGTGACGTGGCCGCCCAGGTGGAGATCCAGGCGGGTCCGCATCGTCTGGTCTCCCTGCTGACCCGGGAGGCCGTGGAGGAGCTGGGCCTGGAGGTCGGGATGGAGGCCACCGCCCGCGTGAAGTCGACGAACGTCCATATCGACCGGACTTGAACGGGCGGCGGCCCCGACGGCCGGGCGTTCAGGTCCAGCGCCCGTAACGGCCGTCGACCCGTATCGCGTTGATGCCGCTGACGTACCGTGCCCCGCAGCGGTCCTGCGGCAGCACGAGCTGGGGTCCGGACCGGGCGAGCGGGATGTCGTCCATACCGGCCGCGAGCAGCACGGGCGCACCGCCGAAGTCCGGATCGATCTCGGCCCAGGACAACAGGGCGTGGTGGCCGTCCGTGCCCGTGACGGCGATCAGGAAGCGCAGACGGTCCTTGCGCCGGACGGGATCGAACGCGGGACCGGCGGCCGAGAGCACGTCGTGCAGCAGCGGGCCCTCGAACCAGTGGTGGCGTACGCCGCTGGTGGCGCACTCGAATCCGACCCGCACCCGGTGCTGGCGCCAGGCCAGCAGGTCGGGGACGGTCAGCCGGACGGGACGCGCGAGGTCCCCGGTCAGCGCGAGCTCCGCCGGTGCAGCGGCGTCGGCGACCGGATCGGTCAGGGACTGGCCCACAGGTCACCACCTCCCGGGTGACCGGTACCCGGACCGCGCCCCCGTGCAAACGCACATGCGACCCCCATCGGCCGACGACCCGGCTCATGCGATGCCACAGCAGACTTCCCGATGGCATCTGCGTCAGTATGATCGGCGTATCGGAGGGGTCCGCGAGATCTCTCCTGGACGAGCTGAGGGAGTGGACCCGTGATGACCCGTTCCGCGCGCCGGACCCGCCGGACACTGCAGGCGACCGGCGCGGGAGCCGCCGCGCTGCTGGCCCTGAGCGCATGCTCCTCCTCGTCGGACTCCGCCACGACGGCGTCGTCCTCGTCGTCCTCGTCGTCCTCGTCGTCCTCGTCGTCGAAGCTGTCCGGCACGGTGACCGTCTTCGCCGCCGCCTCCCTCAAGGAGAGCTTCACCACCCTGGGCAAGGAGTTCGAGAAGGAGCACCCCGGCACCAAGGTGTCCTTCAACTTCGGCGGCAGCGACACCCTGGCCGCGAGCATCACCGGCGGCGCTCCCGCCGACGTCTTCGCCGCGGCCAGCCCCAAGACGATGGCCCTGGTGACCGACAAGAAGGACACGGCCACCGCCCCCGCCACCTTCGTGCGCAACCAGTTGGAGATCGCCACCCTGCCCGGCAACCCGGGCAAGGTGTCCTCCCTGAAGGACCTCACCAGGTCCGGTCTGAAGGTCGTGCTGTGCGACAAGACCGTGCCGTGCGGGGCCGCCGCGCAGAAGGCGCTGGCCGCGAGCCATCTGAAGCTGACACCGGTCTCCTACGAGCAGGACGTCAAGGGCGCCCTGACGAAGGTGGAGCTGAAGGAGGCCGATGCCGCGGTCGTCTACCGGACCGATGTGAAGGCGGCGGGTGAGAAGGTGACAGGTGTGGAGTTCCCCGAGTCGGCGAAGGCCGTCAACGACTACCCGATCGCCCTGCTGAAGAACGCGCCCAACACCGAGGCCGCCAAGGCGTTCATCGCGCTGGTGCAGTCCGCCGAAGGCCGCCAGGTCCTGACCCGGGCCGGGTTCCTCCAGCCATGACCCTGCTCGGCACGTCCGACACCGCGGCCGAGACCCTGCCGGGCAGGCCGCGGCGCGGGCGTGTCCGCCGGGCGGGGATACCGCTGCCGCTGCTGCTGCCCGCGCTGGCCGGTCTGGCGTTCCTGCTGCTGCCGCTGCTCGCCCTGCTCATCAGGACCCCGTGGCGCACGCTGCCGGACCAGCTGACCAGCCCGGAGGTGTGGCAGGCGCTGCGGCTGTCCCTGGTGACCGCGACCGCCGCCACCGCCGTGAGCCTGGTGCTGGGCGTGCCCCTGGCGTGGTTGCTGGCGCGCACGGACTTTCCGGGCCGGTCTGTCGTACGGGCCCTGGTGACGCTGCCGCTCGTACTGCCCCCCGTGGTGGGCGGTGTGGCGCTGCTGCTGGCGCTCGGGCGCAACGGGGTCGTGGGGCGGTGGCTGGACGCGTGGTTCGGGATCACGCTGCCGTTCACCACGGCCGGGGTGGTGGTGGCCGAGGCGTTCGTGGCCATGCCCTTCCTCGTCATCAGTGTCGAGGGCACGCTGCGGGCCGCCGATCCGCGCTACGAGGAGGCCGCCGCGACGCTCGGCGCCTCCCGCTTCACCGCGTTCCGCCGGGTCACGCTGCCGCTGATCGCGCCGGGCATCGCGGCCGGCGCGGTGCTGGCATGGGCGCGGGCACTCGGCGAGTTCGGGGCCACGATCACCTTCGCGGGCAACTTCCCCGGCCGTACGCAGACGATGCCGCTGGCCGTCTACCTGGCGCTGCAGAACGACCCGGCGGCCGCGATCGCCCTGAGTCTGGTGCTGCTCGCGGTGTCGGTCGCGGTCCTGGCCGGGCTGCGGGACCGCTGGATGACGGCGTCATGACCCACATCGGCCAGGCCACCGCCCACAGCACCCCCGCCGAAGTGCGCGCCGAGGGTCTCGACGCGCGGGTCGTCGTCGAGCGCGGCTCCTTCCGGCTCGACGTGGCGCTGACCGCCGCGCCCGGGGACGTCGTCGCCCTGCTCGGGCCCAACGGCGCGGGGAAGACCACCGCCCTGCGCGCACTGGCCGGGCTCGTCCCGCTCTCCGACGGCCATCTGCGGCTGGACGGCGCCGCGCTGGACCGTACGCCGCCCGAGTCGCGCCCCGTCGGGGTCGTCTTCCAGGACTATCTGCTCTTCCCCCATCTGACCGCCCTGGACAACGTCGCCTTCGGCCCGCGGTGCCGGGGCGCGTCCAAGGCGGAGGCGCGGGCGATCGCCGCCACGTGGCTGGAGCGCATGGGCCTGGCCGACCACGCCGGTGCCAGGCCGCGTCGGCTGTCCGGCGGCCAGGCGCAGCGCGTGGCACTCGCCCGCGCGCTGGCCACCCGGCCCCGGCTGCTGCTCCTGGACGAGCCGCTCGCGGCGCTCGACGCCCGCACCCGGCTCGAGGTCCGGGCCGGGCTGCGGCGTCACCTCGCCGGGTTCGAGGCCGTGGCGGTCCTCGTCACCCACGATCCGCTGGACGCGATGGTCCTCGCCGACCGACTGGTGGTCGTGGAGCGGGGCAGGGTGGTCCAGGAGGGCACTCCGTCGGACATCGCCCGTCGTCCGCGTACGGACTACATCGCGCGGCTGGTGGGGCTGAACCTGTATCAGGGGGTGGCCGAGGGGCACGCCGTGCGGCTGGACGCCGGTCCCGCGATCACGACCACGGAGGACCTGTCGGGACCCGCCTTCGTGGCGTTCCCGCCGGGCGCCGTCACCCTCTACCGGGATCGGCCGAGCGGTTCCAGCGCGCGCAATCTGTGGCGGTGCGAGGTCGTGGGCCTGGAGACCCACGGCGACCAGATCCGCGCGGACCTCGCCGGTGATCTACCCCTCGCCGCGGACCTGACCACGGTGGCCGCGGCGGAGCTGGGCCTGCATCCGGGCGCCCCGGTCTGGGCGACCGTCAAGGCGGCACAGACACACGCGTACCCGGCCTGACGCGCCGGACGAGTGCGGCCCGGTGAATCCCGCTACCGTAGGCCCAGCCAGGGACAGATCCTGACAATCTCCCCACGCTCCGCGAGGCACGCCCATGAACCTGAGCATCCGCAACCAGATCCCCGGCACCGTCACGACCGTTACCCCGGGCGAGGTCATGGCGGCCGTGCGACTCCGGCTGACCGGCGGGCAGGACGTCACCGCAGCGGTCACCCTGGAGGCCGTCGACGAGCTGAACCTCGCCCCCGGTGCCTCCGTGCAGGCCCTGGTCAAGGCCACGGAGGTCGCGCTGGCCACCGCTCCGATGGCGGGCGTTTCCATCCGGAACCAGTTGCCCGGTACCGTCGTGGGCGTCACCACGGGCGGAGCCATGGCCTCGGTCAAGGTCACCATCGTGGGCGCGGCGCTGACGGCCGTGATCACCAAGAGCGCCGCCGAGGCCCTCGGTCTGGCGCCCGGCTCCTCGGTCGTCGCCCTCATCAAGTCGACGGAGGTCTCGCTCGCGACGGCCTGACCGCACCGCGCGTCACCGCCGGGATCCGGCCGCGTTTTCACCCGTCCCGGTGATCACGGGAACGTTCGGCACCCGGTCATCGTCTACAGTTCAGTAGACGGTCTACATGTATGTAGTCAGCAGCCGGGTGGCGCCACATCGCGCCCGGCCTCCCGGACGGAAGGGCTCGCGACGATGGCCACATCCCTGTCACTGGGGTCACAGCTCGCGGTGAATGTGCTGGACGCCCAGTCCCTGCTCGCGGCCTTCGGCGTGCTGGGCGTGGGCGTCGTGATGTTCGCCGAGACGGGCCTGCTCATCGGGTTCTTCCTGCCCGGCGACTCCCTGCTGTTCACGGCGGGCCTGCTGTGCACCGGCACGGGTCAGCACGGCGTGAAGCTGTCCCTGCCCCTGCTGCTGGTCGCCGCGGCCGTCGGCGCGCTCACCGGGTCCCAGGTCGGCTATCTGCTGGGGCGCAAGGCGGGCGGCGCACTGCTCGCCCGCAGCCGCTCGGCCCGGCTGCACGAGGGCGCGCAGCGCGCCGAGGAGCTCCTGGAGCGGTACGGCCACGCGAAGGCGATCGTCCTGGCCCGCTTCGTGCCCGTGGTGCGCACGGTGCTGAACCCGATGGCCGGCGCACTGCAGGTGCCGGTGCGGACCTTCACCGTCTGGCAGGTGGTCGGCGGCCTCGTCTGGAGCCTCGGCCTCACCCTCGGCGGATACGCGCTCGGCTCGTCGGTGCCCAATGTCGACAAGTACCTGCTGCCCATGATCGCGTTGATCGTCGCGATCTCGCTGACCCCCCTCGCCCTGGAGCTGCTGCGCTCCCGCCGGGCCGCGAAGGAGGGTGTCCGCGGATGATGTACGCCTTCGACGGGTCGTCGATCGACGGCTCCGCCTACCGGGACGTGATCGGCCTGACCCACCGCGTCCCCGGCTGGCTGGACTCCCTGATAACCGCCTGGTCGACCTACGGGCTCGGGCTGTTCGCCGTGCTGATGGTGGTCGGCTGGTGGCGTGCGCGTCGCACCGGATCCGGTGCCGCGCTGGTCGCCCTGGCGGCCCCGGCGGTGGTCGTCCTCGCCTACGCGGCGAACTCCGTGGTCAAGCTGATCGTCCGCGAGGACCGCCCCTGTCAGAGCCTGCACGTGGCCACGCTGGAGGCGTGCCCGGCACCGGGTGACTGGTCGTTCCCCAGCAACCACACGGCGATAGCCGCGGCTGCCGCGGTGGCCCTGATATTCGTCTCGCGGCGGATCGGCTACCCCGCGCTGGTGGCGGCCGGTGCCATGGCGGCCTCCCGGGTCTGGGTCGGCGCCCATTACCCGCACGACGTGGTGGCCGGGTTCGTCGTCGGTGCCCTGGTCGCGTCCGTCGCGATGATCACCCTGAGCCGCCGCCCGGAGGCCCTCGCGGTTCGTCTGGAGACCACCCGGCTGCGTCCCCTGCTCACGGCGTCAGGACCCGGACGGGACGCCGCCCCTGAGCGGACGGGCACACCCGCGTAGTCCGGCGGTACCGGCGGCCCGCCGGACCGGCCGAGCCCACGGAGGACCATGCGTCAAAAGATCCTTGTCGTCGAGGACGATCACGCGCTGCGGGACGTGCTGCTGCGCGGCCTGCGGGACGAGGGGTACGACACCGTGCCCGCCGCGGACGGTGCGACCGCCCTGCGGCTGGCCGGCGACGACGTCTCCGCGGCCGTCCTGGACATCGGGCTGCCGGACGCGGACGGCCGGGACGTGTGCCAGGCGATCCGGGCCGGCGGCTTCCTCGCTCCGGTGATCTTCCTGAGCGCCCATCACCGGCTCGCGGACCGGCTGTCCGGGTTCTCCGCAGGCGGCGACGACTATCTGCCCAAGCCCTTCCACCTCGCCGAACTCGCCGCCCGGCTGCGGGCGGCACTCAAGCGGGCCGCGCCCGGCCCGGCGCCCACCGCGGGAGACCTCGTTCTGGATCCCGTCCGGCACGGCCTGACCGTGCGCGGCCGGCATGTGGATCTGACACCGACGGAGTTCCGTCTCCTCGCGGCGCTCATGGCGGCGTCCGGGGACATCGTGCGCCGCCGCGAGCTGATCCGGGCGGGCTGGCCCGAGGGCGCCCTGGTCAGCGACAACACCCTGGACCAGTATCTGACCCGCCTGCGCCGCAAGCTGCGCGAGTCGGGCAGCGGTCCGACGATCACCACCGCGCGCGGCATCGGCCACCGACTGTCATGACGGCCGCGCACACCCGGCAGGGGCGAGGGGCCTCATGGTCCGCGTCCCTGCTCGCCCGGCTGGTTCCGCGCACCCTGCGCGGCCGTCTCTCCCTGGTCGCACTCACCACGGCCACCCTGCTGATCGTGATCCTCACCGTCGCCTTCAACACCGTGGTCCGGCACCACCTCCAGCGCCAGGCGGACGACGAGTTGCGCACCCGCGGCGCGGCGGTCGCCACGACCATCGACACCAGGGGCCCGAAGGTGCGCATCCTCGAGACCTCCCACGACGCGCTCCTCGACTCCAACGTATGGATCTACGCCGGTACGCGCCTGCTCGAACAGCCCTCCTCCGCCGCCGCCCACGGGCCGCTGACCCGGGTCGCGGACCAGCTGGTGGCGGGCGGCGGCCGGGACTGCGTCACCGTCGACGGACACCGCGGGCACGGTCCCGTCCGTCTGTGCGCCCGGCGCGTGCCCACCCGCGCCGGTGCGGGCGGGGCCACGGTCGTCACCGCCCTGGACCTGTCGCCGTACCGCAGTTCGGCGGACACGCTGCTGCTGGGCTCCTTCGTTCTGGACGTCGTGATGCTCGCCTGCACCTACGCCCTCACGCGTCTCGCGGTCGGGCGGGCGCTGCGTCCCGTCGGCACCATGACCGACCAGGCCACGCAGTGGAGTGCGGTGGCCTCCGAGGAGCGGTTCGGCCGGATACGACGGCCGGCCGAACTGGCCCGGCTGGGCGCGTCGTTGGACGCGCTGCTCGACCGCATCCGGGCCGTGCTGCGCCATGAGCGCCAGCTGACCGCGGAGCTCTCGCACGAGCTGCGCACGCCGCTCAGCCGAATCGTCGCCGAGCTGGACTGGTGGCAGGCCCGCCCCCGCACGGAGGCCGACACCAGGGCCAGCCACACGGTGATCGCCGAAGCCGCGCAGTCGATGCGCACCATCTGCGACACGCTCCTGGACGATGCCCGCGAGGGAACGACGACGGTGCCCGGGACGGCCGGCGTGCTGCCCACGCTGCGGCGTCTGGCCGCGGGCCTCGAGCCCCCAACCGGGGTGACGGTTGAGGTGCGCGGCGCGGACGAGCGCCTGGAGGCCGGGGTCCAGGCCGCCCTGCTCGAACGGATCGTCAGTCCACTGCTCGCCAACGCCCTGCGGTACGCCCGCTCGTACGTCGCCGTCGAGGTCCGGCACACCGGCGACGGCATACGCGTCGACATCACGGACGACGGTCCGGGTGTGCCGCAGTCGTTCGCCGCTGAGCTCTTCCAGCCCGGACGGCGGGCCGATCCGGACGACGGGCACGGCGGAGCGGGCCTGGGACTCCCGCTTGCGCGGCGCCTGGCCCGCTCCGCCGGCGGCGAGGTGCGCCACGATCCGCGGCACACCCCGGGCGCACGGTTCGTGGTCAGCCTGCCCGCCGGGTAACCGGCTCCCGGTCGTCGGCGACGGGCAGGAGCACGACGGCCCGCCCGCGTTCCCGGACATGGCAGTAGGCCATCAGGCCGAGGAGGACCACGAGCAGTACGGCCGAGGAGCCCGCGGTGCCGAGGTCGAGGCCGCCCTTGGCGGCCGGTTTGGTGAGGAAGTCACCGGCGGTGGCGCCGAGCGGGCGGGTGAGGACGAAGGCGATCCAGAACAGCAGCACGTTGGGCACCGCCGGAACCGGCATCAGGGCGAGGAGCGCCAGCAGCACCCCCGACACGAGCAGCGCGGAGCCCGCGTATCCGAGGCCCGAGCTGTCGGAGAGAAAGTCGCCCAGCGAGGTGCCGAGGGTGTTGGAGACGAGGATCGCCGACCAGAACAGGGCTTCGCCGCGGAGACTGACGATGTCGCGGATCTGGAAGGTCATCCCGGTCCACTTCCAGACCCCGAAGACGACCAGCAGGATCGAGACGAGGATGGCGGCGCCCACGGGGTAGCCGAGGCCCAGGCCCTGGGGGCCCCAGCCGAGTGACGTGGTCCCCTTCGCGAGGTACTCGGCGCCGGCGTCGCGGTTCATGAAGTCGGACATCGTCGTGCCGGCCATGCTGGTCGACAGAATGACGGTCCAGTAGAAGAAGGGGTTGTAGCGGGACGAGCGGAGCTGGACGACCAGGGTCACCACGAAGATCAGGAACAGCGCGATCGTGGTCAGGAAGTAGCCCAGCCTGAGGGTCTGGGCGAAGAGGTCGCCCGCCGTCTCGCCCAGGGTGGTCGCCGCGATCTTCATGATCCAGAAGGCCAGGGTGACCTCGGGCAGCTTCTTCATCACGCTCTGGCGCGCCTCTGCGGCCCCGAGGCCGGTGAGAACTTCGGACTCGTCCACGGTGCGGACACTCCTGTTCGTGCACGGCACAGGGCGCTCGTCCATGCGAGCGCCCTGTGCGGACGGAGGGAACGGCCGCACTGCGGCGGTCGTGTCGGTGTCCGACCCTCTCAGCGGTGACGGCGGTTGGCGCTGAAGACGTGGCGGAGCGTCACCCGGCGTGTCCGGCCGCCCGCTCCGGCTCGGTGACGTCCTTGCGGGTCACCGTCAGATGGATGACCAGGCCGAGGATGACCGTCCGGAACAGCGCGCTGGTCACACGGTGCCGAGGCCGAGGCCGCCGTCGCCGGTCGGCTGCGCGAGGTAGTCACCCATCGAGGCGCCCAGCGGACGGGTGAGGACATAGGCGATCCAGAAGCTCCACACGGCGTCCAGGCCGAGCGCGAAGCGGGCCACCGCGACCGCGGCGAGCGCCAGGGCGAACAGGACCGCGGAGACCCAGTAGCCCAGATCCATCTGCTCGGCGACCAGGTCGCCGGCCGCGGTGCCGAGGGCGAAGGTGAACAGGACCGCCGGCCAGTAGAAGGCCTCGCGGCGCGTGGAGTCGATGTGGTGGATCGACATGGTCCGCTCGGTGCGGTGCCAGGCGGCGAACACGATCGCGAACACCGTGGTGCTGGTCGTCAGGGGTACACCCAGGTTGTCCGTGAGGTTGTCGCTGATCAGGGTGCCGACGACCCTGATCAGGGCCACGGCGAGCCAGTACACGCCGGGGCGGTAGGCCTTCGTACGGAACTGGACCATCAGCACCACCACGAGCAGCGCGCTCATCAGCAGCGACACGCCGTCCAGGCCCAGGCCGAGGTCCGAGTTCAGCAGGTCGGCCGCGGTCTCGCCGACAGTCGCGCGCGAATCACGCACTGCGGCGCACATGGAGCGGCACCGGCTCGGGGAGGGCTGACGGGCTCGCCGGTCACAGTGCCTTGCGCCGTACGAGGACGCCGAGCACCACGAGTCCGGGCACCAGCGGCAGCCACACCGTCAGCAGCCGGTAGCCGAGGACGACGGAGGCGGCCGCGCTGCCGGGGGCTCCGGCGAGTGTGAGGGCGAGGGCGAGCGCGGCATCCAGGGAGCCGAGGCCGCCGGGGGTGGGCAGCAGTACGGCCGCGCTGCTCGCCGCGAGGTAGGCCAGCGCAACTCGCCCGAGCGGCACCGGCAGGCCGAGGGAGCGGGTCACCGCGATCACTACCAGCGAGTGCAGCAAGGCGAAGGCCAGCGAGCCGCCCCACAGCGCGGCGGCCCGGTGAGGGAGCCGGTGAACGGCCCGTACGTCCGCGAGGACCGCCCGTGCGGCCCGCCGTGGCGGGCCGGGCAGCAGCACCACGAGCGCCGCGGCCGCGAGCACCGCGGCCCCCAGCGCGACCGTGGAGCCGCGAGGGAGGCGCAGGAGCCCGGGGCCGGCGAGCGCGAGGACGGCGATCAGCGCCCCGCGGGTGACGCCGCCGGCGGTCGCCTTGACCGCGAGCGCGGTCGCCGAGCGGGTCACGGGCAGTCCGCAGCGGGTCAGGAAGCGGAGGTTGACGGCGCCGGCGCCGAGGCCCGCGGGCAGTACGTGGTTGGCGGCGGACGCGGCGAACTGCGCCGCCACCAGCCGCCCCCCGGGCAGCGTCGCGGCCACCGCGCCCTGCTGGGCCAGTGCCGAGCAGGACCACGTGAGCAAGGTGGCCGTCGCCCCCAGCAGCAGCCAGCCGGGGTCGGCGGAGGCGAGGCGGTGGGCGCCGGCCTCGATGACGGGCCACTGGTGGCTCGCGAGCAACGCGGCGCCGACGAGGACGGCGAGGGAGACGGCCGCGTGCCAGGGGGCGGCTCTGCGCGGAGCATCCGCCCCTATGGTCCGGGCCGTCACCTGGGTGCCCGATGCCATCTCGGTGGGCGTCGGAAGGGTCATCCGCGTCCGCCCTCGGTCGTCGTCGGGGCGACGTACATGCGTACGCCGTCGAGGGAGTGGGGGGTCCAGTCACGCGCGTACGACGGTGGGCGGCTCATGGGGGTGCCCACGTACGCGGCGGGCATGCGCTGTGCGGTGCGCGTGATGGCGGCCGCGGTGCTGTTCCGGTTGTTGCCGTCGATCGCGGCGGAGGAGCAGCCGGCGTAGAAGGCGATCGGGATGGACTCGTCGCCGGTCAGCAGGCAGGGCGGTCGGACGCCGAGCCGGTGCAGTTCGGCGGCGGTGCGGGCCCAGGCGCGGTGGTCGGCGGTGGTGCGGTCCACGGTGCGGTGCAGCACGGTGTACTGCGCCGCCAGATGTCCGGCCAGCCCGATCGCCACGAGCGCCGCGGTGACCGGCCGCCACCGGCCGTCCGGTCCGGTGACCAGATGGAGGAGGGCCTCGGCGACGGGGATCGCGAGCAGGGCGTAGGCGGGGAGCAGGAAGCGGGGCGCGGCGTATCCGATCAGGAAGAGGTACGGGAAGGCCGCTGTCGCCGCACAGGCCAGTGGCACCAGGGTCCGGGCGGGGTATGCCGGGCGCCGGGCCCGGCAGGCGATGACCGCCGCGAGCACGGCGAGCAGAGGCAGCACGAACCACCATGCGATCACCGCGGGGTTGGGCATCGGGCCGGTGCACGGGCGGCACAGGGCGCGTCCGCCGAGGCTGCGCAACTGGTCGCCGACGGCGATGTTCCAGCCGAGGCCGCCCTGGATCCGGGACCCGTCGGACAGGCGTTGCAGGAGCCCCCCGTATCCGACGTAGGCCTCGATGATCCACTCGGCCGCCCCGGCGGCGAGCCCGCCGGCCAGCGCCAGCAGCAGGGGCAGACGCCGCCAGCGGCGTACGAGGAGCAGCAGGAGCAGTAGCGGTGCGGAGATCCAGATGCCGTCGGTGGGCCGCATCCACGTCATCAGTGCCGCGCTCGCGGCGACGCCCCACAGTGCCGGGCGGTCGGCCGTGTCCGCGTGGGCGCGCAGAAAGCATCCGGTGGCGGCCAGGGCGCCGATCGCGACCCAGTAGTTGGGCATGGCCTGCGGCCCGTAGAGCACCGTCACCCACAGACTCGCGAACAGGGCGCCGCCCACGGCGAGGACGCGGGCGGGGAACAGCCCCCGCCAGGCGCGCAGGGCGAGGAACAGGGCGGCACCGGACAGTACCGCGAGATAGACCCGGAGCAGTGGGGTGGACGAGGACCAGGAGGTGATGGGGGCGACCAGCAGCGATATGCCCCGGGCGCGTGGTGCGCTGAAGAACGCCGCGGGGGCGTGGGCGCTGACCTGACTGACGTACACGGTCTCGTCCCAGCCGAGTCCCATGCCCGGCCGTACGAGGAGGAGTTGGGCGAGTGTGAAGGTGCCCGCCACGAGGGCGATCAGGCCCTGGCCGCGGTCGCGCCACGACATGCCGGCCACCGACGGCTCTCCCTGCCGCCGGAAGCCTGCAAGTGTGGTGTTCGAGCTGCTGGCCATGACCCACCCTTCACTCCCTACGGACCGCAGGGGCATCACACCCTACAAGCCGTAGGGTTCTCGGTGGAAATCGGTAAAGAAGTCGGTAAAACACGGACAAGTTAGCGCGGGCGGCCAGGGGGTGCAGCGTGAGACCGGAGTCTGTCCCGCAGCCCCAGGTCACGGTTGCCCCGATCGAGTGAACCAGGTCTCTGCCGGGGGCTTCCGGCGGCCGGCGCGGTCACCGTTGCCGTTCCCCTACGCGCTGTAAGGTTACGGGCATGGCTGGCAGAGGCCCTCAGGGCAAGGCGGAACGGCGCAGTGCCGGGGAGTTGGAGAGCGAGGTGCTCGCGGCGCTGTGGGCCACGGAGCAGCCGCTCACGCCGGCCGAGATCCAGGCCGAGATCGACGGCGGCCTCGCCTACAACACCGTGCACACCATCCTGAAGCGCCTCTACGACAAGGGACTCGTTCTTCGTGACGTGGACGGCCGGCGCGGCGCCTACCGACCCGCCAAGAACGCGGCCCAGCTGACCGCCGAGGCCATGCACGAGGCCCTCGACCGCGGCCCGGACCCGATCGCCGCGCTCCAGCAGTTCGTCTCCGGCCTCAGCCCAGAGGAGGAGCAGGTCCTGCGTGACCTGCTCGGCGGACGACGGTTCGCCGGTGGAGGCGGGGCATGAGGATCGACGTCTATCTCCCGCTTCTGCTCTCGCTGCTGCTGGCCGCCCTGAGCCCGGTGGTCGGCCGACGGGTGGCCCCCGCGCTCGCGGCCCGGGTGCTGGCCGTCTCCGCCGTGTTCACCGCGGCCGCCACCGTCTGGTCGCTGTTCCTGCTCGCGATCACCCTGGTCAACCAGGCACCGCCGGTCGTCGCGCGGGCCCACAACGACGGCCGGCGGCTGCCCGAGCCGGTCCCGGAGGCGATCGCCCTCGCCGCGGTCCTGGCCCTCGTCCTCGTCGCCGTGCGCGTCCACCGGACCGCACGCGCCGAACGCGTCACGCGCCGAACCCTGCGGACGCTGTGCGCCGGGCATCCGCCGGACACGGAACTGGTCGTCGCGGAGTCGCCCGTGCCGCAGGCGTTCACCATTCCCGCCGGCGGTGGCGCACCCGGCCGGATCCTGGTCACCTCGGCGATGCTGCGCGCCCTCGAACCGGCGGAGCGCCGGGTGCTGCTGGCCCATGAGCGCGCCCATCTGGCCCACCGGCACGCGTTCCTGTCGGCCGCCGTGGCGCTCGCCGTCGCGGCCGACCCGCTGCTGACCCCCGTCCGCACCACGGTCACCTTCCTGGTGGAGCGCTGGGCGGACGAGCACGCGGCCGATGCGGTCGGCGACCGCTCCGCCACCGCCCGCGCCCTCGCGCGCGCGGCCCTGACCACCGGCGCCCCGGGCCCGTCATGCGCTCTGAACTTCACCGACCGCGCGGTCACCCGCCGCATAGCCGCCCTCCAGGCCGGTCCGCCCCCGCATCTGTGGCCTCTCGCCGCGACGACGCTCGCACTCGGCGCACTCCCGGCGCTCGGTGTCCTGGACGCAACGGGAGACCTGCTGTCGATGCTGGAGTACGTGCCGGTGTGACCGGGCGGATCGCCCGCGTCGTGGCAGCTGCTCATGACACCGGGGGCGGCTTGCGCGGGGTGGAACGGGTGTGTTCCAGGAGCTGCTCACCCCGTCCAGGGACCGCTGAGCCGACGAGCTCGAGCCGGCCCGGTCAGCCGGTCGTGGTGAAGCCGTCCCTGATGTGGTCGAAGACCGGGCGGTAGGCGTCCCACTTGGTGTCGGGGGCCGAGAGGTAGATGTCGTACTCCCGGCCGCCTTCCCTGCCGTAGCCGAGGTCGATTGCGCGGAAGACCCGGACGCGTCCCTGGAAGGTGAACTCCCACACCGCGGCCGGCTCCGACCGGAACGTGGTCTGCTGCATCCGCAGCCTGCGGTACGTCGGGTAGTTGACCTTCGTGTTCGTCTCGATGTCCGTGAAGTGCGCCATCGGGTTCGCACCGGCGGGTTCCACCGTCCCGATGGTGACGCCCGCCAGGCCGGAGGAGTCGGCGCAGGCGATCTGGTCGCTCGCCCGTTTGCCGGCCTTCCAGCCGTTCGGGACGGGGAAGGAGACGCCGAGCCGGCTGTCCGTGACGAGGTGGTAGCCCTCGGGAACGCGCGGGGGCGTGGGCGACGGAGGGGGCGTACTCCGGCTGTCGCGGGCCGCGGGCGTGGTCGCGTCGCGGTGCGACGGCCTGGCGTACAGCGCGACGGCCGTGGCCGCCGAGGCGACGGCGACCACGAGGGAGAGGAGGACGAGGCGCCGGCGGCCCCGGCGCCGTCCCCGTCCGTCCGTCGACGGGGACATCGTCTCGGGTGGCTCCGCGCCACGGGACGGTTCCGGTCCCGAGGCCGGCTCGGTCCGCTGGACCTCGACCGTGCGGCCGTCGGAGGGGCCGCGCGCGGAAGCCCGTGGCAACCGGGCCGTGGCGCCGCCCGACCACGCGGCCCGCAGAGCCCGTTCCGTCTGCTCCGCCGACGGGCGGTCCTCGGGGTTCTTGGCGAGCAGCGTCTCGATCAGCGGTTCCAGCGGGCCGGCCTGCTTCATCGGCTCCAGCGCGTCGACGGCAATGGCGTACGCGGTCTCCATCGCGGTCGTGCGACGGAACGGCGAACGCCCCTCCACCACCTGGTACAGCGTGGCGCCGAGCGACCACAGGTCCGACGCGGGGCCGGGACGCTGCCCGCGTATCCGCTCCGGTGCCATGTAGTCGATGGAGCCGACCATTTCCCCGGTCTGGGTCAGCGTCGACGTACCGGCCGTCAGCGCGATACCGAAGTCGGTGAGGACGACCCTGCCCCCGGCGCCGAGCAGGACGTTGCCGGGCTTGACGTCCCGGTGCAGCACACCGGCCGTGTGCGCGGCCCGCAGTGCGGCGATCATGCCCAGCCCGATGCGGGCCGCCACCTCGCTCGGCAGGGTCTCCCCGTCCTTGAGCAACGCGCCGAGCGTGATCGCCGGGACGTACTCCATGACGATGCAGGGCCGGCCGTCGTCGTCCAGGACGTCGTGGACCACGACCACGTTGGGATGCACGACACGGGCGGCGCTGCGAGCCTCGCGCCGCGAGCGCTCGTAAAGCGTGGCGAGTTCGTCGTCGGACAGGTGCCGCTGCGCGTGCAGCTGCTTGAGCGCGACCAGTCGGCCGAGCACCACGTCCTCCGCCCGCCACACGGTCCCCATACCGCCACGGCCTATTTCCTCCGTGAGCCGGTAGCGCCCGGCGACGAGCCGCCCCTCGTCCGACACAGCCTGCCCTCCGCCAGCCCTGCCCCCGTTCGATGTGCCCCGTCACCATAACCGCCCTTC
This sequence comes from Streptomyces hygroscopicus, assembly GCF_026168105.1. Taxonomy (GTDB): domain Bacteria; phylum Actinomycetota; class Actinomycetes; order Streptomycetales; family Streptomycetaceae; genus Streptomyces; species Streptomyces hygroscopicus_D. The sequence goes on from NZ_LBMW01000047.1 coordinate 32,879, forward strand.
CCGGACGTCGAGGTGGCAGGTGTGCTCCCGGCCCGGCGGGCCTCCGCGGCGGGTGGTCCGGGCCGAGCACCGCCGGCCGGGCCGATCTCACGGGCCGAGGGGGCCGGGCGGAGTTGCCCACAGCCTTCCTTGGCCACACCTTGGTCAGCCGGTCGTGACGGTGCGTGAGCTCGGTGGTCCCACGGACCGTGACGGTGGCGTGAGCTCGGTGTTAGCCGGGGCTGCGAGCGTGGCGAACCGGAGAACCCGGGTCACCCCGGCCGAGTCCCCGCGAGGCGCGAAAGGGGACGGGTGAGCCCGGATGAACCCGGCGGCACAGCCGTCGGGCATCACTGAGCAAAGCAAATGAAAAGGGATATAAGTGACCGTACTGACCGGGTCGAGGTCCGTGGACGCGGCGTTGAGCGCGCTCACCTACGAACGGACCGTGCCCAGAGGCCTCGTCCACCGTCACGCCCTGTCCGAGGTGTTCCTCACCGACGCAGCACGCGTGGACGACTCCCGCTTCGTCGCAGCCGCCCAACTGCCGCCCCTGCACGCCTACTACACCGACCACACCAACCCGACGGCCCTCGATCCGCTGCTGCTGCTGGAGTGCTGCCGACAGGCCGAGACCCATGCGGTGCACGCCCACTTCGGAGCGCCCTCCGGCACGAAGTTCGTCCTCCAGGAGTGGTCGATGAGGCTGTCGGGCGGTGCCGTGGCCGAGGCGGCCGGCCGACCGCTGCCGGTGACGATCGACGCCGCGACGCATGACGCCCAGTGGGTCGCCGGGACCCTCCGCGGTCTCGGGTACCGGATGCGGGTGGCGGTCTCGGGGCGGCCCGTCGCCGAGGTGACGATGCGGGTGAAGTACGTTGCCGACCACGTCTACGCGAAGCTGCGCGGCCGGGCGGGCGGTACGGCACCGACATCCGAGTCGTACCGTCGGGCGGCGACCGACGGGCTGGTGGAGCCCGCGCAAGTGGGGCGCAGGCGCCCGGAGAACGTGGTGCTGCTCGACCCGGTGGTCACCGAGGACGCCGTCACGACCCGGCTGCGGGTGGCCGGCGGGCACCCCAGCCTCTTCGACCATCCGCAGGATCATGTGCCGGGCATGGTTCTGATGGAGGCGGGGCGGCAGGCGGCCTTGCTGTCGGTCGGGGGCTCCGCCCCGGATCGGGCGGCGGAGTGGGCCGTGACGGGGTTGAGTGCGTCGTTCGGCGCCTACGCCGAACTGGACGAGCCGCTGACGGTGCGGGCGTACCGGTCCGAGGAGCGGGACACGGCCGCGGGAGCATCCGTCCGGGTCGGCTTCGAGCAGGGCGGAAGGAGCGTTGCCGAGGCCGCCTTCGTCCTGGAGCGGGGCGGTGCCGGCACGGAGTGAGTGCGCCCGGTGACGGCTGTTGCCGTCACCGGGCGGTCACCGCGCAGCCTGCGGCGCTGCGATTGCCGGCGAGAGCGAACAGGGCCTCGACGGCCGTCGGCGTTCAGGACTCCTGACCGGTGGCAGCGGGATCGAGGTCGTGGTCGCGCACCATGGTGAAGACGGCGACCGCGCCGGCGGCAGCCACGCAGGCGAGCACGACGTAGACCACACTCCACCCGTGCTCCAGACCCTGCACCGCTCGGTGCACCAGATCCTCTCCCCCACCGCGGCGCACCGAGCCCAGACGGCCCTGTACGACGTCGTCGGCCATCGCACCGGAGTCGGCGCGCCCCGCGGTGGACAGTCGCTGACGGGTGGCGGTGAGCAGCAGCCCGCCCACGCAGGCGACACCGATCGTCTCGCCCGCGACGCGCAGGGTGTTGAACATGCCCGAAGCCATGCCGCTGTGTTCGGGCGGTACGACGCTCACCGCCGCGTTGTCCATGACACCGAAGGCGAGACCGATGCCGATGCCGGCCAGCAGCAGCGCGGCGTACAGACCCGTCCGCGACGTGACCGGATCGGTGAGGGTCATCAGCAGCAGCGCCACGGCCAGCACGGCCGGGCCGACGGCCAGCAGCGTCCGCACCGAAAGCCGCTTCGCCAACGCACCGGAGAACAGCGGCAGTACGAAGACCGGCAGGGTGAGCGGCAGCAGCATCGCACCGGACTCCGTGGAACCGGCGCCGCCCGCTCCCTGGAAGTACGCGGGCAGGTAGACCAGAAGGGCCGCGAAGGCGAAGACGATACTGACGGGCTGCCAGATGATGGCGACGAAGGTGGGGCGGCGCAGCAGGTTCAGGTCGAACATGGGTTGGGCGCTGCGCAGTTCGACTGCTACGAAGGCGGCGAGGAAGAGGGCGGCCCCTGCGAAGGAGCCGAGCGTCTCGGCGCCCGTCCAGCCGCGCGAGGGTCCCTCCACGAAGGCGAGCGCGAGCAGCAGCAGGGCCAGGGTGAACGTGACCACGCCGGGCCGCGGGGTTGCGGGACTCGGGCAGGGGGCGGGCGAGGACCAGGACCACCGCGCCGAGAACCACGTTGAGGAGAAAGACGGCGTGCCAGGAGGCCGCGCCGACGAGCAGGCCGGAGACGAACGGCCCCATGGCCAGTCCGAAACCGATCGAGGCCCCGAAGATGCCGAACGCCCTGGCTCGCGCGGCCCCGCTGAACGTGTGCGCGAGCAGTGTCGAACCACTGGTCAGGACCGCTGCCGCGCCCATGCCCTGGACGAACCGGGCGATGTCCACGAGGACGATCGTGGGTGCCGTACCGGCCACCAGGGACGCGAGTGCGAAGACACCGGTGCCGGTCAGGAAGAGCCGGCGCAGCAAGCAGAGGATCAAGGACCGCATCTACACCTCCGCACTCACCCTGTTCGCCGAGCAGGGGTACGACCGCACCACGATCGACCAGATCGCGGAGCGGGCGGACGTGGCCCGCGGAACCTTCTTCAACTACTTCCAGCGCAAGGAGGACCTGGTCACGGCCTGGGCCGAGACGCGCAAGCGCCGCCTGGAAGAGTGCATGCACGAGTCCATGGACAGCCGTGACGACGGCGTCACCGTGCATCTGGAGCGCTGCATGCTGGCGCTCGCCGAGTTCAACGAGACGGAGCGGGAGATAACCTCCGCGATGCTCCAGGCCTGGGTGAAGGCGGGCCGCCCGCTGCTCGAGGAACCCAACGCGGGCCAGGTGTTCGCCACCATCGTCGAGGCGGGCCGTAAACGCGGCGAGATCGCCGTGGACATCGACCCCCTGCGGGTCGGCAACATCCTCCGCGACGCATACCTGGGCCTGCTCTACCGCTGGTCCCAGAGCCCGGAGCCACGGGTGCCGCTCCACATCGAACTGCGCGAGGTCCTGCGCATCGTGCTCACCGGGATCCTTTCCTACTCGCGGCAAGGACGCTACACGGAGGCAGCGGGGACGGCGGGTGCCGCCACCGGCCGGTGACCGAACGGGACGACGGCGTCGGCGGCAGCGACGCCGTACCCACCAAAACGGGTGTCCGGGGACGATCCGATGACGCCGGCGGCCGGACAGGGAGGGATCAAGGCGGTACCGTCTTCGGTGGGTCTGCCGTGAGCCCGGTGGTGCCGGCGAGGATCTCGTGCCTCTTGTCGTGGTGGCCGGCCTCCGCGGCCTCCCGGTGCGCCTCGTAGCTGGGCCACTCGGTGTACAGCAGTGCCCGAGTGCCGTCGGCGCTGTGCCGGAAGTGCGCCCGATCTTGCCCCGGGTGCCCGCCGTCCCTCGGCTGGTCGGCGATCACGGCGTCCGTGAAGGCGCGCTGTCACTCGACTCCATGACGTCCAAGGCCGCGGTGACCGGGCAGCCGGGCGTGCGAGTCTCGTCGGCTACGGCGAGACCGAGGTACCGGCGGTATCGAGACGGCCCCGCGAGTGCGGCTGTCAAGCCGCTGCCCCGCAGGTACGGGTCGTAGGCGGCGTCACCGGCCCCCTGTGCGCAGGTCAGCACAGTGCCACCGTCGGTGCTCAGGAACCAGGACAGCGCGGCGAGCCCGTGCGCCCACGGGCCGCAGCCGTGCCATTACGAACCCGTCCTCTCGGCAAGGACCAACTGACCGACGCCTCCCACCACCGTCCGAGTCGTGCCAGGATTCGTTCGATCACAGGTCACTGCTCGAACGTCCCGAATAAATTCGGATGCTTGTGTGTGCCGGCTCGGCCGGAGTCAGACACTCGTCCATGCTTCGATGAAGGCGTTACGTCCGGCCGCATCGGGCGACTTGTGGCCCGCGTGAAGAACGCGCCAGGCGGTGAGTTCCAGGTCCCGGAGCCACAGTTCGCCGATGACCTGTGTTTTGAGATCAGGGAGGTGGTCGGACTCGGCGAGCGCCTGGCCGATCACCTCTGCGGCCGCAACGCGCTGGGGAGGCGTCATCTCGTCTACGGCCGAGAGGATGTGTCCGGCCAGACCGGTTCCCTCTCCGGCCAGCGAACGCAGCACCAGGTCCTTGATATTGGTCGGCAGCAGGTAGGCGGTGCCCGAGGATCTCCACAGGTTCGACCAAAAGGGTTCTCCTGCGCCGGTGGGGGCGGGGAGCGCGGCCAGCAGTCCGAGGAGATGCGCGGTGGCCGCGTAGCCATCGGAGTGGGCCGCCGCGAGGACCGCTATGCCGGCGACACGCTCCACGTCGAAACGGCCGGTTTCGAATTGTGAGGGCAGCCCCAATCTTTGTTCCAGCTGATCTGCGAGGGGGGCGGATGCGTGGGAGGGGAACTCGGGAAGCATCGGCGGTCCTTGGGCGTAGGTGGGCGGAGATACGCGCTCGGAAACCTTGGTCCTTCCCATGGCCAGGCGGCTTACACGGCTTCCGCAGGCCCAGTTGGTGGCGAGACCGACCTTGAGGGACGCTGTCACGGGCAGGCTCTTAGCATGATCGGATGGTTGCCGATGATGCCCAGAAGAACGAGACAGGACGGGAAGTGGTGTCTGGGGACGCCGTAGCCGGTCTCCCCGGCGGATCACATCATGGCAATGCCGAGAAGGAGTTTCACCCGGTTGCCGACCTGGTCGGGTGGGCGGCCGACCTGGTCGAGCCGGTCAAGCCGAAGCTGCGTGGCTGGCTCCATGCCGCGATGGTCCCTGCCTCGGTGAGCGCCGGCATCGTGCTCGTCTGCCTGGCCCGGACCCAGCAGGCGGCCCTGGCCTGCACCGTGTACTCCGTCACCGCCTGGCTGCTGTTCGGGACGAGCGCCGTCTACCACCTGGGTACCTGGGGGCCAATGGGCGAGGCCGTCCTGCGTCGCCTCGACCACGCCAACATCTTCCTGATCACCGCCGGGACCTGCACCCCTCTGGCCGTGCTCCTCCTCCCTCCTGACCGGCGGCATCTGCTGTTGTGGATCGTATGGACGGGCGCGCTGACCGGTATCGCCTTCCGCGTGCTGTGGGTCAACGCTCCTCGCTGGCTGTACACCCCCTGCTACCTGGCCCTGGGGTGGGCACCGGTGCGTTACCTGCCCGACTTCCTGCACACCGGCGGTGCGGCCGTGGTCACCCTGACAGTGACCGGCGGTCTCCTCTACAGCGCGGGCGCGGTGGTCTACGCCGTCCAACGCCCCGACCCCTCGCCCCGCTGGTTCGGCTTCCACGAGGTGTTCCACGCCTTGACCGTGGCGGCCTTCACCGCGCACTACATCGCCATCTCCCTCGCCGTCTACTGACCACAACAGCAGGCGCATTCACTACTGCGGCACGGTGCTCTCGCCTCACTCGCGGCTCGATCAACGACTGGGGCCGTGTTGGGGGATGCCTGGAGGGGAGGCGGCGCCCGGTCAGGGAGCCTGTCAGCCGCCTCACCCGTGGTGGCGGCGCCGCGAGCGGGGGGAAGGACGTGGGCGAAATACGGTGGAGCCGTTCGGAGGCGAGGATCGTCTCTGCGCGCCGCAGCCCGGCCACGCGTGGGTGTGATAGCCCGCCGATACCGGCGGGCCGGCTCACCTCAGGCTGCGGCCGATGGACTGGACGATCCGCCGGCGCGGCGGTATTCGGCGTTGATGCGCTGGGCTTCTTCGAGCTGGTCTTCGAGGATGATGATCCGGCATGCGGCCTCGATCGGGGTGCCCTGGTCGACGAGCTCACGCGCGCGGGCCGCGATGCGCAGTTGGTAGCGGGAGTAGCGGCGGTGTCCGCCCTCGGAGCGCAGTGGTGTGATCAGTCGTGCTTCGCCGATGGCGCGGAGAAAGCCGGGAGTGGTACCGAGCAACTCGGCGGCCCGGCCCATCGTGTAGGCGGGGTAGTCGTCGTCGTCGAGACGGCTTAGCGACTCGTCTGCTGTCATCTCACCTCTCTGTGGAACAGGTAGAGGGGCCTTGGTGCCGTTTGGCACCAAGGCCCCGAAGGAACTGCAACACCATCTGCCGGCCCTAGTGCTGCGCCGGCCTTCTGTTTCCGCCCAGCCGCCTGATACTCCGACGGGGGTGCGGGGATCGCGGATGCGTGACCGGAGACCACCTACCTATCGATGTCCTGCGGTACCCGGGCTCGCGTCTTCCGCCCGGGCGATCCTGATGGTGCTCGACTCCTCCGTTCTTCCCTCGGAACCAATCACTTGCAAACAGGGACTGGGTACTACTGGTACTGCAACCGCGTCAACTGCGGTCCTGCTCACGGCGGCCCCTCATCACTTCAGGCCACCCGGTCCGGTCGTCAGTCCCGTCGCCGTCGTACAACAACCTGGCTTCGGAACTCCACCACCGCACCGTCATACGTGGACTGCTGCCCGGCAGTTCGTGTCTGCCGGGCCTTGCTCGATCTCGGCTACGAAAGAAACCATAATCACTGAGACATCGAATGTCTACTCCGGCGAGCATAGATTTGCTGCGGCTCGACGATGAGGTCTTCCGCTGAGCCGATCTGCGAATACCGGGGGCTGTCCGCAGCGCAGGTCCGACGCACGGATGAGACCCAGAGCCGCCCGCGGAGCTTCCCGTGGCGGCGCCGACCGGCGCGGCGCGTCGACCGCGATTCTCAGCCCCCTCCGGCGTGCACGGTGGCTCGGGCGGGTTGGCGGGCGGGGCGCAGGGTCGGGTAGGCAAGGGCCGAGCATGAACGATCCGCAGACGAGGGTGACCCTGATGACACAATGTCCGTCAACGCCACATCTGCCCCGTTCCACGCGGCCGTTGCCGACGCACGCGATACCGCACAAGCGTTCATCGAAGACCTGTGGCAGCCGAACGGCAGCCGACCAATGCCTCGAAGCACACCCCTGGCTCGCAGCCGCCGCACATGCGCACCCCCGGCCTGTAGTGCGGCACCAGGGGAGCCGTATGCGCCCGTCTCGCCCGGTTGCGCCACCGTCCAAGCCGCCCGGGCGGGCCGGTGCATAGAATCCGATCCCATGCCGAAGCCTGACGAGATGCTCGTTGCGATAGCCGCCCTTGTGGAGTCCGGGCAGAGCAATCAGATGTCCCTGACCGTGGTCACCAGTGGTGCTGTCATCACCGGTCGGCTGGCTCCGGAAGCCATGTGGAGGCAGAGGGTGTCTGAGGTGCTGACGGACTCCGCCGACCTGGGCGAGTTCTCCGCCGTCTTCGACACCCCCGCGAGGAAGGACGGACCGCCCACGCATCTGCATTTCCACGTCGCCCGGATCCTGCAGGGTACGGTGGGGATCCCGGAGACAGGCGGGATGTACCGCGTCGCGATCGAGGACGTCAGTGCTTGGACCGTGGGCGACTTCAGCTACTCCGACCACTGACTCACCGACCCACGGCACACAGCGAGGCCCCACCGGCACGCTTCCGTGCTAGTGGTCGCCACAACACCCCAGTTCAAGGGGTGCGATGGACTTCGAGATCCGGAAGGATCGGCGGCCTCAGGGGCCCAGGAGATTGGACCCTGAGCGGGAGGAATACCTTCGGCTCGTGGATCTTGGAATAAGGAACACGGAAGCCTGCCGGATCATCGGCATCAACCGCCGCACCGGCAAGCGTCGGCTCTACGGCAGGCAGGTATCCGCGAGGTACAGGGCAGCCCCGCCCATCGTGGACACGGGGCTGCCCTGGCAAGCACCCGAACCCCCGGCTCGCCCTGAGGAACCCGTCGGCCCGTCGCGCTACCTCACCGAGGCCGACCGCATCCACATCGCTGACCGGCTCCGGGAGAAGGCGTCCGTCCGGGCCATCGCGGCCGAGCTGGCCGCAGTCCCTCCACCGTAAGCCGGGAGATCCGCCGCAACCACGCGCTCATGTCAGGCGGCGGCTGGTCCTACCGTCCGCACGCCGCCCAGCGCCGCGCGGACGCCCGCGAACCGCGACCCAAGCCCGGCAACATCGGCCAGAACCCCAGGCTGCGGGACTTCCTCCAGGACCACCTGACCCGGCGGTGGAGCCCGGAGCAGATCTGCCACGCTCTACGGGCACGTTTCCCCGACCAGCCGGAGATGCACGTGGTCCACGAGACGATCTACCAGGCGCTTTACGTCCAAGGCCGCGGGGAACTGAGGCGCGAGCTGACCCGGGCCCTGCGGACCGGATGCGCGATGCGCCGCCCGCACCGGCACTCCGCAGCCCGCCGATCCCGGTTCGTGCACCCCATGGTCATGATCAGCGAACGGCCCGCCGAGGCCGCCGACCGGGCTGTCCCCGGCCACCGGGAAGGCGACCTGATCGTCGGCAAGAACAACGGCTCCGCCATCGGCACCCTGGTCGAACGCAGCACCCGCTACCTGATGCCGGCCCCGCCGAAACCACCCGCCACGCCCTCGCCGCCGACCTGATCACCAAGGTCCGCACATGGAACGTGAAGCTGAAAGACAACGCCAAAGCCATGGCCGCACTGGTCGCGGAGTCCGGAAGCCGACTGACGGACACTCCGGGCATCGCAGCCATAAGCGCCGCCCGCCTCCTGGGCCGGACCGGAAACCCCACCCGCTTCCCAAGTGCCGGCGCCTCCGCCCAGTACGCCGGCACCGCCCCCATCGAGATAGCCAGCGCCGGCCGCGCACGCCACCGCCTGTCCAGGCGCGGCGACCGCCAGCTCAACGCGGCGCTCCACACCGTGGCCATCACGCAGATCCGCATGCCCGGCACCCGGGGTCACGCCTACTACCAGGCCAAGATCGCAGAAGGAAAGACACCCAGAGAAGCACAGCGCTGCCTGAAGCGCCGTCTGGCTGATCATGTCTGGCGCACGATGGTCGGCGACGAACGCCGCCGCACCCGAACGACGGGCCCAGGAGGACAACCGGGGGCGACTACAGCATCCAGCGCGGTCGACCCAACCCCGACGGCCGACTCTTCGGACAAGTCACTTCCCGGACCCGCCGAAAGCGAGCCTACGCCGCCCCACCAGACACCTTGACAAACACAGAGGACCGGCGAAGTCCTCAGGGCCATGACCCAACTCGGCTTCACCTGCCGCACCCGCCCTACCGCCGCATCTGCGCCCCTGGCCGACCCGTACGGGCCGGCTTCCGCAACGCTCGGCACTCCGCCTGTCCGCCTGACTTACGGACAGGTGTGAGCCGAACAGAGCAGTGAGGCCCCACCGGCGTGGGCGAATTCCAGGGGCCGTGGCAACACTGCGGTGAGTTGATCAAGCCACGCCGCCCCGTCTCGGTGGCCCGCCGCGCGCTCGTACGGCAGTCCACCGCCGGTGCGGCGGCATAGAACCTTCGTGTCAGGAAGCCCGCCCAACTTCGCAGGAGGCACCCTTTGACGCTGGACCAGACGCAGTTCCGCTCAACACGTACCAACGCCGTGCAGACGGCGGCCGATCCCGCGGACGCGGCCGGACCGCAGGTGTGGGAGGACATGACCGTGGAGGTGGCACTGTCCGTGATGGCCGCCACGTACAGGTCAGCTGGTCGTCTGCGACGAGGACGGTATGTGCACCGGCCTGGTCACCCGGGACCGGCTCACGGCCGTTCGTGACGGTTCCGGATACACGGACCGGATCCGCCTGCGTGACATCGCCGACGTCATCGGGCCCTTCGCCTCGCCGCTGGTCACGAGGGCCGAAGCCGAGCGTGCGATGCGTTGCCGCCGGCTCGGGGCCCCGCCCGTGGTCGAGGGGCACGGCAACGCTCTGGGCGTCCTCGCCACCTTGCCGGTTTCGAGGTCCTTTCCTCGTAGGACGCTGTAGACGTGCTGCAGCCGGGCGCGGCGGAAGGCGACAGCGACGGCTACGCGCAGCAGTTGGTCCGGGCTGGGGTCCAGAAAGGCGTTCCGAGGGCTCGGACCGGGGAGCCCTGCGACCACCGCGCCGCGGCTGAAGTCTTCGAGCTGGCGGCGGCCCTTCTCCCAATGCACTGACATCAGGGTGAGGATGAAGTCGGACTGGTTAAGCTTCACGCCTTCGGAGTTGATGCGCACGAAGATGTCGGCGACCTGCTCCTCGTTGGCCGAAGCACCCAGCTCCACAACCTGGAAGCGGAACTCGTGCAGCTCCCGGACCCTGTCTATGCGTTCTTCGAGCTCATCCTTGGCAGCGTCCGACAAGGGCTGGCCGCTGGCCTGGTCGAGCCGTTGGAAGAACTGCCGGACGGTCGGCTTGTAACCGCCTTGGGCCCAGAGCGCGGTGATGTCCGGAATGAAGTGGGCGTCACGCTCGATCGCCGCGTCCGTGACCTCGAACGTCTGGTCCTCCGGGTGGAACGCGATGCGAACGTTGATCTCGTCGAAAGACTTGGTGACGATCTTGCGCCCGGTGAGGACGGCGTACAGGGCGGTGAGTCGCTGCTGCCCGTCAACGACCAACAATTGAGGTGCTCGATCGTCGGCTTCCGTTCCGATCTGCCGCGTCCCCACCTCAGCCCCGGTCTCCCAGAACATGAGGGTGCCGATCGGGTAGCCCCGATACATCGAGTCGAAGAGCGATCTTCGGAAAACCCGAGGTCAGATCCCATTTCTTGGCCCATCGCCATGCATGCGGGTGCCCAGGGCGTCAAACGGGCGTCACGGCCGACATTCCGTCCCTTCAACCCGGTCGCTTCAGCCTTCGCCAACACCCTGCTCGACGCGACCGGCGTCCGCCTCGACCAACTCCCGCTCACTCGTGACCGGGTGTGGCCGGGGCTGCGAGACGCGGGCCTGACGGATCGGTAGGTGAGCGACTCGCGGTGGAACGCCGCCCGTCAGCCGGCCTGCTGCACCATGATCGCGTCGCCCACCCGGACCGTCCCGGCTTCAAGGACCTCCAGGTAGACACCGAGGCACGAGAGCCGCCCCAGGTCGAACACGGGGACGCGGTGCTCGCGGGCGACCCCGCGCATGGTGCCGGGATCCGCCGGGAGTTCGTGGACGGTCGAAGTAACGCGTCAGCTGACCCGAAGACCGACCGCCAGCGTCAGTTCAAGGACCCGGTGTGGCGATGCGAGATCCGGAAACAGCTCCCGCAGCTGCGACATCCGGTACCGGACTGTCTGGGGATGGACGTACAACGCTGCCGCCACCTCGTCCCGCCTGCCCTGGTGCAGCAGCCACGCCCGCAACGTCTCCTCCAGCCGCCGTGCGGTCGTGACAGGCAAGGTGTGCAACGGTGCGAGGGCTCGGGCACGCAGGTCTGCCAACGCGTCCACGTCGGCGCTCAGCACCAGCTCGGGCAGGTGGTCCTCGGTGTCGCGAATATCAGAGGAGAGGGAGCGCGCGCGTACGGCTCGTGCGTACGAGGCGGACGCACGAGTCCATGGCCGGGCCGGGCCGACCACTGCGGTGCGGTCGGTCAGCTGCCGCAAGAGATGTGATCGGTCGGCATCGGGGACGAGCAGCACACCGGTGGCGTCCGGCAGATCGTCGAGGACGAGGGTGCCCGGGTCGAGCGCGCGGTAGGCAGGCCGGGCCTGGGCGGCGGGCAGCAGGACCGCGGTCACCGAAACCGGAGGCTGCCACCCGGCCCGTTGAGCAGAGGCCAGCAACACGTCCGGGCTCGCGCCGGCGAGGAGGTCGCGGGCCAGGTGTTCCAGGTGGCGCTCGTGGGCCCTGCCCCGGGCGGCCAGTTCGTCGGCGTGGCCCGCGGCGCTCGCGGCGGAGAGCTCGTCGATGTAGGCGAAGGTCAGCTCGGCGAACTTGGCCACCTCGGCGGCGGGCAGACCTGCGGGTACGGCACCCGCTGCCAGGCATCGCCAGGCCACGCGGGCGCCGACGCGGTAGGCGCTGAGCAGGGCGTCCATCGAACGGCCGTCGCGCACCTCGCCGCGGCCCAGCTCGTAGGCTGCGTCACCGGCGTCGCCGCCCGTGGCGTTCCCGCTCGCGAGGTCCAGGTAGTGCCCCAGGGCGGTGCGGACGGCTCGGCGGATGGTGGCGCCCATGTGGCCCGACAGGGCGTTGGCGTAGGAGGGGACTTCGTCGATGATCGCCTGGACGACCTCGTCGGCGGTGGTCTTCAGCGCGGCCCTCAGTGCGGTGACCGTCGTCTCATCCAGGGCCAGTTCGCTGGCCCTCCGGATTGCATGGCTCACGTCTTTGTTCCCTGCGAACAATTCAGCCGACCAGATTTACGTCCTGCGGTCAGGACTTTACGCCTTGAGGCGCAGCAAGCTGGAGTCATGACGAGTGCAACCCTCCGCAGCAGGGCGTGGAAACTGCTGGAGATGGTCACGACGCCGCTGCTGCCGTCGGACTACCTCGACCTGGTCAGCCCACTGCGTGTGGGCGCTGACCTGCGTGGGCGCATCGAGGCCGTGTACCCCGAGACGGGTGACGCCGCGACTGTCGTGATCAGGCCGGGACGGGGCTGGCGCGGCCACACAGCCGGTCAGTACGTGCGGATCGGGGTCGACGTCGACGGGGTGCGCCTGTGGCGTGCCTACTCCATCACCTCGCCGACAAACCGCCAGGACGGCCGCGTCACGATCACCGTGAAGGCGATCCCGGACGGCAAGGTCAGCAACCACCTGGTCCGCAGGGTGAAACCGGGCATGCTGATCCAGCTCGACCAGGCGACCGGTGACTTCGTGCTGCCGCAGGCCAAGCCCGCCAAGGTGCTCTACCTGACGGCCGGAAGCGGCATCACGCCCGTGATGGGCATGCTGCGCGACATCGAGTTCGACGACGTCGTCATGGTCCACTGCGCACCCCAGCCGCAAGACGTGATCTTCCGCAGCGAGCTGCACGACCTGGTCGCGGCCGAGAAGCTGCGGCTCACCGAGGTGCACACCGACACAGACGGCATGCTCGACATCGCCCGTCTCGACGAACTCGTGCCCGACTGGGCCGAGCGCGAGACCTGGGCCTGCGGGCCGGCGGGCCTGCTCGACGCCGCCGAAAAGCACTGGAGCGAGCACGGCGTACAAGAGCGCCTGCACACCGAACGCTTCCGCCCCAGCATCGTCGTCGCCGGCGACGGAGGCGAGGTCACGTTCAGCGCCACCGGCAAGACCGTCGACGCGGACGGCGCCACGCCGTTGCTGGACATCGGCGAGGAGGCCGGCGTGCTCATGCCCTCCGGGTGCCGTATGGGCATCTGCTTCGGCTGCATCACGCCGCTCAAGGCGGGCGCCGTCCGCGACCTGCGCACCGGCGAGATCACCGAGGCCGAGCCGGGCGTCCTCATCCAGACCTGCGTGTCCGCCGCAGCGGGCCCCTGCGACATCGAACGGTAGGAGCACTTTGACCGCCATCGACCCCACCGACCACCTGACCGCGGAGCAGATCGAGGACCTCGGCCGTGAGCTGGACGCGATCCGCGACGAGGTGATCGCCGGCCGCGGGGAGAAAGACGCCGCCTACATCCGTAAGGTCATCTCGGCGCAGCGCAAGCTGGAGCTGGTCAGCAGGGGCGTGCTGCTGTTCTCGATCTTCCCGCCGGCGTGGCTGCTCGGCACCGCCGGTCTGTCCGTGGCGAAGATCATGGACAACATGGAGATCGGCCACAACATCCTCCACGGCCAGTGGGACTGGATGCGGGACCCGAAGATCCACTCCACCACCTGGGAATGGGATCACGTCTCGCCGGCCGACCAGTGGAAGCACTCGCACAACGAGCTGCACCACACGTACACCAACGTGATCGGCAAGGACAACGACCTCGGCTACGGCATCATGCGCGTCGACGAGGACCAGAAGTGGCACCCGTTCCACCTCGGCCAGCCGCTGTGGAACTTCATCAACGCCTGCTTCTTCGAGTACGGCATCGCGGCGTACGACCTGGAGCTCGGCAAGAACCTGAACAAGCGCCGCCGCAAGAACCCGGAGTTCCGCGCGCGGGCCAAGGCCGTGGGCCGCAAGATCCGCAAGCAGGTGCTCAAGGACTACGTGATCCACCCGCTGCTGTCGGGCCCGTCGTTCCTCCCCACGCTCGCCGCCACGTTCACCGCGAACCTGGTCCGCAACATCTGGTCCCACTCGGTGATCATGTGCGGGCACTTCCCCGAGGGCGTGCAGGTCTTCGAGCGCCGGTCGATCAAGGGCGAGACACGCGGCCAGTGGTACCTGCGCCAGATGATGGGCTCGGCGAACATCAGCGGCAACAGGGCCATGCACTTCATGACGGGCAACCTGTCGCACCAGATCGAGCACCACCTGTTCCCGGACCTGCCGAGCAACCGGTACGCCGAGGTCGCTGTGAAGGTGCGTGCGCTGTTCGAGAAGTACGAGCTGGAGTACGTCACCGGACCGCTGCCCAAGCAGGTGTTCTCCGCGTGGCGCAAGGTCTTCCGGCTCTCGCTGCCGAACAAGAAGCCCGAGGTCAGAACGCCGGACCGCGAGCAGGAGCTCGTCGCGGCCTGATTCCCGGTACTGGTTCAGATCTTTCGGCCGTACCGGCGGCACCGCCGGGTTCGGTGAGATCCGTAGCGGACGGTGGGCGACCGCGACATCAGACCGTACGACACAGGATCCGCGGCAGCCCGGTGTCCGGCTGCGCTGCCTGACGTGCGCCAGGAGCTCAGCACACAGCCCACGGCGAGGTGTTGTAGTGCGCTGCCCTGTCATGGTCGGCGACGGCAGCAGCTTCCCGAGCGCCGCCCACCTGGCCTCCTACGCCGGCCTCGCACCGGCCACCAAATCCTCGGGGACCTCCATCCACGGCGCACGCGCCCCCAGGGAACCGACAGCTCACACGCGCGATGTTCCTCTCCGCGTTCGCCGCCCTCCACGACCCCGCCTCCCGCACCTACTACGACCGCTGCCGAGCCCGAGGAAAGACCCACACCCAGGCCCTCCTCCGACTCGCCCGGTAAGGCTTGCGGACGGGCGGCACCGATGCCGGTGGCGCCGCCCGAGCCGCACCACGTCCTTGCCCGGCAACCCGTCTTGAAGGCAGGCAGGAGCGCCTCCGCGGACATGGCTGTGTCCCAGGGCCCGCGCCAGGACCTGACGTCTCATCAGCGCGAGCGTCACGTGAGCGTCAGGGCTGCCCTGCGCGGCCCCGGCGACGACCGGGGCACCACACGCCCGTCTTCCCGGCAATGACCGGAACAGCAGGTCAGAGGCGGTCGTACGGCATGCGGCGTGCTCCACCCCTTGCACCCAGGCAAACAGGTCGACCCAACCCGCCAAGACCGACCTCATCCGCAAAAGAGCAGGTCAGGAGCCCTTCTGGGCGGGCTCGAGAATCGCCACGCACTCCACGTGCGAGGTCATGGGAAACAGATCGAACGCCCGAAGCATCCGCACCCGGTACCCGCCCTCCCGGAAGTACGCCAGGTCCCGGGCCAGTGCCGCCGGGTCGCAGGCCACGTAGGCGATGCGGCGGGCGCCCAGGGAGGACAGGTGGGCCACCGTCCCGCGGCCCGCGCCCGAGCGCGGCGGGTCCAGGACGATCAGGTCGACCTCCGTGATGCCGGTGCGCGGCAGGACCGACTCGACCTTGCCCTGTTCGATGCGGACGCGGTCGAACTCGGCCAGGTTGTGCCGGGCGTCCTCCACCGCGCGCTTGCCGGACTCGACGCCGAGCACCGCCCCCTTCTCGCCGACCCGGTCGGCGAGCGCCCCCGTGAAGAGGCCGACGCCGCAGTACAGGTCGAGCGCCATCTCGCCCTTGCGCGGCAGCAGGCCCTGCATCACCGCCGTCACCAGGGTGTCCGCCGCCTTCGGGTGGACCTGCCAGAAGCCACCGCCCCCCACGCGGTACGTACGGCCGTCGGCGCGTTCGCGGACGAAGGGGCGGCCGTGGACGCGGTGCACCCCGCCGGATCGTTCGTCGACCCGCATCACCGACACGGGCCGGTCCAGCTCCACCAGCGGCAGCCGCGCGCCCGGCTTCGGGGTCAGGATCACCTGACGGTCCTGCGAACCCGTCGCGGCGATCGCCTCGACGGAGTCCATGCCCGCCCAGTTCCGCTTCTCGATGCCCAGCTCGCTGACGCCCTCCGCGGCGATCATGCAGTGGTCGACCGGCTCCACCTCGTGCGAGCGGTGCCGGCGCAGGCCCGCCCTTCCGGACGGGTCCACCGCGTACTGCACCCGCGTACGCCACTTCGGCACCTCGCCCGCCGGCAGCTTGTCGCCCTCGGCCGGCACCACGGTGCCGTCCCAGCCCGCCTCCTCGGGGGTGAGTCCGGCGAGCCGGCTCAGCTGTTCGGCGATCACCTCGCCCTTCAGCCGGCGCTGAGCGCCCGGCTTGGCGTGCTGCCAGTCGCAGCCGCCGCAACGGCCGGGACCCGCGTAGGGGCAGGGTGCGTCGATGCGGTCCTTGGAGGCCTCCAGCACCCGTACCGCGTCCGCGCGCAGGAAGCGGGCTCCCTCCTCGCCCTCCGTCACCCGCGCCACGATCCGTTCCCCGGGCAGTGTGTGCCGCACGAAGAGGACCTGACCGGCCTCGGTGCGGGCGATGCAGTGCCCGCCGTGGGCGACGGGGCCGACCTCGACCTCGTACTCCTCCCCCACCAGCGACTTCTTCGGTTCTGCCTGCATGGCGGGGCGACTCCAGATACGGGACGGTGACGAACAGGAGGACGGCGACGGCCGGACAACAGCCCACCAGTCTACGTGGGTGTCGTCCGGCCGTTCACCACGAGGCCGGGCGGCCTCAGCCCTGCGAGGCCGACGACTCCTTGGCGCGTTCCTCCGCGGGCCCCCGGCGCACCGCACCCGGCGCGCTCCACTCCTGCCGCCTGCGGGCCCGGTTCCTCGCGACCTCCGAGGACTGGAGCTGATAGGGCACCGAGGTCACCATGACCCCCGGTGTGAACAACAGCCGGCCCTTGAGCCGCAGCGCGCTCTGGTTGTGCAGCAGATGCTCGTACCAGTGGCCCACGACGTACTCGGGAATGATCACCGACACGGCGTCGCGCGGGGACTCGCGGCGCAGGCTCTTCACGTACTCGATCACCGGACGCGTGATCTCGCGGTACGGCGAGTCCAGGATCTTCAGCGGTACGTCGATGGCGCGCCGCTCCCACTCGTCCTTCAGAGCCTGGGTCTCCACCGGGTCGACGTTGACACTGAGGGCTTCCAGGGTGTCCGTGCGCAGCAGCTTGGCGTAGGCGAGGGCACGCAGCGTGGGACGGTGGATCTTGGAGATGAGCACCACCGAGTGGACCCGCGAGGGGCGGACGCTGTCGTCGCTCGGGCTCTCGGGGGCCGAGAGTTCCTCGGCCACGCCGTCGTAGTGCCTGCGGATGGCGGTCATCGTCGCGTAGAAGATGCACATGCCGAGCAGGGCGACCCAGGCGCCGTGCGTGAACTTCGTGACCAGGACGACCACCAGGACCAGGCCCGTGAAGAAGGCGCCGAAGGCGTTGATGGCGCGTGAGCGCATCATGTGGCGGCGCTTGGCCTGGTCCTTCTCGGTGGCCAGATGGCGGTTCCAGTGCCTGACCATGCCGGTCTGGCTCAGCGTGAACGACACGAACACGCCGACGATGTAGAGCTGGATCAGCCGGGTGGAGTCGGCGCCGTAGATCCAGATCAGCAGGGTCGCCGCACTCGCGAGCAGGACGATGCCGTTGGAGAAGGCGAGACGGTCGCCACGAGTGTGCAGCTGGCGCGGCAGATAGCGGTCCTGGGCGAGGATGGAGCCGAGCAGCGGGAAGCCGTTGTAGGCGGTGTTCGCGGCGAGGAACAGCACCAGCGCGGTGGCCGCCGCCAGCACGACGAACAGGAAGCTGCCCTTGCCGAACACGGCTTCGGCGACCTGCGAGATGACCGGGTTCTGGACATAGCCGGAGCCCAGCGCGACACCGTTGTGGATCAGGTCGGTGGCCGGGTTCTCGGCCATGCGGACCTTGGTGGTCATGGCCAGGGCGATGATGCCGCAGAACATGGTGACGGCGAGCAGACCCATCATCGCCAGCGTGGTCGCGGCGTTCTTCGACTTGGGCTTGCGGAAGGCCGGGACACCGTTGGAGATCGCCTCGACGCCGGTCAGCGCGGCGCAGCCGGAGGAGAAGGCGCGCAGCAGCAGGAAGACCAGCGCGAATCCGGCTATGCCGTGGTGCTCGGCCCTGACCATGTACGAGGCGGTGGGCGCCCGCATGGTGTCGCCGAGGAACAGTCCGCGGAACGCACCCCACGCGATCATGATGAAGACGCCCGCGACGAAGACGTACGTCGGGATCGCGAACAGCGTGCCGGACTCCTTGACGCCCCGCAGGTTCATCAGCGTGAGCAGCAGCACCACGGCGACAGCGCAGAACACCTTGTGCTCGACGACGAACGGGATCGCGGAGCCGAGGTTCTCGATGCCGGAGGAGATCGACACGGCGACCGTGAGGACGTAGTCGACGAGAAGGGCGCTGGCGACGGTGAGGCCTGCCTTGGGACCGAGGTTGGTGGTCGCCACCTCGTAGTCGCCGCCGCCGCTCGGGTACGCGTGGACGTTCTGCCGGTAGGAGGCGACCACCGTGAACATCAGCACGACGACCGCGACCGCGATCCAGGGGCTGAAGTGGTAGGCCGACACGCCCGCGATGGACAGCACCAGCAGGACTTCCCCGGGCGCGTAGGCCACGGAGGAGAGTGGGTCGGAGGCGAAGACGGGGAGTGCGATGCGCTTCGGCAGGAGCGTTTCCCCGAGCCGGTCACTGCGCAGTGCGCGCCCGATCAGGAGGCGTTTGGGCACGTCGGTCAGTTTGGACACAAGAGAGGATCGTAAGGGGTCGGTCCGGGCGTAGCCCACCCGCCGATGGAGATCTGCCTCACGAGTGAAATCCACGAGGGGCCGCGCTGCGGATTCCGCAGGCGAGCAGTTCGGCATGGCTCTATGACAAATACGCTTCAGTTGCCGCCCCGGGAGGTTCCATGTACGCGTCCGCGGAGTCCGTCGGCGCCGCCGCACACGCCGGCCTCGGAATCCTGAATCTTCCCGGCGTCCGCGGCATCGGCCGCCGCTGATCGCACAACGCCGTCCGGCGCGCGTGCACGGGGGTGCCCTCCATGGACCGCGCGTGTGTAGCTTTGGCGGCGGTCTGAGACCCTGTTCTTGGCGTTTCGACTGAGCCGTGACCATTGACATCGGAAGGACGGTCGTGCACATCGTCATCATGGGCTGCGGAAGAGTGGGCTCCGCTCTTGCCCAGACCCTGGAGCAACAGGGGCACACGGTCGCCGTGATCGACCAGGACCCCACCGCCTTCCGACGACTGGGCTCCGGGTTCGGCGGCCGTCGTGTCACCGGAGTCGGCTTCGACCAGGACACCCTGCGCGAGGCGGGCATCGAGGAGGCCGGCGCGTTCGCCGCCGTCTCCAGTGGCGACAATTCGAACATCATCGCCGCGCGCGTGGCCCGTGAGATGTTCGGCATCGAGAACGTCGCAGCCCGCATCTACGACCCCCGACGCGCCGAGGTCTACCAGCGCCTCGGCATCCCCACCGTCGCCACGGTCCGCTGGACGGCGGACCAGATGCTGCGTCGTCTGCTGCCCTCGGGCGCCGAGCCGCTGTGGCGCGACCCCACCGGCGGCGTCCAGCTCGCCGAGGTGCACGCCTCGCCGAAGTGGGTCGGCCACAGGATCAGCAAGCTGCAGGAGGACACGGGCGTCCGTGTGGCGTTCCTCACCCGGCTGGGCGAGGCGATGCTGCCCACCTCGCAGACGGTGCTGCAGGAGGGCGACCTCGTGCACGTGATGATGCGGACGGACGACGTCGAGAAGGTCGAGGCGGCGTTCGCCGAGGGGCCTGAAGGAGAGGGCGGTCACTGATGAGGGTCGCCATTGCCGGTGCCGGTGCCGTGGGCCGCTCGATCGCGGGCGAACTCCTTGAGAACGGGCACGAGGTCCTGCTGATCGACAAGGCGCCGACCGCGATCTCGGTCGAGCGCGTCCCCCAGGCGGAGTGGCTGCTGGCCGACGCCTGCGAGATCACGTCCCTGGACGAGGCGGCGCTGCAGCGTTGCAACGTGGTGATCGCCGCGACCGGCGATGACAAGGTGAACCTCGTCATCTCCCTGCTGGCGAAGACGGAGTACGGCGTCCCGCGCGTCGTCGCCCGCGTCAACAATCCCAAGAACGAGTGGCTGTTCAACGAGGCGTGGGGCGTCGACGTGGCTGTCTCCACCCCGCGTCTGATGTCGGCTCTGGTCGAGGAGGCGGTGAGCGTCGGCGACCTGGTCCGGCTGCTGCGCTTCAGCCACGGCGACGCGAACCTGGTCGAGCTGACCCTGCCGCCGGAGTCGGCCCTGGCCGGCACGCAGGTGGGCGACGTGGAGTGGCCCGAGGACACGTCCCTGGTGACGATCATCCGGGGTACCCGGGTGCTGACCCCCTCCCGTGAGGACTCCTTGGAGGCCGGCGACGAACTGCTGTTCGTCGCGGCCCAGGCGCGTGAGGAGCAACTGGAGGAGCTGCTGTCGGTGCGCCGGGAGGACGCGGCGGGCTGATTGCGTGGAGGGGCGCCCGGAGACTTCCGGGCGCCCCTTCCGACGTGTCATGGGGGTCCCCCTGCTCGAGCGAGCGAAGCCGGGAGTGGGGGAGTTCGAGGACGAGGCCGTTCAGGCCGAAGGGGGTCTGGCCGGAGGAGGTCTGGCCGAAGGGGGTCTGGCCGGAGGAGGTCTGGCCGTTCAGGCCGAAGGGGGTTCTGGAGCGCAGCCCCAGGGACGCCCGTGGCCCCGCCGGGACTAGGAATCCCGGCGGTGCCTGCCCGCCGTCTCCCGCTCCTTGGCGGCAGCCTCTTCCGCCTCCATCTCCGCGAAGACATCGATCGGCGCCGGGGCCTTCGCCAGGAAGACCCAGGTGAGCCAGACGGCGAGCAGGAACGGCGGGATCTTCAGCGCGATGAGGACCCAGCCCAGTTGGGTGGTGTCGGCCCACCAGTACAGGGGGAAGAGGATCGCGCACTTGGCGAGCAGGATCAGACCCCAGGCCCAACTGGCCTTGGCGTAGGCCTTCTTGCGGCCCGGGTTGCGGGTGCGCCAGGAGAGGTTCTCCTTGAAGACCGGGCCCAGGATCAGGCCGATCAGGGGGACTCCGGCGAGCGTGGTGATGATGTACGCCAGTGCCAGGCCCAGCGTGTACAGCATGCCCGGCAGATAGAAGTCCTTCGCGTTGCCGGTCATCATCGCGAAGACCACGCCGAACGCCACACCGAACACACCGCTGAAGGCGTGCTTGACGGTGTCCCTCATGGCAAGGCGGACCCCCACCATCAACAACGACACCGCGAGCGCGGCGACCGCCGACCAGTGCAGGTTCTTGTTGATCGTGAAGATGGTCACGAAGAACAGGCCGGGCACCACGGTCTCGACCATGCCGCGGACCCCACCGAACGCCTCGAAGAGCGCGGCCTCGGTCACCGCCCGCGAGTCGTGCTGGGCGCCTTCGGTCGGCTTCTCGAGTGACGACACCGGCTACTCCCGTCCGAGCGGTCTGAGTTCGTACTTGGGATTGAAAAGCACTCTGCGGCCTCGGCTCATCGAGATCCGGCCCGATGCGATCAGCTTGCGTCCCGGCTCTATGCCCACGATGGAACGCCTGCCGAGCCACACCACGTCCAGAGCGGCCGAACCGTCGAACAGCTCGGCCTCCAGCGCCGGGACACCGGCCCGGGGGCGCAGCGTGACCGTGCGCAAGGTACCAGTAACCGTGACGATCTGCCGGTCCTCGCAGTCGCCGATCCGGGTGCATCCCGCGGTCTCGGCGTCCTCCCGCAGTTCCTCGGACTCCAGGTCCTCCTGTGACGAGGAAAGCCGGTCGATCATGCGCCGGAATCGGCCCACCGGCTTTTCGGAACGAGGAACAGTACTCATACCGAAAGCGTACCGGGGCGCTCCGACGCCGACGTACCGGCGGCACCGCACCACGGACGGGGCTCACTTCTCGAAGCGGTACCCCATCCCGGGCTCGGTGATGAAGTGCTTGGGGTGCGACGGGTCCGCCTCCAGCTTCCGTCGCAGCTGGGCCATGTACACCCGCAGGTAGTTCGTCTCCGTCCCGTACGACGGCCCCCACACCTCCTGCAGCAGCTGCCTCTGGCTGACCAGACGGCCCATGTTGCGCACGAGCACCTCCAGCAGATGCCACTCCGTGGGGGTGAGGCGTACGTCCCTTCCGGCCCGGTTGACCTTCTTCGCTGCCAGGTCGACGGTGAACCCCTCGGTCTCCACGATCACGTCGTCCTCGCCGCCCCCGGTGGGCTCGGCCCGGCGGACGGCGGCGCGCATGCGGGCCAGCAGCTCGTCCATGCCGAAGGGCTTGGTGACGTAGTCGTCGGCGCCCGCGTCCAGCGCCTCCACCTTCTCGTCGGAGGAGTGGCGGGCGGACAGCACCAGGATCGGCACCCGGGTCCAGCCGCGCAGGCCCTTGATCACCTCGACGCCGTCCATGTCGGGCAGCCCCAGGTCCAGCACCACGACATCGGGGTGGCGGGCGGCGGCGAGCTGGAGAGCGGTCGTGCCGTCGGGGGCCGCGTCCACCTCGTACTTGCGCGCCTTGAGGTTGATCACGAGGGCGCGCACGATCTGCGGCTCGTCGTCGACCACGAGCACCCGGGTCATGTGGCTTGCCTTTCTGGTTCGGCGAGTCGTGCCGGGCCGTGAAGGGTCTCCACGGCCCGGAGAGTGAGGACCATCGTGAGCCCGCCACCGGGGGTGTCCTCGGCGGTCAGGGTGCCTCCCATGGCCTCGGCGAAGCCGCGGGCGACCGCGAGGCCGAGGCCGACCCCGGAGCCGCGCGGGGCGTCGCCGTAGCGCTGGAAGGGCTCGAAGATGCGTTCCTTCGCTTCGTCGGGGACGCCCGGGCCGCGGTCGACGACGCGCACCTCCACGCGGTCGGCGAGAGCGCTCGCGGAGACCAGTACGGGCGTGTCCAGGGGGCTGTACTTGACGGCGTTCTCGACGAGGTTGGCGACCGTGCGCTCCAGGAGCCCCGCGTCCACGTCGACCATCGGCAGCGTCTCCGGGATGTCCAGTTCCACGCTGTCCTCCGGCACCCCGCCGAGCGACATCGGCACGACCTCGTCCAGGTCGACCTCCCGGATCAGCGGGGTGACGGTGCCGGTCTGGAGGCGGGACATGTCCAGCAGGTTCCCCACCAGGTGGTCGAGGCGGTCGGCGCCCTCCTCGATGGCCGCCAGGAGTTCGGCTTGGTCCTCCTGCGACCACTCCACGTCGTCCGACCGGAGGGAGGAGACCGAGGCCTTGATGCCCGCGAGCGGGGTGCGCAGATCATGGCTGACGGCGGCCAGCAGGGCGGTGCGGATGCGGTTGCCCTCGGCCAGCGCGCGGGCCTGTTCGGCCTCCTGCCGGAGGCGCTGGCGGTCCAGGACCACCGCGGCCTGAGCGGCGAAGGCGGCCAGCACCCGCCGGTCGGAGGCGGGCAGCACCCGCCCGGACAGCGCCAGCGCCATGTGGTCGCCGACCGGCACGTCCACGTCCGCGTCCTCCGGGCGCCCGACGGGTGCGCCGGAGCCCACGCTGCCCGCGCAGGTCCACGGGTCGACGTCGCTCGTACGCTCCAGCAGCGCCGCGGACTCCATCCCGAACGTCTCGCGCACCCGTTCGAGGAGCGCCTCCAGGCTGGTCTCGCCGCGCAGGACGCTGCCGGCCAGGAAGGAGAGGATCTCCGACTCGGCGCGAAGCCGCGCCGCCTGGTGGGTGCGCCGGGCGGCCAGATCCACCACCGAGGCCACCGACACCGCGACAGCGACGAATATCGCGATGGCGACGATGTTCCTGGGGTCGGCGATCGTCAGCCGGTGCAGGGGAGGCGTGTAGTAGTAGTTCAGCAGCAGTGAGCCGAAGGCCGCCGAGGCGAGCGCCGGGAGGAGCCCGCCGAGCAGGGCCGCCGCCACGGTCAGGGCCAGGAACAGCAGCATGTCGTTGGCGAGGCCGAGGTCGACGGTATTCAGCAGCAGGGCGAGGACGACCGGCCCGACGACTCCGACCAGCCAGCCCGCGATGATGCGCGTACGGCCGAGGCGGGCCCCGCGGGCGACCGGGAGACCACGTCCCTTGGCGGCCTCCTCGTGGGTGACGATGTGCACGTCGAGGTCGGGCCCCGACTCGCGGGCGACCGTGGCACCGACGCCCGGTCCGAAGACGTACTGCCAGGCCTTGCGGCGCGAGGAGCCGAGGACGATCTGGGTGGCGTTCGCGCCGCGGGCGAAGTCGAGCAGCGCCGCGGGGATGTCGTCGCCCACCACATGGTGGAAGGTGCCGCCCAGGTCCTCGACAAGAGTGCGCTGAACGGCCAGTTCCTTGGGGGACGCCGAGGTCAGTCCGTCACTGCGGGCGATGTAGACGGCCATGACCTCGCCGCCGGCGCCCTTCTCCGCCAGCCGCGCGGCCCGGCGGATCAGGGTCCGCCCCTCGGGGCCGCCGGTCAGTCCGACGACGATTCGCTCGCGCGAGCCCCAGATCGCCGACACCCGGTGCCGGCTGCG
>NZ_LBMW01000048.1 GCF_026168105.1 Streptomyces hygroscopicus
CCAGCACCCGGGCGCCGAGCTGGATACCCAGGCCGGGGAAGCTGTCCCCGGCACCCCCATCTCGTGACAGCCGCGGGCGCGTGACCGGCCGACGAGGGTCCGGCAGGCGGGAGAAACTGATTCACGTGCTCGAAGCAACACATCCGGGTGCCTGGCGATGGACCCCCAGCGTCCTACTGAGACACAGGCTCGGATCGCACCAAGTTTCCTCGACGTCCGCCGGACGGCCACGCACCGATTTTCACGCCCACGGGGTGGAGCCGCCAGGCCCCCGGATTACTGAGACGAAGCCCGCGCGGAACTCGGATGACGGCCGACTGCTGCGGGCGCTAGCCTGCGGCGGTGATCAGCAGTGAGGGAGTACGCCTGGGAACGGCGGCCGCACGTCGTCTCGCGCAGACAGGCCTCTATGAGTTCGAGCCCGGTCTGACGGACGCCGAGTTCACGCGTATCAAGCGCGAGTACGGCTTCGAGTTCGCGGACGATCACCGAGCGTTCCTCGCGGCTGGCCTCCCGGTCAACGTCCCTCCCGAGGAGGGGCAGACCTGGTCCAGGCCCTGGCCCGAGTGGCGCGGCGGCGATCCGGACAGCTTGCGTCGACAACTCGACTGGCCGGTCGAGGGTGTTCTGCTCGACGTTGAGCACAACCGGTTCTGGTACGAGGGCTGGGGTGAGCGTCCGGCCGACGGGACGGCGGCACTGGATATTGCGCAGCGTCATCTGGCGGAGGCGCCAGTGCTGGTGCCCGTGTATGCCCACAGGTACCTGCCCGCCGGCCGGGGAAGCTTCGGTCATCCGGTGCTCTCGATGTGGCAGACCGACATCATCTATTACGGGCTGGACCTTGCCGACTACATGCACCAGGAGTTCGACGAGGCGCGGGGCGAGGTCGACGAGACCTGGAACCCCCGGGCGACGGTGCCCTTCTGGCGGGACCTTCTCTGACTCCTCGGAGCCCGTGGCCAGGCGGCGGGCGCGCTCAGCTTGGGAAGCTCAGGTGCTTCAGGGGTGGGCGCACTACTGACCTGCTGTGGAGTGGCCTGGGCTCCTGATGGAGCCCAGGCTGGTTCCCCGCCATTCCCCGTGCATCCCCGCACGATCTGGCACGCACCGGGCACGCCGCGTCCGCGGTCAGTCCAGGTTCGCCGGCCGCTGCCGCCGTCCAATCGCCCGGAGGACCAAGACCAGCACCGTGACGGCCAGCACCAAGTTGAGAGTGTCCACGATCAGGACGACGGGGTGAGGCGCGACCAACAGTCTCGGCATCTCAGCGCCGATCACCCCCACCCCCATCAGGAGGGGGAGCCATGCCCGGAAGAAGCGCATACCGTGGTCGGGATTCGCTCCCTTCCGGCCCTTGGTCCATTGCATCCGCCTACTGCCGAGTCCCACGAGCAGTAGTGCGCACCCCATCACGAGTACGGAGAGGTCCATGAACCGCAACATGACAGCTCCCTTGATCGGCGGGAGGATCATCTTCTTGTGAGGTGACCACGGTCAAGGGGCGGACGTCCCACCTTGCAGCCTGGCCTCTTTAGGTCCGGGGAGCTGTGCGCCCGCCTCGGGCGCCCAGGCCTCTGTGACACTCGCTTTAGGAGTTCGATCCGGCGGCTCTTCTCGGCCTGAGTGGCTTCGTAACGACGTTAGTGAGTACGCCCTCAACTTCACTGATACGCCGACGTTCGCGCCCGTTGATGTCAGGCGTAGATGTCAGCTGCCGCGCCCGACGCCCTTGACCCGCGGATCACGGGCAAGGCGTTTGCGGGGTCACAGGGCGTATCGGCCCCCGACCGAAACCGTGCGAGGGCGATACGTCCTACCGCGCCGCTGGCTAACCCATACTCTTGGCGCCGTCCAGGGACTCGCGGATGATGTCGGCGTGGCCGGCGTGCTGGGCGGTCTCGGCAATGATGTGCATCAGCACCCGGCGGACCGACCATCGCGCACCCGACTCGAACCACGGGGCCTTCGGCAGCGGTTGTGTGGCGTCCAGGTCGGGCAGGGTGACAACCAGCTCGTCGGTCCGACGTGCTACCTCGGCATAGTCGGCGAGCACGCCGGTCAGCGTCTCGCCGGTCAGCATCCGGAACTCGTCGGCCCGCCGGGCCCAGTCGGCCTCGGTCATGGCGGTGAAGTCGTCCATCGCCGACGGGCCGTCAAGGATGAACTGCGCCCAGGTCCGCTCGACCGCAGTGACATGCTTGATCAGGCCGCCCAGGCATAGCTGGCTGGCGGTGGTCTGACGCCCAGCCTGCTCGTCGGTGAGGTCGCGGGTGGTGAAACGCAGGAAGTGCCGATGCTTGGCCAGCACCTCCAGCAAGTCGGCGCGCTCGCCGGTGGCGGTCGGCGCATCGGCCGGGTCGTGGGTGGCCAGTGCGTTGACAGTCAGGGTCTCGCTCATGGTCGCTGCCTTCCATGGTTTGTGTTCCGCCGGGCAAGGACGACGCTAGAGGCCGTAGAGGTCAGACTCTGACCTAAATAAAGGGAGAGGCGAGATTTCCATGATCCACTTCCCGCTCGTCCCCAGGCGCCTTCCAAGAACGCATCAGGCCCGATCTCCTGAGAAGGAGAACCGCCCTGACCTGGGGCTTCACCTGTGAGGGTGGCGGGATTTGAACCCACGACCTCTTCGTCTCGAAGCAACTTGGGCAGGTGCCGGACCTTGGGCTGGTGTGCCTCTCACCTGCTGCAATTGTCCACAGGCGTCCGCGCTCGTCCGCCGCTGTCTGTCGGCGTTGTCACGCGGTTAGACACGCACCCGCACTTCATGCCCCGCCCAGTACGGCGCTTGCTCAGCGGCCTACTTGAACCAGTAGCGGACGCCATGGTGGTGGGAGCAAGTGCCCTGCGAGTGCCGCGAGTAGGACAGCGTGGCATCCACGCACTTCGCGGTCTCGTACTTGTCCTTGGGCTTTTGGTGGTGTGTCCACCCACACACGCCCGTGGTGTGGTGAACGCAGTGGTGGGCGGTGTTGGTGGACGGCAACGTCGCCGCGGATGCCGTCGGTGCGCTGAAGAAGACGCCGGCCACGGCGACAGCTATGGCTGAGGCGGCAAGACGAGCACGCAAAGGGACCCCCCCTTTTGAAGTCGGACAAGTGCAGGGGGACTCTATACGGGTTTCAACCGATCGGTGGCTCGTATGGGATTACCCCCGCGCGGTGGGTCACCGGGTCTGATCCGTTGGTCGACGGCGGCCACCCTCGAACGGTCCGCATAAACCTCAGCCGACGATAGTCAGCCATGACGGCGGGTGCGCCGACCGACCAGGCGCGCGTATGTCTTGCTGCCCCCCACCGGCCTCCGCCACGCTGCCAACGCTGTTGACCAGGGCAAGCCGTGGGGCCGGCTCACGATGACGGCACCCGAGCTCTCAGCTTGGGAAGCTGAGGTGATTCAGGGCTCGCTGTGGTAATGACCTGCGGCGGAAGGTTATCGGCGTCTCGCGAGCCAGTTTCATGGTTGCCCGCGGTACCCCGTGGTTCCCCGCAGGATCTGGCACGCCTTTGGCACGCCCTCTTCGTCCCGAACTCGGCCGAGAGGCCATTGAGGTCCACTGGGCTGGTCAGTCGGCTGGCCAGTAATGATCAATCCGGCCCTCCGACGGCCGGTCCGTGACGACGGAATCAGGACCCACAACTTGGGAAGCTCGTGTCTCCTGGCCCCGGTCGCCTGCTGACCTGCGACCACGGCTGTCGGCTACCGGTCAGTGACCTGCCGGGGAAGCGGCTGACGGACGAGGTCGGCGACGACGGCAGTTGGCCGGCTGGCAACTTGCCTGCCTGCCGCAACGCGCCAGCCATGGGGAAAGTGGGGCCGTTTTCGTCGCTGCGCCGACTTGGTTCGGATATCTGACACAGCTGAGGGTACCCGCCTCGCAGCATGGCCCATGGCCGAGTCCGGTACGCGGTGATAGCAACGGAGAACCAGATGAAGGCCCGCCAATCAGCAGCCCCGCCGACGCCAGCGCCGGTTCCAGCGAATGAGCAGCCCACCGAAGTCCTCTCCGGCCGCTACCGGTTGGGCGCGAGAATCGGATCGGGAGGCATGGCCGACGTGTACGAGGGCGTTGACACGCGCCTTCGGAGGCCCGTGGCCGTCAAGGTGTTCCGGCCCGGCCCGGACCCGCAGACGGAGGACCGTCTCACCGCGGAGGCCGTCCTCCTGGCCCGCCTGCAGCACCCGGGACTGGTCACCGTCTACGACGCCGGCCGCCACGACGACCGCACCTACCTGGTCATGCAACTGATCAAGGGCACCACGCTGCGCAGCCTTTTGGCGTGTGGAGCGCTGTCAGAGCGGCGTGTGGTAGATGTGGGCGCCGCCCTTGCGCGGGTGCTGGCCTATGTCCACCGCGCCGACGTCGTGCACCGAGACATCAAACCGTCGAACATCCTCCTCGACGCGGCCGGTGCTCCTCACCTGGCTGATTTCGGCATCGCGCGCCTGGCCAACGCCACCCGCCATACAGCACCGGACGTGCTGATAGGCACCGCCGCCTATCTGGCACCGGAGCAGGTTCAGGGCAGGCGGATCGGGCCGGCCGCCGACGTCTACGCGCTCGGCCTGGTCCTGCTGGAGTGCTTGAAAGGCGAACTGGAGTACCCGGGCACGCCGCTGGAAGCGACAGTCGCCCGCCTACACCGCCCACCCGAAGTCCCCACCTGGCTCCCCTCGGACCTCGCGGCCCTGCTGTGGGCCATGACCGCCCAGGACCCCGAGGCCCGCCCGGACGCCGAGCAGTGCGCGCAAGCCCTCGCCTCCCGGAACGCCGGACCTGATCCATACCCCCTGCCGCTCTCGGCGCCCTCCGAGGCGCGCCTTCCGACGCCGCTGGCCGCTCACCCCGGAACGGAAGAGCACATACGCTTCCAGGAGGCGGCAGTCACCCGACGCAACCTCCCCGGCGGCACTCGCCGCAGCCGTCGCCTGGCAGCGGGGACGGCCCTGGCCCTCTCCGTGGCCCTAGGCGCGACTCTTGCCGTCACATCGAGCACTAGCGGAAGCGACGACCGGGCAGCAGCGACGCCCGCCGAAACCCCCCCGCACCCGCCCTCCGGTACGGCAACTGCCAAGAGCGGGCCCGGTGCCCTCCCACCCACCCGATCTCATGGCGCTCAGCCCCCCTCTAGGGCATTCGGTGCGTCCCACCTCGCGGCTGCGGCAACCGGATCTCATGCCCAGCCCGTCTCTAGGACACTCGGCGCTTCTTATCCGGCGGCTGCCCCGAGCTCGAGCCGCAACGCCTCTGCACCGCCCGCGAGCTCGACGCCGCCCGGATCGGCGTCACCGCCGCCACGACCCGTGCCGACCGCAGCCGGGGCCGCTGGCCCGAGCCGGACGACACCTGCGACGGCGCCAACCGCTGGCACGACGCCCCCATCACCAAGGCCCTCGAAGGGCGGCGCCGCTACCGGCGCACCGCCCAGCCCAAGCCCGACGCATTAGAGGCCGAGGACCAAACCCGCCGTGCCGTTACATGCTTTAGGGGCACACCTGCTTTAGGAGTTCGATCCGCGTTTGCTCCGGCCGCAGAGCTCTGCGGTGGCGTAGTCCACCCAGGGGCATGCAAGTGTGCTGGCGTCCCGCGTCGTTGATGTCATCCCTGGATGTCAGCCAGATACGACAGCCGCCGGGGTTGCCTGCCATCTAAGGCCTGGGCATCGGCAGAATGGGGCCATGGACGCTGGATTGGCTGCACTGCTCGGCGCCGCCGTGGGCTCACTCGCCACGCTCGGCTCCGCGATGGTCACCGGGCGTGCGGCGGCGCGCTCGCAGTTCGCTCAGGGGCGCCGGCAGCACCGCCGGGACGCCTACGCGAACTACCTGGCCGCGGTGTACGACCGCGATGTCGCCCTGGATGCAGTGCGCGACGCGCTGCGGGGGGACCGACCGGACCTGCAGGAAGTTGACGAGAAGATGGAGCGTTTCTACGCCCAGGTCCGCGGTGTTCACCGAGCTGCCGAGTTTGTCATCCTCGAAGGTCCGCAGTCAGTGGTGGAGGCGCTCTATCGTGCCGTGCATGCGGCCGACGACCTGGCCGAGGTCATGCGGCGAATGGTGCGTGATGCCCATGCGGGTGACGCATCCCGCAAGGCCGCGGACACCGCCCTCGCCGCTGAGCGGGAACACCTGCTGTACCAGGCGGTGAAAGGCCTCCGCGTAGCGGCTGCGGACGTCCTCGGCGACAGTCGGATACGTGTCTCCTAGTTATTTGGTCGGCGGAGCCTCAAGGGTGCGTTGAGTAGCAGAAGTCTTGAAAGCCGAAGTGCCCTGGAACGGCCCTCAGAGGCGCGCATCGCGCAGACTCCCCAGCTCAGACAAACCGCAGGTGAGACGGGATGCCAGAGGGAATACGGCGTCCCGCCTCAATGATGCCTGTCTCACCGTGTCTCGTCCTGTGCCGCTATTGATCAGGACTCACGGACCAGCGACGGACCGGCAGGTTGGTCAGCAATCGCGGGCGGCGTTGGAAGAGCGGGAGCTCCGCAGCCGTACTGAGTGATTGGGCTCTCAGCTTGGGAAGCTGCGAGCATTCGCGGCCGGTTCGGGCGCTGACCTGGGCGAACGGGCGGGGCGCGGCCTCGTCGGGCTCGACTGCTTTCCCCGTGATTCCCCGCTGTTCCCCGCTCGATCTGGTGCGCTTGTGGTGCGGGGATGCCGTACCGCAGGCCGGGCATCCCTCCATGCATGCTCGCCATGGTGTTCCACCCCTTCGACGCGGCAACCACCGTTTGGGCGTTCGCGCTGTCGGTTCTGACCGTGCTGGTAATGGGCTGCTCCGTCCGTCTCGCAGATAGGCGTGTCCTCTTGGCATCTACTCCCATACGCTGTGGCTCACGGCACGCCGCCGTCATGGCCAGGGGGGAGCATGATGGAGCAGCTCCGGAAGCTTGTTGTCCGCTACGGCGATTGCGAACAGAAGCCCGTGCGCTTCCGTCCAGAAACGTGGCGCTCGTGGTTGGAGCCGCACGGAGCGGCGCACGTACTCGATATCGGCGTTGGATGTGTGAGCGGGTCGAGCGGTGACCGACTCATCAGCCGGGGCGACCTGGCCCATCTCCGTGACCGCGTTGGTGAGGATGATCCCGACAGTCTGCGTGACCTGTTCGTGGCCGTCATGATCTGGGGCTCGGGCACCACGAACGGACGTGGGCCGCGGTACACGGAAGCGGCTCTGTCCGACGCGCGCATGCCCACTGTCCTCCGGACCACCCGCGAAGCGGTCCGAGACGGCGACCTAAGCGAGGCCTACCGGCAATTCGCCCTCAAGGGGGTGGGGCGGTCCTTCTTCACCAAGTGGTTCGCGACCGTGGACGACCGCGACGCCCCAAGCGACCGGGCCTTGATCCTCGACGACCGGGTCTTTCGTTCGCTCAACGCCCTCGGATGGACCAGTTGGAAGGCGGCCGGCACACGCCACTGGCCCACCCGATACGCCGCCTACGTCAGGTCCATGCATGGCTGGGCCTCGTCTCTGGGAGTCACGGCGGACTGGCTTGAGTGGATTCTCTTCCATCTGAACGGTCGTGTAGACGAGCCGTGAGCTTGGGAAGCTAAGGTGCTCTAGGGCCCTGCTACAGGGTTGACCTGCGGCGGAAGGGTGTCGACACCTGGTGGCCGGGTCCGTTGATTCCCCGCTGTTCCCCCTGGTTCCCCGTACAACCTGGCACGCGTCTGGCACGACCTCTTCGTCCCGAACTCTCGGCTGAGTAGTCATTGCGGTCTTTTGGGCTGGTCAGTCGGCCGTTGTGGGGCATTGACGGTTGGCTGCGATCGTGGACGTCGCTGTACTCCGCTGCTGTACAGCAATGGCCCCCGCTCGCCGGATCGCGACGTGCTTGCGGTCGAGTGCTGAAGGCTGGCTGAGGCCTCGATCCGTCGTTACGGTGGCCGCTACGTTGTCCGAGGGCAGGTTGAACGGAATAAGGAGTAGCGGTGGCAGCCACTGGCGGGGCGGCGACCCGATCCTGGCGCTGGTACGGCGCGGCGGCTTTGGCCGCAACCGTGTTCCCTGCCGTGTTCCTGCAGGCGGCACTCGTTGCGAAATGGTACGTGCAGCACCCGGTGGTCGACCCCGGCGATGACTCACCTGGCGGGGGAAACATGGGGAATGTGATCGTCTTGCCGTTTTTCGGCGTCGCAGCAATCTCCTGTCTGCTGTTTCCTCTGCTCTGGGGGATTGCGGCATTCCGCACATGGAAGGGCGCGGCGGTGAAGGATCTGGCTGAGATTGCCACCGTCCTTCAAGGAGTCGCTCTGCTGATGGCCCTTCCGGTCGCCTGGACCCTGCCCTACAGCTGGGCCGACGTAACAGCCCTCGCTGCCGCAGACCTGGTCGCGCTGTGCACCGTCCTGAGGCGGCTCTGGTTGGGCCGGACAGGCCCTACGTCGGCGTAGCGACACAGCAAAGTGCCGGAGCCCTGCTCCGGAAGCTGCGGTCATTTGAGGGCGGTTCGGGCGCTGACCTGGGGAACGGCCTGGGTGCGGCCTTGTCGGGCTCGGCTGCTTTCACCGTGATTCCCCGCCGTTCCCGTGCAATCTGGTGCGGCGGATGACTGCCAACAGCTAACGGACACGGTGCGGCCCGCTTCCAGGTGGAGGCATGTGCCCTCCTATGGTGATCTTTCGAAGGATGAGCGAACGGCAGTAAACCCGTAGCGAGTTGAGCGGAGATGCTGAAGGGCCTGCCTGGCAGGCGAGCGCCAATCACGGGGACCTGAACTTGTGTCGGCGACGGCTGAAAAAGCCGTCGCCGACAAACTTGAACCTTGCGCCGCCCACGGGGAGCGCACGCTGCCGGCCACGCCACGTTCCTGACGCGACTTGGTGCACACAGAAACCGGCGGGCTCTTCCGGTAGGTCGATGTCGCCGAGCAGCTCTAGCGGTCAAGCGGCTGCATGCGCACGCGATTTGGCCCGAGCGGGCTGATGTCGAGGGTGACTCGGTTCGACCCGGCCTGACTGCCCCGACGCCAAATCGTGAGTATGATCACACAGGTTTGTCGTGTGGCAAGCACAACTGTCCGGCTGTGGTTGGGTCTGTCCCGTTGACGGCCCACGGCTCCGGGCCACGCCCGCCGCAGGGCCACCCACAAATCCGCCGGGGGCGAATAACATCTGCGTCCTGCCGCATCGGGTACAACCGCGACGGCATCTGCACTCATCTCTCATTCTTGTCCTGACCCCACGAGGTCGTAGTGAAGCTGTCCGGTGCCCAGGCGGCAATCGCCACGGTCACGCCATCGCCTCCGCCACTGTTCCGGCGGGCCTCCCAGCCGCCCGGTCTGCACGGTCCTGCTCCGTCCTCACGTCCCCAAAAAGCGCGGCTGTCGCGAGTGCCTAAGGCCTCCCCGCGCGTAGCTGTCCTCATCCCGCCCGTCGGAGGAAGTGTGATATCCAAGCGCGGCCTGTTCGCCGCCACCGCAACCGGAGCGGGCGCCGCTCTGCTGTTCAGTGGTGCCGCCTTCGCCAGTGACATAAGCGACTTCTCGGTGACGCCGGTGGCCAGTTGTGACACCAGCTCCGGTGTCGCCAAGGCCGCGATCACGGTCACCGACAAAGACAGCTCGGGCACGCCTGCCCACATCACCATCGGCCCGCACATGGCGTCCAGCCTGCCCGGCCCGGTGCTCGACCAGTGGGACTTCCCCCACCCCACCGCGGCCGGAGTCAGCCACACCTTCTACGTGGACTGGAAGCCGGGGGCCCAATGGGACGTCCGCGTGACAGCCGGATCAATCAGGGACGAACCCATCACCCCGTATCCCACGTCCGCTGACAAGCCGTGCACCGTCGCGTCGTCGGCGCCGTCGAAGACTCCGATGCCATCCAACACGCCGACCAGCAGCGCGGCGCCTGCCCCCACGTCCAGCACGACCGCCGCCGACAGCGCCCCTGCCCCGGCCGCCTCGGCGTCCACACAAGGCACATCGCTCGCCAAGACCGGCGGCGGCAGCGACAGCGGAATGATCGCAGGAATCGCGGGTGCCCTGATCGTCATCGGCGGTGGCGCGCTATTCACCGTCCAACGCCGCAAGGCCGCTGCGCGGCACTAACCCGGTCACGCGTAGCTCCGCTCCCCCGAGGGGAGCTACGCGTGTACGCCCCGATCGGTGGGATCACTGTCGGCTACCGTGCCGACGACCTCCCTCCGCAGAGCCGGCGCATCGCGGAACGCCGTCGCGACGCCGACACGGTCATACACCGCGCGCAACGGGGCCGGCACGCCTGAGACGGCTGTCCACCACAAGCGATTAACGTCCTGACCTGTGCTGAGCTGTCGACAGTTGTCGGCGTTGGTCATCGCTGAGCGCCCTTCCACGGCCCGAGGACGGCCCGGGAGGGCGCTTGTGCCTGAGCATCGCGGCGGGCGCGGGCCGGGCAGCGGCGCGGCCCACAAGGACACGGTGGACACCGCATTACGACGGCCCACGGTCGGTGTCGTATCCCGTCTTCAGCTGTACGAACATGATCCGTCGAGGCATGTGGACAGTGTGGCACGTCGTTGGTGGCACATTCGCATGTGGCCGGACAGCTGCAGCACCAGCCGTTCCGGCCGCGCTGTATCGGTCAGGTTGGGGCACGGTCAGCTTCTGATCCGTAGCTCTATATGGATCGGTCGGTGGCGGTCATACCGGTCGCCTGGGAGCTTCCGAGGGACGTAACTGGGCGGGTGCGGTGCTGGGGCTGCTGTATCTCGTTGCTGTACAGCAGGATCCCGAAGCGGGTGACGACGTGAAGCGGGAACAGGTTCAACAGCAACCGGCCGGTGACGACGAGGCGTTCCTTGCCGCTGTAGCAGCCCTTCGCAGCGGTGCCCCTCACGCGGTCTTGGAGGGCACCGCATCGGGGGATCGCGCGTAGTCAGTACCGGACGCGACCCCTACCATGAGCCTCGCTCACCAGCCGACGGGCGGCGACGCCGCGCGCCCCGGGCATGCGGCCCCTCTTCCCCGCCCGAGCCTGCCGACGGCCCCGTTGCGCCTGTGCTGACAGGGCCGCTGCCCGCCCTGCTCAACGTCTTTTCAACGTCTTCTCAACGTCCTCGCCCGAGACCTCGTGCAGGCTGGTCCAGGCCAGTGCCTGCTTCACTTCCGTCGCTCGGCGCCGCGGGCCCACGGTCTTACGTGGAGGGGTAAACACGGCGGGTTTATCAAATGTTCAGATTCCGGCTGTTGCCGCGACAGAACTGTCGATTACCCATATTCCGCGTCGCTGCCCGCGTCATCAATAGCAACTGGAGTTAGTTGTGACCCGCCGATCCATACGACTGGCCGCCGCCCTCGGTGTCGCCACGACCCTCGCCGGAGGCTCACTCGCCGCGGCGTCGGAGCTCACCGGCGCCTCCGCCGCGCCGCAGAAGCCTGCAGCCGCCAAGCACGTCCTCCTTCTGTCCGTCGACGGTCTGCACCAGTCGGATCTGGCCTGGTACATCGCCCGCCACCCCGGCTCCCCGCTGGCCCGGCTGGTGAACGGCGGCGTGCACTACAGCAACGCCCACACCACCACCCCCTCGGACTCCTTCCCCGGTATGACCGCCCAGGTCACCGGCGGCGGCCCGGGCACCACCGGCGTCTACTACGACGACACGTACAACCACGCGCTGCTCCCGGCCGGTACCACCAACTGCAAGACTGCCAAGCCCGGTGTTGAGGTGGACCTCACCGAGGACCTGGACAAGAACAAGGCTTCCCTCGACGCCGGCCAGGGCCTCAAGAACCTGCCCGGCAGCATCCTGCAGATGACCGGCCGGCCGCAGAGCCTGCTCGACCCGAGCAAGCTGCCGGTCGACCCCACGACCTGCAAGCCGGTCTACCCGCACTCGTACCTGCAGGTGAACACGGTCTTCAACGTGGCTCGCGACGCCGGTCTGCGTACCGCGTGGTCGGACAAGCACATCGCGTACGACATCCTCAATGGCCCGTCCGGCACGGGCATCCAGGACCATTTCTCCCCGGAGATCAACAGCGACGCCAACGGCTACCCGGCCGGTAACGACTGGACCACCGACAACAAGGCCACCGAGCAGTACGACAATTACAAGGTCCAGGCCGTCCTCAACGAGATCGACGGCTACGACCACTCCCGCAGCCACAAGGTCGGCACCCCGGCGATCTTCGGCATGAACTTCCAGTCGGTCTCCACCGCCCAGAAGCTCCCCACCTCCGAGGGCCTCAAGGGCGGCTACGCGACCAAGGGCGTCCCCGGCCCGCTGTTGCAGAAGAACCTCGACTTCGTCAACACCGAAGTCGGCGCGATGGTCAAGGAAATCCGGGCCAAGGGCCTGGCCTCCAGCACGGACATCGTCCTGTCCGCCAAGCACGGCCAGTCGCCGACCGACCCCAGTGCCCTGACCCGGATCGACGACGGCCCGCTGCTCGACGGTCTCAACGCAGCCTGGAAGAAGAAGCACCCGGGCGCCGGTGACCTTGTCGCGCACTCTGTGGACGACGACGGCATGCTGCTGTGGCTGAACGATCGCTCCGCCGAGGCCACGTCATTCGCCAAGCGGTACCTGCTCGCCCAGAGCGGCCAGGGCAACGACATCAACGGCAATGCCAAGGCGTTCACCACCAGTGGCCTCAGCAAGGTCTACGCGGGCAAGGAAGCCGCCGCGTACTTCGGCGTCAAGCCCGGTGACGCGCGGGTGCCGGACCTGTTCGGCATCGCCAAGTACGGCGTCGTCTACACCGGTGGCCAGAAGAAGATTGCCGAGCACGGCGGCGCCCAC
Organism: Streptomyces hygroscopicus; assembly: GCF_026168105.1. GTDB lineage: Bacteria > Actinomycetota > Actinomycetes > Streptomycetales > Streptomycetaceae > Streptomyces > Streptomyces hygroscopicus_D. The sequence goes on from NZ_LBMW01000048.1 coordinate 12,734, forward strand.
GCCGATGACTTGAACGTCCCGCTCATCATCTCCGGCGCTGGCACCCCCGCGGGTGTCACAAAGTCCGGTCAGGTCGAGACCACCCAGATCGCGCCGACGATCCTGTCCCTCCTGGGCCTGAACCCCAACAACCTGCAGGCCGTCCAGAAGGACCACACCCAGGTCCTGCCGGTCCGTTGACCCTCGGCACCCCGTAACTCCGGCGCGGGTGGGCCGCGCGCAGAACAGCGTGCGGCCCGCCCGTGCATGCGTGCCGTCAAGTGCTGGATGTGCCACGGCCTGCCCGCAAGCACGAGCCCGCTGAAAAGCCCTTCCTTACCGTGAAACCGCAGGTGAGGGGCTTCTTCGGTACCACTTCCGTCTTCTTGCCCTGGGTCTTGCCGGGGATCTTGGTGAGCTGCGTTTTCGCTGTTCAGACGCGGTGGGCTCGTGCGCCTAGTGGTCGTCGTTGGTCGTCATTGGCCACTGTCGAGCGACCTCGGACGGCCCAGAGACGGCCCAGCTTCGGCGCGCTCGGCTGACGCCGGCACCTTCGATGCGACCCGTCTTGGATCTCAGCCGACGACAGTCGGCCACGATGGCGGGTGCGCGTCTCGATCGCGCACGCGTATGTCTCGCTGTACCCCCGCCGAACTCAACCACGTTGCCATTGCCGTCGACCAGAGCAAGCCACGACGGCTGGCCCGCCACGACGCTGCCTGAGCCATCAGCTTGGGAAGCTCGTGTCTCCTGGCCCCGGTTGCCCTGCTGACCTGCGGCCAAGGGCGCGCTGATGCCCCTGGTGGGCCGCCGCTCGATTCCCCGGTGTTCCCCGTGGTTCCCCGTACAACCTGGCACGCGTCTGGCACGACCCCTTCGTCCCGAACTCTCGGCTGAAAGGTCATTCCGGTCCAGGGCACTGGTCGCGCGGTCATGGACAGCCGTTGGCGGCCACCTGTGGTGTTGCGGTGGTTGCTGTACTGCACCGCAGCCGGCTCGGATGGGGCTTTGGGCCACATGGCCCCGACGGCGAGGAACAACGCCTCCACTGAAGTCCTCCTGTTGACAGCCTCAGCCCCCACTCAGTCAGCTCAGAATGATCGGCCCGGTCGCCTTCCTTCTGGTGCGCGTGTCGTGTCGGCGGGTTTGCCCGCGTAGTCATCCGCAGAAGTTTCTGTTGATTGACCAGCGGGCTAGTGATAGTGGCTATCGGATGCGAGGACGGTATCCACCGTGTGGGTTTGTTGGCGGTCGGTGAGCATCTGCCAGCCCACCAGGATTGCCAGCACGGCGAGCAGAGAGGATGAGGTGATCGTGGTTCCTACTCCGAGTCCGCCCTGCGCGACGGGCTTTTCCACCGCGTTCTCCGCCACCGCTCCCAGGGGGCGCGTTAACACGTAGGCCGCCCAGAACAGCACCGTCCCCGAGATCGGGGTCAGATAGTGCGCGGCGAGGATCACGAGCATGGCCCCGGACAGCAGCAGAGAACTGTCGCGGAAGCCGAGGCCCAGACCGCCGGAAAGGAAGTCACCGCTGGAGGTGCCCAGCGTGTTGGACACCAGTGTGGCGGTCCAATACAAGATCTCACCCTTCGTGGTGACGATCCGTTCCACATCCATGGTCTGTCCAGTCATCCGCCACCCGACCAGCACGATCACCAGCAGGCTGGTCAGCAGAATCGAGCCGCCGGCGTAGCCGAGCCCGGCGGTGCGGTTCATGTAGTCGGACATCGAGGTGCCCACGATGCTGGTCGTTAGAATGACCGACCAGAACACCACCGGGTGGAAGCGGTCGGCCTTCAGCTGCATCACCAGCGTGAGCACGAAGGCCACCAGAAAGATGATCGCGCCGACGGAGTAGCCGAGATTCAATGGCGCCATCGTGACGAAGTTCGATGCCGACTCGCCCAGCGTGGTAGCCACGATCTTGGTCGCCCAGAACATCGCACCGACCAGCGGCAACTTGCTCACAGGAACCTTGCTCACCGAAGCTCCCATCCTCGCCCCTCGTAAGACACCGGTCTGTCGACCTCCTCACGGCGGACCGCAGACCTCGCCCGCGAGGCCATAGGTCCCCACCGGGGTCGCTCGCTCCCGCTTGACCGTGCTGATCCACCCGAGAGGGCGATGGTTGAGGGGCGCCCGACAGGTGAAACACGTGCTGGCTGCGCGCGAGTGTCGGCCGGTACTCTCGGCGACTGTGGCGGCCGTGTCAGGCCGCTCGCGCGGCGGTGGGGCTCGCCGTACCGGAACCGCGGCGAGGATGCCGACAGGCGACCGTTAGAGCCCCAGTTTGGAAGACGCCGTATGCGGATCGCGGCTGACCTACGTAGTCCACGACCTGGGCCGGAGTGTGGTCGGCGCCGCTGTTCCCCGTGAGTCCCCGTTGCGTCCCGCCGCAACGGGCACGCAACGGGCATGGTCCCGGCCGGATAGGAGCGCGCATGGGCACGGCATGATGGCCAGCATGGATGAGGACGCCTTTTGGCAGCTGATCGAGGAGTGCAGACCCACTGGGCCTGATCCTGACGCTCGGCGACTCGCCGTCACGCTGATCGCTCGGCTGGCATCCGGCCCGCTCTTCCGGGTCACGGGATTCGCAGAGCAGTTGTCGTGGGCGCTCTACCGACTGGATCGCAAGGAGTTCGGGCTCGGGATGTCGGGTGACGGCTTCCTCTACGCCCGCGCCGGTGTGGTGGCCGCCGGCCGTACCGAGTTCGACAGCGCCCTCGCGGATCCTGCGCTGTTTGCGCGCTACGCGGCTGGCAACGACTGGGCGGAAGGCTTCCTCTACGTCCCAGACCGGGCGTATGAACACATCACGGGTGAGGAGTGGGACCGCCGAACGCGGTACTGCTACGACTCCCACTCCAATGCGGCGGGCTGGAGCGGCGTGTAGCACCGCTTTAGGAGAGAGGGTGGGGCGTCCTGCTAGTGACCTGCGCTTTCGATACCCGATGGGGCGCCTGGCAACTCGACCGCACACCACCGCTGTTGCCCGTGGCTGACCCCTGGATCTGGCACGGTTGTGGCACGAACCTCACCCGACGACAATCAGCCACGACGGCGGACGCGCCGACCGACCACGCACGCGTATGCCTCGCTGCGCCCCCACCAGCCTCAGGCACGCTGCCATGCCATCGTCCAGAAGCGAGCCGCGAGGCATGCAAGGGCGGCTGCCGGAGAGCTAGTTCTGAGAGCCGCTTTGGCCGGCCCCCTTGGCTTTGGCTCGTCGCGCCTTGAAGGCCTCGAACTGCGCGGCGAGGACATAGAGGTAGTCCAGAGGTGCCTCTGCGAGGGCTAGACCATCAGCAGCATCCTCGCGACTTACTCCTGTACCGGTGAAGTGCGCTCCCTCGTTGCCGAGGACTCGAAGTTCTTGAGCCCACTCGAAGAGGCGTCCATCGATCTTTCCGTCATTCTTGAGCTGTTCGAGCATCTGCACGAGACGTTTCGATCACCCGTTCGATCCTGACACGCCTTGATCACTGCACACACCCTCAAGCGTGCGGCGGACCATGACAGCTGTGGCTGTGTATGCCTTGGCCTTGAAGCACTGGCGCGCTTCCTCATGCTCTCGCCGCAGAGACTCGGGAACGTGGATACTCAAGGGGCGCAGTTGCTCGGGCCAGAGCACGCCCGGTCCATCCCAGCCTTGCCCGTAGTCCTCTTCGACGGTGAGGAATGGTTCGTTGCACGTGCCGCATCGGGCTAGCTCAAGCAGATACGGCGGCTCCTCCTCGCCACCGCCGGCAGCCTCACCGGTGATTGTGGCCAGAGCTGGCTTCTCGCAATGCGGACAAATAAAAGGAAAGGTGTGCCCAATTCTGTACTCACGGCTCATGGGGCGAGGCTAGCGGTGCAACGTAGGTCTCACAGTGAGATTGCGTTGTCTATCGCGGGCTCACCCTGACCAGTGCCCGATACTGAGTCTCTCCCCCCTGCCGACATGGGCTCTGGTAGTTGCGGACTTGCGGACACGGCTCCGGAGTGATTGCGTCGATCACCCTGCATAGCTCTCTGACCTGCAACGGACTGCTAAAGAGGGCGCCGGTGAGAGAGACTGTGTCGGAGGTGTGCCGTGCGCTCCCCGCGCGGCTTTGCCCCGACGGTCTGTGATGCGCCTCCGGACCATGCCGGTTGAAATCTGCCGCGCCAAGTATCGCGGCAGTGAGATGTATCGACCTCTATAACTGCGCACGCTCCGGTCGCCTTCGGAGGGCCTGGAGACGGCCCTGGTCGTACTGCCGGGGCCGTCTCCGGTTTGGAAGGCCGACCTGCGGGTTCTCGAGTTGCGCTCCCCAAGGGCCGCTGTTGTCCATGGCTACCCCGTGCCTTCGTGCACTTCGCTGAGCGCTCGCTGAAGCTGCGGCAGCCAAGGAACGAACGGCCACACGTTTCTCTCAGAGGTGATGCCTTTGGCACTGTATCCCGCGCCGAAACTGTCGTTGATCGTCTGATGAGGCACGAGGGTCACACGAATGCCGAGGCAAGACCACGATCTAGGTGGCCGACAGGCTTCCATGTTGGCTCCAGGCAGGTGACAGTGGCGCGCGGCTGATCCCGCCGGGCACGGCATGCATGTCACCGTATTGCCGGAGAGTCCGGATAGGGACGTTGAAATAGAAGCATGGCGAATATTGGAGACGTTCTGAAGTACGCCACACCACTGGTGGTGCCGGTGGTAACGGCTGTGGTAAACGCTGCTGGAATCGTGATCAAGGATCGCTGGGGCAGCAGGAGCTTCGAGCAAAGACGTAGGCACCAGTTGGCGAATGCCCAGATGCAGGTCGATTTCGTTCATGGCTGGCTGCAGGCGCGCAAGCTACTCGGCCCACTTGGGAACACTTCCGAAGCTGCCCAGGACTGGCTGGACAGCTGCTACAGGTCGGTTGAGGGCGCTGAGCCCGCTCCTGTTCCGAGACGGGCAGTGACTTGGCGACGCGTCTTCCTGCTGGGACCGCTCAGCTCACCTCGAGCTCGCTTGGCTCGCAGGCTATTCTGGGTGGCGACCCTGCTCGCCAATATCGTTGCCATCGAGAACAGCATTGAAGTCCTCCTCCACAAAGGCACGAAGTGGGGGGAGACCCTTGGTGATGTCCTGTTCTATCTCGTGCTAGCTCTCATCTTCCGCGTATGGTGCACATTGGCTGAAAGATCAGCGAGGTCTCAAGAGGCTAATTGAAATGTTTGTCCTGTGGGCCAAACTTCGTATGCGGATTTGAGTACATCGCGGGCGGCGGAGTCCCAATGCCGAACCTTGTCCGGCAGCAGTAGACGGCCGCGCAGCGGGTAGCGCCTACAGGCCGGTGGATATATCGTTGCCTCTTCCGCCCCTAGGTCCCCTGTCGACAGACCGTGGTGGCCGAGTCGGCGGGGGCCGCGGGGCAACTTTGGGCGAGGCTCGACTTAGGCTGGCGTGCCTCTCACCTGTTGCGATAATCCGCAGGTGTGCGTGCTTGTCCGCCTCTGTGAATCGGCGTTGTCACGCAGTTAGACACTCACCATTCTTGCTCCCCGCGGACACTTCAGACGTAGATGGCCATCGGCAAAACTTGCACCGCTGGGTAGTCCACCACGGCTGACTGGGAGTCTCCAACAAGCGGGAACGACGTAGTCAATGAGGTAACCATGTCTTCCCCATCGTCCATACTCCCAATGACGGTTCGTCGCGACAGATTGATCGACTCTCCAGGGCTCAGTACGCGAGTTACCTTTCCCAGGACTGTGAAATCTCCGGAATCGAGCCATTCACCCACAGACTGATTGTAGTAGTCGGATGATACGGTCAGAATCACTTGCAGGCCGGATCGGGTCCGCAGAACGACATCCTGAATAGGAGACGCTTCGATTTCCTCTTTAACTTTCTGTAGGAAATTTAGTTCAGCGCTATCTTGGAATTCCCGGAACTGGTCAGCCAACTCGGACAGTCCGCCAGGCGACTGGACTTGCGTGGCTGAGGCTCGCGTCTGAGGATTACCTGAACGGCGAGCACTGGAGGTGCGTTGCCTGTTTCGTTCCTCAGCCTCTGTGATGAGTTGGATATATTCAAGGAATTTCCCCATGAAGGCCAGATTTTTCTCTAGGGGATTTCCCGTATAGCGTCCCGAAGATTCGACGAAGTCTCCAGAGGAAAGAGATGCTAGATCCGCCTCTTTCTCGGCCCTGTGAATCGTGATGCTCTTAGAATCCGCGAGGTGGCTGCGAAGCGCGTTGAATAGACTCGCTGCGGTATGGTGTCGTGCCACTTTGATCTCGGCTGTCTCACCTACTCGACCTCCCATTTCTGCGCTGAGCGAGGCCTCCATACCCAGCAGCGCCCCCAATGAGGGAAGTTTCATCTTTGCGTCGCCCCCACCCTTCCCTTCTTTCGACTTCTCTCGTTGGGTGGTCTCCTCCGTCGATACGTAGACTCCTCCCTCAAGGTAGGCAAGGAAACTGACCATCATCTGGACGTCGAGGTACAGAGGGTGCGCGAGACCGTATTGAGCCATAAGCGACTTGTAGCACCACAGCAGTCAGCCTGTCAGGCATACGCGGAAGGCGGCCAGGTAGCTGTCTGCGTGTGGTGGAGGGGGCGCGCGCTGTGCGTTGGCAGCTCAGGCGGTTCCCTGGACCTGTTCATCTGGCTCCGAGTCGGCCGAGGGCTCTCAGCGGCGTACAACCGAGTCCGCCTCTGCGGAAGATGAAGCAGCCAGTTCGCTTCTGCCCATTAGCTTGCGCCGCCGGCCTCTGTGCTCAGGCCGCATCGCTCACCGGACGCCGTCTGAACAGCCACAACTGATCACGGGCGGCCGTGACCTGCGGCCGCCTGACCGATCAACACTCTGACCTGCTGCCGAGCTGTCGGCACCTGTCGACGTTGGTCACCATTGAGCGCCCTTCCACGGCCCGAGGACGGCCCAGGGGGGCGCTCGTGTGTGAGCACCGCTTTAGGAGTTCGATCAGCGGCCGTTTGCCTGGCTGCTGTCCTCTGACTCGACGGCCAGGCAGGGACACTGATGTACGTCGCAGTCCGGCCTCGTTGATGTCAGCCGTGGATGTCAGACGCCCGGTGAGCGTCGGCTGGAGTCGGAGGCGTCGGTGCCTTCCAGTAGCGCTTTCAATGCGGCGAGGTCCTTGACGTTTGCCCGCCGCACAGTCGCAGCCATCATCGGAGCACTCACCTTGGCAAAGCCGGATGGTTCGCCGCGGTTGCGCAGTGTCATCCGGGTGTGGTCAGCGTCCACTGGCTGCCAGGTGTAGGTCGTCTCCATGGGAAACGGCCCCTGCGCGGTGCGCATCACGAGTCGTTCGGGGGAGTACTCGAGGATTTCGTACGTGTACGTCAGGGTGCGCCCCAGGAACCGGGCGACGAAGTCGAGCTTCGAGCCCGCGGCGAGCGGCGGCGAGGTCCGCCAACGAACCGAGATGATGTTGGCGTACCAGTGCGGCGCATTGGTCGGATCCCCGGCATAGGCGGCGACCTCCGCACAGGGACGGGCGATCACGGTCTCGGTGAGCACGTCGACAGCCATAACCTCCACGCTAGCGCGGTCGTTCATGCTCGGGAGCCCGACACACGTGCTGCCCGCTCAGCCGGCACGCCGCGACGGCCGACCTGTGACAACGGTGCCGGGGCCCTCAGCTTGGGAAGCTGCGAGCCTCTGGCGAGGGTTCGGTCCTTGACCCGGCAGACGGCCGAACTGTGTCCTCCTCGGACCCGCCGGCTTTCACCGCGATTCCCCGCTCGATCTGGTGCGCTCGTGGTGCAGCTGCCCCGAGTGCGTCAGAACCGGTGGGTTACGACAGCCCGCTTCGTCCCGACAGCTTCGAACGGGTATGAAGATCGTGGAGTGAGTTGACCTGCCCAATCCAGAACTCAAGTTTCGCCGTTGCGGAGGAGCCCTTGGGAAGCAGGTCGAGCTGCTGCGCGAGTGTGTAGAAACCAGGCCCGGCGTCGTTCGCGTCGAGGTAGTGGACCAAGGCGGAGATCATGAGCCTACTCTCTGGATAGTCCCGCTTCACTATCAGTCCGAGCAGGTGGCCCATCGCCGCCCGCTCGTCCGCTTGCTCGAAGTCGAAACCAGGAAGTCCGGTCCGCCGGGCCAGCACAGAGTTCATTTCCGTGTAGGTCGTGACCTTGCGGAGCTGTGCTCGCTCAACGAGGAACTTCAAGCCGGCACTGGCCAACTGATCCCACGTCTCATCGCTCCGGCCGTACATCGCCCACCTCCTGCGCTTGCTGTCCAGGCGCCTGAGTATGCCGAACAGACCGACCTAGCGGAGCGGCTTGACTTGCACATGGCTCCGGAGGCCCTTTTCTCTCACAGGCAATGCGCTGGTCAGGGCCTTGATCGTGACGAGTCGGACGGGCTCTGTCCACGGATGGTCCACTGGGTAGCGCTCCTCCGGCGGACCCCCGGGAAGGCGCGGCGCACTCTTTGCGGCCCCGTTGCTTAAAGCAACCGACTGCACGGTACCCTCACGGGATCTACACATGTCAGGGGAGGGTATGCCGTGAGCGACGCCTGGGTTGCCATCGACTTCGAGACCGCCAATGGGTACCGCGGAAGCCCGTGCGCAGTCGGCCTTACAGCCGTCGAGGATGGCTGCATCACCGAGCGGATGCGTACCCTCATCCAGCCTCCCGCTGCGTACAGGCACTTCGATCCGTACAACACTCGCATCCATGGCATCGGGGCTTCCGACGTCGAGACCGCTCCCAGCTGGGCGGAAGCCCTCCAGCGGATTCTGGAGTTCACTGCCGGCAGGACCCTTGTCGCTCACAATGCGGCCTTTGACTTGGGTGTGCTTCGTGATGCCTGCACTGCGGAGGGGAACCCCTGGCCGACGCTGCGCTACGCCTGCTCCCTCGTTGTTTCCCGGAGAACCTGGCGGCTGATCTCATACGCGCTTCCCGAGGTCGCCCGACACGTTGAGGTGACGCTAGAAGAGCATCACCAGGCTGGCGCCGATGCAGACGCCGCCGCACGCATCATGCTCGCAGCCATACGGCACCACAAAGCCCCGAGTCTTGACCAACTCCTCAAAGAACTGAACATAGTTCATGGGACCGTAGCGCCTAACGCGTGGTCTGGTTCCCAGAGCAAGAGCAATTACAAGGGAAAGCCCTCTGCTCCGATGCCTGGGGCGAACCTGGATGCTGACCCTGATGGTGCCTTCTACGGCAAGACCGTCTGCATCACAGGAACCGTGAGCAGGATGAAGCGGGCTGAGGCTCAGGCGGCCCTCGCCGGCGCAGGCGCCACCCCAGTGAAGAATGTCAGCGGTACGACGGACGTCCTCGTGGTGGCCACACCCGACCCGCGGCGGTTCGCTATTGGTTCGGAAAAGAGCAGCAAGCAAAAGACCGCCGAGAAACTGTTGGAGGCTGGGAAAGACATCGAGATCATCGGTGAGGCGGACTTCTTCGAGCGCCTGAACAGCTGAGCTTGCTGGGAGACCCGCCGTCCGGGCCGCAGGCACACTGTGAGGCGCCGGGAGTCTCTCGTTGTACCAACACAGCGAGGGCCGGAATCCTTGATTGAATTCCGGCCCTCGGCCTTCAGTAGCGGGGACAGGATTTGAACCTGCGACCTCTGGGTTATGAGCCCAGCGAGCTACCGAGCTGCTCCACCCCGCGTCGGTGAATACGACACTACGTGACCGACGGGGAAAGTAGCAAATCCCTTAGGGAGGAGCCTCACGCCGACAGCTACTCGTGCAGCCCGTCGCCCGAGTCGGCGGGCCGCCTCCTGCGGACCACGGGTGGGGCGCGCGCTGAGGTTTGCTTGACCGGTCACCTGGACCGTCGGGGCGGGCGGTTGGCGCCGGCCGGTAAGGACGCCGTACTCCTCCGCTGTACGACCGGCTCCGAACCGCCTTTTGTAGCACGAACGTCCACAATCGAGAGCTGATGGTGATACAGATAGCGAAGACTTGAGCGGCTCTTGTGGGCGCGCGCAGGCGGCGGTTGATGGAGCCGCGGATCGATTGGGGGCGGGACAGTGGCGTACCCGGTACAGGTGCGTAACCTTCAACGGCAGCTCGAACAAAGGTTCAGGCCGCTCATCGACATGTCGGACTGGTCGGGGCGTGCACCTGCGGACGTGGAGTCGGCCTTCCTGAGTCGGGCGGTAGCTGCGCTGGCTGTGAAGATGGAGACGGCGTGCTCGGACGAGGACGCTGCTCGGGCAGTGATCGACTGCGAAACGGACCGCGGGATCGACGCGGTGGCCGTCCAACCGCAGGGTGAACGCCAGCACGTGACCCTCGTTCAGGCGAAGTGGAGTGACAAGGGGGAGGCGGGTTTCGGGGAAGCAGATGTCTCCGCGGTCATCCGGGGCCTCGACTACCTGCTGGAGTTGGAGTTCCATCGTTTCGGAAGTAAAATTGACCGACACGCGGCTGCGATAGATTCCGCTCTGAATAGCCCGTCGCCGAAAGTCACCCTCGTTCTGGCACTCGTAACCGGTACGGACCTGCACCCCAACACACGGGCGGTCCTGGAAGAAGAGATCGGCAAGCACAACTTGGACGACGACCTAGTCGACTACAAGGTCTTGAATCTCAGGGACTTGCATCGAGAAATCCTTGGCGAACACGGTGAGCGAAAAGTAGATCTAGATGTGCAGGTCCATGGCGTTGGTAAGGTGGCAGAACCCTTTCTGGCTTACTATGGGACCGTTTCAGCTGAAGAGATCGCCGGGTGGTATAGGGTGCACGGGCGGCACCTTACCGCGCGCAATATCCGAGATGCCTTGGATGTCAGCGACGTCAACGAAAAGATTCGGACCACGCTGGTCAAGGAGCCAGACTACTTCTGGTATCTTAGCAATGGGATCACCCTTATCTGTGATCGTATACGTAAACACGGGAAAGGTGCTCCAGCCTCCACGTCGGATGTAAGCCGAGCTTTCCGATTGGAAGGTGCCAGCGTAATCAACGGTGCTCAGACTGTGAGTGCTGTTTATCGCGCCGTACGACAGAAGCCAGGCAAAGCAGCTGCCGGCCGCGTGCTAGTGCGCATCATATCCCTCGAGGACACGCCAGAGGGGTTTGGTGACAGGATCACTGTCGCGGCGAACACGCAGAACCCCACGGAAGAACGCGACTTCCGGTCCCGCCGGCCGGAACAGTTCGATCTTCGACATGATTTTGCGCTCTCGCTAGGCCTCAATTATGTAATTAAGCGAGGCGAGCCGGAACCGAATATCGCCGACGGCTGCACCATGACCGAGGCTGCGCTAGCTCTCGCCGCAACGTACCGCTCACCGGACTTCGCCGCCAGAGCTAAGCGGGACGCCTCGACCTTGTGGGAGAATCGTTATTACCAACCGCTCTTTGGTAATAAACCGAGCGCGGTGAGAGTGTGGCGCTGTGTCAGGCTCCTCAGGTTGGTGCGTCAAGCGCTCGCTGAGGAGCAAGAAAACCTAGCTGGCCGGATGGCTGGAGCCGCGGCCCACGGTGACTTGCTGCTGACCCACGTGCTCTTTCAGACCATGGATACCGACGATATCGATTCTGAAACCCAAGAAGCGTCGGCCTCTTGGGAGGCGCGGTTCGCTGAGGTGCGCGAACGGGTCAGGAAAGCGTTGGGTTGGATGGTCGTCGTCATCGATGGTGCTTACGGACGAAATAGTCAAATCGGCACTACTGTGCGCGCGTCTGAACGAGCTGAGCGGGTAGCTGGCGGCCTCTATGAGCGTGTACGCAGTTCCGAGGAGCCACCGAGTGACGCTGAATCCAGGGTGGACCAGCCCGGCGGGTTGGGAAGCAATGTCACACGATCGGTGTGGTCGATCGTGGATGCGGATTTGATTCCAGACGGCACGATCTTGGAGTTTCGTCCTGTCACAACGCCGGAAAGACGGCAGTTGCCGCGGTGGCTCGACGAGGAGCCGCGACGAGCGAAGGCCGTGTGGCGCAACAACAAGAGCAGGCCGCTTATATGGAGCGCGGATAACAAGGCTTATGCGCCATCGACTTTGGTGCGTCAGATGCGGCGCGATGCGATGGGAAACGATCAGCAGGTCCAGGGAACACGGTATTGGCACGTACCTGGGCAAGGTTCGCTTGTCGATATCGCTCAGGAAGCGCGGCAGGAAGTAGAGAAAAGGAATCGAGACAGCTAGTTGGCTCCCTGAGGCGGTCACCAAGTGACCGCCTCACGCGACTGCGACGTCTCTTTAGTCGTCCTCAGGGGCGACAACATCGTCCAGTGAAGCCACAGCAGAGGCCATGAAGATGTAATGCTTGTCTTCGCCAGCGAGATATGCCAGGAAGTTGTCCCTAAGCCTTTGCGTTCCGAGGTAGTAATCCCTAAAGGCCTGGGAGTGCATATCCGCGGTCTCACGGTTAGGAGGAACAGGGATAAGGATCTCTCGGTAGCGCCTGCCTACGTCCTTACGGTTGGTCTGCATGAAGACTATACGGTCCCATTGGGGGCGGACGGTGTGAGAGTGTCGCCCCGACCGCGGTACGCGCGAACTGTGCAGTTCTCAGGTCTCTGTAACGGCAGTCTTGGTCACTCCTCCGTGGTGTGTGACCCGGGGACGGCACTGGACCTTCACCGCTCCTCGGGTGAAGGCGTCGTCAGTAGCCTTGCTGGACCAGACGAACGCCTCACCCGGCCTGAGCCCCGCCATCTTGTCCGGCGTCAGATTCGCCAGTGCGGCATTCGCCTTCTGGAGGTGCTTGAGCCAAGCAGGCGAGATCATCTTGTGCAGCACCATGTGGTTGGACAGTTCGATCAGCGAGATAGGCACAGAGGGGGGGTCCTGGCTCGCCACCAGGATGGACATCCCCTTGTGCCGCATTTCGCGGACGCTCGCCACCAAGCCGTCGACGAGGTCCGGGCTATGGATGTATTTGTGAGCCTCGTCGAAGACGACCAGCTTGTTGAAGGATTGTCCGTCGTGCGTGGCGTCCGCGAAAAGCTGCATAAGGACGACGAACAGCCCCAGTGCCTCGTCCTTGTCGATGTACTCGTCCCTCAGATCCACGATGATAAGGCGCCCAGGACGGACCAGGTCCTGGAGTCGCACGTTGTCATCGATATAGTCGGCGGCCAGTTCCAGACGCTGGAAGGCGAGCTGTTTCAGAGCGTCGGACAGAGGCGAGTCCTCCACTCCTTGACGAATCGCCTCAAGGGTGAGGTTGCGACGATGCGCCTTCATGATCCGCCCGAGCTGACGAATGTAGATCGACTGGTTTCCAATGGCCCCCATCAGGAATCGCCAGTGGGCCGCCTGAAGCTCCGACGAGGCGAAGGCCAGCGGCCGCACTTCCAGGTCCGGGTATTCTCCGCGCCGCTCCTCCACCTTGTCGGCCGGGGCGAGCAGTACGACGTCGGAGAGTGCAGCGGGCTCGGCTCCGTAGCGAGCCCGTAGCGCCGCACGCTGCGCCTCATCACTATTGTGACGCGTCATGCTGGTGAACTCGGGCGCGTAGTCCTGGGTGTCGCTGTAGTGGAAGACGATGCTGGCCAGCGGATGCGACAACTGGTTGACACCGGGAGCGGGCAGGCTCGCCATCTCAAGGATCGAACCGAGCGTGTAGCTCTTGCCGCCACCCTGGACACCGAACAGGCTGATCGTGTGGGTCTCATTGAGGTCCAGAGCGATCTTTCGCCCCGCGGTCGTCCCCAGAAGGCCGTACTGCTTCGTCGGCTGCGACACGCCGAGGAAAACATCGGGACTCGGCTGCGCCTCTCCTCCCTCCTCCGGGATGTCGGCTTCAAGCGGCGCAGACTCGTCCTGCGGGGCCTCTGGGGCACTGGGCGAGGATTCCGGTTCTGCCGCCTCGGTCGCCGTGTCGACGCGAGCCTCGGAAATCACCGGAGCGGAGTCCTGAGGCTTGTCCACCTCGGGACTGTCGGAGGCATCCACGCCTGTCGGCGCATGCTCGATCTCCCCCTCCGGCTCATCGTCCGCCGATGAGCGCAGCGGAGCGGGCTCATCGGGCACGTCACGCGTCCGCTGTCGGGGACGCAGACAGCGTGTGACCTCGCTCTGCTCCATGTCAACACCGACAGTCGGAAGTTGCAGCGGCGTGCTGTGGACACGGCCGCCGAGGTACTCCGTCTGGATCATGTCCAGCAGTTGCCGGACCGTGTCCTTGCCCACCCTGTGGAAGACGACTCCGGCGTCCGCCTCGGAGTCGGTTCCGGAATGCCCCAGGTCGAAGACCAGACCCGTCCGCGCGAACTCCAACGAGTAGCCGTGGTCCAGGTGCTCCAGCAGCCAGCGCGCCTCGGCATACGCCTTCTTGTCGAACAGCCCGTACCTGTTCGCACGGGCGAGGTAGTAGCCCATCAGCGATCGCAGGGTGAGGTTCCGCAACGGGCGGTCAGCCCGCTTGACCGCCGGGTCGAACTGCTCGGCCAGGACGCGCTGACTGCTCTCAATCTGCTGGACGATCTGCTTCTTCTTCGCCTCGTAGGCACCCAGACCACCGCTTCCGCTGAAGCACTTCACCTCGACGAGCCGGCACACGATGGTCCGGCGCTCCGCGTCCAGGTCGAGCAGGGCGAGGTCAGTGCGGTGAAGCCGGACCATGGCCTCACCGGTCGCGGCTCGCCGTCTGTCCTCCCCGTACAGATCGACGTGCGCGTCGAGAGGGATCAGGATCTGGTTCCTGAGCGCGTCGATGGAGCCCAGATAGAGCCGCGCCAGCGCCAGGCCGAGGACCTCGCTGTGGCTGCTTTCGCCAAGGGCCGCGAGCTTGAAGGCGAAGCTGCCCGAAAGTTCCCGCAACTGGTCGAAGAACGTCACCACATGGCGTTCCTCCATGTCGAGTTTCTGGTCCGCGAGGACGGGATTGATCAGCGCGCGCAGTTCGTCGATGGATCGTGAGGAGACCACGATGTGGTGTCCCAGACCGGTCTGTGAGGTGGCCGAGTAGTCGATGACGTATTCGGGCCGGTCGGCTCGGCCGTGGTCGAAGTACTCGACGCCGAGTGTGCGGTCCACCGTGACGACCCAGTCGCTGACCTGGTGCACGTCGTGTAGCAGGGCCCGGTCGTCCGGCGTCAGCCGCAGGGTGATCTGCGGCAGATGCCCGGGACGCGGCTCACCCGAGGTGACAGCAACGACGGCGGCTGACAGCGCCTCGGGTAGCGCGGCGAGCAGATCTCCCGTCTCCTCGGTGCCGTCGAGCGGGTCGGTGGCCCCGTGGCGCGGCTGGCGGCTCCAGGCCACGTACTCGTTATCCTCGGCGTAGACACTGGTGAGTTCCTGGACCAGGCCGTGGGCGGCCACCCGGCCGGTCGTCCGGACTCCGGGGGCGATGTCGTACTGCTCTCCACCGAAGGGATCGAACAGGATGCTGAGATGCGCCGGGAACTCTTCGGCCCGGTGTCGCAGATCGCCTGCCTCGCGTACCACGACGGCGAGTTTGGGGCGGAGCGGGTCACCTGGTGTGGCGAATGCCTCGGCGGCCACCGAACGTGGGCCCGAGGCGGGCGAGAACAGGTCGATGAGTGCCTCGCCCACCCACGGTTCGGCCGGGTTGTCCGCGAACAGGCGGATGGTGTAACGCAGGTGGGCCAGGTGCCTGCGGCTCTGCAGTTCGGTGAGCATCGCAGTCAGCAGATCGCCCCGGCCGGCGCCCAGGGCGTTGATGACCAGGCTGTCGGCGTACGGGTGGAGCCGCACGTAGCGTTCTACCCGGTCGGCGAGGTCGGCTCCGGTGACCATCCCCGAAGCCGCTGCTTCCGAGGCCGCACCGATAGCGGCGGCGAGCAGGGACACGGTGCCGCGGGGGTCAGCGGTCTCGCTCGGCAGGCACACCTGCCAGAAGTCGGTGAGCTGTCCGCCCGCGAAGGTCAGTTCTCCTGTGGCCAGCGGCACGACCAGGGGAAACCCGAGCGGTACGAGTGAGGTGCTGAGGCTGTGCAGGCGCTCCTGGACGGTGTCCCGGTTCTCGTTGGTCAGCCGCTCCAGCCAGTTGTCGGCCAGGGCCGCCTGGCCGCTCCACCACAGCATCCGCAGCGGATGGGTCGGGGCCACGAGGATCACCCGGCGCCGGCCGCCGCGGGCGTCGGTCAGATCCACCTGGAGCGTGTCCGTGCGCAGCAGCAGCGCGAGTTCGGCGCGATCCCGGTCCACGGTGTTCCCCCGCGGGTTCTCCAGGGCGCGGACACAGCGGTTCACCGCTCTCAGATACGTCTCCGCGTACGCCTCCGTCTCCTTGCGGACCCTACGCGGATCCGTCGCCTCCACCACCAGGGGCGCAGCACCCTCGGCGTCGGCACGCACAGAGGCGAACAGGTCGGCGCGGGCCTGGAGGTAGGCGTCGAAGTCGCTGCCGGGATCAGCGGTGACGGCGGGTGTCTCATCGGCCCCGAGTACCGCGACGCCGGTGGCCTCGACCGTGAGACGGGGCCCCTCAAGGGCGTTCGGCCGGGTCAGCATGCGCTCCTCGGCCTCGGCGAGCGGGATGGGCAGGTCGATGGTGACCGACCCGGCCGCTCCGAACGACGCCTTCAACGGCCATGTCTTGGTGGTCTTGGCGGCCCAGCCGACGTCACGGCAGACGACCCGTGCGGGATCCCGTCCCTCGGCGAGCGCGGTGAAGCGCAGCTTGTTCACCGCCTGGGCCAGGCCGGGGGCGTGCTGGGACCGGCGCACGGGGGGATCGTCGAACTCGCCGTCGGGGACGACGTAGAAACGGTCGCTCTCGTCCGGCCGCTGCGTTCCCTCCGCCCCCACGACCCGCATGGCGTCGCCGTTGGAGTCCAGCGGGACGACCCGTACGAAGTGCCAGCCCTCCTCCCAGTCGGCCTTGCGGCCCCTTTTCAGCTTGATGTTCGCCTTGAATCGCCTCCTGGCGGTCTTGGTGACCGAAACCGTCGCGGTGAAGCCGGTGGGGCTGACCGTGGTGGCCGCGCTGTCACCCTCGGTCTCGGACTCGGCGAAGATCTGGACGGCGAACCGGCTGAGTCCGGGGATGTGGCGGGCGTCCGGTTCGACCGTGAAGGTCACCGGCAGCGAGGCGAGCCCGCCGGGCAGCAGGTACTGCGCACCGAACAGCCGTTCAAGAGCCGGGTGGCTGCGCAGATCGTCCTGGTTCTGTCCCGCCTTGGGCAGCGAGGACAGCTCCTCGACCTCGATGCCCACTTTCTCGTCGCCGGGCTCGTTCTCCTGCGGCCAGTTGTGGAAAGCCAGCGGCCAGTTGTCCTGGTCGATCGCGATGGCACGGCACCAGCGGCCCGGCTCGTCCAGCCCTCCCTCGGCCGCGAATTCGACGAGGCGGCGTACGAAGGCCTGGTGCGCCGGCGAGTTCTGCGGCAGGGCCAGGGCCAGCACCCGCTGGCGGTCGGTCGCGGCGGAGTCCGTGAGGCGCAACACGGTCTTGCGGTTGCGGTCCGCCTTACGCGTGATCACCGCCAAATCCTGGAACAGTTCGAAGTCGGGGATGAGCCCGAGCAGGAAGACGGCCGCTCCGGCCGCCTGCGGGTCGAAGTCGTTCTCCCGCAGGGTCAGCAGATAGCGGACCGCGGCCTGGTCGCTCGCCCCGGGCCAGTCCTCCGCTGAGAGCCGCTCCAGCAGCTCGGTGACCGCAGGACGCAGCGCCTCGGGCACCTCACGCAGCAGGGAGGTCTTCAGATTGCCGTGGACGTCGCTCAGAGACAGCTGCTCGAAAGTGGCGATTCCGAAGGAGTCCTCGGCGCTGGCCCGCACCCCCGGCGGCACGAACACCAGCAGGGGCGGCCTCAGCCGGCCCTCCTCGTCGGGGTTGCGCAGCTCCACCAGCTTGGTGCTGCTCACCGCCACGTCGTCGGGCAGATGCGGGGTTCCGTTGCCCAGAACGAACACCTGGGAATCGGGTACGGCCGTGCGCAGGCCCCGCACCAGCCGGGTTGCGAGCTCGGCGTCGAGGTCACCGAGGCGCATGCAGTGGCCGGCCTCACGGCCACGCAGTACGGAGGCGAGCCTGGGCAGCAGGGCGTGCTCCAGAGCGTCGCGCCACTGCGCCTCGGTGATCTCGTTCAGTCCGTGTGCCATGTCGTGTGTCCTCCGCTACCTTCCGCCCGCCGTCACCGTGCCGTCCGCACCGATCACGAAGCGCGGCGTGATCACCTGGGTGAGGTAGGCGTCGGACAGGTCGCTGTAGAAGCCGATCTCCCTCATCCGCGTCGTAAACGCCTCCGCGTTCGACCGCAGTACGGCCTGTTCCTCGAAGCTCGTCGAGGGGAAACCGTCACCGGCCGGCAGCTGGTTCACGTGGAGGCCGTAGCGGCGCCGCAGGATGTCCATGAACTCGTCCAGGCGCAGGGACGCGGTGTGGTGCAGGAAGCGGGACCGGGTGCCCCGGGGGTTCGGCCTGAGCAGCGCGATCTGTACCAGCACCTCCAGCAGCGCGCTGTCCAGGACGAAGCGGCGGCGGCCCCGGTAGGGCTGGGCGATGACCGCTCCCGGACGGTTCTTGAGCAGGAGGGAGTCGATGGAGTCAATGATGTAGTCGTTGTGGTATTTGCCCCGGTATGCCATGACCAGCTCGATGTACTGCTCGAATGAGCTCAGGCCCATGCCCGCGCCGAGCAGCGGCCGTACTCCCTCGGGTTGTTGCTCGATGGGAGTGTCGTCGAGCAGCGAGTCCATCCTTGCGGCGAAGAACTGTTCACGGCGCTGCTGATAGGTCTTGTCCGCGAACCGGAGTACCTCGGCGACCGTGAAGAATCCCCTGGACGGCTTCGTGACCTCGCCCAGGCTCACCAGGTGCTCGGCGAACTCGTCCAGTTTGCGGACTGTGTACCCGGCGCGGACGAAGCCTGGGATACGCCGCAGCCAGACGTCGGCGCTCCGTTCGGCCAGGGCGGCGGCCGGGGTTCCCGGCGCTCCCGCCACGTCCACGAACAGGCCTACGCGGAACGGGCAGTCGGGGAAGTCGTCGCGGCCCTGGCCGGGGCCGGCGGGGCAGTTCTCCGGACCACAGGAGGGTTCGGCGCCGGACCGCTCGACCATCGACGTCAGTAGCTTCATCGTCTTGAGCTGTCCCAGGGCCAGGTGGAAGGCGAAGAGGATCTTCAGGTATTCGACCATGACGATCCGCGGCAGGAGTTCCCGCAGGGACAGCAGCCTCAGCACGTCGTCGGCGAGCAGGTCGGACTGCCCGACGCACAGCGGCGGGGCCGAGTACCAGCCCTTCACGGTCTGCGGGGTGTCGTGTTTCACCTGGCTGTTGAGGTGGAGCACGGCCTGGGTCTCGACATCGAGGCTGTTGTCGGGCAGTGGGGTGCCCAGGGCCGGGTCCAGGCCGGTGAAGAAGAACCCGCGGATCGCCTCCAGGGCGAGGGTTCCGCGTCCGTCACGGGCGTGCCGCAGCATCTCGTACAGCTGGGCGTCGGCGCCATAGGCCCGCGAGTGGTAGTAGTTGCGGAATTTGTACGTCAGGCCGTGCAGAGGGCGCAGTCCGGCGACGGCCTGGCTCGGCTTGCCCCGGTTCACCATATCCAGCAGTTGGGTCTCGATCCAGCGGCCGGCCATGTCGGGATGTTCTCTGAACCCCTGGAAGCGGTCGGCGTACTGTTCGTCCAGGAATTCCTGGACGAAGGTGTCGCTCTCGTGCTTGTGCCGCTGGGCGAGCCTGCTCGGCTGCCCGTTGTGGTTCACCCGCATGAGGAAACCGGTGAGAACCCGGTCCATCTCGACGCGCTTGAAGTCCAGGTAAGACACGCCGAGATGGCGGAACTCGCTGTCGCGTTTCCGCAAGGCCATCAGTTACCCCCCCGTTCCCGTGTCAGGCGCGGAGTCGACCGGCGCCAGCCTGAGCGCCCCGTCCCCCAGCCTGGTGATCTTGTGCGGCACGCTGCCCGGCGCAGTGAGTAGCACCTCCTGGTACGGCGTGGCGGACAGCGCGTTCTTGAACACCGTCAGCGCCAGGTTCTGTCCCTGCCGGTCCTCCACGCCCGGCTGGTAGCCGTCGTGGAGGCGGTCCAGCAGCTCGTACAGGTCCAGCCGCACCACGAGTTGGGCACGGTGCTGTCCGGCGCCATCGGCTCCCTCGTAACGGACGACGAGCTCGCGGGGGCTGGTCTCGACGTACGGTGAGTCGGGGGCGGCCCCGATCCGCAGGGTGAACCGGTCGGCGGGGAACAGCCGGTAGCTGCGTACGGTGCCGCCGGGAACCGAACGGACCTGGAGGGCCAGCGCCCGCTCGCCGTCGAGGGCGGCCCCAGGCAGGCCCTCGCCTCTGTTGACGGCCTCGATGATCCGGCCCAGTTCCGTGGAATTCGACTCGCCGCCAGTGAGCAGGTCCAGGAACCGTCCTCCGGAGTGGTAGCTGAGCATGGTCTTCCAGCGCTCGTCGTCGAGGCTTTCGAAGAAGAAGCGGCGGCGGGCGGCGGCGAGATAGGCCCGGTGCCGCTCGGGGGCGCCGGTGGTTGCCGCGGGGGTGCGGGGCAGCTCGGTGAAGCGGTCCGCCAGCAGCGTGGCGTCGTGGTCGCCACGCTGGTCGACACTGATGAGACTGTGTCCTCCTGCGGGTCCCACGTAGTCCAGTCTGCGGTCCAGTTGCGGGTCCGGAACGGTGGAGATGTCCAGTTCCTGCAGCTGCACCAGCAGCCGGTCGGGTTCTCCCGGGCCGCCGGTGTGGATACCGGCCCAGCTCGTGAAGTAGAAGCCGTCGAGGCGGTCCTGGACGCTGCCGGGACGGTCGTAAAGCTCGTGGATCTCGGCGCAGTCCCGCCCCGAGGTGAGGGTGTAGGCGAGGGCGGATCGCAGATCGCGCAGGGTGATGTGCAGGCGTCCGCGCAGATGGGTCATGCGGTAGAGCGCGGCGAGCCGCTCGGTGACCTGGGGGCCCGCCGTCGGATGGGCGAAGGTCTGCGCGTTGTGGCGGGCGTAGCAACGCGACGCCAGGTCGCAGGAGGAGCAGGCGGCCCAGTGTTTGGTGTCGCTCATCGCGCCGATCATGCGGTGCAGGATCGACTCACCGGTGCCTTCAGGGTCGGCGACCACGTCGCGGACGTTGAGGTTCACCACGGCGATTCCGTGCGCGGCCCGTCCGGAGCCCAGTCCTCCGCGGATCGCCTCGGCGAGCAGCGGATACTCGGCGCCATGCTCGGTGATGAAGTCGACGAGCCTGCCTTCGTTGATGGCGATCAGCCGTGTTTCGTCGTCCGGCCAGGCACCGGAGTCCGCGCCCTTGTACGGGGCGAGAAACGCCTCCAGTACGGCGTCGTTGTCCTGCTCACCCTCGTCCTGGCTGCCGTCATGATTCGTACGGAAGGTTCGGCCCTGGAAGACGAAGTCGTCGCCGTTGACTCGTTTCTCGCCGGGGACCGCGCCCCGTTTGACCGCCTCGGCGGCGAGCTGCTCCAGAAAGGCGGTCTTGCCGTCGCCCGCGTTGCCGGTGATCACCACCAGCCGGTGGTTCCCGGCCAGTACGTCCGCCTGCAGTCTGGTGTCCAGCGCGGTGGCCACGTAGAGCGGGAACTCCGCTGGGTCCAGCCCGCGCGTGCCGGCGTTGGTACGGCTGCTCTGGCTGTACAGCGTCTGGAGGTGGCCGACGAACGGGTTGGTGTTCTCCTCCGCCACGACGGCCGCCGAGGCGGGCAGGGCGTAGGTGGTCTCGTGCGGCGGGACGGCGGGCCGCACCCGCACCTCGCCGATGGCCCGTACGGTGGCCAGGAACGTCTCGGCGTCAGGGAAGCGGTCCGCCCGGCGCGGTGCGAAGGAGCGCATGAGCAGGTCCGCGAAGGCCCGACTGAGATCGCCCAGCCCGGCGATCTTCCGGGGGTCGAGTCCGGGTTCGTCGCGTGGCGGCTCCTGCTTGCGCGGCCAGGGGTAGTCACCCGTGAGCGCCATGTAGGCCGAGATACCCAGGGCGTACAGGTCGAGGTCGGCGAGTTCCGCGCGGGTGGGGCGCCGGCCTCGGACGGAGTCCGGCGGGTAATACTTCGGCGAGCCCAGCGTGGGGGTCAGGGTGGAGTCGATCGAGACGGCGGCGTTGAAGTCCAGCAGCTTGGTGCCCTCGGGCGTCCACAGCAGGTTGCTGGGCTTGATGTCGCAGTGGTAGACGCCGTTGCCGTGCAGGTGGTCGAGCCCGCGCAGGCAGTCCTCCAGCAGCCGCTTCACGTCTGCCGCGCCGAGCTTGCGTTCCCTGCGGGACACCGTCTGCAGATCGTGCCCTTCCGCGAACTCCATGCGAAGGTAGGGGAATCCGCCCTTGGGGAGCCAGTCGGCGTCGATGAGTCTGACCAGGTTCGGGTGCGGCGGGAGCTGGCGCAGGATGCGGTACTCCCCCTTGAGCCGGGCCTCCACGGACTCGCGGTCCCGGGTGATGATCTTCAGGACCTCGTCGGTCTCGTCCAGGGAGTTGAACACCTGGTAGACCACGCCGAAGCTGCCCCGCCCCAGTTCCTTACGGACGTGGAACTTCTCGGTGAGCCGGAATCCCGACGGCAGGCCGTGGTAACGGTGCGGATTCGTCCAGTCGAAGGGTTCCTCGGGTTCTCCGGGCGGCTCCTGGCCTCCCGCGCCACGGCCGCCGCCCGCGCCGGCGCCCGAGCCCGCCCTCAACAGCGCCTCCAGTTCGGCGACGGCCGCCGCCGCGTCGGGCCGCTGCACCGGATCGACCGACAGCAGCCGCCTGATCAGGTCCTTGACGCCGGGCCCCAGCCCGGAGGCCTCGTCGAGACTGTCCACCAGCTGGTTCCCGCGGGTGACGACGGGCAGTTCGCCGGTGAAGAGCTCGTGGAAGAGGACCCCCGCCGCGTACATGTCCGACGCTTTGGAGAACCCCTGGGGCCCGGCCAGGCACTCCGGGGCCAGATAGGCCGCCTCGTGGCGCTCGTACGCGTCCATCGCCACCGTGCCCGCGCGGGACTGACCGGTGTGGGCGTAGTCGAAACCAGTGATCATCGCGGTGCCGTTGCGGGCCACCAGTACCGTGTCCGGGGTGATGTGCCGGTGTACCACCCGGTAGCCGTGCGCGACCGCGAGCCCGGACAGCACTCCGGAGACCACCCGCCGTTTGGCGTCCGCTCCCAGCACGGGCCGGTCGCCCCCCGCGGCCATGCGCACGCGCAACGCCTCGGCCTGCACGTCCTTGAGGACCACCGCGTAGCCGGTCTCGTCGTCCAGGGGCACCACGTCGACGCACGGCACGATGTTGCGGCTCGGCGGCAGTTTGTTGAGCGCCTGCAGCGGGTTGCCGATCTTCTCGCGCGCCCGGGTGTGCTCCTGCTCCGGCAGCAGCGGGTCCACCGTGTGCACCTGCACCAGATAGGTGCCCGTGTTCGGCTGGTCCGGCCGCACCGCCCGGTACACCGACACCCGGTCCGCGTCGTCCGCCGCGTCGGAACCGGCCTCTGCCAGGGCCTCGACAGACTCGTAGACACCGAAGCGGCGTGGCCCGGACGACGGCTTCGACACCGCGCCCAGCGCCCGGGCGATCTCCTCGTGGAGCCCGGTGATGTCCATCACGGGCGCACTGGTGGACGGCCGGTGCCGCCGCAGGAACGGCACGAGGTCCTTCAACAAGACGGTGTTCTTCTCGTCCTTGCCGTCCGGGTCGATCAGCCGCGAGTCCTCGTACGGGAGGATGACCAGCTCCTCGCACCACACCGACCCCAGCGGATGCGAGACGCTCGACTGCCGCAACAGGCTCGCGACCGTCTTGGCGTGCTCCCGGACCTTGCGTACCGGACTCGGAAACGGCTGGCGTCCGGCCGGAAACCAGCGCGGGCCGTGCACCTCGATACGCCCGTGCGTCCCCTTGGTGTCGGCGATGTAGCAGGCGCGGTCGGTGAGGATCGCGAGGTCCACCTCGAAGGTCTGACGGTGCCGGGTGATCTCGAAGTTGTGGATCACGGTCCAGTCGGCCGGGGCGTACTCCCGCAGCTGCCGCAGTACGACTCGCTCAGCGTCGTTGACCGGCTCTCCCACCCGGATGATGCGCGCCATCAGCGGCTGTTCCCCCCTGTACGGTCCCGTCGCGCTCGCCTGGCCCCCGCGTTGCGCGCACCCAAGGGCTGTGGACGAACGTGCACCGCAGGGCACCGAGGTGCGCACGGATCACTTTAGTGCGGGCGGGGTTGTGGCGTGGCGGGCTGTGGATAAGTGGGGGGGAGGTGGTGGGGGTCAGTCGACAGGACCGTCGTCACCGGTCGCACCAGAAGGCGACCGTTCGGCGACGAACGATCCCTTACCCGGCACAGTCACGATCAGACCACGCTGGCTGAGGAGTTGCAGAGCCGCCCGTGCCCGCTCCCCGCTCTCCCTACGGCACGGACACACCACTGGACGGCGCCGCCACACGTCTCGTACACCCCTATGTGACCGCGTGCGAACGGGCACGGCAACGCCGTCGCAGGGTCGCTCTCGTGCTCACCGCCGACTTCGGCACCGACATCGACCGCCATGTGATCGGCACGGAGAGGGCGGCTTGATGCGGAAGAACGCAAGCGTCCCGGCCAGCGGTCGCCCGAATGCGGCCTCGCGCGGCAGGCCAGGTACGAGGACTTGCACGCGTGGTGCCGCCAGGAGAAGGACGTACCCCTGCCGCATGGGCGGGGCCTGCTCCTGATGCGCCGTTGCGGCTGCTCGTGTCACCAGCGGCAACGCTCGCGACGGACGGCCGACGGCCAGGAGCAAGGAGCTCACCTACGACGGCGGCAACCCCCGGCCAGGTGCCCGACTCGCTGACGTGGCCGCCCTGCCGCTGCCCGCGCTGCCGCGAGCGCACTGCGCGATAGCGATCCCCCGCAACAATGCGCCCGCCCCTTCGTCCAGGTCGGGGCGGGCAGTCACGCGGAAGCCGCGCCCGTGTACTCCGCGACCGCCTTCTCCAAGAGGCTCATGGCCTGGTCTTCCTTCTCGTCGGCTTCGTCGCGCCTGCGGTAGGCGGTCCGGACCACTTCTGCAATCCGGCTCCTGTCACCAGGCGCGAGTTTCGGAACGGGAATTTTCCGGCGCAGGCTCTCATGGATGTCCTGCTGCTTTCCTCCGACCGACATCGAACGGAGAATCCGGAATGCAGCCTCCGATCGAAGGAACGCGAAGAGGTAAGCGCCAGGGAAAGTGGAGTCACCGGACACTACGCGGAGGAAATGCTGCGAATAGACGTGATCCATCCAGGATCCCGTCACGAAGAGCGCCCGACAGAACACTTCGTTCTCGCCGAGAGTTCCCTGTGCGGCAATCATGGTGGTTTCATCTTGCGCGAAGATTCCAGCAGGCGCCTGCGTCGGGCTGATCCATCGCCCTTCGGGCCTGATCCAGAAGCCTTGCCTCTGCCCGATCAGGCGAGCCGCACCATGGCCAGGCTCGGCATCGATTCGCTTGAATCGGGCCCCAGACCCCAACATGCCTCCTTGGCAGACCTCGCCGAGAGTTACATGATCGACCGAGGCAAGAGCATCGATGATCCGCCGAGCCCTCGGCTGATAATTCAACGCCCGCAACGTGGTCGGCGTGAGCTTTCGCTGGGTAAAGCCCAGGTCCCGCGGCTGCTCATGCCACCGCACGTTGAGCAGCTTCTCCAGGCCGGCCGTGGTGAACAGGTCCCTGGTCGCCTCCTGCAAGCCGCTCTGGAACTCCAACCGGAGTTGCGCCGCCTCCTCCACGAGATCGTGGATACGGTTCTCCACCTCTTCCCCGAACCGCGGCACTGGCAGATCCGCGATGTGGTGCGGCTCGATGTGCTGGATGATTGCGCCGTAGGCCTGGCTGGTGATGATGGGAACGCCGAAGCGGCTCCGCAGGAAGGTGTTCAGGTAACCGGATTTCACCCTCGCCGGATTGGCTTGCACCTTCATCACGTGCTGCGAGGACCAGATTCCCCGCATGTCAGGTCGCACATAAGCCATGCGCCCGATGGTCCCCGAGCAGGAGATCAACGTCATCCCGGGCTGGATTTCCAGATAAGCCAATTTCTCTGCGACCTCATGGCCGAGCAATGGAAGATGCGTGAGATCCGCTTCCATCATGTCGGTACTGCCGAGAAAAGGCACACCCATTTCAGGATCGTTCACGTACACGCGACTGAACTTGGGACCGTTGAAGATCCCCCCGTTGTACCCCGCCGTGAGATCCGCCAATGCATCCTTGCGGACGGGAAGCCCCTTCAACAACTGCTTCGCCGCGAACGCCCCCGACAGATAAGGCGCCGCGTCCAGCCGGAGGCCCTGTTCTCGCAGCCAGCTCAGCCGGACCGGGTGATCGATGGACGCGGTCTTCACAGCTTGCGCTCCGTCTGCTCGATGGGATGGGTCCCGTACTTTCCCGCCGCCATCGCTTCCTGGGCCGGGAACCATTCGATCAGGGTGGCCGTCAGTTGCCGGAACGACTCGTCCGTGCACCTTCGCACGGAGCGCAGGTTCCGGGCGAGCCGCACCAAGATGCCACTGTCGGCGGGGGCTCGGGTGTAGCCCTGGTAGCGCAGCCACTCCACCGCGTGCTTCGGGTCCCGGGGTTTGTCGGTCCCGGGCTCCCACAGGCCGGCTGCCTCCAGGACTTCCCTCGGCGCACGGTCGTCGTACTTGGGGTTCCAGACCAGTGCGCGCTTGACGTCGTCCTGCGAGTCGACCCAGAACCAGTTCTCCAGCTCGGGGTCGATACAGATGACCTGGAACTGTTCCCAGACTCCGTCGAGTTGAGCGGCGATCAGCTCGCGGATCCGGTCCGGCCCGGGCGAGCCGTCGTAGGCGTTGTCCACGACGACGATCGCGCGGCGGTACTCGCGCCTCCAACGGTTGATCACGGCGGCTTCGCGCTTGACCAGTCCGGGGTCGTGCCCGCCGGCCCGCTTGATGTCCGTCTTGGGGTTGAAGGCGAAACGGGCGCAGCCCAGCCTGTGATGGAAGTCCTGTCGGCCCAGAAAGGTGCCGATCATCGCTTCCATGCCCTTGTCGGCGACAAGGAAGACCAGCTCCCGCTTCGTGGACTCGTCCACGGGGGCCGCTTGCCGGGGCACGGCGGTACGGAGAGACTCCGTGAATCCGGGACGTGGCCGTTTCGCGTCGCGGCGGCTCATTCGAAGACTCCCGCGGCGAACAGAGTGCCGAGATCGAGGTCGTCCAGGTCGGCGCGCCAGTCGGCCAGGCGCGGGTGTTGATCGCCGCGCACGACGGTGACCGCCCCGGTCTCGGTGTCCATCCGGGTGGCGAGGACGTCGGCCAGGTCGACCTGGGACAGCACCAGCGGTGACTGGGTGGCGACGAGGATCTGGCTGTCGGGGACGGTCCGCAGGGCCCGCATGACGATCTCAATGGCCTGAGGGTAGATGCCGTTCTCCGGTTCCTCGGTCACGAGCAGCGGGGGTGTGCCGGTGAGGTACGGCAGCAGCGTGAGAGCGAGGACGCGCAGGGTGCCGTCGGACAGCCCGGAGGAGGTGACCTGGTAGCCGCCGGTGTAGGTGACGCGGAAGTAGGCGTGGCGGTCCTCCTCGCGCTCGACGACGTCCACCGCTTCCACCTGGGGGAGTGTCAGTCGGACCAGGTCGATCCAGGCGTCGTAGAGTTCGGGATCCTGGCGGCGGAGCCGGAGGGCGAGCCAGGGCGTGTTCCGTCCCTGGGTGTCCAGGCCTGGTTCGGGGCCGGCGGGCGGGGCGGCCTGGCGGAGCGCGGACCACTCGGGGTCGTAGAGGACCGATCCTTCCTGGAGCAGGTTGCGGAACCACAGGGCGGCCGGGAAGTGGGTGTCGTCGAAGGGGACGGCGGCCAGCGCGAGGGTGTTGCCGCGGCTCTGGAGGCGGAGCTGGGGCTGGCGGCCGGTCTCGGAGGTGAACAGGACGACGGAGCCGCCGTTGTGCGTGATCACTGGCCGCCAGGGCTCCTGCCAGGGGTACTCGGTCCGCCGGGGACGGCGACCGGCGCCCGGAATGACCACCTTCTCGTCCGGGTCCCGGAACGCTTTGTCCCCCGGAACGGGCCGAATCGGGCTGTCCTCATGGAAGATCACCAGATGCTCACCAGCGATCTCGATGCCCAGCCCGCTGTCGACGGGCGCCAGGTGAAGCTCGTACCGCACATGCGTGGGAACGGGAATGCGCAGGTCGCGACTGGTGCCCGCGATCGTGTCGACGACGTCGCCCGGCAGCCGGGCCTCGACGGCGAAGCCGAACGCCCCGTCCCGCCCCCGGTGGGCGGGCTCGCTCAGGGAGAGGGCGCGCGGCGGGCGGCCGGTGGACGGCGAGGGTCGCAGGAACGCGTCCTCAATCTGCCGGACACTCAGCAGGTCCCGAAGCAGCACGGGGATGTCGAGGAGCGTGCTCTTGCCCGAGCCGTTGGCGCCCGCGAGGACGTGGAATCCGGAAAGATCGATGGCGAGATCTTCGAAGCAGCGGTAGTTGTACGCCTCGATGCGGGTGATCACGTACGGGCCTTCCAGGGAAGCTCGTGGGCGTGCCGCGCCTCGAACTCGTGAAACCTCTTCGCGATCTCCGGCAGGTCGTTGTCGATGATGGGCCGCTCGCGCTTGAACGTGCGCCGCACCTCGACACCCGAGACCCGGAGGACCTCCTCGTCCTCGTACTCCTCGGTGACGACGTGGCCCTCCGGAGACCGGACGACAACGGGCTTGCCCCGGCGGTCGAGACCCACCTTCTCGGCGACCGCCATGAACACGGGATAGTCCTCGGCTCCGTGGAAGCGCTCGGCCTGCTTCTCCTCGTCGGTCTTGCGGACGAGGAACAGCAAGGTGGTGAGGATGTTGACGCCGGCCTCGTAGATGAACGCCTCCACCGGCAGTTCGACGCTGGCCATGACCCAGCACTCCTGCAGGATGAACCGCCGTACCGCCTCGTCCGACGGGCCGGGATTAGACAGGATGCCGTTGGGCAGGACGATGCCGATGCGTCCTCCCGGCCTGACCCACTCGATGGCGCGCTGCACGAACAGCTGCTCGGGGGAGACGGCCGTGGCCTCACCCGACTTCTTCAGCTCACCGTTCTCGCGCGTATAGGTCCAGGCGACACCCCAGTCGCCACCGCGCTGGCGTACCCGGTCCCGATACCTGCCCAGGACCGCCGCCTCGGAGAAAGGGATGTCGGAGCCGAACGGCGGGTTCGTCATCAACACGTCCACGGCGCCGAGCTGTATCTCCGGCACCTTCTTCGCCTCGTCGTTCCCCGGCAGGTGGCCGTCGGGGAAGGCGATCGAGTCCATCTGGTAGACGTTGCCGGCGATGTCGGTGAGCATCATGACGCCCATCGCGGCGGCGCGGCGCAGGAAGGGGTCGAAGTCGGCGCCGAAGACATGCCCGCGCGCGTACGCGGCGAGCTTCTCGCGCAGAGGCGGGAGGATCTTGGCGTACTCCTGGCTGGTGAAGGTACCGCTCTTCGGTTTCCACTTCTCCTGAAGGTAGTTGAGGGTCTCCCGGAGGAAACCGCCCGTTCCGCAGCAGGGGTCGAAGACCGTCTCGTGTTCCTTGGGCGCGAGGATGTCCACCATGAGCCTCACCGCCCCGATGGGAGTGAAGTACTGGCCGCGGTCACCGCGCAGGTTGTCGCCCACGAGTTCCTGGTACGCCACACCCTTGGCGTCGATGGGGGTGGCGTAGAGGCTGAAGGGGGCCAGCTCACTGGTAATGAAGGTGAGGGCCGGATCGGACAGGGTGAGGCGGTCACGGTCGTCGAACAACCCCTGATCCGCGTAGAAGGCCTTGACCTCGTTGAAGAGTTCCTTTATCCGGGCGGCGACGGCAGGGCTGCCTGTGCGGCCGTCCTTGTCCAGGTCCTCGATGCCGACCCGGAAGCGTGGTTCCTGCCGCTCTTCACGGACCAGCCGTTCGTCATGGATCTTGGCGAACAGGACGTAGAGGAACTGCCAGAAGGCGGCGTCCTTGGGCAGGCCCTCGTTGCCGTGGATGAAGTTGTGGCAGCGGCGGAAGGCGAAGCGGAGCATGTACTCGTCCGCGTGCCGCAGCTCCGCCAGGGAGGACGCGTCACGAGTGGCGTCGAACTCCTCGTTGTCACCGCGCGGCCAGTTCGGCAACGGCCGGAAGCGCGGCTCGAAGCGGGTGCTCTCGCGCTCGATGAAGTACAGGTCCTTGTCGTCGGTCCACATCCCCAAGGTGCACGACGGTCCCGCGGCGGCCATCAGGTCGCGGAGCTCCTGCAGCTGGGCGTCCGCCTGGGCGTAGGTACGGATCTTGGTGACCGTACGGCCGTTCCTGGGGCGTGCCTTGGTGACCACGATGCGCTTCAGGGTCTCCGGCGACTTCGGCTTGCCGTGCTCGAAGATGGCGATGCTCGCCCGCTTGCGGCTCATCCGGCCCGTCTCGGCGTTGAGGACCTGAAGCGGATAGTCGCGGACCATGTCCTCGGGGTTGATGCCGTACTGGTGCACCAGGACCTTGGCGATGCGCTGGCGGACGATCTCGGCGTCGGTCAGCTTGACGACGTCCTTGTTGCTGATGTAGTCGATCGTCTCATCATCGGCGAGCTTTCGAGGTGCGCCGGTCGAATCGGGCTGCTGCTTGGGCCGCCCGTTTTCCGTCGGCTTCTCCGATACGGGGATACCCAGGTCCAGCTGCTCGTCGGCCATGTGTACCGTCTGCTCCATTCCGACTACCGTCAGTCCCGCCGACGGATAGATCTGTGTGCGCTGCGCGCACCCACACCTTAAGGCAGTGCGAGGCTCCGCGGTGGTGCCGGGCTTCTCCAGCCTCGGTGCGCAAGGACAACGCCCGACTGATCTACAGCGAGATTGGCAGGGTTATCGTCCGACCTGCCCATATGAACATCAGCGACTGAGCTCGGGGCACTACCACGCATGCCGTAGAACTCCACCGGAGCACTGCGCCCCCTCGAGCAGTAAGGCGGCTGGACGACTTCGCCTCGGAGTGACCCACAAAGTCGGCAGACGAGTACACCGAGGCGGCTGCAGTGCGGACGCGGCCCGTTGCCGAGTTGGGTCACAGGGTTGCCGAATGCCGATAACGGCTGAATCGTGGACGGGGGGCACCAGGTGAAAAGTGGACGTCAAGGACCGCCCGTCCAGCACCCGGACCGTGCGGGACGGCCACAGCCGGGTCTACGGCGCGTATGGGGTGCGGAAGGTGTGGCTGCAGTTGCCGGGAGAGCTGTGAGGCGGGGATCTACTGAGCGAGGACCTTCCGACCCCGGCACCTTTCCCTGTCCACCACTCAC
Organism: Streptomyces hygroscopicus; assembly: GCF_026168105.1. Classification (GTDB taxonomy): domain Bacteria; phylum Actinomycetota; class Actinomycetes; order Streptomycetales; family Streptomycetaceae; genus Streptomyces; species Streptomyces hygroscopicus_D. Next base: position 43,792 of record NZ_LBMW01000048.1, read on the forward strand.
CCAGCTCCCATCCCGTCCGCCGTCGACTCACACGATGTGGAGCGGGCGTGGTTCCTGGCGTCCAGGTGGAGCGCGCCACTGTACGAACGACCTGGACGCCAGGGGCCGCGTCTGCTCGGCTCTGCCTGAGTCGACGGCGGACGGGATGGGAGCTCCCCGCGCACGCCACTACGGACCCGCGGTCGGAAACGGCGCCCCCTCCATCCCGGTGCCGGCCGATCCCCCGCCGGAGGCATCGTTTTGACCGTGGCCACTCCCGTGCAGTAGTCGGCTCGTGACCTTCGGTTCGTTGATGTGCGCGTGGTCCGGCCCCCTGCCGGGCTGGAGCGGGGCGGAGACAGGAGCGCAGGCCCGGCCGGGGGCCGGGCCGCGCGCGGTGAGCGGAGCGAGCCGCCTTGAACCAGTGAAGAAAATTGTTACTCAGGCTTCTGCTGGGATGTGCCACAGGGGCGCGGCGTATTGCTCCGGTCGGCTGTTGATGAGGAGTTGACGCAGGTCGTCGCGTTGCGAGCCGTTGAGGTTCAGGGCCTCGGTGATGCGGCGGAACGTTGTGTGCGTGACTCCGCGGGCTCGGGCTTCGGCCTCGAACTGGGCCAACCGGGCAATGATCGCTTCCGGGTCCAGCTCCGTCGGTTGCTGCTCTTTGAGCCACAGGGCCTTGTTGCGCTCGTAGTCGATCTCTGAATAGCCGCAGACCTCACGGCTGTACCTCTCGACCTCGTCCAGGCTCTCGGTCGCCATGATGGCTCGGGCCAACTGGTTGCGGCTGACGGCCTCGTCCAGGTCGACCTCATGCACCGTCGGGCTCTCGTCCGTAAGCGGCACCGGGAGCCCTGCATCCCGGATCTCGCACGTGCCTCGGACGCCTCGGGCTGTTGCTGCGAGTACCCCGGTCGCCTCGGAGGGATGCCACTCCAGTACCGAGCTAATCCGTTCGACGTCTGTCGGGGTGAAAGTGTGGACGAGGGGGCCGAGTACGGTTCGCAGGTCTTCCGGCAGGAGTTCGCCGTCCACGCCGGGGCCCGCGACGAGGAGCCGCACGGTTGCGTTCACCTGGCAGCACGCGGCAAGCGTCAGGGCGTCGGCGAGGGGGCTCTTGAGCGTCGGCTCGTCGCCCCGCGCAAGGATGTCCCCGCCTACGTCCAGGAGGTCGATCGACTCGGGTTCCAAGTGGTTCACCAGCTCTTCGAGCTGGCGCGTGATGCCTTCGGCACCGTGGTACGGGTCGATGAGAGCGAAGGTGTGTGGGAGTTCCGCTGCGAGTCGGGGGAGTGTGGAGCCTGCGGGAGCGATCGGGCGGGCCTCCGCCGGCACTGCCCATACAGCCGGGGTGATCTGTTCGAGGCCCGTGAAGTCGGTAGCGCCCCGCGGGCCCGCTATCGGGTCGATCAGAAGGCGGTCCCACGCGTACGTGAGGATCACCGCCTGGTCCTCGTCGCCGTACAGAGCGGCGTCAAGCATTGCGGCGGCGACAGCGTCGCCCCCTCCTCCTGCTGCGACGATCAACCGCGTCATGCGCACAGGGTACGGGTTCACGGATTGGCCACTCACCCTATAGTGGCTAGAGGCCATAGCCACTTGGACTAGGAGGGTAGATGCCTCAGATTGAGGAGGCTCAGCCGAAGTACCTCCAGATCGCGCACTTCATCCGTGATCAGATCCTTCGGGGTGACCTGCGTCCGGGAGACGAGGTTCCCTCGGAGCGGCAACTCGCCGCGGACTGGAATGTATCGCGGCCCACGGCCGCACGGTCGCTGGAGGCGCTGAGTCATCAGGGCCTGGTCGAGAAGCGTCAGGGTTCGGGCACGTATGTGCGGAGTCCGGAGGTCAACCGGCGCGCACGTGAGCTGTACGGGCGAGCCCGGCAGACCGGGAAGATCTACACGCCCGGTGAGTACGCCGTCATCACTTCGGCCGGCTGGCTGGAGGCGCCGGAGTATGTGGCGGAGGCCTTGGGCCTGGTGAAGGATCGTCGGGCGGTGCACCGTCGCCGGGTGACGAACAACCAGGACGGGCCGATCACACTGTCCACCTCGTGGTTCGCTCCGGATGTCGGAAAGGGGGCTCCCAAGCTCATGGACCCTGAGCGGATCCAGGAGGGGACGCTCATGTATGTCGAGACCATGACGGGGCGTCAAGGCAGCTACGCCGAAGATCGCATGTGCGCTCGGGCCGCCACGGATGAGGAGGCGGCCGATCTCGGGCTGGAGCCGGGCTCCGCGGTCCTGGTCGTCCATCACGTCGTCTTCGACCTGCAGGATTGGCCGCTGGAGTTCGCCGAAGCCACGTATCCCCCGCACCGCTGGGCCTTCGAGCAGGGGTATCCGCTCACCTGACGGCGTGACAGATGCGTCGAACCGCTTGCGCACCCGAAGTGGCTAATGCCACTATCCACAAAGTGGCTAAGGCCACTTGACAGGAAGGGGCACGACGTGACGAGTCGGCGGCCGGATCAGGGTGCTCGCTTAGCTTGCCGGGGGTGTCGGGGACGTGGCTGGAAGAGCGTCGGCTCCCGTACGGCGCTGGCGCTCTCCACGGTCAACGATCGCAGCCGTGCCACGTCGAAGCGGCGCTGCCTCGACTGCGACGGCAGCGGCAAGGAGTGAGCGCGGATGGCTTACATCATCGATCGCTGCGGCGGCCAGGGCCCAGCGCGGCTTGGAGCGATGCCCCTGCACCCTGGCCCGGAGTCCGTGCCCCGGGCTCGGCGCTGGTTTCGTAGGTTCATCGCTCCCTACAACCCGGCCTGTTCGGTCGACGACTGCACGTTGATGATCTCGGAGTTGGTGACCAACGCGATCCTGTACGGGCGATCGGACGAGACCTGGCTCGTGCGTGTGGAGTGGTACCGCGAGGGGACCTCGCTGCGGGTCGAGGTGCACAACCCCGGGTTTCCCGCGAACGTGCGGATGCGGCACCCGGAAGCGAACGACGCCCACGGGCGCGGACTGTTACTGGTCGATTCCATCGCCGACTCCTGGCACTCGGGGCCCAGTCGCTTCGGTGGAACCATGGTCGCCTTCATGGTGGCCGATGCCTGGCCGGTCTGAGGGGAAGCTACCCCGCTTCTACTGCCGCAGGAGAAATGTCGCTAGTCTGGTTGACCAGTTGACTTGGCCAATCTCGACAGGCGGCGTCCATGGCGTATGAAGTGGTGGCACCGAAGTATGTGCGCCTCGCGCAGACGATCCAGCGCCGTATTGAGGATGGCACCTACCCGCCGGGGTCCCGGGTTCCGAGTGAGAACCAGCTGGTGCAGGCGTTCGGAATGTCCCGCCCCACCGTCGTCCGGGCGCTGGAGTTGCTGAAACGGGATGGCTGGCTGGAGTCCCGGCAGGGGTTCGGCACGATCGTCCGCGGCCGTCCGGAAGTCGTCGAACGGAAGGACCAGAGGGGTCGCGAGGCGCTGGAGCGCGACGAGTCGCAAGCTCCCGGGCGGCTGGTCGAGGTTGAGCGTGTACCTGTTCCGGCTCGGGTCGCCTCGGCGCTTGGGCTGCCGAAGCGGGCCGAAGTCCTCATGCGCCGGTTCCTCGTCGAGGGGGACGGCGAAGCGGTCGAGCTGATCTCGTCGTACTTCCCCGCCGGCCTCGTCGAGGGCACCGACCTGGAGCGCACGGAACCTCTGAGTGGTGGCGTCCGGGGGCACTTGGAAGCGCGGAAGAAGGTCCGCTTCGACCACGTCACGGAGCGGGTCTCGGCTCGACTGCCCGAACGCGACGAAGCCGAACTGCTGGGGCTGCCGGACGGGGTTCCCGTCCTGAGCGTGCTGGTTGTGGCCTGTGACGCTTCCGGTACCGCGTTGCAGGTGTCTGACGTGCTGCTTCCTGCCGACCGGCAGGAACTTGAAGACACGTACCGCTTGAACTGACTGGTTCCTTCGGGGGACTTCACCGCGATAGCGACTTGACAAGTCAACTTGGCATCCATGGCTTCGAGCTTGCTAAGTCAACTTGTCATGTGGACAGGTTGATCGATTCAGAAGGAGAAATCCCAGTGCGTGTGATCCGCGTTGACGCCTCGACCGCCACGATCCTGCTCACGGAAGCTCCGGCGCCGAAGGTGCGCGACCGGCAGACCGGCGAGATCGCCAAGGACGCCGTGAGTGGCGAGGCACTGATGACCGTCGGCGTCGTCTACATCGACGAAGGCGAGTCGTCGCTGATCCAGGTCACCGTTCCCGAGAGCGGCGTCACGGACGGGCTGACCGTCGGTGCTCCGGTCTCACTGCCGGGGCTGGTGGCTCGGCCGTGGGAAAGCGTGTTCAACGGCCAGCAGCGCCACGGCATCGCCTACCGCGCCACCGCTGTTGCGCCCGGTGCCTTCCCGATGGCTCAGGCGGGCTGATAGCCGTGACCGATCTCATGACGTTGGCCGAGCTGGGCGGGCCGCTCGCTGCAATGGGCGGCGCGGCCTACGCTCGGCACGCTCACCCGGCGGCGTACTGGTCCACGGTCGGGCTGCCGGTCTCGGTGGCCCGGCTGATGGCCTCGTACACCTCGACCATGGACGCCCGCGGCCTGACCGTCGAACCGTCCCGGTGGCGGACGCTGGCCGTCAAGGCGACCACTCGCCGTGAGGTCCGGCCTGTCCCGCCCCGCCGGGGCATGATCCGGCCGACCTCGACCGGTCTCCGGATCCGGCTGCGGCTGGCTGCGGGCCAGGAACCGGCGGACGTGGCGGCCTCGGCGGAACGACTCCGCCACGCCTGGGGCGTCCATGCCGTGTACGTCCGCGACGTCAGGCCTGGTGTCGTCGAGCTCCGGCTCGTCGGCTTCGACGTCCTGCGGAAGGTGCGGATGCCCCGTCGGATCGACGGCGGGCTCCTCCGGGTCCCCGTGGCTCTGCGGGAGGACGCGACCGCGTTCTTACGCGACTACCGCGCTGTACCGCATGAACTCGTCCTCGGCGCCACGTTGTCCGGCAAGTCCATGTACCTGCGAAACCTGCTTACAGGGCTGGCGGCTCAGCCTGTCGTCCTGGTCGGTATCGACTGCAAGCGCGGGGTCGAGCTGGCGCCATTCGCCGCCCGGCTCTCCGCGCTGGCGACCGACCCGGACCAGGCGGCCGAGCTGCTGCCCGTGCTCGTGAAGGAGATGGAAGATGGCTCTGGGCGACATCGCCCCTGACGCAGCCGTCGCCGCCTGCGCCATCGCTGCCGAACGGCCCGGCCTGGCCGTAGCGGGCGACACCTCGGGCGGCTGGTCGCCGTCTCGGCGCCCTTGGTGGCGTACTTGGCGATGTACGCCGCTACGGCGCGCTCGGTCAGCTCCTGGCCGTCGTCGAAATCGGCGCAACGAATCGGGCGGACATCCAGCTGTCGGCCGAACACGAAGCTGTGGGCCCGGCCGTCGATCTCCGCTCCGTCGACACGCGCGTTGGTGGCGGCGGCTCGGATGGCGTCGGTGAGCAGCTACCATGGAGCTGCTCGTCGAGCGCGCAGGACGGCCGTTCGATGAGGAGATCCGTAAGGCATTACGCAACTGGGCCTTCGTGTTGCCAGGGCCGAACGACCGGGAAGTTCCGGATAACGTTCAGAACGTTCTGCACTGGGTGGCAAAGGCATCCCGACCGCTTGCGGATCTCGCTGAACCGGCAATTTCCCATGCAGTGCTCGATGGGCTGAAGCTGAAGCTCGACGGCACCGCGGCAGCCGCTGAGACTGTGCGGCGGAAGCGGCGGACCCTCGTCAACGCTGCGAACTACGCGGTCGACTTGGGGGAGCTGCGTGAGAATCCGATTACGGCGGTTCGCTGGCAGAAGCCCAAGGTCTCGAACCAGGTCGATCCGCGTGTTGTCGCCAACCCGGAGCAGGCTCGCAATCTCCTGGCAGCAGTGTCCTACGTGGGCGGCTACCGGCGTGCTCGCGGTCGGCGTCTCGTCGGGCTGTTCGCGGCGATGTACTTCGGTGGCCTCCGTCCTGCTGAGGCGGTGGGCCTGGTGGAGACGGACCTCGTCCTCCCGGAGCAGGGCTGGGGATCGGCGCTGCTCCACCGGACTCGTCTTTCGGTCGGCAAGCAGTGGACCGACTCGGGGGAGACCCACGACGACCGCGGGCTCAAGAATCGGCCGGCTGAGGGCGTTCGGCGTGTGCCCATTCCGCCCCAGCTCGTCGCAGTGCTACACGATCACCTCGTCACATTCGGCACGGCGGAAGACGGGCGGCTCTTCTTCAGTGAGAAGGGCTCGGTCGTCGCGTCCTCGACCTACTACCGCGTGTGGCAAGAGGCTCGGCTCCTGGCGCTCCCGCCGGCCGTCGCGGCCTCGCCGCTCGCGAGTAGGCCGTACGACCTTCGCCACTCGGCGCTGTCGACGTGGCTAAACGCCGGAGTCGATCCCACCGAGGTTGCCGAACGCGCCGGCAACAGCGTTGAGGTCCTGCTGACCCGGTACGCGAAGTGCCTCGACGGACGGCAGGACGTCGCCAACCGTCGCATCGAGGACCTGCTCCGCGAGTACGAGTGAGACAACCTGCACCCACACCGAGTCCCCAGGCATGCCCGGGGCCTCCCTCGTGTCGTGCCTTACCTGCGGCGATGCTTCAAACGGGAGGAGCGAGCTGAGCCGCACCGCTCGCCCTGCGGTCTTGTGGCTTCGTCTTTCTTGCTGCTGACATGTCGGCAATGTCGCTGCGAGAGCACAGGGGCCTTGTGGAGCTGCACGTCACGCGCTGGAAGCGGTACGGACATGATCGCCTGTACGCCAACCTGCCTGATGGCACCGCGGTCGGTTGGGCGGACGTCAGAACGGGGAACATCACAGTCCTGCACGCTGAGTATCGCGACGACGTGATTGCCGTGCTGACACAGCACTTACAGAACCTCACCGAGGCAGTCCCGCCAGACAGGGCGCCCGAGGCTAGAGCGCGTCCGATGCTGCCGCCTCTGACGCCAGCCGACGACCTGGCCGTCAACCCTCCCGGGGCGTCCTTGCGCGATCTGCTCGATGAATCTGGCCCGGGGCTAATGGAGCGAGTGGTCTCACGGCTTCTTCGGCGACCCACGGAGTGGGACTCCTGGCAAAAGGGATTGGCGGGGGAGCGACGAGTGGGGGCCGAGCTGAACCGCTTAGGGCACCACGGCTGGCGTGTCCTGCACTCCATCCCCTTGGCCAACAAAGTGGATATCGATCACTTACTGATCGGGCCTGGTGGGGTGTTCAGCATCAATACGAAGCACCACCACAAGAAGGCCGTATGGGTCGGCGATGATTCCGTGAAAGTCGATCACGGAAAACCGGCGCCCTACGCACGCAAGAGTCGGGCGGAGGCCAAGCGAGTAGTCCGAGTGCTTGAGCACTATTGCGACTTTCCTGTACCGGTGGAGCCAGTGCTCGTGTTCGTCGGTGTCACCGAGCTGAAGGTGGTCGCTACGCAGCTCAGTGTCCGGGTGTACCAGGAACGCCAAGTAGCGGCACTTGCTCCGCTCTCGGGCGTACTCACGGCCGAGCAGGTCGAGCAGGTGTACAGCGTCGCTCGCCATCGTCAGGCTTGGAGTCGGGCTTGAGCCAGTGCGCCGCGGTGAGGCGCTGGCCGCCTTCACGGGTGCCCGTGGGCGGCCGCCATGGCGTGATGATTTATATGAGGCAGGCCGCAGGGCGTGCGACCCTCGCCTTTTCCCGAACCTCACCTGCGGTGATGCTCCAAGATCCCGTCCACGCCTCGTCCACGGATCCCGACATACGGCCGCTCTGGGCGGCACACGGCTGCACACACACGAAGACCCCGGCCTCAGCGTTTCCGCTGGTGACGGGGTCTTTGGGCACCTCATACTGGGTGCCCCCGGCAGGATTCGAACCTGCGCACACGGCTCTCGCTCCGTTGAGGGAGGTGTGCGGACTCTCAACCCACCGATGCAGGAGCTCCGTTTGATTTCTGTTGTGTTGCACTCGACCTGTCTGACGCGCTGGTCGAGTCGGTTCAGAGAGTCTGCTCGGCCCAGACGGTCTTGCCGTCGAGGGAGTAGCGGACGCCCCAGTTCTGTGCGAGTTGGGCGATGATGAACAAGCCGCGCCCGCCTTCGTCGATGGTCTTCGCGTGGCGCAACCGCGGCGCGAGGGGATTGCCGTCGTGGACCTCGCAGGTGAGTGCGCGGTCCTTGATGAGCCGCAGCCGCAGAGGTGGGGTGCCGTAGCGGACGGCGTTGGTGACCAGTTCGCTGACGATCGTTTCGGTGATGTAGGCGGTTTCCTCATCCACTCGCCAATAGGCGAGCTGGTGTTGGGTGTGGGCGCGCGCTGTGGCGACAGCTTTGGGGTGTTGGTCGAGAGGCCACGCGGCGACCTGGTCGGCGGGGAGTGGGTGGGTGCGGGCGAGGAGCAGGATGACGTCGCCGTGGCGGGTGTCGGTCCGCTGCCGGTAGAGCACGTCATCGCACAGATCCTGCAGAGGCCGGTCAGGGTGGGCCAGCACCCGTTGGAGGGTGTCCGAGGACGCGGAGGTGTGCAGGAGGGATGCGGTGTAGAAGGCGAGGACGCTGCCATCGGCGACAGAGATCGTGGTGGCGGCGAAGGGGGGTCCCTCGGCACTGCCCAAGGGAGGTCCGCTCGGCAGGTGGGGGATCTCGGTCCTCCCGTCGGGATGGGCGATGACGGGTGGGGGGTGGCCGGCCAGGGCGATGATGCAGGTCTGGGCGAGCGGGTCGTAGACCGCGTACGCGCAGCTTGCCGTAAGGGGCATGCGGTCGCCGGGCGGCAGAGCTGCGCGTTCCTGGGCCAGGCATACGACGGTGTCGTTGAGGCGTGCGAGGAGTTCGTCGGGCTCGAGGTCGAGTGCGGCCAGGGAATGGATGGCGATCTCAAGCTGTGCCATGGTGGTGGCCGCGTAAATGCCCTGCCCTGCGACCTCACCGACCACCAGCGCGGTGCGGGCGCCTGACAGGGCGAAGGTGTCGAACCCGCCGCCCCCGCCCACCTCTGAGGGCACGTGCAGGTGCGCGGTTTCCACCGTGGTCTGCGACGCCGGGCAGGGAGGCAACAGGTGACGCTGGATCGTCAACGCGATGGTGTGTTCGCGGGTGTAGCGGCGGGCGTTGTCGATGCACAGTGCGGTGTAAGCGGCCACTGCGAGGGCGAGGGTGACATCGTCGTTGTCGTAGACGTCCGCCTGGTCGGTGCGGTACAGGCTCAGCAGCCCCAGAATGGTTCCACGCAGCGTCAGGGGCACGGTGATGAGGCTGTGGGCGCCGGATGCGCGGATCGCCTCGGCCCGCGGCGAATCGGCTGCCAGCCAGGGTGTGTCGGGGCCCAGGGCCACGAGGCGGGGTTTGAGGTCGGCCAGCGTCTGGGCGTAAGGCGTCGGGACCGGTAGCGCGCGCACGTCACCCACCGGATGTGCCTGAATCTGCTCCTCGCCGCCTTTGTGGCCGAAGGCGGCACGGCGAAGCGGCACCTCCCGTCCCAGAGGGCTCAGCGGAGGGTCCTCGCCACGTATCACTGCGTCGACCACTTCCACCACGGCGATATCGGCGAGGTCCGGCACCACCGCCTGCACCAGTTCCTCACAGGTAGCCACCACATCGAGGGTCCGTCCCACGTGCTCGCGCACCGAGCGGAGGACGCGCAGGCGGGCGCGTACGTTTTCGCGTTCGGTGACATCGAGCATCTCCGCCAGTACCCCCCAAATCCTCCCCTGCGGGTCCTCCAGGCGGGATGCCGAGACGGAGAACAGGTACTCCGGACCCGGCGCGCCTTTCGGACGCATCCCCACCAGCTGCCCCCGCGCGGGCGTGCCGCTCTCCAGCACGCCACCCAGCATCGCCTCCACCTCACCGGGTGCGGAAAGGTCGTACACGTCGGTGACGTGCCGGCCGACGATCGGTTCAGGGGGCGCTTCGTGCAGAACCGGTCTGGTGAGGTTGAGCCGGAGGACTCGCAGATCGGTATCCAGGATCAGCAGGCCTGTGGGGGACTGGTGAAACAGAGCGTCCAATACGGCAGTGTCCTCGACAGGCGGGATGGCTTCGTTTTGCGCCACGGCAACCCACCTCCACTACCAGCCTGCTCCTGGCTCCCATGCGCCGCTCCCTCACTTCGCGAGACGTGTCGGGCGTCGGGGGTCCAGATGTGGGTTTGGGCGGCCGGCCTGCTCGGCTTGGGTCCTCAACTGAGTGTGTCGGAGGTGTGTCGCGACCCTTGTGACCACCTCAGGTCAAAACTGTCCGCGCTTCCGTAAAACAGCTCACCGAGCGGGGAAGGTGAGTCGCAGAACGATCTCGCCGTCGTCGATCTCCCCGGTGGGCTCGAACCCGAACTTCTGGTAGAAGGGCCACGGCTCGCCGTCGCCGGGCTCGTAGCTGGTCAGCAGCTCGGTGGCGCCGTCCGCGCGAACCAGGGTGGCGACCTGCGTGAGCGCCTCTCGGCCGGTCCCTCGCCCCTGGTACCGCTTGTCGACGAGGAGGCGCCAGAGGAAGTGTCGCCCTTTGTAAGGACCGGCCGGCGGTTTCCACGACAGCATCACGAAGCCGACTGGCTCATCGCTGCGGTACACGGCGCGGTACCAGGGATTGGCCTCCGGTTTCTTCGCCGCCTCCTTCAGGGAGTGGGACACGGAGGCGACGAATTGCTTCTGGTCACGTCGGACGCGGAGGGCACGGACGGCATCGCGGTTGTCGTCGGTGATCTCCCGTAGGTGCACGCTCGGGGATCTCATGCCACACCCCTTCCGCATCCGACAGCTGCGCCGTCCCGGCCTACGTGAAGAGCCGATACCGGGCGGCATTCCCGCGCATCCGCGTTGTCGAGGCCGCCAGGTCGGACGTCTTCGCAGCGTATTCGACCCAGGCGATCTGGAGCGGCACTGGCACGCCGGGCTGTGACCGCGCCCAAGGCAGCTCCTAGGAGAGCAACCTGGCCTGACGCGGCGATGCGCATGCGCAGGCCCCTTCGTCAGTTAGATGGGCTGACCTGGGTAATCGCTCGGCCGCGACTGGCTCCCCGTCGACCGCGGACGAGCCGGATGCCGCAGTCGCAGGTGATCGCGAGAGGTTTCCTTCGAAACCTACCGAAAGGCTATTGACTTATGGCGCCTGGCGTGCATCGTGATTAGTAGGCCATAACACCGAAAGAGTTGCAAAGTCGATGAGGACGTCTAGCCGGCTAGTGACTTGGACAGGATGTGGTTCAGGCCCCCAGTAAGCCGGCGCGATACCGAGGCAACAGTGACGACTGAAGCTTCAGGACACGAGCAGTACTACTGGGGACTGTTTTTTGCCCTCAAGGCGCGGCCACTGCACCGTGCTCTACCGCGACAGTCAGCCGACCGAGATCGGCTACTGCAACCGACCCTCAGGCCCCTGGACTTGTCCCGGGGCCTCGCCCTTTGTCGGGGCTGACCTGGGCAGACGCCTCAAGATCCCGTCCACGCCTCGTCCACAGACCCCGGCATACAGCCGCTTCGGGCGGCACACGCCTGCACAAACACGAAGACCCCGGCCTCAGCGTTTCCGCTGGTGACGGGGTCTTTGGGCACCTCATACAGGGTGCCCCCGGCAGGATTCGAACCTGCGCACACGGCTCCGGAGGCCGTTGCTCTATCCCCTGAGCTACGGGGGCGTGTCGGCCGCTCTCTGCGGCGACGGGTAGAACCCTACCAGCTCCTTCGGGGTCTTCATGAACGGTTTCCCGGGGGCTGCTCGGTGCCGCTCGCCCGGACGGGGTGGAAGTCGGGAAAACCCGGACGCGACCCCCGGAGTCGACCTACTCTCGAGTTGTGCCAGGCGTGTCCGGCCGGGTGCTTGTTGTGGACGACAACAAGGTCATCCGGCAGCTGATCAGGGTCAACCTCGAACTGGAGGGTCTCGAGGTCGTGACCGCCGCCGACGGTGCCGAGTGTCTGGACGTCGTGCATCACGTGCAGCCCGATGTGGTCACCCTGGACGTCGTCATGCCGCGGCTCGACGGGCTGCGGACCGCCGCGCGGCTGCGTGCCGACCCCCGCACGCGGACTCTTCCCCTCGCCATCATCAGTGCTTGTACGCAGTACGAGGTCGAGAGCGGCCTTGACGTGGGCGTCGATGCGTTTCTCGCCAAGCCCTTCGAGCCTTCCGAACTCGTACGGCTGGTGAAGGAGTTGATGGAGCGACGTGAGCCTGTCGGGGAGGGGGCGTCCGCGTTCGGGGGTGGTCTTGATGTGGGTGACGGGCACGTCGCGCCCACCGGGTCTCCCGCCCCTGCGAAGCCTCCTGCCCGGACGATGCCTCCCGCCTAGGCAGGCCTCTGGCCCGGGTGTCGGGCTCCCGCCCCTGCGAAGCCTCCTGCCCGGACGATGCCTCCCGCCTAGGCAGGCCTCTGGCCCGGGTGTCGGGCTCCCGCCCCTGCGAAGCCTCCTGCCCGGACGATGCCTCCCGCCTAGGCAGGCCTCTGGCCCGGGTGTCGGGCTCCCGCACAGGCGAAGCCTTCGGCCCGGATAGGGGCCCGCCAGGCAGGGTCTCCTGTCCGGAGTGGGACTCCAGCCCGGGCGAGGCCTCTGGGGCGCGCGAGACATGTGGGGCACATGGGCCTTGAGTTACGCCGGCATGTGGTTCGAGTCCCGCCGACATGTGGTGGGAGCCGTCGGCTGATGGTTCAGGGCTGGAGATTGTTCAGGGCCGGAGATTGTTCAGGGCTGCGGGCGGGCAGTTGAGTTGCGCCGACAGGTGGGCGCGTGCCATCGGGCCGGCGCCCCAATGCACCCCGCCAAACCTCCCACCCCACCCACCCCGTCCACATCCCGGACCCCCGCCCAAACCAGTTCGCATACCTGCCCCCCTCCTCCCATACCCTTGTCCCGTGACCCCCGTCGAGCTCTCCCGTACCGTGCTGTGCGCGGTGCGTCGTGCTGTCGATGACGGGGAGCTGAGCGTGGCCGTGCCCGCACGTGCCGTGGTCACCCCGCCCGGGCCCGGCGGCCGTGGCGACTACGCCACCAACATCGCCCTGCAGCTCGCCCGTCCAGCCGGACGGACGCCCCTCGACGTCGCCGAGATCCTGCGGCCCCGTATCCGGGACACGAGCGGCGTCGCCGATGTCGAGATCACCGGGCCCGGCTTCCTCAACATTCATCTCGAGCGGGCCACCGCCACCGCCGCCCTCGTCCGGGAGATCCTCGGCTGCGGCCCTGGTGACGGCTCCGGCAACGGAAGCCCCCCGCCAGCCCGCACCCGGCACGGCGACACCCGGCACGGCGACACCCGGCACGGCGACACCCGGCACGGCGACACCCGGCACGGCGACACCCGGCACGGCGACACCCGGCACGGCGACACCCGGCACGAACAAACCTCATACGAGT
>NZ_LBMW01000029.1 GCF_026168105.1 Streptomyces hygroscopicus
CCGCGCCAGAACCCCGTCCACCTCCGGAGTCAACGCCCCCGCCAGACGTGCGACCGGTGGACGGGACTCGTCGCGCAGGGCACGGACGGCCGCCCGTATCGCATCCCGCCCCGGCCCCTGCGGCACTCCGGCGGCGACGCGCTCGTAGAGGTCGGCGCCCTCCTCGAGGACCAGTGCGACGTCGATGCGGGACGGAACCTTGATCCGTGCGTGCCGCCGCCAGGTGGTGACCGGATCGCTCCAGGCCTCCACCAGATACGTCCAGTTGCCGACTGACAGCGGTGTCACGTCGGCACCCCAGCGGTCCGTGCCGGGCTCCAGCTCCCTCATCGGCGTCCAGGACCCCGGGCGGCCCTCAGGGTCCCTCAGGACCACATTGGCGCCGATCGCGCCGTGCCCCTCTGCGAACACGGTGGCGGTGACCTGGAAGGTCTCCCCCTCCACCGCCTTCGCCGGGCGCCGACCCCCGTCGACGAGGGGCCGGACGTCCACGATCGGGATACGGCCGATCGCGGGCCCGGCGACCCCGGCGACGGGGTTCGTCCCGTCCCCGGGCACGGCCTGCGGTTCCATGGACTTCGCCTCCTCCGCCGTTCTCGAGCCTTGGTGGACGCCGGCTCTCAGGGTCTTCGGTGCACTGCTGCGTACGGCATCCCCTACGCGTTCGCCGACGGCGCGCGGCAGGCGCGGGGCACGGACCGCTCGCGAGGTCCCTCGGCGTTCAGATAGAGCTCGGCGGCATCGGCGGCCTCACGCGCGCACCGCTTCCCCATCAGCACGCACAGGGTGTAGCCCGTGTTCTCGAAATTGCCGCGGACCGCCCGGTTGTCGGGTGACGCGAGCATCAGACGTTCCCACGCCCGGTACTGCTCGAGATGTCTGGCGACCTCGGTTCTGGCTGGCAGCAGCACGGGACCGGTCACCTCCCAACTCTGCGCTGGAGCACGGTTCCGGACGGTTCGCTGGTCGCGGTCCGGACGGTGCGCGAAGGCCGTGCACGGAACGGGGTTGATCCGCTACGGCGATCGAGACCTTCACCCATGGTGCACGGTGCGACACGCAGCGTCCTGTTCGCTTTTCAATCAATGGGGCGGATGGGTTTCGTGTTGCACGAATGGAGTACACCTCCCACTCTGGACTTACTCAGAAGCGATGAACGCTCACGCTTCGTGTTCGGGGCTCGGCCCACAGGGGCGAGGAGAAGCGAGAGCTTCGCCGGTGAGGAGCCAACGACGATGAAGACCGCAGCGCCCTGCTACTACCACCTCGACGTGGAGATCAGCCCGGAGCGGATCGGACAGGTCCAGCGGATTCTGGCCGCCCACCTCCGGTACTGGAACCTCGAGATGCTTGTCGAGCCTGTCTGCCAGTGCACCGAAGCGCTGATGCGCACGATCGACGCACACGCCTCGGACAAGAACACCACCATCGAGATGTGGTGGAACGGCCAGCACCTCATCACCGCGATCCAGGACAGCGAACGGGACATCCGGCCGCACTACGCGCCGAGCGGCTGCCTGGTTCAGATCGCGGCCCTGAGCAACGGCTGGGGCTGCTGCGCCACCGGCACCGGCGGGAAGATCATCTGGTTCTCGCAGCGGGCCCGGTCCGCCGAACGCGCCCCGCTCGTTCCGGTGGCACCCGCGCCGAGCCTGCGCGAGACGCGCCCCCTCCCGCGCGCACTGCCGCTGGCGGCGGTCGCTGCCGCGCCGGAGCAGGAGGGTGCCGAGAAGCCTGCGCCGGCCATGGTCGACGCCTGACGCCCGCGGCGTGTCGGGCGCGGCTCGTGCTCGGGTCCGCCCCCCCATGCCGAGGCGTGCGACGCACGGTCAAGGCGACGGCGCACGGCGAGGGCATACGAGGCGCACAATCGGCGTACGCCGCAGGGCCTCTGTGTACGGGGCAAGGCGAGGACGCATGGGGCAGGGCCGGGACGTGCAAGGGCAGTAATCGGCGTACGACACACGACCAGGGCGTACGGCGGTGCCCGGCGGGCGCCAAAGGCGGCCGCCGCGCGGGCCAGGGGAGGACGACCCGGCCGCGGTCCTCGCGACCGCGGCGCGCCCTCGTCCGGGTGCCGGGACAGCGTTTCGGCCGGCGTTCGGCCGGCGTCTGCGCCGCAGCTGGTCCCGGCGGTGCGGCCGTCCTCGACGCGAGCCTGCCCCGGCCCGCCCGGGCGCGTCCGTCGCACACGCCGCCGGGAATCCGCGAGTCCAGGATCGGTTTCCGCCAACTCCGCTCTTCCGGCCGGTGTGTTGGTCCTGTCAGACTCCGGACGTGCCCGACTTCGACATGCTCGTCATAGGATCCGGACCCGGTGGCCAGAAGGCCGCCATCGCCGGGGCCAAGCTCGGCCGCCGGGTCGCCGTCGTCGACCAGCCCGACATGGTCGGCGGTGTCTCCATCCACACCGGCACGATCCCCTCCAAGACACTGCGTGAGGCCGTCCTCTACCTCACCGGCCTCACCCAGCGGGATCTGTACGGACAGAGCTACCGCCTCAAGGAGGACATCACCGTCGCCGACCTGACCGCGCGCACCCGGCACGTGGTGGGCCGCGAGGTCGATGTCATCCGCAGCCAGCTCTCCCGCAATCATGTGTCCCTCTTCGCCGGTACGGGCCGGTTCGTGGACCCGCACACGGTCGCCGTGCGCGAAGCGACGGGCGACGAACGGCTGTTGAGCGCCGAGCATCTCGTCATAGCCACGGGCACCCGGCCCGCGCGGCCCGCGAGCGTCGAGTTCGACGGTCGGTCGATCATGGACTCGGACAACGTCCTGGACCTGGAGCGGGTGCCGCGTTCGATGGTCATCGTCGGCGCGGGGGTGATCGGCATCGAGTACGCCTCCATGTTCGCCGCTCTCGGCAGCAAGGTCACGGTGGTCGAGAAGCGGACCGGGATGCTCGACTTCTGCGACGTCGAGGTGATCGAGTCGCTCAAGTACCACCTGCGGGACCTGGCCGTCACGTTCCGCTTCGGCGAGACCGTCGCCGCGGTCGAACGGCACTCCAACGGCACCCTCACGATCCTGGAGAGCGGCAAGAAGATCCCGGCGGACGCCGTGATGTACTCGGCCGGGCGGCAGGGCCTGACCGACGGGCTCGGCCTCGACAAAGCGGGGCTGGCCTCGGACGCACGCGGGCGGATCAAGGTCGACGAGCACTACCGCACCGAGGTGCCGCACATCTACGCAGTAGGCGATGTGATCGGCTTCCCGGCGCTGGCCGCCACCTCGATGGAACAGGGCCGTCTGGCGGCGTACCACGCCTGCGGCGAGCCGGTGCACGAGATTGGCGGCCTGCAGCCGATCGGCATCTACACCATCCCGGAGATCAGCTTCATCGGGCGCACGGAGGACCAGCTCACCGAGGACTGCGTGCCGTTCGAGGTCGGAGTCTCCCGCTACCGCGAACTGGCCCGCGGACAGATCATCGGCGACTCGCACGGCATGCTGAAGCTGCTGGTCTCACCGGCGGACCGCACCCTGCTGGGCGTGCACTGCTTCGGCACCGGGGCCACCGAGCTGATCCACATCGGCCAGGCGGTGATGGGCTGCGGCGGCACGGTCGACTACCTCGTCGACGCGGTCTTCAACTATCCGACGCTCGCGGAGTCGTACAAGGTCGCCGCGCTGGACGCGACCAACAAGATCCGGCAGATCGACCGGCTCAAGGGCTGATCGACCGGCTCGACCGACGGCTCCTTCGCGTGGACAGGCCGTACCCGCGTGATCGACACTCGGCGGATGGCGAAGTACTTCGACGTTCACCCGGAAAACCCGCAGCCGCGCACGATCGGCCAGGTCGCCGACAGCATCCGCGACGGTGCCCTCGTCGTCTACCCGACGGACTCCTGCTTCGCACTGGGCAGCCGCCTGGGCAGCCGCGACGGCATGGACCGCATCCGTTCGATCCGCCACCTCGACGACCGACATCACTTCACGCTCGTGTGCCGGGACTTCGCCCAGCTGGGCCAGTTCGTGCACGTCGACAAGGACGTGTTCCGCGCGATCAAGGCCTCGACGCCCGGCAGCTACACGTTCATCCTGCCCGCGACACGCGAGGTCCCGCGCAAGCTGCTCCACCCGAAGAAGAAGACGGTCGGCGTGCGCATCCCCGATCATGTCGTGGCGCAGGCGCTGCTGGACGAACTCGGCGAGCCGATCCTGTCCAGCACGCTGCTCCTGCCGGGCGAGGAGGAGCCGATGACACAGGGCTGGGAGATCAAGGAGCGGCTCGACCACGTCGTGGACGCCGTGGTGGACTCCGGCGACTGCGGCACCGAGCCGACGACGGTGATCGACTTCTCCGGCGGCGAGGCCGAGATCGTACGCAAGGGCGCGGGTGACACCTCACGGTTCGAGTGACTCGCGGCCCACCGTCGCGCCGGGGCCGTTCGCCCGACGCGGGGGCTGCCGATGAGTCACGTTGCCGCCGCGATGCCGAGTGTGGTGGCGGACACGACGGGAGACAGATCGGCTGACACCTGCGGCACCCTGGCCGTTGACCGATGCACTCGGTTGCTGCCCTCGGTTTCGGTGCGCGCAGGGCCCCGAAGCTGTGGGACACGGCCCGGGCTCGTCTGGACCGGCCCCGAAGACGGGTGCAGGCTGTGAAAGGGGACGCAGGCCGCCGGTTCGGCCGATTCTCCGCACGGGAGTGATCACGATGGAAGACAAGCAGTGGACCGTGCAGATCTACATCACGGAGGACGGCGACGACACCCATGCGCGTGCCGTGCTGACCACCCGCGACACGGCGACGGTCACCGGACGGGGCGTGGCCCGGCGCAATCCGGTCGACCGGCCCATCCCGGAGATCGGTGACGAGCTCGCCGCCAGCCGTGCGCTGGAGGACCTCGCCATCCGGCTGCACGACGTCGCCTCCGACGACATCGTGCAGTTGGCCGGTCCCGCCGTACCGTAAAGGCGCGCGCACATCCCGCTCGGTGTCGCACCGCGGCGGCGGGCCGCACCGGCAACGAGAACGCCGAGGGCCGCGGGCGCTGGCGGTTCTCGCGCTCCCGTGGTGTGCTGAGAGTGACGGGAAGGACCCGGGAAGACGCGGAGAAGCGGCTAGCGGCCGTGCACCGCGCAATCGAGATCCGCGAGAAGCGGGTGGGGTCCTTCCCGCCCCGTCATGCCCTGTCTGTGCCGGCCCCGTCCCCGCGCCGGGCGTCGCGCGCTCCCGCAGTCGGCGGACCACCACCCCGCCGACGCCTCCTCCACGGCAGACCCGGGGGAAGCACGGCAGTCCCCCGGGAAGAGTGACAAGCAGCCCCACGACCGTCGTCCCGGTCCGGTCTCGGTCCGGCCGATGAGCAGCCCTCGGCCGGGGCCTTCGGGGCGGGGCGGGCGGCCGCGGCGTCAGGAACGAAAGGACACGGAGCGATGGCGTCTGCCACCACCCTGACCTCGGCCCTCCCGGCCGACCACCGCGAGCGGCTGATGCGGCTCGCCCGCGAGGTCTCCTTCGAGGCGGGAACGCGTCTGTTCGAGGAGGGCCGACACGCTGACCGGTTCTGGATCATCCGGACCGGGACCGTGGCCCTGGACCTGCATGTTCCCGGCCGCCGGGCCGCCGTCATCGATTCGCTGGGACACGGCGAACTGGTCGGCTGGTCCTGGCACTTCACGCCCCATGTGTGGCAGCTGGGTGCCGAGGCCATGAGTCCGGTGCGGGCCCATGAGTTCGACGCGGTGGCCGTACGGGCCATGTGCGCGCAGGATCCCGAATTCGGCCGTGCGATCGCGGTCTGGGTCGGCTATGTGCTCGCCCACCGTCTGCACGCGGCCCGCACCCGGCTTCTCGATCTGTACGCCCCCTACGGCAGCGGGGACCGGGTATGAGCGTGCCCTCCGGGCGACCGGACAACTCCGTCAGCCGATCGTCCTGCGCCACCGAGGGCCGACCCGCTCCCACTCCCGGTCCCATTCCGCCATGCGCTGCCGGTCCAGACCCCCGCGCACCAGCCGTCCGCAGGCCCACGTCCCGCCCGCGGCGCAGACTCCCGCGAGCGCGCCGACCAGCCACGCCTGCCGCTGCGCCTGCGCCTCGGTCACCGGCGCGGTGACCAGCCCGCCCGCCCGGTCCGTCCATACGGTGACCGGCGTCCCCGCCCTCTCGGCGGGCCGGACCCTCACCAGCCCCGTGTGCGTCGAGGCGTCGAGGGCGGTCCAGCGCGCCCTCGCCCACACGGTGCCGCCCCCGTACTCGGACACCGGCTGCGCACTGTGCGCCGCGTTCTCGGTGAGCACGGCCCGCACCGCAAACGAGTCGGCGCCGCGCGCGGCGATTGCGTGCCGCATTGCTCCCGCCGCCCCCTGCCCCGCGAACACACCGGCCAGCACGACGAAGAGCCAGGTGGCGAGCATGATCCAGGCCTCCGCGCGGTCGCTGCGGCGTCGCAGCGGATTGCGCCGCCACCGCCACAGACACGTCTGCGCCGTCGTAGATCGTCTCGCAGTCATCGGTCCTCACCTCGCGTGCGTCATGTGACGCTTCCGGCTCCGTAGAGGCTGACGCCGCCCACGAGTTCATGTCCCGTCACCAGCTCGGGATCGATGCGCACGAACACCTCCTCCGATGAGGGCACCCAGGAGGGTGGTCCGGTGCGGGCCAGCCGGTCGCGTTCGGCGGGGTCGGTCACCACGGCGGCCGGTCCCGTGACGACGACGCTCCAGCCGGAGCGCGCGGCCGCGTCGACCTCGTCCGCCTCGAAGGCGACCACCGACCCCTCGATGGCACGGACCAGCTCCGAGGCCGCCGGGGTGCACAGCAGCACCGACCCGTCGTAGTCCAGGCGGAAGGTGAGCGGCAGGACCGCGGGCAGGGCGTGACGCGTGTGGATGACACGACCGACGGGGACCTTCGTCATCAGGCGCAGGCACTCGTGGCGTTCGAGTTCACGGAAGCCGTCGTTCGGATACATCGGTCAACCCGTCTTTCGCCTGCTGCGGCAGCCGTGCCATGAGCCGCCGCCCTCGGCTCCTGCGGCGGGGCCGGTCACACGGTGATGCGCCGCCCGGTGATGCTGAGGGGATCGATCCGGATCCACAGGTCCCGTTGTCCGCCCGCCCAGGGCTTGCTGTACGCCTGCTCCTCCAGTCGCCGTACGGAGTCGGGATCCGTCACGGCGCTTGCGTGCCCGCACACCAGGACGCTCCAGCCCTGACTGAACGCGGCGTCGATGCGGTCGACCTCGAATGCCACCTGGGAGCCCGTCGCCTGTGAGGGCACCGTGCCCGGCGCGGTGCGGAAGACGATCGCCTCCCCTACGACGCCGTAGTTGAGGGGGACGATCACCGGGCCCGAGTCGGTGGGGAGCGCGAGCCTGCCCACGCCGTGCGTCGAGAGCAGGTCCCGGCACTCCTGGCTGCTCAGTTCGGTGAACTTCGGGTGCCGCCCGGCCTGCCCGAGGCCGGGCGGCAGATCGACGTCACCGCCGGTGAGCTCGAGCACCGTGGTCTCCAGGGCTCCGGCCAGCCGTAGCAGGGTGCTCACGCCCGGCGCGGCGGTGGGCTGCTCCTCCAGGTACTGGAGGTAGCTGGAGGCCATGCCCGCCCGGTGGGCCGCTTCCTCCCGGTTCAGGCCGAGCTCCTCGCGCCGCAGGGCGATCCGGCGCCCGAGATTGCCCGTGGGGTGGCTCTCCACCGTGTCCGACGATCCCTGTGCGGCCATGGCCGTCACTTCCTCTCGTCACGCCGCCCGGACGGCGACGACTTCGTGCTGCTCCCCGCCGAGTACCACTTTGAGCGCGCCGGTGGAGGCCGCGCGGCCGAAGACGTCGTACGCCTCCTCCATCAGATCCAGCGGGAAGGTGTGCGTGATCAGCGACGAGGTGGGTAGCCGGCCTGCGGCCGCCATCCGCAGCAGCGTCGGCGTGGAGAAGGTGTCGACCAGGCCGGTCGTGATGGTCACGTCCTTGATCCACAGGTCTTCCAGGTGCAGTGCCGCGGGCTTGCCGTGGACGCCGATGTTGGCCACGTGCCCGCCGGGCCGCACCATCCGCGTGCACATCTCGAAGCTCTCCGGCACGCCGACCGCCTCGATGACCACGTCGGCGCCCAGCCCGTCGGTGAGATCGGCGACCAGTTGCTCGGGGCCTTCGTCGGCCTGCGCGACGGCGTCGGCCCCGAACCGCTTGGCGGCGTCCAGCCGGGCCGGGGCCAGGTCCACGGCGACGATCCGTTCGGGTGCGTACAGCTGGGCCGTGGCGATCGCGGCGAGCCCGATGGGACCGGTCCCGACGACGGCGACGGTGTCTCCGGGCCGGACGTGCCCCCGCACCACGCCGACCTCGTACGCGGTCGGGAAGATGTCGGCCAGGAGTACCGCGTCCTGGCTGTCCATCGCGCCGGGCAGCGGATGGACGGAGAGGTCGGCGAAGGGCACGCGGACGTACTCGGCCTGCGTTCCGTTGATCAGATGGCCCAGGATCCAGCCCCCACCACCGCGGCACTGTCCGTACATCCCCTCCCGGCAGTAGCGGCACCGTCCGCAGGCGGTGATGCAGGACACCAGGACCCGGTCACCCGGCTGCACGGTGCGTACCTCGTCGGCGATCTCGACCACTTCGCCGACCGCCTCGTGGCCGAGCACAGTTCCGGGAGGCACCTCGGGCACGTCCCCGTTGAGGATGTGCAGGTCCGTCCCGCAGATGGTGACGGCGTCGACCCGCACGATCACGTCTGTGGAGTCCATGATGTCGGGGTCCGGAACGTCCTCCCAGGAGGACTGTCCGGGACCGTGGAAGACGAAGCCCTTCATGACGGTTCCTTCCTCCCTCCCCCCTGTCTTCTGAACGGACCCCGTCTCCACGGACGTGCGGAGGGCAGGTGTCCTGGGCCGCCGGTGCGTCAAAGGCTCATGCGACCGGGAGCGGGCGGGTGCCGGGACGGCCCGTGAATCCAGCTTGGCCGATGCCATCGGCCTTGGCTTGGGCCGGTCGGCCCCATCCCCCGTCGCCCGTTCCCAGCCGTCGAGGGCCTGTCACTGCCGTGCTGCCGTCCGTCCCACGGCGAGCGCGGCGTCTCCCGCGAGAGCCGACCGGCCCACGCCGGTAAGGCGTGTCCCGCAGCAGGATGGAAGAAGGGAAGAAGGCAGGGACACGGTCCGGCCCCCAGGTGGGCACCCGGGGCGCGGATCCGGGCGGGGATCGTCCGACCTGGAAGGCGGTGCGTTCAGTGAAGGAGACCCTGTCGCTGGGGCGGATCGCCGGCATACGCGTCGGCCTGCACTGGAGTGTCCTCGTCATCGTCGTCCTGGTGACCTTCACCCTGGCGGACGGCCGGTTCCCGGCCGCCTACCCGGGCCACGCCGCGTGGGCCTACTGGGCGCTGGCGCTGCTGACCGCCGTGGTGTTCCTGGCCTCGCTGCTGGTGCACGAACTCGCCCACGCGGTGGTCGCGCGCCGCAACGGGGTCCAGGTCGACGGCATCACGCTGTGGATGCTCGGCGGCGCGGCCCGGCTGCACAGCGAGACGCCCACGCCGGCCGCGGAACTGCGCATCGCGGGCGTCGGGCCGCTCACCAGCCTGTTGGCGGGCGGCCTGTTCACCGGTCTGGCCGTTTGGCTGGACGCGCTGCGCGTGTCGGGGCTCGTGGTCGAGGCCATCGCCTGGCTGGCGGCGATCAACATCGTGCTGGCCGTGTTCAACGCACTGCCCGCCGCCCCGCTGGACGGCGGGCGACTGCTGCGGGCGTACCTGTGGCACCGTAGCGGCGACCGCCTGCGTGCGACCCGCGGCGCCTCGGCAGCGGGGCGGGCCCTGGGCTGGCTCATGGTGCTCGCCGGCTTCGCGGCCGTGTTGTTCGCCGGCAACCTGTCGGGGATGTGGTTCGCCCTCATCGGGTGGTTCCTCATCACCGCCGCGACCGCCGAGGCCCGTCAGGCGGAGCTGAGCGGGGTGCTGCACGGCATCCCCGTGAGGCGGGTCATGACCCCCGATCCGGTCACCGTCCCCGCCACGATGACCCTGGAGCGGTTCCTGTCCGAGGCGCCCTTCGACCGCTATCGCCACTCGGCCTTCCCGGTCCTGGCGGCCGACGGAGACATGACAGACGTGATCGGGCTCGTCACCGCAGGCCACATCGCCCGGGTACCGCCCGAGGCGCGCGCTACCACCGCGATCGGTGACGTCATGCATCCGCTGTCCGAGATCGAGACGGTCGCACCCGACGACACCGTGGTGGACCTGCTCCCCCGCCTGGAGGCGGGCAAGGAGCGCCGTGCCCTGGTCCTGGACGACGGACGCCTTGTCGGCATCGTCACGCTCACCGACATCGGCCGCGCCGTGACCTGGCTGACCGGCGCCAAACGGCCGCGAAGCTGAACCCGGCGCCAACCGGCCGCGAGGCTGAAACGGGACGGCCCGGTCCTGCTCCTGCTGTCGCTTCCCGCTGTCGTTCAGCTGTGCGGGACGACGGCGACCGGGGAGCCGACGTGGTGGAGCACCGCGTGCACGACGGGACCGATGTGTGTCCCGAGCCGGGTGTCCCGTCTCCTGCGCCCCACGACGACGAGAGAGGCGCGGGCGGCAGCACGCACGAGTTCCGTGGCGGCCTGTCCCGGGGTGACGGACGCGGACACCGGGACCTCGGGGAACTTCTCGGTCCAGGGACGCAGCGCCGCGCCCAGCAGGCCCTCCCGTTCGGCGAGGAGTTCGGGTCCGAGTACGGGGCCCGAGCGGCCGTCGGCCGCGTGTTTCGGCGCGTCGCCGAGGGCGTGGACCACGCGCAGCGACGCGCCGCGGAGCCGAGCGGCCTCGAAGGCGAACTCGACCAGCTCGGCGTGGGCGTGCCGGGGGTCGAGGCCGAGGACGACATCGCGGTACGGCGTCTCGGGTATCTCGTCGGGCGAGACGCCGTCCAGGGCGGGCAGGTGTTCGTCGGCCAGGGTCTCGCCCGCGCGTACGAGCACCACGGGACGCGCGGCCCTGGCGACGACACGCTGGGAGACCGAGCCGACCACGAATCCGGCGAGGCGCCCGAGGCCACGGGAGCCGAGAACCAGCACCTCCGACACCTCGGCCGCCGCGGGCAGAGCGGTGAGCGGAGCGTCGGGCAGCAGCAGCTCCTCCACCTGAAGCCCCGGATGCGCGGCACGGACGCTCCCGGCCGCGTGCTCCAGGGCCTGCTGCGCCCAGCGGCCGCGCGTCGTGTCCATGGGCGCGGTGGACGCCCCCGACTGCCAGTTCACGGCGTGCACGAGGCGCAGCACGGCACCGCGGCGCAGGGCCTCCCGGGCGGCCCAGTGGGCGGCGGCGAGACTCTCGCCGGAGTCGTCGACTCCCACGGTGACGTACCGGACCATGGTGCGCACCTCCTGCGTCAGGGTCTTCCTGTGGCCGGTGCACGGGGCGACGCTGGAAGCGTCAGGTCCCGCACACCCCGGAGGCTGTGATGAACGCTCCCCCGATGACCAGCATGCTCCTCGCACGGCCCACCAGGCATCGGGAACGGCCGACGCGTACCCCCCGCGAGGCGCCCCTTCCCGGGCACCCGCACCTCTCCGCCGATCGCGCCCCTCAACCGAAGGAACCGTCATGCACGGCACCCCGCACATCGTCAGTGATGTGATGACCCAGACGGTCGCCGCGATCGGACGCCGGGCGACCTTCAAGGAGATCGTGCGGATGATGCAGGACTGGCGGGTGAGCGCCCTGCCCGTCCTGGAGGGCGAGGGCCGCGTCGTCGGCGTCGTGTCGGAGGCCGATCTCCTGCCCAAGGAGGAGTACCGCGACGGCGACCCGGACCTCCCCGACGCGGGGCCCGGGGCGGGTGCGGGTAGCGGTGCGGGTGCTGATCCCTTCTTCGCCCCGACGCGCCGCCGCTCCGACCGCCCCAAGGCCGTCGCGGTCACGGCGGAGGAGCTGATGACCTCCCCGGCTCTCACCACGCACGCCGGCGCGACCCTCGCGCAGGCGGCGCGGACCATGGCGCGGGCCGGGGTCAAGCGACTCCCCGTCGTCGACGATCTGGGCATGCTGCAGGGCATCGTCAGCCGCTCGGACCTGCTGAAGGTGTTCCTGCGGGACGACGAGGACATCGCGCAGGAGGTCCGGAGCGAGGTGGTGCCGTATCTCTTCCCAACGCAGGTGGCCGCCGTGCGGGTTGTCGTCGAGAACGGGGTCGTGACGCTCGGCGGCCGTATCGGTGACACCTCTGTGGTGCCGCTGGCCGCGCGCCTGGTGCGGGCCGTGGAGGGCGTCGTGGACGTGCGGTTCGATCTGACGGGGACGGGGTCCGCGCCGAAGTAGGCACGGGCGCGTGCACCGCGAACGGGAACTGTGCGTGGAGGCCGTCGAAGGGCACTCCCGGGTCGTACGGCAGTGCGAGACGGGCCGGACCGAAGCCCGGCTCGATTGGAGCAACCGCCCGGCCCCGTCTCCGTCGGATGTGCCTCGACTGCGGGCGCGCGTGCCCGCTGCTCGGGGATCGTGCCCGCCGCCCGGGATGTCGCCGCCCTCCCCCGGGCGGGCGTGCGACACCCTGCCACCTGTCCGTTTTGCCCCTACTGTGCTGGGAGATGAGCGGCGGTCAGGACGCGGGAGGTGTGGTGGCGCATACGGGCGGCTCGGGGGCCGGGCCGGGGCGAGGGCGCAGGGCGGACGCCGTGGTACTGGGCAGCCGGCCGTCCACCACCCGTCACCTCCTTCGGCGTGCCCGGACCGCTCCCTCGGGCTCGGTGGCCGAGCGCACCGTCCCCTGGCTGCGTGTCGCCGCCGCCTATGCCTGGCGCCTGCTCCTGGTCGGTGTCGTCGGCTACGGCGTCTTCACCATTCTGGGCCGCTTCCAGCTCATCGCCGTGGCACTGTTCCTGGCACTCGTCATCACCTCGATCCTGCGGCCCCCCACCGATCTGCTGAGCCGATGGCTGCCACGGCCGCTGAGCGTCGCGGTCGCCCTCGTCGGCAGCTTGCTGGTGCTGTTCACCCTGCTTGCCCTCGTGGGTGAGGCGGTGGCGGGCGAGTCCGCGACGCTGGCGAGGGAGTTTCGCGGCGGCATCGGCCGGATCGAACGGTGGCTCGAGCGCCCGCCCTTCCGGATCAGCCCCCGTAGACTCTCCGAACTGCAAGGGCAGATCGTCTCCTACATCTCGTCCCACCGGGCCAGCCTGCTCAGCAGCGCCGTCAGCGGTCTCGGCAGGGTCGTCGAACTGATCACGGGGGCCGCGCTCGCGCTCTTCTCCTCGGTCTTCTTCATCCACTCCGGCGAACGCCTGTGGGGCTGGGCGCGTGACCGGTTGCTGCCCCGGACCGCCCGGCCGATGTGGGACCGGGTGGGGCACGCGGCCTGGCGGACGTTCGCCGGCTACACACGGGGCATCATCATCGTGGCGGCCACCAACGCCGTCCTCGTCGGTATCGTCCTGCTGGTGCTGCGGGTTCCGCTCGCGCTGCCGCTCACCCTGCTGGAGTTCTTCGCCACGTTCGTGCCGCTGATCGGCTCGCCGGTCGCGCTCGGTGTGGCCACGGTGGTCGCCCTCGCCGGGCGCGGCCCCCTCACGGCCGCGGCCGTGCTGCTGCTCATCGTCGTCATCGGCCAGCTCGAGGGGCACGTCCTGCATCCCGTCGTGATGAGCTGGGCGGTCCGCCTCCACCCGCTGGTCGTCGCCGTGTCCGTGATCGCGGGCAGCATCGTGGCGGGCGTGGTCGGCGCGGTCGTGGCCGTCCCGTTGGTCTCCGTCGCCTGGGCGGTGCTGCAGGCGATCCGGCCCGCGCCCCCCTGACGTCCGGCGGCCACGCGAAGGGCACGGCCCACCGCGCTGTGCCACGCTGGCACGCGGGGGCGGTGACGCACCAGCCGGAAGCACGGGAGGCGCTGTGGGCCCCGACCAGCGAGGCACGCCGCAGGACGGCACGGAACGCCCACGGGGGCTGCGGCGCAGGCACTTCCTCGGAGCGTGCGCCGGCCTCGGGCTGGCCTCGGTGACGGCCGCCGCCTGCGACCCTGCTCCTCCCGCGCACCGGCGATCCCAGGCCCGGGCATCCCATCGGGCCGAGACCGAACGGGACCGGCCGGGGACACCCGATTGGCGTATCCGGTCGGAGGGGCCCGCGTCGGCCGCCGCCGGCTACGCGGACCGGGTGAGCGTGACACCGGGGGAGGAGTGCGGCCTGTGCGTCTCGACGACCGCATCGGCCTTCCGCGTCTCGGCCTTCCGCATCGGCTGGTACGGCGGTGCGCAGGCCCGGCTCGTCTGGACCTCCGAACGGATACCGGGTCGCGTCCAGTCGGAACCGCGCCTTCTGTCCGGCACCCGCACGGTGCGCGCGGACTGGCGGCGCACACTCACCTTCACCACGGCCGGCTGGCCGGAGGGCGCTTATCTGCTGCGTCTGGAGGCGGACAACGGGCACCAGCGCTACATCCCGCTCATCGTGCGCTCCACGCAGGGCACCGGCCGTACGGTCCTGATGCACGCCCCGGCCACCTGGCAGGCGTACAACCGGTGGGGCGGCTACAGCCTCTACGAGGGTGCCTCCGGCGCGTACGCCACCCGGTCACTCGCCGTCAGCTTCGACCGGCCCTATGACGCAGAAGGCGCGGAGAAGTTCCTGGTGTACGAGCGGGCCGCGGTGGTCCTCGCCGAACGGCTGGGCATACCCCTCGCGTACACCACCGGAACGGACGTGCACCGCGACCCCGAGGTCCTGCGCGGCGCCACCGCCGTCATCAGCCTGGGCCACGACGAGTACTGGACGCCCGAGCAGCGGCGGCACGTCACCGAGGCCAGGGACGCCGGAGCCAACATCGCCTTTCTCGGTGCCAACACCTGTTTCCGCCGGGTCCGCCTGGAGCAGGGCGAGACGCTGCCCGACCGAACGGTGGTCTGCTACAAGTCGTCCGTGCGGTCCGACCCGTGCTACACGAGCCGCCCCGCCCTGGCGACGACCGACTTCCGCCAGGCTCCGGCAGCCGATCCGGAGTCGTCGCTGACGGGCGTGCTCTACGAGGGCTATCCGACGGACGCGCCCTACGTCGTCCACGCGGCGGACCACTGGCTGTACGAGGGCACGGGTGTGCGGTCCGGCGACGGCTTCGACCATCTGGTCGGCGTCGAGTACGACCGGGTCACACCCGGTGCGCCCGTCCCCGAACCGCTGGAGATTACGGCCCACTCGCCCCTGGTGTGCGGTGGCCGGCGCAGCCACAGCGACTCGGCCTACTACACGGTCCCGAGCGGCGCGGGCGTCTTCGCGACGGGCACCATGCGCTGGGTCGAGGCGCTCATGGCCGGCACCACCGACGGCGGCCGCGACCACGGCATGGACCCCCGCACCCGCGACTTCGTGACCCGCACGACGGAAAACCTCCTGCGCGCCTTCGCCGAGGGTCCCGCCGCCCGCCACCGCCCCGCACCACGGCCGAACACCGGCGACGTGTACAAGGGCGCGACATGACGCGGCGCCGGACCGGGACGCCCGTGCCCAGGGCGGGACCGGGCGATGACGAGCGGCCCTGATCGCGTGTCGGGCCTGGGAGCCGTCCTGGGCCGGACCGCCGGCCACGTCCCGCGTCAACAGGCCCTCGGCGACGACCGGCCGTGTCACGGAGTCGCCTTCGGCGGCTGGGACGGGGCCGTGCCGACGGCGAAGCAGTAAACGCCCCTCTCCGCAGGATCACCATGCCCCTCGACGGATCAGTTGGCGGCGGAGCTTTCCGGTGGGGGTTCTGGGCAGCGACGGCACAAAGCTGACGCCCGTGGGGACCTTGAAAGCGGCGAGGTTGTCGCGGGCCAGACAGACCAGTTCGGCTTCCAGGCCGACCGGTATGGGGGTGACGGGGACGACGAAGGCACGCAGTCGGCCCGCGCCGCGATGATCGGTGACGGCGGCCACCGCGACCTCCTTCACCGCCGGATGCGCACCGAGCAGCGCCTCGGCCTCCAGGGGGGAGACGTCGATTCCGCCGACCGTTTCCACGTCGTCCGCCCGGCCCAGATGGGTGAAGGTGCCGTCGGGTTCGCGGCGCGCCCGGTACCCGGTGGCCAGCCAGCCGCCGACGAGGGCGCGGTCGGTCTCCTCGGGCCGGTTCAGGTAACCGGGCGTGACCGTCGGCCCGCGCACCCACAGTTCGCCCTCCTCGCCGTCGGGCACCGGGTGTCCGGCGCTGTCGCGCAGTTCCACCTCGAAGCCGGGTACGGGGCGGCCGACGGTGCCCGGATGATGGTGGTCGAAACCGTTGCCGCAGAAGGCGTGTCCGGCCTCGGTGGAGCCGATCTGCTCCAGGACGGGGACGCCGAGCAGGCCGGTGATCCGCCGGCCCAGTCCGGCGGGCAGGCCCTCGCCGGCCGAGACGGCGGCCCGTAGAGACGCGAAGCACGCCTCGTGCCCGTCCGCCGTTTCCGCCACCAGGGACGCGTACTGGGAGGGCACGGAGTAGAGCAGGGTCACCCGGTGGCGCACGACGAGTTCGTCCACGGCGGCGGGATCGGGGTGTCCGTCCACGAGGACCGCGGAGGAGCCGGAGAACAGTGGGAAGACGAAGGCGTTGCCGAGCCCGTAGGCGCAGAACAGCTTCGGCACCGACAGGGTCACGTCGTCGGGGGTGATGCGCAGCAGCCGCCTTCCGATGAGGTCGTGGTACGCCTTGAGGTCGCCGTGGCAGTGCACGACTCCCTTGGGGGGTCCGGTGGTTGTGGAGGTGTACTGGATGTAGAGCGGGGTGTGCGCGTCGACCTGGTGGGCCGCGGTCATGGGCGGTGCGGTCCGGGTGAGGGCGACGAGCCGGTCGGCGCCGAGGCGGGCGCGGCGCGAGAACCTGTTCTCGGGGCGGGGTCCGGTCACGCACAGCACGGCCTCGGCGTCCTCGGCCATGAACTCCAGCTCGGGCGGCGTGAGTTCGGGGTTGGCCAGGACCGCTACGGCGCCGAGGCGCGCGGTGGCGAGGAAGGCCGCGACCCACCCGGCGGAGTCGGGCAGCGCGAGCAGTACCCGAGCGCCGGGGCCGACGCCGTGCTGCGCGAGCACGGTGGCGGCGCGGGCCGCGAGGTCGTGCACCTCGCCATGGGTCCAGGAGCGGTGGCCCTGGTGGAAGGCGGCCCGGTCGGTCCAGGCGCGCCGCTCGGCGAGCACGGCGAGTTGGACGGCGACGTTTCCGGGAGCCTCCGCGTCGGCGGGTCTCAGCATGGCTTGGGCGGTCGTCATCGGGCCGGTTCTTCCTCGGTGGCGGGAGCTGCCATGTGCTCGTCGTAGGCGCGCATCGGGGCGGCGGTCTTCAGCAGCATCTGGTCGTACTCGGCCGCGGGATCGGAGTCGAGGACGATGGCGCCGCCGGCGCCCAGGTGCATCAGGCCGTCGGCCAGGACGGCGGTGCGTACGACGGTGCCGAGGTCGGTGCCGCCGCTGCATCCGAAGTAGCCGAGCGCCCCGGAGTAGACGCCCCGGGCCTCGGTCTCCAGCTGGTCGGTGATCTCGATGGTGCGCAGCTTCGGCACGCCGGTCGTGGACCCGGCGGGGAAGCAGGCGCGTACGCAGTCCACGGCGTCCGTTCCCTCGCGCAGCCGTCCCTCGACGGTGGAGACGAGCTGGTGCACGGTGGCGTGCGTCTCGGTGGCCATGAGCCGGGAGACGCGCACCGTTCCGGTCTCGCAGACCCGGCCGAGGTCGTTGCGGAGCAGGTCGACGACCATCAGGTTCTCGGCACGGGTCTTGTCGTCCACGGCCAGTGAGTGCCGGAGCCGGCCGTCCTCCTCAGGGCTCCCACCACGGGGCGCGGTGCCCTTGACGGGTTTCGACTCGGCGATGCCGTCCCTCGTGATCCGCAGGAAGCGCTCGGGCGACGAGCACGCCACGTCGAGGTCGCCGAACCTCAGGAAGGCCGCGTACGGCGCCGGGTTGACGCGGCGCAGTACCCGGTAGAAGTCGTAGGCGTCGTCCGGTGCGGGCAGCCGGGCCGCGTTGGTGAGACAGATCTCGTAGCTGGTACCTGCCGTGAGTGCGCGCCTGCATTCCTCGATGTCAGCGAGGTAGGTGGCCCGGTCGCGCACCAGCCAGGGCTCGGCGGCGCCCGGGTCCGGTTCGGCCGGGGTGGGGTCGGCGGGCTCGTCGGAGGAGACGAAGGTGAGCTGGGCCATCGTGCCCTCGAGCCAGTCGGTGGCTTCACGGGTGGCCTGCGGGGTGTCCTCCGCGAGGCAGACCGCGTAGGTGAAGCCCTCCTCGTGGTCCACCACGATCAGCCGGTCGGCGAACAGCCAGCAGGCGTCCGGGGTTTCGGCCCGGTGCCGGTTCGGCGAGCCGCATTCGGCCTTCATCTCGTAGCCGAAGTAGCCGACGTAGCCACCGGTGAAGTCGAAGGGCAGGCCGCTGGCGTCGACCCGGCGGGTGGCCAGCTGCCGCTTCAGATAGTCGAACACGCTCGCCTTGACCCTGCGCGCGGGCCGTCCCGCCCGCTCGATCTCGCACAGCCCGGCGGCGACGTCGTAGCGGACGAACTCGGCCAGCGGGCCGGAGTCGTCACCGAAGAACGAGAAACGGGAGCTGCCCCGTTCGACTCGGGCGCTGTCCAGCCAGAACGCCCGTGGGGCGGTGGCGAACATACGGGTGAAGGCGGCCTCGGCGTCGAGGGCGGTGGCGATGCGGCGGAAGTGCAGGCGGTGCGCGGGCTTGACGACTCGCCGCTGGCGGGGGATGGCGGCCGCGGACGCGGTGATGGTGGTGTTCTTCGTACGGGGTCGGCGGGCGCGCTCGGCGGTGAGGTTCCGGAAGTTCACGAGCATCCGGTGGCCGTAGTCGGTGAGCACGGACTCGGGATGGAACTGCACGCCCCACAGGGGCCGGGTGCGGTGCCGCAGGCCCATCAGGACTCCGTCCTCGGCCCAGGCGGTGGCCTCGAGGGTCTCCGGCAGCGGCTCGGCGACCGACAGCGAGTGATAGCGCACCGCGGTGAAGTTCTGCGGCAGCCCCTGGAACAGGTCCCGGCCGTCGTGGCGGATGGTGGACAGGTGCCCGTGCCGCGGCTGCGGCGCGGCCCCCACCCGGGCCCGCTCCTCCGCCGCGATGCCCTGGTGTCCGAGGCAGACGCCCAGGACGGGGATCGAGGCGCCGGCGATCACCCTGGCGGCGATGCCGAAGTCCCGCGGTTCGGCGGGGTGTCCGGGTCCCGGCGACACCACCACATTGTCGAATTCGCCCAGGTCCGGAATGCCGTCGGCCGGTGAGTCATTGAGGATTACCACCGGTTCCTCGCCATTGACCTCGGCGATCAGCTGGAAGAGGTTGTACGTATAGGAGTCGTAATTGTCGACGAGCAGGGTCTTCACCCGCCCACCTCCTCTGGTCGTTCAGGGGCCTACGCAGAGCCCGGACGAGCGGGTCGAGGCTGCCGAGATGGGGAGCACGGCCAGATTGAACAAGGGTTCTCCGAGGCCCGGGAGGAGTTGTCGTGACGATAAGCGGATTCCTGGTCACGTCATCGAGTACGGAAGGGCGGCGCGTCACGTTCATATCTTCAACGGAGTCTTTTCAAGTGCCCGGAACACGCCCGCACGCCCGGCAAAGCGCACGCTTGTACCTTCCGGCTCAACCGGGCCCGATGCGCACCCGCACCCACACGCCCCGCGCGACCTGCGACGTTTCATCGCTCGGCCCTTGCACTGCCGCGCCGTGATGGATAATGCGATATCGGCAGTAAGGCGGCAGAAGCATGGCGAACGCAGGGATCGACTACGCCGCGGCCTTCCAGGCCCTGCCCGGCATGATGGCGCTCCTCACGCCCGACCTCGTGTACGCGGATGCCAACGAGGAGTTTCTGCGCATGTCCGGGCGCACTCGGGAACAACTCGTCGGCCGCTATCTGTTCGACGTCTTCCCGGACAATCCGAACAACCCCGCCGCGAGCGGCGTGCGCAATCTCGAGGCCTCCCTGCGCCGGGTGCTGGCCACCGGTGAACGCGACGCGATGCCCGTGCAGCGCTATGACGTCGAATCCCCCGAGCAGCCCGGGCAATGGGAAACACGCTACTGGAGCCCGGTCAACGCCCCGGTGCTCGGACCGGACGGCAAGGTGATCCTCATCGTGCACCGGATCGAGGACGTCACCGAGTTCATCCTGGCCACCGGCCGCCCCAGCGGCATGCGGGCCCTGCTCCTCGAGGCCGAGCTGTACACCCGCGCCCGGGAACTGCAGGAGATCAACGACCGTCTGCGTCAGGCCCACGCCCACGAGCGCGAGGTGGCGCTGTCGCTCCAGGAGGCGATGCTGCCCGCGCCCCGGCAGCTGGGGCACTACCGGGCGGCGGTGCGCTACCGGCCGGCCGTCGGCGCGCTGAACGTTTGCGGCGACTGGTACGACCTGGTCGACCTGGTGGGCGGGGACCGCATCGGCGTGTCCGTGGGCGATGTCGTGGGTCACGGTCTGGCCGCCGCGGGCGTCATGGGCCAGCTGCGCAGCGCGCTGAGCGCGGCCTCCCGCGTCGCCGAGGGTCCGGCCCAGGCCCTCGACGTGCTGGGACGGTACGCGCATGTGGTCGACGGCGCCGAATCCGCCACTGCGGTCACGACCTTCATCGACTTCGGCCGGCACACCATCACCTACAGCAGCGCCGGCCACCCCCCGCCCGCGTTGGTCCCCCCGGAGGGGCACGTCGAGTTCCTCGACCGGGCCACCGATCCCCCGCTCGATGCCAGTCCCGACCCCGTCCCCCGCCCTCAGGCCGCCACCGCGTTCGCCGAGGGCGACACCCTCGTGCTCTACACCGACGGCCTGGTCGAGCGGCGGGGCGAGGACATCGACCAGGGACTCGCACGGCTCGCCGACACCCTCACCCGCCATCGCGCCGCCGACCCCGAGCCCCTCGCCGACTCCGTCCTCCTCGACATGCTGCCGCCCGACGGCGCCACCGACGACACCGCGCTGATCGTCGTGCGGCTGTGATCCGCGGCCCCCGTCGCCGCTGAGCCCCGCGGACCCGTCCCCGCTGAGCCGCGGGCCTCAGCAGATCCTGGGCAACTGCTCCCCGATCGGCAGGTCGACCACCCGGGTGCCGCCCAGACCGGTGCGGGCCACCACCATGCCCGGATGCCCGGCGACGGCCTCACCGATGACCGTGGCATCCCCACCGAGCGGGTGTGCCCGCATCGCGTCCAGTACCGCGTCGGCGTGCTCGCGCGGGACGAACGCCACCAGCTTGCCCTCGTTGGCCACGTACATGGGGTCCAGGCCCAGCACGGCGCAGGCGTTGGCGATGGCCGGCGGGACCGGGATCTCCCGCTCCCTGACGACGACCCCGGTACCCGAGGCGGTCGCGATCTCGTTCAGTGCGGCGGCCAGCCCGCCCCGGGTGGGGTCGCGCAGCACATGCAGGTCCGGGGTGACGGCGAGCATCGCGTCGACCAGTCCGCCGAGTGCAGCGCAGTCGCTCTCGATCTCCACGCCGAACTCCAGGCCCTCGCGGACGCTCATGATCGCCACCCCGTGCACGCCGATCGCCCCGCTGACGATCACCACGTCACCGGGGACGACCCGCTGCGGCCGCAGGTCGACGCCCTCCGGGATGAGCCCGATACCGGCGGTGTTGATGAAGATCCCGTCGCCGTGGCCGGCCTCCACCACCTTGGTGTCGCCCGTCGCCACCTCGACGCCGGCGGCGCGCGCGGCGGCGCCGAGCGCGTCGGCGACGCGCGCGACCGTCTCCATCTCGACGCCCTCCTCCAGGATGAACCCGCAGGACAGATAGGACGCCCGGGCCCCGCTCATGGCGAGGTCGTTGACGGTGCCGTTGACGGCGAGGTCGCCGATGCTGCCGCCGGGGAAGAACAGTGGCCGCACCACGAAGGAGTCGGTGGAGAAGGCCAGTCGGAGTCCTCCCAGCGAGAGTGCGGCGGCATCGCCCAGCTGGGCGAGCACGTCGCCCCCGAAGGCAGGTGCGAAGACGTGCTGGACGAGTTCCGCGGAGAGCGCTCCGCCGCCGCCGTGGCCCATGACGACCCGGGGCTGGTCGCGCAGCGGAGCCGGGCAGGTCCAGGCCGTCGGGTCCAGGGGCGGGGTGCGCAGGTCGGTGGTCTCAGACAACGGAGGTCGCCTCCCGGGGCGCGGGGGTGGTGTCCAGGCGCCGGTAGAGGTAGTACGCGGCGCAGGCGCCCTCACTGGAGACCATCGTGGCGCCGAGCGGGGTGCGGGGGGTGCACAGGGTGCCGAACGCCTCGCACTCGTGCGGTTTGATCAGGCCCTGGAGTACCTCGCCGCTGCGGCAGGCGGCCGGTTCCCGGGTGCGGATGTCCTCGACGGAGAAGCGGTACTCGGCGTCGTAGTCGCGGTACTTGGGGGCCAGCCGCCAGCCGCTGTCGGGGATCACGCCGATGCCGCGCCAGGAGCGGTCGGTGACCTCGAAGACGTCCTCCAGCATGGCTTTGGCGGCCGGGTTCCCCTCGGGGCGCACCGCGCGGGCGTAGGCGTTGTCGACCATGTGTTCGCCGCGCTCGAGCTGCGCCACGGTCCTGCGTACGCCCTCGAGGATGTCCAGGGGCTCGAACCCGGTCACGACGATGGGTACGCGATGGCGCTCCGCCAGCTCCGGGTACTCCTCGACGCCCATCACGCTGCACACGTGTCCGGCGGCGAGGAAGCCCTGGACCCGGCAGTTCGGGGATCGCATGATCGCCTCGATGGCCGGGGGGACGCGCACATGGGACACCAGCAGGCTGAAGTTGGGGATGCCCAGCTTGCGGGCCTGATACACCGTCATCGCGTTGGGCGGCGCGGTCGTCTCGAAGCCGATACCGAAGAACACCACCTGACGGTCGGGGTTCTGCTGGGCGATCCTGAGGGCGTCGAGGGGCGAGTAGACGACCCGTACGTCCCCTCCTTCTGCGCGTACCTGGAACAGATCACGTCCGGTACCGGGCACCCGGAGCATGTCGCCGAAGGAACAGAAGACCACCTCGGGCCGGGAGGCGATCTCCAGTGCCTTGTCGATGACCTCCAAGGGGGTCACGCACACGGGACAGCCGGGGCCGTGGATCAGTTCGACCTGATCCGGCAGCAGCTGGTCGATGCCGTGGCGGATGATCGTGTGGGTCTGCCCGCCGCAGACCTCCATCAGCGCCCACGGCCTGGTCACCGTGGCGTGGATCTCGTCCAGGAGCCGGCGAGCCAGATCCGGGTCCTGGAATTCGTCGATGTACTTCACTTCCGCGCCTCCTCGCGCGCGGGCGGGAGTTCTCCGCCCGCTTCCGCGGCCATTTCCCAGGGGTCGCCGAACTCCTCCTGCAGCATGCCGAGGGTTTCGAACAGTTCGAGCGTCTGCTTCGCCGACTCCTCGTCGAGGCGCTGCAGGGCGAAGCCGACGTGGACGATGGCGTACTCGCCGACCTCAAGGTCCGGCAGGTACTCCAGGCACACCTCCTTGACCACGCCGCCGAAGTCGACGTTGGCCATCCGGGTTCCGTCGCGTTCCTCGATGTCCAGCACTTTGCCGGGTACCGCCAGGCACATGGGCCTCTCCTCGCTGTGGATGGTGCGTCGTGGATGGTGCGTCGTACGGCGCTGCCGGGACGGTGCGTCAGTCGGGGGCTTCCGTCCGGCCGGCCGCGCGTGCGGCCACCATGAGCTGGCCGAGGGCCAGGCCGCCGTCGCCCGGCGGGACCAGGTGGTGGCGCAGCACCGTGAAGCCGTCGGTGTGCAGGACCTCCGCGCAGGCCGAGGAGAGCACCGAGTTGAGGAACACGCCACCGGTCAGGGCGACCGTGTCGACCCCGTGGCGCTCTCGCGCCAGCGCACACAGGCGGTGCACGAGGCCCGCGACCGTCCGGTGGAAGCGGGCCGCGACGAGGGCCGGTTCCGCGCCCGCCCGCAGGTCGTCGACGATCGCCGCGAGGACGGGTGCGGGATCCGCCACCACCGGGCCGCCGTCCGGCTCCGGTGCCCTGACCGCGAACGTGTAGGCGGTGGTGTCGCCGGCGGGAGCCCGCAGCGCTGCGGCCTCCAGCTCTACGGCGGCCTGGGCCTCGTATCCGGATCGGTGGCACACGCCCGCGAGGGACGACACTGCGTCGAAGAGCCGGCCCATGCTGGAGGTGGCGACGCAGTTCAGGTCACGCTCCAACTGCCGTGCCAGCACGCGGCGTTCATCGTCCGGGCAGGCGGCCACGCAGGCGAGTTCGTCCGACCAGTCGATCCCGGCCGTGCGCAGATGCGCGAGCGCCATGCGGTAGGGCCGGTGCACCGCGGCGTCACCGCCGGGCAGCGGTACATAGGCGAGGTGTCCGAACCGGACGAAGCCGTCGTAGTCCGCGAGCAGGAACTCCCCGCCCCACACGGCTCCGTCGTCGCCGTAGCCCGTACCGTCGAAGGCGGCACCGAGCACCGGCCGACCGCCGTCGAGCCCGTGTTCGGCCATCGCCGCGGCGACATGGGCGTGATGGTGCTGCACGCGGACGACAGGCCGGTCCCCCGCGTTGCGGGCGGCCCACTGACCGGAGCGATAGGCGGGATGCCGGTCGGCCGCCAGCAGTTCCGGCCGCACGGGGGTGATCGACTCCAGTTGTGCCACGGCGCGTTCGAAGGCCCGCTGCGTGGCGAGGTCGTCCATGTCACCGATGTGGGCGGACAGCCAGGCGCGGCGGCTCTCCCCGACGCAGAACGCGTTCTTGAGGTCTCCGCCCACGGCCAGGGCCGGGCGCACGGGCACCGGAAGCGTAAGCGGCAGGGGGGCGTACCCGCGCGCGCGCCGCACGATCAACGGCTGTCCGTCGCACACGCGGACCACCGAGTCGTCGCACGGCACATGGATCGGCCGGTCGTGCGTGAGCCAGGCGTCGGCCAGATGCGCCAGCCGCTGCAGCGCCTCACCGTCGTCGGTGACGATCGGCTCGCCTGACACATTGCC
Source organism: Streptomyces hygroscopicus (assembly GCF_026168105.1). Taxonomy (GTDB): domain Bacteria; phylum Actinomycetota; class Actinomycetes; order Streptomycetales; family Streptomycetaceae; genus Streptomyces; species Streptomyces hygroscopicus_D. Next base: position 24,834 of record NZ_LBMW01000029.1, read on the forward strand.
GCTGGTCATGACGAGCAGCCGGGGACCCTCGGTGTCACCGGGCAGCCCGAACAGCAGATGGTGCACGGGGGTGTACGGCAGCATGACGCCGAGGTCGGGGCTGCCGGGTGCCACGCTCTCGGCCGGTCGGGGGGCGTGCGGAGGGGGCGGGGCCGTGCGGCGACGCAGCAGCACGATCGGTCGGGTCGCTCCGGTGAGCAGGTCGCGCTCCGCGGGGGCGAGCCGGACGAGGTGCTCGATGGCGTCGACTCCGGAGGCCATGACGGCGAACGGCTTGTCCCCTCGGGCCTTGCGGCGGCGCAGCCGGGCGACGGCGGCCGGATCGCCCGCGTCACAGGCCAGGTGGTAGCCGCCCAGGCCCTTGACCGCGAGGATCGCGCCGCGGGCCAGAAGCTCGCGTGCCCCGGCGACCGGGTCCGCCTCGCCGGCACGGCTCGGCCTGCCGCCTTCCGGGCCGGGCACGAGCAGGCACAGTCGTGGTCCGCAGGCCGGGCAGGCCACCGGCTGCGCATGGAATCGGCGGTCGGCCGGATCGGCGTACTCGCGGGCGCAGTCGGGACACATCGGGAAGCGGGCCATCGTGGTCTCCGCCCGGTCGTAGGGCAGGCCGGTGACGATCGTGAACCTCGGGCCGCAGTGCGTGCAGTTGACGAAGGGATGGCGGTGACGTCGGTCGGCGGGGTCGGCCAGTTCGCGCAGGCACGCCTCGCAGGTGGCCGTGTCCGGCGGGATCAGGGTCCCCGCGGGACCGTCCGTGCGGGAGGCGAGGATGGTGAACGCGGTGTCACCGGTGGCGGGCACCTCCTGGTGGTGCACGGAGTCCACTCGGGCCAGCGGGGGCGCGTCCGCGGCGATACGGTCGCAGAACCGGGCGACGTCATCGGGCGCCCCCTCGACCTCCGCGATGACGCCCTCCGGAGTGTTGGTCACGTGTCCGGCCAGTTTCAGGGCGGTGGCGAGGGCGTAGACGTACGGCCGGAAGCCGACGCCCTGCACCACGCCGCGTACGGTGACCCTTCGGCGCAGCGGCGCCCGGACGGTGACGGCCGTCGAGGGCGAAGCGCTCACGAGCCGGACTGCGTCATGACGCCGGTGCCGTTCGTGTGGTCGTGCGTGTGGGTGCGGGAATCGTTCGTGTGGTCGTGCGTGTGCGTGTGGAGATGGGGTTCACGGGCCATGACGGGGGTGTGGACCGGGGCGCCGTCGGCGGCGGCCAGCGCCCGCTCGAGCAGGGCACCGACCCCCAGGTCGCTGCGGGCCGAGGTCAGAAGCACCTCCACACCGGGATTGACCTGTTCGACGTTCGCGCGGAAGGCGCTCTCGTCGAAGCCGACCGCCTCGGCGATGTCGGTCTTGGTGACCACCACCAGCTGGGCGAGCCCGAAGGCGGTGGGGTACTTGAGCGGCTTGTCCTCGCCCTCGGTCACGGAGGCGAGCACGACGCGCAGTGTCTCCCCGAGGTCGTACGAGGCCGGGCAGACGAGGTTGCCGACGTTCTCCACGAAAAGCAGGCGGGTGGCGTCGGGCAGCCATCCCTCCAGGTGGCCGGCAAGCATCGCGGACTCCAGATGGCACAGCCCGTCGGTGAGGACCTGTTTGACGGGGACGCCCGAACGCGCCAGCCGGGCCGCGTCGTTCTCGGTGGCGAGATCGGCGGTCAGCGCCGCGACCGGCACGGAACGCTCCCGGGCCAGGACCAGTTCGCGTTCCAGAAGGGCCGTCTTGCCACTGCCCGGGCTGGACAGCATGTTGACGACCGTGGTGCCGCGGGCGGCCAGTTCGGCGCGCAGGGTCTGCGCGGCCCGGTCGTTCTTGGCGAGCACGGCCTGCTGCAGGTCGACCACACGGCACATGGTTCAGCGCTCCTCAGGGATCGGTTCGGGGGTGGAGGCGGGTGTGCTGCCGTCCTCCCACTGCACGCCGACGATCTGCAGTTCGCGGCCCGACAGCAGATCGGTGCCTCCCCCGTCGCAGCGCGGGCAGCTCAGCAGGGGCGGCATGCCGACGGACCATTCGTGCGCGCACGGTGCGCAGCGGGCACGCCCGGGCACGGTGTCGGTGACCAGCTCCGCGCCTTCCAGCACGGTTCCGGCGCAGGCCAGTTCGAAGCAGAAGGACAGGGCGTCGGGTACGACTCCGGCCAGCTCGCCCACCTGAAGCCGTACCGAACGGACCGCGGTGACACCGCCGGCGCGCTCGGCCGCCTCTTCCACCTGGCCGATCACCGCCAGTGCGATGGACATCTCGTGCATGGGTCTCCGTCCCGGCGAAGGCCGGCCCCGCCCCCTGGGGGCGGGCGTGCGTGCGCGGCGCGCCGACGTCCATTAGAGGTGAGGCCGCACAGGGCGACGGCCCGGCACGCCGTCACCGCCCGGCCGCGTACGCCGTTCGTCGCAACAGCGCAACGGCATGACGCCGACGGCGGAGCGACGGCGAAACGGCCGCCCGGTTCAGTTGGCGGCGTCGACCGTGGGGGCCCCCGAGGCGGTCGGACCCGGTTGGTCGGCGCGCAGGATCTCCTCGATCAGCCGGACGGCCTCGGGTACGGCATCGGCGACGGGCGGGCTGAGCCCGATGCGCTCCTCGACCGAGGCTGGTTCGCACCCCACCACCAGCGTGCGCCGTGGCGGTTGCCCTCCGACTCCCGCGCAGAGCGTGCCCAGCAGGGCGAGTACGGCGTCGGGAGTCATCCGGTGGCCGTCCAGCAGCGTGCCCCCCGGACCGTCCCCGTCCGCTCCGTCGTGCTCGATGACGTACAGGGCCCCCGGATCCCCGCCACGGGCGGTGGCGTCCACCAGGACCAGGGTGTCGTAGCCCTCGAGGAGCTGGTAGGCGAGGTGAACTCCCCGCACCCCGATGTCCACGACCTCGACATGGCCGGGCAGTTGACGCTCCGTCAATGCCTGCACCGTCTCCACGCCGAAGCCGTCGTCACCGAGGAACACGTTCCCGATGCCGGCCACAAGGGTCCTGCCGCTGTCCCGGGGAACGCTCATTTCCCGTCCACCACCGGTGTGACCTCGTCGGTCCGGAAGTAGAGGAAGCTCCCCTGCGCACGACGGACATCGGCGCCCGGGTCGTCCTCCACGGTCACCGCCAGGTGCACCGAGCCGTCCACGTCGTGCAGCACGGCCTCGACCTTCGCTGTACGCCCCCGCAGGAACAGGTCCTGGGCGTCGGTGCGCCGCAGGCCCGGGTTCAGCCGTACCCGGCTGCCGGCGCCCACCGACCGGCCGGCCACCACGACCCGGTCGTGTGCCGGGTCGAAACCGGCCTCGACCGCCGCCTCCCACGGGGTGTCCGGACGCATGACCCCGTACTCGTCGGGAAAGCCCGTGGACGCAGCCGTCCGCGTCATGTCACGCGGGCCGCCGGGCGCGAGGGTGCCGTCGGTCCCAGTGGCGCCGTACGACGTGCCGGGGTTGTCCGGGGCGACGGCCGGATGGTCCTCCAGGACGATCGGCGACGACAGCACGACATCCGCATGGCCGGCATCGCAGGCGAGGACCGGCCAGGTGTGCAGGTTGCGACAGGACGCGACCGCGCCCTTCGCCCACTCCGGGGGATTCGTCATGGACAGGAACTCCCCGCCGCTCAGCCCCATCAGGAGATGGGCGGCCACCAGACAGCGCGGAAGCGCCACGTCCCGGTCGGCGACCCGGCCGTCCGCGGGTGCCCAGAGGCTGGTGTTCTCGACGACCGCGGTCAGGCGCATCACCCGGAAGGGCGCGTCGAGTTCGCGTGCCGACAGCCGTAGCACGCCGTTGATCTCCTCCCTGCGGCCGACCGTACGGCCGACGGGGTGCCCGTCGTCGTCGAGGACGCGCTCGCACTCCTCGTCCGCGGGTCTGCCGAACGGGAGTGTGACCCCCTCGCCGTCGATGAGCTCGGCCGGCGTCACGACCGCCTCGACGCGTTCCTCGGTTCCCTCGTCCCAGGGGGCCAGGACCCGGTCCCCGAGCCGGAGTTCGGGGACGGTCTCGAACCCGCCGTCCGGGCGCGCCCGCTGGACCGTGTGCCGCTTGGCGCGCAGGAAGCGCAGCTCGACTGCCAAGGTGGCGTCCGCCGTGGGCTCCATCAGGCATTCGGTGTGCTGGAAGTCGTGCTCGTCGCGGTCGGCGCCCCAGGCGGGCGGTACGAGCACCCCGAACTGCCAGCGCAGGCGGTTCCCGGCGGCGCAGACGCGGTTCGGACGAAGCACATGGCCCTCGAAGAGGACGGCATCGGCCACCTGACGGGCCAGGGCGAAGCGCGCCTCCGTTTCCGGGGCGAACGCGGTGACGCTCACGGAGCGGTCCTTCCGGTGGTGCTGGTGAGGGCGGCTCGCGCCGCCGTCGCGTGCTGGGGCCCTCGGCGACGCCGGGCGGGATTCACTGGGGGCGGACCGGTTCCCCCGCGGTCCGGGGCCCCGTGGGGAGGGCGAGATGCGGGGGCGTGCAAGACGGCTTCTCCTTGCGGACGAACGCGCGCCTAAGGGCGTGGTACGGGGCCTGTGGGTCGTGGAAGATCCGGTGCATCCTGGCCAGTTCCCGTTCCCTGAAGGCGGAGAGCGGCTCACTGGCCTCCTGGCGGTCCAGGTCAGCCTTCTTCGCCGCGATCCGTGACCGGGTCCCCGACAGCGACGCCAGGCGGGCCGCCAGTCGGCCGACCTCCCCGGCGAAGTCCTGCGGCCCGCAGTCGACCACCCGGTCGACGAGGCCGAGGCTCCGTGCGCTGACGGCGCTCATCGGCAGGGCCTCGCGCATCAGCCGGTCGGCGGCCGCGGCTCCCAACCGGCGGGGCAGGGTGTACGTCCAGTACTCCGAGCCGTACAGGCCCATCAGCCGGTAGTGCGGGTTCAGGACGCAGCCGGCCCGGCACCACACCTCGTCGGCCGCGAGCGCCAGCATCACGCCGCCTGCCGCGGCGTTGCCCGCCGGGGCGGCGACCACCAGGCGGTCCGTGGTCGTCAGGACCGCCTCGACCAGGTCGTCGATGGCGTTGATGTTCGCCCAGGCCTCCGCGGCGGGGTCCTCGGCGGCCTCGATGACGTTGAGGTGGATCCCGTTGGAGAAGAAGTCCCGTTGGCCGCCCAGCACGAGAACGGAGGTGGGACGCGCACAAGCCTTGCGATAGGCGTCCAGCAGGCGTCGGCACTGCGAGGTGCTCATGGCGCCGCCGGGGAAGGAGAACGAGAGGAAGCCGACGCTCCCCTCCTCGCGATAGCGGATGTCCGTCCAGGTGCGCCACTCCGCGTCCGGGGGTGCGGGGAGTTCCGGCAGCGGGGGCAACCCGTCGCCGAGGGCCCGTACGGCGGGCAGTTTGAAGGTGGGCGGCCCGCCCGGGGCGCGTCGCCGGCGCAGCTCGGGGATCCACACGGCGCCGTCCCTCGTCGCCCGGCAGACCGCCCCGGCCCGGGTGGCGAGCAACTGCCCGGGCGCACCGCACAGGCCGCCCTCGGGGTGACCGCCGTGCAGGTACCACTCCTCGCCGAGCAGGACGTCCAGCACGCCGGGCTGTGAGTCCGCCGCGCGCAGCTTGCGGACGACGGTGTGGGTGGAGTCGGCGTCCCAGTCGATCCGCCGGACGTCCTGGTCGAGGTAGGGACGGGTGTGTGCCGTCTCCTGCTCCTGCGCGAGCGGGGTGTAGGTCCCCGAGGCGAAGCGCCCGACGGCGAGCAGGACCGCGGCGAGCGCGGCGTCGGCGATCTCATTGCGGTACAGCTCGCTCTTGGACAGCGGCGGCAGCGGGCACGCGACGGACGCCCACACGGCACCGGCGTCCATCTCCTCCTCGGCCTGAAGGACCGTCACCCCCCAGCTCTCCGCGCCCTCCTGGATCGCCCAGTCGAGAGAGGACGGCCCCCGGTCCCCCACGGGGCCCGGGTGGACGATGAGGCACGGGTACGCGCTCCACACCTCCCGGGGGATGGCCGTCTTCAGCATCGGGGCGATGACGAGTTGCGGCGCGTGCCGTCGTACGGAGTCCGTCAACGAGCCGTCCCCAAGTGCGAGTTCCACCGCCACGGTGTGGCCGCGGTCGCGCAGTTCGGCGTGGACGCGCTGGGTGAGGCTGTTGAATGCACTGGCCACGAGCAGGATGTGCACGGTGGACCCCCTGCGGACTACTGGCGGAGGACGGTGCCGGGCAGACTAGCCCGGCCGACTGCGATTGTCGGCCCCTACCGCCGTTCCGGCCCCGCGGACAGGCCCTCGGATCACCCGAAAGCGAACACGGGGCCGCCACTCGGCGGCGGGGTGTCAGCGCCTCGAGGGCGCGACGGGCTGTCCGGGCCGTGCCCGCCACCGCCCCCGCCTTCCTGCCCGCCGCCGCCCCACGCTCGCGAGTCCGCCCACCGCCTCCGTGCCCGTCACCACCCCCGCCTTCGTGCCCGCCGCCCCACCACTTCCCGTGTCGGTCGCTGCTCGTCGCCTCCGTGGCTCAGCCTGTCGCCGCCCCACCACTTCCCGTGTCGGTCGCTGCTCGTCGCCTCCGTGGCTCAGCCTGTCGCCGCCCCGCCTCCGCGGCCGTCGCCGCCCGCCGCCCCCCGGCACGTCACAGTCCGTCGCCCCCCGCCTTCGTGCCCATCGCCTCCGTGGCCGACACCGTCCAGGCCGCAGTGCACGTCTCCGGGAGCGCATACCGGGGGCCTACCGCGATGACCGGAGCCCGGACCGGCATCTCTGGTGCGTGTGGGGCACAAGGGGCCTCGCGCGGCGTTTTCGGCGGCCTCGGCACCCCGGGGCGAAAGAATGAACCATCACCGTATGTGACGCCCCTCGCCTCCCGCGGCCCGGCAGTGTAGACATGGCACATGGTCCGGCTCTTCCGTCGAACCGGCACCCGGTCGACCCGTCACCCGAGCGGTCTGCGCGTGTCTCTCGCGCACGACCGCCCCCGCCTAGCTCACGAGCACGACATGCCGCAGAAGACCCATCGGCGGCTCGCCCCGCACGAGGGCGACGCGGGCCGGCCACGGTCGGGGCCGTTGGCGGAACTGCGGTCGGCGCTGAGCGGCCGCAGCGTCGCCGGACAGGTCTTCGTTCTGCAAGTGGTGATCGTGCTGCTGCTGGTGGTGACCGCGGTGGCCGCGCTTCTCCTTCAGGTGCAGCACGACACCACCCAGGAGGCCCGCAACCGTTCCCTCGCCGTCGCCCAGGCCTTCGCCCACGCGCCGGGCACCCGCGAGGCACTGACCGGCCCGAATCCGACGGCCGTGCTGCAGCCGAAGGCCGAGGCCGCCCGCAAGGCGGCACCGGTCGACTTCATCGTCGTCATGAACACCCAGGGGATCCGCTATACGCACCCCAAGCCCGACCGCATCGGAAAGAAGTTCGTCGGGAACATCGCACCCGCGGTGGCCGGAGGGACCGTGACCGAGGTGATCAACGGAACCATCGGCCGGCTGGTGCAGGCGGTGGTGCCGGTCAAGGCACCCGACGGCAAGGTGGTGGGCCTGGTGTCGGCCGGTATCACCACGAAACATGTGGGTGGTGCCGCAAACCGGCAGCTGCCGCTGGTACTGGCTGCCGCGGCCGTGGGGCTCGGCCTGGCCACGGCGGGAACCGCGCTCGTGAGCAGACGACTGCTGCGCCAGACCCGCGGCCTGGGCCCGCGCGAGATGACCCGGATGTACGAGCACCACGACGCGGTGCTGCACTCCGTCCGGGAGGGAGTGATCATCGTCGGCGCCGAGGGCGAACTGCTGCTCGCCAACGACGAGGCGAACCGTCTGCTCGACCTGCCCGCCGACGCCGAGCGGCGGCATGTGACCGAGCTCGGCCTTCCCCCCGAAACCGCAGCCCTCCTGGCCTCCGGGCGGGTCGCAACGGATGAGGTTCACCTGGTCGGGGACCGGCTGCTGGCCGTCAACCAGCGGCCCACGGACCTGGAGGGAGGCCCGGCGGGCACCGTCGCCACGCTCCGCGACTCCACGGAGCTGCGGGCCCTGTCCGGGAAGGCCGAGCTGGCTCGGGAACGCCTCACCCTGCTGTACGACGCGAGCGTGGGCATCGGAACGAGCCTGGACGTGACCCGTACCGCGGAGGAGCTCGCGGAGCTGGCGGTGCCCCGGTTCGCGGATTTCATCACCGTGGACCTGTTCGACTCGGTTCTGAAGGGCGAGGAGCCGGAGGCGGGGTCCGATCTGCGCCGCACGGCGTTCAGCGGGATCCGCGAGGACCCTCCCCTGTACCCGGTGGGCCAGCGGATCCGCTTCGTGGACTCCACTCCGCAGGCCCACAGCCTCGGCAGCGGCCAGACCATGCTGGAGCCCCGCCTCGGCGAGGCTCCGGGCTGGCTGGCGCAGGACGTCGAGCGCACCACACAGGTCGTGGAGTACGGCATCCACTCGCTGATCACCGTGCCCGTGCGGGCGGGGAACCTGGTGCTGGGCGTGGTCAACTTCTGGCGCTCCGAGAAGGCGGAGCCGTTCGACCCGGAGGAGCTGACCCTCGCCGAGGAACTGGTCGCGCGCGCCGCGGTGTCGATCGACAACGCGCGCCGCTACACGCGCGAGCACAGCATGGCGGTGACCCTGCAGCGCAGTCTGTTGCCGCGGAAGCTGCCCGAGCAGGACGCACTGGACCTCGCCTACCGCTATCTTCCGGCGCACGCGGGCGTGGGCGGCGACTGGTTCGACGTACTGCCGCTGTCCGGGGCTCGTGTCGCGCTGGTCGTGGGGGACGTCGTGGGCCACGGCCTGCACGCCGCAGCCACGATGGGACGGCTGCGCACGGCGGTCCACAACTTCTCCGCGCTCGACCTCCCGCCCGACGAACTCCTCTCGCTCCTGGACGAATTGGTCGGCCGCATCGACCAGGACGAGACGGCCGAGGGCGGCAGCGCCCCCGTCACTGGCGCGACCTGTCTCTACGCGATCTACGACCCGGTGTCCCGGCGCTGCACCATCGCGCGCGCCGGGCACCCGCCGCCGGCCCTGATCCGTCCCGACGGGAGCGTCGAGTTCCCCGATGTGCCGGCCGGTCCGCCGCTGGGGCTCGGTGGCCTTCCGTTCGAGACGGCCGACATCGAGCTCGGTGAGGGCAGCAGGCTGGTCCTGTACACGGACGGCCTCGTCGAGGACCGCGAACGGGACATCGACACCGGTCTCGACCTGCTGCGCACCGCCCTGTCGAGGAGTGGGCCGTCGCCCGAGGACACCTGCCGGGCCGTCCTGGATTCCCGGCTGTCGCTCCGGCCGAGCGACGACATCGCCCTGATCGTCGCGCGCACCCGCGCCCTCCCCGACGGCCAGGTCGCCGAATGGGAGGTGCCGGCGGATCCTGCGGCCGTCGGCAAGGTTCGGGTGTCGGTGACGCGGCGGCTGGCCGAATGGGGCCTGGAGGAGCTGACGTTCAGCACGGAGCTGATCCTCAGCGAGCTGGTCACCAACGCGATCCGGTACGGCAGCGAGCCCGTCCGTGTACGGGTGCTGCGCGACCGCAGCCTGATCTGCGAGGTCTCCGACGGCAGCAGCACTTCGCCGCATCTGCGCTACGCGGCCATGACGGACGAGGGCGGACGCGGCCTGTTCCTCGTCTCCCAGATCGCGGAGCGCTGGGGTACCCGGTACACACCGACAGGCAAGATCATCTGGGCCGAACAGCCGCTGTCCTGAGGGCAATCGTCAGGGGGCGCGCCACGGGCGTTCCTTGTTCGTCCCTACGAAGTTGTCGCTTGACGGGTACCCATCACCGGGCACATCTGATAGGAAACCTTCCTATCAGTACGCCCGGCTGGCCGGATCCGCCCGCCAACCGGTCCACCCCCCCACCTCACTTGGAGTCTCCCCGTGGTGCATCCCTCCCCCGACACGGACACCTCTCGCCGCACCGTCCTCGCGCTCATCGGCGCCTGTCTGGCGTCCGCCCCTCTGCTGAACTCTCCGTACGCTTCGGCAACTCCCCTGGCCGCCAAGGCGGTCGGGCTCGACGACCCGGCGAAGAAGGAGATCGCCATGGAACTGGTGTCGAGCGCGGAGAACTCCTCCCTCGACTGGAAGGCCCAGTACAAGTACATCGAGGACATCGGCGACGGGCGCGGCTACACCGCCGGCATCATCGGGTTCTGTTCCGGCACCGGCGACATGCTCGACCTCGTGCAGCTCTACACCGACCGCAAGCCCGGCAACGTCCTCGCCAAGTACCTGCCGGCCCTGCGCAGGGTGAACGGCAGCGACTCGCACGACGGACTCGACCCGAACTTCACCAAGGACTGGCGCAAGGCGGCGCAGGACACGGCGTTCCAGCAGGCTCAGAACGACGAACGCGACCGGGTCTACTTCAATCCCGCGGTCCAGCGGGGCAAGGCAGACGGGCTGGGAGTCCTGGGGCAGTTCACGTACTACGACGCCATCGTCATGCACGGCGACGGCAGCGACCCCACGAGCTTCAGCAACATCCGCAAGCGCGCCCTGCGGAAGGCCAAGCCGCCGGCGCAGGGCGGCGGCGAGGTGGCCTACCTCAACGCCTTCCTCGACGCACGGGTATGGGCCATGAAGCAGGAGGAGGCCCACAGCGACACCAGCAGGGTCGACACCGAACAGCGTGTCTTCCTGCGCCAGGGCAATCTGAACCTCGACCCGCCGCTGGACTGGAAGGTGTACGGGGACAGCTACCACATCGGCTGACTCCGGCGTCTACCCCAGCGACGACACGGCCACTGGCCGGAACCCGATCCGCAACCGTGACCCGTCCCGCGCCCAGGTGACCTCGACGCCGTCGCCGTCGGCCACCACTTCGGCGACGGCCGCCGCGAGGGGTGCCGGGTCGGGTTCGCCGGTGAGGGTGGCAAGGCACACGTGCACCGAGGTGCCACCGGCCCGTCCGACGAGCCGGGGCACCTGGGCCCAGCGGGTGTAGGCAGTGCCCTGGGGCGCGCGGACCGGTTCGGGGCCCGCGTCCCAGCCGCACAGCCCGTGCAGCTGCGACACGAGGGGCTCGTCCGGACCGGTCGCCCATCCCGTGAGGGTGACGCGGGAACCGTCCGGGGCTCCGACCACCCGGTGGACGCGCAGTTCGAACCGTCCCCGGACCACCGTCACGCTCTCCACCCGCAGCCCCGGCACCGTCGGCGGCCCGGCGGCAAAGACGGGCCGGTGCCAGGAGGCGGCCCATGCCCAGCCGTCGCCGTGCCCGGCTCCCAGCGGGTGGACGCGGCGCCGTGCGCTCGCCCGGCCGTCCACCTCCACCGCGAGGTGGTTGTCCGCGACGTTGCCCGGCGACGTGGGCCCGGTGCGGGTGGAGTACGCCTGGCGTCCGTAGTGCGGATCGTCCTCGGCCGCCGACTCCCCCTCGTGCGGCCGCACATGGTCACTGCCGTGGTTGTGCAGCCGTACGATCCCGTCGGCGTGCGTCGCCTGGAGGAGCAGCCCGGGTGCGGGCAGGGCGAGGACACGGTCGGCCGCTTCGACCGGTGCGGGCTCTTCCCGGGCCGTCCACAGGGGATGGCCGGCCGGTGCCAGCAGGGACACGAACGCCTTCGACGCCCAGTACGGGGAGGACGGCCCGGAGTAGCTCTGCAGCGTGGCGTCGTGCGGGCCGTGCCAGCCCAGGCTGAGCAGCCCGTCCTCGGTCAGTGCGCCGCGGTCCAGGAAGTAGCGCAGACTGCCGCTGACCAGGCGCCGGGACGTGCCGGGGGTCAGCGGCGTGTGGCCGGTGAGGGCGCCCAGCCCGACGGCCGTCGAGGCGGCGAACCGGTACGTCAGTGACCGGCCGAAGTACAGCGGTGCGCCGTCCGAGCCGAACATCAGCGAGAAGCCGTCCAGGTGCTCGCGCAGGCGGGCTCCGTAGTGGGCGGACCGCTCCTCGTCCCCGGCGACACGGGCGTCGAGCACCGGATACAGGTGCAGGGCCCAGCCGTTGTAATGGTCGAAGGCGCGTCCGTCCCCGTCCGCGTACCAGCCGTCGCCGCGGTACCAGCCCTCCAACAGGTCCAGTGCTCGCTGCCGCGCTGCGGCCGTCTCCGCGTCGCCACGGCCCACCGACTCCAGGAACCCGGCGACGGTGAAGGGGAAGAGGTACCAGTTGTTGGGGGCGGGCGTATGGCGCAGCGCCCCGCGCAGCCACTCCTCCGCCCGCTCCTGGACGGCGTCGTCGAGGTTCTTCCACAGCCAGGGCGCGGTCAGTCGCAGTCCGAGCGCGACCGACGCGGACTCCACCATCGGCTGTCCCTCTACGTCGTGGTCCAGGATCAGCGGCCAGGACTCGGTGTCGGCGCGGCCAGGGGTGCGGGTGCCGACGGCCAGACCGCGGGCGTACCGGTCGAGCCAGCCGTGCGGGTCGTCCCCGCCGGCGCCCGCCACCCGGAACGCGGCGGCGAGGAACGTACGGGCATAGCCCTCGAGCCCGTCGGAGCGCACCCCCGAGCGCGAGGGCCGTCCCGGCAGATCGAGCAGGGCGCCGCCGGGTGTGCTCCAGCGCCACGCTGACGCCAGCAGCCCGTCCGCCACGGCCTCCCAGTGGGATCGGGTGTACCCGGTGAACGGACTCGACGTACGGTCCTCCGGGGGCAGTTGGAAGGCGAGGCTCATGCCTGGAACGCCAGCCTTTCGCGTCGCACGGGATGCAGGAACCCGGCGCCGGAGGCCCATCGCGCGGTCTCGGCGAGGGCGAGGTCGGCCAGGCGGCGCCACTCGTTGCCCTGAGAACCGGCCAGATGGGGCGTGATGAGCACGTTGTCGCAGTCCCACAACGGGTGTCCGGGCGGCAGTACTTCGGGGTCGGTGACGTCGAGGACGGCCCGGATGCGGCCCGCCGCCACGGCGTCGGTGAGCGCGTCCTGGTCGACGACCGCGCCCCGCGAGGTGTTGATCAGTACGGCGCCGGGACGCATCGACTCGATCAGGGGGCGGCCGACCAGGCCACGGGTCGCGGGCAGCAGCGGGGTGTGCACGCTGACGGTGTCGCCGCGCGCGAAGAGCTCGTCCAACTCGACCCGGGTGACGCCGAGTTCGGCCGCCTCCTGGTCGCTGACGCATGGGTCGTGGAGAAGCACGTGGAAGTCGTGCGGGCGCAGCAGCTCGATGACCCGGCGGCCGATGAGCGACGCGGACAGGATGCCCACGCTGCGGCGGTGGTTGCCGATGGAGCGAGGAGTGCGCAGCCCGTCGTCATGGGTGCGGCAGGCACGGTAGTCCCGGGCGCGTTCGAGGACGTGTTTGCCCGTGAGCAGGATCATCGCAAGGGTGTACTCGGCGACCGGCACGGCGTTCGCGGAGGCGCCGGAGGACACCTCGATGCCCCGCTCCCAGCAGGCCCCGGTGATGTGGGCGCGGACGCTGCCCGCCGTGTGCACGACCGCCCGCAGCCGGGGCGCCGCGGCCAGGACGGCCGCGTCCAGCGGCGGGCAGCCCCAGCCGGTGACCAGGAGGTCGAGGTCGGCGAGGACACCCCGGGCCCGGGGTGTGGTGAAGTCGTCGAGGCCGGGCGGCGGGGCGAGGTCACAGATGGCGGCGAGCGCGGCGAGCGACTCGGAGTCGAGGACGGCCGCGGCTGCGTCGGGGGACATGGCGAGGGCGGTACGGGGGCGGAAGCCGGGCCCCGGCGTCGAGGCGGTCATCTGACTCCTGGTATGGGTGCTGACACGACCTGTTCGCGACACCGGAATCCTCATGGCCCCGCAAGGGACGGTCAAGACGGCGGGGTCAGCCGGCCGGTCCGTCCAGTTCCTCGCCGATCGCCTTGCGCAGGGCGTGGTGCCGGGGGCCGAGCGCATACCGCGCGTCGGTCCACCGTTCGCGCGGGTACGACCACACCGGCCGGCTCACCAGGTCGGCGGACTCCCATGTGTAGCGCGGCCACACATGCGCGTGCAGGAACTCGTCCTTGTTTCCCAGGATCTCCAGGTTCACCCGCCGGAAGGCCGGATCCAGCCGCCCGCAGGCGCGTTCCACCGCCTCACCCAGCCTGTCCATGTCGGAGAGAAACGCCAGGCGCCTGCTCCGGGGAAGCTCCGAGAGCCGCCGCACAGCGGGGTCGTCCACCAGGAGCACGGAGTATCCGGGAAGGAACTGGACGTCCCCTATCACCGCGAACCCCGCCGACAGTTTCCGCAGCACCGTGGGATTGTGCCCGCGCAGTGCGCTCCCGATCCGATCGTTGCGCCAGTTCTCCGCCATGATCGGCGAGACTACACACCTGCGCATCGACGCCGTTGCGCCCGACGGCCGACGCACCTCCGCATTGGGGTCACGTCATGGCGAGGGTCAACGGCATAGGCACGTATTCCGCGTTGCTCGACAGTGCTGCTCGCCCGCCGCCGCGTCTTCAGTCCCTGATTCCCCGTCCCCGACGCACCGTCAGGGCTCCGCTTCGTCGGCGCAGGGCCGTAACCCGTGCCGGTCCCGGTGCGGGTGCAGGTGCAGGTGCAGGTGCAGGCACACGAGGTTCCCCGCCCCTCGTACGTCCTTCCCTGCGGTGCGGTCACGGCCGCCCGCAGGCGCCCTCCGCGCCGGGCGGCCGGTGGGCGCCGGGCAGTGTCACGGAGGCCAGGGCCATGCGGAACAGATCCCAGGCGGTGGCGTCATAGACCGGTGGGCCCACGGCCGGCGCACCTCGCACGGGGCGGTTCGCCGACTCGATGACCGCGGCACCGGGACGAGCCGGCTGGGCGGAGTCGACCGGGACGATCTCCACGGGTACCCCTCCTTCGCTGCGCGCTGTGCACCGGCCGACGACCCACCCTGCGCGCGAGCGTGGTGCCGCCCGACGGGGGCGCGGCTCACCGGTCCCCGACCGGCGCCCGCAGCCTGCCACTCCGACGGCAGACCCGCGCCGTGCTCCCAAATACGCGCCGCGACGGCTCTCGCGCGTCCACCCGAACGGAGGAACGGCAGCGGCCCGTCGGCAGCTCGTCCGAGTACCGGGAGTGCGCCTTGCGGCGAGGGACTCGCCGTACGCCCATCCACTACCAATGCACGCTTGCCGCAATAAAAGGTGTGATCGTTGTAAACCACTGCAATACAGACAGTCTGTGAGTGAGGAGCGACGGTGAGCGACCCCGACCGGAAGTCCGGGAGCGCGCGCAATGCGGGTTCCGCGTTCGAGGAGGCGTGCGCAGTGGCCGACGCCGTCCTCTACGAGGGCTACCTCCTGTACCCGTACCGGAAGTCGTCGCCCAAGAACCGCGTGCGCTGGCAGTTCGGCATCCTCGCCCCGCGTGCCTGGGCCGAGGCGAACGGCCCGGTGGCGCCGGGAATCTCGGGGTCGGTGGAGTCCTGGGAGCAGCAGACCGAGTGCGTGCTGCGCGCGGAGCCCGATGCCGTCGTGCACGTGCGTGTGCGCTACTTGCAGATGCAGGACCGGAGAGTGGAGCGCCGGGACGCGGACGGCGACTACACGCCGGTGGACTCCCTGCAGGCCGCCGGGACCGATCATCTGTCCTTCGAGGAGGCACTGCCGCGCGAGACCGATCTGGTTGTTCCGCTGGCCGATCTCCTCGCCGGGGCAAGGGAGTTCGGCTTCGGAGCTCCGGGCGGCGAGGACATCGAGGATCTCCCCGGCGGCGCGGGACGCCTGGTGCGCCGGCGTTCCCCGGTCGAGGCAAGGACGACACTGCGCGCCGAGCGCCTCGCCGGACCCGGTTCACTGCACCGGCTGCGGGTGCACACGGAGAACACCGGCCGGTCGACACCGGCCGGGGCCCCGCGTGCGGAGGCCCTGCGCCACGCCCTCATCGCGGCGCACACCTTCATCGGCGGTGAGGGTCTGAGCTTCTTCTCCTCGGCCGACCCGCCCGACGAGGTCGGGGCACACGTCCGCGACTGCCGCAATCTGCACACCTTCCCGGTGCTCGCCGGCCAGGAGGGGGCGGACACCCTCCTGCTGTCGTCACCGATCATCCTTCCGGACCATCCGCAGGTGGCGCCCGAGAGTCCCGGCGACCTGCACGACGCCGCGGAGATCGACGAGATCCTGACCCTGCGGACGATGCTGCTCACGGACGAAGAGAAACGCGAGGCCCGCGCCACCGATCCCAGGGCCGCGCGGATCCTGGACCGCGTGGACACGATGCCGCCGGAGGTGTTCGCCCGGCTGCACGGAGCCATCCGCTCCCTCGCTCCGTCCGCCGCCCCCGTTTGCCCCTCCGCGGATGCGCTCGGCCTCTTCCTGGGTTCCCCTGGGTTTGACGCCGTGCCGGTGTCGGCCGGCGGCGACGTACGTGCGCCGGTCGCCGCCCCGGACACCCAGGCGGCCCCGGTGCCGGACCAGGAAGGGTCTCATGGACGCCATCGAGTTGCTGAAGCATGACCACCGGAAGGTGGAGCAACTGTTCCTCCACCGGAAGGTGAAGCAACTGTTCCGCGGCCACCATGTCGTGGCCGCCGGGCCTCAGCGCCGGGCCGTGGTCGAGACCCTGCTCCGGGAACCGTCCCGGCACGCTGCCCTCGACGGACCGGGGCAGCTCCCGGCACGGAGCGAGCACACCGCCCCGACCCGACCGCACCCACACGCATCCGCCGAGCCTCCCGCCCTGTCGCTCGCCGGACCGGTGGCCGCGGCCCACGACCGACTCCGGGACCCACTGCAAGGGAGGCCGACGACATGACCAGAGGCGGGACCAAGAAGGCCGGCAAAAAGCCCGACCGGGCCGAGAAGAAACACGGGTTCGACGAGGTCCATATTCTGTGGATCTCCGAGGGCATGAGCTGTGACGGTGACACCGTCGCGATGACGGCGGCCGGCCAGCCGGGCATCGAGGACATCGTCCTCGGGCTCGTACCGGGTCTGCCGAAGGTGAACCTGCACAACAAGGTGCTCTCCCCCACCATGGGCGGCGAGGACTTCCTCGCGCCCTTCCGCGCGGCGGCACGCGGCGAGCTGGAGCCGTTCGTCCTGGTCATCGAGGGCTCGATCCCCAACCAGAACATCATCGACGGCGACGGCTACTGGACGTCGTTCGGCAACGACCCGGACACGGGTGAACCGCTCACCCTCAACTGGTGGATCGACCACCTCGCCCCGCGGGCCTGGGCGGTCGTCGCGGCCGGTACGTGTGCCACGTACGGCGGGATCCACGCGATGGCGGGCAACCCCACGGGCTCCATGGGTCTGGCCGACTACCTGGGCTGGGACTTCAGGTCGCAGGGTGCGCTGCCGATCGTCAACGTCCCGGGCTGCCCGATCCAGCCGGAGAACTTCATGGAGACGCTGACCTGGCTGCTGTACCACGCGGCCGGGTCGGCTCCGCCGCCCCCGTTGGACGAGAACCTGCGCCCGCAGTGGCTGTTCGGAAAGACGGTCCACGAGGGGTGCGACCGCGCCGCGTACTACGAGCAGGCCGACTTCGGCAGGGACTACAACTCCCCCAAGTGCATGGTCAAGGTGGGTTGTTGGGGCCCGGTCGTCAACTGCAACGTACCCAAGCGCGGCTGGATGGGGGGCGTGGGCGGCTGCCCGAACGTCGGGGGGATCTGCATCGGCTGCACGATGCCCGGATTCCCGGACGCCTTCATGCCGTTCATGGACGAACCGACGGGCGCCACCTTCTCGTCGGCCCTCATCAGGCCCTACGGGGCGGTGATCCGGCGGCTGCGCGGCCTCACCAACATGGCCGTCAACCGCGAACCAAAGTGGCGCCACGACAAGGCGGAGCTGACCAGCGGTTACGACCCGCACTGGCGCCCCTGAGACAGGTCAAGCGAGAGAGAGCGAGGAAGACACGGACATGACGGCAACCGAGGCGCGGGGCGCCCAGCGGAAACCCGCGCAGATCGTGGACATGTCCTGGGACCCGATCACGCGGATCGTCGGCAATCTCGGCATCTACACGAAGATCGACTTCGCGAACCGGGAAGTGGTGGAGTGTCACAGCACTTCGTCGCTCTTCCGGGGCTACTCCGTCTTCATGAGGGGCAAGGACCCGCGTGACGCGGGCTTCATCACGTCACGCATCTGCGGTATCTGCGGCGACAACCACACCACGTGTTCCAACTACGCCCAACAGATGGCCTACGGCGTCAAACCGCCGATGCTCGCCGACACCATCGTCAACCTGGGCGAGGCGGCCGAGTACATCTTCGACCACACGATCTTCCAGGACAACCTGGTCTTCGTGGACTTCTGCGAGGCCATGGTCAAGTCCACCAACCCCAGCGTGCTGGCCCGGGCCGAGCGCACCGAGGCACGCAACGGGCACATCCATGGCTACCGGACCATCGCCGACATCATGCGCGCCTTCAACCCCTTCGAGGGGGAGGTCTACAAGGAGGCGCTCAAGGTCAGCCGGATCACCCGGGAAATGTTCTGTCTGATGGAGGGGCGCCACGTCCACCCCTCCACTCTGTATCCGGGCGGCGTCGGCACCATGCCGGAGCCGACCACGTTCACGGACTACCTCTCCCGGCTGATCCGGGTCATCGACTTCGTCAAGCAGGCCGTGGCGATGAACGACGACGTCTTCGACTTCTTCTACGAGGCGCTGCCCGGCTACGAGGAGGTGGGCCGTCGACGGATCATGCTCGGCTGCTGGGGCGCCTGGCAGAACCCGGACGTGTGCGACTACCGCTACGAGACGATGAGCGAGTGGGGCAAGGCGATGTACGTCACCCCGGGCGTCGTCGTCGACGGCAAACTCGTCACCAACGACCTGGTCGACATCAACCTCGGCATCCGGATCCTGCTGGGCAGCTCGTACTACGAGGACTGGGCGAACGAGAATCCGTTCGTCACCCACGATCCGCTCGGCAACCCCGTCGACATGCGCCACCCGTGGAACCAGACGACGGTCCCGCTGCCGCAGAAACGGGACTTCACCGGCAACTACAGCTGGGTGATGAGCCCGCGCTGGTACAACAAGGACACCAACGACCACCTCGCCCTCGACACCGGAGGCGGCCCGCTGGCCCGGCTGTGGTCGACCGCGCTCAACGGTCTGGTCGACACGCCCTACGTCAAGGCCACGGGGCACAGCGTGCAGATCTCGCTGCCCAAGAGCGAGAAGCTGCCGGAGATGACGCTGGAGTGGAAGATCCCCCAGTGGAGCAACACGATCGAACGCGACCGGGCCCGCCCCTACTTCGTCGCCTACGCCGCCGCCATGGCCTTCTACTTCCTGGAGAAGGCGATGGGGTTCGTCCGTGCGGGCGACACCAAGGTCTTCGAGAACTACGAGGTGCCGGACGAGGCGATCGGCTGTGGGTTCCACGAAGCGGTGCGCGGTGTCCTCTCCCACCACCTGGTGATCAAGGACAAGAAGATCGCGAACTACCACCCGTACCCGCCCACTCCGTGGAACGGCAGTCCTCGGGACAGTTACGGCACCCCCGGACCGTACGAGGACGCCGTCCAGGGTCAGCCGATCTTCGAGGAGAACGGCCCCGACGACTTCAAGGGCGTCGACATCATGCGCACGGTCCGCAGCTTCGATCCCTGTCTGCCCTGCGGTGTGCACATGTACCTCGGCAAGGGCAACACGCTGACCAAGCTGCACTCGCCCACCTACGGAGCGGCTCATGCCTGAGTCCGTACGGCTCGACGAGGCGGCCGTCGCGGAGCGGTTGTCGCGCATCGACCGGTTGCTCGAGCAGATCGAGGGAGCTCCCGGCCCGATGACCGGTGCGGCGATCGAGGCGGTGCAGGCGCTCACCGAGGTCTACGGCGAGGCGCTGGCCCGGGTGGTGGACGGCGCCGACCCGGGTCTGGCCGACCATATGGCCGGCGATGAACTCGTCGGGCATCTCCTGGTCCTCCACGGCATCCACCCGGAGCCGCCGGAGCGCCGGGCCGCCCGCGCCGTCGACGCTGTGCGTCCGGCGGTGCGCGAGCGGGGCGGGGACGTCGAACTGGAGGGCGTCGAGGAGGGGGTTGCCCGGGTGCGGCTGGCCGCCAAGGGGTGCGGAACCTCCTCGGCGGCGCTGGAGGAAGCGGTCCGCGAGGCCGTGCTCACCCTGGCTCCCGAGCTCTCCGGCGTCGAGCAGGCGCCGGGGGGCGGCGGGCGAGGGACCACCTTCGTACCGGTCGAGGCGCTCACCCTGCGTACGGCGTCGGTCGGGGAGCGGACGTGACCTCCGGTGCGCTGGCGCGCGTCATCCGCTCCGCCGCCGACCGGCGGGCGGATGCGGAGCGCTGCGACCTCTGCGGCGTCGACGTGCCGGCCGAGCACCGGCATCTGCTCGACACGGGTCAGGAACAGGTGCTGTGCGCCTGCCGGCCCTGCTCCCTGCTCTTCGTGGGGGACGGAGCGAGCGAGGGCCGCTACCGGCTGGTGCCGCGCCGGAGGGTGCGCCTGCCCCCGGTCAGTACCCGGGCGCTGGGCGTTCCGGTGGGTCTGGCCTTCTTCGTACGGCACACGGACGACACCGTGACCGCGCACTATCCGAGCCCCGCCGGTGCCACCCGGTGGGAGGCGGAGCCGACGGCCTGGCATGGCGTCGTCGCCGACTGCCCGACGCTCGCCACGCTCGAACCGGACGTGGAGGCACTGCTGGTGAACACCGCCTTCTCCGCGCAGCACCACTGGATCACCCCGATCGACGACTGCTTCCGGATGGTCGCGCTCGTACGGCGGGAGTGGCGGGGCCTGTCCGGCGGCAGCCGGGTGTGGCCCGCCGTCGAGGCTTTCTTCGCGGAGCTGACCGAACAACCGTAGGAACCCGGCAAGGAGGACACGATGGGCAGTATCCGAGTGGGCAAACCGGACGTGAAACCCGATACGCCCCGACACGTCAACGGGCTGCACGAGGGCAACCGGGGGCCCTACAAGCGGCAGACCGGACACCACAAGGACGGGACCGCCGACGCCCGCCGCTCGACCGGGATCCACTGGAAGAAACACAACGCGATCTCGAAGACCATGCCGAATCTGCCACCGGGATGACGCGGCAACCACGACCGCGCCGTAAGGGGCGCGGCATCGGAGACGACCGAGGAGTACACATGAGGGCCAGACGAGTGCTGATCGCAGAGGCACTGCTCTTGGGCGGCGTGGCGCTGACGGTGCTCGCCAGGGAGTTTCCCGGGCTGGTACGCGAAGTCAGAATCTGGCGGATGGTGGGCGTCAGGCCCGTCATCTCCAGGCACGCCGGCTGAGCACTTGGCACGGCAGGCAATCACGGCGCGTCAGGAATGTGCGGCCTCCTGACGCGCCTCGCCCTGCTCAGGGCCCTCCGTACAGGCCCTGGCCCGGGCCTTCGCCGGGGCTTTCGCCGGGGCGTCGTCCACCGGTGCCTTGCTCCTCGTGGCGGTGGCCCGCGGTCGGGTTCCGTCCTCTCCGGAGCCGTCCTGCCGCTCCTGCCGGAGCACGTCCAGCACGGCGGAGCCGTCGATGGTCTCTCGGACGACGAGCAGATCCGCGAGCCGGTCCAGGGCGCGGCGATGGTCACGTATCAGCCCCGTCGCCCGCTCCTCCGCCTCGCGCAGCAGCCGTGCGGCCTCCTGGTCGATGATGCGCTGGGTCTGTTCCGAGTACGGCTGCCGCAGGGGTTCCTCGGCGGTCTCGCCCAGGTAGCGCGGATCGGCGGCGGCGTAGCCCACGGGGCCGAGGGCCGGCGAGAGTCCGAAGTCACGGACCATCCGCGTGGCGATCTGGGTGGCTCCGGCCAGGTCGTTGGCGGCCCCGCTGGATCCCTCGCCGAAGACGACGAGTTCGGCCGCCCTGCCCCCGAGCCGGACCGCGAGCAGGTCGGTCAAGTAGGCCTCGCTGTACAGGTGGCGCTCGGCCTCGGGGAGCTGCTCGGTCACCCCGAGCGTCATGCCCGAGGGCAGGACGGTGACCTTGGCGACGGGGTCGGCGTGTTCGCACAGCGCGGCGACCAGGGCGTGGCCCGATTCGTGGACGGCGACCGCGTGCCGTTCTTCGGGCAGCAGGGCGTTGGAGGCCTCACGGCGGCCGAGCAGGACACGGTCGCGGGCGGCGTCGAGGTCGTTCGGCTCGATCAGGACGCGGTCGGCGCGGACGGCGTTGATGGCGGCCTCGTTCACCAGGTTGGCGAGGTCGGCGCCGGAGAAGCCCGGTGTGGCACGGGCGACGATGCCGAGATCGACGTCCGGTGCGAGGGTCTTCCCGCGCGCGTGGACGGTGAGGATGGCGGCGCGTTCGGCCTGGTTCGGCAGCGGAACGGTGACCTGGCGGTCGAAGCGTCCGGGGCGCAGCAGGGCGGGGTCGAGGGCTTCGGGCCGGTTGGTCGCGGCGACGACGACGATGCCGGTGGACTGGTCGAAGCCGTCCATCTCCGCCAGCAGCTGGTTGAGGGTCTGTTCGCGCTCGTCGTTGCCGCCGATCCGGCCTCCGCCCGCGCGACGGGCGCCGACGGCGTCGATCTCGTCGATGAAGATGATGGACGGCGCCCGTTTGCGGGCCTCGTCGAACAGGTCCCGCACCCTGGACGCGCCGACTCCGACGAACATCTCGACGAACGCCGACCCGGTCACCGACAGGAACGGCACGTCGGCCTCTCCGGCGACGGCGCGGGCGAACAGCGTCTTGCCCGTGCCGGGCGGCCCCACCATGATCACTCCGCGCGGCCCCTTGGCGCCCGCCGCGGCGTAGCGCGCCGGGTTGCGCAGGAAGTCGACGACCTCGCTGATCTCCTGCTTGACCCCGTCGTATCCGGCCACGTCGTCGAACCTGGTGGTGGGCCGCTCCGCCTCTATGATCTTCGCCCGGGAACGGCCGATGGCGCTGAGACCGCCGGTGACCGAACGCGCGGCCCGGCGTCCGATCCACCAGAAGAAGCCGAACAGGAGCAGCAGGGGCAGCAGGGCCACCACGACCGAGGCGAAGGGGTTGCCGCCGCTCTTGCTCCGGGACGCGGTGATCTGCACGTGCTTGGCCTGAAGCTGCTGCTGGAGCGAGCCCGTCCCCAGGGCCGTGGGGAGCTGGGTGGTGAACTTCGTGCCGTTCTTCAGGGCCCCGCTGACCCCGCCCTTGTCATTGATGTCGACCGTCTTCACCTGGCCGACTCCGACCTTGGAGACGAAGTCGCTGTAGGACAGATGGGCCGGCGGGGTCGCCGACGGGGCGCGGACGAGCATGAGGACGGTCAGGAACGCCACCCAGGCCAGGGGGATGATCCACCACGGCCAGCCCGACCGCGGCTGCCGCGACGTGGGTGGCCTGGGCAGATCCCGCGGCGGTCCTGACTTGGCCGGTGGCGTGAGATGCCGGCGCGGCATCCGCACTCGCGTGATCACAACGCACCGCCCTTCCGATGAGCCTCATGTCTGCGCGACGAAGGCCTCCTCTCTCATGGTCCCTCGTATCTCATGGTCCCTCGTACAGGCGTCCGACGGCTTCGGTTCACGGAGGCCGTTCGCAGGTGTTCGCGGCTGCCCCTCGCCGGAGTCCTCCTCACCCCGTCTGCGGGCGGACGATCACGACCGGACAGTCCGCGTGCAGGGCGACGTGATGGCTGACGGACCCCAGCAGGGCCCGGGCGAAACCGCCCCTCCCCCGGCTGCCCACGACCAGGGCCTCGGCCCCCTCGGCCGCCCTCAGCAGCACGTCCACCGGGTTGCCGCGCACCACAAGGGCCCTGACCGGGGCGGGGGCCTCGGTCCCCAGCACTTCCCTCAGCTCCTGGGCCAGCGCCTGCCGGGCGTTCTCCTCGTCGAATTCGGCGTCCACCGCCGGACCCGACCAGCCGAACATTCCCGGCAGCTCCCACGCGGCCACAGCGTCCACGGTGCCGCCGACCAGACAGGCCTGCCGGACGGCCCAGCGCAGCGCCGCGTGCGAGGACGGTGACCCGTCGACGCCCACCACGACACGCGGCTTCGAGGCATCCGTGTTCATACGTCGTCCCACCTCTCCGGCGGCCCGTCGACGGCCGCGCCCACGCCCCCGCCTCCACGCTGCGCGACTCCTGGGCAGCCCGCCACGCGGGGGCCGCCGAGGGCGTGGCGTACGACCCGGTGACGCCCGCACCCTTCGCGGTCGGCACGGCGACCGCGGGGCCCCTGGCAAGGGGCCGACCGGGCGCCCGTCGGCCCGGCCGGGCGGCGGTGGGGCCGAACTGCTCGATGAAGCGGCCGGTCAAGAGATCGGCACTCTGGGCGCGGAGACCGTGGCAGCCGGGGCGTCGAGCGGACCGTCACCCCCGTCCCGCGCCTGTGCCGCGTCAACAGGTGCCTTACGGGTACCCGCTCCGAGTAGGTCTCGAGCAAGGAGGGACACGGTGAGCGGATCATCGGTAAAGGCGGTGGGCTGGGCACGCTCCCTGCCCCTGAACAGCGGGGTGAAGGCGGCCCGTGACTGGGCCCGTGCCCATCTGGACTCACTGGGCTGGACCGATGACGCGCCGCAGACCGCTGACGCGGTTCTGCTGACCATATCGGAGTTGGTCACCAACGCCCATGTGCATGCGCACAGTTCCGCGCAGCTGGTGCTGACCTGGGACACCCGCTGTCTGCACGTCGCCGTCCACGACGCCTCCACCGAACTGCCCACGCCTCGTCCACCGAGCGTCGAGCACGTGGGCGGGCGCGGCATGCTGCTCGTGGACGCACTGGCCGACGAGTGGCAGGCCCGCGCCTGCCCCGACGGCAAGATCGTCCACGCATGCTTCAGGCCACCTGCCTCCACCGCGAAGCCGGTCCGTTCCTGACCGGCCGATGCGCGTCGCGAAACACAGGTGCGAGGGGCGACGGTGCCGCGTCCGGCCGATCGCCGCGAGCCTTGGAGCACTGAGCAGAAGATGACCAGCAGTCCGCACGATCACCGGTCCCGCTCCGGCGCCGACGCCCTGCCCGAGGCGGCCCCGGACAACGGTCCCGCCCTCACCCGTGAGGAGTTCGACGCTCTCTTCGACACCGTACGGGCCTGGGGCCGTTGGTCCCCCGCAGCAGCCGGCCGCGGTGCCTGGAACGGGGTCACCCCCGAGCACTCACGGCGGGCCGCGGCACTGGTGCGTACCGGGACCACCGTTGCGATGGCCCTGGCCTGGAACACGGTGGCGGGTCCCGACAACGGCAGGCCCGCCCTGCACTACATGTCGGACCTCGGGGACGTGGAGGCGCCCGAGCCCTCCTGCCACAAGGACTTCATTGCCGCCGACTACCACGGCAAGGGCATCAGCCACCTCGATGCGCTCTCCCACATCGCCTACCGGGGGCGGCTCTACGACGGCAGTCCCGCCCGCGAGGTCGTCGACGCCGCAGGCGCCCGCTTCGGGTCGGTCGCGGCTCTCGGGCCGCTGGCCACCCGGGGCGTCCTCCTGGACATGCCCGCGGTGCTCGACACCGAGTGGCTGGAGCCCGGCACGGCCGTCCACGCCGCGGACGTGCTCGCCGCCGAGAAGGCACTCGGGGTGGCCATCGGCGACGGGGACGCGGTGCTGCTGCGCTCAGGTCGATTCCGCCGTCGCGCCGAGCTGGGGGCCTGGAACCCCGACGCCGTCAGCGCCGGCTTCCACGTGGATGCGATGCCCCTGCTGTCCGACCCGGGGGGTCGCTCTGCTCGGCGCCGACGGCGACAACGACGTACGGCCCTCGCCCGTCGAAGGGCTGCACTCCCCCGTACACGCCCTGGCCATCACCGCGATGGGCGTCCCGCTGCTGGACAACCTCGACCTCGAAGCGCTCTCCGCTGCCTGCGCCGAGGCGGGCCGCCATGAGTTCCTGCTGGTCGTCGCACCGCTGAACATCCCCGGCGGCACAGGCTCGCCCGTCAATCCGGTCGCGATGCCGTGACACCGGACCTCGGTCGCGACGCCGCAGCCGGCACCCCGCCGTCTCGTCAGTGCACCGCGTCCGAGAGGCGGACGAAGCTGTGGCCAGTGGCCAGCAGGTGGGGGACGGCTGCGGCGATGCCCCGGGCGGTGCCGCCCTTGGGGTGGTTCATATGGCAGATGACGATGGACCCGCCCTGCGCGGCCGCCACCGTGGTACGCACCTGCTCGGGAGTGAAGGTGGCGCCACCGTCGCCGTTGACGGAGAAGTTGGCGAAGCGCTCTCCCAGGTCGGTGACGATCCGGGCCGCGACGTCGTCGCAGTACGCCGTACCGGACCGGAAGAAGCGCGGCGGGGCGCCCAGCAGGCGGGTGAGCTTGGCCCGGTTGCCGGCGATCTCGTCGAACACCTCGGCAGCGCTGCGGGTGCCGGGGATGCCGTAGGCGGAGCGTCCGTTGACCGACAGCGGGCGGTGCCGGGTGCCGTGGTTGGCGATCTCGAACAGCGGCTCGGCGGCAAGCCGGCGGAAGACCGCCGGATTGGCGTCGATCCAGCGGGAGTTGATGAAGAGGGTCGCCGGTACCTCCCGTTTGCGGAGGAAGTCGATCAGCGCTTGGTCGTAGCCGCTGCCTCCCGGGCCGCCGCAGGCGTCGAAGGTCAGCGCGATGACGCGTTTGGTGGTCGGCAGCTTGTGCACCACTCCGGGTGCCTCGAAGCCCCAGGTGTGCGGCACGGCGCGTCCGTAGCGGGCCACGATCTCGGCGCGGGTGAATGCGGGCGCCGCGGCCCCGGACGGGGTACCCGTGGCGCTTGCTGCCGGTGAGGACGGTGCAGGGGCGGCGGAGTGCCCGCCGCTCGTATCGCTCTTCGGGCCCGCGCAGCCTGCCAGCGCGCTTCCCGCCAGTGCGGCCAGCACAGCCCGGCGACTGGGTGTCATGCACTCTCCCACCTGGTCGAACGATGTTGCCGAGGGGCAGCCGCCACCCGCCATCGCAACCGTACGCGGTGCAAGTACTGCGACCGGGAAGGCGGCGGACAAGGGTTCGCCAACAATCCTTTGGAGATCATTTGCCCTGTCCTCTTCGCGCCCTGCCAGTGGGGTGAGCCGAACATCGCCCGGACGCCCTGGTGCGGGGGCAGGTTGGACGCAGGATTCCGGTTGGCGACGGCGTCGGCAAGGAGATGTGCGGCGTCGGCTCCGAACGCCGGGGCGTAGCTGATGTAGTCGACGTTCGCGTCGTTGCCGCCACCGTTGTACCCCCCGAGGTTGCCGATGACATGGCCGGTGCGTGCGTCGTCCTCGTAGTCGGTGATCCACGGGCTGCCGGACACCCCGCCGTAGTAGCCACCGCAGGTCATGGACATCTGGTGGTACCCCGGTAGTCGCCTGGTCGGTACGGTGCACTTGACGGCCCGTCCGGCATCGTTGCCGTGTTTGTGAGCCGGATAGCCCACGACGGTGACTTTGTTGTTGTAGCCGGACGGGCGGGTGAAGGTCAGTCCGCCTCCCACGGCGTCCTGGAGTTGCCGGCCACGCTGGTTCACCGAGACGCGGGCGAAGGCGGTGTCCAGGTCGGACCACGGCTTCCTGGTGGTCGACGAGCCCTTGTCCGGCACGTAACGGGGGTCGATGAACACGCGCTGGATGTGGAAGATGCCGTACGGCTGCCGGCCGGGAGCCGCGCCCTTGATGAACTTCGGTACGAAGATGTAGTTGCTCTTGATGCCCAGTCCGCAGTGTCCCGCGGTGAGGATCACGTTCCTGGCCGGGGTGTCGATCACACTGCCGGTGCACATCCAGTCGGTGCCGTTCGGGCTGCTGGAGCCGAAGAACGTTCCTATGAGGCGGGTCCCCCCGAACATCGTTCCCTTGGGGATGCCTGCCGCCCGCGTCATCGGCTGCTTCGGGGCGGACGGCGCTGACCGGAGGGTGTCCAGCGGGCGGGCATTCGCCATGCGCCGGGCGGTCCAGTACTTGGCGGCCTGTCGAGCCTCCCGTCCTGCGTCCGCGGACGGGTGGGCGACCACGGCCGGAAGTGGCGAGGGTGAATGCGCGGCGGAAGGCGGGTGCGGCGACGGTGGCGCGGCCCATGCGGCCGGGGCGGCGGTACCGAGTACGGCCGCGCACAGAACAGCGACGACCGCCAGGTGTCTTCGACACGGGAACAATTCCACTCCTCCTGGTTTCACGGAATCGGGGCTTGGAGGACAGGCACGCCGACCTTGCCGTCGCCTCACGGGAAT
The DNA here is from genome assembly GCF_026168105.1 of Streptomyces hygroscopicus. Taxonomy (GTDB): domain Bacteria; phylum Actinomycetota; class Actinomycetes; order Streptomycetales; family Streptomycetaceae; genus Streptomyces; species Streptomyces hygroscopicus_D. Next base: position 52,664 of record NZ_LBMW01000029.1, read on the forward strand.
GCCGGACCGATTGCCTTTTCATGTCCCGGCAGCCCCGCGAGAAGCTCGCGGTAACAGTGGTGGATACGGTGACCAGTTGCACGCAACGGCACGGGGCAGCAGCTCTTGAGCTGTGATTCCCTTTCGTGCCGTAGGGCCAAAACGGCCGCCCTGGCGCCGACTCGGGCGGTATCGCATGCCTCGCCTCGAGCAGTCATGCCGACGAGGCTCGGCGGCGACAGCGATGGAGCGCCACGGCGATGCCGGTCGTGGAAGGACGCGCGGGTCTGCACAAGGTCAGATGGCGGACGAAACTGGACAGATCGCCGCAAAGTTTTTCCCACCAACCCCCAGGGCGGCACCGTTTGAATGATCGAAGCAGCGGGGGGGTTAGCATATGAGCACCGCCTAGCTCGAAAGATAAACCTGTGACTGTCAACGACGACTCGTTCACCAACTGGAAGAACCGCGAGGAGATCGCGGAGTCGATGATCCCGATCATCGGGAAGCTGCACCGGGAGCGGGACGTCACGGTCCTGCTGCACAGCCGCTCCTTGGTGAACAAGTCGGTGGTCAGCATCCTCAAGACCCACCGATTCGCCCGGCAGATCGCCGGGGAAGAACTCTCGGTCACCGACACGCTGCCGTTCCTGCAGGCGCTCACCACACTCGATCTCGGGCCGTCCCAGATCGACATCGGCATGCTCGCCGCGACGTACAAGACCGACGACCGCGGTCTGTCCGTGGCGGAGTTCACCGCCGAGGCCGTCGCCGGTGCCACGGGCGCCGACAAGATCGAGCGCCGGGAGCCGCGCGACGTCGTCCTCTACGGGTTCGGCCGCATCGGCCGCCTCCTGGCCCGCCTGCTCATCGAGAAGGCCGGCTCCGGGAACGGTCTGCGGCTGCGTGCCATCGTCGTGCGCCAGGGCGCCGGCCAGGACCTGGTCAAGCGCGCCTCACTGCTGCGCCGTGACTCCATCCACGGCCAGTTCCAGGGCACGATCACCGTCGACGAGACGAACAGCAAGATCATCGCCAACGGTCACGAGATCCAGGTAATCTACTCCGACGACCCGACGTCGGTGGACTACACGGCGTACGGCATCAGGGACGCCATCCTCATCGACAACACGGGCAAGTGGCGCGACCGCGAAGGCCTGTCGAAGCACCTCCGCCCCGGCATCGACAAGGTCGTTCTGACCGCACCGGGCAAGGGCGACGTCCCCAACATCGTCCACGGCGTCAACCACGACATGATCAAGCCGGACGAGCAGATCCTGTCCTGCGCGTCCTGCACCACCAACGCGATCGTCCCGCCGCTGAAGGCGATGGCGGACGAGTACGGCGTCCTGCGCGGCCATGTGGAGACCGTCCACTCATTCACCAACGACCAGAACCTGCTGGACAACTACCACAACTCCGACCGCCGCGGCCGCTCGGCGCCGCTCAACATGGTCATCACCGAGACCGGTGCCGCCTCCGCCGTCGCCAAGGCGCTGCCCGACCTCAAGGCGAGGATCACCGGCAGCTCGATCCGCGTCCCGGTGCCGGACGTCTCGATCGCGATCCTGAACCTGCAGCTCGCACGCGAGACCACCCGCGAAGAGGTGCTCGACTACCTCCGCAATGTGTCGCTGACCTCGCCGCTCAAGCGCCAGATCGACTTCATCAGTGCCCCTGACGCGGTCTCGAGCGACTTCATCGGCTCGCGTCACGCCTCGATCGTCGACGCGGGTGCCACCAAGGTCGAGGGCGACAACGCGATCCTCTACCTGTGGTACGACAACGAGTTCGGCTACTCGTGCCAGGTCGTCCGGGTGGTCCAGCATGTCTCGGGCGTGGAGTACCCGACGTACCCGGCGCCGGCGGTCTGACCCCCTGCGGACGGTTCGATCCGGTGTGCCGGCGGGCGGAGCGGCGGTGCCGCGCCATGGCCGGCACACCGGCGTGTTCTCTCGTCCGGCGGTTGACGGCTCCTCACGCACGCGTCCCGGCCCGCCCGTTCACCAGCCCGGAAGACACGCACAGGGCTTGCTCCACCGTCTCATCGACCGCCGGACGCTGGTGGGGACACGACGGGACGATGACCCCCCACACATGGCGGCTCAGGCCGCCTCGGCGGCTTCCGGCGGCGAGCCGACAGGGGTGAGGGTGGCGGTGCCGTCCGTCAGACGGAGGACCACGTCGGCATGGGCGGCCAGGCGCTGATCGTGGGTGATGAGGAAGGTGGTACGCCCTGCCGCGAGGCGTCGCAGGGGTGGCAGGATGCGGGCGGTGGAGGCGTCGTCGAGGCCCGTGGTGGGCTCGTCCAGGATGAGCACGGGCGCGGTGCGCAGCATCGCGCGGGCCAGGGCGATCCTGCGGCGCTGGCCGCCGGAGAGATGGCCGCCGCGTTTGCCGACAGGGGTGTCGTAACCATCTGGCAGGGCGCTGATGAACTCATGGGCGTCGGCTGCGGCGGCAGCGGCGAGCATGTCCCCTTCGGGGGCGTCGGGGCGGCCGTAGGTGATGTTGTCGCGGATGGTGCCGTCGAACAGCATGCTGTCCTGGGGCAACAGGGTGATGTGCCGGCGCAGTTCGTCCACCGCGAGATCGCCGATGTCATGGCCGTCGAGGAGGATACGGCCCTGAGTCGGCTCGTGGAAGCGCAGCAGGAGCTTGCCGAGCGTGGACTTGCCCGATCCGCTGGGTCCGGTGACCGCCACCAGGAGTCCGGGCGCGATGTCGAGGTCGAGGCGGTGCAGCACACGGCGGTCGGCGCCGGGGTAGGAGAAGCCGACGGCCTGGAAGGTGACGGCGCCGCGGACCGGCTCGGCCGGGGGCCGGACGTCCGGTCGGTGGTCGGGGTCGGCGGCGGGCCGGCTGCGCAGGACTTCGAGGAGTCGTTCGCAGGCGGCGGTGGCGGAGGAGGCGTGGACGAGGAGTTCGCCCAGTTCCTGCAGTCGGGGGTGGAGGTAGCCGAGGTAGGCGGCGAAGGAGAGCAGGCCGCCGACGGTGAGGTGGTGCTCCGAGATCTGCCAGGCTCCGGCGCCGATGACGGCCAGCACGCTGACGGTTTCGATCAGTTCGCCCAGAGGCCCGTACAGCGCCGAGAGTCTGATCTGGCGCAGGCCGGTGCGCATCCAGGTACGCCCCTCACGGTGGATCTTGCTGCGCTCGGCCTGCTGTCGGCTGTAAGCCTGCACCAGGGGCATGTTGGCCAGGCTCTCCTCGAGCAGGGAGGCCAGTCGCCCGTTGCTGTCGCGCTCCGCACGGCTGGCGGTCCGCATCAGGGTGCCGAACACCCGTGCGCCGAACCAGATCAGGGGCGCGGCGGCCAGGGTGATCAGGGCCAGCTGCCAGCTGGTCCAGAACGCGGCCACGGCGAAGACCAGCGCTCCGACGACCGAGGTGATCAACTCGACCGGGGCGGAGGCCACCAGCGACTCGACGGCCTCGATGTCACCGGTCAGACGGGAGACCAGATCGCCGGTCCCGTAGCGGTCCAACACGTCCGGCGGGAGCTGCTGAAGATGCTGGAAGACTCGGTCGCGCAGGCCGAGCAGGAAGTGCTCGCTCATCCAGCCCGAAAGGTAACTGCCCGCGGAGGAGGCCACCGCACCCGCCGCGGCGAGACCCAGCCACAGCATGGCGGGCCCCCAGAAGGCGCGGAGGTCGCCCGGGGCGAGCACATCGTCGGTGAGTTGGCCCGCCAGGCCGATCGCGGCCGTGTCACACCCCGCGGCGACCACCAGCAGCACCGCCGACACCACCACCGCGGTGCGGTTGACGCGCACCAGCGGCCAGAACTTCCGAAACGCCGCCCATGGCGAGATACGGGCATGCCGTGTCCGCGCTTCTACGGCGGGGGCGGGCATGGCGATCTGTGCAGCAGTATTCATGCCTGGCCGACACTCCCTGAAGATTTCCCACGCGACGGTGTGCCGGGATCCGTCCGCCTCCTGGAGGCGGACGGATCCCGGCACGGCCGGACGAGCTACTGAAGGGCTACTTGCCGGCGGCCTTCTTGTGCTTGCGGTGGTGCTTCTTGTGGCGGCGGCCCTGCGCCGCCTTGCCTGCGCAGCCGACTGCCTTCTTCTTGGCCTTCTTCACCAGCATGATCTTGTCGAACGCCATGACTGATACCCCTTTCTCACGGCCCGTCAACCGGGGTTTCCGATGTCCGCGGATTCCTTCTCACGCGGCGCCCATGAATACGGGAATGGAGCATGGCCCGTTCAAAGGGGATTCACATTTAACCTTGCACCTTTTCTCTTACCGAACCCCTTACCGAATCCCTGCACAAGGAAGGGAACCCTTTAATTCCCCTTGGGAGTGCACCCCTCAGCCTTCCGCCCGGGCGGGGCGGGCTGCCGTCCGTCTGCGGCTGCCGAGGAGCACTCGGCGCGCGGGCTGTTCGACCGCCGTGTACAGCGCCCACGCCAGACCGAGGGACACGAGGAAGACGGCCGCGGCCGAGGGGAGGGCCTGGAGCGCGGGTAGATGGGGACGGGAGACGAAGAGCCGCTCCGCGACACGCATCACCAGTATGTGGATCATGTAGAAGGCGAACGACCACTCCCCCAGGACAACGAGCCGGCGCCGACGCCAGAAGGACGGCAGTCCCCTCAGGTCGGCGACCGCCGCGGCAGGGATGAGCAGGCCCAGGCCGACGATGGTGCAGGCGGCGGGGCCGTACGCGCCGGGGAGCTGGCGGGTCAGGAAGTAGCCCACGACGGTGAGGGCGAGCGAGACGTCGAGCCCCGGCCCGCGCCATGCCCCGAGGCGTACCAGGCGGCCGAGTGCGGCGCCGAGGACGAACTCGGGCAGGCGGGCGGCGGGGAAGCTGGCCAGGATCCAGTCCGGCGCATAGTGAATGTTGGCCCAGGGCAGCACGATCACCAGTGCGCCGCTGACGACCGCCACCGCGGTGAGGGAGCGAGGGCCGATCCTGCGCAGGGCCGCGTACAGCGCGGGGAAGGTGGCGTAGAAGAACGCCTCGCAGGTGAGGGACCAGCTGACCGGATTGAGGGCCTGCCACCAGTCACGCTTCCAGGAACTGACGAGCAGCAGGTTGGCCAGCGTCTCCGAGGTCCCGCTGGGCGACAGGGCCGGGACCAGGGTCAGGGAGAGCGTCAGGGCGAGCAGGGCCGTGACCAGGTGGACGGGGTAGACCCGGGCCAGGCGGCGGAGCCAGAAGACGCGTGCACTGTCTCCTTCGCGGGCGGTCCAGGCCAGTACGAAGCCGGAGAGGATGAAGAAGAAGGACACTCCGGCGGAGCCCGCCCCGAACGCCCAGTCGACCAGTCTTCCGCCTTCGCCGCCGAAGTAGCCGAAGTTCCGCACGTGGTAGACGAAGACCAGAAATGCGGCCATCCACCGCATCCCGGTCAGTGACGGCAACTGCCCACCGAGGGCTGGGCCTACGACGACGGGGCTGTTCTTCTCCGCCAGCAGAGTCATATGGCCACCTGCCCGGAACGGCAGGAGGTCATCAACCCGGCAGGGACGACCGGCGAATGGGAGACTATTGTGAACAATTGGCGCATGGTGAAGTGAGAACTGTTCCTTGCGGTTTGGGATTTCCGGTCGACGCCGGCACGGCACACATCACGCCGGGCGACGCGGCCCTGGGGCGGGCGGTCGCGGCGGCGGGCAGTCGGGCCGTGGCGGAAGCACCTCAGGAAGGCAGTTGACCGGCCCGGTCGACCATGGCGGTGCACTGAGCGGCGGAAGTGAGCCGTACCCGGCGGGGACCGTCGTCGGGGACGAAGTGCTCATCCACGCAGGGCGAGATCGGCGTCCGTCTCACCGGTGTGCTGCCGTGCTCCGTCGGCTGGGCCTCAGTCGGCATGACGGCGACTCGGATTCAACTCGTGCATGGATTAACACCCTTCGCGCAGTAGGTATCGCAGTGCAGCCCCTTGTGGTCACACGCCCCCCGGCTCGCCGAAACGAGCCCGCCGGCCCGTCTCGTTATCGATCCGTTACCAACGTCTACAGCATGGACCGTAGCAGGCCCCAGCGAACACCACCGCACAGGGCGGCGCAGCCGTGCAGGCAACAGTCCTGGATTACACAAGTCCACGACGGTATCCCCACGGGGTCACAGAAGTTTCACAAGCCGTGCCCTGAATCACCGCTCCGGATCGACGGGGTGCATCCGGTGACCAGACGTCTCAGGCTCGGCCGTGCGCCTCCTGGGAGCGGCGCGACAGCGCGTCGATGACCGCGGCGGCGAACAGCACCCCGCCGGTGATCACGAACTGGAGAGCGATAGGGGTGTCCGTGATCGCCATGCCCGAGGCGATCGACTGGATGATCAGCGCGCCGAGCACCGCGGACCAGGTCGTACCCCGTCCCCCGAACAGGCTGGTGCCACCGATGACCGCCGCCGCGATGGCGTTCAGCAGCAGGACGCCCGAGCCGGAGGACTGGCTCACCGAGGTGATCCTGGAAGCGAGGAACAGGCCGCCGACCGCGGCCATCGTGCCCGAGACCGCCAGCACCGCGGTCTGCACCCGCACCACGCTGAGGCTGGCGCGGCGGGCCGCCTCGATACCGCCGCCGAGGGCGTAGACCTGTCGTCCGTAGGGTGTGCGGCGAAGGACGACGTCCAGGCCGCCCACCAGGGCGAGGAAGATCAAGAGAGCCAGCGGCAGGCCCTGGAACCTGTTCAGCACATATGCGGCGGCGAACGCCACCACTGCGAGCAGTCCTGTGCGCGCCCCGATGCTCCGGAGCGAGCGGTGCGGCAGGCCCATGGCCTGGCGGCGTCGCCTGTCCCGGTAGGACATCAGGAAGACCAGGCCCGCGGCGAACGCCGCCACCCCGTAGGCGACGCCCTCATTGCTGAAGTAGTAGCTGGTCAGCTTGGCCACGAGGCCGTTCTCGTCGAGGTTGATGGTGCCGCTCGTGCGGAGCATGTAGAGCATGAGGCCGTTCCAGGTGAGCAACCCCGCCAGCGTGACCACGAATGCCGGCACACGGGTCTTCGCCACGGAGAAGCCTTGTACGGTCCCCGCCGCGGTACCCACGAGCAGCGCAAGGATGATCGCGAGCCATTCCGGCACCCCGTTGTTCACGTTGAGCACGGCGAAGGCGGCCGCCGCCAGACCGCTGATCGAGCCGACCGACAGGTCGAGTTCGCCGATCAGCAGCACGAAGACGATGCCGACCGCGATCAGTCCCGTGCCCACGATGTCGACACTGAGATTGGACAGGTTCCGGGGTGAGAGGAAGTTCGGGTTCAGCAGCTGGAAGACGATCCATACCGCGACCAGGACGAGGACGACCGGAAGCGAACCGAGTTCACTCGCGATGAACCTGCGCCGGCCGGCCGCAGTCCAGCGCTGCACGACATCGGCGATGGCTCGTCCGGGCCGCGACGGACGGGGATCGGCGGTGTGCGCGGCGGCCTCGGCCTGCGGGTTGTCCCTCTCGTTGCGCATCCCTTTCACCAGTCCACCTCCCGGTGGGCCATCCGGCGGGGCACGTTTTCCGTGGCACCGGTGATCGCGGCGACGATCTGTTCCTGAGACGCGGTGTTCACGTTGAAGAAGCCGTTGTTGCGCCCGAGCCGCAGTACCGCGGCCCGGTCCGCGAGGGCTTTGACGTCGGCCAGGTTGTGGCTGATGAGCAGAACGCCCACACCGCGGTCACGCAGATGATCGACAAGGTCCAGAACCTCGCTGGTCTGCTCGAAGCCCAGGGATGCGGTCGGTTCGTCCAGCAGAAGGATCCGTGGGTCCCAAAGGAGCGAGCGGGCGATGGCGACCATCTGCCGCTGGCCGCTGGACAGGGAGACGACCGGGGCGCGCAGATCGGGGAGGCCAGTCGACAGGCGCTCCAGCAGATCCCGGGTGCGGCGCTCCATCTCCACCTCGTCGAGGAATCCGAGCCTGCGGGTCTCCCGCCCGAGGAAAAGGTTGCCGACGACGTCGAGGTTCCCGCACAGCGCGAGGTCCTGGTAGACGGTGGCGATGCCGAGATCCCGGGCATCGTGGGGGCGCCGGATCGGGACCGCCCGGCCCTCCCACTCGATGACGCCCGTGTCCGCGGGGGCAACGCCCGCGATGGCCTTGACCAGGGTGGACTTGCCGGCCCCGTTGTCGCCCATGAGCGCGACCACCTCGCCGGCGCGAACCTCCAGCTCGATGTCGGCAAGGACCTGGACGACACCGAAGCGCTTGCAGATACCGCGCAACGCCAGCAGGGGTGGAGTCGCCACGGAAACCCTCTCCTTCCGTCGGCCTGGCCGTGGTGACCCGGCCTAGCCGGTGAGCCCGGCCCTCTCACAGGCCGCACTGAGCCGGAGCGTGCAGATCTGCTCGATCGTGTACACCCCGCCCTTCACCAAGGTGTCCTTGATGTTGTCGGCGGTCACGGCCACGGGAGTGAGCAGGACGGCCGGCACCGCGTTCGCGCCGACAGTGCTCACCTTGGCGGTGGCGATGCGGTCCAGGCTCTGTCCGCGGGCCGCGGCCACGGCCATGGTGGCGGCTGCGGCGGCCTCGGGGCGGAAGGACTTCCACACCGTCATGTACTGTTCGCCGGCGAGAATGCGCTGTACGGCCCCGAGATCCGCATCCTGACCGGTGATGGGGGGCAGCGGGCTGACCTTGTTCGCCTTGAGAGCGGAGATACTGCCGGCGGCGAGGCTGTCGTTTGCGGCGTAAACTCCGTTGATCTTGTCCGCGCCGAGACCGGCGATCGCTCCTGCCATGTTCAGGTTGGCAATCTCCTGCCGCCACATGGACGTGTCGTACATCGCAGCGATCTTCACTCTGCCCTGGAGTACGGACAGGGCGCCCTTCTTGAACAGGATCGCGTTGGGATCGCTGGGGTCGCCGTTCATCATGACGACCTGGTTGCCGTCCCGCCTCTGGCTCATGGCCTTGAGGAGCGCCCTGCCCTGGAGCCTTCCGACCTCCACGCCGTCGAAGGAGACATAACCGGAAATGGGGCCCTGGGCGAGGCGGTCGTAGGAAATCACCGGGATGCCCGCGTCGTGCGCCTTCCTCACCGCGGCTTCGAGTGCCTTGGCGTCCTCGGCCACGAGCACCAACGCATCGACTCCTCTGGTGATCATGGAGTCCACCTGTTGCTGCTGGGTGGCCACATCGCCCCTGGCGTTGGCGTGCTCCACCGCGCAGTCGGAGCACAACTCCTTGATCTTCTTCTCCAGCAGGGGCCTGTCGTCCGTCTCCCAGCGCGCCGTGATGACATCGGGCATCAGCAGGCCGATCTTCGGGGCACTCTCGCGCTCGACGCTGTTCCCGCCGGTCTGTCCGCAGGCCAGAGGAGCAACGGCCACCGACAGAGCGGCCACGGCGACGGCCGCGGTCCGTACGCAGGTCTTCATGCGCGAGACCTCCCATGGGGCCTTCCGAGGCCTTCCAGGGCCTTGCACCGGAGCCGGGGCGGCAGGAGGCACCACGTCCGCCGTCCGCACAGCACGCCGCGCGGCGAACGGGCGTAGCCGGCCGAGTCACGGCTGCGCTGTCGGTCGGCGAAGTCCTCGACGTCGTCGCCCGGGGTTGCGGCCTGTGCTCGTCGGCGGGGGCGCACGGACGAAGCGCCCGCCCTGGCGAGCACCGGGACCTGTGCCGTGGCGCAGGACGGTGTCCGGCCCCCTCGCCATGCCACGCGTACGGGGAGGCAGAGGCCCGGCGGAAGGCGGCCAGCCACGATGCGGGCACCGGGCGCGGTGCGCCTGAAACGTACCGCCTGGAAATGACAAGACGGCCACGTCGTCAGTCTGGCATCGGCCGGGGCGGCCTGCGAGCGCAACTGGTGCCGCCACCGGTGCGGCGGCACGCGGCGCCGGACCGCCCCGCGCGCACGGCTCCCGGTCCCGGGCGGCGGAAGGTCTGCCGGGACGGCGACCCCCAGACATCGGCGGCGGGCATCCGCGCTGTGCCAACCGCCGCTCCCGATACGCAGCGGTCCGGTCCGGTCACCGGGCGTGGCAACCGCCTCTCCCGGTCCGCGGCCGCATGCCCGTGGGCGCTGTCACAGGTGACACGAGCCCTGAACAAGCGCTTAGATAGTCAATTGCCGACGTCCACTGCTCGGAGCTGGAGGCCCCGTTGCTGTTCGCATCCGTCGAAGATGTCTCCGCACGCCTCGCCGGGACGGGATATCTGGCCTCGCCCGCGGTAGCCACGACGGTCTTCCTGGCCGACCGGCTCGGCAAGCCGCTCCTGGTGGAGGGCCCGGCCGGAGTCGGCAAGACGGAACTCGCCAAGGCCGTCGCGCAGGTTGCCGGGGCACGGCTGGTCCGGCTGCAGTGCTATGAAGGCGTCGACGAGTCACGGGCGTTGTACGAGTGGAACCATGCCAAGCAACTGCTGCGCATCAGCGCGGGCCGTGACGAGACGTGGGACGAGACGCGCACGGACATCTTCAGCGAGGAATTCCTGCTGGCACGTCCACTGCTGACCGCCATCCGCGGCGACGATCCCAAGGTGCTGCTGATCGACGAAACCGACAAGGCCGACGTGGAGGTGGAAGGTCTGCTGCTCGAAGTGCTCAGCGACTTCCAGGTCACCGTCCCGGAGCTGGGGACGATCACCGCGGCCAGCCGGCCCTTCGTGGTCCTCACGTCGAACGCGAGCCGCGAGTTGTCCGAGGCGCTGCGCCGCCGCTGTCTCTTCCTGCACATCGGCTTCCCCGAGGCGGAGTTGGAACGCCGTATCGTCCGCCTGAAGGTACCGGGCCTCGACGGGGCGCTGACGGATTCCGTGGTGCGGGTGGTCGGGGCGCTGCGTGAAATGGACCTGCGGAAGGTGCCGTCGGTCGCCGAGACCATCGACTGGGCGCGCACGCTGGTCGCGCTCGGAGCGGACACCCTCGACGAGACCGTCGTACGAGACAGCCTCGGCGTGCTGCTCAAGCATCAGGACGACATTCTCAAGGCGGCGGCCAAGCTCGACCTGGACGCCGTGTGACCGCCCCCGCGCCCGAGGCGGGTGTCACCGCGCGGCTGACGGGTCTCGTCGGCGCGCTGCGCTCGCACGGCGTACGGATCGGCACCGGCGAGACCGTGGACGCCGCGCGGGCACTGGAGGCGCTGGGTCTGGCGGACCGGGAGCGGCTGCGCGAAGGGCTCGCCGCCACACTGCTGCACAACGCGGGGCAGCGGCGCGTGTTCGATCCGGTCTTCGATGTGTACTTCCCGCTGCGTGTCGGGGCACCGGGCACCGAAACGCCCCCGGACCGAGAGGCGCTGCGAGATCGCCTCGCGGAAGCTCTCGCGGCCAACGACCAAGCGATGACGGCGCAGTTGGCGGTACAGGCGGTGGCCGGCTTCGGCGCGTACGGATCCTCGCCGGGGTCGCAGGGCTGGTCGTCGTACCAGACGCTCGACAGGCTCCGTCCGCAGACGCTGATGGCGCGCGTCCGCGACACCATCAGGGCGCAGGCCGAAGGACCGGAGTTCACCGACCGGCTGCTCGAGGACGAGGTCCGCCGACGCATCGAGGTCTTCCGTGTGCAGGTCGCGACGGAGGCGCGGCGCCGGGTCGCCGAGCGGCGCAGCCAAGACGAGATCGCGCGCAGGGCGGTGGCCACCTCGGCCGACCGGGTCGACTTCCTGTACGCGGGGCAAACTCAACTCGCCGAGCTGCGCAGGGTGGTTCAGCCGCTCGCGCGCAAGCTGGCAACCCGGCTCGCCGCACGCCGCCGCCGCGCCGCCCGTGGCACCGTCGACCTGCGGCGGACCCTGCGCGGGTCGCTGTCGACGGGCGGGATCCCGATGCACCCCGTGCTGCGCCGGCGCCGTCCCGTGCGGCCCGAACTGGTGCTGCTGTGTGATGTGTCGGGCTCCGTATCGGGTTTCTCCGACTTCACGATGCTGCTGGTACAGGCGCTGCGCGACCAGTTCAGCAAGGTGCGGGTGTTCGCCTTCGTCAACCGGATCGACGAGGTCACCGGGCTTCTGGTCCCCGGTGCGGCCGATCCGGCGGGGCTGGGTGCCCGGGTCCACTCCGAGGCGACACTGACGGGCTGGCACGGCAGCAGTGATTACGGCACCGCCTTCGGCGAGTTCACCGAACGGTACCCCGACGCGGTGGGGGCCCGGACGACCGTGTTCGTCCTCGGTGACGCCCGAACGAACATGAGTGACCCCAATCTGCCGGCCGTGCGGGAGATCTCCCAACGGGTGCGCCGTCTCTACTGGTTGAACCCCGAGCCGCGCTCCCAGTGGGGCACCGGTGATTCCGCCGCGCCCGCCTACGCCGAACTCGTCGAGATGCATGAGTGCCGCAACACCCGGCAGCTCGGCGCACTGATCACCCGCCTGCTCCCGGTCTGACCACATCAGCGGCCGCACGGATGCGTACGGAGTTGGTGCAATCGACGGAATCGCCCGGGCCCGGGCCGAAGGACGAATCCGCAGTCCGTCTCGGCCCACGGCGTGGCCCACTGCCTTCGGCCCGGCGTTGTGCGCGATCCTGGCCGGGTACACCGCCTGCACGGCCGTCGAGTTCCCCGTCCGCTGCGCAGGCACTGGGCCGCGACTCGCCGAGGAGGACGCATGACCACCCTTGCCGATCCCGTCCCGGGCGGGCGCCCGGGTGACGTCGAGCGGGCCACCGCGCTGGGCGCGGAACTGTCGGCGCGGGGCGTGCACGGCATCGTCCTGGCGTACGTCGACACCGCGGGCATCGGCCGGGTGAAGACCATCCCGACGGCCAGGCTGGCGGCGGCGACCGCGTGGGGCGTGGGGATGTCCCCGGTGTTCGACACCTTCCTGGCGAACGACTCCATCGTCTCCACCGATGTGCTGGGCTCGCCGGACGGTGATCTTCGCCTGTATCCCGACCTCGACCACTTGGTGGTCCTGTCCGGACAGCCGGGCTGGGCATGGGCCCCGGTCGACCGGATCACCCAGGAGGGCGAGGGTCATCCGGCGTGCAGCCGTACCTTCCTGCGCCGTGTCGTCAGGGACGCCGCCCGGCACCACGGCATCACGTTCAAGGCGGCCATCGAGGTCGAATGGGCCATCGGCCAGGGATCCGCGCCGGGGGACGAGTTCGTCCCCGCGATCTCGGGTCCGGCCTACAGCGCCACCCGCCAGGTCGAACTGAGCGACTACACCGTCGAACTCCTGGCGGCGTTCGAGGCCCAGGGCGTGGACGTCGACCAGATCCACCCCGAGTACGCGGCCGGGCAGTACGAGATCTCGGTGCGCGCGCTCGACCCGGTGGCCGCCGCGGACCGGAGCGTCCTGGTGCGGCAGACCATCCGGGCCGTGTCCCGGCGTCATGGACTCAAGGTCTCGTTCGCACCGGCGGTTTCCGCGGAGGGGGTCGGCAACGGCGGCCATGTCCACCTCTCCGCCTGGCGCGACGGCGTCAATCTGCACGCAGGTGGCGAGCGCCGGTACGGCATGACTGCCGAAGCCGAGTCGTTCGCCGCCGGTCTGCTCGCCCACTTGCCCGCGCTCACGGCAGTGACCGCGCCGAGCCCGGCGAGCCACCTGCGGCTCAAACCCTCACAGTGGGCCGGCGTGTTCGCCGTATGGGGTCGCGAGACCCGCGAAGCCGCGGTGCGCATCATCACCGGCACGGCGGGGCTGACCGACCAGGCGGCGAACCTGGAGGTGAAGCCGGTCGACCTGGCCGCCAATCCGTACCTCGCACTCGGTTGCCTCATCACCGCCGGGCTCGACGGACTGGAGTCGTCCGCGTCGCTGCCCGAGGAGGTCGCCGGAGATCCCGCGCGGTTCACCGACGAGGAGGCGGCGGTGCGGGGCGTGCGCCGCCTGCCGGCCTCGCTCGAGGAGTCCGTCGGGAAGTTCCGCGAGGACGAACGGCTGCGCGCCGCATTGGGGCCGGTACTGGCGGACGCGGTGATCGCCGTACGTCTCGGGGAGATCGCCGCCGTGGCCGGGCTCGACGACGAGCTCGTGGCAGCGGCGTACCGGTGGAAATACTGAACCCGGGCGAGGACAGCGGATTTCCATCGACCATCTTGGAGGCGGCCCGGCCGTGAGCAGCCCACCACCCGCCAGCGGGCCGGTCCACGAGGCCGTCGCCGCTCTAAGCCTCGTGGATCACCACTGTCATGGCGTCCTCACCGCCGATCCGGGTCCCGAGGCGTTCGAGTCATTCATGACCGAAGGAGACGTATGGCCCGCGAGCGGCATCACGCCCTTCGACAGCCCCGTCGGAGTGTCGATCCGCCGCCACTGCGCACCCCTGCTGGACCTCTCGCGGCACGCTCCCGCCACGGAATACCTGGCGCGACGGGCGGAGTTGGGCTGGCCGGAGGTGAACCGCAGGTTCATCGCCGCCGCGGGAACGGACGTGTTCTGCGTCGACACCGGCTACACCCCGGAACGCCTCACGACACCCGCGGAGCTCGCCGGCGCCGCGGGTCGTCCGGGGGCAGCCGCGTACGAAGTCGTACGTCTGGAGGCCGTCGCCGAGGCGGTGGCGGCCGAGGGGGTGGAGCCGGACGAGTACGCCGCCGCGTTCGTCGCCGCGACGCGGGAAGCCGTCGACGAGCGGGGCGCGGTGGCGATGAAGTCCGTCGCCGCCTATCGCACCGGATTCGACCTGGATCCCGCCCGGCCTTCGGACGCGGACGTCACCGAGGCGGTCCGGCGCTGGCTGGCCCCGGGAAGTACCGGCCGCAGCGCGCATGCAGCCGGGGACGGCCCTCACCCCCGCCCCCGCCTAAACGACCCCGTCCTCGTACGGCACCTGCTCTGGACGGCGGTGGACATCGGGCTGCCTCTGCAACTGCACACCGGCTTCGGCGACAGCGACATCCGGATGCACCGGGTGGATCCCACCTACCTGACCGACTGGCTGCACCTCACGTCCCGCAGCGTCCCGGTCCTGCTGCTGCACTGCTGGCCCTATCAGCGGCAGGCCGCCTACCTGGCCACGGTCTTCGAGCAGGTGTACCTCGACGTCGGGCTCACCCTGCACCACGTCGGTCCCGTCCGCGCCCGGACGATCCTCGAGGAGGCGCTCGAGATCACGCCGTTCCGCAAGCTCCTCTACAGCTCCGACGCCTACGGGATCGCCGAATTCCACCACCTCGGCGCACTGGCGTTCCGGCGGGGTCTGGCGGGGCTGCTCCAGGACCGGGTGGACACCGACGAACTGAGCCTGCCCGACGCGCGGCGGATCGCGGCGTGGACGGGCCGCGAAAACGCCTGCCGCGTGTACGGGCTGCCCCGGTGAGAGGACTCACCGCGCGGGCACGCTCACCGATGACGTCCGGGTGGGCCCTCGAGGGCCCACCCGGACGTCGTGGTCAGACGAGGTCGAACCGGTCCAGGTTCATCACCTTGGTCCAGGCCGCGACGAAGTCGCTCACGAACTTCTCCTTCGCGTCGTCGCTCGCGTAGACCTCCGCGAGCGCGCGCAGCTCGGAGTTCGACCCGAAGACCAGGTCGACGCGGCTGCCGGTCCACCTGACCTCGCCCGTGGCGGCGTCGCGCCCCTCGAAGGTGTTGGCGTCCTCGGAAGCCGCCTTCCACGTCGTGCCCAGGTCGAGCAGGTTGACGAAGAAGTCGTTGGTCAGGGACCCGGGGGTCGTGGTGAACACACCGAGCGGCTGCTGCTGGTGGTTCGCGCCCAGGACGCGCAGTCCACCAACCAGGACCGTGAGCTCGGGGGCGCTCAGGGTCAGCAGGTTCGCCCGGTCGAGCAGCAGATACTCGGCCGGCAGCCGGTTGCCCTTCCCGACGTAGTTGCGGAACCCGTCGGCGGTCGGCTCGAGCGCGGCGAACGACTCCACGTCGGTCTGTTCCTGCGACGCGTCCACACGGCCCGGTGTGAAGGGCACCTCGACGTCGAAGCCGGCGACCTTGGCGGCCTGCTCGACGCCCGCACCACCGGCGAGCACGATCAGGTCGGCGAGCGAGACCTGCTTGCCGCCGGCCCCGGCAGAGTTGAAGGCCTCCTTGATCCCCTCCAGCGTGCGCAGCACCGTCGCCAGCTGGTCGGGGTCGTTGACCTCCCACCCGCTCTGCGGCTCGAGGCGGATGCGCGCACCGTTGGCGCCGCCGCGCTTGTCGCTGCCGCGGAAGGACGAGGCCGACGCCCACGCGGTGGACACGAGCTGGGACACCGACAGGCCCGAGGCGAGGACCTGGGCCTTGAGGGAGGCGATGTCCTCGGCGTCGATGAGCTCGTGCGTCACCTCGGGCAGGGGGTCCTGCCACAACAGCGTCTCGGCCGGGACCTCCGGGCCGAGGTAGCGCACGACCGGGCCCATGTCGCGGTGGGTCAGCTTGAACCACGCGCGGGCGAAGGCGTCCGCGAACTCGTCCGGGTTCTCGAGGAAGCGTCGCGAGATCTGCTCGTAGGCCGGGTCGAACCGGAGGGAGAGGTCGGTCGTCAGCATCGTCGGAGCGTGGCTCTTCGACGGGTCGTGGGCGTCGGGCACCGTACCCGCGCCGGCGCCGTCCTTCGGCCTCCACTGGTGCGCGCCGGCAGGGCTCTTGAACAGCTCCCACTCGTAGCCGAACAGGATCTCGAAGAAGCTGTTGTCCCACGCGGTCGGGGTGTTCGTCCACGTACCCTCGAGACCGCTGGTGATCGTGTCGCCGCCCTTGCCGGTCCCGAAGGAGTTCCTCCAGCCGAAGCCCTGCTCCTCGAGCGGGGCGGCCTCGGGGTCGGGGCCGACGTTGTCCGCCGGGCCCGCGCCATGGGTCTTGCCGAAGGTGTGGCCGCCCGCGATGAGGGCCACGGTCTCCTCGTCGTTCATTGCCATCCGGCGGAACGTCTCCCGGACGTCGCGGGCCGCGGCGAGCGGGTCCGGGTTGCCGTTCGGGCCCTCCGGGTTGACGTAGATGAGACCCATCTGGACGGCGCCGAGGGGGTTCTCGAGCTCGCGGTCGCCGGTGTAGCGCTCGTCGCCGAGCCAGGTGGACTCGGGACCCCAGTAGACGTCCTCCTCGGGCTCCCAGACGTCCTCACGGCCGCCGGCGAAGCCGAAGGTCTTGAAGCCCATCGACTCCAGGGCGACGTTGCCGGCGAGGACCATGAGGTCGGCCCACGAGATCTGCTGGCCGTACTTCTTCTTGACCGGCCACAGCAGGCGGCGGGCCTTGTCGAGGTTCCCGTTGTCCGGCCAGCTGTTGAGAGGGGCGAAGCGCTGCTGGCCGGCCCCGGCGCCGCCGCGGCCGTCGCTGATGCGGTAGGTGCCCGCGCTGTGCCACGCCATCCGGATCATGAACGGGCCGTAGTGGCCGAAGTCGGCAGGCCACCAGTCCTGCGAGGTCGTCAGCACCTCCGCGATGTCCCGCTTCACCGCCGGCAGATCGAGGCTCTTGAACGCCTCGGCGTAGTCGAACTCCTTGCCGAGGGGGTTGGCCACGGCCGGGTTCTTGGCCAGGATCTTCAGGTTGAGCCGATCCGGCCACCACTGACGGTTTCCGCCACCCTGGGTCGGGTGCGACGCGCGCCCGTGCGCGACCGGGCAGCCACCCTCGTCCCCCGTCTTCGCGTCTACGACGATTGCCTCATGGTTCTCAGACATGAAAATCCTTCCGAACTGGGCGGATCATGGTGCTCAGCAACTGCGGGCGATGGAACAGTCGGGGCACAGGCCCCAGTAGATGACCTCGGCCTCGTCGATCGAGAAGCCGTGATCGTCGGACGCGGTCAGGCAGGGCGTCTCATGGACCGCGCAGTCCACGTCGGCGACGGCACCGCATGACCGGCACACGACGTGGTGGTGGTTGTCTCCGACACGTCCCTCGAAGCGGGCCGGGCTGCCTGCCGGTTCGATGCGGCGTATCAGTCCCGCCGCGGTGAGCGCGTGAAGGGCCTCGTACACGGCCTGGAGGGAGATGTGGCCCACGCGATCGCGCACTCCGGAGGCGATCGCCTCGACGCCGAGGTGGTCACCGTGCCGGACGGTCTCGAGCAGCGCAACGCGGGCGGCCGTCACCCGTAGGCCGGCGCCGCGCAGTTCCTCGGCAGTGGTCGGAGTCCGGGATACGGTCACGGCGCCAACCTAGCGCCATAAACACGAATGGTTCAAGGAAAGGAATCACCCAAGTCTGACGCGCCGCGTCACGCAGCGCCTGCGCCCTCACCCGGGGCGCCGATGTAAGCGAGTTCGTGGGGGAGGGACCGGAGCTGAGCCCGGCCTCGTACGTGAGCTCTTCACGGCGAGCCGCAGGTCCGGGCGCGTGCAGTTACGGGGCCATGGTCACGAACACGGTGACGGCGACCGTCGCGTCTCGGGCCGCCGCCGGGCGGGTCCGGCGGCGCGAGACGATGAGCAGCGGCGTCACGAGCGCCGAGACCGCCCCGGCCGGGGCGGTCAGCAGTACGGCATCCCGCACCGGCCCCTCGGGGCGCCGAAGAGCACCAGACCGATCCGGGCGCCGACATACCTGCCACACCCTCCCCCCTCGGCACGTCCGGAAAGGGACGCCTGTCAGAGGACGTCCCGCACGGTCGCCTCCACCCCCGGGCCGACCGCCTTCCTCCGGAACCCGCCGACCACCGCTTCACGGCGCGGCCCGCGGCCGCCCGCCTTCGGTCCGGGTCAGCCTTTTCCATAAAGGACCCTTGAAGAACGCTCAACAATTGCTTATCGAACAAAGGTCACTTGTGACGACCGTCTCCATCGCGGACGGAACCGCACGCCGCAAAAGCCCGTCCGCCGGAAGAGGAAGCCCCTTACATACGCGGCCAGTTGGCGCAAGAGCGTTCCGAATGATGAGATATCCTTTGGGTACGGGCGCCCCGCATTCCGTGGGCGCACCACCGAATCACACCGTTCGTGACGCGTTCCTCCGCCTGTCGGAGCGAACCGACTCCGTCGCACCGCCGTCGGTTCCCCTCTGTTTGCCGACGGTTCACCGAGCATGCTTCGAGCAGGAATTGATGCCCGTTCAACAATTCGCGGAGCTGATACGCTTCGTGCGCCACAACTCGCCTTTCTACCAGGAGCTTTACGCCGACCTTCCCGATCACGTGGCGCATCTCACGGATCTTCCGGTGGTGCCCCAGTCGGATTTCTGGCAGGCCAACTCACCGCGTGACAACAGACTCCTGACCGCGCCACTGGACGAAGCAGTGGTCTTCCGCAGCGGCGGCACCACAGGGTCCCCGAAGTTCTCGTACTACACCCGCACGGAATGGCGGGAGTTCACCACGGCGTTCGGCGCCGGACTCGTCACGGCGGGGCTGCGGCCGGGTCACCGGGTGGCCGACCTGTTCTACGCGGGTGACCTTTACGCCAGTTTCAGCTTCATTCTCGATTCGCTGCACCGTTCCCCGGTGGCCAATGTGCGGCTGCCCATCGGCGGCGCGGCACCCTGGGATTCCACCGCGGCCACCCTGGAGGATTTCCGGGTGCAGGTCGTCGCCGGAACGCCGACCACACTGTGCTCCCTCGCCGAGCGCCTCACCTCGGCCGGTCGCACCCTGCCGGACGTGGAGTTGCTGTTCTTCGGCGGCGAGTGCCTGTTCGGCGACCAACTCCCGCTGCTGAAGGCGGCGTTCCCCCAGGCGGAGGTGCGTTCCCTGGGCTACGCGAGCGTGGACGCCGGACTGCTCGGCGAGGCGGTCCCCGGCAGCGACCCGAGGGTGCACCGCGCGTTCGTCCCGCACACGGTGGTCGAGATCGTCGACGACGAGACCGACCGGCCGGTCGACGAGGAAGGCACGCCGGGACGTCTCGTCGTCACCGACCTGCGCAGGCGGCTGATGCCTGTGCTGCGCTACCCGGCCGGCGACCGCGCCGAATGGGTGGACCGGGACGCGGGCGTCTTCCGTATCCTCGGCCGGGCCGAGGAGGGAGTGCGGGTCGGACCCGTCTCGCTGTACACGCAGGACGTGCACGACATCGTGACGGCGACCGACGTGGCCGGTGAGGTGACCGGGCTGCAACTCGTCGTGCGCCGTCTGGACGGCCGGGACACTCTGGCGCTGCGGCTGGCGACGGCCGAACCGGCCGACCGGCACGCCCCGTTGGGCGAGTCCATCGCCAAGGCTGTGCTGGCGCAGCGGCCGCACTACGGGAGCGCGATCGCCGCAGGGCACATCAACCCGCTCACCGTCGAATGGGTGCGGCACCGGGATCTGGTCGTCAACGCCCGCTCCGGCAAGCTGATCCGCGTGGTCGACGAACGGCCGCACTCATGAGCGCACCGGTTCCGCGCGCGCGACGTCTGCCCGTCGTGCTGCGCAACCCGTCCTTCGGAGCGGTCTGGGCCGGTCAGCTCCTCACCCAGGCGGCGAGCAGGATGTTCCAGGTCGGGGCGGTCTGGTGGCTCGTCGGCTTTGCCGGCGGCGCGCACCGCGGACTCGACTCGGGACTGTTCCTCATGGTGAGCACCCTGCCCGCGGTCGCGCTCGCCCCGCTGGTGGCCCGCGTCATCGAGCGTCACGCCCACCGCACGGTGCTGGCCGTGGCGGCGGCCGTGGCGGGCGTCTTCGCCGCGGCCACGGCCATCTGGGCGTACGCCGCGACGCTGCCCATGGCCGCCGCCTACGCGGCCGGGCTGGCGCTGGCGACCTGCCAGGCGGTCTTCGACCCGTGCCTGACGACCTCGGTGCCCGAGCTGGTCGAGGACGCCGACATCGAGGCGGCCACCGGATTCGAGCTGTCGACCCAGTCGCTCGCCGGGCTCGCCGGGGGGCTGCTGGGCCCGCTCGTGGTCGACCTGGGCGGACTCGCAGGCGTCGTCGCCGGGTGCGCGGGCGCGTACCTGCTGGCGGCCCTGCTGGTCTCCTCGGCTCGTTTCCCGTACGCCACTGCGCCGCAGGGCCCGGCTGCCCCGGAGGCGCCCGCGCGGCGGACGCTGCGTCAGGTGCTGGCCGGTCTGCCGTTCATCCGCCGCGTCCTGGTCTGCTTCGCCGCCGCCAACGTCTTCACCACCGCCGTGTATGTGGTCATGCCTCTGTACACCCGGGGCGTGCTGCACTCCACCGGCTCGACGGTCGCCTCGCTGGAGGCCGCACTGGGCGCGGGCACACTCGTCGGATCGTTCACCGGCGGGCGCCTCCCGGGCCGCCCGGTCACGGTGGGCAGCGCGTGCCTGGCCGTGATGGCTGTCGCCCTGGGCCTGCCTGGCCTGCTCACGGGGCACGCAGTGGCGGTCGGCTCGCTGGCCGTCGTCGGCTGGTGCGTCGGGGTGATCGGCGTGCGGTTCGTCGCGTTGTTCCAGCGGCTGGTGCCCGCCGACGACAAGCCGGGGTTCTTCGCGGTGATGCAGGCACTGCTCGGCGCCACCTTTCCCGTCTCCTCGCTCGTCTTCGGCGCGCTCGGCGACCAACTGACGGCACGCACGCTGTGCCTGGTCCAGGGCGCCGGTCTCGTCCCGGTCGCGCTGGCGCTGTGGTGGCTGGGCGGCCGCGGGGACGGCGCCGGGCCGGAGCCGTCCGCCGCACAAGCGCGCCCCGTCGCGATGACGGGAGACCCGTCATGACCGTCGTCCTCTCGCCCGCCGCAGTCCAGGACATCGCGGAGCTGCGGCAGTTGTACTTCGACGTGTACGGACACGGCTACCCGCTGCCGCTCGGCAGCGACCCGGCCGTCATGCGCCGGCTGATCACCGAGGGCACCGCGCACTGGCTCACCGCTCGCACGGGCCGCGGCGACCTGGTCGGCTCCGCCGTCGTGGAGACCGACCCGGGCAGCCGCATCGGCAAACTCGTCGGCCTCGCCGTGCACCCCGGTCATCGTGGCGGCGGACTTGCCTCCCGGCTCACGGCCGCGGTGTGCGAGGAGGCATTCGGCATCGGCCGCCTCGACTCGGTGTACGCGACGGTCCGCGTCGTCACCGAGGGCCCGCAGCACGTCGTCGTGCGCAACGGCTTCCGGCCGCTCGGCCTGATGCCCAACGCCGTCGAGGTCGAGGGATGCGAGAGCCTCGCACTGTTCGCCCGCTACGGGAACGGCGTGCTGGAGCGTCGCGCCCCGGTGGAACGCGTACCGGAGCGTCTCGCGGCGCTGCTGACCGCTGCGTCCTCGGGTATCGGCATCGACTACGCCGCCACCGGACGCGTCGCCGGCCGCCCCGCGGTGCGCTCCGTCACGGGCGTCGATCCCATCGAGCTGATCGCGGCCCCGGCCTTCGTCCGCCGCCGCTTCCTGGAGCGCTTCCCCGTGGCGGGTGACCGCTACTTCCCGCTGCACACGCCGAACGCGGTGCTGGTCGCGGCCGACGGCAGCTTCGAGGCGTACGCCGACCTCGACCCGGTCGCGGGCAGTTGCGCCCTGGTCGCCGTGCATCCGCGTCCGGCGGCCGTGACCGGCGCGATGGAGGCTCTGATGACCGCGGTCCAACGAGCCGGCGCGGACTACGCCGAGACGCTGCTGCCGCTCGCCGACACCGAGGCCCTGGAGACCTTCCTGGCCTCGGGGTTCGTGCCGAGCGCGGTCTACCCGGCGATGCGCCGCATCGGCGACCGCTTCCACGACTACGTGGTGCTGTCCCGGACCGGCCGTCAGATCGACTTCCGGACGACGGCCGTCAGCACACTGCTCCAGCCGTACCTGAGCGCCTATCTGAGTGCCTGGACCTCCACCTACCTGCCCGTTCAAGAGGTGTCCCGATGAACCCCCATCTCGCTCCCGTCGAGGTTCCCGACCCTGCGGCACTCGGCCGGGTGCAGCGGCTGTGCGACCTGGCGTCGCCGTACGCGACCGGCGCCGAGGTCGACGAACTGTTCGCCGCCGCCATGGCCGAGGCCAACGCCTGGCACGCGCAACGCTCCCCGTTCCTGGCCTCCCTGCTCCAGGACCCGCCGGAATCCCCCGCGCCCACGGTCGGCGAGCGGGTGCGCACCCCGCTGGTGCCCGCCGCGTTCTTCAAGCGCCACGAGGTGCTGTCGATCCCCCGCGACGAGGTCTTCCTGCACCTGACCTCCTCTGGCACGACCGGCCAGAAATCGCAGATGTTCTTCGACGAGTGGACCATCCGCTCCGCGCAGCGCATGGTGGCCCGGATCTTCGACCACTACGGCTGGATCACCCCCGACCAGCCGGTCAACTACCTGCTCTACAGCTACGAGCCCGCGCCGTCGCTGAAGCTGGGTACCTCGTTCACCGACAACTACCTGTGCGACTTCGCCCCGGCCCGGCACACCACGCACGCCCTGCGGCACACCGGCTCGGGCCACGAGTTCGACGTGTTCGGCTGCGTCGCTGCGCTCCAGCGGTACGCCGAGGACGACGTACCGGTGCGCGTCCTCGGATTCCCAGCCTTCCTGCACTTCACCCTGGAGCGGATGAGCGCCATGGGACTGCCGCCGCTGCGGCTGCCCGAGGGGTCGCTGGTCGTGCTCGGCGGCGGCTGGAAGGGCCACGCCGACCGGCAGATCGGCAAGGAGGAGTTCTACGCCGGGGTCTCCGAGCGCCTCGGCGTCCCGGGCGAACGGATCCGCGACACCTTCGGCTCGGTCGAGCACTGCGTGCCGTATGTCGAATGCGAACGGCACCGGCTGCACGTGCCCGTGTGGTCGCGCGCCGCCGTGCGCGACACGGCGACGCTGCGCCCGCTGCCGTACGGGGAGCGCGGCTTCCTCCATCTGGTCAGCCCGTACATCACCTCCGTGCCGGCACACAGCGTCGTGATGGGCGATCTGGCGTCGCTGCACCCGGGCGAGGAGTGCGGCTGCCCGCTGTCCACCGACTGGTTCACCGTGCACGGCCGCGCCGGGGTGAGCCGCAACCGCAGTTGCGCGGTAGCCGCCGCCGAACTCCTGAAGGGAATGTCGTGACATCTTCCGCAGTCCACCTCTGGCAGGGCGAGTTCATCGACGATGCCGAGGCCGGCCGGCGGCTCGCCCTGCTGCCGGAGCTGACGGGGCGGGTCCTGACGCGTCCACTCCCCACCGACGTGGTCATCGGCGCCTGCGCAGCGGTCGGCGCCGACCTGGCCGATCCCGCCTCACCCCTGCGGGCCGGGCTGGCGGCGCACCTGCCCGCGGAGGAGGCCGACGCCACTCTCGCCGAGCTGACGGCGGCGCTCACCCGCCAGGCGCTGGAACGCAAGCTCCGCCGGGAGCTGGGCGGCCCGCGCCCGGAGCGGCTGACACGGCCGGACGCCCGTGAGACGGTCTACGAGGCCTGGGCCCCGGTCGGGCTGCTGGTGCACATCGCACCCGGCAACGCCGCCGCCGTGGCGCCGCTGAGCGTCGTCGAGGGACTGCTGGCCGGGAACCTCAACGTGCTGAAGACCAGCAGCACCGACACCGCGCTGGCCCTGGACCTGCTCGCCGCGCTCGGTGCCGCCGACCCGAGCGGGCTGATCGCCGAACGTGTCGTGGCCCTGCGCTTCCCGTCGTCGCGCCGGGAGTGGCTTCAGGCGCTGTGCGGCCAGGCCGACGCGATCGCCGCGTGGGGCGGCGAGGACGCCGTGCGGGCGGTCAGCGACCTGGCGCCGCCCGGCTGCCGGGTCGTCGAGTGGGGGCACCGGATCTCCTTCGCCTACCTGACCCGGGACGCGGCGGCCGACCACGCCACGCTCGACGGGCTCGCCGAGGACGTCTGCCGCTTCGAGCAGCAGGCGTGCTCCAGCCCGCAGGTGGTCTACCTCGACACCGAGAACGCCGAGGAGGTCTTCGACTTCGCCGGACGCTTCGCCGAGCGGCTGGCGAAGATCTCCGGCGCGCGGCGGGCACCGCTGCCGGGCATCGCCGAGCAGGCCGAGATCACGACCACGGAACAGCTCGCCCGGCTCGAGCAGCACCTCGGCCTGACCCGGGTGATCGCCGCCGACGACGGCTCCTGGCGCGTGCTGGCGGACACCCGTCCGGCGCTCAGCGCCTCCCCTCTGCATCGCAGCGTCTGGGTGAAGCCGCTGCCCCGGCAGGCGGTCACCGCGGTGCTGCGGCCGATGCGGCGCTACCTCCAGACCGCGGCGATCGGCGGGGGCCGGGCGGACGTGGCCGAGGTGTCGCGTGCGGTGTTCGCCGCGGGTGTCACCCGGGTCACCCCGGTCGGCTCCATGCTGGAGGGCTACGAGGGCGAACCGCACGACGGGGTCTATGCGTTGCAGCGCTACAGCCGACGGGTGAGCGTGCGCGCGTCCGGGACGGCGTTCCGCACCGTGGCCTGCCTGGACGACCTGGCGGCGCCGCCGGTGCTGCCGCCGTCGCCCGTCGGGCCGCTGCTGGGCAAGGAGGGCGTGCAGGGGGCGCTCGCGTCGCTTGCCCCGGAGTACGCGCACCTGTACTTCCGCAGCGGCGGCTCCACCGGAAGGCCCGCGCTGTCGGTGTTCACCTGCGACGACTACGACAACCAGATGCGCGCCGCCGCGGACGGGCTGCTCGCCGCGGGGTTCGACCCGGCCCGGAACCGGGCGGCCAACCTGTTCTACTGCGGCGGGATGTACGGAAGCTTCATCAGCTTCTTCTCCATCCTGGAACGGCTGAACGCCACTCAGATCCCGATGGCCGCCGGCCCCGACCACGCCGTGGTCGCCGAAGCGCTGGTCACCCACAGGGCGGACACCGTCTTCGGCATGCCCTCCTACCTGTGGCAGCTGTTCCACGCCGAGGCGGACCGGCTGCGTGACTACGGTGGCATCCGCACGGTGTTCTACGGCGGTGAGCACTTCACCGCGGAGCAACGCCGGGTGCTGATCGACGAGTTCGGCGTCGAGGTGATCCGCTCGGCCGCGTACGGCAGCACCGACCTGGGGCCGCTGGGCTACCAGTGCACCGCGTCCGAGGGATCGGTCCACCATGTGCTGACCGATCTGCACACGCTGGAGATCCTCGACCCGCAGGAGGACCGGCCGGTTGCGCCGGGCGAGCCGGGGCGACTGGTGTTCACCTCGCGGGCACGTGCCGGGCAACGGCTGGAGCGTTACGAGATCGGCGACCTGGGCCGCGCGGTCGAGGGCGCCTGCCCCTGCGGCAGTCACGTCCCGCGTCTGGAACTGCTCGGACGGTACGGCGACGTCGTGCGCGTCGGTACGTACTTCTTCAACTACCGGCGCTTCCTCAAGGCGGCGCAGGAGCGGCTGGGCTACCACGGTGAGGTCCAGTTGCTGATCGCCTCCGGCTCCGGCCGCGAGCGGCTGACGGTCCGCCTCGACGAGCAGTACGCGTCCGACCCCGCCGCCGCGCGCGACGCCTTCGCCGCCGAGATGGCGGAGCTGGCCTCGGCCGAGGCGGAGGGCCTGCTGACGTTCGCCGTGGAGACCGCGTCGAGGGAGGCCTTCGACCGCACGGCGACCAGCGGCAAGCTGCGCACGGTGGTCGACCTGCGCTAGGCCACGTCTGACCGTTCTCGCCGAGGCGGGGCGCCTCGCGGGGCGGTGTCCGACCCTTCGCGTCGGATCGGCGCGCGGCGTCCGGTGCAGGTCGGGCGCCCCGGCGCGACTGCGCGCCGGGGCGCCCTCGTGACCGACCGGTCAGCGGCTGTCAGCTGTCCTACCGTCCTGGCCGTCCGCCGGGCAGCCCTGCGCGCGCCGCGGGTGGTCCAGCCGGAACGGACCAGCGGGCGTGGCGCTCGGCGAGGGCGAGGCGGCCAGGCGGTGCAAAACGGCTTCCAGACGTCTAAACGGACCGCTCCTGACCCGGGGACTTCCGGCAGCGCACGGCGAGGGCCGCGATGTCGTCCTCGAGTCTTCCGCCGCTGTAGTGGAGCAGGTCCCGGTGGAGCCGGTCCAGCAGCTCACGGGGCGGCGCCGGGCCGAGCTGCCGCATCCAGTCCGGCAGCGGGAAGAAGGTGCCGTCACGGTCCCGGGTCTCCGTCACGCCGTCGGTGTAGAGCAGTATCTGGTCGCCCGCGTCGAAGGGGACGGTGTCGACGATGTAGTGGTCTCCGAGGAGCGTCGCGAGGTTGAGGGGCGGCGAGGGCATGGTGGACTCAAGGACGCGGACCTCCCCGCGCTGCACAAGCAGCGGCGGCGGGTGCCCACAGTTGAGAATTCTGACCTGACCACCGCCGTAGGGGATCTCGGCGATCAGTGCGGTGGCGAAGTGCTCCGACTGATCCGGGGTGGGGAAGGCGACGCTGTACCGGGCGATGCTGGTCTCCAGGCGGTGGATGATGCCCCTCAGATCGGGCTGGTCGTACGCGTTCTCCCTGAAGCAGTTGATCACCGCCGAGGCCGCCCCCACCGCCGGGAGTCCCTTGCCGCGCACGTCGCCGATGAGCAGCCGGACCCCGTACGGCGTGTCGGCCGCCTCGTAGAAGTCGCCTCCGATCCGGGCCTGCTCTTGGGCCGCCAGATACAGCGACTCGACTTCGACGTCCTGGATGCGGCGCGGCAGCGGGCGGAGCAGCACCTTCTGGGCTGTGTCGGCGACGAGACGGACCTGGAAGAGCATCTCCTCTCGCTGGAGTCGAAGATGGCTGGCATATGCCGCCGCCAGGGTGACCGCAACGATCGCAGCAGCCGTGTACGGCGTCCCAAGATCGGAGTAGACGAAGCTGAGCCCGATCATCACCAACAGGCAGAACGTCCCCAGCAGGATCGTCGGGATGACGGACCACATCGCGGCGGCGAGGGCGGGTGCCGCGGGCAGCAGGCGGCTGAAGGCGATCTCTCTCGGGGTGGCGAATGCCAGGCCGGTGATGAGGACGGTAAGGATCAACGGTGACAGCAGCACCGTTTCCCGTCGGCCACCGTATGGAGGGCGGCGGCGGAGCCGTCCGGACCTGATCACAAAATGCATCTTATCGGGATGAAGCGGAGACCGTGCCGCTGTGAAGCCGGAGGGCCGCGAGATGCCGTACCCCTCCGGCAGCTGTGACTCCATACGGGGAGCCGCACACCGACCGTATACGCCCTGTCACGGATGGCACCAAGCGAAACTCAGTCCGTCCGCATGGCGTCCGGCAGGCCCAGTCACTGCGGGTCCTCGTACGGCCGGCCGGTGAGCTGTTCCAGCCTGCGACGACCGTGTCAGCGTGCGCGTCGTGGCCGCACGAGACGCGGTGGAACTTTTCCTGTGTGGGCCGGTTCTCGGAGCCGTACCCTGACCCACCGGTGGCCGGGCCCACGCGGCTCGGCCACCGGTGAAGCGCAGGCGCGCCTACGGAGCCATCTCGTACGCTCCGGACAACGCCTCGACCCGCTGCCAGACCCGCTCCGTACGTGCCTCGTCGACGACCGGCCGCCGGATCGCACCCAGCGCCCAGTCCCGCTGCTGTTCGGTCGCCGAGTCCTTGCCGTGCAGTTCGACGGCATGGGCGGAGAAGTCCCGCACGAGGACGGCGAAGAGTTCGTCGAGCACGTCCTCGTCGAGTCCGGTCAGGGCGGCCTGCTCCAGGACGAGCTGCCCGTGCACGACGAGGGCGAAGAGCTGACCGACCGCGAGTACGAGGTCGAGGTCACGGCTCTGCTCCGTGTCGGGGGCGGCCGTGGCGACGAACGCGCAGAGCGCGTCGGCCTGTTCGCGGAAGCGGGTCACGTTGGGCAGGTGCGCGTACGCGTCGAAGGCGGGTCGCCAGTCGTGGAAGCGCACCGAGCCGAGGCCGCGGGCCGGCCCCTGCCGGAACAGGAAGTCGTCGTCGGCCGCGTCGCGGCGGGTCGGCACGCCGGGGTACTCGACCGGGTCGAGGAGATGGCTGCGCATGAACTTCAGGATCAGCGCCAGATTGACGTGAACCGTACCCTCCAGCTTCGGCAGGCTGCGGATCTCCACGGCCGCCTGGCCGAAGTAGTTGTCCTTCTCGAAGCCCTTGGCAGCGACGACGTCCCACATCAGGTCGATGACCTTCTCGCCCTCCGTGGTCACCTTCATCTTCGTCATCGGGTTGAAGAGCAGGTAGCGGCGGTCGTCGGGGCCGGCGGAGCGGAAGTAGTCGACGGCGCGGTCGCTGAACGACTTCATGCCGACGAGCCTGACGTACGCGTCGGTCAGCTCACGCCGCACGTGCGGGAAGGCGGTGACGGGGCGGCCGTAGAGGATGCGGTTGTGGGCGTGGGTGACGGCCTCGTACATCGCGTGTTCGCAGATGCCGATCGAGGCGGTGCACAGGTTGAACTTGCCGACGTTGACGGTATTGAGAGCGGCGTCAAAGGCGGCGCGGCCTGTGTGGAGGACGTCCTCGGCCACTACGGGATAGTCCTCCAGGCGGAACTCGCTGACGAACTTCGAGGAGTCGACGACGTTCTTGACCAGGCGGTAGGCCGGGTGACGGCTGTCGGCGGCGAAGAAGACGTAGCCGTCGGGCCCCTCGACGTCGGTACGGCGGCCGAAGACGGAGACGAGTGCAGCGGCGTTGCCGTTGCCGATGTAGTACTTGGAGCCGGTGGCCCTGAAGCCGCCGTCGCCGTCGGGCTCGAGCAGCATGTCGGTGGAGTAGATGTCGGCGCCGTGGGCCTTCTCGGACAGGCCGAACGCGAACACCTCTCCCTGGGTGAGGAGTTCCGCAGCGTGGGAGCGGGCGGCGGCGTTGTCGCTCTGCCAGACCGGACCGAGGCCGAGGATAGTGACCTGCCAGGCGTACCAGTAGTCCAGGCCGTAGAAGCCCAGGATCTCGTTGAGCGCAGCGATCCGGGCGGTGTCCCACCGCTTGTCCGGTTCCCCCTCCCCCGAGGCGGACGACGGCGTCAGGAAGGTGGCGAACAAATTCTCCTTCGCTGCGAAGGCGAGGAAGTCGCCGAGCCACGCGCGGGTCCGGTAGTCCTCGATCAGCCGCCCCTTCCCACGCTCCTCGAACCAGTCGACGGTGGCACGCAGCAAGCGGCGCGTCTCCGGGTCGAAGTGTGCGGGGTCGTAGCTGCGGGGGTTGAACAGCAGCTGGTCAGCCATGGTGAGGACGCCTTTCGACTGGTGGACGGGTGGGAATCGGGAGGCCTGGCGGCTGGACCTGCCGGGTCGGGAGGGCGGCGAAGGGTGCGGCGGCGATCAGCGGGTCGGACCGAACCGGGACAGCGTGGCCAGCACGTCGTCGAGCCAGCCGATCATCATCCGCTCGTACGCGATGCCGCCGCGCAGTACGACGTGCTGGAGCTCCCGCTCCGCGTCGAGCGGTGCCTGCGGACCGGCCGCCTTTGCCTCGGGCCCCGTGAAGTCCCGCGCCTCCCCTGCGAGATAGTGCGCCAGCCGGTCCCGGTGCACCTGCCGGTGCCGCTCCACCTCGCGGATCAGGGCGGTCGGATCGTCGAAGGCAGCGCCCCGGATCTTGACGGCCAGGTCGTGGCGGACGCTCTCCGGCTCGATCGGATCATGCAACCAGGAGGACAGCGCGGCCCGGCCAAGGTCGGCGACGCTGTACTCCTTCTTGTCCGGCCGGCCCTGCTGAGGGACGTCCCGGACGTCGACCCAGCCGTCGTTCTCCATGCGCTTGAGCACGCGATAGATCTGCTGGTGGGTCGCGGTCCAGAAGTAGCCGATGGACCGCTCGAAACGCCGGGCCAGCTCATAGCCGGATCCCGGCTTCTCCAAAAGCGACACCAAAATCGCGTGTTCGAGCGCCATGACACCGATCCTTCTATGCAACTCGTTGCATAGCAAGCCTCGCCCGCTCCGATGCGACACGGCTCACCCCGCGGACGGCCCCTGCCCCAGCGGCAGAGCGCTCGTCGGGGCTCTGCGGGACGACCTGGTGCCGGCACGCCATGGCAACGTGCGTCGGCCGGACCGCCGCGCTGTGCAAGGCCTCGCGGTGCGACGCAGGCCGGTCCTCATACCCGGTCGGGGATCTCCAGCTGGGTGGCCATGAGGCGGACGATTTCCGTCTGGTGCTGGGCCAGGAAGAAGTGGCCGCCGGGGAAGACCTTCAGCATGAAGGGGCCGTCCGTGTGCCGGGACCAGCCGGCGGCCTCCTCCACGGTGACCTTCGGGTCGTCGTCGCCGACGAGGCAGGTCACGGGGCAGTGCAGGGGCGGCCCGGGTTCCCAGGTGTAGGTTTCGGCTGCGCGGTAGTCCGCCCGGATGGCCGGAAGGATCATGCGCAGGACTTCCTCGTCGCCCAACAGCTGGGGGTTGGTGCCGCTGAGGCCGCGCATCTCGGCGACGAGGCCGTCGTCGTCGCGCAGGTGGACGGTCTCGTCGCGGTGCATGGACGGGGCACGGCGGCCGGAGGCGATGAGGGTGGCGGGCATGATGCCCCGCTCCTGCTCCAGCCGTCGGGCGATCTCGTAGGCGAGGGAGGCGCCCATGCTGTGGCCGAACAGGGCGATGGGCCGGTCGGTCCAGGGCAGGACGGCCTCGTAGACCTTGTCGGCGAGCGCCGGTACGGAGTCCAGGAGCGGCTCGGCTCGGCGGTCCTGGCGGCCGGGGTACTGCACGCACAGCACGTCGACGCTGTCGGGCATGGACCGGGACACGGGGAAGTAGAAGCTGGCGGAGCCGCCCGCGTGGGGCAGGCAGACCAGCCGGGCGCGGCTGTCGGGGCGCGGGTGGAACCTGCGGATCCAGAGGCCGTTGTCCTCGGTGAGCGGGGAGTTCACGGAATCTTTCCTTTTCGGTTTCAGTTCGACCGCCCACCGTGGCAGGGCGTTCGCCGGGAGGAGAAGGTGCGGGGCGCGAGCGGGCCCCGCCCACCGCTCGTCAGGAATCCGCGAAGTCCTCCTTGATGATGCGCTCGACGTTCCGCTCCGCCAGCGCCGTGACGGTCACGAACGGGTTGACGCCGATGCTGCCGGGGATGAGCGAACCGTCGGTCACGTAGAGGTTCTTGTATCCGGAGACGCGGCCGTAGTTGTCGGTGGCCTTGCCGAGGACGCAGCCGCCGAGCGGGTGGTAGCAGAAGTCGTCGGCGAAGGCCTTGATCTGCTTGCCGAAGAGGTCGTACCGGTAGATGGTGGCGTTGACCTTGTTGATGCGGTCGAACAGCGACTTCGCGGCTGCGACCGCGGGCGCGTTCTGGTCCCGGGTCCAGCGCAGGTCCGCCCGGTCCTTGGCGGCGTCGTAGAAGAACGTGCCGCGCTCCGGGTTCTTGGTGATGGCCAGGTAGAGGCTGACCCAGGTCTCGACGCCCGCCGGCAGGGGGGCGATCTCGGCGAAGACGGGGGTGTCCGGGTTGTCCCAGTCGTCGATGCCGAGGGCGGGGATCGACGACTGCTTGGTGCCCGTGGGGTTCCACACGTGGTTGGCGCGGGCGGTCATGATGTTGCCGTTGGGGCCCCAGCCTCCCCCGACCTCAGAGCTGAGGTTCGGGAGAGTGCCGGTCTCCCGGGCACGCAGCAGGAGTTCGGTCGAGCCGAGACTGCCGGCGCCGAGGAAGAGGTGGCGGCAGGAGACCTCCTTGGTCGCGACCAGCTTGCCGTCGGTGTCCCTCTGCTCGACGGTCAGCACGTACGTGCCGTCGTTTTGCTGACGGATCGTCTTGACCTGGTGCAGGGTCTCGATGGTGACCTTGCCGGTGCCCAGGGCGGCCGCCAGGTAGCTCTTGTCGAGTGAGACCTTGCCGTGGTTGTTGCCGTAGATGACCTCGGCGGCCAGCGCGGACTTGGGCACCGCCCCATCCGCCTCACGGCGCATGTAGTCCCAGTCGTAGACGTTGGGCACGAAGGTGGTGCTCAGGCCCGCCTTCGAGGCCTGCTGGCGCGAGACACGCGCGAACGTGTACCACTCGGTCTGCTCGAACCAGCTCTTGTCGATGTTGTTGACCCGGAGGGTGGAGTTCGCGCGCGGGAAGTACTTGGAGTACATCTCGTCGGCGTCGACCTGCGGCAGCACCTCCTCGAAGTACGAGCGCCGGGGCGTGACCGCCATGCCGCCGTTGACGAGCGAACCTCCGCCGACACCGCGTCCCACGTACACGGACATCTGGTCGAAGTTGACCCGGTCCAGTACCCCCGCGAAGGGCTCGATGTCCCGGTTGGCGAGGTCGAGCCACAGAAAGGAGCCCAGCGGGGCCTCGGTGCGGGTCTTGAACCAGCTGGAGCGCTTGTCGGGCTTGAGCATCCCGCAGAATACGTTGCCGTCCGGACCGGGCTGGTTCCACAGCCGGCCCATCTCCAGCATCAGGGTGGGGACCCCTGCCTCGCCGAGACGCAGCGCGGAGACAGCCGCGCCGTAACCGGTGCCGACCACGACGGCCGGGACGAACGTGCCGCCGGAACGACTGGTTGCGGTGGCAGCGGCCGCCCGGGGGGCGGCGGTGATCGTGGTCTGCCCCGCGAGTGCGGCGGCGCCCAAGGCCGCCACGCCGAGCATGCGGCGGCGCGACAGAGGCTGGTGTGCAATCACGCTGTGTCTCCTGAACTTCGGGGAGAGGAAAGAGGAATCTGAAGGCTGACCGGAGCGGCGCGCCTGGGGCGGAACGGACCGTGCGGAGACCGCGCGTTGGCCGTCGACGAAATCCGGATCGGGCGGGCCGACCCTGTGGAGGCCGGGTCCGGAGGTTGGGCTACCGGGGGTACAGAAGAGGGCGTCACATGGCCCGCTCCCGGGCGCGGGCAGCGCTCACGCATGCCTTCAGGCGTGCGCCGGGCCGGGCAACGGAGGGCGGGACGCGGCCGTTCGGACCGTCCGGCGGCCGGGAGCCGCGGTAGGCGCTGGTGAGGTGCTTCTCCACGGCGCGCGAACTCACTCGAGCCGTTGCGCCATGTGCTGACTGGGCACTCCGTGAGCGGCGGGCCCGGTCACCCCGCGTTCGGCCCGGGTGGACACTGCCACAGCCACCGGCGCGAGCCGGCGCCCGGCGCGGCCCTTGCCCGCTCACTTCACGAAGTCGTCCACGACCTCGGGCGGCCAGGTGCCGACCTTGAGCACGCCCATGGAGTAGGCGCGGGAGACGAGCGCGGCGCGGTTGGGCACCTTCAGCTTCCGCAGCAGACAGGTCACGTGGTACTCGACGCCCTGCCGGCTGAGGTAGAGGCTTGCCGCCAAGGGGACGGTGGAGACGCCTGCGGCGATGCCTTCGAGGATGCGCGCGTCCATCGCGGAGAGGATCTTCTTGCGTTTGGTCACCACATGTGTCCCCTCGGCGTCCCCGGCCGTGGGCATCATGACCAGGATCGCGGTCGTGTCGGGCAGGCCACCGCGCACCGCGACCGCGGTGAGGGGAACGGTGAAGGCGGACCCCTCCCCAGGCCCCACGGCAATGACGGGCGTGACGAATCGCTGGTGCTTCCCTTCCAGTAAATTGGAGAATTGGCGCACCAGCGGCTGCTGCACGCTCGGGTGGACCACCTCACGGAAATTGCGGCCGCATATGTCCTCGGACGAGCCGTTGAACTGCCGGAAGAACTCTTGGTTCGCCTGCTGGATGGTCAGGGTTCTATCGAGGCTCGCCATGCACAGGCCCGGAGCTGCAGGTGCTGGACTCAGCAAGAGAGGGCTCCCTGTCAGGAAACTTCATGAGGGTGAAATCAATGCGAAATCAATTCGGAGGCTGGTGAGCGGCCGTGAAGGCCGTCAGCAGGGGCGTCATCGACCCTGGGACCAGCAGAGTCTCCAGATGCTGAACATCGTGCGTCACCGCCCTTGCGGAGTCCTGGTCGAGCCACTGACGGCTCCTTGCCGTCGCGCGCCATCGTTTTCCGGACGCCTGTCGAAATCATTGCCGAACACCTGCCGCTTTCTTGCCAATCGATGGATCTCCAGCTTGGGAAGGCGCTTCCCCTATGTCAGGATCCGCAGAGGACGGTGTGAGACCAGCCAGCTCGAAACCGTCCGTCAGTCAGCCGTATCCGCGAGAACGATGGGGACCGTCATGCCCGCACCTCCGACCGCAAACGTGTCACCCACAACGACCGGCCAGGCTGAGCTCGTACTGTGCGTTCTGGGGCCCATGTCGGCGCGACGCAACGGGCATGACCTCCCGCTGGGCCCGCCACGCCGGCGAACACTGCTCGCTCTGCTGCTCATCCGCCTCGGCCGCGTGGTGCCCACCGAGTTACTCGTCGAGGAACTGTGGGGTGACGGAGCACCCCGTCAGGCCGTCGCCACACTCCAAAGCCATGTCTCTCATCTGCGCCGGGCCCTGCAAACGGTGGCGGGAACGCGCCAACTTTCGGTTCTGCGTCATCGGACGCCCGGTTACGTCCTCGATCTCGATCCCGAACAGGTCGATGCCTGCCGCTTCGAGCGTCTGGTCACCGACGGACGGCGGCTGCTGGAGCAACGCGATCCGCGCACCGCGCATGCCCGGCTCACCGAGGCCTTGGGGCTGTGGCGCGGCTCGCCATACGCGGAGTTCGACAGCCATCCACCGCTCAGCGACGAGTGCGCCCGGCTCGAACAGATCCGGCTCACCGCCGTGGAGTCCTGCGCGGAGGCGCGGCTGGCTCTCGGCGCGGCCCAAGAGGTCGCCGCCGATCTGGACGGGGAGGCGCGCCGTCACCCCACGCGGGAGCGGCTGGTCGGCCACCTCATGACGGCGCTGTCCCGGCTCGGGCGGCAGGCCGAGGCGCTTGAGGTGTACGAGCGGACGCGTAGTCATCTGGTCGAGGAGTTCGGTGTGGACACCGCAGCCGAACTACGCCGTGTCAGAAACACGATCCTGCGCCAGGAGCCGGGAGCGAGCGCCCCCTCGAAGAAGCTGTCTCCCGCACCACTTGAGTCCACCGGAGCGTCACATATCCCGCTCGGGAGGAACGAGATCGGTGACGACGGAGTACCGGACTCCGAGGGCTTCGAGGGCTCCGGGGACGGTAGGACGGCCGTCACGCCGCGGGGACACGGCCGGGCGGTGGCAACCATCGACGCCAACGGGACAGATGACTCCGGCGCGGCCGTCGAACGCTGGGGGATCACGGGCACCGACGCGCGCCCGGAGGCGCGCACCGCTGTGCCGCCGGGTTCGCGGGCGGACACCACCGGCACACAAGCCGGGACAGCCCAGTGGCGGCCCGTGCCCGGGCCGGAACACGAGACGGCAGACGCCCCCGGGGTCGGCGAATCCCCGGAGTTCGAGTCGGGGTGGACGGCTGCCCCTTCGCCGTTCACCGGCCGCGGCCAGGAGCTCGACCGGCTGACGACCGCCGCCGCGAGCGCGGTCGTGGGCCGCGGTCATGTGGCCGGCGTCCTCGGCCCCCCAGGAGTCGGAAAGACCCGCCTGCTGCTTGAACTGGCGGCACGTCTGGAGAGCATGGACGCGCATGAGAAGGGATCCAGGTTGGAGGTGGTCTGGAGCCATTGCTTCCCCGGCGAAGGCGTCCCCGCCTACTGGCTGTGGACCCAGATCCTGCGGCGGCTGTCCGCCACCCGGCCGGATGCCTTTCGCGAGGCAACGGAACCGTTCGGCGCCCTGCTCGCCCCACTGATGCCCGAGCGGTCGGCGGCGCGGACCGGAGGCCCGAGATGGGCCTCCGACTGGTGCCAGGCCCGCTTCCTCGCCCACGACGCGGTCTGCGAGGTGTTACTCGCCCTCGCCGGGCAACACCCGCTCGTGCTGCTCCTTGAAGATCTGCAGTGGGCGGACACCGCCTCCCTTGACCTGCTCAGGCTGCTGAGCACCCGCTGCCAGGGCCATCCGCTCGGCATCGTGCTCACGGCCCGGGAGTTCGAGGCCGAGTCGGACGCAACGCTGCGCCGGATGGTCTCCGACGTGCTACGCGGCCCCAGGACCGAGACGCTGCGGCTCTGTGGGCTCTCCCTGCAGGCCGTCGGCGCCCTCGTCGAGGCACATGCAGGGTCTGGTGTGAACCCGGGGGTTGTCGAGGTGCTGCATCGGCGCAGCGAGGGCAACCCGTACTTTGTGATGCAGCTTCTCTCCCTCGTGGGCGACGCGCGTAATCTCCATCACCCGGATGCGGTTGACGCGCTCCTGGCTCACATTCCCACCGGCGTACGCGAGGCGCTGCACCAGCGGTTCGCCGCGCTACCCGAGCCGGTTCTGCAGGTGCTTCGACTGTGCGCCGTCATCGGCGCCGAGGTGGACACCGACCTGTTGCACCGGACCGCCACGCGTGACGAACCGGTCATCGCGGGTCTTGAGTCGGCCATCCGTGCCGGTCTGCTCGGAGAGGACCCGCACCATCCGGGGCGGCTGCACTTCGCTCACGCCCTCGTCCAGGAGACGCTCGTTGACGAGCTCCCCCGTGAGGACCGCCACCGCCTGCACGCCAGGGTCGCCGAGGCGCTGTGCGCACGCAGGCGCGGGCAAGTGGGGGACGAGGAGATCGAGCGGGTGGCACATCACAGCTGGCACGCCAAGAGTGCACTGCCGGCCGCCGAGGCGCTGCCTCGGCTGCTGCTCGCGGCGGAACACGCCGAGCAATGCATGGCGTACGAGCAGGTGGAGATCTGGCTGCGCCGCGCAGTGCACCTGGTCGGCTTCCTGCCGCCGGACGATTCCGCCACGGTGATGTTGGAACAACGGCTGCACATCCAACTGGGCCAGGTACTCGCCACCACTCGCGGCTACGGCCACCCCGAGGCCGAGGCGGCACTGACGCGCGGTCGCGCCTTCAGCACGGCCACTCATGCCCCCGAGGACCCGTCGGTGCTCTGGGCGCTGTGCGCGTCATACCTGGTCACCGGCCGCTACGACGCCTCGCGGCAGTTCTCCGGCCTGCTGCGGGACATCTCGCGGCAGACCCGGGAGCCCGTGGCGGCGCTCGGTGCGGCGTACGGCGAAGGCATCGTGCTGCATGTGCGCGGAATGCTGCCGCAGGCGCTCGCCGAACTGGAGCGCGGCGTCGGCATGGCGGATCGTTTCGCCAACGAGGGTCATGCGCTGGCGCGTACCTTCCAGCACGACCCACGCGTCTCCTGCCGCTCCTACGACACCTTCACCCACTGGCTCCTTGGACACCGGCAGACCGCCGACGCGCGCCGACGTGAACTGTTGAGCCTCACCGAGTTCGAGAGCAGGCCGTCCGACCGCTCCTTCGCGCTGTATGTGGACGGGGTCGTGGCGGCTTGGGAGGGTGACACCCGCACCGCACTCGCCTCGAGCGACGAGGGCGTCCGCGTTGCGGGCGAACATGGACTTCTCTACTGGAAGGCAATGCTGGGCGTCGTCAAAGGGTGGGGCCTGGCGCACGCAGGAGATCACGACGACGGCCTCGCCCTCATGCGGACCTCGCTGGCCGAATTAGGCCAGTCCAGGACGTACTTACGCCACCCTCTCCACCTGGGCCTGTTGGGCCAGGCGCAACATCTCGGCGGGCGGATCGAGGAGGCGAGGACCACCTTCCGGATGCTGCTGGCCGCCGTCGAACAACGCCGCGAGCGCGTGTACCTCCACCCGGCACTGCCCGCGACCCCGCTGCTCCACGAACTGCTGGGCCACGGTGCCGACGAGGCGCTCGCGGGCCCGGGCCCAGGACGGGGCGAGCCCGGCTCCGGCCGATGAGCGTGGTGGACCCATGCTCCGCCTCGTCAGTCGACTCATCCAGTTCCATGTCCCGGTGATGCGCCGCTGTGGGATTCCAGCAAGCGGTGGCCCTGGCCGCCGGCTCCCGGAGAGCCACCGCTCGCACGGTTGCGGACCCCATGCCTCACGGCCGATGCCGCTCAGTCCTCGAAGATCGCGACCGCCTGTACCGGACAGGCCATGGGGACGTCGTGCACGCGCGGGTCCCCCGCCCCGTCCTCATGTCCGGCGACCAGGGCGACCAGCGCGTCGTCGTCCTGCGTGAAGACGCCGGGTGCGGTCATGACGCACTGGCCGGAGCCGATGCACCGGTCGCGGTCGATGGTGATGCGCATGGCGTGGCCCACCTCCCTTTCTTTCGTTCCTTCCGTTCCTTCCGTTCCTTCCGTTCCTTCCCCCAGATCCTCACCAGGTGACGAGGAGCTCGATCGGGCCCTGGGCGTCGTGGCCGGCCTTGATGGGCACCTCGTCCAGGGGTACGGCCAGCCGCAGGCCCGGAATGCGGGCGAAGAGCGCGCCAAGGGCGATCTCGAGCTCGGCGCGGGCGAGATTCTGGCCCAGGCACTGGTGGATGCCGTGGCCGAAGCCGACGTGGTGACGTGCGGTGCGCCGGGCGTCGAAGATGTCGGGGTTCTCGTACGCCTTGGCGTCGCGGTTCATCAGCGTGATGGAGACCAGCACCGCGGACCCGGCCTTGATGATCTCGCCGCCGACCTCGATGTCCTCCTTGGCCATCCGGACGAGGTAGTCGGAAACGGAGGTGAACCGCAGCAGCTCGTCGACCACTTTTGAGACCGCGCCGGGGTCGCCCAGCAGCACGTCGATCTGCTCGGGGTGCTGCATGAGCGTGAGGGCTCCGAGGGCGATCGCGTTGACGGTGGTCTCGTGGCCGGCCACCAGCAGGACCAGCGCGATCATGACCACCTCGTTGTGGTCCAGTTCGCCCTCCTCCAACTGGCGTGCGATCAGCTCGTCCAGCAGGCCGTCCTCAGGCTCGGCCTGCTTCTTCCCGACCAGGCCGTGCAGATACGTGTACAGCTCACCGAAGGCTGCGTCGGCCTCCGCCGACGTCTCGGCGCCCACGAAGTTGCGGGAGCACTCCTCGAAGAAGTCGTGGTCGCCGTACGGGACGCCGAGGAGCTCGCAGATCGCCATGGAGGGCACGGGCAGGGCGAAGGCCGACACCAGGTCTGCGACCGGCCCCTTCGCCAGCATGTCGTCCAAGAGCCGGTCGACGAGGCTCTGAAGCCTGGGACGGATCGCGTTCATGCGCTTGACACCGAAGCTGGGGATCAGCATGCGCCGCTGCCGGGCGTGCAGGGGGTCGTCGACGCCGATCAGCGGGAACGCGAGCCCGCCGCGGTCCTCGGTGCGCTGGACGACGACGGGGAAGACCGGGTGACCCCAGTCGGAGGACAGCCGGGGGTCGACGAGCAGCGCCCGTCCCTCGGCATGCCCGGTGATCAGCCACGCCGGTCGGCCGTCGAACAGCGTGACTTGCGTCAGCGGGCTCTCGCCCCGCCATTGCGCGTAGGCCTTCGGCGGCTGGTACGGGCAGGTCCTGTCCTGGGGGAAGGACGGTGCCGACGACCCGGTGAGGCGGATTTCGGTCTCGGTCATGTCGTGC
This sequence comes from Streptomyces hygroscopicus, assembly GCF_026168105.1. Classification (GTDB taxonomy): domain Bacteria; phylum Actinomycetota; class Actinomycetes; order Streptomycetales; family Streptomycetaceae; genus Streptomyces; species Streptomyces hygroscopicus_D. The sequence goes on from NZ_LBMW01000029.1 coordinate 92,424, forward strand.
CTTTCAAACAATCGGCAGTGCGGTCGTTCATCGATACGTGAATGGCTACGGGAAACAGATTTGAGTCCGTCAGCAGGTCCTCGCGCAGTCCGGTCGGCGCCCGGTCGTCCGGCCCCGGACCCTTTTGTTCACGGCGACCTTGGCCGCCCCCGGCGCGACGCGGCGGCGGAAGGCGTGATCAGCGCGCGCGGTCCGCGGGCGCTGATCTCCTGTGGGAGTGGGCCGTGGTGCGGAGGTCACCAGGTGACGGGCAGCTCGTGCACACCGTAGAAGACCATGTCGTGGCGGAAGCGGAGTTCCTCGACGGGCTTGGCCAGGCGCAGGGTCGGGAAGCGGCGGAACAGGGTCTCGAAGACGATCTGCAGCTCGATTCGGGCGAGTTGCTGGCCTATGCACTGGTGTGCGCCGAAGCCGAAGGCCAGATGCGGGGCGGGGCGGCGGGTGATGTCGAAACGTTCCGGCTCCTCCACGAAGGCGGGGTCGAAGTCGGCGGCGAGGACGTGCGCGACGACCTGCTCGCCCTTGGCGATGGGCATGCCACCGAGTTCCACGTCCCGGGTGGCCACGCGCTCGCCGCCGAACTGGCCGATGGTCAGGTAGCGCAGCAGTTCCTCGACCGCGTTGCCGACGAGCGACGGGTCCTCGCGAAGCAGGGCCAGCTGGCCGGGGCGGTCGAGGAGCAGCGCCGCACCGAGGCCGATCATGCAGGCGGTGGTGTCGTGTGCCGCTATCAGCAGCGTGCCGGCCGCGTTCATGAGGAACATGTCGTCGACGACGCCATCAGGGTCCTCGGTGGTGATCAGCGCCGAGATCAGGTCGTCCCCGGGGTTGGCCCGGCGCTCCTGGACGAGCTGGTAGAGCAGCCCGCCCAGGCGCATGCCGGCAGCCTCGGTGGCGGCGGCGTCCTGGTCGACCCGCATCATCGCCTCGGCGATTTCCTGGAACTCCGCCCGGCGCTCGGCCGGGACACCGAACAGGTCGGAAATCACCATGGAAGGCACCGGGTTGGCGAAGGTCTTCACCAGGTCGACCGGGCCGCCCCGCGCCTCGAGGGCATCGAGGTGCTCGTCGACGATGCGCTGGATGTTCGGCCGGAGCGCCTGCATGCGCCGGACGGTGAACTCCTTGGCGAGCAGCTTGCGGTCCACGGTGTGCTCCGGCTCGTCCTGCCACAGCAGGCTGCCGCGGCCGGGCTTCTGGGTGACGACGCCGTCCCGGGTGTGCAGCGCGTGGGGCACCTGGACGCTGAAGGAGGGGTCGCGCAGCAGGGCGCGCACCTCCTCGTAGCCGGTCACCAGCCACGCCTCGTGGCCGCTGGTGAAGGTGGCCCGGGTCACCGGGGCGGCCTCCCGGATGTCGGCGATGCCGTCCGGCGGCAGGAACGGGCAGCTGCGGGCCTTGGGGACGGCGGGCGCGTCGGCGATGGGCTCGGGCATGACTCTCCTTGCGCTTGTGATAGGGGGAAGGGTTCGTGCGGCGGGAATTGTCAGGCGGCGGCGAGTTCGAGCGCGGTCTCGCCGCGACGAGGCGCGTTCACGAGGACGGCCATGTTCCCGGAAGGGTGCACGTTGTCGTGCATCATCTGGTGCATGCGCCCGATGTCCTGGAAGCCGTCGCAGGCGGACAGACAGGGGTCGAGCATGCCGGCGCCGACGAGGTTGATGACCTCGCGGCACTGGCGGGTGTCGGCGTAGTGCGAGCCCTGGAGGCGCTTGGAGCGCATCCACAGGTGGCGCAGGTCGACGTCTCCGTTGTAGCCGGAGGTACCACCGCAGATCACCACCATGCCGGCGCTGTCGCACAGGTACATCGAGGTCGGCAGGGTGTCCTGGCCGCTGTGCTCCAGCACGATCCGCGGGGACTTGCGCTCACCGAGGATCTCCCAGATCCTCTTGCCGACCCCGCGAGCGCCGCGCAGGAACCGCGCCGACGCCTCGGCGTCCCCGACATCGGGCAGCCGGCCCCAATGATCGAAGTTGCGGCGGTTGATGGTGCCCTCCGCCCCGAGGCGGCGGCAGTACTCGGAGCGGTCCTCGCTGGAGACCACGGCGATCGGGATGCCGCCGGCCAGCCTGACGAGCTGGATGGCCATCGAGCCGAGGCCGCCCGCACCGCCCCAGATCAGGACGGGGTCGCCGGGGCGGACCGTGTTGCCCTGCCAGCCGAACAGCTGCCGGTAGGCGGTGGGCCCGGTGAGCAGGAAGGCCGCCGACTCCTCCCACGACAGATGGGCGGGCTTGGGGTGGCACTGGTACTCGTCGACGCGGCAGAACTGTGCGAAGGACCCATAGTTGGTCTCGTATCCCCAGGCCTTGATGCTCTCCGAGACCAGAGGGTCCGTGCCCATCCGGATGTCCTCGGCGGTCTCGTCCCACTGGCCGCTGGTGAGCAGCACGTGGTCACCCACCTTGACATTGCGGACGCCTTCGCCGACGGCCCACACCACGCCGGAGGCCTCCGAGCCTCCGATGTGGAAGTCTTCGGGCCGGCCCTGGCGCTGCCGCATCCCGATGACGTCGACCGGCTTGCCCAGCGAGGACCACACGTTGTTGTAGTTGATGCCGGCGGCCATCACGTAGACCAGCACCTGGCCGCGGCCCACCGCGGGGGTGTCGACGACCTCGGTGCGGAACGCCTGCTTCGGCTCTCCGAAGCGGTTCTGCCGGATCACCGAGGCGTACATCTGGGGCGGAACCTCACCGAGCGGCGGGGTCTCGCCGATCTCGTAGAGAGCCTTCGTCATGATTTCTCTCCCACATCTGCTCTGTCCGGTCTGGGTTGCTCGCGGTGGTCGCGGGCCGGTCATGCGGTCGTTGCGTCCTCAAGGTGCGGCGGGGCCGGACGAATCGGTGACGACGTCCGCCAGCCAGGAATCCACGGCCGCCGCGGTCGTGCCGGCGTGGTCCTCCAACATCGAGTAGTGGTTTCCGGTCACTTCGACGACCGTGTCCACGTGCTCCGGCGGTGCCGCGCGTCCGTCGCCGTCCGCGGCGCCGGCCAGCATGGGCTCGCTCGCCCGTACGAGCAGGGTCGGCGCGGCGATCTCCGGCGCGGCCCAGTCGTCGAACAGGCGCATATAGCGGCCCATCGCGGTGAGCTGTTCGCCGCCGGACCTCATGAAGTCCAGGCGCTGCGACTGCGCCTGGGCCATCGCGTTGAGCACCTGGTGGTCGAAGGGGACCTCTCGGCTGAAGCTGTCGACCATCACCACGGCCGCCGGCTGCTCGCCCATGGCCTCCAGGTGTGCCGCCACGCCGTGGGCGATCCAGCCGCCCGAGGAGTAGCCGAGCAGGACGACCGGCTTTCCGCCGGCGCACTCCCGTACGGTCCCAGCGTGCAGCCGGAGCACGACGTCCAGATCGGACGGGACCGGCTCGCCCTTCTCGTAGCCGGGGTGGACCAGCGCCCACATGTCCAGCCGGTCGCGGAAGGGTGTGGCGAACCGCGCGTACTGGTGCGCCCCAGCCGGTACGACGTACGGCGAGAAGCACATCAGCGCCAGGGGACGGTCACCTTGCGACAACCGTACGGGGGCGGGCCGCTGGGCCAGTTCCTCGGGCCGCTCGAACGAAGGCCGGAAGCGGGCCGCCTCCATCAGCATCCCCATGGCTTCGGCGGCCGTCCCGTTCTCGCTCGCGTGCCGGTAGAGCTGCACCAGCATGTCGGCGGGCCGCTCCTCCGCCGCGCCCCGGCCGGCGCCCTGGAGCCGCGTCAACAGGTGCTTGGCGAGCCTGGCGGGCGTGGGATGGTCGAAGGCCAGCCCGGCGGGCAGGTGGAGACCGGTCGCCGCCGACAGGCGCCGGCGCAGGTCTATCGCGGTGAGCGAATCGAAGCCGAGCTCCAGGAAGTGCGCGGTGGGCAGCACGTCCTCGGCCGACGCATGACCGAGGACCACGGCGCTCTGGGAGCGGACGTGCTCCAGCAGCCGCTCCTCCTGCTCGGCCGGGGCGAGTCCGGCGAGCTCGGTCGCGAGCGCCGCTCCGGCGCCGGAATCCTCGCCGACGGCCTGCTCGGTCTCCAGGAGCCGCTGTACGTCGGGCAGGTCGGCCAGCAGCGGGCTGGGCCGTCCCACGGTGAAGGCGGGCAGGAACTTCTCCCAGTCGATCGGGGCGACGGTGAGGGCCGCCTCGTCGTGCTCGACGGCCTGGCGCAGGGCGGAGATCGCGAGCTCGGGGGCCATGACACCCAGGCCCCGCCTCTCGCCGCGCTCCTGGACCGCGTCGTCGACCATGCCGCCGCCCGCCCAGCCGCCCCAGGCAACCGAGGTAGCGGTCAGGCCGCGCGCCCGCCGCCGCAATGCCAGGGCGTCGAGGAAGGCGTTGGCGGAGGCGTAGGAGGCCTGCCCACCGCTGCCCCAGACGCCGGCACCGGAGGCGAAGAGGACGAACGCGTCCAGCTCACGGCCGTCGAGCAACTCGTCGAGGTGGGTGGCGCCGGTGACCTTGGAGGCCGCGGCTTCGGCGAACTCGTCGAGACCGGCGTCGGCCAGCATGGACGACCGTGCCGTGCCGGCGGCGTGCAGCACCGCGGTGAGCGGGTGTCGGGACTCGATGCCGGCGAGCAGCCGCGCGACCGCATCGCGGTCGGCGATGTCGCAGGCGGCGATGGTCACTTCGGCGCCCAGGGCGGTCAGCTCCGCGTGCAGTTCTTGCGCACCGGGGGCGTCGGGCCCACTCCTGCTGGTGAGCACCAAGTGCTGCGCGCCCGCGCCGGCCAGCCAACGGGCGAGGTGCCGGCCCACGCCGCCGGTTCCGCCGGTGACCAGGACGGTGCCGCGAGGCCGCCACGGTGTCGCGGGCTCCACGTCGGCGGGCCGCGCCCGGACCATGCGCCGGCCGTACACACCGTCGGCACGTACGGCGAGCTGGTCCTCGTCGTCCTGGGCCAGCGCTCCGGCCAGGCGGCGCAGTGCCTGCTCGTCCAGGTTCTCGGGCAGGTCGACGAGACCGCCCCAGCGCCGGGGCAGTTCCAGCGCGGCGACGATGCCCAGGCCCCAGAGCTGTGCCTGGCCGGCGTCGAGCGGCGGGTCGGTGGCTCCGGTGGACACGGCTCCACGGGTCGCGCACCACAGCGGCGCCTGGACATCCACGTCGCCCAGCGCCTGCAACAGGGTGACGGTCGTGGCGAGGCTCGCGGACAACGTCGGGTGGTCCGGGTGGCATCCGGGGGCGAGGCCGAGCATCGAGAGGACACCGGCGGGCTGTTCGCCGCCGAGTTCCTCGGCGAGCCGGTTCGCGGCCTGCGCGCGGTCGCAGTCGACGGGGAGTTCGACGACCCGCACCTTGGCGCCGTGGGCGCCGAGCACGCCGACGACGCAGGGCGCCCACTGCTCGTCCGCCAGTCCGGCGGGGAGGACGGCGAGCCACAGGCCGTCCAGGCCGGGGGCCGGGTGGTCGGTCAGCCGCCGGAAGGAGACGCGGTAGCGCCAGCCGTCCACCGTGGACTTCTCGCGGCTGCGCCGACGCCACGCGGACAGCACCGGCAGCGCCGGGCCGATGAGGGCGGCGTCGTCCGCCCCGAGTTCATCGGCGAGCCCGGACAGGTCCGTGTTCTCCACCAGTTCCCAGAACCCGGCCTCGACCGGATCGGCGCCCGCAGGCACCGGGTCGGCGCTCTCCAGCCAGTACCGCTGGCGCTGGAACGCGTACGTCGGCAGGTCCACGCGCCGTACCGGACGCCCGGCGAAGGGTAACGTCAAGTCCACGTGTACGCCGCTCACGTGCAGTTCGGACACGGAGCGCAGAAAGCGGTCCATGCCGCCCTGGCCTCTGCGCAGCGAGGCTCCGGTCACGGCGTCGGCACCGGCTTCCTCAGCGATCTCCTGCACCGCGTCGGCCAGCAGCGGGTGCGGGCTGCACTCGACGAACACCCCGTGCCCGTCCGCCAGCAGCGTCCGTACGGTCCGCTCGAACTCCACCGTGTGCCGCGCGTTGCGGTACCAGTACTCGGCGTCCAGCGCGGTGGTGTCCAGCACCGTGCCGGTCACCGTGGAGTAGAAGGGGACGTCCGCCGCTCCCGGCGCGACCGGGGCCAGCAGCTCAAGCAGTTCGGGGCGCAGGCTCTCGACCTGGGCGGAGTGCCCGGCGCCGGTGGCGCCGCGGACCTTGCGCACGCGCACGCCCTCCTCTTCGAGTTCCGCCAGGAGTTCGTCGACCGCATCGGGCTCTCCGGAGACGGTCAGGGCGGCGGGCCCGTTTACGGCGGCAACCGACAGCCGGTCCCCGTACTTCTCCAGCCTCGCGCGGGCCCGGTCGGCGGGCATGGCGACCGCGAGCATCGCGCCCTTGCCCATGAGCTTGGTCAGCGAGCGGCTGCGCAGGGCCACGATCCGGGCCGCGTCGTCCAGCGTCAGCGCGCCCGCGACGTACGCCGCGGCGACCTCGCCCTGCGAGTGGCCGACGACGGCGGCAGGCGTCACACCGTAGGAGCGCCACAGGGCGGCCAGCGACACCATCACCGTGAACAGCGCGGGTTGGGCGACCTCCACCTCGGCCATGCTCGGTGCGCCCGGCTCGGCACGCAGAACCTCGAGCAGCGGCCAGCCGACGTAGGGGGCGAACGCCTCGGCGCAGGCCTTCGCCTGTTCGGCGAAGACCGGGGAGATGTCCAGCAGTTCGCGGGCCATCTCCGTCCACTGCGAGCCGTGACCGGGGAAGACGAAGGCGACCCTGCCGGAGGCTGCGGCGGTGCCCTGGACCACGGTGTCCGCGGGTTCGCCGTCGGCGAGCGCCGCGAGCCCGGCCCGCAGCTCGTGCCGGTCACGGCCGACGACCACGGCCCGCTGCTCCAGCTGCGTCCGCGTGGTGACGAGAGCGCGGCCGACGTCGGGCAGGGAGAGCCCTTCTGCGCGGTCGAGGTGGTTCAGCAGCCGGCGTGCCTGCTCGCGCAGGGACCGCGCGGTCTTCGCGGACAGCGCCCAGGGGAACACGTCCACGGGCAGGGCGGCGGTGGCGTCCTGTGTTTCGGGGAACTGCTTGTCCTCGGCGGGCCCGGTCTCCGGGGCCTGCTCGATGATGGTGTGCACGTTGGTGCCGCTCATCCCGAACGAGGAGACGGCCGCGCGCCGGGGCCTGGCGTGGTCGGGCCAGGCGGTCTGCTCGGTCAGCAGGCGCACGTTCCCGCTGGACCAGTCGACGTCCGCGGTCGGCCCGTCGACGTGCAGCGTCTGCGGCAGAACGCCGTTGCGGATGGCCATCACCATCTTGATGACGCCGCCGACGCCCGCGGCCGCCTGCGAGTGGCCGATATTGGACTTCAGCGAGCCGAGCCACAGCGGTCGGTCCGCGGAGCGCTCCCTGCCGTAGGTGGCCAGCAGCGCCTGCGCCTCGATCGGGTCGCCGAGCCGGGTGCCGGTGCCGTGGGCCTCCACGGCGTCGACCTCGTCCGGGTCGAGCCGGGCGTTGGCGAGTGCCTGCCGGATGACCTGCTGCTGGGCCTTGCCGCTGGGCGCGGTCAGCCCGTTGGAGGCGCCGTCCTGGTTGACGGCGCTGCCGCGCACCACGGCCAGGACCTCGTGGCCGTGGCGGCGCGCGTCGGAGAGCCGCTCGACGAGGACCAGGCCCACGCCCTCGGCGAAGCCGGTACCGTCGGCGCAGGCGGCGAACGCCTTGCAGCGGCCGTCGGGGGACAGCGCCCGCTGTCTGCTCGACATCGTGAAGGCGGACGGGCTGGACATCACCATCACACCGCCGGTCACCGCCATCGAGCACTCGCCGTTGCGCAGTGCCTGAACCGCGAGGTGCAGGGCGGTCAGTGATGACGAGCACGCGGTGTCGACGGTGACCGAGGGGCCTTGCAGTCCGAAGGTGTAGGAGAGGCGGCCGGCGATGACGCTGGCGGAGTTGCCGCTGGAGAGGTAACCCTCGACGCCGTCGGGGACCTTGAGCGGTCGGGCGGCGTAGTCCTGGTAGCCGGAGCCGATGAACACGCCGGTGTTGGTGGAGCGGACCCTGTCGGGGGCGATCCCGGCCCGTTCGAAGACCTCCCAGGTGGTCTCCAGCAGGAGGCGCTGCTGCGGGTCCATCGCGACGGCCTCGCGCGGGCTGATCCCGAAGACGGCGGGGTCGAACTCCGTGGCGTCGTACAGGAATCCGCCCTGAGTGGTGTAGGTGGTGCCGGGGTGGTCGGGGTCCGGGTGGTAGAGCTGCTCGACGTCCCAGCCCCGGTTGCCGGGGAACTGCGAGACGGCGTCGCGTCCGGAGACGACCAGCTCCCACAGGTCCTCTGGGGAACTCACGCCGCCGGGGTAGCGGCAGGCCATGCCGACAATGGCGATGGGCTCGTCCAGTACGGCGGCGGCCGCTGCCGGGGCAATGTCCTCAGGGCTCCGGCTGCCGGTGAGTTCGGCCCTCAGGTGGGCGGCGAGGTCGGTGGCCGTGGGGTGGTCGAAGACGAGCGACGTGGGCAGGGCCAGACCGGTCTCCTCGATGAGCCGGTTGCGCAGTTCCACCGCGGTCAAGGAGTCGAAGCCGAGGTCCCTGAAGGGCCGGTCGACCTCGATCGAGCCGGCCCCGCGGTGTCCGAGCACCCCGGCCGCGTGGCTGCGGACCAGCTCCACCAGGGTGCGTTCCTGCTCCTCCGGCGAGAGCCCGGCCAGGCTCTCGGCGAGCGCCCCGGAGCCGTGGGGCTCGTCGGGGGTGTTCTGTGCGAGTGCTTCCCGCACTTCGGGGAGGTCACCGAGCAGCGGGCTGGGGCGGCCGAGGGTGAACGGCACGATGAAACGGGCCCAGTCGACGTCGGCGACAGTCAGCAGGGTTTCGTCGCGGCCGAGTGCGCGCTGCAGCGCGGTGATCGCCGACCGGGGTGCCATCGCGCACAGTCCGCGGCGGCGCAACCGCACCTCGTCGTTGCCGTCCTCGACCATGCCGCCGTCGGCCCAGGGCCCCCAGGAGACGGAGGTCGCGGCGAGTCCGCGGGCGCGGCGCTGCCGGGCGAGCCCGTCGAGGAAGGCGTTGCCGGCCGCGTAGGCGGCCTGGCCGCCGCTGCCCCAGACGCCGGAGATGGAGGAGAACAGGACGAAGGCGTCCAGCTCCTGCTCGCCGAGCAGTTCGTCGAGGTGTGCCGCTCCGTCGGCCTTCGCGGCGAGCGCTGCGGCGAACGCATCGGGGGTGGTGTCGGTGACCAGGCCGGGGTCGGCGACTCCAGCGGTGTGCACGACGGCGGTGAGGGTGTGCTCGGCGAGCAGGGCCGCCACGGCCTCGCGGTCGGCCACGTCGCACGCGGTGACGGTGACCCGTGCGCCCAGGTCCTCCAGTTCGACGCGCAGTGCGGCGGCGCCGGGGGCGTCCGCGCCCCGGCGGCTGGTGAGGACGAGATGGTCGGCGCCCTCCCGTGCGAGCCAGCGGGCGACGTGGCCGCCCAGGGCGCCGGTGCCGCCGGTGACGAGGACGGTGCCCCGGGGCCCCCAGCGGCGGGTGGCCGGGCGGGCCGGTGCGTGCGCGAGCCGCCGGGCGAAGACGCCGGAGGCGCGGACGGCGAGCTGGTCCTCCGCCCACCGGCCCGCCCGTACCTGGCTCAGGATGCCGGCGAGGCGGTCGGCGGCCTGGTCATCGAGAGTCATGGGCAGGTCGATCAATCCGCCCCAAAGCCGGGGCAGTTCCAGGGCGACGGTCCGGCCCAGGCCCCAGACCTGGGTGTGCCGTGCGTCGCGCACGGCTTCGGAGCCGTCCACGGCCACCGCGCCCGAGGTGAGGCACCACAGGGGGGCCTCGATGCCCGCGTCGGCCAGGGCCTGGACGAGCAGCAGTGCGGGCAGTACGGGGTTGCCGGTGACGAGCAGTGACAGCACGCCGTCGACGGGGCCGAGCCCGGCTACCTCCCGGGCCACTTCGGTGCGGTCACTGGCCGGGCCGACGACCAGGGTCCTCAGTTCGGCGCCGCGTGCGGTGAGCGCGGCGCGGACCGGGGCGATCTGTTCATTCTCCTCCGACACGGCCAGCAACCATGTGCCGGTGCGGTGCGTGCCGTTGGGGTCGGGGATCCGCTTCCACACTTCGTGGTAGCGCCAACTGTCCACCTCGGACTGTTCCTTGCGCTGCCGCCGCCACGAGGAGAGTCTGGGCAGCACCTCGCGGAAGGAGTCGTCGGGGTGGATGTCGAGTGATCCGGCGAGGGTCTCCAGGTCCTCGCGCTCCACGGTCTCCCAGAACTCCGCGTCCACCGGATCGGCCACCGGGGCGACCGGCTCCGGCGCCTCCACCCAGTACCGCTCGTGCTGGAACGCGTACGTCGGCAGGTCCACCGTCCGGGCGCCGGGGAAGAGCGCGTTCCAGTCGACCGGGATGCCGTGGGCGTGCAGTTGGGCGACGGCCGTGGTGAGCGCCCTTGACTCGGGGCGGTCGGCACGCAGCACGGGGACCGTGATCGCCTTCCCCAGGCAGCCCTGGGCCATGCCGCTGAGGACGCCGCCGGGTCCGATCTCCACGAAGGTGCTCACGCCCTGCTCGTGCAGGGTCTGGATTCCGTCGGCGAAGCGGACAGGTTGACGGACGTGGCGGACCCAGTAGTCGGCGGTGTACGCCTCGACGAGCCGGCCCGTAAGGTTGGAGACGACCGGGATCTTCGGCTTGTCGAACGTCAGCTCCCGCAGGACCTGCGCGAACTCGTGGAGCATGGGGTCCATGAGCGGCGAGTGGAAGGCGTGGCTGACCTTCAGCCGGGAGGTCTTGCGGCCCTGCTCGGTGAAGAGCGCGGCGACTTCGAGAGCTGCCGCTTCGGCGCCGGAAATCACCACGGACTGCGGTCCGTTGACGGCCGCGATACCGACGTTCTCGGTGAGGTGGGGAAGGACCTCGTCCTCGGTGGCCTGCACGGCGACCATCGCGCCGCCTGCGGGCAGGGCCTGCATCAGCCGGGCGCGGGCAGAGACCAGCTTCGCCGCGTCCGGAAGCGACAGCACCCCGGCCACATGCGCGGCCGCGATCTCACCGACGGAGTGGCCCGCC
>NZ_LBMW01000116.1 GCF_026168105.1 Streptomyces hygroscopicus
ATCGTGGAGACCCTCATCGAGGAGGCCATGAAGCTCGCCGAACAAATGCAGAAGGACGGCCTCGGGTCCGGCAAACCTCAGATCTCCATCAGCTGACAACTCCGCCCGAAGCCCACCTACATACGGTGGCAACTACCGGGGCCCTTGGTGTCAGCCCCCTTCCCTTCATTGCCATCAACGGAAATCTCGAGGCGCGTACGGGCCCTGGCGAGTTGGGCAGTCCGCCGGGCGCTGGGTGGCCGGGCTCCGATGGCGGCCACCCAGCAGGGCGCAGACCACGGCCGTGACGGCCGCTGCGCCGTCGTCGACGCCCACAGTGTCGGAACTACTGGAGTCGCCGTCACCGTCACCCGTGGGTCTGCCACCGTCAGAAGGTTCGTCGCTGCACAAGCGGTGGGACGTCGCTGACTGCCGAGAGCTTCCGGTTCACCGCGCTCTCCCCGCAGCGGTGCTCGACTACGGCAGCACCGTGACCGCCCCGGTCCGGGCCGAGGGCGGCAGCCGCAGCCTGGCAATGAACTCGCCGACGTCTTCCAGACGCTCCGCCCGGCCGGGAGCCACATGTCTCCTGACCACGTGACGTATGTCACGGGAACCTGCCCTGCCGCGCGGACAAAGCCGGACGTGGACTACTCATTGCACACCCGGATACGGGCAGGCGACCCCGAGGCGTTCCGCGAGCTCTTCCATGACCACGCCCGACTGGTGCACCGGCACGCGGTGCGCGTGACCGGGGACTGGGCCGTCGCCGAGGACGTCGTCTCGCTGACCTTCCTGGAGGCGTGGCGGCTGCGCGCCAAGCTGCGGGACGAGGGCGACAGCCCGCGCCCCTGGCTGATGGGCATCGCCGTGAACGTACTGCGCAACACCACCCGCGCCGCGCGCCGCCATCAGCGGGCCCTGGAGCGCCTGCCGGCAAAGGAGACGGTCCCGGACTTCGCCGACGAACTGGTCGGCCGCATAGCCGATTCCGACCAACTGGCTGCCGCCCAGCGGGCGCTGAAGAAGCTGCGCCGGAGTGAGCGCGAGGTCTTCACACTCTGTGTGTGGTCCGGGCTCAGCTACGCGGAGGCGGCGGCCGTGCTCGGCGTCCCGGTCGGCACCGTTCGCTCCCGCCTGTCCCGCGCCCGCAAACGGCTGAGCAGGCTAGCCGACGAAGAACTGAGGAAACGCACGGAACCGCTACCGCGCAACGGACAAGTACAGGGTGGCCGCACTTCTGCGGCCGGGTCATATGAGTCGCACGAGGAGAGGTCCGAATGATCCGCAAGAAGTCACGGCGCGAGGAGTCGCTGGACCACGCGGAGCTGGCCCGGTTGCTGCCGGCGCCGGGAGACCCGCACCTGTCGCTCGACCGTCACCTTCTTCTCGAGGAGCACCTGATGAACGAGATCCTGCGCACTGCACCGGCCCCCGCCGTTGCGGCGTCCCGCCGCCCACGCCGTGCCCTGCTGATTGGCGTCCCGGTCACAGCCGCTGCCTTGGCCGGCGTATTCGCCTTCACCATGCTGGGCAGTTCCCAGGGTGGTACGGCCGCGGCCACCCCGCCCCCGGTCGAGGCACCAGTCGTCCGTATCGAGCCCGGCAGCACCGCCCAGCTCGCCTCCACCGTCCAGAGCATCGCCGCCGCCGCCTTGGCCCGCAAGACGCCCGAGCCCGGCCCGGGCCAGTACATCTACATCAAGAGCGAGGTCTCCTACCTATCCGTTTCGCACACCGACACCAACCCGTCCAAGGCATGGGTCCAGCCCCTGCACATCCGTGAGTCCTGGGAGTCCCCCGACGGACACAAGGGGTGGCTCGATGAACCCGGCTACCAGCCCAGGGGAGGCGTCGACCTCGACAGTGACGTCACCCGCGGCTCGTACAACGAGACCAAGACGCTGCCCACCGATCCCGCGGCACTGCTGAAGAAGATCTACGCGGGCACCAACGGCGAGAGTGACCGGGACCAGCAGGCCTTCACCGCCATCGGTGACATCCTCATCGAACAGCTGGCGCCTGCTCGTACCTCCGCCGCTCTCTACCGGGCCGCGGCCAAGATCCCGGGGGTTGTGGTGGTGGACCATGCCAAGGACGCCGCTGGACGCGACGGCATCGCCCTGGCCCGGGTGGACCAGCAGAGCGGCGCACGCACCGAGTGGATCTTCGACCGCCAGACATACGCCTATCTCGGCAGCCGAGGTGTCCAGGTCAAGCAGGTCGACGACATCCAGCCCGGCACGGTCATCGAACGCACCGCCGTGCTGCAGCGGGCCGTCGTCGACGCCGAGAAGCAGCGCCCCGGTGCGCAAGGTGCCGTCTGACAGTTGTCAGGGCGCGTATCGGGTTCTGATCAATTGTGAGGGCGGTCGGGGTGGGGAGCGCAGGGGGACGTGAGATGGCCGAGCACCAGGCCATCACCGCCGAGACGGGCATGCCGATCCATCTCTGCAAGCCGCGGAGCCCGTGGCAGCGCGGCACCAACGAGAACACCAACCGGCTGTTGCGGCAGTACCTCCCCAAGGGCGCAGACCTCCGCACGTCCAGCCAGGCCGACCTCGACGCATCGCCCACGAGCTCAACCACCGTCCGCGCAAGACCAAGTCCGCAACCTGGTCCGACCCCCCGGGGCGGTAAGGCGGCCGGATCGCGGCAGCGCGAACGATGTCGTGCGACGCCCCATCCACCACTGTCCGATGCAGTAGCCGCACGGGTATCGATACCCGGCCTGGGGCGGTCCCGGGCAGGACTGGACGGGCATGGCCGTCCCGGTTACCATGCATTGCATGGTACCTGATGTGGCAAGTAAGGGTGGCTCAGGAAAGGCGGAAAGTCAGCTTCGCAAGGGAGTTCTGGAGTACTGCGTCCTGGGACTTCTGCGCACTGGCGCTCGCTACGGCGTAGAGCTGCTGGAGGTGCTTGGCACGGTGAACGTGATGACCACCAGTCAGGGGACGATCTATCCTTTGCTGGCCCGGTTGCGCCGTGACGGCTTGGTGGATACCACCTGGCAGGAGTCCCCAAGTGGGCCGCCGCGCCGCTACTACATGCTGACCCCTCAGGGAGAGGCGGCGCTGGCGGAGTTCACTGAGATCTGGCCGCACTTCCGCGACGCCGTGGACCGCTTCATCACCGATTAAACGACCGGACTCCCCACTGCCTTTACCTGGAGATTCACTATGAAGACCGTCGAGCACCCGCTTGCGGTGGCTTACCTGGAGGCTGTGGCACGCGAGGCCGCAGCCCTGGCGCCGGAGCGCCGCAACGAACTTCTTGCCGACCTGACGGAGCACATTGCGGTGGCATTCGCCGAGCGGCCGGCCCGCAACGAGGCAGAGGTGAAAGCCGTCCTGGACCGCCTCGGCGACCCCCGCACGATCGTGGCCACCGCCCGCGAAGGCGAGACCATTGTGCTGCCGGTCAGCAAGTGGCACAGCCTTGCCCCGTTGATCTTGCTGCCGGTGGCCGGACTTCTCGGGGTCGTCAACCCCGTCCTGGGCGGCATTGCCATGATCGCGGGCGTCGTGCTGCTGTGGGCAGCACCTCACTGGAGCAGGCGCGACAAGATCATCGGCACCGTGGCCACGCTCCCGGTCCCTATAGCGCTTGCCGGCATGGCCTTCACTGCAGCAACAACGGCGCCGCTCGACCCGGGGCTGCTCACTCTCGTCGCCCCCAGCGTGCTGGTCCCGGCGGCCGCATCGGTATACCTCCTCCGGGCAGGGCGCCGCATGTCGTCATGATGAGGAATCGCCTGTTCTGACAGCGTCACCGACCGCATGGCGCGGACCGGGCACCGTGACGTCCAGCGGGAGTTCGAGCCGCTTGTCCATGTCGAGGCGGAAGGTGTCGTACGGGTTGATGTTCGACCAGAACAACGCGGTCACACTGCGCCAGTCCTCGTCGGACAGCTTTCTGGCCCAGGCGGTTTTCGGCGAGGACTTGTTCAACAGCAGGGTGTTGACGTGGACGAGCGCGGACTGGAGCAAGTGCAGGGCGAGCATCGAGGTCTCGGCGTGTTCCGTGTCCGGGCCGTCAGGGCACCGTCCTTGCCGTAGTGCAGCACGGAGTTGGCGCTGTTCCAGTTCTCCACGACCTGGAGCCCGCCGTGGATCTCCCGGCGCGAGGCGGGCTGGCCACAGTAGTCGCAGGCGAAGATCGTGCGTACGGCGGCGTCCCAGCTCTTCGAGGGCTTGGTAGGTGGGGTGCTTCGGACCGCGGCGGGTGAAAGAGCGTTTTGTCCCGGCGAGGTTGTTTGGTTCGAGGTTCAGGTGTC
>NZ_LBMW01000081.1 GCF_026168105.1 Streptomyces hygroscopicus
CCGGTGCATGGTCTGCGGGGGCAGGTGCACGCGGCGTGCGGGACGGGAAAGACGGTGATCGCGGCCGCGGCGGCGAAGCGGATGGTGCCCCGGGGGCGTGTCCTGGTGGTGATGCCGACGCTGGACCTGCTGTCCCAGACAGTGCGGGCGTGGCGTGCCGTTGGGCATACGGGGCCGGCGGTGGCGGTCTGCTCCATGCAGGAGGACCCGGAGCTGTGGCACTTGCAGGTACGGGCGACGACGAACCCGATCCAGCTGGCGCTGTGGCACGGCCAGGGGCCGGTCACCATCTACGCCACCTATGCCTCCCTGGGCGTGCTGGCGGAGGCCTTCGAGGGCGCCTACGGCCAGAAGCTTTCCCCGGTGGACTTCGCGTGCGTAGATGAAGCTCACCGCACTTCCGGATCGCTCGGGAAGGCGTGGGCGGCCATCCACGACCAAGCGGTGATCCCGGCGGCGCGGCGACTGTACCTGACCGCCACGCCGCGGATCTGGCAGGAACGGCCCTCGCACTGGGAAGTGGCCGAAGGCGTGCGCGACGCGCTGCCGTGGGAGATGGCGGCGAGTATGGACGACGAAGAGATCTTCGGACCCGTGCTCTACAAGCTGAGCATCGCGTCGGCGGTGGCCCGGGGCCTGTTGGCGCGGTACCAGATCATCGTGGTTGAGCTGAGGGACCCGGTGGTCACTCCGGAGCGGCTGCAGGGCCCGGAAAAACGGGAGGAGGAGGTGCGCGGGCAGCGGCTCGGGGCCCTGCAGGCCGCGCTCCTGCGCACCATGGCGGACCACCAGCTACAGACCACCATCACCTTCCACCACCGAACCATCGAGGCGCAGGCCTACGCGGAGGGCCTCACGCGGGTCGCGGCGAAGCTGCACGCCGATCAGCCGGAGAAGTACCCGAAGGCGATCTGGGCCAACTGGCTGTGCGGGGAGCACGAGCCGCAACGCCGGCGGGAAGTCCTGGGCAGCTTCGGCACCACCGCGCGGCGGGCCGTCCTGTCGAACTGTCGCGTCCTGGGCGAAGGCGTCGACATCAGAAGCGTGGACAGTGTTGCCCTGTTGGACCCCAAAGGCGCGCCGCACGACATCGTCCAGGCCATCGGTCGGGCGCTGCGGCAAAAGCCCGGACAGGCAAAGCTGGCGAGTCTGATCGTGCCTGTGTTCCTTCAGGCCGGAGAAAAGCCGGAGGACATGTTCACCTCCGGGTCGTACCGGCCCCTGGTGAAGGTCCTTCAAGGCCTTCGGGCCCACGACGAAGAGGCCATCGAATTCCTCGCCATCCCCCAGGACAGCCCGACGCGCACCAAGCCGGTCACCGACATCGGTGAAGCACCCGGGGAAGGCGCAGCAGAATCACGGCTGCTGCTGCGTTTTGCCGCCCCGCGGGATCCCGTCATGGTCGCCGAGTGGGTCTCCTTCAACGTCATCGACACCGAACGACAAGACTGGGCCCGCGGCTACTCAGCGCTACGCCGCTACGTCGAACGTGAGGGCCACGCGCGCGTGCCCTACGACCATAAAGAGGCCCCCGGTCCGTATCCGCTCGGGCAGTGGGTTGCAGAACAACGAAGGGCCTACCGAGCCGCGCAGCTGTCCGGCAAGCGCGCCGAACGACTCGAAGTGCTCGGCATGGTCTGGGACGCCGCCGACGCCGCCTTCCAGGAGAACCTTGCCGCCGCGCGGGTCTACTACGAGCAACACTGGACGCTGTGCGCGCCGCGGACCGCGACCGCTCTAGACCGGCCGGTAGGACAGTGGCTGTCCAACCTCCGGCGGCCCGGAGCTCTGGCCGGGCACCCAGAGCGGGAAGCCGCGCTGGTCGCGATCGATGAGGACTGGAACCCGGCATGGCCGGCCGACTGGCAACGCCACTACGCCGCCCTCCGGGAGCTCCTGCGCGACGAAGAGGGCCAGAGCGACGTCCTGCCCGGCGTGACGGTGCACGGGATGGACGTCGGACGATGGCTGAGCAAGCAGCGCCAGCACACCGTCTGGGCGGGGCTGATGGACGGCCAACGTGAACGCCTCGACCAACTCGGCATCAAGGCGCTGCCCCACCAGGAGACGCCCGCCAAGCCCGTCAAGAGCGGCTCTGGGGCATTCGACCGAGGCATTCAGGCACTGCGGCAGTACACAGCCCGCACCGGCTCTGTAGGGCCCATCAGCCGATCCCATGTAGAAGTCCTGCCGGACGGAACCGAGATCCGGCTGGGGGTATGGCGCAGCAACATGCGCAGCCGGAAATCCTCGCTGCCGGAAGGACGGCGCCAACAGCTGGCAGATCTCGGCCTGTTCGACTGATTCGACTGAGGGGACCCGGATCCGGGTGGGCTGTGCCGCAGCCTGCCGGATTGGTTTCGTTATGCCCATTACCGGATGGGCCGATAAGCCGTTTGCCACGGTGGCGTCGCGCCATGCACATCCGACCCCCGCGGATGCGCGACACCTTCGCCCGCCGCAGCGGCCGTGCCTTTCTCTTGCTGGCACTCGTGCTCGTGGCCCATGCGATGTGCCGTCTTCGTGACAGTGAGCCACCTGGGGATGTACCGACCCAGGACAGCCGCGATGTCGCGAAGAACCACCGCCGTGTCAGTGGCAAGCACCAGCCACGAGCCGAACGACCAGCAAGAACAACGACTCTCCCGCTCAACCGTGACTGACACGCTCTCACTGACACGAAGCCGGCACATCGCATCTTCGGGGCAAACTTGCTCAGTTTGCGCTGGTCGAGCACGGATGCCAGCGAGGTGGCCAGGCTCGGACTATCAATGTGGCCGCCCCGATCGCTGGAACAGGACTGTCTGCTCGTCCAGGGAGGCGAATATCTCCTCGACCAGTCGCTTGAGGCCCTGCACCAGCGCTATGAGAGCGGTGCAGGGCCTCACGGGTCAAAGATCCTAGCTTCTCTGGATGACGAACAGCCGTCAGGAGGGTAGTTTTCGTTGACTGGCTGATATGGGTCAGTCCGAGCCGAGCGTCCGCAAGTAGTCCCGCAGCAGCGAGAACAGTGCCGAAACTGCCTCTTCATTCTGTGCAGGCGAGAATGAGCGGACATCTGAAACCTTCAGCGTGGGATCTACCTCACACAAGACCAGACCCCACCAGGTGAGTTCGCTCGGTCCTCTCCCCCGCTTGCCCAGCCAGGCACGGAATCCGTTCATCGTGGCCGCGCCCGAACACATGTCGAATCCATCCAGAAAGGCGCAGACCTCACTGAAGGACTGGGACATCGTGTACATCCCGACACGCCGTTCCAGTGTGTCGAGCACTTCCTGAAGCTTTATTACCCGCACTGTTCGCCAATCTTATGGATTCGGGGAGACGAGGGTCCACTCGTGGTCCTCTGGATATGCCCATTCCGTCTTCCATTGCTCGATGGGTATCCCGTCGGGTCCCGTGAACTGGTCGTATACTCGATCATCCTTGACGAGAAATGTGTGATGCCCCCACGATTCGTTGGCGAGTTTGTAATCGCCCAGGCTGGGGAGTCCGTGTTTCGGAGTGATGGTCCAGATCTCTCCTCCCATCTTCTTCTGGAGCTTGGCCGCGAACTCGTCACAACCTGCATTATGCACGAGCACCGGTGTCGAACCTGCCAGCACGTAGTAGGTGTGGAAGCTTTCTACGGTGAGGTTGTAGGTGCGTACCCGCTGGTCGAAGGCGCGGTTTGTCTGTACGCGTACCGTGCTCCCGTCATTGGTCAACAGGGTGGAACCGGGGCGCAAGTCGCGGGCTTTCGTCCAGTGGTTCTGCGATGCGTTCCAGAAGGGATGTTCGTAGGTGGCGGTTAGTTTCTGTGGGCCAGTTGGTGTAGCGATTGTCAGTTCGTCGAAATGCTTGTCGCCGTCGGTGATGACGAGACGGGTGACTGTGTGGGGCTCGGTCTTCTGGGTGAGCGGGTCTGTTGCAACGACCTTGTCGCCTGCCTCAACGTCCTCGATCCTCTTTGTCGAGCCACCGGCCATGAGCACTTTGGTGCCGGCGATAAAGCACTGACTGCAGCTCTCTTCCGCGCCGCCCTGTTCCTCTTGCTGGGCCTCACGGAAGGCTTGTCCGAGGCCGTTGTTGAAGCGGCTGATGCCGTCGGTGATTCCGTAGATTCCCGCGCCCGCTGTCGCGACGCCGAACGCGATGGCCGGTGCGCCTGCCAGGCAGCCGGCGCCACTAAAGCAGGCTGCTACGCCTCCGATGGTGAGGTCAGTTCCTTCGTTCACGGCTCCGACACTGGTAAAGGTCTCGATCAGGCCTTTCCAGACGTCGGGGTTTTCGATGATTGCCTGCCCGTAGTCGCCGATCGTGTTGACCGTGTTCTTGAGCCAGTCCGGTACCCAGCTGTCGTCGTCTTTCTGTTGGCTCTTTTTCAGTTGCTCCTCGTACCACTGCCGCCAGCGGGCCTGCTCTTGTTGCCGCTTGGCGACAGCGGTGTGGTAGGCCTCTGTTGCCGCTTGGTTGGCTGCGGTGGCGTCCTTCCCTGCAGCGGTGGCGGAGGCACGGGCTTGCTGGGCTGCTGTCCAGGCCGAGTCGGCGGAGCCGCGCGCGGCGGTGGCCGAGTACTGAGCCCGGGCGGCGGAGGTGACGGCCGCGGCTGCCGCGTTCTCAGCGTTCTGCTGGGCGTTGCGGGCGGTTTTGGCCGAGGCGGCGGCGTCCTTGGCGGACTGTTCGGCCTGGTTGGCGTAGTTGTTGGCCTGGGTGGCGTACTTCTGGGCGTCGTTGGCGGCTGCTTCGGCTTGCCTGCGGTAGCCCTCGGCTTCGGCCGCTGCCTTGGCGGCGGTGGCTGCTGCCCTGCCCGCTTCGGCCGCGTTCTTCTGTGCGGTGGCGGCGATGCCCGCGGCCTGCGCTATCAGCTGCTGGATCTGCTGCTCGTGGGTGGCACCCAGTTGGTCCTGGCGCTGGGCCTTGTACTGGCCGACCGTGATGTAGGCGTGGAGCAGGCCGGAGGGGCCTTCGAGAGCGATGCGAGCTGCGGCCCTGACCTGCGGGCCGTTGCTCTTGTTGTTGGTGTCGGCGAGCTGGGCCGCGCGGACGCGTTCGTCCTGGGTGCGCGCCAGTGAGTCGCCGGTGGTGATGAACTGGCGCAGGGCGTCTGTGGTGTCGGTGTTCAGGGCGGTGCGGCCGGCCTGCTGCTCGATCGGTCCTGCGTTGGCGATGGTCCGGGCGACGACAAGGCGCATGTCCTGCTTCATGGCCTCGTACTGGCCGGTGGCCAGGAAGGTGCTCACCGCCGAGTCGTCGCCCTCCAGCGCCTTGGCGGCGGCGGCGCGTACGTCAGCGGAGCCGGCGTGCGTCGCCAGCTGCTGGATGTTCTCACGGTCGTCCTGGGCACTGGCCTGCTGGCGGCCGGTGCGGACGTAGTCGGTCACGTCCTGGTCGGAGCCGGCCAGGGCCACGAGAGCGGCGGACTGGCTCCAGGACCGGCCGGTCTTGGCGGTGGCCAGGGCCACCTTGCGGGCTTCGGGAGCGATCTTCGCCGGGTCGGCGCCGGGCTGGGCGGCCTGGTCGGCCAGCTTGCCTGCCTCGGCCTGCAGGTCCTTGGCCTGCTGCACGGCGGCTTGCTGTGCCGCGGTGCGCTGGTCCTCCTGGGCTTTGAGGTCCCGGGCGCGGGCGATGGCCTCGTTGGTGCGGGCGGTCAGCTGCTCGGCCTCGATGCGGACCGCGAGGTCGTGGACCTTCTGGGCCTTGGCGACCGCTGCACTGGCCACGTCGGCGTCCTTCTTGGCCTCCTTGGCATGCGCCGCCGACTGCTTAGCGGCGGTCCCCGCTTCACCCGCGTGCTTGGCCGCGTCGTCGGCGGCCTTGGCCGCGTTCTCCGCGTGGGTGGCGGCGTCGTTCGCGGCGTCACGGGCCTCTCCGGCGGAGGAGGCGGCCTCCTGTGCCAGTGCCTGGGCGGCGTCGGCGGCGCGGCCGGCCTCGCGGGCGTGGCGGTGTGCGGCGGCCGCGGCGTTCTGCGCTTCGGCGGAGTGGGCTCCGGCCTGGTCGGCGTAGGAATTGGCCTGATCGGCGGCGTCCGCGGCGTCGTTGGCGTTGCTGCCGGCGCCGCTGGCCGCCTTGGCCGCATCGACAGCCGACGCGGCCGCGGTACGCGCCGAGTCCGCGGCTTGGGCGGCGGCGTGCGCACCCGCGGCGGCATCCCGTGCGTTTTGGGCGGCCTTGCGTGCGGCGCCGGCCTGGCCGGCGTCGAGGGCCGCGTTCGCGGCGGCGTCACGGGCCTGGGAGGCCGCCTCGGCGGCACCGTCCGCGGCCGCTGCGGCAGCCGAGGCCGCGTTCGCAGCGACACGGGCGGCATCGGTGGCCGCCGCGGCGGCGTCGATCGCGGTCTGCGCGGCGGTGGCGGCCTGCTGGGCGGCGCTCGCCGCACGGGCGGCGGCCGCCGCCGCGTGCTGGGTGTCCTTCTGGGCCGCCTGTGTCTCCGCGGCGGCCTTCTGGGCGGCTTCTTTGGCCAGTTTGGCTGCGGTCACCGCACGGTCAGAGGCGTCCTTGGCGGCCCGGGTCTGCTGCCCGGCGAGCTTTCCCGCCTTCGCCGCCTGATCGGCCAGCTGCGCGATCGTGGCGTGTTCCTGGTCGTGCGCGCGGGCCACGTACTGCCCGACCTGGAGGAACTCGTGGATGTCGTCGGCGCTGCCGTTGATCGCGATCCGGCCGGCCGCCTGGACGTTCGGACCGCCGGCATCGATGATCTGCGCCGTCTGGACGCGCTCGTCCTGTTCCCGCTCGGTGTACTGGTCGTTGGCGAGGAACTTCTTGATGTCCTCAGGCGTGCCGTTCAGCGCCGCCTCGCCGGCCTTTCTCACCAGCGGGCCGCTGACATCGATGATCTGCGCGACCCGGATGCGCTGGTCCTGCAGCAGCGGCGCCTTCCAGCCGTCCTTCAAGAAGGCCTGCAGCTGGTCGGGCGAGTTGCTGTCCAGGGCGGTGCGGGCGGCCTGCTGGAGGTAGGTCCCGCCGACACTGGCGACCTGAGCGGTGGCGACGCGTTCGTCCTGGAACTGGATGTCGGAGGCCTGAGCCAGGAAGTTCTTGACGTCGTCGTCACTGCCGACCAGGGCGGCTTCGGCGGCGGCGCGCACGCCGGGCCCGCCGCTCTCCCACAACCGCACCACCTTGGCACGGTCGGTGTCCGGAAGCGGACTACCTGTTGCGGTTGTCGGTGGGGTCCCATCGGCTCTGGCAGGTGTGGGTCCCAGCAGGCCCAGTACCAGCGCGCTGGGCAGCAGGCCCAGACACAGCGCGCGGACCGCGTGCTGTGTCCCTGCCGCCACGCGCCGCGGGCGTCGTGGATGTCTCACTGCGGACTCTATTCGTCTCATGTTTATGGGGGGGTGTGTGCACCGGCTCGCACAGGGACCAGCACTGATCACAGGCCCCTGCGCGGCCGGGCCCGGGGGACGGCCCGTCGGTGTTCCGCGGATCCGTCCCTCGAACGGTGTGTGGAACGTCAGTTGGCCGGTGCGAGGCGGACTTCGTCGTGCAGGCCCTTGGCGTCCACGCCGGTGAAGAGGCTGACGTGGCCGTCATTCCAGCGGACGATGATGTCGTTCGCGGCAGTGTCGGCGGTGAAAGCGCCCGCGGTGACCACGGCGGCGTCCTTCCACTCCGAATTCCTCGGCCGGATCCTGACCTCGCCGGGCAGTGCCTTGCCGGTCAGGCCCGGGTAGAGGGTGGTCTCGCCGTCGACCCAGCGCACCAGCAGGTCATCGGTAGCCTTGCCGGTGAAGGATCCGGCGGTGAGGTTCTCGGCGTAGGGCCAGGTGGTGGTGTTCTTGGCGACGATCTGCGTCTGCTTGCTCAGCCCGTTGGCCGCCAGATCAGCGAAGACGGACACGTGGCCGTCCTTCCAGACGGCCAGTAGGTCGTCGCGGTGGCCGCCCGGTGTGAAGCGGCCGCCGGTCAGCAGACGCGCGTCGTTCTGCCAGGCGGGAGTGTTCCGCGGGGCGAGTTGCTTCTCGCCGTGGAAACCCTTGGTATCCACGGTGGTGTACTGGGTCATCTCGCCGTCGTTCCAGCGCACGACGAGACCGTCCGTGCCACCACCGGTGGCATTGACACCGGTGATCGAGACGGCATGAGTCCAGATGCTCTTGCGGGGCGCCAGCTGATGCTCGGCGGCGAAGGGGTGCGCGGGGTCGCCTGCGTCGCCGCCCTGGTAGAGGGTGACCTCGCCGTCGTTCCACAGGACGATCAGGTCCATGTGCCGGGTGCCGCCCGCGGAGCCGCCGGTGTAGTAGCCGGCGGTCATCTGCACGGCGTCCTTCCACGGCGCGTTCGCGAAGGTCGTGCTGTAGGCGACCTGCTGGACCCAGCCCGCTAGATCATCGGCACGGGCCGCCACCGCCCCGGTACGGGTCTGGGACGGGTCGGTGCCCAGACAACCGCCCTGCCAGGAACGGCTGCTGACTCCGACGACAGCCGGATGACCGGCGGCGGTGCTCAGTACCGGACCGCCGGTGTCGCCCTTGCAGATCGCCGCGCCGTCCGGCTTCCCGGCCAGATCGACCGTGGTGGCACCGACGTTCTGGGTGGTGAAGGCGGCGGCATGCACCTGGTCGGGCACCCACTCGTCCTTTGTGCGCCCAAAGCCCGCGGCCCGCACCTCGTCGCCCGCACCGGGCGCCGTGCCCGCCACCGGGATCGGGGTGATACCCCTGACGGGCTTGGCCAGTTGAGCCATCACCACGTCCCGGTCCGTACGGGGCACGAGGTTCACCACCTGCTGAGCGGTGCCGCCGATGGTCGCCGTCGTCTTCAGCTTCGGCACGCCGGGAGCAAGGGGGCCACCCGGGGTGTCGGTGAAACAGCTCGCCGCCGTCAGCAGCCACTGCGGAGCCACCAGCGTGGCCGAACAGCCGCGCTGCCCGCCGATGTCAAGCCGTGCGGTCGCGGCGGACACCGCATCAGAAGCCTGCGGGCCCGACACCGCGGCCGCGGGCGTGCCCGACAAGGCGGCGGCAGCCAGCGACGTAGCCGCGATCAGACCGGAAGTCCGCGCGATGCGCGGACGAAAGCCAGACATGAACGTTCCCCGTTTCATGTGAGATCGGTGAGAAGAAGGACAGGCCGGTCGGTCAGCCCGTGACGCGCAGTTCCACCAGAACAGTGGACGCACCCCCGGCGGTCCCCTCACCAACACTCTGATAGCCGTTCTTCGCCACGCTCACCGTCTTGACCGGCGCCGACGGGTCCCCCTGCGGCTTCAGATCCGCGCTGATCGGATGATCAGCGGTCTCCAACGCGATGACGTGCGGGAGCTCCAACGTGAGATAACCAGTCTTGGCGACCGCCTTGAAGCAGTAGGCCCCCTGCGGGTTGCCGCCCTGGCCCTGCACGGTGAGGACCCTGATCTGCTGGGCCGATTCATCACACGCGGCAAGGGTGATGTGCCCGTCGCCCTTGATCAGCCTGATGCCCTTGTCATGCTGAATCTGATCCGCATTGGGGTAGGCGAAGTCCTCCACCGCGGACGGCGGTGTGTCGTTTCCCGACGGCGGCTGCGGGTCCGCAGAAGCGAGCATCGGCGTGCCCGCCAGCGCCAGGACGGCAGCAAACCCCGCGAGCGGGAGCATCCTGCGGATGCGAGGAGTCACCCGGATTCCTTTCCAGGCACGGGTGACGGCATGGCGGAATAACATCTGCAGCCCCCCGGTGCACACAGACGTAAAGCAAAAATAAGTGGTCGGCCGTGATCCTAAAACGACGTCAGAAGTAAACCAACGTAATAAGACTCACACACAACTCACGGAACCTACACCGCAGATTCACAGTCAGGGCATGGGCATAGCGCCACCGAGGTGACACATCACCCACCAAAGATCGCGGGTCGGGCTGACACCCAGAACTGGCGTCATAGTTGCCCGCCAAATTTCTTTTGAAGTCGCCGTCACGGCCAGTCAGCTGCCGCTTGGCGCGTAGGACGTCATCATGGTGTCCGGCGCGTTCGAAGGCAGCGAGGACATCGCTGTCGCCCGCGGCCTGGCCCGCACCTTCCTCCAGGATGTGCAAGCCGTGCACGAACATCAGGGCTCGCTCGGCCCGCTGTTCGGCGGCCGCCCGGTCCTCATGCTCGCGGGCGACCTTGGGCGTGCGGCGTTCGCCGGGCTCGCGGACCTGCTCAGCCTTCAACCGCCGCGCCTTCCGATAGGCACCCTGCTTGGAGGTCACGCACAGCGCTCCGGTGAAGTGCTGCCACGGCACGCCAGCCGCCCGGCCGTCCCCGACCGCTTTCAACTGCCCGGCGTCGGCTTGCTCGCGTAGGTACTGCCACAACGTCGCGCGCAGCACCGCGGCCTCACCGACCACGTTGACTGGACTGTCCCTGGGCTGCTTCGGCTCGCCCGCCCACGTCTGCGCGTGATCCAGCACAAGGAACAGCTCATGCAAGGCCGGGAACCGCTCGTACGCCGGGTCCCCGCCCCACAGGTACAGCTCCCTCAGACGGCTCACGATCCGGCCGGTGCTGGATCTCCCCCAGGCGGATCGGCGGTCGCTTCGGGCGGGGCTGCCCAGAGGCCTTCGCGGTCCTCCTCACCACACTCGAAGTCTTCGCCACCAGCCGGTTCCCAATCTGGGAACCGATCCCGACCACCCGGACCGGCGACGCCGACGGACGGAAGTTCACCCGGGAATCCTCACACCTCAGCACGGGAAGTCCACACGCCTTGGGCCGCGTTTACGCGGGTCAGCGAATTCCGTCGGCAGCCCGGTAGAAGCGGCGGGGTACGCGGCCCTCCACCTTCGGCAGGACGCGGGTACCCGGCTGCCAGAACGTGGCGCCGGTCCGCTTCACGCCGTCCAGGCCGCGGCCGGCCACGATGCGACCGATCCCGAACATCAGGGATTCGGCGGTCTCCTCCACCTGCTTGTCGAACGTCGTCTGTGCCATCGGCCGTGCCCTTTCGGTGTGCTTGCGGGCACCTCACACCACACCCGGAAGCGGACACCGACGCCAGGACGGCTTCCCTGTGGATAGATTCCGTGTGTCTGGGCGGGCGGATACGCCTTTGCTGGGTGAAGCTGAAGGGGTGAGCATCAGTAGCGAGCACCCGGTAAGTGCTGAGCAGATCTACGCAGCGCTGGCCGCTCTTGGGGCTGAGCCGGTGGCAGGTCCGGAGAAGCGACCCGAGGGGCCGCAGGAAGAAGAACGCCTGCACCTGTTGGGCAGTCTGCTGGCGAAAACGGAGCTTGAGATCACCGCCGCAACCCGTCTGACCGAGGAAGGGGAGATCGAGGACGTCCTTGAGACGTTGCTCGGTTGGGGGGAACAGGTCGGAGCGGATCCTGGTCTGGCGGTCAACGTCCTGACGAACCGGCTGCAGCGCACCGCGCTGCAGGTCTGCGAACACGAGGCGGAAGAAGTGCCACCCGGACGGGAGGCCGCCTTCGCCGCTTCCATGACAGCGGTGTACGCGCTCAGCGCGCAGCTGCACGCCGAGCGCGGCGATACGGAGGGAACCCGACGCGCTCTGAGCGGGGCGGAAGAAGCCCTCATCGACATCCTGCAAGGCATGCATGACCTGCGCGTCGCGATCGGCGACGCACCGGGGCCTGAGGACGAAGCCGACAGCTGACCCGCTCGGCATCTGACCCACAAGAGCCTCCACCGACGGGAGCCGGTACGGGGCCGCAGTCCGTTCTCCAGCATCCTGTGCCGCCCGCAGACTCTCCTGCTCGGGCGCAATGACCAGGACCGTGCCGAGTTCCATGAAAGGACCGACCGGAATCCAGGGGAGCGCACCTCATCCCGGGGCTGTGTCCACACCGCGCATGCCGGGTCCCGGATGGTGAACCGTCCGGGACCTTTATGCGGGCGCTGCTCAGCGGGCCGCGAGCCCCCGGGGTGCCCCGGGAAGCTCGTCGTGTGGCGGTCTCCCCCATCTGCTCGGGAACCCACGGCACGGCGCGAGCGGTGCCGCGTCGCTTGCGGGGGCGCGTTTGGAGGCGGGTGGGCCGGTCGATGGGGTTGGTGGGCTGACTGGCGGTGGTTGTCAGCAGCGTGCGGATCTCGCAGGCGAAGTCGGGGCCGGGCAGGGGCAGCTCCATGTCGGGTTCGCGGAGGTAGCCGACGGCGACGGCAGTGGGCACGAATTTCATGAGTCCGGTGACCGCGGCGGAGCGGGGTCGGCGGGTGGTCTGCGCGGCCAGGCGCCGCAGAATGCGCAGAAGCGTGCTGGTGGGGGCTGTGTCGATGCGGCCTCGCTGGGAGGGGCTGTCGGTGGGGGGCGTGGGGTGGACGTCGTCGGTCTGATGGTGCCACCACCGGGCGGTGTCGTCCTCTCCCAAAGAGAGGTGATGGAGGTAGAGGCAGTATGCGGCGGCAGCCTGACCGGCGCCGGCGGCGTACTGCCACCAGAAGCGGGCGCCGCCGTCGGTGTCGGTCAGCTGCAAGACGCAGGCCAGAATCATCGCGCTCGTGGGCTCGGGTACCTGGTCGGTGACGAACGCGCCGACCGCCGTGGCGGGGGTGTGGGTGACCAGGGCTTCGCATAGTGCGCGCAGGTCCTTCGCCGCGGTCGTGTTCGCCGCTTCGCCCGCTTTGACTGGCCGGACAGCGGTGTGTGGGCAGGGGTCGGGGCGGCTGGGCGGTACGACGTCGCGTGGTACGGCGCGGTCGCGGACCAGTAGTGCCCTGGACAGGATTTCTTGAAGCGGTGTCACGCGGCAGGTCCTTTCGGTCTCGGGCGGCAGGGTGAGGGCGCTCTGCAGGAATCGGTAGGCGTGAGGCCCGTCGGACCGCACGGCGGCCAAGGGCACACCGAGGAGATAGGAGGCCTTCTCGACGGTGGCGCCGCAGAGGTAGCGGAGCACCATGACGTCGAGTTGAGCTGCGGGCAGTCTGCTGATCGCTTTGAACAGCTCGAGGCTTTCCGTCAGCTGTGCCGTACGGCCGTCCGAGGAGCGATGGACACGCAGGGCGACGGTGTCGAAGACCGCGTTCTCCAGCTCGGGGAGGTTGTCGCGGTATGTGGCCTTGGCCATGACGGTGGCCCGCAGGATGTTCCGGGCGTAGCGGCGGATGTCGGGGCTGGCCAGGGCGTCGTCCCAGGACAGCCAGAGGATGGCGAAGGTGTCTTCGACCGCGGCGTCGCACACCTCAGCGGGGAGGAACACCTGGGCGTAGCAGCGGTATTCGCATTCCACCATGAGCCGCAAAGGACCATGCTCAATGGGTGGTCCGCTGCGGGTGGTAACCGAGGCAGCGCCCTCGCTGGACCGATCGATCCATTCGCTCGTCTTGCCGATATCACGGGCCGCCTGCCGCCACAGCCGGTACAGAGGCCAGGTGGGGATGTCCAGTGCGGTGGACAGGCGGTGGATGACCTCCCACCGCGGGTAGTTGCCTACGCCGCGCAGCAGTTCGGAAAGCTTCGACTTGGCCAGCAGGACGTGATCGCTGAGGTCGCTGAGGGTGCGGCCGCTGGTGATGTAGCTGCATTTGGTCGGCCCCAGCCAGGCCCGATGGGAACTGACCACGTTGTCCGCGATCGGACCGAGCTTGCGTCCGGGGCGTACCGGCGTCGGCCCGGGGGCCGGCGCCGGTGACTCAAAGGGCGTTGTCACGGGGCGCCGTCCTCCTTATCGGGCGCCGCCGGCATGCGGTTCCCCCGGGTCGTCGCGTTGCGCGAGCGGGTCGCACGTACGACCTGCTGCACGGTCAGTCCGAGGACGGGGGCCAGCGTGGCGATCAGGGCCTCATGGCACCGGGGCCGACCCGCATGCTCTTCGCCGTCTGGGCCCAAAACGGCTGGCGGCCCTGCTGATCCGCCACAGCCGCGGGCAGTGGCGCGAGGACCACGCCGAGAAGATCATGGAAGCGGCCCGCGAGACCCTGCGCCTGTGGCCCGACGGCCTGCTCGGCCACGCCGAGCTGGCCGAGGACATCGCCGCCGAGGCCCAGCTCGCCGACCACCTGAACACGCAGATCACCGCACTGGAGGACCGGATCGCCGTCCTCTACGACGAAGCCGACCCCGGCCAGATCATGGCTTCCGGGCCCGGCCTGGGCGTCATCACAGCGGCGGGCATCCTCGGACGCCTGGGCGACCCCAACCGGTTCACCAGCCTCGCGGCCGTCCGCTCCTTCACCGGACTGGTCCCCCGCATCAGCCAGTCCGGCCTGACCGGCCGCCACGGACCACCCACCCGGGCCGGTGACCCCGGACTGCGCGAAACCGTGTTCAAGGCCGCCGACCTGGCCCGCCACGTCGACCCCACCCTCGCCAGCCGCTACCACGACCTGGTGGTCAGCAAAGGCAAGCACCACAACTCCGCCCTCTGCACCCTCGCCGCGATGCTGATCACCCGACTCGCCGCATGCTGGCGCAACGGCACCCGCTACGAACTCCGGCACACCGACGGCCACGAGATCACCGAAGCCGAAGGCCGCACCATCTGCGCCACCCGATACAAGATCGACAAGGCAGACCGCGCCAAGACAGTGATCCACAGGCGAAGCCAACGCCTCAAGGACACCACGACGAGCCGACGCGAAAAGGAGTCGCTCAGCGCTCCGGCAGCCGGCTCGTCTGCCAGCCACCCTACGAACGCCGCCCGAAGAACACCACAACGGACTTGACGTCCGTTAGGAACTCAACGCCCCGGGGTACGGGCGCCGTCAATCCCGGCCTTGGAACTCCTAACAAAGTGAGAGGCTGACCAAGCGGCGCCGATGACGCTGCAGGCCAGGCTGAGGAAGGCTTCAAGCTCGCCCGGGAGCAGCTGGACGCGCTGCGCGAGTTGGGCGTGCAGTGGGCGTAGCGCTTGTTGGCGTGTGGTCGTCCGCCGCAGCAGGCAGTGGTCGGCCACACGCCAAATCTGGTGCTCAGTGCGCAGGTGTCTGATCTCGTTTCAGCTCGCGAACGGCACCTGCGCCGCCTGCTCCGGCCGGGGGTCGTACGGGTGGTGCCACAGGCCCTGTGCGGCCAGCCGTGGCAGCACTCCCTCACCGAACCAGTACGCCTCCTCCAGGTGCGGATAGCCGGACAGCACGAACTCGTCGATGCCAAGGGCGTGGTACTCGCGGATTCGTTCGACGATCTCGTCGTGGCTGCCGACCAGCGCGGTGCCCGCGCCACCGCGCACGAGGCCGATGCCGGCCCAGAGGTTCGGGTGGATCTCCAGGCTCTCCCGGCTCCCTCCGTGCAAGGCGAGCATGCGCCGCTGTCCCTCCGACTCGCTGCAAGCCAGTCCGGCCTGTACAGATTGCACCGTCTGCGGGTCGAAGCCCGCCAGCAGGCGGTCCGCTTCGGCCCACGCCTGTGTGGAGGTGTCGCGGGTGATGACGTGCAGGCGGATACCGAAGCGGACGGTGCGGCCCTCCTGCGCGGCCAGCGCCCGGATCCAGGCGATCTTCTCCGCGACCTGGGCGGGCGGCTCACCCCAGGTGAGGTACACGTCGGCGTGCCGTGCGGCGACCTTTCCGGCCACGGGGGACGAGCCGCCGAAGTACACCTCGGGCACCGGGTCGGGTACCCGGGCGAGCCTCGCCTCCTCGAGTTGGAGGTGCTCCCCCGCCAGGTCGACGGTCTTTGCGTCCCACAACTCCCGCACAACGTGGAGGAATTCGCCGGTACGGCGGTAGCGGGCGTCCTTGTTGAGGAAGTCGCCGTAGGCGCGCTGCTCGTGGCCCTCGCCGCCCGTGACGACGTTGAGCAGGAGCCGTCCGCCGGTCTGCCGCTGGAAGGTGGCGGCCATCTGCGCGGCCAGCGTGGGCGAGACGAAGCCGGGGCGGAAGGCGACCAGGAACTTCAGGCGCTCGCTGTGCTGGGAGACCATGGCCGTGGTCAGCCACGCGTCCTCGCACCAGGCGCCGGTGGGGGTGAGCGCACCCACGAACCCCAGGTCCTCGGCGGCGCGGGCGATCTGGCTCAGGTAGGCCACGGTCGGCGGCCGGTCTGGTCCCAACGCGGTGGCCGGGGTGCCGTGGCCGCCGCCGACGACATGGCGGCTGTCGCCGTTGGTCGGAAGGAACCAGTGGAAGGTGAGGGACACGTGAGGTCTCCGATCTGAATGCCCACTGCCCGTCACAGCAGGCCGTGGCGCGGTGGCCGTGTGCCGCTGAGCACGTATCTGCCGATGTGCTGGATCTTCCAGCGGGCCGGGTCGTGCAGGGTGTGGGTGCGGGCGTCACGCCAGTGGCGGTGCAGGTTGAGGGAGTTGAGCGCGGAACGGGTGCCGGCCACCTCGAACAGGGCGCCGGTCACCTCGACCGTGACGTGTGCCGCGTGTGCCTTGGCGGCGGCCACGGCGATCGACGCCTCGGCCGCCGAGTCGTCGGTGAGGCCGGCGCGCGCCGCGTCCACTGTGCGGGCCGCCTCGCGCAGCAGCGCCTCGGACGCCCGCAGCTGCACGGCGAGCTCACCGAACCGCTGGATCAGCAGCGGGTCCTCGGCGGCCGTCTCGGCCCCGCTTTCGAACCAGGGGCGGCTCTTGGTGCGGACGAACTCGGCGGCTTCGGCCAGGGCACCCTGGGCGATTCCCGCGTCGATGGCCGCGTGCAGCAGCTGTGCGAGCGCACCGTGGAGTTGGGGTTGCCGGAAGGTGAGGTGATGGGGCAGGACGCGGTCGGCCGGAACGGGCACGGCCTC
Organism: Streptomyces hygroscopicus; assembly: GCF_026168105.1. Classification (GTDB taxonomy): domain Bacteria; phylum Actinomycetota; class Actinomycetes; order Streptomycetales; family Streptomycetaceae; genus Streptomyces; species Streptomyces hygroscopicus_D. The sequence goes on from NZ_LBMW01000081.1 coordinate 16,578, forward strand.
GAGCCGCACGGTGCCGCTGGCCGTGGTGCGCTGCCCCATTCCGTCCCAGTCGTCGATCACGCTGAGTCCGGGGGCGTTTCGGGGGACGTAGGCCACGTGCAGGTTCTCGTCCTCGGCGCGGGCGAGGACCGGGATCCAGTCGGCGAACAGCGCACCGGTGGCGTAGTGCTTGACGCCGGTCAGGACGTAGGAGCGCTCGGAGCGTGGTTCGAGGCGGGTACGGATGTCCTGGACGTGTTTGGTGCCCGCCTCGGACTGGGCGTTGCCGAAGCGGCGTCCGGCGAGCACCTCGGCGAAGAAGAACCTCTGCTGGCTCTGGCTGCCCTGACGGCGTACCACGTTGACGTAGACGAAATGGCTCTGCGGGATCTGGGCGAGGCTTGCGTCGGCTGAGGCCAGCAGCCGGAAGATCTCGGCGAGGGTGAGCATGCTGACGTCTGCACCGCCGTGCTCGGCGGGGACGGTGACGGCGAGGAGCCCCGACGCGGACAGTTTCTCCACCTCGGCCCGTGGGAGCTTGCGTTCGGCGTCGCGTGCGCAGGCCCCGGCGCGGAATTCCTCGGCCAGGGCGGCGGCGACGGCGAGGGCCTCGGCGTCGTCGGCGATCACGTGCGCGGACATGGCGCTCAGCCGGCCGCGGCCAGGATGGGGCTGTGACCCAGCGCCGCCGAAAACTGGTCGATCACCTGGGTGAGTGCCTGGGCAGCACTCGCCACGACGGCCACAGAGCCGTCGTCGCGCACGGTGATGTCCTTGTCGAGGGTGAACCAGCCCTGCACGATGTGGGCCGCGCCCATGGAACCGAGGACCGGGCGGAGCGCGTAATCGATGGCCAGGACATGGGCCCTCGACCCGCCGGTGGCCAGCGGCAGCACGGTTTTGCCTGTGAGGGCGTACTGCGGGAGCAGGTCGAGGAGTGCCTTGAGGACGCCGGAGTACGACGCCTTGTAGACGGGGGTGGCGATGACGACGCCGTCCGCGCGGGCGAACAGTTCGGTGACCTCCACGATGGCAGGGTGCCGGAAGTTGGCGCCGAGCAGGGCCTGGGCGGGGATGGTGCGGACGTCCAGCGGGATCACCTCGTGGCCCTGTGCGACGAGCCGGTCGTCGAGGTGGCGCAGCAGCCGGTTGGTGCGGGAGGAGGCGGAAGGGCTGCCGGAGACGGACAGGACGGTGGCCATGGGTCCTCTTTCGGGGAGCGGGGGCGCCCGCGCACGGCGGGCGCCCCCGGGAAGGGTCAGGAGTACCAGGTGGGTTCGGGCAGTGCGCCTTCGAGGACCCAGCGGCCGACCTCACCGCGCTTGTAGGCGACGGGGTCGTGCAGGGTGTGGGTGCGGACGTTGCACCAGAAGCGGTCCAGGCCCTCGGCGGTGGTGGTGGACCGGGCGCCGGTCACCTCGAAGAAGCGGCTGGTGATCTCCAGGGCGACCTCGGTGGCGCGGGCCTTGACGGCCGCCACGCGCACCTCGAACTCGCCGCGAATCTGCTCGGTGACCGCGCCGGGGCCGTCGTGCAGCTTCTGTCCCCCGGCGGCGACAGCGTCGGCGAGCGCCTCAGCTGCCCAGAGCTTCGCGGTGAGGTCACCGTAGGTGTCGATGACGTGGGGCTCGTCGACCGCGCGCTCGTGGCCGCCGTGCAGCCAGGGCCGGGTCTTGCTGCGGGTGTAGGTGGCCGCCGTCTCCAGCGCGCCGCCGGCGATGCCGAGGTAGAAGCTGACGAAGACGAGCTGGATGGTGGGCACGTTGAGGGTGTTGTAGGTGCGCGGCTGGAACTCCTTGTCGGCATAGCCGGCCGCCGAGGACCACGGTGTGCGGACGCCGTCGATGGTGACGCTTCCGCTCTCGGTGAGCCGCTGGCCGATGTTGTCCCAGTCGTCGTGGAAGGCCAGGCCCTCGCTGTCGGAGGGCACGATCGCGAAGACATGCTGGTCGGTGCCGTCCAGGACGCCTTCGAGGACGGTGACGTCGGAGACCTTGCTGCCGGTGGAGAAGGTCTTGCGGCCGCTGAAGACCAGGTCGTCGCCTTCCTCGGTGACGACGACGTCCTTGTCGCGCGGGTTGACGGCCCCGCCGAAGAACCAGCGCTCGCGCGCGGCCACGGCCTCAAGGCGCTCCCACTGCTCGCGGGTGCCGACCAGGCGGGCGGCCCAGTTCCACAGATAGTGGTAGCCGAGGAGCTGGCCGATGGAGCCATCGGCCTTGGCGACCTCGCGTACGACGCGGTAGGCGGCGCTCCAGCCCTGGCCGGCGCCGCCGTGCTCGACGGGGCCGAGCAGGGTGACCAGGCCGGAGTCCTTCAGGAGCTGGACCTCGGCGTACGGGGCGGCGCCGGCGCGGTCGCGTGCGCCGGCACCGGTGGCGAGGACCGCCGCGACCTCGGCGGCGCGTGCGATCCAGTCCTGAGCGGTCACCGCGGCGGGGCGGGTCTGCCATTCGATGGCCGTGGTGGTGCTCATGCGGGTGACCTCTTTCGCGGGGCGCAGCAGCGTGGGAGAGGCAGGTGCGGGTCCG
>NZ_LBMW01000074.1 GCF_026168105.1 Streptomyces hygroscopicus
GTCCGTCGTCGCGGGCTCGAGCCGGGGCCCGGCCGACGCCGGGCGCAGCCCGGCCCTGCGGCGCACGGCCTCCACGGCGGCCAGGTCCAGCAGCGCCGTCGGCGCCTCGTGGCCGGGAGGCAGCCAGGGCGGCGTACGCCGGCCGGTGCCCAGCAGGGCCACCGTCACTAGCTCCTGCCAGGGCACGGCACATGGCGTGCCCGGCGGAGCGGGAGTGACACTCATATCAGTCCCTTCCGGGTTCGTACGGAATCTGCTCGGGTGTCGTCAGCACGGCGGGACCGCCCCTAGCACAGCGGGACCGCCTCTCCCGCCCCCTCCGGCCAGGCTGTGAGCGGGGTGAAGCCGCGGTGGCCGCACTCGCCGAAAACAGTGATCGGAGCCCCGCCCGACAGGGCGACCAGGCGCCACAGGCCCGGGCGGGCGACCGCCGACGGCGTGAGGGGCAGGGCCGTGCCGCCCTCCGCGTCCGCCAGCTGCCAGGAGTCCTCGACCGGCGTCGGTGTCACCCGGCCCAGCGTCACGGGGACCGCATCCAGCCAGGGGTCGTCCCGCAGAGCCCCCGCATAGCGCGCCGTCGCCCGGAGCGCGGTCACTCCCGGTGGGCGCACGTCTGTCGGCGCGGGAGGCGTGAACTGCTCGCCCAGAGCCGCCCGCAGCTGCCCCGCACCCGGATACACGGATACTTCGGCCTCGAAGGACAGACCCACCGGAAGCGCGAGCTCCGGCGCGCGCCCAGCCGCCCCGTAGGAGAGGAGCAGCACCGTGCGGCCGGACCGCTCCCCGTACAGCCAGATCCGGCGTGTGGTGAGCCGGCTGTCCGAGGTGTCGTACTGCGCCAGGACAAGCCAGCGGTCACGGGCGGGCGGGCCGGCGGGCGAGCCGGGCAGGCCGACGCGTGAACGAACCGTCGCCGCCAGCCCGTCCGGCAGCCGCTCACGCCGCAGCCAGCCCTGGTCCAGCAGATGCAACAGCGCAGACTCCTCCAGCAGGCGCACCGGCCAGTTGGGTCCCGACGACGGGACCGCCCCCAACTCCCGCACCCGCGCGGCCAGTCCCGGCGCCTGAGCATCGACCATGCGGGCCGCCGCCTCCTCCCACAGCGCGTACCCCGACTGCTCGGCCGCGGCCAGGCCGCCGTGCAGCAGATCTGCCAGCCGCTGCTCCAGTTCGACGGCCCCCGCCGTGACCCGCTCGGCCCGCCGCTGCGACCTGCGCCGGGCCGCCTCCGGATCAGCGGACGCGCCGGAGGGCGCGCCGTCCGTCGTCCGCTTCGCCCCCTCGCGCCGTCTGCGCCCCTTGATCCACTGCTCCGCCCAGTCGGGCGCCCGGCCCAGCCGCACCGTGGCATCCCCGCCCGCCCAGAGCAGCAGCAGTCCCAGCGCGTGCTTGCACGGGAACTTACGGCTCGGGCAACTGCACGTATACGCCGGTCCGGCCGCGTCCGCGAGGTCGACGACCGTCTGATACGGCTTGCTGCCGCTGCCCTTGCACAGCCCCCACATCGTCCCCTCGTCGGAACTGCCCGCCTCGGACCACGGCCCCGCTGCGCCGAGTTTGCCTCCCGCTGCGCGTGACGCCGCGTCAGGTGCCAGTGCCAGCACCTGGTCCGCGGTCCAGCGCACCCCCTGCTGAGTCATGTGGTCGAAGGTAGGCCCCGCCACTGACAATCACCGGTCTCAAGGGTGTTTGTGCAGGTCACATCGCATTGTCAGTGGCGTGGTGCACGGTTGGTGACAGATCCGAACCGGCCGAGCTGGAGGGGGAAATGGCCATGCGTGTGTCCGTAGATCCGATGTCCGCCGAACCGAGCCCGAGGACGTCCGCGCCCGCGAACGAAGGCGGAGGCACGAGCCCGGCCGGGCAGGCGTCCCAGTTGTTGCGCACGCCGTCGGAGGGGACCGTGAGGGAGAAGGAGCAGGGGGCGCAGGCGCTGCGGCCGCACGCCGAGGACGCCTTCGCGGCCGAACTCGCCGCGCTGGCCGCGCAGGACGACCGGCCGCGCCCGGCGTGCTGGAGGCTGTCGCCCTGGGCCGTGGCCACCTATCTGCTGGGAGGCGCGTTGCCGGACGGCACGGTGATCTCGCCGAAGTACGTCGGCCCGCGCCGGATCGTCGAGGTCGCCGTCACCACGCTCGCCACCGACCGCGCCCTGCTGCTGCTCGGCGTGCCCGGCACGGCGAAGACCTGGGTGTCCGAGCATCTGGCGGCGGCCGTCAGCGGCGACTCGACGCTCCTCGTGCAGGGCACGGCCGGAACACCGGAGGAGGCGATCCGCTACGGCTGGAACTACGCGCGGTTGCTCGCGCAGGGCCCCAGCCGTGCCGCGCTGGTGCCCAGTCCCGTCATGCGGGCCATGACCGAGGGCATGGTCGCGCGCGTCGAAGAGCTGACCCGCATCCCCGCCGATGTGCAGGACACACTGATCACGATCCTCTCGGAGAAGACCCTGCCGATACCGGAGCTGGGGCAGGAGGTGCAGGCCGTCCGGGGCTTCAACCTGATCGCGACGGCCAACGACCGCGATCGCGGGGTCAACGACCTGTCGAGCGCGCTGCGCCGCCGTTTCAACACGGTGGTGCTGCCGCTCCCGGAGAGCCCCGAGGCCGAGGTCGACATCGTCTCCCGCCGGGTCGACCAGATCGGCCGCTCGCTCGATCTGCCGGCCGTGCCCGACGGCATCGATGAGATCCGCCGTGTCGTCACGGTCTTCCGCGAGCTGCGCGGAGGCGTCACGACGGACGGCCATACGAAGCTGAAGTCGCCCAGCGGCACCCTGTCCACCGCCGAGGCGATCTCCGTCGTCACCAACGGGCTTGCGCTCGCCGCCCATTTCGGCGACGGCGTGCTGCGCGCGAGCGATGTCGCCGCGGGCATCCTCGGCGCCGTCGTCCGCGATCCGGCGGCCGACCGCGTCATCTGGCAGGAGTACCTGGAGACGGTGGTCCGCGAGCGCGACGGCTGGACGGACTTCTACCGCGCATGCCGGGAGGTGACCGTATGAAGGGGAACGACTCCTGCTCCAATTGGGGACTTCCTGAGCCACCCCTTCCGGGACTTCTCCCGCGGGGCGGGCGGACCCTCGGGTGCGGGGGACCGGGGTCCCACCGGGCTGATCGGGGACTGCGGTCCGGCGTGGTGGTCCCGGCGGCGAGGGGGACCGCATGACAGGCGTTGACGGGCTGCCGGGCGGGACGGCCGCCGAGGGGCCGCTGCTGCTCGGGGTGCGGCACCACGGACCGGGGTCCGCGCGGGCCGTGCGGGCAGCGCTGGAGGCCACGAGGCCGCGGGCGGTGCTGATCGAGGGACCACCAGAGGCGGACTGTCTGATTCCGCTCGCCGCGGACGAGGAGATGCGTCCGCCGGTGGCGCTGCTCGCCCACGCCGTGGACGAGCCGGGACGGTCGGCGTTCTGGCCGCTGGCCGAGTTCTCCCCGGAGTGGGTGGCGATCCGCTGGGCCCTGGACCATGGTGTTCCGGCCCGGTTCATCGATCTTCCAGCGACGCACACACTGGCCTGGGGGCAGGAGGAACCGACGCGGGAGCAGGGCGGCCCGCAGGAGCCGCACGACCACGCCGTCCGCGTCGACCCCCTCGCCGTGCTCGCCGAAACCGCCGGGTACGACGACGCGGAGCGCTGGTGGGAGGACGTCGTCGAGCACCGGGGAGTGGGGGACGGCGACGCGCTCGCGCCGTTCGCCGCGCTCGAGGAGGCGATGGCCGCGCTGCGGGAGGCGTACGGCACCGGGGGGCACGGGCGGGACCTGGTGCGCGAGGCGCACATGCGGCTGCAGGTGCGCGCGGCGCAGCGGGAGTTCAGGCACGGTGTGGCCGTGGTGTGTGGCGCCTGGCACGTGCCCGCGCTGCGGCAGAGGACCGCCGTCGCAGCGGACCGTGCCCTGCTCAAGGGGCTGCCCAAGGTGAAGACGGACATGACCTGGGTGCCCTGGACGCACCGGAGGCTGTCCCGGGACGGCGGCTACGGGGCGGGTATCGACTCTCCCGGCTGGTACGCGCATCTGTTCGGCGCCCCGGACCGGCCTGTCGAGCGGTGGCTGACCAGGGTCGCCGGGCTGCTCCGCGAGGAGGACCGGATCGTGTCGTCCGCGCACGTCATCGAGGCGGTGCGACTCGCGGAAACGCTCGCGGTGCTGCGCGGGCGCCCGCTGCCGGGGCTGTCCGAGACGACCGACGCGGTGCGGGCGGTGATGTGCGACGGCTCGGACGTGCCGCTGGCGCTGGTGCGCGACCGGATCGTGGTGGGCGACGTCCTCGGGGAGGTTCCGGCAGGGGCCCCTGCCGTCCCTTTGCAGCGGGACCTGACGCGGCTCCAGAAGCGGCTCAGGCTCAAACCTGAGCCGCAGGAGCGGGAGTTGGAGCTGGACCTGCGGAAGGAGACCGACGCCGGGCGCAGCCGACTGCTCCACCGGCTCCGTCTCCTCGGCATCGGCTGGGGCGAGCCCGCGGCCTCGCGCGGCAGCACCGGGACGTTCCGGGAGACCTGGCGGCTGCGCTGGGAGCCGGAGCTGGCGGTGCAGGTCGCGGAGGCCGGGGTGTGGGGGACGACAGTGTCGGCCGCCGCGGTCGCCAAGGCCGAGGCGGACGCGGTCGCCGCACGGACCCTCGCCGATGTCACGGCGCTCGCCGAGCGGTGCCTGCAGGCCGGGCTGCCGGACGCGCTGCCCGTGGTGATGCGGGTGCTCGCCGACCGCGCGGCTCTGGACGCCGATGTCGGCCAACTTGCCCAGGCCCTGCCCGCCCTGGTCCGCTCCCTGCGCTACGGAGACGTGCGGGGCACGGACACCCGGGCGCTGGCGGGTGTCGCGGCAGGGCTCGCGGAGCGTGTGTTCGTCGGGCTGCCACCGGCCTGTGCCGCGCTGGACGCGGAGGCGGCCGAGGAGATGCGGCGGCACGTGGACGCGGTGCACGGCGCGGTGGGGCTGCTCGGGGAGGGGACCGCGGCGGCCCACGGGGATCTGCGGGAGCGATGGCGTTCCGTGCTGTGGGTGCTCTGCGGACGGGACACCGTTCCCGGTGTCATCCGCGGGCGTGCCGTGCGACTGCTCCTGGACGACGGGGAGCTGGCGCAGGGCGAGGCGGCGCGGCTGATGGGGCTCGTGCTGTCGCCGGGGACGGCGCCGGCGGACGCCGCCGCCTGGATCGAGGGGTTCGTCGGAGGCGGCTCCGGCGGGGGGATGCTGCTCGTGCACGACGAGCGGCTGCTCGGGCTGGTGGACGCGTGGCTGACCGGGGTGCCGGCGGAGGCGTTCACCGACGTACTGCCCCTGCTGCGGCGCACGTTCTCGGCCTATGAGCCGGGAGTCCGGCGCACGCTGGGTGAGTTGGTGCGACGCGGACCGGGCAAACGGGGCGGTGCGGTGGCGACCGCACCGGGCGTCCCCGGGTTCGCCCCCGACCTCGATACCGGGCGGGCGGACGCGGTGGTCCCGGTACTGCGGTTGCTGCTCGGCCTGGACGAGCCCGACGGAAGTGATGTCGACGACCTTGTGGGGGCAGCCGGATGAGCATGGAAGCGACCGAGGGGCCCGCCGCAGCGCCGTCGGACGGCACGGCGGCCGGAGCCGAGGAGCGGCTGCGGCGCTGGCGGCTCGTGCTCGGCGGAGACGCGGCGGACGGCACCGGGCACGGGCTCACCGGGCGGGACGCGGCGATCGACGGGGCACTGACCGCGCTGTACGGCAAGACGGACAGAGCGAGGCAGGGGCGGGACCGTTCGGCCGGGCTCGGGGCGTCCGCGCCGTCCGTCGCACGCTGGCTGGGGGACATCCGGACGTACTTCCCCTCGCCCGTCGTCCAGGTCATGCAGCGTGATGCCATCGACCGGCTGGGGCTGTCCACGCTCCTGCTGGAGCCGGAGATGCTCGAGGCGGTCGAGGCGGACGTCCACCTGGTCGGCACGTTGCTCTCGCTGAACAAGGCGATGCCGGAGACCACCAAGGAGACGGCCCGTGCGGTGGTGCGCAAGGTCGTCGAGGACCTGGAGAGGCGGCTCGCCACCAGCACCCGGGCCACGCTCACCGGCGCCCTCGACCGCAGTGCCCGGGTCACCCGGCCCCGCCACCACGACATCGACTGGAACCGCACGATCGCGGCCAACCTCAAGCACTACCTGCCGGAGCACCGCACGGTGGTGCCGGAGCGGCTGATCGGGTACGGGCGGGCGTCGCGGTCCGTGAAGAAGGAGGTCGTCCTCTGCATCGACCAGTCCGGGTCGATGGCGGCGTCGGTGGTGTACGCGTCGGTGTTCGGGGCGGTACTTGCGTCCATGCGGTCCCTCGCGACCCGGCTCGTCGTCTTCGACACGGCTGTCGTGGACCTCACGGACCAGCTGGACGACCCGGTCGACGTCCTCTTCGGCACCCGGCTCGGCGGCGGCACGGACATCAACAGGGCGCTGGCGTACTGCCAGTCGCAGATCACCCGGCCCACGGAGACGGTCGTGGTCCTCATCAGCGATCTGTACGAGGGAGGGATCCGGGACGAGATGCTCAAGCGGGTCGCGGCGATGAAGGCGTCGGGGGTGCAGTTCGTGGCACTGCTCGCGCTCTCGGACGAGGGAGCACCGGCCTACGACCGCGAGCACGCGGCGGCGCTCGCGGCGCTGGGCACCCCGGCGTTCGCCTGCACCCCGGACCTGTTCCCGGAAGTGATGGCGGCGGCGATCGAGAAGCGGCCCCTGCCGATACCGGAAACGGCATGACGCGGGTGGTGGTGCACATCCAAAAGGGTGCATCACGTGACGCAGGCGGAAAAACGGATTTGACTACCCATCGGTAACAGGGGACTTGCGCAACCTCGGGAGTCCCGTGCGAGGATCGTCGGCGCTTCGCCCTCGGCTGTGCGCCGCCCTCGCTCCGTACCGCCTCGTCCCGCCGCACGGAGGCTCTCCCCGTCTTGACCCTGCCAGCCGCACTGCCCTTCCCCGCTGCCGCACTGCGCGCGATGCGCACGGCGGCCGGGCGGCGTGCGCTGCATCTGGCACTGCTCGTGGGAGGGTTGTTCGTGCTGGGGCTCCTCGGCGAGGGGCAGGCGCACGCGGCGGACGGCACGCGGGCGGCCTCGGCGGCCCCGTCCTTGCCCGCCACTCCCGTCGTCACCGGCGCTCCGGCCGACGCCGTGCGGCCGGTCGATTTGACGGTCCGGCGGATCGAAGGGTCCGTCAGCAGCACGAGCAGCACGAGCAGCACGAGCAGCGCGAGCAGTACGAGCAGTACGAGCAGTACGGACAGCACAGGCAGTACGGACAGCACAGGCAGTACGGGCAGTACTGACAGCACGGGCAGTACGGCTGGACGGGTGCCGGAGGGTTTGCGCCAACCCATGGGCCGCCGGGAACGCAGGACGACCCCGGCCGGGCGCGCGGCACCCAGCACCAACCCCGCCGGGCGAACGACGCATGCGACGCTCCCCGTGCCGCCGTCCGGCCCGGGGGCCTCGAAGGCCTCCGCCCCGCGCACCGACCGGCCGGACGGTGCGCTCGCCACCGGCCCCTTCGCTCCCACCGTCCGTCCGGTGCCGGCGGTCCCTGACACCTCAGCCGACCGCATCAGCCCAGTCGGCCGCATCACCCCGGTCGACCTCATCGCTTCCGTCACCGAGACGGTCCCCGCCGTCTCCGGCGCGGGCGGCCAGGTCGTGCGGCCCGTCGTCGACGGTCCCGTACGGGTGGTCGGTGACACGGCCGTCCGGCCTGTCGAGGGTCTGGTGCAGACGGTGGACGAGGGACTGACGGACGCACCGACCCCGTGGCCCTCGCTCCCCTCGCTCCCCTCGCTCCCCTCGCTCCCCTCGCTGCCGTCCATGCCGGAACTTCCGGGTGCCTCCGGCGCCCAGGGCTGCCCCGGCCTGCCGGGACTATCCGGTATGCCGGGACTGTCCAGTTCGAGGCCTTCGGCGTACGCCCCGCCCGCGCCGTCGGTGCCTCAGCGATCCGGCGGCGCCACGGAACGGCGGGGCCCGGTCGAGCACCGGGGAGCCGACGCGTACGGGTCGCGGACGACCGTGGCCGACGGCACCGCGACGGCGTACGCACACGGCGCCTCCCGGCTCGAGCGGTCCGCACCGACGGCTCAGCGTCAGATGCCCGGCGGTGACCCGAGCGGCACGTCCGGTGGTCAGCCGGCCGCCGACACCGGTGCGCCGCAGCACGGCGACGGACACGCCGTCACCTCGAACCACCGGGCGCCACTGCGGCTCGTGCCCGGCGCCACCGCGGCCGTGACCGCGGACGGCACCCGGGACCGGCACCGGGACATCCCCGAGTTCCCCGGCTAGGGCAGCACCACCTCCCCGCGAGACCTGCCGCGCGGGGGCGGAACAGGTCTGCCCGCCGTCCGGACGCCCCTCCGATCCCCGGACGGAAGTCACCGGCCCCGAGCCGCCGCAGCCGGACCGTGTCCATGGCCGCCGGTCCCACTCCCCGGACCGCCCACGGATCCCGTCGGCCCCCCGCCGACACCGGCGATCGGCTTCGGCACCGGTACGTCCCGAGCCACCGAACTCCCGGAATCCCGGAATCCCGAAGGATCTGACGCACGCATGAACAAGAACATCCGCCGCTCCATCGTCATAACCGCCGGTGTCACCGGCGCGTGGGCGCTCGGCTCCGCCGTCGCCAGCGCGGACGAACTCCCGGCGTCGTCCCTGTCCACGCCCGACGTGGGCATCGGCACCGCGGACACGGTCGGCACGGTCACCGGCACCGTGGGCGGGGTCGTCGCCGACGTGCAGGACACCGTCTCCGGCGTCACGCACGGCACCACCGTCAACGCGGCGGTCTCGCAGTTGACGGACACCGCCGCCCGCGCGAAGTCCACCGTCGCCGACGCCACGAGCACCCGGGCCCACACCGCCGCCCGGGCCGGGCACCGGGCCGAGGCCCAGGTGAACAAGGCGGCGCCCGCCGCCGACCAGGCCCGCCGGTACGTCGACGCGAAGGTGCCCGCCGTGTACCTTTCGCGAGCCCAGGGCGCCGCACACGCCGCCGTGTCCGAGGCCCACGCGGTCGCGGACCACGACCGGGGCACGGCCGCGTCCGCCGTCTCGGGCGCGACCGCCCCACAGGACGACATCGACTACCTCTTCGGCCCCCTCTCGGCCTTCGCCCCCGAACTGGACCAGGCGCTCGCGGGGGCGCAGACCAAGCTTCAGGGCGTGCAGAACTCCGCCCGCGCCCAGGCACAGGGCGTCGACGGCATGGTCCGTACGAAGGCGCAGAGCACGATCGCGGGCGCGGGCCGCACCGCGGCGGGCGCGAACGGTGCCGCGGTGGGCGCGAACAATGTCGTGGTGGGCGCGAACGGTGCCGAGCAGCAGGCCGTCGCCGGGGCCGAGGGCCGGGCCGTGGGCGCGGCCGCCATTGCGCGGGCCGCGGCCGAGCAGGTGAAGAGCGCCGCGGACGCCGGTGTCTCCGCGGTACCGGCCCACCTCACGAATGCCGTAGCGGGGGTCGGACAGCAGGTTCTCGGCACGGCCGCCACCGTGCCCGGCACGGTCACGCCGGTGGTCGACGAGACGGCCGCAGCCGCCCTGCCCCCGGTCGCGGGCACGGTCGTCGACGGTGTGCTGCCGGTCGCCGGACACGCCGTCGGCAATGCGGCCGGTCTGGCACACGGCGTCGTGGCGGACGTCCAGCCGCTCGCGCAGCACGCGGCGGGCAACGCGTCCACGCTCGGCCACGGCGTCACGGCCGACGCGCAGCCGCTTGCGTACGACGTGGCCGACCGGGCGACCGGCGACGTGGCCGCGTCCGTGCTGCCCCCGGTCGCCCGGGCCGCCGTCCACGGGGTCGTGCCCGTCGCCGGGCAGGCCGTCGGAGACGTGACGCGGACGGCGTACGGCGTGGCGGACGATGTACAGCCCTTCGCGGGCGGGGTCGGCGGTCGGGTGCCGCCGTTCGCCGAGGGCGTCGCCGGAGGCGCGGCGCAGCTGGCTTACGGCGTCGGCGACGAGGTGCAGCCGTTCGCCCACGGTGTGGCCGGCGCGGCGCAGCCGGTCGCCCGGACGGTGAACGACACGGCCCAGCCGGTCGCGTACGGCGTGGCGGGCAGCACCACGGACCTGGCGTACGGCGTGACGGGGGACGTGCGGCCGTTCGCGGGCGCGTTCGCGGGCGAGGCCGGCGCGTTCGCACAGGGGGGCGCGGGCCAGGTCGCGCCCTTCGCCGGGGAGCTGACCGGTACCGCCCACTCGGCCGGCGGCTCGCTGGCCGGCCACGCGGTGACCGGCGTCCGGGGCGCCGCCGAGTCCGTCACCCCGACCTACCTGCAGGAGGGCCTGCACCGCACGTACTCCGTCTGACCCGCCGATGCCGTACGACGCGTGCCCGGCGGGGCAGACGGAGTACGGCATCCGACCGAGACTCCGCGGGGGCGAGGCACCGGGTGGCCGAAAGCCGTCGGCTGCCAGGCCCACGCCCCCGCGGTCCGGACGGGTGGCCCCATTGGGGTGGGGTCCACCCGTCCCGAGCCCCTCAGGGGCGGCGCAAGGGGTCCCACCGGGCCAACCCCAACCCGGTGGGACCCTGCCGCCCGGCTCCGCGGTCCGTTCGTGGGCCGCACGTGTGACAGGTATCACCGCTCAGGTGTGATCTGCGATTTAGAGCCCCACCTCGAGCGGCGATAACCTGCGAGACGGACATGCCGCGCGCTCGGACACCGTGTGCGCCTCCCTTGTGACACAGCGGACGTCACGTTGCCCTTCGCGGCACGCCCACGCATCCAACGAACCGCGAGATCACTGATAGGGACGGAAGCGCGTGGACCTGTTCGAGTACCAGGCGAGGGACCTCTTCGCCAAGCACGGTGTACCGGTGCTGGCCGGTGAAGTCATCGACACGCCTGAGGCGGCGCGCGAGATCACCGAGCGGCTGGGCGGCAAGTCGGTCGTCAAGGCGCAGGTGAAGGTCGGTGGTCGCGGCAAGGCCGGCGGCGTGAAGCTGGCCGCCACCCCGGACGAGGCGGTCGCCCGCGCGACGGACATCCTCGGCATGGACATCAAGGGCCACACGGTCCACAAGGTGATGATCGCCGAGACGGCTCCGGAGATCGTCGAGGAGTACTACGTCTCCTTCCTCCTCGACCGCGCCAACCGCACCTTCCTCTCCATCGCCTCCGTCGAGGGCGGCATGGAGATCGAGGAGGTCGCCGCCACCCGCCCCGAGGCCGTCGCCAAGATCGCGATCGACGCCATCGACGGCGTGGACGAGGCGAAGGCCCAGGAGATCGTCGCCGCGGCGAAGTTCCCGGCCGAGGTCGCCGACAAGGTTGCGAACGTCCTGGTCAAGCTGTGGGACACCTTCATCAGGGAGGACGCCCTCCTCGTCGAGGTCAACCCGCTGGCCAAGGTCGCCTCCGGTGACGTCATCGCCCTCGACGGCAAGGTCTCCTTGGACGAGAACGCCGAGTTCCGCCACCCCGACTTCGAGGAGCTCCACGACAAGGCCGCCGCCAACCCGCTCGAGGCGGCCGCCAAGGAGAAGAACCTCAACTACGTCAAGCTCGACGGCGAGGTCGGCATCATCGGCAACGGCGCGGGCCTGGTCATGTCGACCCTGGACGTCGTCGCCTACGCCGGTGAGCACCACAAGGGTGTCAAGCCCGCCAACTTCCTCGACATCGGCGGCGGCGCCTCCGCAGAGGTCATGGCGAACGGCCTCGAGATCATCCTCGGCGACCCGGACGTCAAGTCCGTCTTCGTCAACGTCTTCGGCGGCATCACCGCCTGCGACGCCGTCGCCAACGGCATCGTGCAGGCCCTTGAGCTCCTCGAGTCCAAGGGCGAAGAGGTCACCAAGCCGCTCGTCGTGCGCCTCGACGGCAACAACGCCGAGCTGGGTCGCAAGATCCTGGACGACCGCAAGCACCCGCTCGTCCAGCGGGTGGACACCATGGACGGCGCGGCCGACAAGGCCGCCGAGCTGGCTGCTGCCGCGAAGTAAGGGACGAGGTCACACACACCCATGGCTATCTTCCTCACCCAGGAATCCAAGGTCATCGTCCAGGGCATGACCGGCTCCGAGGGTCAGAAGCACACCCGTCGCATGCTGGCCTCGGGCACGAACATCGTCGGTGGCGTGAACCCGCGCAAGGCGGGCCAGAGCGTCGACTTCGACGGCACCGAGGTACCGGTCTTCGGCACCGTCAAGGAGGCCATCGAGAAGACCGGCGCCGACGTCACGGTCATCTTCGTCCCGGAGAAGTTCACCAAGGACGCGGTCGTCGAGGCCATCGACGCCGAGATCCCGCTCGCGGTCGTCATCACCGAGGGCATCGCCGTCCACGACACGGCCTCCTTCTGGGCGTACGCCGGCAAGAAGGGCAACAAGACCCGGATCATCGGCCCGAACTGCCCCGGTCTGATCACCCCCGGTCAGTCGAACGCCGGCATCATCCCGGCCGACATCACCAAGCCGGGCCGCATCGGCCTGGTGTCGAAGTCCGGCACGCTGACGTACCAGATGATGTACGAGCTGCGCGACCTCGGCTTCTCGACCTGCGTCGGCATCGGCGGTGACCCGATCATCGGCACCACCCACATCGACGCCCTGAAGGCCTTCCAGGACGACCCCGACACCGACCTGATCGTCATGATCGGTGAGATCGGCGGCGACGCCGAGGAGCGGGCCGCGGCCTTCATCAAGGAGAACGTGACCAAGCCGGTCGTCGGCTACGTCGCGGGCTTCACCGCGCCCGAGGGCAAGACCATGGGTCACGCGGGCGCCATCGTCTCCGGTTCGTCGGGCACCGCCCAGGCGAAGAAGGAGGCGCTGGAGGCGGCGGGCGTCAAGGTCGGCAAGACGCCGACGGAGACGGCGAAGCTCGCGCGCGAGATCCTGGCCGGCTGAGTTCCCGGCTGAACGTACGGCGGGCCCGTACCCCTGGTGGGGTCGGGCCCGCCGGCGTTCCCGCGGCCGGACCCGGCGGGGCCACGAGGTCCGGCCCGGCGGGGCCACGAGGTCCGGCCCGGCGGGGCCACGAAGGCCCGGTCGGACCCGGCGCGGTCACGAAGGCCCGGTCGGACCCGGCGCGGTCACGAAGGCCCACCCCGGTCCTGGGACCGCCGGTGTGCTCAGCGGGCTTCCGGGAGCAGTCTTTCCGGGCCGCTCTGGGACTCCGCCCTCAGCTTGGCCTGGAGTTGCCCCTGTTCCTCCGACAGCGGGCCCTGGGCCATGCGTGCGGGGATGCCCTGGATCGCCGTACCCCGGGCGACCGGTCGTTCGTAGTGGTCCGGGGCCACGTGCAGGGTCAGGGCGGTCGCGCCCGTGATCACGGCCGTGAGGACGAGCGCCCCCCGGGTCAGACGGCGGACGCGGCGTTCGCCTTGGGCCCGGACCGAGGAGGGCCGGGCGGCGCGGAGACGTTCGGACGAGGCGAGTTCGGCCAGCCTGCGGGGGAGTAGCTCGGGCGCCGCCTGCTCCGGCACGAGCGTGGCCACCACCTCGCGGGCGTACAGCAGCCGGTTGGCCGCGGCAGGGGTGCTCGCCTCCGTCTCGGCGGCGGTCTCCGCCAGGCCGAGGCCGAGACCGTCGTACAGCAGCAGCGTGCGGCGGTGGACGGGCGGCAGCTTGAGGAGCGCATGCAACAGCGCCCGGTCCGCGGGGTCGGCCGGCGGCGGATCGGCGTGGCGGTCGCGCGAGCGGAAGCGGTGCCAGGGGGAGAGCGCCCAGTCATGTGCCGCTGCCCGCACCCAGCCCGCCGGATCCGGATCCACGGCCACCTCGGGCCAGCGCTGCCATGCCAGCTGGAAGGCCCGCTCGACCGACTCGCGGGCCAGCTCGCGGCGGCCGGTGAGCAGATAGGCCTGCCGTACGAGGGCGGCGGCGCAGAATTCGTACAGGGCATCGAAGGCCTGATGGGGCGTCAAGGAGGCCGCGACCCGGCCGGGCCGCCAGGAGACTTGGTGGCCGTGGGTGCCGGCCGGGCGTGCATCCGGCGAAATGCTGTGACGGAAGCTCAGCTCGGCGCGGGTCGGGGTCCCCGCGGGGGCGCGGCGCGCGGAGGCCGTGTCCCTCGTCGCCCACTCGGCGACCAGTCGTGCGTACGTATCCCGGTTGCGGCCGTGCGGCGTCGAGCGTCCGGTCTCCCAGGAGCGCACCGTCTCCAGGGAAACACCCACCCTGGCGGCGACCTGAGCCTGGGTCAGCGCCTCCGACTCGCGCAGGCGTCGGAGTTCCCTGGGGGGTGGCAGCGGGGAGGCGGAGCTCTGTGTCACAGGGCAGCCCTCCGTACGGATAGGCACATAAAAGTATATTGAGCGACACATCGGAGCTTCGCCCGTTGCGAGGGGAAAGCGGGTGTTGTTGGGAGCATGGCGGGCGTGAGTCAATGGACCGACCGCCGAACCCCGTTGCCGCCGCTGCTCGCCCGGGTGCGGGACCGCTCGCCCGGGCTGGACGCCAGTCTCCTGGCAGGCGCCGTCGCCGCGCTGCTGGGGCTCGGCTCGTGCGCCCTGCTCGTGACCATGCTGTGGATCAGTTCGCCGTACCCCGACAGCGGACCCGGCGGTGTCCTGCACGTGGCGGCCGCGCTGTGGCTGCTGGCGCACGGTGTCGTCCTGGTCCGCACCGAGACTCTCTCCGGGGTGCCCGCGCCCGTCGGCGTCACACCGCTGCTTCTGGTCGTACTGCCGCTGTGGCTGCTGTACCGGGCGGGGCGCGACGCGACCGAAGGGGAGCGCCCGGATGCCGGGGGCGCGGACGCCGGGGAAGGCGATGTGCCGCTCGTCGCCCCGCGCACGGCGTGGGGCGGTGCAGTGGCGGGCTACCTCCTGGTGGGCGCGGCGGCGGCGCTGTACGCCTCCGGCGGGGTGCTGCGGCCGTCGTGGGCCTGGACCGCGATGTGCCTGCCGCTCGTCGCCGTCGTGTCGGCGGGGGCGGGGGTGTGGACGGCGTACGGGCGCCCGGCCGGCTTCCTGCCGTCGAATGTGCGCCGGGCGCTCGAGCGGTTGCCGACGGGCGTGCGGGGGGTGGTGACCGCGGGGGCGCTCGATCGTGAGGGCCGGGTGCGGCTCCCGGTCTTCGTGCAGGCAGCCCTGTCCGGGGCGGCCGTGCTGGTGGGCGGGGGCGCGCTGCTCGTGGGGGTGTCGCTGTTGTGTCATGGCGGTGCGGCGCGGGCGACGTTCCTGCAGCTCACGGAGGGGTGGTCGGGACGGTGTGCGGTGCTGCTCCTGGCGGCGGCGCTGGTGCCGAACGCGGCGGTGTGGGGGGCGTCGTACGGACTGGGGCCCGGGTTCGTGCTGGGTGCGGGGCATGTGACGGGGCCGTTGTCGTCGGCGCGGCCGGCGCCGCTGCTGCCGCCGTTCCCCCTGCTGGCGGCTGTGCCGAGGGGCGGGGGCGGGACGTTGTGGTGGGTGGTGGGGGCGGTGCCGGTCGCGGCAGGGGTGACCGTCGGGTGGTTCGTGGCGCGGGCCGCCTGCCGGGACCGGGACCGGGAGCGGGGGCGGGACGCCGCGTGGCCCGCCGGGCGGACGGTGGGGGCGGTTGTGCTGGCGGGGCTGGTGTGCGGGGTGGTGTTCGGGGTGCTCGCGGAGGCCGCGGGCGGTCCGCTCGGGGTGGCCGCGCTGGCGCGGTTCGGGCCGGTGGGGTGGCAGGCGGGCGGCGCGGCGGCCGCCTGGGTGGTGGGGGTGGGGGTTCCGGTGGGCGCGGGAGTGCGGGCGTGGCGGTTGCGCGGGCTCAAGGCGGAAGGGCGCGAGGAGAAGAAGAGGCGGGGGTGGGGGCTACGGCGGCCGGGGCGTGGGGGAGTACCTCGGGCGGCGGCGCCCTCGACTCCTGTCCCGGCGGCCGCCGGGCTCCGGACGCTCGGTCCGATCGCCGACGGGAAGGGGGGCGAGGAGTGGGAGGATCCCGATCTCATGCCGTACGAGGTGCTGTCGGGCGAGGTGGACCCGTTCCTGCCGACCGATGCGGATCCGCTGCCGCGGGTACAGCCGCCGACCGAGCCGTGACCCCGGAGGCCGGGCACGCCACCCGGGCTGCTTCCGGGAGCCGTTTCAGTCGTGGTGGCCGCTGCCCGGGCCGCTCCCAGGGCCCGCTTCACGCCGCACTGGCCCGCTGCCCTGGCCCGCCGCCCGGGACGGCCCGGGACCTGCTCCCCACCACCGACACGCGCCCACGTCGCCGGGCTACCGCAGGCCCGGCAGCCCGCCGCCGTCCCGTCTGGGCGCCGCCGTCGACACGCTGACCGTCAGCCTGCGCCGCCCAGGCCTGCAAGCCGCCCCCATCGACACGTACGTACGCACCCTCATCCACGTACGTAACGCCCCCGCATCGCACCGCCCCGGCCGCCCGTAGTCGGTGCCCCGGCGGGAGCGCCCGGCGCCGGGCCGGGTAGCCCTGGCGGCCTCAGTCCTGCGTGCCCAGAACCCCTTGCAGGTTCTTCGGCAGAAGGTCGTTGCAGGACTGCTTCGCCGTGTTGGTCAGGGCGTCGTTCAGGCACGTGTAGTAGTCGCGGTAGACCAGCTGGGCAGTGAACGTGGCCGCCACCATCGCGATCGCCAGTGACGCCGTGACCAGGCCGCTGATCGCCGCCGTCGTCTGCGGGCGGGCGTTGGGGTCGGAGGTGCGGGGCCTGGCACGCAGTGCGCTCGTACCCCAGTACACCGCCAGGGCGCCCAGCAGCAGGGCCACGTAGGGCCAGTTGAAGAGGGCGAAGAAGAAGGCCCACATGCCGGACAGCAGCGCATAGCGCGCGCGGCGCTGGGCCGGGTCCGCCGGGTCCCAGCGCAGGCCCGCGCCGGGGCCGCCGGGCTGCTCCGGGCCGCCCTGCCCTTCGGGCCTGCCGGGGCGTTCGCCGAAGTGGCCGCCCGTCGCCGGGCCCGGCTGCCGGTCGCTCCACTGGCTGCCCCACGGTGAGCGTCCGCCGTCGTCGGAGTCGCCCTCCCCCTGGCCGGGGGCGGGGTGCCGCGGCTGCCAGGGACGGTCCGGTGTCCCCTCCGGCGGCGGCGCGAAGGGGTTGTCGTCCGTGGGCGCCTCCTGGCCCCGACCGCCGCGCGCGGAGTCACCGCTCGCGGAGTCACCCCCGCTCTGAGGTGCCTCCTCGCTCTCCTGCGGCGGCACGGGCGAAGGGTGCCGCTCGCGCAGCAGCAGCTGAGGGAGTCGGAGACTGCGGTCCGGCATCAGGTGTGCGTCTTCCCCTTGGTGGATCTGGCGGGCGGCTTGGCCACGGAGCTCGCCGCGAGGCGATCGCGCCGACGTGCGTACCCGTCCCGGGTCAACGTCCCGCGCGGGCATCGCGTTCCCCGCGTCGTACCGGTTTCCTCGGGTGGCTCCTCCCCAGACGCTACCTTCCGGCCACGCCCCCGTCCCGTGGGGGCCTCCCGGTGTGCCGGTATCGTTGCTGACGGTCGACCGCTTCGTAGACTTCCCCGTATCCCGGGGCGCGAAGCATTCGTAGGACCATACAAATGCACTCCCGAGCGACCACACGAACGCTCCCCCCGAGAAAGGGCCCCGCCGTGGCCGAGTCCATGGCCGAGACCGTCACCGAGTCCGCGGCCAAGCGTCTGGTCGTCCTGGTCTCCGGGTCCGGCACCAATCTGCAGGCGCTACTCGACGCCATCACCGATACCGGAGTGGCCGCCTACGGCGCCGAGATCGTGGCCGTCGGCGCCGACCGGGACGGCATCGAGGGCCTTGCCCGCGCGGAGCGCGCCGGGCTGCCCACCTTCGTGTGCCGGGTCAAGGACTACGGCAGCCGGGAGGAGTGGGACGCGGCCCTCGCCGAGGCCGTCGGCGCGTACGAGCCCGACCTCGTCGTTTCCGCCGGGTTCATGAAGATCGTGGGGAAGGAGTTCCTCGCGCGGTTCGGCGGGCGGTTCATCAACACCCATCCCGCCCTCCTGCCCAGTTTTCCCGGAGCCCATGGTGTGCGCGAAGCGCTCGCGTACGGCGCCAAGGTCACCGGGTGCACCGTCCACTTCGTCGACGACGGCGTCGACACCGGACCGATCATCGCTCAGGGCGTGGTGGAGGTCCGGGACGAGGACGACGAGAGCGCTCTGCACGAGCGCATCAAGGAAGTCGAGCGAAGGCTGCTCGTCGAGGTCGTGGGGCGGCTCGCCCGCAACGGCTATCGCATTGAGGGACGAAAGGTAGTAATCCAGTGACTGCCGACAGCACAGGCACGGCCGGGAGCATCGGGAGCACCAAGCGGGCCATCCGGCGCGCGCTCGTCAGCGTGTACGACAAGACCGGGCTCGAGGAGCTCGCCCGCGGGCTCCACGAGGCCGGCGTCGAACTCGTCTCCACCGGCTCCACCGCATCGAGGATCGCCGCCGCCGGTGTGCCCGTCACCAAGGTCGAGGAGCTGACGGGCTTCCCCGAGTGCCTGGACGGCCGGGTCAAGACCCTGCACCCGAAGGTCCACGCGGGCATCCTCGCCGACCTGCGCCTCGATGACCACCGGCAGCAGCTCGCCGACCTCGGTGTCGAGCCGTTCGACCTCGTCGTCGTCAACCTCTACCCCTTCCGCGAGACCGTCGCCTCCGGGGCCTCCCCCGACGAATGCGTCGAGCAGATCGACATCGGCGGTCCCTCGATGGTCCGCGCCGCCGCCAAGAACCACCCGTCCGTGGCCGTGGTCACCAGCCCGGAGCGGTACGGCGACGTCCTCGCCGCGGTCCGTGACGGCGGCTTCGACCTCGCCGCGCGCAAGCGGCTCGCGGCCGAGGCCTTCCAGCACACCGCCTCGTACGACGTCGCCGTGGCCTCCTGGTTCGCCTCGTCCTACGCGCCCGTCGACGACTCGCCCTTCCCGGACTTCGCGGGTGCCACGTACCAGCGCAAGAACACCCTCCGGTACGGCGAGAACCCGCACCAGCCCGCCGCCCTCTACGTCGACGGCGGCCCGGCCGGCGGCCTCGCCGAGGCCGAGCAGCTGCACGGCAAGGAGATGTCGTACAACAACTACACGGACACGGACGCCGCGCGCCGTGCCGCGTACGACCACGACGAGCCCTGTGTGGCGATCATCAAGCACGCCAACCCCTGCGGCATCGCCGTCGGCGCAGATGTCGCCGAGGCGCACCGCAAGGCGCACGCCTGCGACCCGGTCTCCGCGTACGGCGGTGTCATCGCCGTCAACCGGCCGGTGAGCAAGGAGATGGCCGAGCAGGTCGCCGAGATCTTCACCGAGGTCGTCGTCGCGCCGGACTACGAGGAGGGCGCGCTCGAGGCCCTCACCAAGAAGAAGAACATCCGGGTGCTGAAGGCACCGAACGGGCCGTGCAACCGGGTGGAGGCCAAGCACATCGACGGCGGCGTCCTCCTCCAGGTCACCGACCGTCTCCAGGCCGACGGCGACGATCCCGCCAACTGGACCCTGGCCACGGGCGATGCGCTCGGCCCCGACGAGCTCGAGGAACTCGCCTTCGCCTGGCGGGCCTGCCGTGCCGTCAAGTCCAACGCCATCCTGCTCGCCAAGGACGGTGCCTCGGTCGGCGTGGGCATGGGCCAGGTCAACCGCGTGGACTCCTGCAAGCTCGCCGTCGAGCGGGCGGGGGCGGAGCGGGCACGCGGCTCCTACGCCGCCTCGGACGCCTTCTTCCCCTTCCCCGACGGGCCGGAGATCCTGATCGCGGCGGGCGTCAAGGCCATCGTCCAGCCCGGCGGTTCGATCCGTGACGAGCTGGTCGTGGAGGCCGCGCAGAAGGCGGGCGTGACCATGTACTTCACGGGCACGCGCCACTTCTTCCACTGAGCGGACATCGAGCGGACGGCGAACGGACGGCGAACGGCCTCCGTCCCCTCTCGGAGGGGACGGAGGCCGTTGTCGCGTATCCGTCAGCGGACGGGCGAAGTGCGGGACTTCGCCGTGCAGGCCGTCAGTTCTGCACGACCATCGTGCCCGCCGCCTTGTCGTGCCAGCCCTGCTGGCGGCCCGACTTGTCCCAGAACGGGGACAGGTAGACCAGCAGCTGGCCGATACCGCAGGCGAGGCTGCCGACCATCGGGATGATCCAGCGTATGAACGAGGAGCCCAGACCCGGCTTCTGGCCGGTGTCGGCCTTCACCACGCGCAGACCGACGGTCATCTTGCCCAGGGTGGCGCCCACCAGGCCGACCATCAGCCACTCGTAGAGCAGGCCGATGATCGCGAGGGCGCCGAACACCGCGCCGATGGCGGCCACCATGCCGCCGCTGGCGTTGTTGATGCAGGTCTGGTAGTCGGCGGCGTTCGGGTCGCAGTTCTTGGCCTGGCTGATGGAGCCCGCGATGCCCGCGAAGGAGAGGACCAGGTAGACGACGGAGAGGATGACGCCGTCGATGAGGCGGGCGCCGAAGCGGCGGCCCATCGAAGCGACCCGGGGAGCGGCGCCCCCGCCCGGGTAGCCCGGCTCCTGCGGGTAGCCGTACCCCTGCTGCGGGATGCCCCCCGGCGCCTGCGGATAGCCGTAACCGGGCTGTCCCTGCGGGGCGCCGTAGCCCTGCTGCGGGTTCTGCGGCTGACCGTACGGACTGTTGGGCGAGCCGAAACTCATGGCGTGTTTCCTCCGTTGTACAAGCGGGGACGACGCGGATGGCGCGGAGGAAACGTCAACAGATGAGCGGTTTGCCCCCCAACACGGACCGCGAGACTGCGCCGCTCATCGTCGTAGCAGAGGCGAGTTCTTGTCCAGCCGCATTTCACAGGTGTTGTGCAAGTGCAACATCACTGATCATGGCCTGAGGCGGGCGGGGGCGATCACTCGGGAGCCCGGATTGGAACCGGGGGCGGGTCATCCGGGAATATGGGAGCCATGACCGCCCAGATTCTCGATGGCAAGGCCACCGCAGCCGCGATCAAGTCCGATCTGACCGCCCGCGTGGCGGCGCTGAAGGAGAGGGGCATCACACCCGGCCTCGGCACGATCCTGGTCGGGGACGACCCCGGCAGCCGGAAGTACGTCGCGGGCAAGCACCGGGACTGCGCGGAGGTGGGCATCGCGTCGATCCAGCGCGAACTGCCCGCGACGGCCACCCAGGAAGAGATCGAGGCGGTCGTCCGCGAGCTGAACGAGGACCCGGCCTGCACCGGTTACATCGTGCAGCTCCCGCTGCCGAAGGGCATCGACGAGAACCGCATCCTGGAGCTGATGGACCCGGACAAGGACGCGGACGGTCTGCACCCGATGAACCTCGGCCGCCTGGTCCTGAACGAGCCGGCGCCGCTGCCCTGCACCCCGAACGGCGTGCTCACCCTCCTGCGCCGCTACGGCGTGGAGATCAAGGGCGCCGAGGTCGTGGTCGTCGGCCGGGGTGTGACCATCGGACGCCCGATGCCCCTGCTGCTGACCCGGCGCAGCGAGAACGCCACGGTCACCCAGTGTCACACCGGCACCCGCGATCTGTCGGCCCACCTCAGGCGGGCCGACATCATCGTGGCCGCGGCGGGCTCCGCGCATCTGATCAGGCCCGAGGACGTGAAGCCGGGCGCCGCCGTCCTCGACGTCGGCGTCTCGCGCAGCGCCGAAGGCAAGATCGTGGGCGACGTCCACCCGGACGTGGCCGAGGTGGCGGGCTGGATCTCCCCGAACCCGGGCGGCGTGGGCCCGATGACCCGCGCCCAGTTGCTCGTCAACGTGGTCGAGGCGGCGGAGCACAGTGTCGGTTGAGGACAGGCCCGAGGGCATCCGGGAGCAGGGGACCGAGGAGCGGACGACCGGTGCCGAGGCCACCGTGCCGGACGCCGTCAGCGCTCCCGACGCCGAGGGCGGACCGCACCGTACGACGCGGAGGTTCCCGCGGATCACCCGGGACACCGCGCGGCCCGAGGGCGGCGGCCGGGCGGCGCCCCGTGACGCGCCCGCGCCCGCCCGGCAGTGGCCGATCCTGGCCGTGCTGGCCGTCGTCGGCCTCGGGCTGCTGCTGACCGCGCTGGACGCCTTCCGCTTCGGCACGATCCTGATCGGCGTCGCTCTGCTCGGCGGTGCCGTGATGCGCTGGGCGCTGCCCGACGTGGGCATGCTCGCGGTGCGCTCCCGCTTCACGGACATGGTCACCTACGGCGCCCTGGGCGTCGCCATCGTGCTGTTCGCGATGATGGCCCAGCCGAAGCCGTGGCTGGAGATACCGTTCCTGGACGACACGCTGCACTTCACGGTCCGCGCCTAGGCACCTGGGCACTTGGGCACCTGGGCACCGGGGCCGCGGCATCCCCTGCCCGGCGTCCGTCCGGACCGCCTTCGACGCTCGGCGGCGCCCGGCCTCTCCCCCGTGGGAGGCCGGGCACCGGGGCGGCAGACCGCCCGGAAAACACCCTCGTGTACGGGTGGTAGCTGTTCAATACCTGTCAGTTCGCTGTGGCACGGAAGTGACCGTTCCGCTACGGTGTCCGCGCCCCGCAACGGAACCGATCCAGCCCCTGACGTCGTCAATCGAACGAAGACAGGCTCTCGGACCCGGGAACGCGGAGGAACAGCGATGGGCGCCTGGCAGCGGCTGCCGGACGATCTGCCGCCGGAAGTACGGCACTTCGTGGAGCATCTGCGCCTTCTGAAGGACCGCACCGGGCTCAGCCTCGTCGCCCTCGGCGCGCGCACCGCGTACAGCAAGTCCTCCTGGCAGCGGTACCTCAACGCCACCCAGCCGCCCCCGCGCCAGGCGGTCACCGCGCTGTGCCGGGTCGCGGGGCTCGCGGGCGAGGAGACCGAACGTTTCGGTGTGCGCTGGGAGCTGGCCGTGAAGGCCTGGCCCCGGACACCGTCGCCGGCCCCGGCCGACGATCCGGTGCCGGACCCGGCGCCAGGTCCGGTGTCGGCGCCGGCGGGTGGCTCCGAGCCCGGTCCCGCTCCGGCGTGCGCCCCCGGGCCCGCGCCCGCTGCGGGGGCCGGTCCCGTGCCCGGCCGGTACGAGGAGGTTCCGACGGTTCCCTGGTGGGACAGGCCGCCGTCGGCGCCCGAGCCGAGGCCCGCCGGGCGCCGCGTCCTTCTCGCCGCGCTCCTGGCCTTATTGGCGCTGCTCGTCGTCGCCCTCGTCGGCGCCGTCACGCTCGGGTGACCTGATGTGCCTGTGCCTGCTGAGGTCGCCGCTGTGTTCCCGTTGTGTCGATGCGTTGACAAGTTCGCGGATGGACGCCGAATCGGGCCCACATCGGGGCTAACGTGTCCAACCAGGACGGTCCGGGGCGTCCCGTGCGGTGAACGGGGGGTTCTGCTCGGCCGTACGAACGGGCGGTGGAACACTGGCCCGTAGACCGACGGGTGTGCAACGGCGCATGCCCCGGCCCGAATGCTCCCGTGCGCCCCCGCTCCGGGAACTGAAATCCCGGCCGGGTGCATCCCCGTGGGTACCCAGAACGGGGACGCGGCAGCGGGCGCCACGCACGGGGAAGAGACCGTACACACCGGGGGAAAAGAGGGGGGAAGCAATGCCTCGTTGGAAGGCCTTGCCCGATGAATTCGACCCGCAGGTCAAGGAGTTCGCAGTTCAGCTGCGGCGGCTCGTGGACCGCAGCGGGCTGAGCATCTCCGCCGTGGCCGACCGCACGGGCTACAGCAAGACGTCCTGGGAGCGTTACCTGAACGGGCGGCTGCTCGCGCCCAAGGGTGCGATCGTCGCCCTGGCCGAGGTGACCGGCACCAACCCCGTCCATCTGACCACCATGTGGGAGCTGGCCGAGCGCGCCTGGAGCCGCTCGGAGATGCGACACGACATGACCATGGAGGCCATCCGGATCTCCCAGGCGCGCGCGGCGCTCGCGGAGCCGGGGGCGGCCCCGGGGGCGGCCCCGAAGACGAAGGACCGCGCCGGGAAGGCGGCCCGCAGCGCCACGGCGACGCCGGGTGTCGCGGGGCCGGCCGGGGTGGTCCCGGCCGTGCCGCCGCAGCCGGTCCCGGCCGTGCCGCCGCAGCCGACGGCCGCGGAGTCCGCGGACGCGGAAAGCGACGTGCCCGCCTCGCGGGGCAGTGCCACGGGTCGCAACTCCTGGGGGCTCGCCGGGTCCA
>NZ_LBMW01000093.1 GCF_026168105.1 Streptomyces hygroscopicus
CCCGCGGAGCGGGTACCACATCGCTGCGCGATGTGCAAGCGAACACCCGGCGCTGCGCGCCGGGTGTTTCGCTCCCGCGGAGCGGGAGCGCTGGGTGGCTGCGCCACTCGCACACCATGCTTGCTGCGCAAGCATGGTGACGGTCCGTCCGCTGCGCTCCCGGACCGGCGGGACTCCGTCCCGCTATCAGGCTTCCGCTTCGCTCCAGCCTGACCGGCGAGTCCGCTGCGCTCCCCCGCCTGACGGTCCTTCCGGCTGCGCCTCCAGTCCCCTGAGCCCGCTGACGCGGGCCGGGCTGGCTACGGAAGGTGGGGGGTCGCTCGTTTGTGTCAGGTTCCAGTGTAGTGGGTGCATCAGATTGATGCACAATGTACCGTTGGCGGAAACACGAGACACCCCCCAACCGCCCGGGAACTCCCCGGAATTCCGAGAGGAACGACCGCAGATGACCGGTCACCACGAAATCTACCGGACCCGTTCCCGCGCTGAGCAGCGATTCTGTCCGCCGGGTGACGCAGTGCCAGACGGTGGGCGTGAACGCCCGGTTGAAGGTGTTCGCGCTCCTGGAGGCGCACGGCGTGCCCGCGAGCGAGGCGGACGACCTGGTGGCCGCGCTGGAGGCCGGGGCGGTTGCTGGGGCGCAGTGCCAGGTGGTGGAGCTGGGCGGCATGGCGCCGGCCTCTCGGGGCTCGCTGTTCTCGGACGGCTGGGATGACGGCGTGACGGCCGTGAGCGAGCCCTGGTGGGCATCGCGGACCGGGACTGGTCGCGGCGCGGCGGCCAGTCGGCCGGGGCCGCTGAACTGGCCGTACACATCGCGGACGTGAGGCAGCGTGAGCGGGCCGGCCTGGTGCGGCTGGAGAGGTTCGTCCGGGAGAACGTGCTGCCGCGCACCCATCCGCACACCACGGCGCGGCGCCGGGCGCTGGAGGCACTGGGTGAGGCCGGCGGTCTGTGCACGGCCCGGACGCGGAACGCGGACGGAGACGTCATCGTCTGCACGCTCGATGCCGGGCACTACGACCCGGACGACAAGCCGCCCTTCAAGGACGGAAAGCCAGGCGGCTGGCACAAGGCGGATGCGTCGATCTGGAACGACTTGGGCGCGGCCTGCATTCCGCACGCGGCCCTCTGAAAGACCACAGGAATTGACCGCTCGGGGAGGCATGGAAATGTCAGCGATTCAGCTCAAGGAACACCAGGTAGATCAGCGCTCCGCGTTTCGCAGGTGGGTGGGATTCCCTGCAAGGTCATCTGTGCCCCCGCAGGGTGCCCGGGGCACGATCGTGTCAGCGACCGGTTCGGGCAAGACGATCACAGCCGCCGCGTGCGCGCTGGAGTCGTTCGCGGACGGCCGGATCCTCGTCACTGTGCCGACCCTGGACCTGCTCGCGCAGACCGCCCAGGCGTGGCGCCTGGTGGGCCACCGGGCCCCGATGGTCGCCGTGTGCTCGCTGGAGAACGACGCGGTCCTGAAGGAGCTGGGGGTACGCACCACCACGAACCCGATCCAGCTCGCCCTGTGGGCCGGGTCCGGGCCGGTGGTCGTGTTCGCCACGTACGCCTCTCTCGTGGACCGCGAGGACATCGACGCACCCGAGGGTCAGCGGAAGGTTCGCGGGCCGCTGGAGGCCGCTCTGGCGGGCGGAGACCGGCTCTACGGCCAGCGCATGACCGGCTTCGACCTCGCGATCGTGGATGAGGCCCACGGAACCGCCGGTGATCTTGGTCGGCCATGGGCGGCTATCCACGACAACGCCCGCATCCCGGCGGACTTCCGGCTCTACCTCACCGCCACCCCGCGCATCCTCGCCGCGGCCCGGCCGCAGAAGGGCGCGGACGGCCA
This sequence comes from Streptomyces hygroscopicus, assembly GCF_026168105.1. Lineage (GTDB taxonomy): Bacteria > Actinomycetota > Actinomycetes > Streptomycetales > Streptomycetaceae > Streptomyces > Streptomyces hygroscopicus_D. Next base: position 1,847 of record NZ_LBMW01000093.1, read on the forward strand.
GGAGGTGGAGCTCGCAACGATGGCCGACGACCCGGAGGGCACCTACGGCGCATGGCTCGCAGAGCTTGGCCTGAGCGAGGCGATCGAGCGCGAAATCCTTGCGGGATTTGAGATCGACGTGCTGGAGATCCGCGACCCCTCGCCCGTTCTCGGGGAGTCGGAGGAGGCGCGGCGGGGCCGGCGCCTGGCACTCCTGCAGACCGCGCTCCTGGAGCACGCCGCCGCGTGGAATCTGCGCACCGTCATGACGTTCCACCAGAAGGTGGAGGAGGCCGCCGCGTTCGCGGAGAAGCTCCCGGAGACGGCTGCCGAGCTGTACGTCAACGACGCCACCGACGACGACCTGGCCGCCGCCGACAAGCTGCCGAAGTCCTCCATCGACGCGGAGTTCTACGAACTCGAGGCTGGCCGCCACGTCCCGCCGGACCGGGTGTGGTCGGCGTGGCTGTGCGGCGAACACCTTGTGACCGAGCGGCGCGAGGTCATCAGGCAGTTCGCCAACGGCATCGACGCAGCCGGGCGCCGGGTCCACCGCGCGTTCCTCGCCAGCGTTCGCGTGCTCGGGGAGGGCGTGGACATCACCGGCGAGCGGGGAGTCGAGGCCGTGTGCTTCGCGGATACCCGCGGCTCCCAGGTGGAGATCGTGCAGAACATCGGCCGCGCGCTCCGGCTCAACAAAGACGGCAGCACGAAGGTGGCCAGGATCATCGTGCCGGTGTTCCTGGAGCCCGGTGAGGACCCGACCGACATGGTCGCCTCCGCGAGCTTCAGGCCGCTCGTGGCGGTGCTCCAGGGCCTGCGCAGCCACGATGAGCGCCTGGTCGAGCAGCTCGCCTCCCGCGCGCTCACCAGCGGCAAGCGCAAGGTCCACCTCAAGCGCGATGAGGACGGGCGGATCGTCGGGGCCGGCGGCGACGGCGAGGACCAGGAGCAGGACGACACCGACGCCGCTGCCGAGTCCGCCCTGCTGCACTTCTCCTCTCCCCGCGACGCGGCGACGATCGCCGCGTTCCTGCGCACCCGGGTCTACCGGCCGGAGTCGCTGGTGTGGCTGGAGGGCTACCAGGCCCTGCTGCGGTGGCGGGCGGAGAACGAGATCACCGGCGTCTACGCCGTGCCCTACGACGTTGAGGTCGAGGTCGGGGCGACCAAGGCGTTTCCGCTTGGGCGGTGGGTGCACCAGCAGCGCAAGGCGCTGCGGGCCGGGGAGCTGGAGGACCGGCGCAAGGTCCTCCTGGACGCGCCGGAGGCCGGGATGGTCTGGGAGCCGGGCGAGGAAGCGTGGGAGGCCAAGCTGGCCGCGCTCCGGTCCTACCGGCGGGCGACCGGGCACCTCGCGCCGCGTCAGGACGCGGTGTGGGGCGAGGGCGAGGCGATGGTGCCGGTGGGTCAGCACATGGCCAACCTCCGGCGGAAGGGTGCGAAGAACGGCCTGGGCAAGGACCCCAAGCGGGCCGCCGTGCGCGCGGCACAGCTGACGGAGATCGACCCGGACTGGGACTGCCCATGGCCGCTGGACTGGCAGCGGCACTACCGCGTCCTAGCGGACCTAGTCGACGCCGACGGCCAGCTGCCCGACATCGCACCCAGCGTGCTGATGGACGGCGACGACATCGGCAAGTGGCTCCAGCAGCAGAAGCAGCCGGGCACCTGGGCGCGGCTCCTGCTCGAGCAGCAGGAGCGGCTGTCGCAACTGGACGTCACGCCCGCTGAGGCACCGGCCGCCAAGAATGCGACGAAGGGCCAGAGCAAGGCGCAGCAGGCGTTCCAGCGGGGCCTGGCGGCCCTCACGCAGTGGGTGGAGAGGGAGGGCCACCGGCCGGTGCCGAGAGGCCACAGCGAAGAGATCACGGTCGACGGCGAGGCGGAGCCGGTGGTCGTGAAGCTGGGTGTGTGGGTCTCGAACACCAAATCGAGGCGGGACAAGCTCGCCCAGGACCAGCTGGCCGCCCTGCGGGAGCTCAACGTGGAGTGGGCGTGACGCTCCCGTCGGCGGGTCGTTGCACTAGTCGGACATCCCAGAGCACAGAGAGACCCCGGGCCGCAGATGCCCGGGGTCTCGTACTGTCTCGCCGCAATGGCGAGAGCTGCCTCCGTTGAGATGATCCACGCTGTCCGCACTGTCGACGAAGAGATCGTGTCGGCTTTACGCTGCGTGTGCAGAAGGTTACGAAGCAAGGGAAGGTCGTTGCCAGCCCTTTTCCAATGGGCCATGAGGGTGCGTGCTTCGCATGTGCGGGCCGCTGGGTGGTCATGGGGGCAACGGGCCTTGAGGAAGGAGAGGACAGTGGCTCCGAGCGTGGACCAGGCCCTCCAAGAGTGAGCCAGCCAGGCGAGCGATGAAGAACTAGACGCCGGACCCCGCCTGGAGGACTTGGGCGGAGCAGACGCCGTCGTGGCTGAGGCGGACACACTGGCCGCCGGGCCTCAGCTGCCCTATCTTCTCACCGCGCTGGCCCACGGCCTCGACACCGTCCCGGCCGATCAGGCTGCGCCCCTGCTTGCGGCTGCGGCTCGGGGCCTGCGCCAGCCCCACTCTGCGTGGGTCCTCGCCGACGCGCTCGACGTCGTGTGCACCCGGCCAGAGCTCGCCGCCCGACTAGGCAACCGGACCGTACGAGATCTGGCCGCGCTCGCAGAGGACGCGCTCGCTGGCGACTGCGACGCCGCCCTCGCCCAGCCAGCGATCGCCGGCCTACTGCGCCTGGCGGTAGCGGGAGGCTCCCCGCACCGTCTGCTGGCGCTGCTCACCGAGATCACCGGCACCGAAGCTGCCGACGCCTTGGATCGTCTGCCGATCCTGATCGGTATCGCTCGCGACCATTTAGCCGACACCGACCATCTCCTCGACGTCCTCCACGCCCTGGAGAATCAGCCCGACCTGAACCCGGCAACCCGAGCCGACGCGAGTTTCGAACTTGCCATGGCCGACGAGCGAACCGCTCTGGAGGCCGCCGACCGCAACACCGCCGACGAACAACTGCAACGAGCCCTGATGCGGTTCACCGAGCTCGACCGCACACACGAGGCACGCCTGGACGCCCGCGCCCACGCCGCCGCCATCGAAGCCGTCCTCGCCTTCGCCGACCTTGAACAGAATCCGACGGGTGACAACAGCGCCCGGCAACGGCTCACCAACGCAGCCGACCAGCTGGACACCACGGCCGCGCACCTCGCCGCCTGGACCGGCCGCATGCACCAGCTCGACTGGCTCAGCGCCCGCAGCCTGACCCAAAGCGCCTGGTCGAAGCTCGTCACCACCCTCAACGCAGCACAGGCATACCTGGACCAGCCCAGCTGGTACAACCCTCCCGACGCCCTGAACGACCTCCTGCAGATCTACCTCGCCAGTCGCAGCATCCACGCCCCCGCCAGTGACTCCCCGAGCCTCACGGCACTGATCAGCCCGGCCGTGGAAGCGCCGTTCGTGCGCAGTCAGGGCCTGCTGCACCAGCTCGAGCAAGCCCTCGCCCACGACCCCCAGTTCACCGACCACCCCGACGCCCAGACGCTGTACGACGCCGTGCACCGGCGGCGCCAGCAGCCGGCTGGTGAAACGGCACGGCAGGAGGCGGTGCCGGGAAAAGCCCTCGAGGGTCGTCCCGCACTTGCCGCGCTCTTCCGTTCTGATGCCAGCGGCCTACGCGACGACCTCGACCCTCACCAGCTCGACCAGCTCGCCCACCAACTCACCAAGGGCTACAGCCCTACAGGCAACGCCCGCGTGGACGCCCACCTAGAGACCCTGCTCGACATCCTGAAGACCAGCCCGGCCTGGAAGCCGCGCGACAGCCACTACTTCACCCCCCTGCTGGAGCACTTTCTGCGATTCCTCTACGACCGGTTCGATGCCCAGGCGAACCTCTACGGCGAGCGCACTGCCTACCTCGGGCCGGCGCGCAAGAAAGCCGACGGCACCGTCGCAGCATGGAACGAGAAACACCTCCAGGACGATTTCCACCAGCACATCAGTCCCCTATTCCCGCCAGGCACCGTGACACGGGAGAAGTGGGACGTCGCAGGCGGGCGTGCAGATGTCATCTATACGCCCGATCCTGCGAGCCGCTTCGTCGCCGAAATCAAATGGCGCACCACACGGTGGAAGACCCATGAGACTGTCGAACGGGACTACCTCGCCCAGGCCGCCAACCACACCGCTACCGGGCCGCCCTTCGCCCTGCTCCTCGTTGGCGACGCCAGTGACCACTCCGCCGGATACCGCGACATTGATGACAGCATCTGGATCGTCCGGCACGCCCGGAGCACGACGGAAATTCCCCGCCTGATCGTGGCCGGCGTCCTTCCGACCGCACGACCAACCCCGAGCGCACTACGCATAGCGCGCTCGTGACCGCGCTGACGGACGGCGCGGCGCGGCGGTCCCGGCGACGCGCCCCCGGCTGAGCGCGCCCCGATCCCCGGCCGCGGCCACGCCGCCCATCCCGCCTGTCCCTTCCTCCTTCACTCCATCCAAAGGACATGGGCAGAGCAGCCGCAACCGGGATGTCAGCGATCCGACCACGGCAAAACGGCGTGGTGACCTGCGCGGACACGGAGACGTTCCTGCGGGCCGCGCAACACCTAGCGCAACATCCAGCGCAACAGATAGGCGCAACCCTTGGCGCAACCTCGTGCTCCTGGTCGACCGGGGCGACCGGTCACGCGGCTCGGACGGCTCCGTGGGCGCGGGCGAGGTGGCGCAGCTCGGAGCGTACCGCCGGCGCCGAGGGGACGGTTTCCCAGTAGGGGTGCCACCACAGCCGTACAGACAGGCGCAGCAGGCGGCGGCGCAGGGCTGTGGTGTCGCGGGGGCGGGGTGCGGCGAGTGCTTGGTAGGTGGCGTTCCAGGCGGCTTGCGTCTGCACCAGGTCGTCGGGGAAGTCGGTCACGTCCATACCGGCATTAGATCGCTTGTTCGAATTATGTGTCACTTCGGACACGCCCCGTCCGGCGCTGTGGTCGGGGGTCGCGACCGGCGTGGTCGGCCTCATGGTTGGGCTTGTGGTCGGCCCCACCACGGCGGTCCGGCCCGGTCTGGAGCGGCACCCGGGCGGGTGATTTTCCTTCGCGTACGCGGGCGGAGTCCTAGCGGTGCGCGTCCAACTTGCCTATTTCGAGGGGGAATTGACAGCTTTTAGCATTCTCTGCCATGTTCCGTCCCACCGCTTCCGGCGAACGAGCGAGAGGTGATCTCATGCGACGAACGAATACGACGCGAGCCAGGCCGCCAAGCTACTGAAGGTGCCCGCAGCCGTCTTCCGGTGGGCCCGCCATACCGGCCTCATCCCTGCCCCGGACGCGTCGTCCTACCAGTGGTCCCGGGCCGCTGTGGAGGCACTGGACGCCGACGCCATCCGGGCCGCCATGTCCTCCCCGCCGATCGGCGGCAGCGCGGCGGCGGACCGGATCGGCGACGCACTCGGCACCCGGAACGTGATCGGCGAGAAGGCGAACGTCACGGCGTTCGTGGTGCGGCGGTTCGTCGACCGCGGCCTGCTGGTCGACCTGAGCGCGAACCCGGACGGGACGCTGCACCACCCCGGCCAGGTCGCGGAGGTCTGCCGCCGTGAGGACCTGGCGGACCTGGTCGCCGCCGACACCCCGCTCGGACCCGAGCAAGCCGCCGCCCGGCTCCGGCTGGGTCCGCTCACCGCAGTCGATCGAGGTCCGCTTCGGCACGAGCCGGGCCGGAGCCGTCGACGTCGCGCTCTACACCACGGCGTCCGTCGACGCGGTCGTCCCCGCCCACCCCGAAGTCGACTGGGAGCAGCTGCGCGCGGTGGAGAAAGACCGGCGCTCCCCTCTGGCATCGCTGCGCCCGGCACCAGCACCCGCCTGAGCGCCCCCGCGCCGGAACAGCACTACGAGGGTGCGCCCCCGCCCGCCGCGTCCCAGCCGTCCAGAAAGGGGGCCAGGGCGCGGCGTTGCTCTTCCTCGCGGGCGATCTGCCGGGCGAGGACGTCACGGTCGACGTACGGGTCGACGGCGGCCAGGACGGGAGGGCGTCCTTTCCTCTGGCGCAGGAGAGGGTGGTGTCGTTTCGCGATTCGTGTGAGCAGTTCACGCTCACCGGCTCGAAACCCTCTACCTAGTATGGACTCCTCAACTCTGGGCCTACTCACGGGCCTTGTCACCAGCACGTTGGCCTTGTGGCTTCGCCTTCGCTGGCGCGTGCGGCAAGAGCAGACGCGCGGTGCCTACCTCGTTGGTATCGCTCAGGCCCTACCCCGGGGAGGGCGGTTCGACGGACGGTGCGGGGACGGAACCCGGCTTCGTCTTGTCGTGAACGGGAGCAGCGAGCATGAGTGACCGCGAGCCGCGGGAAGCCACGGGCACGGCACAGCCGGCCCAGAGCGCTTCCGCCTTCCCCTCCACCGAAGAATTCGAGGCCTTCTACCGGGAGTTCACGCCGAAGCTGGTCGGTTTCCTCATCAGGCAGGGAGCGCGCCTGTCGATAGCGGCGGAGATCGCCCAGGAGACCATGACCACGGCGTTCCGGAAGTGGTCTGAAATCAGCAACCCGCCTGCCTGGGCGCGGCGGGTCGCGTCTCGAGAACTCATTCGGCATATCAGCCGCGCCGATGCGGATCTTTGTGAGGAGGTTCCAGAGCCTTCCTCGCTCCTTGCCTCGCCGGACGCGGCTGCGGAATGGGAGCAGCAGCAGGATCTTCTGCGGTTGCTGGCCGATCTTCCTCCCCGGCAGCGGCAGATCATGGCCTGGAAATACGACGGTCATTCGCCTGCGGAGATCGCCGAGGAGCTGGGTATCAGTCCTGAAACCGTACGCGCCAGTCTCCTCAAGGCCCGCCGCGTGCTTGCTGCTCGCCTGGCACAGCGTGAGGAGCGTGAAGACCGATGACAGACGTGTTCGAACAGTGGTGGGCGAAGCTGAACCTGCAGTTCGACACGGAGCTGGCAGACCTTCTTGACCTCAATGCCGGTCTGCGCGAGATCGGGCTGGAGAGGGACCAGGCGCAGCTCGAATCCGGGCTGGCCAGCGTCCTGGATCTGTCGGGAGGGCTAGCGGCCATTTTGGCCGGAAACGTCGATGCACCCAGGTTCTTGCCAGCCGAACCCCCTTCGGCACAGCAGTGCCATGACCCCGGCCCGTGGCGTGAAGCGGTGTCCGTGGAGGCCCGCCTCGCTGTCCGGACTTCTCCTCTCGCGCATGCCCTGCACCTGTCTCATGCAACGGTGCGCTCTCTTGTACGCGCCCGAGACCTGGCACAGCAGGAGGAAGCCCGCAGTGACTACGGTCCGAATCACCAGTTCGACACCGACCGGATGATGGCTGCCAACTGCACTCGTGCGCTCCTTGTCGACTGCGATGCCAAAGCACTTCCCGCCCAGGCCGTCCTGTGTGCACATGACCTGCTGTGGGTGCTCGAGTACGTCGAAGATCACGGTCACGCGCACTACGCCCTTGCCCTGGAAGGTGCCCTCGCGCGAGCTCAGGACCTGCTGCGCGTCCTGACCTCAGAGGTCGTCGGCCGCCTTGGTCTCAGCGAAAGCCTCCTGCCGGACTACGAGACGATCCTGAGCCTCCTGGACGACTTCATCGGAGCAGACCTGCGCCAGGCGAACCTGACGGGGGTGAAACTGGACGGGCTGTGGTGGTCAGAGACATCCACAAGCTGGCCGCCCCACGTGGACATCGAACTGCTCAAGCTCGACTCGGTCGAAACCGCACCGGGATCGGGAATCTACGTGATCACCCAACGCGGTATGACCAACATCCCCGACAGCCTCACGTGCGCGTGAACTCGGCTCCGGCGACGGCGATCCCCCGCTGCCAGCAGAGCAGGCTTCAGCCCGCACGGGGCGCACCAGTCAGCGGCTGCGGCGTTCCTCGGACCAGTTCCGGAGCTGGTCTTCAAGCAAGAGGTTGTCGCCGCGGCTGACGGTAGAGGTATCGTGAAAGTCGACGGTGTGACGCTCCACTGAGTGCCGTTAGCGAGCCATGATCATCAGGCAGGCGCGGCTGTCCAGTGACACCGAACCGGGACACCTTGCCACTGAAGTTGGACCAACTGCTCGCTGACCGGCCTCGGGCCGTCAGCGCGCCAGTCTGAGGCGTGCCGTCTCTGCGGCATGGGAGGCGGCTTCGATCAGCCCGAGTTCGCCGGCGAGCGTGCCCACGAAAGCATCAACCGCCTCGATCGCGCGGCCCTCCATGGTGTCGGGCTCAGCGAAGTACGCCGCGAACTCTCCGGCGCCGATGGTCGCCGGGGCGGGCCGACGAGCCTGGTAATCCGCCCACTCTGGCCGAAAGACGGCGCGCACCCGGTCGAGCTTTCGCTCGTCGATCTCCTCGTGCCGAAGGCGGCGGATCGTCTGCTCTCTGGCCTTCCACATCGCGATGTGGTGCTGGACGGGGACGGGCCCGAACGGGCCGGCCAGGGCTCGTTCGATCCTCGGCATTCCGGGCTGGACTGGCCAGGGCGAGTACAACTCCGTGAGGACCGCAGTCAGTCTGTCGATGTCGATTCGGCCCGTCCGCTCGCCTCCCTCGAGGACGAGCTGGGCGGCGCGCCGTTGCTTGAAGGTGGCTGAGGAGTGGGCGAGTTGCTCAACGATGGCGCGGACGTTCTCGCTGCGCCGGACGGCGGTCGTCTGGCCAGTAGCGCGCGCGTGGGTGCGCCAGGCTCGGCGCGCCTGCGGGGTGAGCACGATCGTGTCGTCGATCAGCCACAGGTACAGCACGACGCGGATCAGCGAGCGTTGCGGGATGCGCCCCAGCGGGGAACGCTCTCGAGCTTCGAGAAGTCTGGTGAACAACTCACGTTGCTCCGGGGGGAAGACTCGCGGATCGCTGCCGTGCGCGCTGGTCTTGCGCGGCTCAGGGTTGGCGAGCATCCCGTCCTCGACCCAAGAGGTCACCATCCTGGGACTGGCCTTCATCACACCCAGAGCGTGCGCGTCGGCAACCAGGTCGGCCGAAGTCCCTTCGACCCACGTGGTGGCCCGATTCCCGTTCATGGCGCCGAACTTACATCGAGATTCGAGCCTCAGGAGCTGCATTCAGCGCACGTCAGCCATAAGGCTTGGGGCTGCAGAAACTGCGCCCCGCACCGTATCCCTGCCAGGAACACGCGGTGCGGGGGCAGCCGACTCATCCCCTGAACGGAGACCGTCATGTCCCACCGTACGCACCGCCCCGTCCCGAAGCGGCGACGTGCCCGCCATCGTCTTGTCCAGGGCCTCGGACAGGCGGCGTTCTACGCCGCTTCCGCCACGTTGGCTGGCGGGCTGGTCCGCGAGCTGCTCCATCTGGTCCACACGTCCGTCTCTTCGTGCTGACCTGGGCGCCGGTGAGATGCCGCGTCCTGCCGCGCGCGGCATCTCACCGGCGCCGGCTACAGGTAGAGGTCTGCAGCTTCGAGTTGAGAAGACCGCGGTTCAGCGGGGGCGCCGTGAGAACGGGCCGACACCACCGACCGCCGCCTTGCTTGATCCGCTGAGCATCCGCTGCAAAAGCGCCCGCCCGGGACGGCGAACACGAGACCCTGGTGGAGTGACCCATCACCCCGGCCTACTGCGGACCGCTCCCCTGCCGGGAGAGACGACCTCGTCGCTGATCTGCCGCATCGCGAGCCGCTACGGGCTGGAAGCGAAGGCGCTGCGGTCCTGCCGGCACTGGCGCAACTACCAGCCCGGGCATGACGGCGGGGGCGCGCGAGCCGATGCCGAGGTGCTGCTGAACGCAGCAGGACGGCAGCTCCTGGCAAGCCTGTGCGGCGTCAAGGACAACGTGCTGGCGCGGGCGTTGCCGTCCTGGGAACAGGAGGACGTCAAGCTGCCCGCCGAAGAGGACGCAGTGCCGGCGGCGGCGTGGCGGATCGGCGGCGCGGTCGCCGGGCCGGTGGCGTTCGGCTGCCGCCTGTGCGCGGCCCGGCGTACGGGGACGGCCGTGCGGGTGGTGCGGTACGCGCCGCTCTGGTCGCGGGTGTGTGTCCGGCACGGGCGGTGGTTGCAGAACGCGGACGCCGACCAGCCCCTCGAGCACCTCGACCTGCGGGATCTGCCGGAGGTGGTCCAGGCGCAGCGGTGGTGGACCGGGGTGGCGCGGCGGGCGGTGCGGGCCGGGGCCGATCCGGAGCGGGTGTTCGCGCTGGCGCATGCGGTGGTGGCCCGGTGGTGGGAGCAGGCTCTGCACTGGGAGCGGGAGACGGTGTGGCCGCGGCGTCTGCACCAGGTCGCGGGCGGTGACGCCGGGGGTGATCTGGAGCGGTGGCGGATCGTGGGGCGGGACGCGATCGTCTTCCCCGAGGTGGTGGCCGTCGCCGACGCGCTGCTGGACCCGGCCATGGCCCACCTGGCGTGGTTGGACAGCGGTGCCGGGCGGCCGCGGGCGCTGCCCGCCGACGGGACGTTCTGCCGCCGGCTCGGTGAGCGGGTCGGTCGGCCGTGGCTGGGGCCGCTGGCCGCGACCGACTACGGCGGCCCGCTGACCTCCTGGATGGGCAGCGTCATCCGCCTACGTCGCGGCGCCGGCGGGCTCCCCGGATACGACAACGATCCATGGTGGCTGCGCCAGGAACACCAGAGCGCGACCATGGCCGGGCAACTGAGGGTGCTGGGCAAGGAGAAGAAGGCGCCCGGCTCGGGCAGGATGTGGCGGGCGGCGGTGCCCGCCGAACAGCGCACGCTGATCACCCGGGCGATCGAGAGCGCCGAGGAACAGCTGCTCCAGCTGCGCGGAGTGCAGACCGGGCCGACCGCCGACGTCGCCCGGCAGCTTCTGCGCAACCTCCGCCACAGCGCCGGCCTGATCGACAACGCCTGGAAGCGGACCGCCCTGGTCGCGGTGAACGCCGGGATGCCCTGGGAAGAGGTGGCCCAGTGGGCGGACATGTCTCCCGACGCCTTGATGAACATGCTGACGGCCGGCCAGGAAGACGGCGACTGAAGACCCGCTTCGGGAAGCGCGGAGCAGTCGTCAGAGTGGGCTCGTCAACCGTTAGCGCACGCGGTACCCGTTCGTGGCAGGAATCCCCAAAACCAGGTGGCTGCAGGCGGATACGGCTTGGCTGAAGCAGGTGATCAACGCAGATATGGCCGGGCCAGGAAGCCGGGCAGGGCGGGTGGCGGCCGGTCACCATACCGGGTTCGAGACTGTCTTTCTCGACCCCCTCGGGCAGGTGGTCCAGCAACGGTGGGAGGACGCCGCCCTTGCGGTGGCGTTCGAGGACCTGGCGCCGGTGTCCGCGTTCCCGGTGATCCCGGGGCGGCGGTGGGGACCGGGCCTGTGGTGGTCGGCCACGACCGGACAGCACGTTTCTGCGGGCTCGAACGCGATGCGCACCCAGCTGATCGTCCTCGACCGCGATCCGCGCGTGACCGCCCTGGCGGGGCGGCCGGTACGGTTGCTGTGGCGCAACCCTCGCGGGCAGGTGCGTTCCTGGGTGCCGCAGCACTTCGCACGCTACACCGACGACACCGCCCTGCTCGCCGACTGCCCCAGCCATCCCGACGCCGGCGGCGAACGCGCGATGAAGGCCACCGAGGCGGTGACGGAGGCGTGCGCGCAGATCGGCTGGACCTACCGCCGCCTCCCACCGCTCGACGACGTTCTGGCCGCCAACCTGAAGTGGCTGGCCGGCTACCGCCACCCCCGCAACGCCGGCCGCCCCGGGCTGAGGGAGGCCG
>NZ_LBMW01000035.1 GCF_026168105.1 Streptomyces hygroscopicus
GCCGCGGGGGGTTCGGACGTCTCCGGAGGCGTGGTTCAGTACGTCTCCGGAGGCGTGGACGGCGCCGGGAGCGTGGCCCCGCTAGACCAGCCCTGTGGCCCGCAGCGCCGCCGTGGTCGCCGCCGCGGCCAGGACCACCAGCACGAACGGCGCTCGTCGCCATGCCAGGATCCCGCCCACCAGGACGCCCGCCGGCCGGGCCCACCCCGCGAAGCCACCCGCCTGGGTGAGCGCGCCCGTCGCCAGCAGGGCGGCCAGCAGCACCATCGCCCCCGCCGACAGCAGTCGGTGGACGTGGTCCGGCAGCGCCAGACGCCCGTGCAGCAGCGGACCGGCCAGCCGGAATGCGTACGTCCCCACGGCGAGCGCGAGGATCGCGGCGACCGTCGCCGTCATGCCCGCCCCCCGAGCGCGAGCAGTCCGGCGAGGGCCAGCAGTACGGGCACCCCGGTGGGCACGAACGGCGTCGCCGCCAGGGCCACCGCACCACCGGTCAGCGCGGCCCGCCGGGTGCTCGGGTCCTCCCGAACTGCGGGCAGGACCAGCGCGACCAGCACGGCGGGGAAGGCGGCGTCCAGGCCGAACGTGTCCGTGTCGCCCAGCGCGCCGCCGGCCAGGGCCCCGCCGAGCACGCAGAGGTTCCAGGCCGCGTACAGCCCGAGCCCCGAGATCCAGAACGCCGCCCGGCGCCGCGCCGGATCGCGCTGGGCCAGAGCGAACGCCGCCGTCTCGTCGGTCACCAGGTGCGCGCCCGCGAACCGGGCCAGGCGCCCGTGTCCGTCCAGGACGTCCGCCACCGCAAGGCTGAACGCCGCCGTGCGCGTGTTCAGCAGCAGTCCCGTCGCCGCGGCGGCCGCCGGGCCGCCCCCGGCCAGCAGGATTCCCACCGCGCTGAACTGCGCCGAGCCGGCGTACACCACCAGTGACATCACCACCGGGACCCATACCGGCAGGCCGCCCGCGACCGCGATCGCGCCGAACGACACGCCGACCACTCCACTTGCGAGGCAGACGAGTGACACGTCCCGGAGCAGCGCACGGTCGACGGCCGGAGAGGAACAGGAAGGTGTTCGGAAGAGCGAACGCATGTTTTCTACAATGGACAGCACCCCTTCTGTTCGTCAAGATGAACGAACGTACCGATGGAGCGAACGCCCATGACCGACGACGCCACCACTCCTCCGGCCCGGCTTCCCCTCGACTGGATCGCCGCCGCGCTGCGCAGGGAGCGGACCCGAGCCGGGCTCTCGCTCTCCGAGCTGGCCAAGCGTGCGGGCATCGCGAAGTCCACGCTGTCCCAGCTGGAGGCGGCGAGCGGCAACCCCGGCATGGAGACCCTCTGGGCGCTGGGCGTCGCGCTCGGTGTGCCGTTCAGCGCGCTTGTCGAACCGCCCGCCCCGGCCGTGCAGGTGATCCGCGCGGGCGAGGGGCCCGCCGTGCACTCCGAGCAGTCCAGCTACCTGGCGACCCTGCTCTCCGCGAGCCCGCCGGGAGCGCGCCGGGACATCTACCGCGTCCGGCTGGAGCCGGGATCAGTTCGGGCGTCGGACGCACACATCCCGGGCACGATGGAGCACTTGGTGGTCAGCGCGGGGCGGGTTCTCGCGGGGCCGCGCGGCGAAGAGGAGGAACTCGCGCCCGGCGACTACATGGCCTTCCGCGGCGACGTACCGCATTCCTATGAGGCGCTGGCGCCCGGGACCGCTTTCGTGCTGATCATGCAGCACGTGTGACGGAAGCTCATGGGCGGCGCGGAAGCGCGCGAGGGCAAAAAGCAGGAGCCCCCTGCGCCGGGTGGCGCGCGGGGCTCCTTGGGTACTGCATTCCGTTCCGGATCAAAGCATCGGACTCAGTGAGCGGAGCCCTGTGAGCCGAAGGCTTGAAACCGAAGACCGAACTCCGAGACGAGGCTCAGATGGCCGTGACGTTCTCCGCCTGGGGGCCCTTCGGGCCCTGGGTCACGTCGAAGCTCACCTGCTGGTTCTCTTCGAGCGAACGGAAGCCGTTCGCGTTGATCGCGGAGTAGTGGACGAAGACGTCGGGGCCGCCGCCTTCTTGGGCGATGAAGCCAAAGCCCTTTTCGGCGTTGAACCACTTCACGGTTCCGGTAGCCATAAGCCCTCCTTGGGCCCAAAGGGTTGCCCTGCTCCAGAACCTGCGATTGTGAAAACTGAAGCGCCGCACAACTGCATATGTCTGAAAACGACGAGAGCCCGCGGTTACATGCTCCGCAGGCTCTGTACTGCAAGGGAAACCAAACTGCAACTTGCGGCGAGCCTAGCACGTGGGCAGCCGAAAGCAATAGAGGTCAAGATCACGTCACCCAAATGTTTGAGCGGGTGGTGGGCCGGATTGACGCCGGTGTGGCGCATCGTAGTCACGGAGGTGGACACCAGGTGGCCGTCGGGTGCCCGTAACGGCTTGCGGACGCCAGGGGACCCTGGAGCCAGCACCGTACCGCACGGGGTCTAGTCTCGCGATGTGGACAATTCTCGCATCCGGCCGCGCGTCGGCCACATCCAGTTCCTGAACTGCCTGCCCCTGTACTGGGGGCTCGCGAGAACCGGCACCCTCCTCGACTTCGAGCTGACCAAGGACACCCCCGAGAAGCTCAGCGAGCAGCTGGTGCGGGGCGATCTGGACATCGGGCCCATCACCCTCGTCGAATTCCTCAGGAACGCCGACCAGCTGGTCGCCTTCCCAGACATCGCGGTCGGCTGCGACGGCCCGGTGATGTCCTGCGTGATCGTCTCCCAGGTGCCGCTGGACCGGCTCGACGGCGCCCGGGTCGCCCTCGGTTCCACCTCGCGGACCTCCGTCCGCCTCGCCCAGCTGCTGCTCGCCGAGCGGTACGGGGTGGCACCGGACTACTACACCTGCCCGCCCGACCTCAGCCTGATGATGCAGGAGGCGGAAGCGGCGGTGCTGATCGGCGACGCCGCGCTCCGGGCGAACCTGCACGACGGGCCGCGCTACGGCCTCGACGTGCACGACCTGGGCTCGCTGTGGAAGGAGTGGACGGGCCTGCCGTTCGTCTTCGCGGTCTGGGCGGCCCGGCGCGACTACCTGGAGCGTGAGCCGGCCATCACCCGCAAGGTGCACGAGGCCTTCCTGGCCTCCCGCAACCTGTCCCTGGAGGAGGTCGCCAAGGTCGCGGAGCAGGCGGCGCGCTGGGAGGCCTTCGACGAGCAGGTCCTGGAGCGGTACTTCACGACGCTCGACTTCCGCTTCGGCGGCCCGCAGCTGACGGCGGTCGCGGAGTTCGCCCGGCGGGTCGGGCCGACGACGGGTTTCCCGGCCGACGTGAAGGTGAAACTTCTGGAGTCGTAGGCGCCGTACGAGAGTTGGGGCCTGCGGCCCGCCCGGTGCGGGGGCGCACGCCGGGCGGCGGCCACTACGCTGCTGGCAGGTCGGGACCGTACGGACCGACGGGCTCCAGGATCCCCCGGGTTCCAGAACCGTCCTGGCTCCAGGGGGCCTTCGGGCTCCGGGGACCCGTCGGCCGCACAGAGGACCGCTGGTGCCACGGGGGAAGGGTGGACGACGCCATGCAACCGCTCGAAGCCGGTGAGCCCACCGCCGTGGGGCCCTACCGGCTGCTCGGCCGGCTCGGCGCCGGCGGGATGGGCCGGGTCTATCTGGGGCGCAGCGCGGGCGGGCGCACGGTCGCGGTCAAGGTCGTGCATCCGCACTTCGCGCTGGACGAGGAGTTCCGCGCCCGCTTCCGCCGCGAGGTGGAGGCCGCGCGGCGGGTCGGCGGTGCCTGGACCGCGCCGGTGCTGGACGCCGACCCGGAGGCGTCGGTGCCGTGGGTCGCGACCGGTTACGCGGCCGGTCCGTCGGTGGCCGCGGCGGTGACGGACGGCGGCCCGCTTCCGCTCCACTCCGTACGGGCCCTGGGCGCGGGCCTGGCGGAGGCGCTGACGGCGGTGCACGGACTGGGCCTGGTCCACCGGGACGTGAAGCCGTCGAACGTCCTGCTGACCCTCGACGGCCCGCTCCTGATCGACTTCGGCATCGCGCGGGCCACGGACGGCACGGCGTCGCTGACCTCGACCGGAGTCTCCGTCGGCTCGCCCGGTTACATGTCCCCCGAGCAGATCCTCGGCAAGGGCATCACGGGCGCGGCGGATGTCTTCTCGCTGGGCGCGGTGCTCGCGTATGCGGCGACCGGGCAGCCCCCGTTCACCGGCGACTCCTCCGCGGCGCTGCTGTACAAGGTCGTCCACGAGGAGCCGGAACTCGGCTCGCTGGAGGACGGGTTGCGCGAGCTGGCGGCCGTGTGCCTCGCCAAGGACCCGGCCGCCCGCCCCGCCCCGACGGAGGTGGCCCGACGGCTCGCCCCCCAGGGCGCCGTCCGCCTGGTGGCGGGAGGCTGGCTGCCGGGACCACTGGTGGAACAGGTCAGCCGCAAGGCCGTACATCTGCTGAACCTGGAGGCGGGAGAGGGGGAACCGTCGGGGCCGGTGGGGTTCAGCAGGGCCTCGGCGGGGGAGACCGGGCGGCCCGGGGGCCCTGAGGGTGCATCGACTGCCGCTGATGCGAAGGTGCTTGACGTCCCGTCGGCCAACGAGTGGTCCTCGGCCCGGCCGACCGCGGGCCCGACCGGGCCGTCGCCCGCCGGAGTCTTCGGTCCGCCATCCGACCCGAACGCCGCTCTCGCCACCCAGGACGCCGTACCCGCCGCGCACGGCAGTCCCCACGGCAAGGTCTCGGTGAGCGTCGCCGCGACCTCGGCACCGGGGACCGACGGGCGCGGCCGGCGTGTGAGCTGCACCGTCGCGGTGGCCGTCGCGGGAGCGCTGGCCGCGGTCACGGTCGGGTCGGCGTTCACGCTGGGGTTGTTCGACAAGGGCGGTTCGGGGGAGGCCGGCGCGGCCCGGGGCGCCGGCCACTCACCCGGCCCGGCGGCCACCGGCGCCGGGCAGTCCGCGATCCCCGCCACCTATCTGGGCACCTGGGAGGGAGACGGGACGGCCCTCGGGGGCACGCTGCCGATGGGCACCTTCCGCGTCACCATCCACCCCGCCGCGCCGGGCCAGGAACTCGGCACGCTGCGGCAGACCGACCAGATCGGCGGCATCTGCGAGGACGTACTCCTCCTGAAGAAGGCCACGAAGGCCCGGCTCACCGCTGAGAGCGTGGCCAAGGCCACCAACCGCGACGTGTGCACGAAGGGCAGACACGCGGTACGCCTGACACCGGTCGGCTCCGACCTCAGGCTCGAGATGGACAACTCGGACGCGGGCAACCCGGTGGCTCGGCTGGGGAAGGCCGGGTAGGCGCGAACTACGGGCGGGCCGGGTCCGGTTCGGGACCTCCGGGGTCCCAGGTCCGCCGCCGTCCTGTCGGTGGATGCCGCCGTCCTGTAGGTGGATGCCGCCGTCCTGTCGGTGAATAGGGTGTGCCCGTGGACCTCGACCTCTGGCTCACCGTCGCCGCCGCGCTGTGGGGCGCCGCCGCGGGGTTGCTGGTTCCCCGGGCCGCCTACCGGTTCTCCGCCGCATCCGGTGAGCCCTGGCGGGACCGGTGTCCCGACGGGCATCTCATCGGCGGCTGGCTCGGCCGGGCCCGGTGCGGCCAGTGTGCTCGTACGGAGCCCGCGCCACCCGGTGACGCGGGACGCGCGCAGTTGTCCGGGACCCTTGCCGCGTACGGGCCGAGCACGCTCCTCGTCGCCCTGTCCACCGCCTCGGTGTGCACCGCTCTCGCCCTCGCCACCGGTACCCGCCCTGAACTCGTCGTCTGGTTGCTGCTCGCCCCCGTCGGCGTCCTGCTGACGATCGTGGACTTCCGGGTGCAGCGGCTGCCGGACGTGGTCACCCTGCCGCTCGCCGCCCTCGCCCTGCTGCTGCTCGCCGCGGCCGCGGCCCTGCCCGGGCACGCCGGGGACCGGGTCACCGCGCTGCTCGGCGCGCTCGTGCTCGGCGGCGCGTACTTCCTGCTCTTCCTCGTGAATCCGCACGGCATGGGCTTCGGCGACGTCAAGCTCGCGCTGGGGCTCGGCGCGGTGCTCGGCTGGTACGGCTGGCCGACCGTGATGCTGGGCACCTTCGCCGGGTTCCTCTTCGGGGGGTTGTACGGGCTCGGGCTCGTCCTCGCGCGCCGGGCCGGGCGGCGGACCGCGATCCCGTTCGGGCCGTTCCTCATCGCGGGCGCCTTCGTCGGGCTGCTCGTCGGCGCGTTCGCGGCCTGACGTAGGGGGGCCGAAGCCCCTGGCGTAGGCTGGTTCGGTCCGTCCACGACCCTTACGTCTGCCCACAACCCCCACGAAAGGGACGCCCGGTGACCGAGAAGGCCGACCTCACGTCAATCGATGTCACAGCCGTCCTCGACCGGGCCGCCGCAGGTGGGCGGATCACCCCAGAAGAGGCGCTCGTCCTCTACCGCGACGCCCCGCTGCACGCGCTGGGTGCCGCCGCCGACGCCGTACGCCGTCGCAAGTACGCGGGCATCGAGCACATCGCGACGTACATCGTCGAGCGCAACATCAACTACACGAACGTGTGCGTGACGGCGTGCAAGTTCTGTGCCTTCTACGCGGCCCCGAAGGACACCGCCAAGGGCTGGACCCGCGATCTCGACGACATCCTGCGCCGCTGCGCGGAGACCGTGGAGCTGGGCGGTACCCAGATCATGTTCCAGGGCGGTCACCACCCGGACTACGGCGTCGAGTACTACGAGAAGCACTTCCGCGCCATCAAGGAGGCCTTCCCGCAGCTGGTCATCCACAGCCTGGGGGCGTCCGAGGTCGAGCACATGGCGCGGATCTCGGGCGTGAGCGTGGAAGAGGCCATCACCCGTATCCACGCCGCGGGCCTCGACTCCTTCGCCGGCGCCGGCGCCGAGCTGCTCCCCGAGCGCCCGCGCAAGGCCATCGCCCCGCTGAAGGAGAGCGGCGAGCGCTGGCTGGAGATCATGGAGACCGCGCACCACCTCGGTGTGGAGTCGACGTCCACCATGCTCATGGGCACGGGCGAGACCAACGCCGAGCGCATCGAGCACATGCGGATGATCCGGGACGTACAGGACCGCACGGGCGGTTTCCGGGCTTTCATCCCGTACACCTACCAGCCCGAGAACAACCATCTGAAGGGCCGCACCCAGGCGACCCTCTTCGAGTACCTGCGGATGATCGCGATCGCCCGCATTTTCCTCGACAACGTCCGGCACATCCAGGGCTCGTGGCTGACCACCGGCAAGGAGATCGGCCAGCTGTCCCTGCACTACGGCGCGGACGACCTCGGTTCGATCATGCTCGAGGAGAACGTCGTCTCCTCGGCCGGCGCCAAGCACCGTTCCAACCGTCAGGAGATCATCGACCTGATCAGGAAGGCGGGGCGGGTCCCGGCGCAGCGCTCGACGACGTACGAGCACCTCGTCGTCCACGACGACCCGGCGAACGACCCGGTCGACGAACGGGTGGTGTCCCACCTCTCGTCGACGGCGATCGCGGGCGGCACGGCACATCCCGAGCTGAAGCTGCTCGCCTCCAACTGAGGCGTCGAGAGGCCGAGTTGGAGACGATTCACACGGCGGACGAAGTCCGGCACTCCTGGACCTCGGAGCCGATCGAGGACGGCGCCGTCGTGGTCGGGCGGGACCGGATCGGCGCCATCGGGACATTCGACGAGCTGCGCGTGCGGTTCCCGCGGGCCCGGGTGCGCAGATGGCCGGGCGCCCTGGGTCCCGCCCGCATCCACGAGGGCCCCCTCCCGGACGCCCCGACTCCCCGTGAACGCGTCCACGCGGTGCTGAAGCTCGGCGCGGTGGCGATCCTCGAGGAGCACGCCGACTCGCCCGAGGTCCGGGCCGCCGCCGAACGGAACGACGTCGTGATCCTCCTTCGCGCACGCCCGACAAGGATCGGCGAGGCCGGCCGCGCCGACCTCGCGGTCTTCGACGCCACCGGCGCCTGCCTGGCCACGGTGTGCGCCGGACGGCTGGTGCACCGGCGCCGCTGAGCCGGTCCCGGGGCGGACACCGGGCGGGTCCCGGCGGCGGGCGCGTACCGGCCGGGCGCCGCAGGTGCGCACGGGCCCTGCTGCCACAATGGGTCGGTGACCCGCGCATCCCTGGACAAGCAGCCGCACGAAGTCGCCTCGATGTTCGACGACGTGGCGGAACGGTACGACCTGACGAACGACGTGCTGTCCCTGGGGCAGACGCGACTGTGGCGCAAGGAGGTCGCGAAGGCGGTCGACGCGCGCCCCGCGCAGAAGGTCCTCGACCTGGCGGCGGGCACGGCGACCTCGTCGCTCCCCTTCACGCGCGCGGGCGCGTACGTCGTCCCCTGCGACTTCTCGCTCGGGATGCTCCAGGTCGGCAAGAAGCGGCACCCCTGGATGCCGCTCACGGCCGGGGACGCGACCCGGCTGCCGTTCAAGGACGACGTCTTCGACGCGGTGACGATCTCCTTCGGGCTGCGGAACGTGCAGGACACGGACGCGGCGCTGACGGAGCTGTACCGGGTGACGAAGCCGGGCGGGCGCGTGGTGATCTGCGAGTTCTCACACCCCACGTGGACGCCCTTCCGCACGGTCTACACCGAGTACCTGATGCGCGCGCTGCCGCCGGTGGCGCGCGCGGTGTCGTCCAACCCGGACGCGTACGTCTACCTCGCCGAGTCCATCCGGGCCTGGCCCGACCAGCCGGCCCTCGCGGAGCGGCTGCGCGAGGCGGGCTGGTCGAAGGTGGCGTGGCGGAACCTCACGGGCGGGGTCGTGGCACTGCACCGCGGGTTCAAGGCGGACTGACGGTCCTCGCGAGGCCCGCCGTCAACGGGTCGCCACGAACGGGGGATTGACGGGAACCGGTCAATGGAAGACTACGTCCGTTGATGACGTCTCATCACCGCACGAGTTCTTCGGACGACGGAGCGTTCCCATGGCGTCGTACTGCCCGCACTGCGGGACCCAGGCCCCCGACGAGGCCCGCTACTGCATGAGATGCGGACGGGAGCGCGAGCCGGTGGCGACGGAGCGGGGTGCCGTCGAGCCCACGGGCGCCCCACTCGAGCCGTCCACCGGCCCCACCGTGCCGCCGGTCTCTCCGCCGCTCGGGCCGCCGCCCCCGTCGTACGCCCCGGCTCCCGCCTCTCCCTCCGCTTCCGCCCCGGCCTCCGCCCAGGGCCGGCCGCCGCTCCTCGGCGCCTTCCTCGGGCGCACCTTCCGGGGGGACTGGGCCGGGGCCGCCCGGGCCGCCGCCTGGCCCGTCGGACTGGTGCTCGTCGCCGCGCTGGCGCTGGCCATCCCCTCGTACGGGCAGAATGACACCGTGGTCGTCGGCTTCGGGGAACGGCTGCGGATCGCGCTCGCCGCGCTGCTCCAGGCACTCGGCGGGGGGCTCGAGGTGAAGGACGCTGCCGGGTCGGTGCTCGGTGACGCCTCCGGCGGGCTCCTTTCCGGCATCCGGGGCGGCGGCTCGCTCTCGCTGGTCCCGCTGACCGTCACCGCCCTGTGGATCGCCGCGCTCTGCATCGGCGTCCGCGGCCTGCGCAGGGGTCTCGTCGAGCGCGGCTCGCGCGGGGCGACCGCCGGTGCGGAGGCGGCTGTCCGGGTCGCCCTGCTCCTGGCCGCCGCCACCCTGGTCCTCGGCCTCTGCGCCCGGCCGACCCTCGCGGAGGGCGTGGAGATCTCCACCTCGCCCTGGCTCGCCGCACTCGGCGCCCTGCTGCTCGGGTCGGCCGTGGCGGGTGGCGTACTGCTCCGCGCCGAGACCGGCCGCCTGCCGGGGACCCGGTTGCTCCTGCGGGCGACCGGCACCGCCCTGCGTGCCTACGCGGCCGTCCTCGTGCTGTGCTCGGTCGTGGCGTTCGTCGTCTGCGTCACGCAGTTCGACGACAACTCGGGCGGTTCCAGAACCTCTGCGGTCGTCTTCGCGCTGCTCCTGCTGCCCAACCTTGCGGTCCTGGCGCTCGGTCTGTCCTGGGGCGCCTCCATCGACGCGGAGGCGAACGGGAGTTCACCGTACGGCGGGGCGTACCGGCACCAGGGCTTCGGGCTGTCCGAGCTCGGGCACCAGGTCAACGCCTGGGCGGTGGTGGGGGCGCTGGCCCTCGGTCTGGTGTGCGCGCTCACGGTGGGCGCCATCGCCGCGCGCCGCTCGGCGGACCGGCGTGAACAGCTGCTGGCCTCGGGGGTCTTCATCGCGCTGTTCCTGCTGCTGGCCTGGATCGGCGGCTTCGGATGGCAGTTGTCGGCGACCGCGTCGGGCTACGGTTCCGGCTTCGGCTACGGTTCCGACTCCGGCTACTCCTCCCCGGGCGCCATCGGCGGCACGGTCGAGGCGGGTGTCAGCCTCCCGGAAGGGCTGCTCTTCGGCCTGTTGTGGGTCTTCGGGGCTGCGTTCGTGGCCCCGTACCTGGTGCGGATGACCGGCGGCCGCACCACGGTCGTCGCCCCACCGCTCCCGCCGATGCCGAGCACTCCGGCGGGGTACGGCCCCGGGATGCCACCGGTTCCCGAGGGACGGCCCAGGCCCGGTACGCCGCCGACGCCGGGCCCGGCGCCCGACGTGCCCCCCGTGCCTTCGACCCGTGTGGAGCCCCTGGCGCCCCCGGCTCCCGTCGGGCCCCCGTCGGCTTATCATGCGCCGCCCGCGCCGACCGCGAACCACCACGTTCCGGCTTACGTGCCCGGTGCTCCGGCACCCGGCGCCCCCGCGCCCTCGCCCGTGCGCCGCAGTTCCGTCCTCGTCTGGGTCGTCACGATCGTCGTGGCGTGCGTGGTCGGCGGTGGTGCGGCGGCCGCCCTGCTGTTCTGGCAGGGCCACCACTAGGCGTCGATGTCCCGGCAGGGCCACCATCGGGCGCCGCTGTCCCGGCAGGGCCACCACCAGGCGCCGCTGTCCCGGCGGAGCCGCCACCGGGCGCCGCGCCACCGGGAACGTCGGGCGGCACGGCGCCGATGACCGGGATCAGATGACCGGAGTCATCTGAGCACTTCGAACGCGTCCCCGGGCTCGTCGAGTTCGCGGCGCATCCCGCCCGGTGGCGGGATGGGCAGCCGCGGCTCGCGGACCCCGGCGCCTCCGCCGCCCTCGCCCTCACCGAGGTCGAACCACACGGTGACCACGGCACCGCGCGGCACCTCGGCGCCGGGCAGAGGATATTGGCGTACGACGTAGTCGACGACGGTGCGATGGAAGTCCGGCCGGTCGGGCGCGGCGAGCATGACGCCCTGATTGGCGGCGGCCTCGCGTGCGTCGACCGCCATCAGACCGACCAGCCGTGGCACGCGTACTTCGGGTGTTTTGGGCGTTATAGGCACAGATGTCACCCCCAGCGGTACTGGCAGGGTAACCGGGCGGGGGCGCAACTCGGAAGCGGCGCGTGTCTTTCTGCAGCAGTCGGTAACCGAGTGTCACAAGGTGAGCCGGTAGCAGTGCGCCGGCTCCCTCAGAGTGGGGTGCGTGAAGACCTCGGCCAGCTCCATGCCCAGGCGCCGGGTCACGGCGATCGACCGCTCGTTGGCGGGCTTGACCATGGCGACGACCCCGGTCACCCCCGCCGCCCGCACCCGCTCCAGCGTGGTCACCGCTGCCGCGGTGACGTAGCCCTTGCCCCAGTGCGCCCGCCCGAGCCGCCAGCCGATCTCGATCTCCCCCTCGGGTCCCCACTCGACCGGCCACGGCTGAGCGCCCGTGAAACCGATGACCTCGCCCGACTCGTCGAGCATGGTCCACAGGCAGAAGCCGCGCTCGGCGTCGTGTCTGCGCTGGCGGGCGGTGAGCTCCTCGTAGACGGACAGCTCGGCGGCCTGGCCCCCGTAGAACTCCATGACCTCCGGGTCCGCGAAGATCCGGTGCCAGGCGAAGGCGTCCTCGTCGGTGGGGACGCGCAGCTGTACGTCGGGGAGAGCTCGGTTCACGGGGGCAGCCCTTCAGCCGGGAGATCGATACCGCTGAATAGACTGCCCATGTCCAGTGCCCGTCAGCATGTCGTTTTCGCCGATGTTTTCGTCGCTGCCGCCCGCTGCCGCCGGCGCAGGCGTCGTTTGTCGAGCCGTCGTTGTCGTTGTCGTCGTTGCCGTCGTCGAGTCTTGGGGAGAACCCGCCGTGACCGAGCCCCAGCCCCTTACCGAACACACCGCCGATGTGATCGTCGTCGGGGCCGGGCCAGCCGGTTCCACCACCGCGTACCACCTGGCGAAGGCCGGGTTGGACGTGCTGCTGCTGGAGAAGACCGCCTTCCCGCGCGAGAAGGTGTGCGGCGACGGCCTGACTCCGCGCGCCACCAAGCAGCTCGTCGCGATGGGCATCGACATCTCCGAGGAAGCAGGCTGGCTGCGCAACAAGGGTCTGCGCATCATCGGCGGCGGGGTGCGGCTCCAGCTCGACTGGCCGGATCTGGCCTCGTACCCGGACTACGGACTGGTCCGCAAGCGCGACGACTTCGACGAGCAGCTGGCCCGGCAGGCGCAGAAGGCGGGCGCCCGCCTGTACGAGCGCTGCAACGTGGGCGCGCCGGTCATCGACGACCGCACCGGCCGCATCACCGGCGTGCACGCCAAGCTGGGCGAGGAGAAGCGCGCGGTGACCTTCCACGCGCCCCTGGTGGTGGCCGCGGACGGCAACTCCTCGCGCCTGTCGCTGGCGATGGGCCTGCACCGCCGCGAGGACCGCCCGATGGGCGTCGCGGTCCGTACGTACTTCACGTCCCCGCGCCACGAGGACGACTACCTGGAGTCCTGGCTGGAGCTGTGGGACCGGCGCGGCGGCCAGGAGCGGCTGCTGCCGGGCTACGGCTGGATCTTCGGCATGGGCGACGGGACGAGCAACGTCGGCCTGGGCGTCCTGAACACCTCGGCCTCCTTCAAGGAGCTGGACTGGCGCGAGGTGCTGAAGGCCTGGTGCGCCTCGATGCCCGAGGACTGGGGCTACACCCCCGAGAACATGACCGGCCCCATCCGCGGCGCCGCCCTCCCCATGGCCTTCAACCGCCAGCCGCACTACACGAAGGGCCTGCTGCTCGTCGGTGACGCGGGCGGCCTGGTGAACCCCTTCAACGGTGAGGGCATCGCGTACGCGATGGAGTCGGGCCAGATCGCCGCGGACGTCATCGTCCAGGCCCTGGCCCGCTCGACCCCCGGCGGGCGCGAACTGGCCCTGCACAACTACCCGAAGATCCTCAAGGACACCTACGGCGGCTACTACACGCTGGGCCGTGCCTTCGTGAAGCTGATCGGCAACCCGAAGGTGATGAAGATCGCGACGCAGCGGGGCCTGACGCATCCGCTCCTGATGAAGTTCACCCTGAAGCTCCTGGCCAACCTGACCGACCCGACGGGCGGCGACGCGATGGACCGCGTCATCAACGGCCTGTCCAAGGTGGCGCCCAAGGCGTGACCCCTACGGGTTGCTCGGCTCCCCCGCCTTGACCGCGCGCCGCGCGAACACCTCCGCGTGGCGGCCGGGCACGTGCCGAGGCGCGTCCTTGCGGTCGCGCCTCGGCACGTCCCGCCACGCAGTCACCGGGCTCACCGGGCGCGGATCCCGTTGGGGGTGAATCCCTCCCGCTGTCGTGTGTGGATGCCGTGCGTGACCGGTCCGCGACCTTCCGTCGCCTCGCGTCTCTCCCTACCCTCCCGTAACCATGACGACGGAACACCAGGGAACGACCCGCAGACGCTTTCTCGCCCGTGCCGGGGGAGCTGCCACCGCCCTCTCCTTATGGCCGAGTACGGCCGCTGCATGGCCGAGTGCGGCCGCTGCCGCGGGTAAACGCGTCGCCGTCCTCGGCGGCGGTGTCTCCGGGCTCAGCGCCGCCCACGAACTCGCCGAACGCGGCTACGCCGTCACCGTCTACGAGTACTACGACGTCCTCGGCGGCAAGGCCCGCTCGATGGACGTCCCCGGATCCGCCTCGGGCGGCCGCAGACCCCTGCCCGGCGAGCACGGCTTCCGGTTCTTCCCCGGCTTCTACCGCAATCTTCCGGACACCCTGCGTCGCATCCCCTTCCCGGGCAATGCGAACGGCGTCCACGACAACCTCCGCAGCGGCACCGAGGCCCTCTTCGCCCGGGCCGGCGGACGCCCGGACCTTCACTTCCCGCTGCGTCGGCTCACCACCCCGCCCGCGCCCGGCGACATCACCCCGTCCTGGATCCGCGACCAGATCCTGTCCGTCCTCGACGTGGGCACCCGGCTGCCCGCCCATGAGGCCGCGTACTTCGCCGACCGTGTCCTCGTCCACCTCACCAGCTGCGACGCCCGCCGCGAGGACCAGTGGGAGAAGACCTCCTGGTGGGAGTTCATCCGCGCCGGCCGCATGAGCGAGGAGTACCGGACGCTCCTCGGCGTCGGGCAGACCCGCAATCTCGTCGCCACCCGCGCCGAGATCGCCTCCACCCGCACCGTCGGCCGCGTCATCATCGAGGCGCTGCTGCTGTGGGGGCTGCTCGGCCGCGGCATGGACGGCGACGCGGACATCGACCGGGTGCTCAACGCCCCGACGAGCGAGGCCTGGATCGACCCCTGGGCCGCACACCTGCGTCTCCTCGGCGTCGAGTTCGTGTTCGGTGCCCAGGTGCGCGAGGTCCTGTACGAGGGCGGGCGTGTCACCGGCATCCGCGTCTCCGCGCGCGACGGGAACAACGAACGCACCGTCACCGCCGACCACTACGTATCCGCCATGCCGGTCGAGCACGCCCGCCGTACCTGGGGCGCGGCTCTGCGCGCCGCCGACCCGCAGCTCGGCCGGTGCGATGCGCTGAGGACCGACTGGATGACCGGCGTGCAGTTCTATCTGCGGGCGCCCACGCCCGTTGTCCACGGGCACATCAACTGCCTTGACTCACCCTGGTCCGTGACCGGGATCGGGCAGGCGCAATTCTGGGACAAACGGAACTTCTCGGCGGACTACGGCGACGGAAGTGCCCACGACTGTCTCTCCGCGATCGTCTCGGAATGGGACAAGCCGGGGATCCTGTACGGCAAGACGGCCCGTGAGTGCACTCGGGAAGAGGTCGTGGAGGAGTGCTGGGCACAACTGAAGGACGCCCTGAACGACTCCGGCAAGACGACGCTCACCGACGCCGACCGGCTGGGCTGGTTCATGGACCCGGCGGTGACGGGGCTCGGTGGGCCGGATCCGCAGAACCGCGAACCGCTCCTGATCCACCCCACGGGCACGCTCTACAACCGCCCGTCGGCCAGGACGGCCGTGCCGAACTTCTTCCTGGCGGGCGACTACGTCCGCACGGATGTGGATCTGGCGACGATGGAAGGCGCCAACGAGTCGGCGCGACGGGCGGTCAACGCATTGCTCGACACGGACAATTCGGGCGCAGGGCGGTGCCGGATCTGGGAGCTGTACCGCCCGCCTGAGCTGGAGCCCCTCAAACGGGTCGACGAACTGCGCTATCGGCTGGGCCTGCCGAACACCTTCGACCTGGGGTGAGAGGGCGGGCCGCCCACATTCGTGGGCGGCCCGCTGCGGCCCTCTTGAGTCCGTACCGCTCAGAGCACGCGCACCGCGCCGGTCGGCGGGTCGTACGACAGCGGCTTCTCGACGACGCCGCTGGAGGGGTTCTGCGCACCGACGAACATGCCGTCGCCGACGTACACCGCGACGTGGTACGCGCTGCCCGCGCTGCCCCAGTAGAGGATGTCGCCCGGCTGCAGATTGCTCAGCGAGACCTGGGTGCCGGCGGTCGACTGGTCCTGCGAGACGCGCGGCAGGCTGACGCCGATCTGCTTGAACGCGGTCTGCACGAGACCGGAGCAGTCCCAGGAGTTGGGGCCGGTGCCGCCGGAGACGTAAGCGTCACCGATCTGCGCCTTGACGAAGGCGATGACCGCCGCGGCCGAACCGGTGGCCGTGGACGTCGAGGTCGCCGACGAAGCGCTGCTCGACGCGGCGGTGAGCACGGTCCGCTCGGAGCTGCGCGAGGCGGCGGCCTCCGCGGTCTTGCGCTCGGCCTCGGCCTTCCGCCTGGCCTCGTCCGCCTGCTTCTTGGCGTCCGCGAGGTCCGCCTTGGCCTGCTTGGCGGCATTTGCGGCGGCGGCGTCGCGCTCGGCCTGCAGCTGGTAGTTGGCCGCGGTCTGCTGGGTGGCCTCCGCGGACTGTGCGACCTGTGTGGCCAGGTCGACCGTGAGGGTGGGCAGTTCGAGGGTCTGCGTCACCGGCTCGGCCGCGTCGGCCGAAGCGGACCCGCCGGCCACGGCCAGGGTGCTGAGCACACCACCGGCAACTCCGGCCCGCATCGCGATCGTCGATGCGCTGCGGCTGCGGGGCTTCCGGTGGCTGCGTATGTGAGCGGTGTGGGACATGGGTACAACCGGTATCAGGGGCTCCTCCATACCTTCAAGAAACGTGTGGTGCGCCACAGTTGTTCAACCGGCATGCCGAATCCCGGGTGTGTCACTCTTTATTGACGCCGTAACGGGCATTACGGACACCAGTGATCAAGCCTGTGATCATGGGCTTTCGTCGTTACGCCCGAATTGCTCGGCGCTTACCACCGGATCGGACGCTTGGCCAAGCCCGGTTTATGAGGAGCTCGCCCAATGTGGCACAGGTCACGGAACGGTCTCTGTCGCGGCGGCGTCTCGCGTGTGGCTCGCGCCCCCTCTGTCCGTGAACGGGCACACCTGCCCCATTGCGAACGAGCGCACCCGTCCGCTCGTGAACATGTGCACCCGTCGCTCGCGAACATGCACACCCCTCTGCTCGCGAACATGCACACTCGCCGCTCGTCGCGAGCGCACCCTCCGCTCGTGAATGCGTGCACACATCTGGCGTGCGCGCGCACGCGTCCCGTGGGGGACGCGCGCGCGTCCACACTCGACCCGCCCCTCCCCCTGATGTGTGAACGGCGTCCCTTATCAAGAGATCCAGTCCAGGGCTAATTTGCCTTGACCATCTTCTCTTTGATATCGCAAGAGTGCTCCGACCAGCGAAGACGAGCGAAAATGTCACCTCTTGGTGATCACTCGACTGCTTCGCGTATGAAGATCACCGCTCATCCGACTTCATGATCCTTCGCCAGGTGGTGGAGATCACAAAGTACGTGGTGACCCCCGTGTCGCAGATCACATACCGCCGGGCATAAGATGCGGGGCAGTTGGGCTTGTGACCTGCTTCACATGTACGCGATCTTCGCTGGGGCGAGCGGGGCTCGTGGGACAGGCGGGGCGGCTGTGAGTCCAGTGCAACCGCCAGCAGTCAGTGCCGACTGAGAGGAGCGAGGAGCGGTGAACGCGTATGCGCCCATCCTCGTACTGGGAGCCCTCGGGGCAGGCTTTGCGATCTTCTCCGTGGTCATGGCCACGCTGATCGGTCCGAAGCGGTACAACCGCGCCAAACTCGAGGCCTACGAGTGCGGAATCGAGCCGACCCCCACGCCGGCCGGCGGCGGGCGCTTCCCCATCAAGTACTACCTGACGGCGATGCTCTTCATCGTCTTCGACATCGAGATCGTCTTCCTCTACCCCTGGGCCGTCACCTTCGACGCCCTCGGGATTTTCGGGCTCGTGGAGATGCTGCTCTTCGTGCTCACCGTCTTCGTCGCCTACGCGTACGTATGGCGGCGTGGCGGTCTGGAATGGGACTGAGGGGCCTTTAGTCATGGGACTCGAAGAAAAGCTGCCGAGCGGTTTCCTTCTGACCACCGTCGAGCAGGCCGCGGGCTGGGTGCGCAAGGCATCGGTCTTCCCCGCCACCTTCGGCCTGGCCTGCTGTGCCATCGAGATGATGACCACCGGCGCCGGCCGCTACGACCTGGCGCGCTTCGGCATGGAGGTCTTCCGCGGCTCGCCCCGCCAGGCAGACCTGATGATCGTGGCCGGCCGGGTCAGCCAGAAGATGGCGCCGGTCCTCCGGCAGGTCTACGACCAGATGCCGAACCCCAAGTGGGTGATCTCCATGGGGGTCTGCGCCTCCTCGGGCGGCATGTTCAACAACTACGCGATCGTCCAGGGCGTCGATCACATCGTCCCCGTCGACATCTATCTGCCCGGTTGTCCGCCGCGGCCGGAGATGCTGATGGACGCGATCCTCAAGCTCCACCACAAGATCCAGACCTCCAAGCTCGGCGTCAACGCCGAGGAGGCGGCCCGTGAGGCGGAGGAAGCGGCGCTCAAGGCCCTCCCGACGATCGAGATGAAGGGGCTGCTGCGATGAGCGACGCGAAGAGCAACGGCGCGAACACGCCGGGCAACGGCGCGAACGGCACCCCAGCCAACGGCGCGAACGGCGCCGAGTCCGCTCGAAATGGCGTCAATCCCGAGAAGGACCTCGGCTCCGCGAACCTGCCCGGCATGCGCGGCGACCACGGCGAGGAGATCCGCGTCCAGCGCGGCATGTTCGGCGCCGCCAACGGCGGGGACACCTCCGGCTACGGCGGCCTGGTCCGCTCCATCCGGCTCCCGGGCGCGGCCACCCGCCCCTACGGCGGCTGGTTCGACGAGGTCGCCGACGAGCTGGAGGGTGCGCTGGAGGAGCAGGGCCTCGTCCCCGAGAACGCCATCGAGAAGACCGTCGTCGACCGTGGCGAGCTGACCTTCCACATCGAACGCGAGTACCTCGTCGCCGTCGCCCAGACCCTCCGCGACGACCCGGCGCTCCGCTTCGAACTGTGCACAGGCGTCAGCGGAGTGCACTACCTCGGCGACAAGGGCCGCGAGCTGCACGCCGTCTACCACCTGCGCTCGATCACCCACAACCGGCTGATCCGCCTGGAGGTCAGCGCCCCCGACGCCGACCCGCACATCCCGTCGCTGGTCTCCGTCTATCCCACGAACGACTGGCACGAACGCGAGACGTACGACTTCTTCGGCCTGATCTTCGACGGACATCCGGCGCTGACGCGGATCATGATGCCCGACGACTGGCAGGGCTTCCCGCAGCGCAAGGACTACCCCCTCGGCGGCATCCCCGTCGAGTACAAGGGCGCCCAGATCCCGGCTCCGGACCAGCGGAGGTCGTACTCATGAGCACGCAGACCCCTTCCTCCGCTTCCTCGGCGTCCTCGCGCGAGACCACCGAGGGCACCGTCTACACGGTCACCGGCGGCGACTGGGACGAGGTCGTCGAGTCGGCGGCCCGCGCCGACGACGAGCGCCTGATCGTCAACATGGGCCCGCAGCATCCTTCCACGCACGGCGTGCTCCGGCTCATCCTGGAGATCGAGGGCGAGACCGTCATCGAGGCGCGCTGCGGCATCGGCTACCTCCACACGGGCATCGAGAAGAACCTCGAGTACCGCACGTGGACGCAGGGCACCACGTTCGTGACGCGCATGGACTACCTGACGCCGTTCTTCAACGAGACGGCGTACTGCCTGGCCGTGGAGAAGCTCCTCGGCATCGAGGACCAGATCCCCGACCGTGCCACGCTCATCCGGGTGCTCCTGATGGAGCTGAACCGCATGTCCTCCCACCTGGTGTGCATCGCCACCGGAGGCATGGAGCTCGGCGCCACCACCATCATGATCTACGGCTTCCGCGACCGGGAGATGATCCTCGACATCTACGAGCTGATCACCGGCCTGCGGATGAACCACGCCTACGTCCGCCCCGGCGGACTCGCCCAGGACCTGCCGCCGGGTGCGGTGGACCAGATCCGCGAGTTCGTGAAGAAGATGAAGAAGAACCTCCCGGAATACGACAAGCTCGCCACCGGGAACCCCATCTTCAAGGCCCGAATGCAGGACATCGGCTACCTCGACCTGGCCGGCTGCATGGCCCTCGGGGCCACCGGCCCGATCCTGCGCTCCGCCGGCCTGCCGCACGACCTGCGCAAGACGCAGCCCTACTGCGGCTACGAGACGTACGACTTCGACGTGCCGACCGCCGACACCTGTGACGCCTACGGCCGCTTCCTCATCCGCATCGAGGAGATGCGCCAGTCGCTCAGGATCATCGAGCAGTGCCTGGACCGGCTGGGGCCCGGACCGGTGATGGTCGCCGACAAGAAGATCGCCTGGCCCGCCCAGCTCGCCCTGGGACCGGACGGACTGGGCAACTCCCTCGATCACATCAAGAAGATCATGGGCACCTCCATGGAGGCCCTGATCCACCACTTCAAGCTGGTGACCGAGGGCTTCCGCGTCCCGCCGGGACAGGTGTACGCGGCGGTCGAGTCCCCCAAGGGCGAACTCGGCGTGCACGCCGTGTCCGACGGCGGCACCCGCCCCTACCGGGTCCACTTCCGCGACCCGTCCTTCACCAATCTGCAGGCCATGGCGGCGATGTGCGAGGGCGGCCAGGTCGCCGACGTGATCGTCGCCGTCGCGTCCATCGACCCCGTGATGGGAGGCGTCGACCGGTGACCACCAGTTCTTCGGAGCGAAGCGTCGGCCTGGGTATGCCGCAGCTGCCCGCGCCCGGCTACCCGGACGACGTTCGAGCCAGGCTCGAGCGGGACGCGCGCGAGATCATCACCCGTTACCCGGACTCGCGGTCCGCCCTGCTGCCGTTGCTGCACCTGGTGCAGTCGGAGGAGGGTCATGTCACGCGCACCGGGATGCAGTTCTGCGCGGACATGCTGGATCTGACCACGGCCGAGGTCACCGCGGTCGCCACCTTCTACACCATGTACCGGCGGCGTCCGTCCGGTGACTACCAGGTGGGCGTCTGCACCAACACGCTGTGCGCCGTGATGGGCGGCGACGCGATCTTCTCAGCCCTGCAGGAACACCTGGGCGTCGGCAACGGCGAGACCACCGACGACGGCAAGGTCACCCTGGAGCACATCGAGTGCAACGCGGCCTGCGACTACGCGCCGGTCGTGATGGTCAACTGGGAATTCTTCGACAACCAGACCCCCGAGAGCGCCAAGCGTCTCGTGGACGACCTGCGGGCGGGAGGGCAGGTCGAACCCACCCGCGGCGCCCCCCTGTGCACGTTCAAGGAGACCGCCCGGATGCTGGCCGGCTTCCCCGACGAACGGGAAGGCGCCGTCGAGGCGACCGGCAGCGCGGGCCCGGCCTCGCTGGTCGGGTTGCGGCTGGCCAGGGGCGAGGGCGCCGCCGCGCGCGTGGTGCACCCGCGGGACGGCGGACCGCACGACGAGCCGGGGAACGCGGTGCACGAGCCGTCACCGGCCGAGCACCTCAGCTCGCACGACGCACCGCAGGACACATCGGCCTCCGACTCCGCCCACCCGGCCGGGCCTGTCGCCGAGGAGGGGCAGTGATGACCTTGGCACCAGAGAATGGGGGCACCTCCCGCCCGAGCGGATTCGAGGGTGAGGGAGAGACCAGTCCCGAGAAGCTGCTCGTACCCGTGCTGTCGGCCTTCTGGGACGAGGAGAAGTCCTGGACGCTGGACGTCTACCAAAGGCACGAGGGGTACGAGGGGCTTCGCAAGGCGCTCGCCATGTCGCCGGACGACGTGATCGCGTACGTCAAGGAGTCCGGACTGCGCGGGCGAGGCGGCGCGGGCTTCCCCACGGGAATGAAGTGGCAGTTCATTCCCCAGGGGGACGGCAAGCCCCACTATCTAGTTGTCAACGCCGACGAATCGGAGCCCGGAACCTGCAAGGACATCCCGCTCCTCTTCTCGAACCCGCACAGCCTCATCGAGGGCATCGTCATCGCGTGTTACGCCATCAGGTCGTCGCATGCCTTCATCTATCTGCGGGGTGAAGTCGTCCCCGTGCTGCGGCGGTTGCACTCCGCTGTGCGCGAGGCCCATGCGGCGGGCTACCTGGGCGAGAACATCCTGGGCAGCGGACTCGACCTCGAACTCACCGTGCACGCGGGCGCGGGCGCGTACATCTGCGGTGAGGAGACCGCACTGCTCGACTCGCTCGAAGGCCGCCGTGGCCAACCGCGGCTCCGTCCCCCCTTCCCTGCCGTCGCGGGCCTCTACGCGTGCCCGACTGTAGTGAACAACGTCGAGTCGATCGCGTCGGTTCCCGCGATCCTGAACCGGGGCAAGGAGTGGTTCCGGTCGATGGGCAGCGACAAGTCGCCGGGCTTCACGCTCTACTCGCTCAGCGGCCATGTCGCCGGCCCCGGCCAGTACGAGGCCCCGCTCGGCGTCACGCTCCGCCAGCTCCTCGACATGAGCGGCGGCATGCGGCCCGGCCACCGCCTCAAGTTCTGGACGCCGGGCGGCTCCTCGACCCCGATGTTCACCGACGAGCACCTCGACGTCCCGCTCGACTACGAGGCCGTGGGCGCCGCCGGTTCCATGCTCGGCACCAAGGCTCTGCAGTGCTTCGACGAGACGACCTGCGTGGTCCGCGCCGTCACCCGCTGGACCGAGTTCTACGCCCACGAGTCCTGCGGAAAGTGCACGCCCTGCCGTGAAGGGACGTACTGGCTCGTGCAGTTGCTGAGGGACATCGAGGCCGGCAAGGGCACGATGTCCGACCTCGACAAGCTCGCCGACATCGCCGACAACATCAACGGCAAGTCCTTCTGCGCCCTCGGCGACGGCGCCGCTTCGCCGATCTTCTCCTCCCTCAAGTACTTCCGCGCGGAGTACGAGGAGCACATCACGGGCCGGGGCTGCCCCTTCGACCCGGCCAAGTCCACGGCCTGGGCGGACAAGCCCGCGGAGGTGAACGCATGACCGTACAGCAGTCCACCAGCGGCTCCGCCGCGGGCCAACGCTCCGCCGGGGGCGGTCAGGCGCCGGTCCCGCCGGAGGATCTCGTCACGCTGACGATCGACGGCGCCGAGATCAGCGTGCCCAAGGGCACCCTGGTCATCCGCGCCGCCGAACAGCTCGGCATCGAGATCCCCCGCTTCTGCGACCACCCCCTCCTCGACCCGGTCGGCGCCTGCCGCCAGTGCATCGTCGAGGTCGAGGGCCAGCGCAAGCCCATGGCGTCCTGCACGATCACCTGTACGGACGGGATGGTCGTGAAGACTCACCTCACCTCGCCCGTCGCCGAAAAGGCCCAGAAGGGTGTGATGGAGCTGCTGCTCATCAACCACCCGCTGGACTGCCCGGTCTGCGACAAGGGCGGCGAGTGCCCGCTCCAGAACCAGGCGATGTCGCACGGCAACGCCGAGTCCCGCTTCGAGGGCAGGAAGCGCACGTACGAGAAGCCCGTCGCGATCTCCACCCAGGTGCTGCTCGACCGCGAGCGGTGCGTGCTGTGCGCCCGCTGCACCCGGTTCTCCAACCAGATCGCGGGCGACCCGATGATCGAACTGCTCGAACGGGGTGCCCTCCAGCAGGTCGGCACCGGTGAGGGCGACCCCTTCGAGTCGTACTTCTCCGGGAACACCATCCAGATCTGCCCGGTCGGCGCGCTGACGTCGGCGGCATACCGCTTCCGCTCCCGCCCCTTCGACCTTGTCTCGTCGCCGTCCGTGTGCGAGCACTGCGCCGGCGGCTGCGCGACCCGCACGGATCACCGGCGCGGCAAGGTCATGCGGCGCCTCGCGGCCAACGACCCCGAGGTCAACGAGGAGTGGGTCTGCGACAAGGGGCGGTTCGCGTTCCGGTACGCGCAGCTGCGCGACCGGCTCGACACACCGCTGGTACGGCGTGAGTCCGGCGAGCTGGAGCCCGCCTCCTGGCCCGAGGCGCTGGAGGCCGCCGCCCAGGGCCTGCTGGCCGCGCGGGGCCGGGCCGGGGTGCTGACCGGAGGCCGTCTCACCGTCGAGGACGCGTACGCGTACAGCAAGTTCGCGCGCGTGGCCCTCGACACGAACGACATCGACTTCCGCGCGCGTGTGCACAGCCGCGAGGAGGCCGACTTCCTGGCCGCGCGGGTCGCCGGACGCGGCCGGGACCTCGACGGCAGTGGCGTCACGTACACCTCCCTGGAGAAGGCGCCCGCCGTGCTGCTGGTCGGGTTCGAGTCCGAGGAGGAGGCGCCCGGCGTCTTCCTGCGGCTGCGCAAGGCCTGGCGGGCCCACGGACAGCGGGTCTTCTCGCTCGCCACCCACGTCACCCGGGGCCTGACGAAGGCGGGCGGCACCCTGCTGTCCGCCGCCCCCGGCACGGAGACCGAGTGGCTGGACGCTCTGGCCGGCCAGGTCGGTCTGGAGGAGGACGGGGTACGGGCCTCCGAGGCTCTGCGCACCGAGGGCGCGGTCATCATCGTCGGTGAACGGCTCGCCGGCGTGGAGGGCGGACTCACCGCCGCCGTCCGCACCGCGGCCGCGACCGGTGCCCAGCTGGTGTGGATCCCGCGCCGGGCCGGTGAGCGCGGCGCGATCGAGGCGGGCGCGTTGCCGTCGCTGCTGCCGGGCGGACGTCCGTCCACCGACCCCCGCGCCCGGGACCAGGTCGCCGCCGCCTGGGGCGTCGCCGGACTCCCGCACCGCTACGGCCGGGACACGGACCAGATCGTCGAGGCCGCGGCCGACGGCGAACTGCGGGCCCTGGTGGTCGCCGGCGTCGAGGTCGCCGACCTGCCCGATCCGGCACGCGCGCGTGAAGCACTCTCCGCGGTGGACTTCCTGGTCTCGCTGGAACTGCGTCCCAGCGAGGTCACCGCCCACGCCGACGTGGTGCTGCCGGTCGCGGCGGTCGCCGAGAAGGCAGGCACCTTCCTCAACTGGGAGGGCCGGGTCCGCCTCTTCGAGGCGGCGCTCAAGCCCGACCAGATGACCCGCACCCTGGCGCCCACCGACGCGCGCGTGCTGCAGATGCTCGCCGACGCCATGGACGTCCATCTGGGGCTGCCCGATCTGCGCACCGCGCGCGCGGAGCTGGACCGGCTCGGCGCCTGGGACGGACTGCCGGCGGGCGACTCCCTGGCGATCGCCGCCCAGCCGCCGCGCCCGGCAGCCGGGGAGGCCGTGCTCGCCGGCCACCGGCTGCTGCTCGACCAGGGCCGACTCCAGGACGGCGACGAAGCGCTCGCCGGCACGCGGCACGCGGCACGCGCGCGCGTGTCTGCCGCCACCGCCGCCGAGGCGGGCGTCGCGGACGGCGACGTCCTGGCCGTGAGCGGTCCCTCCGGAACCGTCGAACTCCCGTTGGAGATCACCGAGATGCCCGACCGGGTGGTCTGGCTCCCGCTGAACTCAACGGGCGGCGGCGTCGCCTCCGACACCGGGGCGCTGCCCGGCACCCTCGTCCGCATCGGCCCGGCGACGCCTGCCGCCGAAGCCCCCAAGGAGGTGGAGGCATGAGCCCGTACCTCGCCGCTGAAGACCTCTCCATGTTCGGCCACGACCCCTGGTGGCTGGTCGTCATCAAGGCGGTGTTCTGCTTCGCCTTCCTGATGGTGACCGTGCTCTTCTCCATCGTGTGGGAGCGCAAGGTCGTCGCCTGGATGCAGTTGCGCATCGGTCCCAACCGGCACGGCCCCTGGGGCATGCTCCAGTCGCTCGCCGACGGCGTGAAGCTGATGCTCAAGGAAGACGTCATCGTCAAGCGCGCGGACAAGGTGGTCTACGTCCTCGCGCCGATCGTCGCGGCCATCCCGGCCTTCATGGCGATCGCGGTGATCCCCTTCGGGCCGGCCGACAACGAGATCTCGATCTTCGGGCACCGCACCACGATGCAGCTCACCGACCTGCCGATCGCGACGCTCTACATCCTCGCGGTCGCCTCGGTCGGGATCTACGGAATCGTGCTGGCGGGCTGGAGTTCGGGATCCACCTACCCGCTGCTCGGCGGTCTGCGCTCCTGCGCGCAGATGATCTCGTACGAGATCGCGATGGGCGCCGCCTTCGCCTCCGTGTTCCTCTACTCGGGGTCGATGTCCACGTCCAGGATCGTCGAGCAGCAGCACGACCGCTGGTTCATCCTGCTGCTGCCGGTCTCCTTCGTGATCTACATCGTGACGATGGTCGGCGAGACCAACCGGGCCCCCTTCGACATGCCGGAGTCCGAGGGCGACCTGGTCGGCGGCTTCAACACCGAGTACTCGTCGATCAAGTTCGCGTTGTTCATGCTCGCCGAGTACGTGAACATGGTGACGGTCTCGGCCGTGTCGACCACGCTCTTCCTCGGTGGCTGGCGGGCCCCGTGGCCGATCAGCTCCTTCTGGGCGGGCGCGAACCACGGCTGGTGGCCGTTGCTCTGGTTCGTGATCAAGGTCCAGCTGCTGCTGTTCTTCTTCATCTGGCTGCGCGGCACGCTCCCGCGCGTCCGCTACGACCAGCTGATGAAGCTCGGCTGGAAGGTCCTCATCCCGGTCTCCGTGGTCTGGCTGATGCTCGTGGCGACCGTGCGTGCGCTGCGCAACGAGCACTACGGCTTCGCCGACATCGCCCTGTACGTCGCCGGCGGCGTCCTCGCGCTGCTGCTGCTGTCGTTCGTCGCCGACATGTTCCGCGAGAAGGCGAAGGAGGACGCGCGGGCCGCCGAGGAGCCCGCCGCCTTCGACCCGATGGCGGGCGGCTTCCCCGTACCGCCGCTGCCGGGACAGACGCTTCCACCGGTGCCGCGGCGCCGCTCGCGACAGGAGCGGGAGCTGATTGTCAGTGGTGGGCCGGACACTGTCAGTGATGGAACCTCGGATGGAAAGGAGGCGTCCGATGGCTGAGGAGCCCAAGGAGACCAAGCCCGGTTTCCAGAATCCCGTGGCCGGCTTCGGCGTGACCTTCAGGGCCATGTTCAAGAAGCGGCTGACCGAGCAGTACCCGGAGCAGAAGAAGACCACGGCCCCGCGCTTCCACGGACGGCACCAGCTCAACCGCCATCCGGACGGCCTGGAGAAGTGCGTCGGGTGCGAGCTGTGCGCCTGGGCCTGCCCCGCCGACGCGATCTACGTGGAGGGCGCGGACAACACGGACGAGGAGCGCTACTCCCCGGGCGAGCGGTACGGCCGGGTGTACCAGATCAACTACGCCCGCTGCATCCTGTGCGGCCTGTGCATCGAGGCGTGCCCCACGCGTGCGCTCACGATGACGAACGAGTTCGAGCTGGCGGACTCCAGCCGCGCCAACCTCATCTACACCAAGGAGCAGCTGCTCGCCGGTCTCGAAGAGGGCATGGTCGACACCCCGCACGCCATCTATCCGGGGATGGACGAGCAGGACTACTACCGGGGCCTGGTGGCGGAGGCCGCGCCCGGCACGGTGCGCCAGGTCGCCGTCTCCAAGGGCGAACAGCCTCAAATGGCAGGCCCGTCGGGCGCGGCCGAGGAACAGGGGGCCGACGAATGAGCGCGCAACTCGCCGCCTACTCCACCTCCACCGGAGAGGCCCTCCAGTTCTGGGTCCTCGGCACGGTCGCGGTGATCGGCGCGCTGTGCACCGTGTTCATGAAGAAGGCCGTGCACAGCGCGCTGTGCCTGGCCGGCACCATGATCGTGCTGGCGGTGTTCTACCTCGCCAACGGCGCCTACTTCCTGGGGATCGTGCAGATCGTCGTCTACACCGGCGCGATCATGATGCTGTTCCTCTTCGTGGTGATGCTCGTCGGTGTCACGGCTGCGGACTCCCTGAAGGAGACCATCAAGGGCCAGCGCTGGCTGGCCCTTCTGTGCGGGCTCGGCTTCGGCGTGCTGCTGTTCGCGGGCATCGCCAACGCGTCCCTGAAGGACTTCGACGGCCTGGGCAGGGTGAACGCGAACGGCAATGTGGAAGGCCTGGCGGCCCTCATCTTCACCAAGTACGTGTTCGCCTTCGAAATCACCGGTGCCCTGCTCATCACGGCCGCGGTGGGCGCCATGGTGCTCACCCACCGCGAGCGCACCGAGCGCGCCAGGACCCAGCGCGAGCTGTCCCAGCAGCGGGTACGGGAGGGCAAGCACGTGCCGCCGCTGCCGGCTCCCGGCGTCTACGCCCGGCACAACGCGGTGGACATCGCGGGCCTCCTCCCGGACGGCACCCCGTCCGAGCTGACCGTCAGCAAGACGCTGCGCGACCGCGGTCAGGTCCGTGATGTGTCGGACGAGGCGATCAGCGACCTGAAGGCCCTGGAACAGCGCGCCGCCGAGCGCCTGGAGCGGGCCGAGGACGAGCGGCCGGCGCACAAGAGGACCGAGGAGGCGTCGAAGTGAACCCGGTCAACTATCTGTATCTCGCGGCCTTGTTGTTCACGATCGGCGCCACCGGCGTGCTGATCCGGCGGAACGCGATCGTGGTGTTCATGTGCATCGAGCTGATGCTCAACGCCTGCAATCTCGCGTTCGTCGTCTTCTCCCGGATGCACGGCAATCTCGACGGCCAGATCATCGCGTTCTTCACGATGGTCGTCGCCGCCGCGGAGGTCGTGGTCGGGCTCGCGATCATCGTGTCGCTGTTCCGTACCCGCCACTCGGCCTCGGTCGACGACGCCAGCCTGATGAAGCTGTAAGGGGTCGCTGAATCGTGGACAACCTGATTGCGCTGCTGATCGCGGCGCCCCTGCTCGGAGCCGCCGTCCTCCTGTGCGGCGGCAGAAGGCTCGACGCGGCCGGCCACTGGATCGGCACCGCGCTGGCCGCCGCCTCCTTCGTGCTCGGCGTCGTCCTCTTCGGCGACATGCTGGGGAAGGCCGCCGACCACCGGACCGTGACACAGCACCTGTACAGCTGGATCCCGGTGGGCGGCTTCCAGGCCGACGTCACCTTCCGGCTCGACCAGTTGTCGATGACGTTCGTCCTGCTGATCACCGGTGTCGGCTCGCTCATCCACCTGTACTCGGTCGGGTACATGGAGCACGACGAGCGCCGGCGCCGCTTCTTCGGCTATCTCAACCTGTTCCTCGCGGCGATGCTGCTGCTCGTCCTCGCCGACAACTACCTGTTGCTGTACGTCGGCTGGGAGGGCGTCGGCCTCGCCTCGTACCTGCTGATCGGGTTCTGGCAGCACAAGCCCAGCGCGGCGACGGCGGCCAAGAAGGCGTTCCTGGTCAACCGTGTCGGCGACATGGGCCTGTCGATCGCGATCATGCTGATGTTCACGACGTTCGGGACCTTCGCCTTCGCGCCGGTCTTCGCGGACGTCGCCAGGACCGGTGAGGGGAAGCTCACCGCGATCGGTCTGATGCTGCTGCTCGCCGCGTGCGGCAAGTCGGCGCAGGTGCCGCTCCAGTCCTGGCTCGGGGACGCGATGGAAGGCCCGACCCCGGTGTCGGCCCTCATCCACGCGGCGACCATGGTGACGGCGGGCGTGTATCTGATCGTCCGCTCCGGCGCGATCTTCAATGCCGCGCCCGACGCACGACTGGCCGTCACCGTGGTCGGTGCGGTCACGCTCCTGTTCGGTGCGATCGTCGGTTGCGCGAAGGACGACATCAAGAAGGCGCTGGCCGGTTCGACCATGTCGCAGATCGGCTACATGGTGCTGGCCGCGGGCCTCGGCCCGATCGGCTACGTCTTCGCGATCATGCACCTGGTGACGCACGGCTTCTTCAAGGCCGGGCTGTTCCTCGGCGCGGGCTCGGTCATGCACGGCATGAACGACGAGGTCGACATGCGCAAGTACGGCGGCCTGCGGAAGTACATGCCGATCACCTTCGTCACCTTCGGCCTCGGTTACCTCGCCATCATCGGCTTTCCCGGGCTGTCCGGCTTCTTCTCCAAGGACAAGATCATCGAGGCGGCCTTCGCGAAGGGCGGCACCGAGGGCTGGATCCTCGGCGGCGCGGCCCTGCTGGGCGCGGCGATCACCGCGTACTACATGACGCGCGTGATGCTGATGACGTTCTTCGGCGAGGAGCGCTGGAGGAACCGGGCGACCGCCTCCCCTCAGGAGCCGGACGTGGAGCCGGCCGCGGAGCACCACGGCGAACACGCGGAGCCGCATCCGCACGAGTCGCCCAAGGTCATGACGATCCCGATGATCGTGCTGGCCTTCGGATCGGTGTTCGCGGGCGGGATCTTCTCGATCGGCGACCGCTTCGTGCACTGGCTGGAGCCGGTCACCGGGCACTCCGAGGGCCACTCACCGGTCAGCGCCATGACGGTCACGGCCGCCACCCTGGTGCTGCTCGTCGTGGGTGTCGCCATCGCCTACGCCCAGTACGGCCGCCGCCCGGTCCCGGTCGTCGCCCCGCGCGGATCGCTGCTCACTCGGGCCGCGCGCCGCGACCTGCTCCAGGACGACTTCAACCATGTCGTCCTCGTCCGCGGCGGAGAGCACCTCACGCGCTCGCTCGTGTACGTGGACCACACCCTGGTCGACGGCGCCGTCAACGGCACGGCGGCCTCGGTCGGTGGCCTCTCCGGACGACTGAGGCGACTGCAGAACGGCTACGCACGGTCGTACGCGGTCTCGATGTTCGGCGGTGCGGCGGTGCTCGTCGCCCTGACCCTGCTGATGAGGGCGGTCTGATAGCGATGTCCTTTCCTCTGCTGACAGCGACGGCGGCGCTCCCGGCCGTGGGAGCGATCGCCACGGCCGCGGTCCCGGCCGCCCGGCGCACCGCCGCCAAGTGGCTCGCGCTGGTCGTCTCACTCGCCACGCTCGTGCTCGCCGCGGTGATCGGCTTCCGCTTCGAACCGGGCGGGGCGCGCTACCAGTTCACCGAATCGCACGCCTGGATCAGGGACTTCGGGGTGCGGTACGAGCTGGGGGTGGACGGCATCGCGGTGGCGCTCGTCGCGCTGACCGCGCTGCTGATCCCGTTCGTGATCCTGGCCGGCTGGCACGACGCCGACCCGCTGGAGACCGGAAGCCGCCGCTGGCGGCCGACGCAGGGCTTCTTCGCCCTGATCCTGGCCGTCGAGGCGATGGTGATCATCTCCTTCGAGGCCATGGATGTCTTCGTCTTCTACATCTTCTTCGAAGCCATGCTCATCCCGATGTACTTCCTCATCGGTGGCTTCGGGGACCGCGCCCACGAGCACGGCGAGGAGGCGGCCTCGACGCAACGGTCGTACGCCGCGGTGAAGTTCCTCCTCTACAACCTGGTCGGCGGCCTGATCATGCTGGCCGCGGTGATCGGTCTCTATGTGCAGGCCGGGACCTTCTCGCTCCCGGAGATCGTGCAGGCGCGGGCGAACGGCTCGCTCCACATGGCGACCGGCACCGAGCGCTGGCTGTTCCTCGGCTTCTTCTTCGCCTTCGCGGTGAAGGCGCCGCTGTGGCCGCTCCACACCTGGCTGCCCAACGCCATGGGGGAGGCCACCGCCCCGGTGGCCGTCCTCATCACGGCCGTCGTCGACAAGGTGGGCACGTTCGCGATGCTGCGCTTCTGCCTCCAGCTGTTCCCGGAGGCGAGCAAGTGGGCGACGCCCGTCATCCTCGTCCTGGCGCTCATCAGCATCGTCTACGGGGCGCTGCTCGCCGTCGGCCAGCGCGACATCAAGCGACTGGTGGCGTATGCGTCGATCTCGCACTTCGGCTTCATCATCCTGGGCATCTTCGCGATGACCAGCCAGGGTCAGTCGGGCGCGACGCTCTACATGGTCAACCACGGGATCTCGACCGCCGCCCTGATGCTGGTGGCGGGCTTCCTGATCTCCCGGCGCGGCTCGCGTCTGATCGCGGACTACGGAGGCGTGCAGAAGGTCGCGCCCGTGCTCGCCGGCACGTTCCTGATCGGCAGCCTGGCGACGCTCTCCCTGCCGGGGCTGGCGCCGTTCGTCAGTGAGTTCCTGGTCCTGGTCGGCACGTTCGTGCGCCACCCGGCGATCGGCATCATCGCCACGTTCGGCATCGTGCTCGCCGCGCTCTACACCCTCGTCCTGTACCAGCGGACGATGACGGGCCCGGTGAAGCCGCAGGTCGCCGAGATGCCGGACCTGCGCGTACGCGAACTTCTGGTCGTCGCCCCGCTGATCGTGCTGCTGATCTTCCTCGGCGTCTACCCGAAGCCGGTCGCCGACATCGTCAACCCGGCGGTCAAACAGACCATGTCCGATGTGCATCAGACCGATCCCAAGCCCGAGGTGGAGGCGGTCAAGTGAGTACAGCAGCCGTCCACAGCCTGTGGACAACCGCGGCCGATCCGATCTCGAGGATCCAGGCCCCGAAGATCGAGTACGGACAGCTGTCGCCGACCTTGATCGTCATCGGTGCGGCGCTCGTCGGAGTGCTGATCGAGGCGTTCGTCCCGCGCGCGTCCCGTTACTACGCGCAGGTGTTCGTGTCGGTCGTAGCGCTCGCCGCCGCCTTCGCCGCGGTGGTGGCACTGGCGGCCGACGGGTACGGCACGACCAAGGCGCACATCGCGGCAATGGGCGCGATCGCGGTCGACGGACCGTCCTTGTTCCTCCAGGGGACGATCCTGCTGGCCGGACTGCTCGGCGTGTTCACCTTCGCCGAGCGGCGCCTGGACCCGGCGGCCCACGGCAACCGGGTCGACTCGTTCGCCGCGCAGGCCGCGTCCGTCCCGGGCAGCGAGAGCGAGAAGGCCGCCATGAAGGCGGGTTTCACGACGACCGAGGCGTTCCCGCTGCTGCTGTTCGCGGTGGGCGGCATGCTCGTCTTCCCCTCGGCGAACGACCTGCTGACGCTGTTCGTCGCCCTGGAGGTCTTCTCGCTGCCGCTGTACCTGCTCTGCGCCCTGGCCCGCCGCAAGCGGCTCATGTCGCAGGAGGCCGCGGTCAAGTACTTCCTGCTCGGCGCGTTCGCCTCGGCGTTCACGCTGTTCGGCATCGCCATGCTGTACGGGTACGCGGGCTCGGTGTCGTACGCGAGGATCGCACAGGTCGTCGAGGGCACGGTCACCAATGTCGACCCGGCGCTCGCCAACACCATGGGCAACGACGTGCTGCTGCTCATCGGCGCCGCGATGATCGCGATGGGCCTGCTGTTCAAGGTGGCCGCGGTGCCGTTCCACATGTGGACGCCCGATGTGTACCAGGGCGCGCCCACCCCGGTGACCGGCTTCATGGCGGCGGCGACCAAGGTGGCGGCGTTCGGCGCGCTGCTGCGGCTGCTCTACGTCGTCCTGCCGGGTCTGCGCTGGGACTGGCGGCCGGTCATGTGGGCGGTCGCGATCGTCACCATGCTGGGCGGTGCGATCGTCGCGATCACACAGACCGACATCAAGCGGATGCTGGCCTACTCGTCCATCGCGCATGCCGGATTCATCCTCGCGGGTGTCATCGCGACGACCCGGGACGGTGTGTCCTCGGTCCTCTTCTACCTGGCCGCGTACTCGTTCGTGACGATCGGCGCCTTCGCCGTCGTGACGCTCGTGCGCGACGCGGGCGGCGAGGCCACACACCTGTCCAAGTGGGCCGGACTCGGGCGCAGGTCTCCGCTTGTGGCGGCCGTGTTCGCGGTGTTCCTGCTGGCCTTCGCGGGCATCCCGCTGACCTCCGGCTTCGCCGGGAAGTTCGCCGTGTTCAAGGCGGCTGCGG
Organism: Streptomyces hygroscopicus; assembly: GCF_026168105.1. Classification (GTDB taxonomy): domain Bacteria; phylum Actinomycetota; class Actinomycetes; order Streptomycetales; family Streptomycetaceae; genus Streptomyces; species Streptomyces hygroscopicus_D. Next base: position 33,107 of record NZ_LBMW01000035.1, read on the forward strand.
AGGGCGGGGCGACTCCGCTGGTCGTGATCGGTGTGATCTCGTCGGCCATCGCGGCCTTCTTCTACGTCCGTGTGATCGTCCTGATGTTCTTCAGCGAGCCGCGACCCGAGGGCCCGACGGTGGCGGTCCCGTCACCGCTGACGATGACGGCGATCGGGGTGGGCGTGGCGGTCACGCTCGCGCTGGGTGTGGCACCGCAGTACTTCCTGGACCTGGCGAGCCAGGCGGGAGTCTTCGTGCGCTGACCCGGGCCGCCCACCGGCGACGGCCCGGCACCCGCTCGGGGGGTGCCGGGCCGTGTGCTGCCCACGGTTGCTGCACGCCCTCGGGGCGTGCCCCCTCGCTTCGGGTCACTGATCCACGACGGTCGGAGTCGGACAAGCCTGTGGATAACTCAGGCGCTGTCGGCGGCGGCCCCTATCGTGGACGTCGTGGTCGAGGGACGACACACGGGGGACGGGCGATGGACGGGACGGGTGCGATGACCGAGGCGGGCGTGATGCCGGCGCCGGGCGGCGGGAGCGAGGCGCAGGCCACGCTGCACCGGATCTTCGGGTACGAGACCTTCCGCGGCGAGCAGGAATCGATCATCGAGCACGTGGTGGCCGGCGGCGACGCCGTCGTGCTCATGCCGACCGGCGGCGGCAAGTCGCTGTGTTACCAGATCCCGGCCCTGGTCAGACCCGGTACGGGCGTGGTCGTCTCCCCTCTGATCGCGCTGATGCAGGACCAGGTGGACGCGCTGCGGGCGCTCGGTGTGCGCGCCGGGTTCGTCAACTCCACGCAGGACTTCGACGAGCGGCGCGTGGTGGAGGCGGAGTTCCTGGCCGGTGAGCTGGACCTGCTCTATCTCGCCCCGGAGCGGCTGCGCCTGGAGTCCACCCTCGACCTGCTCTCGCGCGGCAAGATCTCGGTGTTCGCGATCGACGAGGCCCACTGTGTCTCCCAGTGGGGCCACGACTTCCGTCCCGACTACATGGCGCTGTCCCTGCTGGGCGAGCGGTGGCCTGACGTCCCCCGCATCGCGCTCACGGCGACGGCGACACGCGCGACGCATCAGGAGATCACCCAGCGGCTGAACATGCCGGGAGCCCGTCACTTCGTCGCGAGCTTCGACCGGCCCAACATCCAGTACCGGATCGTCGGGAAGGCCGACCCCAGGAAGCAGCTGCTGTCGTTCCTGCGGGAGGAGCACGCGGGCGACGCGGGCATCGTGTACTGCCTCTCGCGGAACTCGGTGGAGAAGACCGCGGAGTTCCTGGCTCGCAACGGCATCGAGGCGGTGCCGTACCACGCGGGCCTGGACGGGGGCACTCGCGCGGCGCACCAGTCCCGCTTCCTGCGTGAGGACGGCCTGGTCGTGGTCGCGACGATCGCCTTCGGAATGGGCATCGACAAGCCGGACGTACGGTTCGTCGCGCACCTGGACCTGCCGAAGTCGGTCGAGGGCTACTACCAGGAGACGGGCCGCGCTGGCCGCGACGGCCTGCCGTCCACGGCCTGGATGGCATACGGGCTGAACGACGTCATACAGCAGCGCAAGCTGATCCAGTCCGGCGAGGGCGACGAGGCGTTCCGCCGCCGGGCCCAGGCACACCTGGACGCGATGCTCGCGCTGTGCGAGACCGCCCGGTGCCGCCGAGGCCAGCTGCTTGCCTACTTCGGCCAGGACCCGGAGCCGGGCGTCTGCGGCAACTGCGACACGTGCCTGGTGCCGCCCGAAACCTGGGACGGCACGATCGCGGCGCAGAAGGTGCTGTCCACGGTGTGGCGCCTGGACCGTGAGCGCAGGCAGAAGTTCGGCGCGGTGCAGATCGTCGACATCCTGCTGGGGCGGCGCACGGCCAAGGTCATCCAGTTCGACCACGACCAGTTGTCCGTGTTCGGCATCGGCGAGGAGCTGACCGAGGGCGAATGGCGGGGGGTCGTCCGGCAGTTGCTGGCGCAGGGTCTGCTCGCGGTCGAGGGCGAGTACGGGACGCTGGTGCTCACCGAGGCGAGCGGGCCGGTGCTGCGGCGGGAGCGCGAGGTGCCGCTGCGCAAGGAGCCGAAGAAGCCGGAGGCGTCCAGGTCGTCCTCGGGCTCCGCCCGTTCCGACCGCAAGCCCAGGACGGCCGCCGCCGAGCTGCCCCCGGAGCTGGCCCCCGTCTTCGAGGCCCTGCGCGCCTGGCGCGCCGAACAGGCCAGGGAACAGGGCGTCCCGGCGTACGTCATCTTCCATGACGCCACGCTCCGCGAGATCGCCACCATCCGGCCCGCGTCGGTGGCGGAGCTCGGCGGGATCAGCGGGGTCGGCGAGAAGAAGCTGGCCACGTACGGGGAGGGGGTGCTCGGGGTGCTCGCCTCGCTCGACGGGTCGCCCGGCGCCGCCCCGGCCCCGGCAGGCGCGGGGGCCGGGGCCGGGGCCGACGCACAAGCGGACGAGGACTGGCCGGACCAGGAACCGGACCATGCCCAGGAGCCGGACCACGCCCCGGAATCCGGGGACTGGATATAGCGGCGGGGGTCGGCGAACAGAAGTCCCGGCTCCCGGTCGTCACAGTGCGCGCGACGCATACGCCCTGACGTCCGCGTCCGAGTCCGTCGTTGCCGTGGCGAGGGCCGCGTGGGCGCCCTCCGCCCGGGTGTGCCGGGTCAGCGCCAGCACGGCCGCCTTGCGCACATCGGCGTTGGGGTCGGCGAGGGCCTTGCCGAGGGCGGGGACCGCCGCCTCGGGGTCCGCTGCGGCGAGCGCCGCGGCGGCTCCGGCGCGGACCTGCCAGGCCGGGTCGGACAGGGCGGCCGTGGCCCGTGCGGCGAGCGGTCCCGGGCATCCGGTGGCGGCCAGCGCTCCATAGGCGGCCGCGCGGACCAGGGCGTCGGGGTCGTCGGTGAGGTTGGCAAGGGCGGACAGAACACCGTCTGTCTCCTGCCCCTCTGACGCGCCGTGACCGACGTTTGCCGTGCCCACCGTGCTGAGGGCCTTGGCGAGCGCGACGCGGACCTCGCGTGCCGGGTCGGCGGTCGCCGCGCTGACCAGCGGTGTGACCGCGTCGACCGAGACGAGGGCGCGCACGGCCTCGATACGGACGCTCGTGTCGGAGTCGGCGAGAGCGCCCGCGAACAGGCGCGCGTCGCCGAGCCGCAGCGCGCGCAGCAGGTCCAGCGCGGCGGCCCGGACCACGGGGTCGGCCTGGGACACGGCCTCGGCGAGGCGGTCGCGCAGGGCCGGTTCCGGCGGCAGCGTCTCGACGAGTTCGCGCAGCGACGCCGCCGCGGCGGCGCGCACCCCGGCGTCGGCGTCGAACAGCGCGGCGGCCAGCGCCGGCCCGGTCCCGGGCGGTGCGGTCTCGGTGACGACCGTGACGGCCGTCCGGCGCACCGAGGGCTCGGCGTCGGTCAAGTAGGGCTCGAGCGCGGCGAGTTCGGGTGTCTCCTCCGCGAGAGCGAGGAGGGCGAGCAGGCGGGGTGACGGCGGCGCCTCGGTGCCGGTGGTGGTGGCGGTGGCGGTGGCGGTCGTGGTGGGGGCGGGGCCGGCCACGGACGATACGGCCGTGCCGACCGCCACGGGCGCCACCTCCCGGGCCCCGGCCGTCGCCACCTGCTCGGCATGAACCTCGCCGAGCCGCCGGGACGGGCCGCCCACGGGGGCGAAGCCTTCCACCGGAACGAGATAGGGAGCCACGGGACGGGCCATGAACTCCATCGCACCAGAGGGGGACTTGTGCAGATCGAGATGGTGGAACCACGAGGTGTCGTCGCGACGAGGATGGTCCAGCCGGTCGTGGTAGAGGCCCCAACGGGACTCCGTGCGGGCCAGGGAGGCGCGGGCCGCCATTTCCGCGCAGTCGCGGATGAAGGTCACCTCCGCGCAGCGCATCAGCTCGTGCGGGGTCCGGGCACCCATCGAGGCGATGTCGGACCGCATCCGCTCGAACGCCTCCAGGGCCAGCGACAGACGGGCCCCGGACTTCGGCGGGGCCACGTAGTCGTTCACGAAGCGGCGCAGCTTGTACTCGACCTGGGGCTGCGGCGGGCCGTCGGGGTTGCGCAGCGGACGGTAGATCAGGTCGTGGGCCTCGCGCAGCTGGCCGGCCGGCAGTTCGCCCGCGTACGGCGTGTACCGCGCGGCGTCCTCGCCCGCCAGATCGCCGAACACGAACGCGCCGATCATGTAGTTGTGCGGAACGCAGGCCAGGTCCCCGGCGGCGTACAGACGGGGCACGGTCGTACGGGCGTGGTCGTCGACACGTACACCCGAGGCCGAGTGGCCGCCGCACAGACCGATCTCGGAGATGTGCATCTCGACGTCGTGGGTGCGGTAGTCATGGCTCCGTCCGGAGTGGAAGGTGCCGCGCGTCGGCCGTTCCGTCGAGTGCAGGATCGACTCCAGCGCCGTGATGGACTCCTGCGGCAGATGGCTCAGCTTCAGGTACACCGGGCCCCGGGCGGACGCGACCTCCGTCGCGAACTCCGCCATCATCTGCCCCGACCAGTAGTCGGAGTCGACGAAGCGTTCGCCGTGCCGGTTGACCTGGTAGCCGCCGAAGGGGTTGGCCACGTAGGCGCAGGCCGGGCCGTTGTAGTCCTTGATCAGCGGGTTGATCTGGAAGCACTCGATCCCGGTCAACTCGGCGCCCGCATGGTAGGCCATCGCGTAGCCGTCGCCCGCGTTCGTCGGGTTCTCGTACGTGCCGTAGAGGTAGCCGGAGGCAGGCAGGCCGAGGCGCCCGCAGGCACCCGTCGCCAGGATCACCGCGCCCGCGCGGACGACGACGAAAGCGCCCGTGCGGGTGTGGAAGCCCGCTGCCCCGACGGCGCTCCCGCCCGCTGTCAGCACCCGCACCGGCATCACCCGGTTCTCGATCCGGATCCGCTCCCGCATCTCGCGCCGCCGCAACTGCCGGTAAAGGACCTTCTTGACGTCCTTGCCCTCCGGCATCGGCAGCACATAGGAGCCCGACCGGTGCACCTGGCGGACCGCGTAATCGCCGTGCTCGTCCTTCTCGAACTTCACGCCGTACGACTCCAGCCGCCGCACCATGGCGAACCCGCGGTTCGCCGTCTGCCGGACGGTGGACTGGTCGACGATGCCGTCGTTGGCGCGGGTGATCTCCGCGACGTAGTCGTCCGGCTCGGCTCGGCCGGGGATGACCGCGTTGTTCACGCCGTCCATGCCCATGGCGAGCGCACCGGAGTGCCGGACGTGCGCCTTCTCCAGCAGCAGGACGTTCGCCCCGTGTTCGGCGGCCGTCAGCGCCGCCATGGTGCCGGCGGTGCCGCCGCCGATCACGAGCACGTCGCAGGAGAGTTCGTCGGCGTCGGTGAGGGCGGGGATCTCCATGGGGGTGTCCACCAGGGGTGCCTTTCACATGCTCAAGAACCGAGGGAGGTGAGGACGTCGCGCCGCAGGACGCGCCGCGCGGGATCGTCGTGCGCCGTCCGGTCGCGCGGGCGCGGCACGCCCCGTACGGACAGCAGCCGCCCCGTGCCGAGCAGGGCGACCCGGTCGCCGAGATACAGGGCCTCGTCCACGTCGTGGGTGACGAAGACGACGGTCGCGCCCGTGCCGTGCAGCACCTCCACCAGCAGGTCCTGCATGCCGGCGCGGGTCTGGGCGTCGAGGGCGCCGAAGGGCTCGTCCATGAGGACGACGCGCGGGGCGGCGGCCAGGGCGCGGGCCAGCTGGGCGCGCTGGCGCTGGCCGCCGGAGACGCGATGGGGCAGGTGCCGTGCCCGTTCGGCCAGTCCGACCCGGTCGAGCCAGGCCTCCGCCTGGGCGCGGCGCTCGCCGCGCGGCACCCCCTTGACGGCGAGGGGCAGTTCGACGTTCGCCCGCAGGGTGCGCCAGGGGAGCAGGGCGTCCTCCTGGAAGACCAGCGCGCGGTCCGCGGCGGGGCCGTTGATCCGGCGGCCGTCCTGCTCCACCGAACCGGCCTGCGTGGGCAGCAGCCCCGCCAGCGTGCGCAGGAGGGTCGACTTGCCGCACCCGGAGGGGCCGACGACGGTGAGGATCTCACCGGGGGCGACGTCCAGGTCGACGCCCTCCAGGGCAGGGGCGCCCGGCCGCCCGAGCGTGGCCCCCCGCAGGGTGAGTCCGGTACCGGGGCGGGACGGCGTCCGGACGTCAGACGAGCTGGTCATCCGGCACCTCCTGCATGGCTTCGGAGCTGCTCTCCACAGGTGCGGGGGCGGTGGCCCGCACCCGGGGGACACGGTCGGCGGCGGAGTACGACGTCGTCCGGGGCAGCCAGCGCGTCAGCCGGCGGCCCAGCAGCTCCACCGCGGTGGACGTCACCCAGCCGAGCACGCCGATGGTGACCATGCCGACGAAGACGCCCGGGTAGTCGACGACGGTGTAGGCCTGCCAGGTGCGGTAGCCGACGCCGTACTGGCCGGAGATCATCTCGGCGGAGATCACACAGATCCACGACACTCCGATGCCGACCGACAGGCCGCCGAAGATGCCGGGCAGCGCGCCCGGCAGGACGACCGAGCCGAGGATCCGCCATCGGCCGCCGCCCATGGTCCGCACCGCCTCCTCCCACACGGGCGTCAGCGCCCGCACCGCGTGCCGGGTGGAGACCAGTACGGGGAAGAAGGCGGCCGTGCACGTGATGAAGACGATCCCCTGTTCGTTGCTGGGGAAGAGAAGGATCGCCACGGGGACCAGCGCGACCGCCGGGATCGGTCGGACCACTTCGAGAAGCGGGCCGAGCAGGTCCTCGGCGAGGCGGGAGCGGGCCACGAGCACGCCCGTGGCAACGCCGAGGACCGCCGCCAGCAGGAAGCCGGCGAGGATGCGGGTGACGCTGTCGGTCAGATCCGTCCAGTAGTCGCCGCCGGACAGCCGTCCGGCGAACGCGCGAGCCACCTCGACGACCGTCGGGAACTGCGAGAAGCGCAGCCACAGGTCGACCTTCAGGCCGGTCAGCAGCTGCCAGAGGCCGAGGGCGGCGGCCAGGGACGCCACCCTCAGCGCATACCGGCTCATGACGCCCGCCCGAGCGCGTCGGCGTACGGAACCGTGCGCGCTCCCGGGTGCGCCGCCACGTACGCCCTGGCCGTCTCCGGTGCGACGAAGGGCAGTAGCCGGCCGCCGTCGGCCACCCACACCGCCTTGTCGGCGAACCAGGGGGTGCCGGTGGCCGCGTCGGGCACGTACGCCGCCCGGATGTCCGCGCGGTGCCGCGCCACGTATGTCAGCAGCGCGGTGGGGGAGGCGAAGGTGCGCGTGGTGTCGGCGCCTTTGGGCCACACCTCGCTCGCGGCCGGCGGGGGCCCCGCGGCGAGCCGCTTGGCGTACGCGGTTCCGAGGGCCTTCTTCGCATACTGGTCGTCGACGAAGGCGTTCACGTCGATGTCGCCCGTCAGCTTCGCCGACTTCAGGACCGAGACGTCCTGTTTCAGGGCGGAGACCAGCCGGGGCTTGACCGCCGGGTCGAAGGTGGAGATGCCGTGGGCTCCGTTGTAGAGGTAGACGACCTCGGCGGGCAGGCCGGTGGCCTTCGCGACCTTCTCCGCGGCGGCCACGGGGTGGGCGTTCAGGTAGTCCGTCGCCTCGGCCTGCGCCTTGAGGAACGCCTCGAGGACGGCCGGATGCTGCTGCGCGAAGTCCTCGCGCGCGGTGACCCCGTGGAACGTCGGCAGGTCGAGCTGAGCACCGTCGTACAGCGCCTTCGCCTTGCCCTGGTAGGCGAGCAGTCCGGGCCAGGCGACGAATTGCGACAGCGCGTCGGCACTGCCCGCCGCGAGGGCGGAAGCGCCCACCGCGGGTTGCTGGTTGAGCTTCTGGATGTCCTTGTCAGGGTCCATCCCGGCGCGCTGCAGGGCGCGTACGAGAGTGCCGTCCGCTGCGGAGCCGACGCTCGTGGAGACCCTCCTGCCCTTCAGGTCCCGCAGGGACGCGAGCTTCGAATCGGGTGTGGTGACAATGGTGTTGAGGCCGCCGCGCAGGTTGTAGCCGGTGACGGAGACCAGATGAGTGGGGCGGCCGAGCTGTCTGCCGCGGGCCGCGTTGATCAGGAGGGGGAAGTCGCCCATCGAGCCGATGTCGATCTTCCCGGCGGTCATCTGGGCGGTGATGGGGGCGCCGGTCGCGTAGTCCTGCCAGACGAGCTTGTAGGTGTGCCCGTCGTGGAGCGCGCCCAACTGCCGCTCGAAGGAGCCGAGGGTGCGCAGCAGGGTGCCCGCGGTGACGGTGTTGATGGTCCTGGACTGGTAGCCGACCGTGACGGTGACCGTGGAGCCGGTGCCCGCCTGGTCGCTCGAGCCGCAGGCGGCGAGCGGAAGGAGGAGGGCGGCCGTGACGAGGGGAACTGCCGTGCGTTTCATGGGACTCGAGGCCTTTCAGCGGAGCAGGTAGGGCATGTTGACCGTGACCGCTCCGGTGGGACAGCGGGCCGCGCACGGTCCGCAGTACCAGCACTCGTCGACGTGCATGTACGCCTTCCCGCTGCTCTCGTCGATGGCGAGCGAGTCCAGCGGGCACATGTCCACGCACAGGGTGCAGCCGTCGATGCACTTCGACTCGTCGATGGTCACGGGCACGTCGGCCCGCTGGGGCGCCAAGGGCATGGCTGTCTCCAGGAAGGTGCTCGAACAGGGGGATGACTAGGACCGGTGCAGCAGGCCGCTCATCGTGATGCGGTCGCCGCGGAAGCGGATGAACTCCAGGTCGACGGGGCGGCCGTCGGCGAGGTGGGTGAGGCGTTCCAGCATCAGGAGGGCGGCGCCGCGCGGTGCCTGGAGCACGGCGGCGGAGTGGGCGTCCGCGTTCACCGCCTCCAAAGTGATCTCGGCATGCCCGAGGGACCGCCCGGTGACGGCCTCGAGGAGGCGGAAGACATCGGTGTTCTCCAGGTCGGCGCCGAGGAGGGCGGTGCCGATGTCCAGGGGGATGTAGGTGAGGTCGAGGGAGAGGGGCAGGCCGCCGAGACTGCGCAGGCGTTCGATGCAGAGGACGTCGGCGCCGGGCGGGACGTGAAGGCGTTCGGCGACGGGGGCGGGCGCGGGGACGGGGCCCATCGTGCGGACCTCGTTGGTGACCCGGCCGTGCTCGCGCAGGGTTTCCGCGAGGCCCATCAGCCGGTCGAGCCCGTGGGAGTACTTCCGGGCGACGACGACCGTGCCGACGCCGGGCAGCCGGTCGACCAGGCCCTCGGCGCGCAGGAGGTCGAGGGCCTGGCGGACGGTGTTGCGGGAGGCGCGGTAGTCGGTGCCGAGGGTCGTCTCATGGGGGAGGGCGCCGTCCGGGAAGCCGCCGGTGAGGATCTGGCGGCGGAGCAGGTCGGCGAGTTGCCGGGCCCGGTCCGCGCGCAACCGTCGCCGACGTGCGGCGACGGTGGTCGCGCCGTGGCCTGCGTGGTCTCGGATGCGGTCGGGCATGTTCCGGACCATAGCGAGGGGGCACCGGCTGTGGTGTTGCCGGAGTGTTGCGCCATGTGCCGGTGCGTCACACACCACTCTGAGCTGGGCCTTCGCGGGAGGCGGGGCAAGATCTGCCACTGCTCGGTGCGTGGCGCCCCCGGGCCCGGGGGCGCCACCTCCGGCCACGGCCGGTGCCGCTCAGAGGCTCGGCACCACCCGCCCCGTCACCTCCCCGAGCCCCACGCGCGTCCCGTTCGGCCCCGGGGCCCACGCCGTCAGCGTCACCACGTCGCCGTCCTCGAGGAAGGTCCGCTTGCCGTCCGGGAGTTCGAGCGGGTCCCGGCCGTTCCAGGTCAGTTCGAGGAGCGAGCCGCGTTCACGCTCCGCCGGGCCGCTCACGGTGCCCGAGCCGTACAGGTCGCCCGTCCGCAGCGACGCCCCGTTCACCGTCATGTGCGCCAGCTGCTGGGCCGCCGTCCAGTACATGGTCGAGAACGGCGGCTCGGAGACCACATGGCCGTTGATCGCGACGGAGATGCGCAGGTCGTAGCCCGCCGGTTCCTCCTGGGAGTCGTCCAGGTACGGCAGCAGCGGATGCGTGCGCTCCGGCGGTGCGGTCCGTGCCTCCTCCAGCGCGTCCAGCGGAGTGATCCACGCCGAGACGGACGTGGCGAACGACTTGCCGAGGAACGGTCCGAGCGGCACGTACTCCCAGGCCTGGATGTCCCGCGCCGACCAGTCGTTGAGCAGACACAGTCCGAACACATGGTCGCGGAACCCGGACAGCCCCACCGGCCGGCCCAGCTGCGACGGCACCCCGACCACGAATCCCACCTCCGCCTCGATGTCCAGGCGGACCGAGGGCCCGAAGACCGGCGCCGGGTCGGTCGGGGCCTTGCGCTGTCCCTGCGGGCGCACGACATCCGTGCCCGACACCACCACCGTCCCGGACCGGCCGTGGTAGCCGATCGGCAGGTGCTTCCAGTTGGGGGTCAGGGAGTCCTCCGCGTCCGGGCGGAACATCTGACCGACGTTACGGGCGTGGTTCTCGGAGGCGTAGAAATCGACGTAGTCCGCGACCTCGAAGGGCAGGTGCAGGGTCACCTCGGAGAGCGGATGCAGGAGGGGTGCGACGGTCTCCTGGTGCGCGGGCACGGTCACCCACGCCGTCAGCGCCCGGCGCACGTCCGACCAGGCGGTGCGCCCCGCCGCCAGCAGCGGGCCCAGGGAGGGCCGGGCCAGCAGGGAGGCGTACGCGGAGCCGAGCGCCTGGGCCGCCGCGCCCGCGTCGAGCACGCGGTCGCCCAGGCGGACGCCAACGCTCCGCTTGTCCGATCCCGCGGGCGAGAAGACGCCGTAGGGGAGGTTGTGCGCGCCGAAGGGGTCGCCCTCGGGGGCATCGAAGGGGGGCATGGGATGCTGCCTCGCTTTCGTGCAGTCCAGGTGTGCCGTTGCACGCGGGTGCGTTTCGTGTGGTCGTCGCACACGTTACGGGTGAGTCGACCGTCCTGGGCAGTGTCTAAAGAGTTCGCAATGTCCGAATAGGCCTTGTCGGAGCGTCTAATTCCGGCTTAGCGTCCTTTGGGGACACGGACGGGGTGGGTCCGGTCCGTAGGGGGGACACGTGGGGGGACCCGTGGCCAGGAGCACCGGCAGCGAGCCGTTCGACGCGGACCGCGACGTACCGGGGCTCATCGTGAAGTTCGGCGACTATCCACTGCACCATGGCGGGGTGGGTGCCATCCGCAGCCTGGGCCGGCTCGGCATACCGATGTATGCGATCACCGAGGACCGTTACACACCCGCGGCGGTCTCCCGCTATCTGCGGCGCGCCTTCGTCTGGCCGACCACGGGGACGGAGGAACCGGAGCGGCTCGTGGAGGGCCTGCTGCGCATCGGACGCCGCATCGGGCGGCCGACGGTCCTCGTCCCCACCGACGAGGAGGCCGCCGTCCTGATCGCGGAGCACCAGGACGTCCTGGCGGGCCCCTTTCTGTTCCCGAGGGTGGACGCCAAGCTGCCGCGCCGCCTCGCCAGCAAACAGGGCCTGCACGAACTGTGCGTGGAACACGGCATCCCGAGCCCGATGGCCGCCTTCCCACAGTCCTACGACGACATCGTGCGCTTCGCGGAGACGGCCCGCTTCCCGCTCGTGGCCAAGAACCGCGAGGCGTTCGTGCGGCGCGCCCAGCCCGCCGTGGGCGGCACGACGAAGATCACCACGCGCGAGGGGCTTCTCACGCTCGCCCGCGACTGGGGCGAGCGCCCCGGTGTGATCCTCCAGGAGTACCTGCCCCGGGAGCAGGCCGAGGACTGGATCGTGCACGCCTACTTCGACCAGGACTCGGCCCCGCTCGCCATGTTCACCGGCGTCAAGGTCCGCTCCTGGCCGCCGCACGCGGGCATGACCGCGAACGCGTACGTCGTCCACAACCCGGAACTCGCCGACCTCGCCGCGCGTTTCATCAAACAGATCGGCTTCACCGGGATCGTCGACCTCGACCTGCGCTTCGACCGGCGTGACGGTCAGTACAAACTGCTCGACTTCAACCCCCGCATGGGCGCCCAGTTCCGGCTCTTCGAGAACGAGTCGGGGGTGGACGTGGTCCGCGCCATGCACCTGGACCTGACCGGCCGTGCGGTCCCGGAGGGGGAACAGCGCGCCGGCCATCGCTACATCGTGGAGAACATCGACCTGGCCGCGATGCTCGCCTATCGCCGCAGCGGCTATACGACGCCGCATGCACCGGCCCGCCCAAGCGGTACGGAGCTGGCCTGGCTCGCGGGTGACGACCTGCGGCCCTTCTTCACGATGCTCGCACGCTTCGTGCGGCCGGGCGCGAAGCATCTGTATCAGCTGTGGCGGACCAACCGCCGAGGGAGCACCACGAGTACGTCGTAGTCACGTCGTAGTGCGTAAGGGCTCCAACACGAAGTAGGCACGTTGCGTCCTGGGGAGGGACTTCGTGATTCAACCGGTAGCAGTCATCGGTGCCGGACCGTTCGGCCTGTCCACCGCCGCCCATCTACGGGCGCGCGGTATCCCGGTACGCGTTTTCGGCGAGCCCATGGTGAGCTGGCGCGACCACATGCCCGCGAGCATGCTCCTGAAGTCGACCCCGGCCGCGTCGAACTTCGACGCCCCCCAGCACGGGCACACGCTGGCGGACTACTGCGACGCGGCGGGCATCGCCCGGCTGGTGACGGACGAGGACATCATCCCGGTCGAGACGTTCATCGCGTACGGCGACTGGTTCCAGCAGAAGCTGGTGCCGGGCCTGGAGCGGGTGCGCGTCGTCTCCGTGGACCGACGACAGGGCGGCGGCTTCGAGCTGAAGCTTGACTCCGGCGAGTTGTTCGCCGCGCGAGCGGTGGTGGTGGCGACCGGCCTCTCGGGCCTGGCCCACCTCCCCCCGGAGCTGGCCGCGGCGCCGGACGGTCCCACCCCCACGGGCCCGGTCTCCCACAGCTCCCAGCACCACGACCTGACCCGCTTCTCCGGCAAGGAGCTGCTGGTCGTGGGTGCGGGCCAGTCCGCGCTGGAGACGGCGGCGCTGGCGGCCGAGGCGGGCGCCCGGGTGTGCGTGGTCTCGCGTGGCCGGGGCCGGGTGGCGTTCGGTGCGGCGCCGTGGCAGCAGCCGAAGCTGCGTCCGGAGTCGCCGTTCGGGCGCGCCTGGTCGTTGTGGGCGCTGAGCTACTACCCGCATCCTTACCGCTTCCTGCCCGCCCGGACCCGTCACTACCTGGTCCGCCGCGTCCTCGGCCCGCTCGGTGCGTGGTGGCTGCGCGACCGCTTCCAGGGCAAGGTGGAGGTCCGTGAGGTCGCCCGTCTCGTGGGTACGTCCGCCCGCGACGGCAGCCCGGCCCTGACGGTCCGGACCCACGCGGGCCGCACGGAGGAACTGACCGCGGACCACGTCATCGCCGCGACGGGCTACCGGGTGGACATCGCCGCGATGGACTTCCTGGGCCACGAACTGCGAACGGAACTGGCGGTGAGCCGGGGCGCGCCCAGGCTCGGGGCGGGATATGTGTCGTCCGTTCCGGGCCTGTACTTCACCGGCCTGCCCGCGGCGGCCTCGTACGGCCCGGTGATGCGCTTCGTGTGCGGTACGGAGTTCGCCTCCCCGCGCCTGGCGAGGCATCTGGCGGCGGCGCACCGCTGAGAACGGAGACGCACCGCTGAGAACGGAGACCGGCGGGGGTGCGGCGCCTCGCGCCCCCGCCGAGCGTCAGGAGCGCAGTGCGCGGCACCTGGCTCCCCCGCCGAGCGTCAGGAGCGCAAGGCGCGGCACCTGGCTCCCCCGCCGTACCCCACGGGCGCAGGTCCCGGGGCAAAACCGCACAACAGCACATCGAGCAGCAGGCGTTGGTCACCGGACGTCGTCCGGATCACGCCGAGTCGCCGGGGAGTTCCATCCGTATTCTCTGATCATGGCCGCACCCCTCGCATATTCACTCATCGCCACTGACCTGGACGGAACGCTGCTGCGTGGTGACGACACGCTCTCCGACCGGTCGAAGGCCGCTCTGGCGAGGGCCGCAGCGGCCGGCGCGCGGCACTTGGTGGTGACGGGGCGCCCGGCGCCGAGAGTGCGGCCACTGCTCGACGACCTCGGCAGCAGAGGGCTCGCGGTGTGCGGGCAGGGCGCGCAGGTGTACGACGTCGGCGCGGAGCGGCTGCTGTTCTCCGTCACCCTGGAACGGGAGTTGGCCGAGACCGCGCTCGGCAAGATCGAGGCCGAGGTGGGGGAGGTGTACGCGGCCGTCGACCAGGACGGCGTGGACGGGCTCACCCTCGTCGAGCCCGGCTACCGCATGCCCCATCCCACCCTTCCCGCCGTGCGGGTCCGGCGGCGCGACGACCTGTGGTGCGAGCCGATCAGCAAGGTGCTGCTGCGCCATCACGCGCTGTCGGACGACGAGTTGGCGAGGGCGGCCCGGGCGGCTGTCGGCTCCCTGGCGACGGTCACCATGTCCGGGCCCGGCACCGTCGAACTCCAGCCGGTCGGCATCACCAAGGCGACGGGACTCGCGCTGGCCGCCGAGTTCCTGGGTCTCGGCCCGGCGGAGACGATCGCCTTCGGCGACATGCCGAACGACATCCCCATGTTCGACTGGGCCGCGCACGGCGTCGCGATGGCCAACGCCCACCCGGAACTTAAGGCCGTCGCCGACGAGATCACCACGTCGAACGAGGACGACGGCATCGCCGTCGTCCTCGAACGACTCTTCACGGGCCGGTAGATCCGGCCGGAGACGTCAGTACGCGCTGTTGACGTTGTCGATCGAGCCGTACCGGTGGGCGGCGTAGTTGCACGCGGCCGTGATGTTCGCGACCGGGTCGTAGGGGCTGAAGGACGTGCCCGGCACGTGGTACGCGGCGAAGGTAGGGTCGATGATCTGGAGGAGACCCTTGGACGGGATGCCCATCCTGGCGTTCGAGTCCCAGTTGTTGATGGCGAACGGGTTGCCGGACGACTCGCGCATCACGTTGCGGTAGATGCCGGAGTACGAGCCGGGGATGCCGTGCTGACGCATGATCGCGAGCGACTGGCGGATCCAGCCGTCGAGGCTGCCGGCGCGGGTCGTCAGGGCCTTGGCGGCTGCGACCGTGGTCGTGGACGTGCTGGGGGCGGCGGAAGCACTGGTCGCACCCATGATCGGCAGGGCGAGAACGGCGGCGCTCGTGCCCGCGACGGCGAGGGCACGGGTGAGGCGGGCGGACTTGGAACCGCGGTCCCGGCGGCGTGCGGGCAGGGCGAAAGCAGACATGTGGCGTTCCTCTCCGGCGCCTGCGAGGTGAGCTGTCGGGTTCGGGCTGGGAGGTGCCCGGCCGTGCCCTCGGGGTCGAGGGCGCGACTTCGCCCCAAGCCGTGCCGGAACGCGTCCCGCTCGGCGCTTACCTGGGTCCCCCGCTCCTGCCGTCGTGGGTCGGTGGGTTCGCGAGCGGCGGCAGGATTCGGCGATCCGCTCGGAACGAGGGGAAGGTATGCGAGAGCACATGTCGGGAACAAGCCTTGAATTCACACTTCGTCTGAATTGACCTTGACGTGCTTGAATGAGGGGGATGATCCATTTTGTTGAGTGAGGCTCAACTTGCCGTTCGCAAACGGGAGATCGGTGGCTTTCCCGAATCGACACACAACGGGCATGAGTGATGTATTTCACTCACGTCACGCCTAGGTGTCGAAAGCTGTATTGACTACTAAAAGCGGCGTTAAGGTGCATTACGTGCAATACGGGCATAACGTGCATGGCCCTCGGGCGCCTTGCGGGAGGATGCGCTGCGGGACGTCGCGTAAGAGGTGTCGCTCCCCAATGAGTGTGACGCCGGTCACCCTCCAGAGGGGGTGAGCGCCCCGGTGCCCCGATCCGGTCGTGCATCCATGTCTGTCTGCGTCCGGCCGGGTGATCGTGATCGGGATCGTGCCACCCGATGGCGGGGCTTCGAGACGCGCCTGTCTGCAATGCCGCCACATATCTGTTCGTATCAGCTGATCGAGAACATGCCGTGCGTGGTCCGATACCGCCCGGCCTGGAACAGTGGGCGCTCGTGGTGATCGAAACCTGACCGGATACGCTGACTTGAGTGATGGCGGCGACAGATCGACAAACTCGATGAGTGACGTCGGCCGACGGCGTCATCGACCAAGTGACCGACCTTGAGACCGACCGTGTGATCGTCAGCAGACGTCAGCAGACAGGAGACCCCACGTGACCGTCGTCGGGCCGTTCGGGCTGAGCGTGCGGGACCAGGCTCTGGAGGCCGATGTCCAGGCCGGATTGGCCGCTGTCGAGGAGGGGTTGTTCGAGGCCACCAAGAGCGAGGTGCCCTTCATCACGCAGGCGGCGCAGCACCTCGTGCGCGCGGGTGGGAAGCGGTTCCGGCCGCTCCTCGTGATGCTCGCGGCGCAGTTCGGCGACCCGTATGCGCCCGGGGTCGTGCCCTCGGCCGTGGTCGTGGAGCTCACCCACCTCGCCACCCTGTACCACGACGACGTGATGGACGAGGCCGACGTACGCCGTGGAGTGGACAGCGCGAACACCCGCTGGGGCAACTCGGTCGCGGTGCTCACCGGTGACTTCCTGTTCGCCAGGGCGTCGCACATCCTGGCCGACCTCGGCCCGGAGGCCGTCCGCATCCAGGCGGAGGCGTTCGAGCGGCTGGTCACCGGCCAGATCCTGGAGACGGCGGGGCCACGGGACGGCCGCGATCCGGTGGAGCACTACCTCGATGTCCTCGGTGGCAAGACGGGCTCACTGGTGGCGGTGGCGTGCCGCTTCGGCGCGATGATGTCGGGCGCCGACGAGACGGTCGTGGACGTGCTCACGCAGTACGGCGAGCGGCTGGGTGTGGCGTTCCAGCTGGCCGACGACGTCCTGGACATTGCGTCCGACTCACGCGAGTCCGGAAAGACGCCCGGCACTGATCTGCGTGAGGGGATCCCCACCCTTCCGGTGCTGCGCCTGCGGGAGCGGGCGGAGCGCCTGGGTCGGCCCGAGGACGTCGCCCTGTGCGAGTTGCTCGACTCCGACCTCACGGATGACGCCCGTCATGCCGAGGCCCTGTCCCGTCTTCGGGGCCACCCGGCCCTCGAGCAGGCCCGCCGTGACACGGTCCGCTATGCGGAGGACGCCCGCTCGGCCCTGGCTCCGCTGCCGGAGTGCGGTGCGAAGGCGGCCCTTGTGCAGCTGTGTGACGCGGTGGTGCATCGGGCGGGCTGACTGTGACCCACCTGTTGCACTCCTGTCACAGCTGGCACACCCGTAACACTTTCGTCATGCATTCCGGTGAAATGTGAGGCAGGTCACATGATTGGAATGAGTCCAGCCTCGGATCGGGTCCGTACCCATGCCCGGAAGCTGACGCAGGGGGCGTCGGCTCGGATACGGGGAGATATACGATCATGCGCACTGACGCCACGTTCGCGAAGCGTCGTACCGGACTGATCACCACCTGCGTCGCCACCGTCGCCGCGGCCGGAGTGGCCGCGGCCGTCATCCCGGCGTTCGCCGCCGGCCGGGGGAGCGCACACCACGGCACCGACCACCCCGGGCACGCACAGGCCGTCGTCACCGAGAGCGGCACCCTCACCGGCAGTGGCTCGGGCGGCACCACACTCGTCGCGAGCCTCCGCGGCGCCAACGAGGTGCCCGTCACCGGAGGCCCCGCGGCCGGCGACAAGGACGGCGCGGCCCTGGAGTTCATCAGCGTCAAGGGCGACACCGTCTCCGTCGCCGTCACCTGGCGCGGCACCGGCCGCCCCACCATGCTCCACCTCCACGAGGGCGCCAAGGGCGTCAACGGCGGGGTCAGGGTGGACCTCAGCGGACTGCTGAAGAAGGGCGTCAAGGGGCACACCGCCGTCGGCAGCGTGAAGGTCGAGGACGCCGCCCTGCTCTCCCGGCTCAAGACCGACCCCGGCGCCTTCTACGCCAACCTGCACACCGCCGAGTTCCCCGGCGGGGCGGTCCGCGGCCAGCTCCACAACGTCACCACCGCCTTCGACTTCCGCCACGCCCTGGACAACTTCCAGGCGTCCGTGGTCAAGGGCAAGCAGATCTACGAGTGCAAGCCGGCCGCCGGCGGGGGCTATGCCTTCGCCCAGCGCGACGTCGCCGCCCTGCTCGGCGGCGACATCCTGCACTCCTTCGTGAAGCCCGGCTCCGGCACGCCGCAGTGGGTCGCACCCGACCGCAGCGCCGTCACCGGCACGGTGGTGACCCGGACGCCGAACGGCGCCACGAACATCCCCGAACTCGACCTGAAGGCCACCCGGTCCGGCAGGCAGCACGGTCTGCTCGCGGACACCGCCGAGATCCTGCGCCTGAACACCACCGGCGGCCTCGCGCCCACCGGCTCCTGCACGCCCGGCTCGATCGTGGGCGTCCCGTACCGCGCGGACTACGTGTTCGTCCAGCACTGAGCGGGGAGTTGATCCGGGGCTGCGCCTTTCCCGTACGACCCCTACGGGTCGGGGGAGGCGCGGCCTCGCGATGTCATACCCGAGGATTACGCGGAGTTGGGCCCGCGGGCTGACGCTTCTCCTGAGTCGATTTGGTCAGATGGACAACACCACCTCACAGGAGTTCGGGTGAGAATGGCGGCGCAGGGGTGGAGACGTGCATGACGGCAAGCCGCCGCCGACGACGGAGGTTGAGCACACATGGCACCGTACGAATCCGACGACAACACACCCGCCGGGGAGGTCGAGGACGTACGTGACGGGCGGCGCGCGGCCGCACGGTACGTCGTCCCGGTTGCGGTGGTGGGAGTCGCGGCGGCGACCATCGGGCTTGTCCCGGCGTTCGCCGGCTCCGGCGACCCCACCCTGCCGAAGATCAGCGCGCAGCAGCTCATCGAGAAGATCGCCAAGTCGGACGTCCAGCAGTTGTCCGGCACGGTGAAGATCAGCACGGACCTGGGTCTGCCGAACCTCGGCGGGCTGCAGAGCAGCTTCGCCTCGGGCGCGCTCGGCAAGGGCGCCGGGGGCAAGGACGGCTCCGCCGCCGACCCGAGCTCCAAGCTGCTCGAACTGGCTTCCGGAACGCACACCCTGCGGGTCGCGACCGACGGCCAGGACAAGCAGAAGCTCTCGCTCATCGAGCAGGCCGCCGAGTACAGCGTCATCCGCAACGGCACGGACGTGTGGGGGTACGACAGCGCGTCGAACTCGGCGTACCACTCGACCGCCGCGGGCGACCACAAGAGCGACAAGGTCACGCCCAGGGACGTCCCCGCCACACCGAAGGACCTGGCCGAGCAGGCGCTGAAGGCCACCGACCGGACGACTTCGGTGACGGTCGACGGCACGGCGCAGATCGCGGGCCGGGACGCCTACAAGCTGCTCATCAAGCCGAAGCAGTCGGGCACGACGGTCGGCGCGATCAGCATCGCGGTGGACGCCAAGACCGGGCTGCCGCTGAAGTTCACGCTCACCCCGGCCTCGGGCGGCGCGGCCGTCGTGGACGTCGGCTTCACCGAGGTCTCGTTCGCCAAGCCGGCGGCGTCGACGTTCGACTTCACCCCGCCCAAGGGTGCGAAGGTCACCCAGGGCGACGACCGGAAGGCCGGGGAGAAGGCGCAGAAGCCGGGGCCCAAGGGCAGGGAGAAGGCGGAGCGCGGCGCCGAACCGAAGACCATCGGCCAGGGCTGGAACTCGATCGTCGTGCTCGACACCGGCAGCAAGGGCGGCCTCCCCTCGGCCTCTTCGTCCGGCAACAGCACGGCCTCCGGCTTCCTGAACTCGCTCGGCGACCACGTCTCCGGCAAGTTCGGCTCGGGCACGGTCTTCTCGACCCGTCTGGTCAACGCCTTGATCACCGACAACGGCAAGGTCTACGCCGGCGCGGTCACCAAGGACGCGCTGCTGAAGGCCGCCAACGCGGGGAAGTAGACCCCGCAGGGACGGCAGGACCGGGAGAGCCCATGGAGCAACTGTCCGCCGCGGGGGCGCAGCCGGAGAACCGGGAGCCACAGGACCCGGAGTCGAAGGACCCTGAGCCCTCGGGCTCGGGCTCGGGCTCGGGGTCGGAGGGCTCAGGGCCGGAGTGCTCGGATCTCTCGGGCTCGGGGTCGGAGGGCTCTGGGCCAAAGTGCTCGGATCTCTCGGGCGCGGGGTCGCAGGCTTCGTCGCTGCGGGGCTCGGGGCCGGAGGGCCCGGATCTCTCGGGCTCGGGGTCGGAGGGCTCAGGGCCAAAGTGCTCGGATCTCTCGGGCGCGGGGTCGCAGGCTTCGTCGCTGCGGGGCTCGGGGCCGGAGGGCCCGGATCTCTCGGGCTCGGGGCCGGAGGGCTCTGGGCCAAAGTGCTCGGATCTCTCGGGCGCGGGGTCGCAGGCTTCGTCGCTGCGGGGCTCGGGGCCGGAGGGCTCGTCGCCGCGGGGCTCGGGGTCGCCGGACCCGGAGTCGGCGGCGAGCGACCCGGATGCCCCGGTCATCGCCACCCGCGCCCTCACCAAGCGCTACCGCGGCGGGCAGCTCGCCGTGGACGGGCTCGATCTGACCGTCCCGGCGGGCAGCGTCTTCGGCTTCCTCGGACCGAACGGCTCCGGCAAGACCACCACCATCCGCATGCTGATGGGCCTCATCGCGCCCACCTCGGGCACGGCGAGCGTGCTGGGGCAGCCCATGCCCCGCGCCTCGCGCGCCGTGCTCCCGCACGTCGGCGCCCTCATCGAGGGCCCGGCGCTGTACGGCTTCCTCTCCGGCCGCGACAACCTCCTGCGGTACGACGCCGCCGACCCCACCGCCGACCCGCACACCCGGCGTGCCCGCGTCGCGGCCGCGCTGGACAGGGTCGGCCTCACCGCGGCGGCCGCCAAGAAGGCAAAGGCGTACTCCCTGGGCATGAAGCAGCGCCTCGGCCTCGCGGCCGCCCTGCTCCAGCCCCGCAGACTCCTCGTCCTGGACGAGCCGACCAACGGCCTCGACCCGCAGGGCATGCGCGAAATCCGCACCCTGGTGAGGGAGCTGGCGTCCGACGGCACGACCGTCTTCCTCTCCTCCCATCTGCTCGACGAGATCGAGCAGGTCTGCACGCACGCGGCGGTGATGGCCCAGGGCCGGCTGATCACCCAGGGCGCGGTGGCGGACCTGGCGGCCGGGGCGCGCGGACGCCTCGTCGTGACGACCCCGGACACCGCCGACGCGGCCCGGGTCCTGAAGGAACTGGGCGTGGCCGACGTGGTCGTGGCCGAGGACCGCGTGACGGGCGAGGTGCCCGACCGTGAACTGGCGGACGTGAATGCCGCGTTGGTCACCGCCGAGGTCCGCGTCCGCGGCTTCGGCGTCGAACGCGCCTCCCTCGAGGACGCGTTCGTGGCGCTGACGGGAGAGGGCTTCGATGTCGCAGGTTGAGCTGGTCGGGCCGAGCGGTACCGGGGCCGTCCGTCGGCCGAACCCGTTGTGGACCCTCGGCCTGCTGCGCAGCGAGCTGGTGACCACCTTCCGGCGCTGGCGCACACTCGCTCTGCTCGCGGTGCTGGCCGCCGTCCCGGTCCTGGTCGGCATCGCGGTCAAGATCCAGACCAGTGGCGGCTCCGGCGGCCGGGGCGGCGACGGCGGCCCGGCGTTCATCACGCAGATCACCAACAACGGGCTGTTCCTGGTCTTCACCGCACTGGCCGCGACGCTTCCGTTCTTCCTGCCGATGGCGATCGGGGTCGTCGCGGGCGACGCCATCGCGGGCGAGGCGAACTCCGGCACGCTCCGCTACCTCCTGGTCGCCCCCGCCGGCCGCAGCCGTCTCCTCCTCGTCAAGTACACGACCACGATGGCCTTCTGCCTCGTGGCCACACTCGTCGTCGCGGTCTCGGCGCTCACGGTGGGCGCCCTGCTCTTCCCACTGGGCGAGCTGACGACGATCTCGGGCACGCGCATCAGCTTCGCCGACGGCCTGGGCCGCGCCCTGCTGATCGCGCTGGTCGTCGCCGCCTCCCTGGTCGGTGTCGCGGCCCTGGGGCTCTTCATCTCCACGCTCACCCACAGCGGCATCGCGGCGATGGCGACGACGGTGGGCCTGCTGATCACCGTGCAGATCCTCGACCAGATCCCCCAACTGCACGCGCTCCAGCCGTACTTCTTCTCGCACTACTGGCTGTCCTTCGCGGACCTCATGCGCGACCCGGTCTACTGGGACGACCTGATCCACAATCTGGGCCTGCAGGTCCTGTACGCGGCGGTCTTCGGCTCGGCGGCCTGGGCGCGCTTCACGACGAAGGACATCACCGCGTAGGACGCGCTCGGCCGCCGCGGTACGGAAACCGCGCGAGCGGGGGCTCCTTCGCGAAGAACGTCTTGGCGCGGGTCAGCGCCCCGGTGTCCTTGAGCACGTCGCCGGGCTTGCTGCCGGTGCCGAGCAGGACCCCACCGAAGCGCATCCCCATATAGGCGGCCGAGTTGTTGAGCGTGCCGACCAGCGGATCGGCGACGGACGGCTCCCGGTCGGCGAGGACGGTGACGCCCCAGAGGGTACGTCCGGCCAGGGTCTCCCTGAAACCGAGTCCGGGGACGCGCAGCCAGGCGGACCAGTGGTCCAGATAGCGCTTGGTGTGAGAGGACACCGAGTACCAGTACAGCGGCGAGGCGATCACGATGTCGGTCGCGTCGAGCGTGGCGTCCAGGAGCAGTGCGAGGTCCCCGCCCTCGGGCCGCGGATGATCCGCGTCGTGCCGCAGGTCCCCGAAGTCGGGAAGCGGATGATCGGCGAGCGCGATCCACCGCTGCTCGACGTCACCCGGGAGTTGCTCGGCGGCCCGGCGTGCCAGCAGCTCGGTGTTGCCGTCGTTGCGGGCGCTGCCGAGGACGAAGAGGAAACGGCGACTCATGGAACCCCTTGGATGCGGCCGCGACGAGCGCCGGGCAGACGGAGATCTCACCGCGCAGATCTCGGCTGCGCAGTCTCGATGCGTACACATTAAATGCGTACGCAACTAACTGTCCAGCGTGACCGTGCCACCATCGGCGCTCAAGGCGAGGTCCAGCAACAGGGCCATCACACCCACCAGGGCGGCGCTGCTGACGATCTCGCCGCGTTCGATCATCACGCGCACCCGCGACAGCGGGATCCACTCCAGGCGGTCCGACTCGTTGCGCTCGGTCGCCTCGCCGACGCGGACGGCGTCGTCCGTGCGGAAGACGAAGTGCCGGGCGTCGGTGATGCCGGCTGCGGGCTCGGCGTGGAGGAGCGGCCGCAGCGTGCCGGCGCGCCAGCCCGTCTCCTCCTCGAGCTCGCGGCCCGCCGCCGCGGCGGGCTCCTCGCCGTCCTCGACGAGGCCCATGGGCAGCTCCCACGCCCAGGTGCCGGTGACGAAGCGGTGACGCCACATCATCAGGACACGCCGCTCGCGGTCCACGGCCGCGGCGACGGCGACGTCCCGCAGCCGGACCACGTGGTAGTCGCAGCGGGTACCGTCGGGCTGCTCCACATCCAGCGAACGCACCCGCACCCAGGGCGTCTCGTACAGCGGGTGCTCCCCATGGACCTCCCAGCGCATGCTCACCAGGACCCCCGTCGGCCGCCAGGCGCCGTGAACGCCCCGGTCAGGCGGGCCAGTTGCTCGCACTCGCGGGGCGGCCTACCGCTCAGGTCGCCGATGCGCCAGGCCGGAACCCACGGCACCCGGTAGACGTCGATCACCGACTCGATCGCCCTGACCTGCGGGACGAGTTGGCGGGGCAGCCGGCCCGGCGCGTCCGCGACCAGCACGACGGCGTCGAGGTCGAGGCCGGGCGGTGCCTCGCCGCGCCGGAAGACGTCGACGTACTGCGGTACGGCCCGGAGGCCGTTCGCGTGTGTCCGCGCGACCAGGAGCACGGAAGAGGGTTCGCCCTGGTCGGGGCGGGGCCAGCCGCGGCCGGCGTCGAACCCGCCGAAGACGGCGGCGAGCGTCGAGGTGCCCGCTCCGCCGTGCGTGGCCACCCAGGAGAACCGCCGTGGACCGGCGGCGCCGCGGGCCGCCTCCGGCCGCAGCCCCGGGGTGTCCACCGGCCCGCGAACCCATATCTCCGGCCCGGCGGGTCCCTGTCGCGCCGTCCCCTGCATCGCCACTCTCCTCGCTCGGTCGTCGCACCTCGATCTTCCCGGCAGGCGTGGGCACTCCGGAACCGGGGCACGGGCTCCTGGGACGAGGCTGTGACGTCGTGGTGACGCCCTACGGGGACGGGGGCGGGAGACTCGACTGCGTACGCATGTCTCCGTACGGGTGTCCGGAACCGGAGATCGAGGGGAGCCGATGGGGAACGGGGCGGGATCGCCGTGAAGAGGGCCCTGGGTGGCCGAACCGGCGCCGTGGGCAGGCCGGTTGCCGCAGCGGTGCCCCGGGTCCGGGGACGTGGCGACGATGGCGCGGGCGCCCGTGCGACCACGTCGGCCGCAGGGACCGTCGTGACCCGGACCGACGGCTTGCGGGGCACATCGAACGGCCCGCGTAGGCTGGGCCCCTGCGCGTTCTTCGTGGGGGACGCGGCGAGCTCTCCCTCCTCCGCCACCGCCGCCCTTTCCTCGACCGACCGACCCGAGTGAGGGAACGATGTCTCGACTCAGCCGCGAACAGAAGCGGGCACGCTCCGCTGCGGGGGCCGTGTCCCAGGAGGGTGCGGGCTCCGGGGTGACTCCGATCGAAGTCCATGTGCCGGCGACCGCGCGGGACGGGGTTCCGGGTGCCGGGGCGACCGTCGGCGGGATGCCGGTGGTCGCGGGGCCGGGGGAGCCGGTCCAGCAGGCGGTCCTGAACTACCTCCACCGCCTCGCGCTCGCCACGGGCCACCCCGTCCTCGCGACGGTCCACGACGAACGGATCGGCTTCGTCGTACCGATCCGGGTGTACGTCGACGGATCGAGCGAGTTCGCGGGCGAACCGGCGCGGACGGGGGCGCCCGGGGGCGCGGCCGGACCGGACGCACCGCTTTCGCACACTGCTGCCGTGTCCGGTGCCGGCCCGGCCGCGGCAGTTCCGCCCGCGCCGCCCGCGCCGCCGGGTGAGGGACAGCGTCCCGCCCGCGACAGGGCCACCCACGTCCTGCGGGCGGTGGAGACCCAGAAGCCGGACCCGAGGTTGCCCGAGGGCGCGGTACGGGACCTGAACGCGCCGTCGGCCCCGCAACCGCAGGAACAGGCCCCTGCCGAGAACCGTATGCCTGTCCCGGACCCGGTAGCCCCGCCGCCGCCCGGTCCCCCGCACATCCGGCACATGGCCCCCGAGCCGACGGCGCCGCCACCGCGGGCTGCTTCGACGGTCCCGGCTCAGACGCCTGCGCCCCTGCCGGAGGCGCCCGCGATCCGGCCGCCCGCGAGCCCGGCGACCGATGGAGCGGCGACCGCGCCGCAGTCTGCGGCGGCGTCGTCTCAGGCGTCCGCGTCCGCGCCCCGGCCTTCCGCGCCCCGGCCTTCCGCGCCCCGGCCTTCCGCGCCCCGGCCTTCCGCGGCCCCGTCGGTCGGCGGACCCGCCCCCCAACCCGCCCCGGACCAGCCACCCGCAGCCACGCCGACCGACTCCGGCGCCCCCGGCGCCTCAACCACCCCGACCGACCCCGCGACCAGGGTTCAGCCCCTCGGGCCGGCTCCGGCTCACCCCGGCGTCGGCGTCGCCACGTTCGTGCTGCGGGCCGTGCCCGGGGAGGCCGCCTTGATCACCACGACCTCCGGGCCCGACCAGGCGCTGCCGGATTCCTCCGAGGACGGCCTTCCGCTTCCGCCCGGCGAGCCCTCCGCGCCTCTGCCGCGGGCTCCCGGCACGGTCTCACCGCCCACTGGAACCTTCGGTCCCCCGCCCATCCCCGGCGCACCCCCCGCACCCGCCGACTTGGCGGAGCCGCCCACGTGGCCCGCCCCCGCGCCCTCGCCCGTGGAGGCCCCCGAGGTGGTCCTTTCCCCCACCGCCGACGTGGACTCCGATGTGGACTCCTACTCCGCTCCCGCCTGGAGGCCCACCCCGCCCCCGAAGACCGTGCCGGTCGCCGAGGTGGACGGGGAAGAGGTCAAGGAGCCGCCCGTCCGGGAGTTCGACTCCGTGGCCGAGGCCGTGCTCGCGCCCGAGTCGGGGGCCGTGCCGCCCGGCGGGGCCGGACCGATCGCGGAGCCCCTGGCCCGGATCAACGCGGCCGTGAAGCAGGGCCGCCTCGAGGAGGCCGCCGGCCTGGCCGAGCGTGCCGTCGCCGAGTACACCGCGACCCTGGGCACGGAGCACCCGGACGTACTGCGCCTGCGCGAACTCACGGCGTACATCGCCTACCTGGCCGGAGACGCCCTGCGCTCCTTCCACCTCTCGCTCGACCTGGCGCGCATCCGCCACCACTTGGGCGACCCGCGTGGCGCGTACGGCAACGTCCAGAGCGCGGCCGCGGCGTGGCGTGCCGTCCGCGACCCGATCCAGGGCCTGCACCTCGGCCGCGACCTCATCTCCGCGTGGTCCGTACTCGCCGCCGATGAGGGCCCCGCCGCCGACGACCTCGACCAGCTCGAACGCGCCCGCACTCGTATGGGACGCCTAGCCGCCCGGGCCCGCACCGCCGACGGCGAGCATCCCCACGCGCAGTAAGAGACGCGCAGCAAAAGACGCGCAGCAAGAGACGCGCAGTAAGAGACGCGCAGTAAGAGACGCGCAGTAGGAGACGCGCAGTAAGAGACGCGCAGTAAGAGACGCGCAGTAGGAGACGCGCTACGGCCTGGAATCCGCCGGACCGGACCCCGCCACCACACCGTCCGCCGTCGGCGCCGCGTTCACCGTCGTCGCGGTGCCGCTTGCGGCGGCGCCCGGTGCCCCGGTCTGGTTCCTGAGCGCCCGCCCCGCCCGGTGGGCCGCCCGCAGCGCGTCGCCGGTCAGCAGCGCCAGAGCCAGCCACACCAGCGCGAAGCCCGCCCAGCGCTCGGCCGGCATGGCCTCGTGGAAGTAGAGGATGCCCAGCAGGAACTGGAAGACCGGCGCCAGGTACTGGAGCAGACCGAGCGTCGACAGCGGCACACGGATCGCGGCCGCGCCGAAGCACACGAGGGGGAGCGCGGTGACCACGCCTGTGGCGGCGAGCAGCGTCGCATGCCCAGGGCCGTGGGAGGCGAACGTCGAGCCCCCGTGCGCCGAGAGCCACAGCAGATAGGCCAGCGCGGGCAGGAACTGCACGGCGGTCTCCGCGGCCAGCGACTCGATGCCGCCCAGACGGACCTTCTTCTTCACCAGGCCGTACGTGGCGAAGGAGAAGGCGAGACACAGAGAGATCCACGGCGGGCGGCCGTAGCCGATCGTCAGGACGAGGACGGCGGCGAACCCGACCGCGACCGCCGCCCACTGCACCGGCCGCAGCCGCTCCTTCAGGATCAGCACGCCCATCGCGATGGTGACGAGCGGGTTGATGAAATAGCCGAGTGACGCCTCCACCACATGACCGCTGTTCACGGCCCAGATGTAGACGCCCCAGTTGACGGTGATGACCGCCGCGGCGACCGTGACCAGGCCCAGTCGGCGCGGCTGTCGTATCAGCTCGCCCGCCCAGGCCCAGCGCCGCATCACCAGCAGCGCGACGGCGACCAGTACCAGGGACCAGACCATCCGGTGGGCGAGGATCTCCATCGCCCCGGCCGGTTTCAGCAGCGGCCAGAAGAGGGGAACGAGCCCCCACATCCCGTAGGCCGCGAAGCCGTTCAGCAGTCCTGTCCGCCGCTCGCCCCTCGACTTCTCGGTCACGGGCCCCTCCTTCTCGCGTGGCTGCTCCCGTGCAGCCTCCAAGAAGGTAGCGCGAGCGCCCCCGCCTGTCATGCCCGTATCGTCATACGGTCATGACAGGCGGAGGTCGAAGGTGCTCGGGGGCCCGGCTCGGGAGTTCAGCCCTTCAGCGCCACGGCGATCGATTCGGCGATCCGGGTGGTCGGGCGGCCGGTCAGCCGGGAGAGGTCGCCGGTGGTGACGGCGAGTTCGCCCTTCTCGATCGAGGCGTCCACGGCGGCCAGGATCGCGGCGACGGGCTCGGGGAAGCCGACGCCGGTCAGGATGCCGGCCAGGGTTTCGACGGAGACGTGGCTGCTCGCGATGTCCTTGCCCGTCTGCCTGCTCAGCTCGGCGGCGTACTCGGCGAAGCTCCACGCGGTGTCGCCGCTCAGCTCGTACGTCTTGTTCTCGTGGCCCTCACCGGTCAGTACCGCGACGGCAGCCGCCGCGTAGTCGGCACGCGCGGCCGAGGCGACCCGGCCCTCGCCGGCGGCCTGGACGACGGCTCCGTGCTCCAGGACCGGGGCGAGATGCTCGGTGTAGTTCTCGTTGTACCAGCCGTTGCGCAGCAGCACGTACGGCACGCCCGAGGTCAGGATCGCCTCCTCGGTGCCCCGGTGGTCGTCGGCGAGGGCGGCCTCCAGGCTGCCGGGGGCGCTGGTGTAGGCGAACAGCGCGACTCCGGCTGCCTTGGCGGCGTCGAGGACGACCTGGTGCTGGCCCACCCGGCCCTTGTCGAACTCGTTGCCGGAGATCAGCAGCACCTTGTCGCCGGAGGCGAAGAGGCCGTCGAAGGTCCCGGGGGCGTTGTAGTCGGCGACGGCGATCCGCACACCGCGGGCCGCGAAGTCGGCGGCCTTCTCCGGGGTGCGGACGACCGCGGTGATCCGCTCGGCCGGAACCTTCTCCAGCAACTGCTCCACGACGTGCCGGCCGAGGTGTCCGGTGGCTCCGGTGACGACGATGCTCATGATGTGGCTCTCCTTGTGGGGTGCGTCTGGCACTAACCCTAGGAGTGGCGCTAACTCAACGAAAGTACCCACTTTGAAGTAAGGTACTGGCATGACAGTAAGTGGCCCGGTCGTCGGCGGAGGCGACAACGACGCGGCGATGTGCCCCTACCGCCTCGTCATGGAGCACGTCACCAGCCGCTGGGGCGTGCTCGTCCTGATCGAACTCCTCGACCGCCCCCACCGCTTCAGTGAGCTGCGCCGGGCGATCGGTCAGGTGGCCCGGGTCAGCGAGAAGATGCTCACCCAGACGCTGCAGACCCTGGAACGCGACGGCCTGGTCCACCGTGACGCCAAGCCGGTGATCCCGCCCAGGGTCGACTACTCCCTGACCGATCTGGGCCGCGAGGCGGCGCAGCAGGTGCGCACCCTGGCGCAGTGGACCCAGGACCGCATGGCCGACGTCGAGGACGCCCGCCGGGCATACGACGCCCGCCGGGCGAGCGACGCCGGGGCACATGGCGGAGGCCGGTCACACGGCGGAGCCCGGTCACACGGCGGAGCCCAGCCGTACGACGAGGCCGGACGTGCGCCGGTGCCAGGGCGGCCACCGGGGCCAGGGCGGCCGCCGGGGCCAGGGCGGCCGCCGGGGCCGGGGGCATACGACGAGGCCCGGGCGGCCAAGGCGGCCCAGGCCTCGTGAGCCGCGTGGTGTCCTAGCCGACGACCGTCCAGGTGTCGCCGCCCGCCAGCAGCGCCGCCAGATCGCCCTTGCCGTTCTGTTCCACGGCGGCGTCGAGCTGGTCGGTCATCAGGGTGTCGTAGACGGGCCGGTCCACGGAGCGGAAGACGCCGATCGGGGTGTGGTGCAGGGTGTCCGGGTCGGCCAGGCGGGACAGCGCGAACGCCGTGGTGGGCGAGGCGGCGTGGGCGTCGTGGACGAGGATGTCCGCCTCGTTCTCCGGCGTCACGGTGACGATCTTCAGATCACCGGTCCGCGCATCCCTTACGACACCGCGGGAGCTCTCCGGGCCGAAGCGGATGGGCTGTCCGTGCTCCAGGTGGATCACGGCCTCCTCGGAGGTCTGCTTGTCCTTGAGGACGTCGAAGGCGCCGTCGTTGAAGATGTTGCAGTTCTGGTAGATCTCGATCAGCGCGGTGCCCGGGTGGGCGGCCGCCTGGCGCAGCACCTCGGTCAGATGCTTGCGGTCGGAGTCGACCGTACGGGCCACGAAGGACGCCTCGGCGCCGATCGCCAGCGACACCGGGTTGAAGGGCGCGTCCAGCGAGCCCATCGGCGTCGACTTGGTGATCTTGCCGATCTCGGACGTGGGCGAGTACTGGCCCTTGGTCAGACCGTAGATCCGGTTGTTGAACAAAAGGATCTTCAGGTTGACGTTGCGGCGCAGAGCGTGGATGAGGTGGTTGCCGCCGATGGAGAGCGCGTCACCGTCACCCGTGACCACCCACACCGACAGATCGCGGCGCGAGGTGGCGAGGCCCGTCGCGATCGCGGGGGCGCGGCCGTGGATGGAGTGCATGCCGTACGTGTTCATGTAGTACGGGAAGCGGGACGAGCAGCCGATGCCCGAGACGAAGACGATGTTCTCCTTGGCCAGGCCCAGCTCCGGCATGAAGCCCTGGACGGCGGCGAGGATGGCGTAGTCACCGCACCCGGGGCACCAGCGCACTTCCTGATCGGACTTGAAGTCCTTCATGGACTGCCTGCCGACGGCCCTGGGGACTAGCGAAAGCGCCTCGATCGTGTCCGTGCCTTCCGTGGTCGTCTCAGCCATCGATGGCCTCCTTGAGAGCCGCGGCGAGCTGCTCCGCCTTGAACGGCATGCCGTTGACCTGGTTGTACGAGTGGGCGTCGACCAGGTATTTCGCCCGGATGAGCGTGGCGAGCTGACCGAGGTTCATCTCGGGGATCACCACCTTGTCATAACGCTTCAGAACCGGGCCCAGATTCCGCGGGAAGGGGTTCAGGTGCCGCAGATGCGCCTGCGCGATCGACTCCCCGGCCGCGCGCAGCCGCCGTACCGCCGCGGTGATCGGCCCGTACGTCGAGCCCCAGCCCAGCACCAGGATCTTCGCCCCGTGCGGGTCGTCGACCTCGACGTCCGGGACCTCGATGCCGTCGACCTTGGCCTGGCGGGTGCGGACCATGAAGTCGTGGTTGGCCGGGTCGTAGGAGATGTTGCCCGTGCCGTCCTGCTTCTCGATGCCGCCGATGCGGTGCTCGAGGCCCGGAGTGCCCGGGATCGCCCACGGCCGCGCGAGGGTCCGCGGGTCGCGCTTGTACGGCCAGAACACCTCGGTGCCGTCGTCCAGCGTGTGGTTCGGCCCCTGCGCGAACTGCACCCGCAGGTCCGGCAGCTCGTCCAGCTGCGGGATGCGCCATGGCTCCGAACCGTTGGCCAGATAACCGTCCGAGAGCAGGAAGACGGGCGTGCGGTAGGTGAGCGCGATCCGCGCTGCCTCCAGGGCCGCGTCGAAGCAGTCGGCCGGGGTACGCGGGGCGATCACCGGGACCGGCGCCTCGCCGTTGCGGCCGAACATCGCCTGGAGCAGGTCGGCCTGCTCCGTCTTGGTCGGCAGACCCGTGGACGGTCCGCCGCGCTGGATGTCGACCACCAGCAGCGGCAGCTCCAGGGAGACTGCGAGACCGATCGTCTCGCTCTTGAGGGCCACACCGGGGCCGGAGGTCGTGGTGACGGCGAGCGAGCCGCCGAAGGCCGCGCCCAGGGCGGCGCCGATGCCGGCGATCTCGTCCTCGGCCTGGAAGGTCCGCACGCCGAAGTTCTTGTGCTTGGACAGCTCGTGCAGGATGTCGGAGGCCGGGGTGATCGGGTACGAGCCCAGGAACAGCGGCAGGTCCGCCTGGCGGGAGGCCGTGATCAGGCCGTACGACAGGGCCAGGTTCCCGGAGATGTTCCGGTACGTGCCCACCGGGAAGGCTTGCGTGGCCGGCGCCACCTCGTAGGAGACCGCGAAGTCCTCCGTCGTCTCGCCGAAGTTCCAGCCGGCGCGGAAGGCGGCGATGTTGGCGGCCGCGATGTCCGGCTTCTTCGCGAACTTCGACCTCAGGAACTTCTCGGTGCCCTCGGTCGGCCGGTGGTACATCCAGCTCAGCAGGCCCAGCGCGAACATGTTCTTGCTGCGCTCGGCCTCCTTACGGCTGAGGTCGAACTCCTTGAGCGCCTCGACGGTAAGGGTCGTCAGCGGCACGGGGTGGACGTTGTACCCGTCCAGCGTCCCGTCCTCCAGGGGGCTGGCGGCGTAGCCGACCTTCTGCATCGCCCGCTTGGTGAACTCGTCCGTGTTGACGATGATCTCCGCGCCTCGCGGCAGGTCGCCGACGTTGGCCTTCAGGGCGGCCGGGTTCATGGCCACCAGGACGTTCGGAGCGTCCCCGGGGGTGAGGATGTCGTGGTCGGCAAAGTGCAGCTGGAACGACGAGACGCCGGGCAGAGTGCCTGCCGGGGCGCGGATCTCCGCGGGGAAGTTCGGCAGCGTCGACAGGTCGTTGCCGAAGGATGCCGTCTCCGAGGTGAAACGGTCACCGGTGAGCTGCATACCGTCACCGGAGTCTCCCGCGAACCGGATGATCACCCGGTCGAGCTTGCGTACGTCCTTCGTGCCCGCCGGTTTGCGCTGCTCTCCCACGACGGCTTCGTCGGCCTGTTCCGCTGCACTGCTGACCTGGCTGGTCACTGAACTGGACCTCCCTCGAGGCGGCTGTCTGGGAGTGGCCGTCCCGCCGGCCTTCCCAGGATCAACCCTACGTCTGTAAGGGTCGCCTTCCTTCGGCCGTTCGGATGATGGACACCCTTGTGAGACGGTCCGCCGCCCTGACTTGTCATGATTTTCCAGCCCCCCCGGTGGTGTTTTCGAAGACGCTCCCTGCTCATGCTTCGGTTCTTGTGCCATGGCCTGACACAGTTTCAGTCGATTAGGAGTTGATATAGGTGAGGACGGCCAGAACACGCCGGTGATCCCCGTCGCTCTGGGACAGACCGAGCTTCAGGAAGATGTTGCTGACGTGCTTCTCGACGGCCCCGTCGCTCACCACGAGCTGCCGGGCGATCGCGGAGTTCGTCCGCCCCTCGGCCATGAGGCCCAGGACCTCACGCTCCCGCGGGGTGAGCGCGGCGAGCACATCCTGCTTGCGGCTGCGCCCGAGCAGCTGTGCGACCACCTCCGGGTCCAGCGCGGTGCCTCCCCGGGCCACCCGCACCACGGCGTCCACGAACTCGCGCACCTCGGCGACCCGGTCCTTGAGCAGATAGCCGACGCCGCGACTGGAGCCGGCCAGCAACTCGGTGGCATACCGCTCCTCGACGTACTGGGACAGAACCAGCACGCCGACCCCGGGATGCGTTTTGCGCAGCCGGACTGCTGCCCGCACTCCCTCGTCCGTATGGGTCGGGGGCATCCGCACGTCGGCGACCACCACGTCGGGCAACGCGCCGCCGTCCGCCAGGTCGGTGATGGTCCTGATGAGCGCGTCGCCGTCGCCCACACCGGCGACCACCTCGTGCCCGCGATCGGTCAGCAGCCGGGTCAGGCCCTCTCTCAGCAGCACTGAATCCTCGGCGATGACCACCCGCACCCTGTCCTCCACGATCCCTGGCCCCCGAGCCCCGTGTCTAAGGCCGTGCGTCCTGTGCGTCCGGCGATCTCCGGGGCGGCCCGTCGTCCCGCCACCCCCTCGGCCCCTCAGTATCGCGCGATCCGCGATTCCGCACGGGGGCTGTGGACAGACTGCCCGTTCGTGTTCCAGGGGGGCGGCCGGGGCAGGGGGCTGGGAGAGGAGACAGCCGGGGGATGGGGCCGGGGAGGGGCGACAGCCGCGGGAGGGGCCGGGACACGCAACGGTCGGGACACGCAACGGTCGGGACACGCAACGGTCGGGACACGCAACGGCCGGGGGAGGGGGCTGGACAGGTTACCGGGGTCGGCGAGTCGCGGGAAGGCGCAGCCCGGCGGGGCCGGCGAGATGTGGGAAGGCGCACGATGACGGGGCCGGCGAGCCGCGGGGAGGCGCACGCCGACGGGGCACGCCGACGGGGCACGCCGACGGGGCATGGGACAAGCAGCCCCTCAGATCACCCAAACCGGTGTCCCCCGCTCGCGTACGAGCAGGGGTCGGCACACCGGGGTGTCCTGGCCGGTCAGGCCGAGCGCCACGGCAGTTCCGCGGTGATGCGGGTCGGCCCGCCCGCCGGCGAATCCACCACCAGGACTCCGTCCACCGCATCGAGCCGCCCCGCCAGCCCGGCCAGTCCCGACCCGGCCGAGGCGTCCGCACGCCCCACTCCGTCGTCCAGCACCTGCAACAGCAGGCGGTCGTCCACCCGCCACACGTCCACCGTCGCCCGCGACGCCCGGGCGTGCTTGCTGACGTTCTGCAGCAGCTCCGACACCGTGAAGTAGGCGATCCCCTCGATCGCGGGCGCCGGCCGCGCCGGCAGATCCACGTCCACCCGCACCGGCACGGCGCACCGCGAGGCCACCGCCGACAGAGCCGCATCCAGTCCCCGGTCCGTCAGCACCGCCGGATGGATCCCGCGCGCCAGGTCCCGCAACTCCTGCAGGGCCGTCTTCACCTCGCCGTGCGCCTCGTCCACCATCCGCGCCGCCGCCTGCGGGTCGGCCGTCAGCTTCTCCTTCGCCAGGCCCAGATCCATGGCCAGAGCCACCAGCCGCGCCTGTGCCCCGTCGTGCAGGTCGCGCTCGATGCGCCGCAGATCCGCCGCCGCCGTGTCGACCACCACGCCCCGGTCCGACTCCAGCTCCACCACCCGAGACGCCAGCCGTGACGGCCCGAGCAGCCCGTGCACCAGCAGCCGGTCCACGGTCGTCAGGCCCCGTACGATCCAAGGCGTGGCCAGCGTGAACAGCAGTCCGACCAGCGCGGTCACCGTGATCTCGAACGGGTTGTCGAGATAGACGCTGTGCGTCTCGTCGCCGTACAGCTGAAGCCCGCCCTGACCGGCGTACATCGGAAACACCCAGAACCACAGCGGATACGTGAGCAGCGCCCACCCGCACGTCCACAGCGTCACCCCCACCGTGAACGAGAACGCCGCCCACGGGAACTGCAGCACCGTGTACAACAGGTGCCGCCACGACGTCCCGCTCTTGAGCATCGCCCCCACCCAGGCCATCGGCCCGCGCCGCTTCACCCGCAGCGGCTCCGGATCGGCCACCTCGAGTCCCAGCAGCCCCCGCGCCCGCGCCCGCTCCAGCGCCCCGAGCCCGCGGCATCCCGCCAGCGCCGCCGCCAGTACCGGGATCCCCAGGAACGTCACCAGCAGCCCCGCCCCGAGCGAGAACATCGTGACGCTGTACGTGAACATCACGATCCCGATCGGCAGGCTCAGCAGCAGGTAGCAGAACTCGGCCCAGCTGCGCCCCTCGACCGGCGCCCGCAGCGCGACCGGAAGCCGGTGCCGGCGCCCCCCGGCGTCCTGGGGTCCAGGGCCGTCCCACTCTCCGTACCCCTGCCCGTACTGCGTGGCCATCGGCGTCGTCCGTTCTCCTTGTCGTCCACCCCGGTGCGGTGGGCCTTCTGGCCCGGGCGCCGGCTCGTACCTCCACCCTGCTGCCCCCGCGCCCGCCCGGCCATGGAGCGGGTCGGCGTCTTGAACCGGGGGTTTTCCCCACCACCCGGAAACGCGCACGCACCCGGAAACGCGCACGCATCCCGAAACGTGCACGCATCCCGGAGCGTGCACGCCCCCCCCGCGGGGAGGCGGTTGCACACCCCTGTGTACGACCGCCTTCGTGACCCCCGGGCGGCACCGCTTCCACCAGCACGCACTGCCTCCAGCAGCACTACCTCCGCCGCGCCTCGCCCTCCCTGTCCCGCCACGGCAGCTCGGCCGTGATCGTCGTGGGGCCGCCCATCGGCGAGTCGATGACGAACAGGCCGTCGACCGCGCCGAGCCGTTCCGCGAGCCCCGACATGCCGGTACCGCCGTCCAGGCGGGCGCCGCCCCGGCCGTCGTCCCGCACCTGCATGAGCAACCGGTCCTCGGCCCGCCACACATCGATGGAGGCGGACGCCGCCCCGCTGTGCTTGCTGACGTTCTGCAGCAGCTCGGAGACCGTGAAATAGGCGATGCCCTCGATCGCCGCCGCCGGTCTTGCCCCCAGGTCCACGGTCACCTTCACCGGCACGGTGCAGCGTGTGGCGACCGCCGACAGCGCGGCGTCCAGACCACGGTCGGTGAGGACCGCCGGATGGATCCCGCGCGCGAGGTCCCGCAACTCCTGCAGCGCCAGCTTCACCTCGCCGTGCGCCTCCTCGACCATCGCCGCCGCCGAGTCCGGGTCCTCGAGCAGTTTCTCCTTGGCCAGTCCGAGCCCCATCGCCAGGTTCACCAGCCGGGCCTGCGCCCCGTCGTGCAGGTCGCGCTCGATGCGCCGCAGATCGGCCGCCGCCGTGTCCACGACCACCCCACGGTCGGACTCCAGTTCGGCGATGCGCCGCTCCAACTCGTCGGAGGGGGACAGCAGCCCCCGCACCATCACCCGGTCCACGGTCGTCAGCCCCCGCGTGATGAACGGGAGGACCGGCCACAGGAGGAACAGCGACACGAACGTCACCGCGAACGTCAGAATCCCCCAGGGCAGCCGGACGAACTCGTACAGGACCGTCCGCCACCCCACCGGGTCCTTCAGCGCCATCCACAGCCGCTGGAACATGCTGTCGGTCCTGTGCAACGGAAGCGGAGTCGGCTCCTCCACCTGCACCCCGAGCAGAGCCCTGGCCCGTGCCCGCTCCAGCCTGCCAAGCTGCCGCGCGCCCAGCAGCCCGGCTGCCAGCAGCGGGAAGCCGATCACGGTCACCGTCAGGCACGCACCCGTGAACGGCACCGTCATCACATACGTGAACCCGACCAGCGACACCGGCAGATTTGCGAGGAGATGCGCGATCTCGCGCCAGGTGTATCCGTCCAGGGCGAAGCGCGGGGCTGGCGGACGCTCGGCCTCCGGGGCATCGGGGTGGGTGGTGCGTTCGGTCCGTCGGCTCATATGGGCCGGCCTCGTTCACTCATGCCCGCCAGCCTGCCGCGCGGTGCGCCGCGACGCCATGAGGCGGCCCGCCCCGAGCCCGCTGGGGGAAACCCCACCTCGCCGGGACACCCGGAGCCCCTGCAGATCCCCATGGGATGCACTGAGTCCTCCTACGGATCCCCAAGCCCCTACGGACCCCCAGGGGACGACCTCAGACGTGAGCGGAGTCCCGCCCCGGGTGCGTGATCGGAGCCGCACGGGGGAGTACCAGAGCATCCCGAGACGCGACGGGCTGCTTACGCTCTCTTTAGCAGGGCCTAGACTCCCGTGCGTACAGATCGTCGAACACAGGGTTCACCAGGGTCACGAGGTCAGGGAGCGAGGGGCTGACGTGCCGGATCCGACCGCCGTCGCTGTCGTGGCGGAGACGGGGAGCGCGAGTACCGCCGCGTACGCCGGGAACACCGGGTATACGGGGAACGTCTTCGCGGCGGGCTACTTCCACTCCTACTCCGTCGTAGGGCTGCTCGCCGCCGTCGGCGTCCTCTTCGTCGCCGTCGCCTTCGGCGCGGGCCGGCTGCTGCGCCCCGTCGTGCCGACCCCGGAGAAACTCCTGACGTACGAGTGCGGCGTCGACCCTGTCGGCGAGGGCTGGGCCCACACCCAGGTCCGCTACTACGTCTATGCGTTCCTTTACGTGATCTTCGCGGTCGACTCGATCTTCCTCTTCCCCTGGGCGACGGTCTTCGCCGATCCCCGTTACGGCGCGACCACGCTCGTGGAGATGTTCGTCTTCCTCGGCTTCCTGGCCGTGGGACTGCTTTATGCATACAAGAAGGGCGTCCTGACATGGACGTGAACCCCTCGACTCCGTCGGCTCCCGAGCCGGTGTTCCTGCCGGAGCCGAAGCGGCTCGGCGCGCTCGCCCGTCTCGCCCCCGAGCCGATGAAGGTGGTCCTGAACTGGGGCCGCCGCTACTCGCTGTGGGTCTTCAACTTCGGCCTCGCCTGCTGCGCCATCGAGTTCATCGCCGCGTCGATGGCCCGGCACGACTTCATCCGCCTCGGTGTCATCCCGTTCGCGCCCGGTCCGCGCCAGGCCGACCTGATGGTGGTGTCCGGCACGGTCACGGACAAGATGGCCCCGGCCGTCAAACGCCTGTACGAGCAGATGCCCGAGCCCAAGTACGTCATCTCCTTCGGCGCATGCTCGAACTGCGGCGGTCCGTACTGGGACTCGTACTCCGTCACCAAGGGCGTCGACCAGATCATCCCGGTGGACGTGTACGTCCCCGGCTGTCCGCCGCGCCCCGAGGCGCTGCTCCAGGGCATTCTCAAGCTCCAGGAGAAGATCTCGCGCGAGTCGCTGGGTGAGCGGTACGGGTCGGCGCGGCCGTCCACCGCCGCCCTGCAGAGCGGCCTGGTCAAGGCGCCGTCTCCGGTCCCGGTCCCGGGTCCGGAGACGGACCCGGCGCCGGGCCGGACTGCCGACTCGGCCTCGGTCCCGGGGGTGGGGCGATGACCGCGATCGGCTGGCTGCCCGCATCCGCCGAGGACCTCTTCGGCCCGCAGGCCACGGCCGAGGAGTCGTACGAGGTCCTGACCGTCGACGTACCGCCGACGGACTGGACCGCGGCGCTGCGGGTCGCGCGCGACGAGCTGGGCTGCACGTACTTCGACTGGCTGAGCGCGGTCGACGAGCCGGGCGCGGGCCTGCGCGTCTCGGCCCACGTGGTGGCCCTATCCCCGGTACGCCGTCTTCTCGTACGTACGACGGTTCCGCACGACGCCCCCGTCCTCCCCTCCGCCGTGGGCGTCTACGCGGGTGCCGCCTGGCACGAACGCGAGACCCACGAAATGTTCGGCGTCGCCTTCGAGGGCCACCCGGCGCTGGACCACCTGCTCCTGCCCGAGAACTTCGAGGGCCACCCCCTCCGCAAGGACTTCGTGCTGGCGGCCCGGGTCGCCAAGGCCTGGCCCGGCGCGAAGGAACCGGGCGAGTCGGACCACGGCGGCCCCAAGCGTCGCCAGATGCTGCCTCCCGGTGTCCCCGACCCGAACGAGTGGGGCCCCCTGAAGGGCCAGCTTCCCCCAGCCCCGGCCCGGCCGGCCCGAGCCGCGGGCCGCACCGCGGGCGACCGCCCGGTGCGCCGTACCCGCACGGCGGAGGACGGCTCGGCCGACCGGGCCCCGGCCACGGACGACACCGCCCAGGCCCCGGCCGCGCCGCGCCGGGCCCGCACCGCCTCGGGGGGTTCCGCTTCACAGCGCGCAACGGAGCCGAGCACGACGCCTGCCACTCCGACGACTCCCGGTGCTTCTGGTGCTTCTGGTGCTTCTGGTGCTCCGGGTGCTCCGGGTGCTCCGGGTCCTGGTGGTCCGCGGCGTGCACGAAGTGCTTCGCAGGGTTCCGCTTCTCAGCGTGCCGAGGGTGGCGCTGAGCCGTCGGCTTCCACTGGTGCGCCCACTGGTCCGCGGCGTGTGCGCAGCGCGTCCGAGGGCTCCGGCTCGCAACGCGCGGGCGCGACGTCTGCCGAGGGCGAGACAGCCAAGCCCGCCACGGCTCCGCGCAGCTCGGACGCCCCCTGGCACCACGCCCGCCCGGCCTTCGGAGAGTCCGAACCTGCTCCCGAACCGCCGACCAAGGCGAAAGCCGAGGGCGATGCTGCCGAAGCGAAAGCGCCGGCCGAAGCGAAAGCGCCAGCCGGAGCGGAAACGGCAACCGAAGAAGCAACGGCAACTGGAGCGGAAACGGCGGCCGGAGCGGAAACGGCGGCCGGACCGGAAACGGCGGCCGAAAAGGCAAGGGCAGGCGAAGCGGAAACGCCGACCGGAGCCGAAACCGGAGCGTCCGAGCCCGCGCACCCCGAGGAACGCCCCACTCCCGACGAATCCCCCGTCCCCGAAGAACCCCCGACCCCTGACGACACCGCCGGAGGCACGCAGTGAACGGCGCTCTCGACGTCGCCCTGCGACTCCTCGTCGTGTTCGCCGTCTTCCTCACCTTCCCCCTGATCATCGGTCAGACCGAGCACAAGGTCATGGCCCATATGCAGGGCCGCCTCGGTCCGATGTACGCCGGTGGTTTCCACGGCTGGGCCCAACTCGTCGCCGACGGTGTGAAGTTCGCGCAGAAGGAGGACGTGGTCCCGACGGGTGCGGACCGCCGCATCTTCCAGCTGGCCCCCGCTGTCGCGCTGCTCCCGTACCTCCTCGTTCTCCTCGCCATCCCGATCGGCCCGGGCCAGGGCGCGGTCGGCCAGGTCGTCGACGCGGGCATCTTCTTCGTCCTCGCCGTCATGGGCGTCGGCGTCCTCGGCTCGCTCATGGCCGGCTGGGCCTCCGCCAACAAGTTCTCCCTCCTCGGCGGCCTTCGTACCGCCGCCCAGCTCCTCGCCTACGAGTTGCCCATGCTGCTCGCCGCCGCGTCGGTGGCCATGGCGGCGGGCACTGTCTCGCTCCCTGGCATCGTCGACGCGTTCAAGTGGTGGTGGGTGCCCTGGCAGATCGTCGGCGCGCTCGTCTTCTTCGTCGCCGGCCTCGCCGAACTGCAACGCCCGCCCTTCGACATGCCCGTCGCCGACTCGGAGATCATCTTCGGCGCGTACACGGAGTACACCGGCCTCCGTTTCGCCCTGTTCCTCCTCGCCGAGTACGCCGGAATCGTCGTCCTGTGCGGCCTCACCACCGTCCTCTTCCTGGGCGGCTGGCACGGCCCCTGGGGCGCCGACGGCCTCGGCTGGCTCTGGACGCTCCTGAAGGCAGCGGTGCTGGCCTTCGTGGTCATCTGGCTGCGCGTCACCTACCCCCGCCTTCGCGAGGACCAGCTCCAGAAACTCTCCTGGACCCTCCTCGTCCCCCTCTCCCTCGCTCAAATCGCCCTCACCGGCATCGTCAAGGTGGTGATCTCCTAATGGCCCCCATCC
Source organism: Streptomyces hygroscopicus (assembly GCF_026168105.1). Taxonomy (GTDB): domain Bacteria; phylum Actinomycetota; class Actinomycetes; order Streptomycetales; family Streptomycetaceae; genus Streptomyces; species Streptomyces hygroscopicus_D. Next base: position 73,559 of record NZ_LBMW01000035.1, read on the forward strand.
CCGGCTCCGGCCTCGCCAAGGGCCTGGCCGTCACCCTGCGCACGATGACAAAGAAGTCCGTCACCGAGCAGTACCCGGACGTCCGGCCCGCCCTTCCGCCGCGCAGCCGCGGCGTCATCGGCCTGTTCGAGGAGAACTGCACGGTCTGCATGCTGTGCGCCCGCGAGTGCCCGGACTGGTGCATCTACATCGACTCCCACAAGGAGACGGTCCCGCCGGCCGCCCCCGGCGGCCGTGAGCGCAGCCGCAACGTCCTCGACCGCTTCGCCATCGACTTCTCCCTCTGCATGTACTGCGGTATCTGCATCGAGGTCTGTCCCTTCGACGCCCTCTTCTGGTCCCCGGAGTTCGAGTACGCCGAGACCGACATCCGCGACCTCACCCACGAGCGCGACAAGCTCCGCGAGTGGATGTGGACCGTGCCGGCCCCGCCCGCTCTCGACCTCGCTGCCGAGGAGCCCAAGGAGATCGCCGCCGCCCGCAAGGCCGCCGAGAAGCTGGCCGCCGCCCAGGCCGAACCGACCCAGCCGCAGGAGGGAGAGTCGTGAGCCTCGCCTCCGCCGCGCTGACCGTGGCCGCCGCCGCACCGCACGGCTTTCTCTCCCCGACCGGCGTCGAGATCACCTTCCTGCTCGTCAGTGTGGTCACCCTCGCCGCGGCGCTCGTCACCGTCACCACCCGGCAACTGGTGCACGCCGCCCTGTGGCTCGTGGCGACCCTCGGCGGGCTCGCCGTCGAGTACCTGCTGCTCACCGCCGAGTTCATTGCCTGGATGCAGGTCCTCATCTACGTCGGTTCCGTCGTCGTCCTCCTGCTGTTCGGTCTGATGCTCACCAAGGCCCCCATCGGCCGCTCCCCGGACGCCGACTCCGGCAACCGCTGGGCCGCCCTCACCGTGGCGGTCGCCGCCGCGGCCGCCCTGGTCTGGGTTGTCGTCGACGCCTTCCGCACCACCTGGATCGACCTCGCCGGCGCCCCCTCCGGCACCACCAAGATCACGGGCGCGAGCCTCTTCCAGTACTGGGTCCTCCCCTTCGAGGCCCTCTCCGTCCTCCTCCTCGCCGCCCTGGTCGGCGCGATCGTCCTGTCCCGCAAGGCCAAGGGCGAAGCGACCACCACCGCGAGCACCCCCGCCGTCCCGGGCACCCGGAGCGAGAAGGAAGGCGTCCGCTGATGCACCTCGTCTATCCCGCCGTGCTCTCCGCCCTCCTGTTCTGCACGGGCCTGTACGGCGTCCTCGCCCGCCGCAACGCGGTCCTCGTCCTGATGTCGGTCGAGCTGATGCTCAACGCCGTCAACCTCAACCTCGTCGCCTTCGACGTCTGGCTGAGCAGGACCGCCCGCGAGACCCTGCACTCCGGTCAGGCCCTGACCCTGTTCACCATCGCCATCGCCGCCGCCGAGATCGGCATCGGCCTGGCGATCGTCCTCGCCGTCTACCGCAACCGCGGCACCTCGGACATCGACAGACTCCGCGACACCGCCGAGGGCCACGAAACCGACGCACTCGCGGCCGAGAAGGCCGAGGCCACCGCGTGACCACCACCACCCTCGCCGTCCTCGTCCCTCTCCTTCCCTTCCTGGGCGCCGCAGCCGGCCTGCTCCTCGGCCGCACGGCCCCCGGCTTCGTCCGCCCGCTCGCCGTCCTGCCGACCCTCGCGTCGCTCGTACTGGCCGTGCTGGTCGCCGCACGTCAGGGCGGTGGCCAGGCCGTCGACTCGGCCACGGAGCTCACGCCCACCGGCTCGGTTCCGATCGAACTGGCCCTGTACATCAACGGCTTCGCCGCCCTCGTCGCCGTGCTGGTCGGCGTCGTCGCCTCCTGCGTGCAGATCTACTCGACGGGCTACCTGCGCGACGACCCGCGCTACCCCTCGTACGCCGCTCTCGTCTCCCTGTTCACCTCCGCGATGCTCCTGGTCGTCTACTCCGGTGACCTGATCGTGCTGCTGGTCGGCTGGGAAGTCATGGGCATCTGCTCCTACTTCCTGGTCGGCCACTACTGGGAGACCCCGGAGGCCCGCGCCGCCTCCATCAAGGCCTTCCTGGTCACCAAGCTCGGCGATGTCCCGTTCCTCATCGGACTGTTCGCACTGGGCACCGACGCCGGTTCCTTCCGCATCACGCACGTCCTCGGCGCCGTCGCAAGCGGCGGACTGCACCAGCCGACCCTGATCGCCCTGCTGCTCCTGGCCGGCGTGGCGGGCAAGTCGGCGCAGTTCCCGCTGCACACCTGGCTCCCCGACGCGATGGCCGGCCCGACCCCCGTCTCCGCGCTGATCCACGCCGCGACGATGGTCGCCGCCGGTGTCTACTTCATCGCCCGTCTCCTTCCGGTCTTCGAGGCCTCCTCGGCCACGATGGTGGTCCTCGCCGTGATGGCCGGCGTGACCATGGTGGGCTCCGCGCTCGCCGCGCTCGCCCAGGACGACATCAAGCGCGTCCTCGCGTACTCGACGATCGGCCAGCTCGGTTACATGACCGGCGCCCTCGCCGTCGGCGAGCGGGGGGCCGCCGTTTTCCACCTCCTGTCCCACGGTGCCTTCAAGGCGCTGCTCTTCCTCGGCGCCGGCGTGATCATCCACGCCGCCGGCACCAACTCGCTGGCCGCCATGTCCCGGATGAAGGACCTGCGCGCCCGCGTCCCCGACGCCTACTGGACGATGACCGTGGCGCTCCTCGCGCTCGCCGCCATCCCGCCGTTCTCCGGCTTCTTCTCCAAGGAGTCCGTCCTCGGCGCCGCCGAGCACGCCGCGACCGGTCACACCGCTCACGCTCCGGGTGCCGCGGGCTGGACCGTCCTCGTCACCGGCCTGCTCACGGCCCTGCTCACCGCCGCCTACGCGACCCGCCTGTGGCTGCTCGCCTTCCGCGGCCACGGAGCCGAGGCACCCGACCACGGCAAGCAGCCCCTCGTCATGAACGCCGTGCTGTGGGTGCTCGCCGTCCCGTCGCTCGCGTTCGGACTCGCGTACCGCGTCCTGCCCGGCTGGTTCGACGGCCGTGACCTGACACCGACGCTCACCACCTCCGTCCTCGGCACGGGCCTCGCCCTGGTCGGCGGGCTCATGACGTACGGCGCCTGGCGGCACACCACCGCGGTCGCGGACCGCTTCCCGCTGGGTGCGGTCGCGGCCCACCCCGAGGCGGACGCCGGCCTCGTCGAGGCCGAGGCCATCGCGAGCCACGCGCCCGCGTACGGCGACGTGGCCTACGCGCCCGACCCGGCGGATCCGGGCCGCCTCCTGCTCGGCCCGCTGCACCGCCACGCGGCTGTCGGCTTCCACCTGGACGCCCTGTACGACGCTCTCTTCGTCCGCCCGGTCAGGGCGGGCGCGAGCCTCGTCCAATTCCTCGACCGCGAGGTCGTCGAGACCTACGTACGCGGTGCGGGCGCCCTACCCCGCCTGCTCGGCGCCGCCGTACGGCGTGCCCAGACCGGCAATGTGCAGACCTATGTGAGCGCGCTGCTCGCCGGCACCGTCGTCCTGGCGGTCGCCGTCCTCCTCGTCGCCACGGGAGCGTGAGCAGGCGTGATCGATATCAGCGAGTCCGTGATGCAGTTCCTTCTGGCATTCATCGTCGTCGTGCCGCTCATCGGCGCGCTCGCCGCCCTCCTGCCGGCCCCGCCCGGACTGAAGGGGAAGTCGCCCGAGCAGGCCGTGCTGCGGCACGGTGTGACCGTCACCGGTGTCGTCCTCATCGCCGCGATCGCCCTGGCGCTCGGCTTCGACCACGACCACCCGTCGAAGATGCAGGCCACGACCGACATCAGCTGGATCCCCGCACTCGACGTGCGGATCCACCTCGGCATCGACGGCATTTCCCTCCCCCTTCTGGTCCTGACCGCGCTGCTGACCTTCCTCTGCGCGCTGTACTCCTACTTCAAGACGCCTTCGGGCCCGACCCCGAAGGCCTTCGTGGCCCTCCTGCTCGTCCTCGAGTCCGGCACTCTCGCGACCTTCGCCGTCCTCGACCTGCTCCTGTTCTTCCTCGCGTTCGAGATGGTCCTCGTCCCGATGTACTTCCTCATCGCCCGCTGGGGCGGTGAGGGGCGCACCCGGGCTGCCTGGAGGTTCATCCTCTACACACTGCTCGGCTCCGTCGTCATGCTGCTCGGCCTGCTCCTGATCGGAATCAAGGCGGGCACGTTCGACATGGTGGCACTCGCCACTGACAACGGCCGGTCGCTCACCACATCCGTGCAGGTCATCGCGGTTTTGGCGATCGGAATCGGGCTCGCGGTGAAGACGCCGATGTGGCCGCTGCACAGCTGGCTGCCCGACGCCCACACCGCCGCGCCGACCGTCGGTTCGGTTCTGCTGGCCGGTGTCCTGCTGAAGATGGGAACGTACGGGTTCGTCCGGATCCTGCTGCCTGTCGCGCCCCACGGCTTCCACACCTTCGCGCCGTACCTCGCCGCCTTCGCCGTCGTCGGGATCATCTACGGATCCCTCGCCTGCCTCGCTCTCGCCAAGCGGGGCGCGAAGGGCGACCTCAAGCGCCTCATCGCCTACTCCTCCGTCGGCCACATGGGCTTCGTGCTGCTCGGCATCGCGACGACGACGCCGACCGGCGTGAACGGAGCACTGTTCGCCAACATCGCCCACGGCCTCATCACCGGCCTGCTGTTCTTCCTGGTGGGCGCGCTGAAGGACCGCACGGGCACCACCGACCTCGACACCCTCGAGGAGACCGGTGCCGCCCTCTACGGCAAGGCCCCCCGCCTCGGCGGCCTGCTCGCCTTCGCCGCCGTCGCCTCGCTCGGCCTGCCCGGTCTGGCCGGGTTCTGGGGCGAAATGCTGGCCCTGTTCGGCGCCTTCAATCCCGCCGCCGACCTCAGCCGCCCCGCCTTCCTCACCTTCATGGCGATCGCCGCGTTCGGCACGCTGCTCACTGCCGCGTACATGCTCGTGGTGGTACGGCGAGTGTGCATGGGTGCCGTCCCGCAGGAGGCCCCGAAGCTCGCCGACGTCCACACGTACGAATTCGCGGCCTGGACGCCGCTCGTCGCCCTCACCGTCATCGCGGGCCTGTGGCCGAGGGCCCTCCTCGCCCTGACCGACCCGGCCGTGCAGCAGCTCCTCGCAGGAGGCACCCGATGAGCTCCCTCGTCCAGTCCGTCGACTGGTCGGCGATCGCGCCGCCCACCATCGCGGCGGTCGTCGGACTCGTCGTCCTCGTCGCCGACCTCTTCATCGGGGAGCAGAAGAAAGCACTCCTCGGCTGGCTCTCCGTCGCGGGACTGGCCGCCGCGGCGCTCATGCTGCTGCCCCTTCTGCACGGAGACCGTGCCACCTTCTGTCTGACCGGTGCGCCGCACGTCTGCAGCTACACGGCGGACCGTTTCACCGTGGTGATCCAGTTCCTCGTCCTCGGCGGCGCCCTCCTCGCGGCGCTTCTGTCCGTCCCCGCCCTGCGGGACGTCAAGAAGGAGCTCCCCGAAGGGGAGTTCTGGTTCCTGCTGCTCTCCTCCGCGGCCGGTGCCGCCCTGCTGCCCGCCTCCCGCGACCTGGCGACCCTCATCGTCGCCCTGGAGGTCGCCTCCCTGCCCGCGTTCGCCCTCGTGGGCATCAGATACGGCGACAAGCGGTCCTCCGAAGCGGCCCTGAAGTTCTTCCTGTCGTCGGTCACCGCGACCGCGGTGAGCCTCCTGGGCATCAGCTTCGTGTACGCGTCCACGGGCACCCTGTACCTCACCCAGGTCGCGGGCAGGATCCAGCACGTGAACGGTCAGCTGCACACGCTCGCCCAGGCGGGTGTCGTCCTCACGCTCGTGGGCTTCGCCTTCAAGACGGCCGCCGTCCCGTTCCACTTCTGGGTGCCCGACACCTACGTGGGCGCGCCCCTGCCGGTCGCCGCCTACCTGTCGGTCGTCGGCAAGGCGGTCGGTTTCTCCGGTCTGATCCTCATCACCGTCGTCGCCCTCCCGTCGTACTCCGACGTGTGGGGCCCGGCGCTCGCCGTGCTTGCCGCCCTCACCATGACCGTCGGCAACGTGGGCGCGCTCCGCCAGCAGGCCACGCGCGCGTACAGCGCCGTACGCCTGCTCGCCTGGTCCTCCGTGGGCCAGGCCGGCTACCTGCTGGTGCCGATCGCCGCGGCCGCATACTCCAAGGACGCATCGAAGGCGATCGGCTCCACCGTCGCGTACGCCCTCATGTACGCGGCGGTGAACCTCGGCGCCTTCGCCGTGGTCGCCCTCGTGGGCCGTACGAGGGCCCGAAACCGACTCACCGACTACCGCGGCCTGTATGCGTCGAACCCCCTCGCCGCCCTGACCCTGGCGTTCTTCCTGCTCTGCCTGGCAGGCCTCCCGCCGGGCATCATCGGCCTCTTCGCGAAGGTCACCGTCTTCTCCGCGGCCGTCCACGCGGGGCTCGGCTGGCTCGCCGTGGTGATGGCCGTCAATGTGGTGATCGCGCTCTTCTACTACCTACAGTGGACGGCCCTGCTCTTCCGCGCACCCGAGGGGGCGCCCGAGAGGCACCCCGTCCCCGCCCCGCTCACGGCCGCCATCGCCCTGACCGCGGTGCTGGGCGTCGTCCTCTCCGGAGCACCCCAGCTGGTGCTCCGTTTCTCCGCCACCGGCCTGTTCTGACGGACGCCCTCACGCGCGCGGGCACATACGACGCGGCACGCGCGCGTGCAGGGCGCCACCTCACCCGGACGGCCCACGCGTTCCGGTGTGCGCACAAGGGAACTTGCGCTCCCCGCCTGGCGTTGACCAGTGCGGGAGGGTCCACTGAGAAGTGGAGTCAACAGCATTCGCAGACAAAGGGTTCCCCTGCCGCACCACTTGGAGGGCGTACCGTGCACCGCCGGCACAACGGGCTCAGGACCGCAGTACTCCTCGGGGGACTGTCCGCACTCATCATCGTCATCGGCAGTTTCTTCGGGCGCATGGGGCTGGTCGTCGCGGTCCTCGTCGCGATCGGCACGAACGCGTACGCGTACTGGAACAGCGACAAGCTGGCTCTACGCGCGATGCGCGCCCGCCCGGTGAGCGAGTTCGAGGCCCCCGGCCTGTACCGCATCGTCCGCGAGCTCTCCAACCAGGCCCGCCAGCCCATGCCCCGGCTGTACATCTCGCCGACGGAGGCGCCGAACGCGTTCGCGACGGGCCGCAACCCGCGCAATGCGGCGGTGTGCTGCACCGACGGCATCCTCCGCATCCTCGACGAGCGCGAGCTGCGCGGCGTCATCGGGCACGAGCTGAGCCATGTCTACAACCGTGACATCCTGATCTCGTCGGTCGCCGCGGCCCTCGCCTCGGTGATCCTGTTCTTGGTGAACTTCGCCTGGCTGATCCCCTTCGGCCGCTCCGACGACGACGAGGGCCCCGGCATCCTGGGCATGCTCCTGATCATGATCCTGGGCCCGCTCGCCGCGACGATCATCCAGCTCGCCATCAGCCGCTCCAGGGAGTACGAGGCGGACTCGTCCGGAGCGCAGCTCACCGGCGATCCCCTCGCGCTCGCCAGCGCTCTGCGCAAACTGGAGATGGGTACCCAGCAGCTTCCGCTCCCGCCCGAGCCGCGCATCGAGACGGCGAGCCACATGATGATCGCGAATCCCTTCCGTCCGGGCCAGGGACTCGCCAAGATGTTTTCCACGCACCCGCCGATGGCGGAGCGCATCGCCCGGCTCGAGCAGATGGCAGGTCGCCACCAGTGAAGACAATCCTGAACATCATTTGGCTCGTCCTGAGCGGCTTCTGGCTGTTCCTCGGGTATGTGTTCGCGGGCGTGCTGCTGTGCATCACCATCATCGGCATCCCGTTCGGGATCGTTCTTCTGCGTGCAGCATCGCGCTCGTATCGACCCGCCCTTCGATGATCATTGACGGGAGTAGTTCCGGCTCCGGCAGGGCGACATGTTCCACGTCTGCCAGAGCAGCATTCACACGGGCCCAGGTGCCATCGGAAGTCCAGGTGTTGAAGTGCTTCGAGGCTTGGCGGGTGGCACCGGTCTCCCTGATCACCTGAGGCCATGACTTGCCTGTACGAGCCTTGTAGAAGATGGCGTCGACTGAGCGCCGAACGGTGCCCATGCGCCCCTTCGGGAGCAGCGAAGCGACCTTTGCCCAGTCGCCGTCCGAGAGCGTGGCAGCGGGCACGTCGAGGCCCGTAGCGCTGTACCAAGCCCGCACGGTGCAGGGCACCCCGCCCCGCCGTCCATCGGGCACCGGGCCGGTAACAGTGACCTTCAGCTCCAGCATGGACAGAATGGCCGCCTGCTGCTCCGGCGCCATGTCGGGGAACGAATTCCTCACCATGCTTGCCAGTGCTCGGAGATCTCGGGCGCGCCGATCTGACTCCTCCATCTCGGCAAGCCATTCGACCGCCTCGCCACGCAGGTTCTGGAGCTGCTGAAGTTCTTCGTGCAGTGCCACAGTCGCGGCCTCAATGGCTTCGGCCGACTTGCTCTGTTTGGCCGTCGCCACGATCACGGCCGCGATCGATGCGTTCATGCCCTCAATCTGTTGATCGAGGTCCGCGATACGGTCGGTCAGGGCGGACGTGTCTCCCTCCGCCATGCCGATCCATTCGGCAGCAAGTTCCTGAAGCTTTTCGCTGTCGCTCGCGATCTCAGTGACTTTCTTCCAGACGTGCGACTCAAGCGCGTCAGCGTCGATGAGCGAGCAGCCGCAGGACTTCAGGCGAGGGTCTCGTGGCGCGTTGCCCTTGCATCGGTAGTATCGGGGACTTTCCGGATCGGCCGCATGGCTGATCCCTGTGTACGTCTTCCCGCACAGACTGATGACACGACCAGTCAAAGGGTAGAACTCCCGCTGCCCGCTGCTGTGCTTTGCTGTCTCAGATACTTTGCGCCGCAGCTCTGCGCTCTGTTCCTCGGTCAGGATTCGAGGTAATTCGATCCTGACGGACTCGCCCCAGATGGGGTTGCCGTCATCGTCGGTTTTGGCGTGCTTGCCGCGGAAGACCATCACGCCGTCGAGTACGGGTGCCGACATGATTCGGTCCCGCAGGTTGTCTCGGATCCATGCCTTGCCCGAACGCGCCGTAATCCCCTCAGCGTTGAGACGGATGGTGACCTTACGGAGGTTGAGCCCTTCGCCAACCACCAGTTCGTACACGTAGCGGATGATCTTGGCTTCATCCGCGTCGATCACCAAGTACGAGCCAGGCGTGCCCTTGTTGGCGATGCGGTAGCCGTAGGGAGGACGCCCCCCGATGTGCGCGGCGGGCGTAAACTCGGCCTTCTCCTGCAAGCCGCCCTGCGTGCGGTCGCGAATCGTCTCCCACTCGGTCTCGGCGTAGTCGGCATCACGGCGCATCTTCTTGCGTCCCTCGGACGTGGTGTTGTCGTAATCGTCAGCGACGACGGCGACGTACACGCCGATGTCTTCAAGGGCCCAGACCCAGCGCCAGAAAGCACGACCCTTGCGGCCGATCACACGGCCGTCCGGCACGACCACGATGTCGAAGGGACGCGGAGTCGTCTGTGCGTCTTCCATCAGGCGCTTCAGATCACCCCGGTCCGCCGCTTCCAGGGAGCCTGAGACTCCCTCGTCTTTGTACGTGCCGACGTGTGCCCACTGCTTGAGCGCGATGTGGCGGACGGTCTTCCGGCTCTGCCTGGCTACGCCATAGCCCTTTTTCTGCTCCTCAGTGGAGACCCGCAGATAGTCGACGGCGCGCAACGCGCGCGAGCCAGCCAACCGGGCAGAGGGCTCGTTGGAGGAGGGCAGGGGTGTGCTTACATTGGACATGTCGACTCCCAATCAGTCGGCCAGCCCCGGGGCGGTGCCAGCCGCTGCCGGGGCGTCTGTTTTAACCCAACGGTATCTCTCAGGTGTGACGCTTCGTCGGGTCTTTTCGGTGTTCCGCCGAAGTTGCGCCTGCGGTCCGAACAGAATCCGCAACAGTAGTGCTCGCTCGGCAGGGGAGAGTGTCTTGTTGGGCGTCCAGATGACCGTGGTGTCGGGCACTACAGGCACCCCCGGTCAGCTGCTGCTTCCCGCCCCAACTCTCGGTTCACGGCCAGGTCCTCGGCGATGCCCACGGCAATGAGTGCCGCGCCGGGGGAGTGGCCGGAGCCGAGGTAGCGCCAGTGTCGCTCGGTGACCGTGTCAGGGATATCAGCGTGACCTACGTGGTGGGCGCGTTCGGCTCGCAATACCGCGTATGTCGTGGAATAGGCGCGGGACTTGGTGAGGATGTGTCCCCGGTAGCCGAGCGTGTGCGCCCAGGCGCGCAGGTTGAGCGGCGCGTACTCGGGAAGGCCGCCGAGGCGCCAGCAGGTCCGCATAAGGGTACGGACGTGTTCGCTGACGGGTGCCGACTCGATGTCGGCCCAGGTCTTGAGCGGATGGTCGGTGCCGGCACCTGTCTCGCTCGCTCCCTTGGTGACGTACTTGGCCACATACGCGGCCACGGCGTCATCGTCGGGTCCGTCGCTCTCTGCGTGCAGTGGCCGGGCGTCGATCTGCTTGCCCCAGCGGAAGGCGAGTACGCCGACGGCGGGACTGTAGGGGGTGTGGAGCTGGACCCGCCCGGCGGAGGCGTGCGCTGCTGACGGCGACGGCAACGGACCCGCTTCAGCGGCCCGGCTCCCGGTCGGGCAAGTCCACCCTGCTGGCAAGGCTGATCACCCAGTTGGCGACTCAGCCCAGGATCTGATAAGTCAGCGATTGAAGCAAACCGCGGGGATGCCCATCGATCACGATCGGCTGTTCAAGATCGTCGACGACGCGAGCCGCCGGAAACCCCTTACCCTCGGCGACCTGAACAAGGACGCCGTGGCCGTCGCCCAGTCCATCACGGCAGAGGAACGTGGCGTGGCCGTATGCACCGGCCCGGATGGCGGCTGGGGCCGCGCATCGGTGGGCGGTTGAGCGCGCTGGCCACGTGCAGGCGTGAGGCGGTAGAGATCCTGTCCGCGCTCGTGGTCGACACCGCAACGAACCCGGCGAACGCCTCCTCGTCCGTTGCCGCAACCGACGCGCAACCGTCTGCCCGGCCTGCTCCCGCCTCCACGCCGGAGACACCTACCATCTGGTCCGCGCGGGCCTCCTAGGAGGCAAGAACGTCCCCGCCTCGGTACGCGACCGCTCGCTTCTGGTACTCGGCCACGCGGGCGAAGGACAGCCGGGCATGTTGCGCGAAGCGGGACTGTACGAGTCCGGCCGAGGAGGCGAGGCGCCGTCGGACGTCGATGACGAACCGGTCCCACAGCTTGGATGCGTGCGCGTGCCACAGCGCGTGGGCGGTGTAGTCGTAGCAGTCGGCGCACAGCGGTTGACCGATCTGCGACCAAGTCCACCCAGACCTGGGCCGTCGCAGAAACTCTCGACGTTAAATTTGACAATGAACCGGACGCGCGAAATGAAAACGAGGTTTTGACTCGGGCATTCGAGAGGTGTCTGTCTGCAATAAGTCTACTAAGCGAAAGTTCGCGTCTCACAACAGGAGAAATTTGGTCGAGCCCGCTTGCGAGGGATTCTCTAGATCCGGAGATAAAATACGCCCTGCTCGCTCCGGGTAGCCGTGCTACCCTGACGGAAAATTACTTCCGAGTCAACCACCGCAAGATAAATCCAGTTGCTCTTCCCCATAATGAACAAGAGGTGAGCGCGCTTATTCGTCATGCCGTGGCACGTCGACTCGAATCCGACGCCGCAGCTTCGCCCCATCCGTTCATCACTGCGCGTTCTCTTGCCTTGGAGGCAGAGAATCAACGCTTGCACGGTGCGTCGTCGGCCAGCATCGTTTCTTTGCAGGCATCACTGGAAAGCCTTCTTCGAGGGCTATGCACGATGCTTCATCGTGACCTTGGAACTCCGGTAGGGGTAATCACTGAGAAGGGTGGAATCCCTTTCGAGTCTCTACTCAAGAGAGAGTTGCCCGGCTTGCTTGGGGGGGCGATGGAGTGGCTCTCAGTCAATCGCCGGCGAATACGAGACCAAGCTTTACAAGCTGCGCAACAGGATTGTGCATGCCGGTTATGCCCCATCATATCTTGAGGTCAATCCGGCTTTCGATATCCGAGGTAGATTCGTCGACTTCCTTGAGCGCCAACTCAAGGAGCGTTGGCGAAGATATCCCAAGACTACGCTCGCTTGGCATGATGGCCTGGCTGGTGGTCCGGAGGGGATCCCAAAAGCCGCGAAGTTCGCTCTGGAAGAGTTGAGGAGAAACTCCCGATTCTATTGGATTGACTAGCCACCTAGTGGCCTTGATCCCATCCCAATCGAGAAAGGTGATCAGAACGTCGGCCAGCCACTCGGCACCCAGCGCAACGCACACGATCCAAGGTCACCAGCGGAGACGTCTTGCTTCTTTGCGGAATTCGGCCATGGCTGCCTCGTTAATCGTCAATGTCAGCGTGAGTGTGAAAATGATTGGCCGGGGGTTCTCCTGAGCTAATCTAGCAGGTATCTCATCGATTGCCGTTACAGTTTGATCGATGAAGGTCCGAATATCTGCGACCGGTTGTGCTGCCACCATAGCGGCCGCATCGAATGCCCTCTTCATGTCCTCTGGAAGAACAGTACCACGAATTTCTCCTGCCCAGTCGAGCAGATCCTCATAGCTCTTCACGATGCGATCAGCAGAGTGCTTGATTAGCTCAGCATTTCCAGGTTCTCCAGGAGCCCCGAAGGCTTCTAATTGCAGCCTCTCGTCGAAGGCCGAAATTACACGCTCGGCGATTGATTCAACATCCGACCAGATGCCATGTAGATAGATTCGCGCGGCCCCCTTGTCCAGGTAACGACCTGTGCGGCTACCGTTTCCCACTAGGTAGTCGCGCCACTTTGGTTCAAGGATCTCCTTCCTTTGGCGCAAGATTCCTGCAAATAACAGATACTCCCAGGCAGGCGGTTTTTGAGAGATTAGCGCTCGTTGCTCCTGCGCGTTCCGGGGAACCCAGTTAATGACGGGCTCAGCCACCGAAAGGGATTCCAGCTTTGCGGTTATTGCATCAAGTTGGTCAAGGATATCGTTACCCAAGAGGTTCGGGAACATTTCCCGAACACTCCTGAAGCGCTGAAGAACCTCCGCGAAGTAGCCCGGCCCGTTCCAGCTTACGTCAATTCCGGATTCTTTACCTGTTACGATCACCTGTCGGGCGATGTTCTCCGGGATTGGATAGTTCGAGAGGAATGTCCAGGCCTCAATATCCCAGTCGCCTTCCATCTTAAGCTGGATCGCCTTACGTAAGTCACCCATCATTTTGGCGCGGATTTCGTGATCAATACGTTGGTTCTGGATTCTCTTGAAGCAGTGTGCCGCAAAAATCCGCTTCTCAGATTTCAGGTACCCATCGTTTCCTCGGTCTGCTCGATCATCATCGATTGGCAGAAAGTCGGTGCCATGTTCGGCCTGAAGTACTGCATTGCAGAGGCGTGTGAAATCCTGCGGTACGGTAATCAGTTCGATTTGGGTCATGAGGTTCATCCAGCTAGCGTACTTACTGGCAAGGACGTACGGCGCAGATCTCATGGAAAGCCCCTTTAACAACCTGGCTCACGCTGCGACAGGGGCATGTGCCAGCCGTCAGAGGGGAGCACGAAAGGCGCCCTCGACCGCGGCCGGGGAGCAAGCAGAGCGCTGGAGGAACGGGGCGGAGGGTCACTCCTTGGTCGGCACAGGGGCGAGCCCGGTCGGGCACGAGACCCCTGTTTGTTTCGAACGGGGTACTTAGAGGTCATCTCATTTGGGCTGTTCGATAAACTCCAGGTGT
>NZ_LBMW01000071.1 GCF_026168105.1 Streptomyces hygroscopicus
GTGGGACAGGGCCGCGTCGACCTTGTCGGACTTGTAGATGTTGCCGTGCGCCATACGGCGGCGCAGCGCCTGCGGGGACATGTCCACCAGTTCGATCTGGTCCGCCCGGCGCACCACCTCGTCGGGTACGGTCTCGCGCTGCCGTACGCCGGTGATCGACTCGACGACGTCGCCGAGGGACTCCAGGTGCTGGATGTTGACGGTCGAAACCACGTCGATCCCGGCCGCGAGCAGCTCCTCGACGTCCTGCCACCGCTTGGCGTTGCGGGCACCGGGGACATTGGTGTGGGCGAGTTCGTCCACCAGGGCGACGGCGGGGGCACGGTCCAGCACGGCGTCCACGTCCATCTCCGTGAAGACGCTGCCGCGGTACTCCAGTTCCCTGCGCGGTATCTGCTCGAGACCGCGCAGCATCACCTCGGTGCGCGGCCGGTCGTGGTGCTCCACGAGCGCCACCACGCAGTCGGTGCCGCGCTCGACACGCCGGTGCGCCTCGGACAGCATGGCGTAGGTCTTGCCCACGCCCGGTGCCGCACCGAGGTAGATCCGAAGCTTGCCGCGTGCCATGTTCACCCTTTGAGTACGCCGGACGGCAGCCCGCACCCGGGCGGGCAGCTCGTCCCCGCTGAACGGCTTCGTCACACAGTCGTCGGCGCCCGCGTCGAGCGCCGCCACCTTCTCGTCGGACACCTGGCGGGCGGACGGCACCAGGATCGGCACGCGAGTCCAGCCGCGCAGTGCCCTGATGACGTCCACGCCGTCCATGTCGGGCAGCCCGAGGTCGAGCAGGACCAACTCCCGTGCGGCGCACGCCAGGTCTCAGTGCTTCGCCACGAGCCCCTTGAGGGCGATGTTGAGTTCGAGAACGTTCACCCGGGGCTCACCGATGAAGCCGAGGGTGCGGCCCTCGGTGTGGTCCTTGACCATCTTCTCCACCTGGGCGACGGACAGGCCGTTCTCGGCGGCGACCCGGTGCACCTGGATCTCCGCGTACTGCGGGGAGATGTCCGGGTCCAGTCCGGAGCCGGAGGAGGTGACCGCGTCCGGGGGCACGTCGGACGGCCTGACCGTGTAGCCGGCCACCGAGTTGTCCTTGACGACCGCGGCCTGGGCCGACTTGACCTGCTGGACGAGCTTGGGGTTGTCGGCGGCGAGGTTGGTGGCGCCGGACACGAGCAGCTTGTACTGCGTGTTCACGGTGTTGCTGCCGAGGCCGTTCTGCGGTCGGCCCTGGAACCACTTCAGGTCCGCGTCCGGGGTCTGCCCGCCCTTCTTCGGCGGCAGGCTGTACGCCTGGCCGATGAGGGCGGAGCCGACGACCTTGCCGTCCGCCTTGATCTCCGAGCCGTTCGCCTGGTTGCCGAAGAAGGCCTGGGCGACGCCCGTGACGACCAGCGGGTAGATGACGCCCGTCACCAAGGTCAGCAGGAGGAGGGCGCGTAGGCCCGCCCCGAGCAACCGGGCGGTGTTCGATACCGAGTTGTTCATGGGATCAGCACGCTTCCAAATCAATGCAGCCCGGGAATGAGGGAGATGACCATGTCGATGATCTTGACGCCGATGAACGGGGCGATGAGCCCGCCCAGGCCGTAGATGCCGAGGTTGCGCCGCAGCATCCGGTCCGCGCTCACCGGCCGGTACTGCACGCCTCGCAGAGCGAGCGGCACGAGCGCGATGATGATCAGCGCGTTGAAGATGACCGCCGACAGGATCGCGGAGTCGGGCGACGACAACTGCATGATGTTCAGCTTGTCCAGGCCCGGGTAGACCGCGGCGAACATCGCCGGGATGATCGCGAAGTACTTCGCGACGTCGTTGGCGATGGAGAACGTCGTCAGCGCGCCACGGGTGATCAGCAGCTGCTTGCCGATCTCCACGATCTCGATGAGCTTGGTCGGGTTGGAGTCGAGGTCGACCATGTTGCCGGCCTCCTTGGCGGCCGACGTGCCGGTGTTCATCGCCACACCGACGTCCGCCTGCGCGAGGGCCGGGGCGTCGTTGGTGCCGTCACCGGTCATCGCCACGAGCTTGCCGCCCGCCTGCTCACGCTTGATGAGCGCCATCTTGTCCTCGGGAGTGGCCTCCGCGAGGAAGTCGTCGACACCCGCCTCCTCGGCGATCGCCTTGGCGGTCAGCGGGTTGTCGCCGGTGATCATGACGGTCTTGATACCCATGCGGCGCAGCTCGTCGAAGCGCTCGCGCATGCCGTCCTTGACGACGTCCTTGAGGTGGATGACACCCAGGACGCGCGCCCCCTCGGTGTCCTCGACCGCCACGAGCAGCGGTGTGCCGCCCTCTTCGGAGATCCGGCCCGCGATCGTGTCCGCGCCCTCGGCGACCTCGCCACCGCGCTCCCGCACCCACTCGACGACCGAACCGGCGGCCCCCTTGCGGATCCTCCTGCCGTCCACGTCCACACCCGACATACGGGTCTGGGCGGTGAAGGCGATCCACTCGGCCCCGGCCAACTCGCCCTGGTGGCGCTCGCGCAGCCCGTACTTCTCCTTCGCCAGTACGACGACGGAGCGGCCCTCGGGCGTCTCGTCGGCGAGCGAGGAGAGTTGGGCGGCGTCCGCGACCTCGGCGGCGGTCGCCCCGCGCACCGGCACGAACTCCGACGCCTGCCGGTTGCCGAGCGTGATGGTGCCGGTCTTGTCCAGCAGCAGCGTCGAGACGTCACCCGCGGCCTCGACCGCACGGCCCGACATGGCGAGCACATTGCGCTGCACCAGCCGGTCCATGCCCGCAATGCCGATCGCGGACAGCAGCGCGCCGATCGTGGTCGGGATCAGGCAGACGAGGAGCGCCACCAGGACGATCATCGTCAGATGGGTGCCTGCGTACGTGGCGAACGGCGGCAGAGTGGCGCAGGCGAGCAGGAAGACGATCGTCAGTGAGGCCAGCAGGATGTTCAGCGCGATCTCGTTCGGCGTCTTCTGCCGGGCCGCGCCCTCGACCAGCGAGATCATCCGGTCGATGAAGGTCTCGCCCGGCTTCGTCGTGATCTTGATGACGATGCGGTCGGACAGCACCTTCGTACCGCCGGTGACCGCGGACCGGTCGCCGCCGGACTCGCGGATGACCGGCGCCGACTCACCGGTGATCGCCGACTCGTCCACGGAGGCGACGCCCTCGACGACGTCACCGTCGCCGGGGATGGTGTCGCCGGCCTCGCAGACCACCAGGTCGCCGACGCGCAGTTCGGTGCCGGGGACCTGCTCCTCGCGGTCGTCCACCAGGCGTCGGGCCACGGAGTCGGTCTTGGCCCTGCGCAAAGTGT
Organism: Streptomyces hygroscopicus; assembly: GCF_026168105.1. Lineage (GTDB taxonomy): Bacteria > Actinomycetota > Actinomycetes > Streptomycetales > Streptomycetaceae > Streptomyces > Streptomyces hygroscopicus_D. Next base: position 3,281 of record NZ_LBMW01000071.1, read on the forward strand.
CGGCCTGCGCCTTGCCTCGGCCCTCGGCGACGGCCTCCGCGAGGTTGGCGAAGACGACGGTCAGCCAGAGCCATGCGCTGATCGCCCAGCCGAACCAGTTGCCCGGGTCCTTGAGGGAGAAGACGGTGGTCAGCACCGAGCCGACCCACACCACGAACATCACGGGCGACTTGACCAGCGCCCGCGGGTCGAGCTTGCGCAGCGCGTCCGGCAGGGACCTCACCAGCTGCTTGGGGTCGAAGAGCCCCGCACCGACGCGGCCCTCGGCTGACTTGTTCCCGGTGGGGACGTCGCTGTGCGGTGCCCGGGTGGGTGTGGCTGTGGACATCGAGTCCTCGTGCTTCTCTGTGCGGGTGGTCATCACGCCAGCCCTTCGGCGAGCGGGCCCAGCGCCAGCGCCGGGAAGTAGGTCAGACCGGTGATGATCAGGATTGCGCCCACCAGCAGACCGGTGAACAGCGGCTTCTCGGTGCGCAGAGTGCCCGCGGTGACCGGCACCGGCTTCTGCCCGGCCAGCGAGCCGGCCAGAGAGAGGACGAACACCATCGGCAGGAAGCGTCCCAGGAGCATCGCGAGCGCGGTCATGGTGTTGTACCAGTCCGTGTTCGCGTTCAGGCCGGCGAAGGCCGAGCCGTTGTTGTTCGCGGCGGACGTGAAGGCGTACAGGACCTCGGAGAATCCGTGCGCGCCGGAGTTGAGCATCGAGTGCGGCGGGGTGGGCAGAGCCATGGAGATCGCCGTGAAGACGAGCACCAGCGCCGGGGTGATCAGGATGTAGATGGCCGCCAGCTTGATCTCGCGGGAGCCGATCTTCTTGCCCAGGTACTCGGGCGTACGGCCGACCATGAGACCGGCGATGAACACCGCGATGATCGCCATGATCAGGATGCCGTAGAGGCCGGAGCCGGTACCGCCGGGCGCAATCTCGCCCAGCATCATGCTCAGCATCGTGATGCCGCCGCCGAGCCCGGTGAACGACGAGTGGAAGGAGTCCACGGCACCGGTCGAGGTCAGCGTGGTCGACACCGCGAAGATCGACGAGCCGCCGACGCCGAGGCGGACCTCCTTGCCCTCCATGGCACCGTGCGCGAGCTGCAGCGCCCCTTCGTGGTGGGCGAATTCGGTCCACATCATCAGGGCGGCGAAACCGACCCAGATGGTGGCCATGGTGGCGAGGATCGCGTAGCCCTGCTTGACCGAGCCGACCATGACGCCGAAGGTCCGGGTCAGGGCGAACGGGATCACCAGGAGCAGGAAGATCTCGAAGAGGTTGGTGAGCGGGGTCGGGTTCTCGAAGGGGTGAGCGCTGTTGGCGTTGAAGTAGCCGCCGCCGTTGGTGCCCACCTCCTTGATGGCCTCCTGGGAGGCGACCGCGCCTCCGTTCCACTGCTGCGACCCGCCCATGAACTGGCCGACCTCGTGGACGCCGGAGAAGTTCTGGATGGCTCCGCAGGCGACCAGCACGACGGCCGCCACCACCGACAGCGGCAGCAGGATGCGTACGACACCACGCACCAGGTCGGACCAGAAGTTGCCGAGATCACCGGTGCGCGACCGCGCGAAGCCGCGCACCAGAGCCACCGCCACCGCCATGCCGACGGCCGCGGAGACGAAGTTCTGCACGGCCAGGCCGGCGGTCTGCACAACGTGGCCCATGGCCTGCTCGCCCGAGTACGACTGCCAGTTGGTGTTCGTCACGAAGGAGGCGGCCGTGTTGAAGGCCTGGCCCGGGTCGATCGAGGAGAAGCCCAGTGAGCCGGGCAGGAAGCCCTGGATGCGCTGGAGCAGGTAGAGGAAGAGCACGCTCACCGCGGAGAACGCGAGCACACCGCGCAGGTACGCGGGCCAGCGCATCTCGGCGTCGGGGTTGGCACCGATGCCCTTGTAGATCCACTTCTCGACGCGCAGGTGCCGGCCGGAGGAGTAGACCCGGGCCATGTGGTTGCCGAGGGGAGCGTAGGCGAGTGCGAGCGCCGCCATCAGGGCGAGCAACTGGAGCACGCCGGCGAATTCGGGACTCATGTGGCTGCTCAGAACCTCTCCGGGAAGATCAGGGCGAGGACGAGATAGCCCAGCAGGGCGACGGCCACGACCAGGCCGACGATGTTCTCGGCGGTCACAGCTTGGTCACCCCCTTGGCGGCGAGGGCCACCAGCGCGAAGACCGCGATCGTGGTGACGACGAAGGCCAGATCGGCCATCGTGAACTCCCGGAATGAAGTGCGGGTGGGGCTCGGACGGTAAGAGCAAACTGCCTTTCTGGCCGGATTCGGCCCCCGTTGACGGCTCCCATACGACGGTTCGCGCGCCTTTGACGGGACTCTTACGGCTTCTGCGGCGACCGGCGGGCCGGCGCCGCCGGTCGTGCGCCATCCGGTGTGGCAAATACGTCAGAACAGCCTGAAGCGCAGGCGGCAGATCACCGCGTCGGTCTCCCGTCGCACGGCGTGCGCGACGACGGCTCCGCGCTGGTTCTGCAGCAGTCGCTGCCACAGCCGTTCCGGCTCCGTCTCCGGGATCAGTACGGTGACGCGGGCGGCCGGTTCCGCCGCGGTCACTTCTCGGACGTACGCGGCGATCGGACGGCCCAGGGTGCGCCGCCCGGAGGTCAGCCGGACCAGGGGCACGCCGGGGTCCCAGTTCGCCCAGGCGCGCTCCAGTGCGTGCACTTGGGCGCGGTCCTCGGGGTCGGGATGGCAGACGGTGACGGCGCGCACCTCATCGCCGAGGGAGGCGGCGGCGGTCAGCGCTTCGGAGGTGAGCCGGGACAGGGAGGAGACGGGCACGATCACCAGGGAGCGGTCACGGTGCGGCGGCTCCGGTATGCGGCCGAGTTCGAGGCGCTCGCCGATCCGGGCGTAGGCGCGGTGCACGGTCTCGAAGGCCGCGACCAGCAGCGGCAGGGCGATCACGATCAGCCAGGCGCCCTCGGCGAACTTGCTCGCCGTGACGACGACGGTCGCGACACCTGTGAGCACGGCACCGAGGCCGTTGAGCAGCGCCTTTCCCCGCCATCCGCGGCCCCGCTCGCCACGCCAGTGCCGGACCATGCCGATCTGGGCGACCGTGAACCCGACGAAGACGCCGATGGCGAACAGCGGCACGAGGGTGTTGGTGTCGCCGCCGGAGAAGACCAGCAGCGCGGCGGAGACGAGGGCCAGCGCGAGCACACCGTGGCGGTGCACCTGCCGGTCGGCCTTGAGGGCGAAGACGTGCGGCAGGTAGTTGTCCCGGGCCAGCAGCTTCAGCAGCACCGGGAGGCCGCCGAAGGAGGTGTTCGCGGAGAGGGCCAGCAGGATCGTGGTGGCGAACTGGACGACGTAGAAAGCCCAGTTGTGGCCCAGTGAGGCGTCCGCGAGCTGGGCGAGGACGGTGACGCCGTCGGCCGGCTGGAGATGGAAGCGCCCGATCAGCACGGACAGGCCGATCAGCATCACACCGAGCACGGTGCCGAGGGCGACCTCCGCGCGCTGGGCCCGCTTGACGCGCGGCACACGGAAGGAGGGCACGGCGTTTGCGATGGCCTCCACACCGGTCAGCGCACTGCACCCGGAGGCGAAGGCCTTGAGCAGGAGCAGGGTGCCCACGGCGGTGGCGTTGCCGGCGACGACCGAGGCGTGGCCTGCCGCGGTCGCGGTACTCACCGGGGCCGACCGGAGGAGTCCCACACCGATCAGGACGAAGATCGAGCCGACGAAGACGACGGTCGGCACGATGAAGACCTTCGCCGACTCCACGATGCCGCGCAGGTTCACCGCGGTGATCAGCGTGAGGACGCCCAGGCACAGCCACACCCGTTCGCCGTACAGGGAGGGAAACGCCGAGGTGAGGGCGGCGACTCCGGCCGTCACGGCCACGGCGACGTTCAGCACGTAGTCCAGGACCAGGGACGCGGCGGCCACCAGGCCCGTCCGCGCGCCCAGGTGGGTCCTGGCCACGGCGTACGACCCGCCGCCGTCCGGGAACGCGGCGATCACCTGCCGGTACGAGGCCACGAGCACCGCGAGGAGCGCGGCGATCGCGAGGGTCACCGGCACCGTGAACCCGAGGCCGTGCGCGCCGGCCGCCGCCAGGACCAGGACGATCGCCTCGGGGCCGTACGCCACGGACGCCATGGCGTCCAGGGACAGCGCGGCCAGGCCGGTGACGGCCGTCAGGCGGTGCCGCTCGCCGGTATCCGGCGGCTCCTCGCCGGCGGGGACGGCGTCCGGTTCGACGGTCAGAACGGACATGGGCGGTACTCCTTCGTGCTCAACGGCCGCGTACGGAAGCGCACGCGGTGCACCAAGGTTCCGACCGCATCCGGCCCGGTCCGAGCGCTCATTGCGCGTTCTTCGCGCCGGACCCGGCGACCTTGACGCCACCTTGACGCCTGTGTGGCGCAGCCGACTCCCTGGACCCGCTGTGACGGCGTCAAGAAAGACGGCGGACCCGTCAGAGTCGCGTCAAGGCCCGCTGCAAAGGGCTCCGGGGCTGTCTACCGTCGGCCCCATGGAAGGCCGCGACGACGCGCGCCCCGAGGTCACGGGCGCGGACGCAGAGGTGCCGGCCCGAGTGGTGTACGACCGCCGCTGGGCGGGAGACATGTACAGCTCGATCCGCTGCGCGGTCGCGCTGCTCACCCTGCTGCTGCTGATCGACTGGGGTTCGGGCTCCTGGACACCATGGCGGGCCGTTCTGTGGTGCGCGCTGTCGGTGCTGCTCTTCCTGGTGCTGTGTCCGCGCCGGGTCTTTGCGGGCGCGGGCTGGCTGGCCTCGCGCGGACTGCTGCGCACGCGGCTGGTCCGTACCGACCTGCTGGTGTCGGTGCGCTCCATCGACGGCATCTCCCGGCGTCTGGTCCTGCGGGACACGTTCGGCGGACGGGTCGAGATCGACCCTCAGGTCCTCGTGAACAACCCGGCGCTGTGGCACCGCCTGGACGAGGACGCCCAGAAGTCCGCGGCCCTCGGCACCCTGCAGTGCGGGGCGACCGCGCTGCGCCGCGTCCAGGAACGGATCGACCGCGAGACCGCCCTGACCGTGTTCAAGGTGTCCGGTCTGGAGTAGCGGGGGCCCTGCGGGGTGGGCGGGGGCGGACGTGCGTCGACATCGCGGTGCCGGCGGCCGGCCTTCGGCTGCCTGTCCAGTCGGGGCCGCGGCGGCTCCGTCTCCGTTCCGGTGTCCATGAGGCCCCCACGCTCCGCGCACCCCGCGGATGCGGGGGCTCAACTCCCCTGGGCGAAGGGTCATTTCTTGCCGCTCGCTGTCCCGCTCACTGCCTTCGAGGAAGCCCTTTCCAGGTCCTTGGGCGCGGCCGCCTGCGGATCCTTGCCGTGGCCCACGTGGACCTTGACACTGTCTTGACGTGGCCTGGGCCGATAGGGTGAAAGCGGTGTGCCGGGAAGTCTGGTCGGCTGGGAGCCACGAGGGCTCCCCTTGGAGCCTCCGGGGGACGGCATGCGCAGCGTAGGGACGGTTCTCGCACTCGTAGTACTGGCCACCGTCGTGGCGACGTTCGCCCGTCGGTGGCGGATCCCCGCGCCCTCCCTCCTCGTGGTCGCCGGTCTGACCGTCGCGCTGCTGCCCGGCTCTCCCCGGATCCAGATCAGCCCCGGCATCATCGGCCTCGTCGTCCTGCCGCCGCTGCTGTACGCGAGCGCGGAGGAACTCTCCTGGCGCGAACTGCGCGTGGTGTGGAAGCCGGTCGGCATACTGGCCGTCGGCCTGGTGCTGGCCTCGGCGGCCGCGGTCGGGGCGGTTGCCTCGCTGGTCTCGCCACTTTCGTGGCAGATGGCGTTGGTGCTGGGTGCCGTTCTGGCCAGCACCGACCCCGTCGCCGTCACCGCGCTCGGCAGGCGCCTGGCGCTGCCACCCAGGGTCCAGGTCCTGGTCCAGGCCGAGAGCCTGTTCAACGACGCCACCTCGCTGGTCCTGTTCCGGGTGGCGGTGAGCGTGGCCGTGGCGTCCGCTGCCGCCGACTGGCGTTCGGCGGGCGGCGAGTTCGTGCTGCTCGCCGGGGGTGGCACGGTGATCGGCGCCGCCCTGGCCGGGGTGGTCACGATGATCCGGCGGCGTACCGAGGATCCCGTGCTGGAGACGGTGATCGCCCTGGTCACCCCGTATGCCGCCTATGTACTGGCGGAGGCCGCGCACACCTCCGGTGTCACCTCGGTGGTGGTGGCCGGGGTGGTCCTCGGCGGCCGGGGCGACCGTCTCACCACCGCGCGCATAAGGCTCCAGTTGCACGCGGTGTACGGCACGGTGGTGTTCCTGCTGGAGAGCGTCGTCTTCAGCCTGATCGGTCTGGCCCTGCCCGCGCAGGTGCGGGCCCTGTCCGACGGCGACCGTGCGTGGCCGCTGTATGCGCTCGCCGTAGCGGGAACGCTCATCGCGGTACGCCTGCTGTGGCTGGCGCCCCTGTCGGCGGTGGTGCAGCGCGAGGGCGGGATCCAGCGGATGAACTGGCGGGTGCCGCTGGTGCTGACCTGGGCGGGAACACGCGGTGTCGTCCCGCTGGCCGCGGCCCTGTCCATCCCGGTGACCACGGCGCACGGCGCCTCGCTGTCGCAGCGGCCCCTGGTGCTCGTCCTGACCACGTCGGTCGTGGTCGTCACCCTGGTCGTCCAGGGGTTCACCCTGGCCCCTGTCGTCCGTCGCTCGGGCATCGCGCTGGAACCCGACCACACGGAACGCGAGGAGGCCGCCGCCCGCTGCCGCCTTGCCGGCGCGGGCATCCGCCGTCTGGACGAGCTGACGGAGCTCCAGGCCGCCCCGGACATCGTCCTGGACCGGCTCCGGCGCGGTCTGACCGCCCGCCTGGACGACGCCCGCGACCGCCTGGCCGACAGCGACGACGACGGCGCGCCCGCCGAGTCCGCCGACCTGGCCTACCGCCAGCTGCGCCGCGACCTGATAGCGATCGAGGCGGCGGAACTGCGGCGCCTGTACGACGAGCACGCCATCAGCGACACCACCCGGCGCCGGCTCCAGCGCTCGCTGGACCTGGAGGAGGCACGGCTCGCCGACGTCTGAGACCTCGGCACCTGGCAGCTCCGGCGGGCCGGCGGGACCTGCCGGCGGCCGGGCTCAGCGGAACTCCTCGAGCCGGGGCCGCAGACCGAGGGCGGTGAGCGCGGCTGCCGCGAGCAGCAGGCCGGCCGCCCACGGCAGCAGGCCGGTCACGGCCAGGCGGCCGGATCGCACCGAGGACGTGAAGTGGGCGCGGTTGATGTCGGTCACCTTGTCCAGGGCGGTCATCCACACACCGAAGTGAGCGTTGGAGGTGCCGGGCTCCCAGCCCATGCAGAACGCCACCGCCTCGTGCTCCTTCCCGGCCGCGAGCAGGGCGCGCATCGTCCGGTCGTCCCGTTGGTAGACGGCGTAGGCGTCGACGGTGTTCTCGGCCGCGGCCCGCTCGCCGCGGAAGGTGACATTCACCAGCTCGCGCCGGAACTCCCCGGTGAACCGCAGGTCGTGGGGGTCCGAGCGGTACGCCTGCCAAGTGGCGGCGAGTTCGGAGTCGTACGTGGCCAGGCTCGCGCCCTTGAGGCCGTACAGCTGCTGCGACTTGGCGAGGAACGAGCGCGCGTACTGGTCGTGGCGCCCCGGGTCGAGGAGGTAGCGGCTCTCGTCGGCGTTGGCGTCGTAGGCGACGGCGCGGGCGCGGGAAAGGGCCACGACGGAGTCGAAGGCGTCGCGCCGGGCGCCACGGAGGTCGTCGGCGGAGGCGGCGAGCATCTGCGCGCCGAGCAGGACGGCGACGAGCGTGCAGACGGCCGCGGCGAGGACCCCGGGGTTGAGGATCCGGTGGAAGCGGCGGGTCAGGTACCACTGCAGCACACCGAGGACGGCGAGCAGGAGCACGCCGAGCGCCACCACGGCGTCCAGCTGGGCGGCCAGCGTCGAACGGACGCGGGTGTACCGCGCGTTGAAGGCGTTGTCGTTGGATTCCACCAACGTCCTTGCACCTGGCAGGAGTCGCCGCTGGAGCAGGTCGGTCGCCCTCCGGTGATCGGCGAGCGCGGCTGTCTTGCCGTCGCGGTGTCCGTCGTTCTCCAGCGCGCGGCCGATCAGCTCCTGGTACTCGGCGAAGTCGCCGGTCAGCGACTCCACGGTCCGTTCGTCGGACTGGTCGCCCTCGGCGGCGACGGCCAGGGTGCGCAGATCGTGTCCGATCTCGCGGCGCGCGTCCCCGTAGAACCCTGCGGCCTTCTCGTACGGCGTCTGCAGGCGCCCTTGGCCCGCGTTGCCGCTGGAGAGCAGCATGTTGGCGGCCTGCGCGTCCATGTTGTTGAGGGCGAGGTTCAGGTCCGCGGCGCTGGTGGTGCGGGGCGCGTCGCGGTCGGCGACGGCGTCCCAGGTATCGGTGGCCGCCAGCCCCGCCAGTAGGAGCAGCAGGGCCAGGGCGAGGACGAGCGAGACCGTGACCGCGCGCAGGCAGCGCAGCCGCGCGGGCAAGGTGGCCCAGTAGCGGCGGCGCAGAGCGGCCCATGCCGCCTCGGTCCGGCGACGGAGACGGTGCACCCGGCCGCCCGGCCGCGGCTTTCCTCGTCGCCGCGGACCGGGACCCCCCGCGGGCGGGACGGCCGCCGGCTGCGGTGGCGGTGCGCCTGCCGCCGTCCGGGGCCTGCACACCGTTCCGGCCAGGGGGGTGCCCCCCTGCTCGAACGAAGCCGAGAGCTTGGGAGACGTCACGGTCCCTCCCCCTGTCCGACCACGGACGGTCGCCCGTCCCCCGTTGCCGCTCAGTCTGCGACCGGTTCCGGCCATGGACGATCCGCATTGACGCGCCCCTGACGCCTCTTCAGGCCACGTTGACGGGACCTTGACAGGCGATCGGCGTGTACCGGTCGTACGAGAGCGGCGCGTTCGTCGGCGAACGGGTGCTGCCGAACGGGCTTGCCCTGATGACCCGTGTGCATCACGACGCCACGTTCAAGACGCGGGGTGCCGAGGCCGAGCTGCGGCGCGGGCCCTGCGGCCGGCGCTTCAGCCGCGTCGGGCTCCGCCGGTCCGGACGAAGGGACAGCCGCCCCTCGGCACCGGCGCCCGGGGAATCCGGGACGGATCGCCCCTGCCGGCCGTGACCGTGCCCGGAGCAGGGGCGGGATCCGATCGCGGCGACGATCTTGCCGCGCCGCTGTCGCACGGGCTCGTGTGAGGACGTACGACATGACGCTGGGTATCCGCTGCGGCCCGTCGGCCGTCCCCCTCGCGCACCTCGCTCCGCTACCACTCCCGGCCCCGCGTTCCGCGGTCTTTGACATGTCACTGATGCCGCCTGGATACGGCGCCGGGAGCGATCCAGCCGGTCTTAACGGAAGCTTGACGCCGTCAGGCCGCCCATTCGTGGGCCCGCGCATCACTCTCTGCTTACGCTGGTGCGGCCGTCCGTGTGATGGCCGAATCCGCACCGAGCCGTACCCCGGGAGAGCACGCCGATGGCCACCACCGAACACCCCCCTGCAAACCGATTGCGGGCGTGGATGCTGGAGGGGCTGTCCGACATGGGCAAGGGCGCCCCCCAGGGCCCGCACGCGGAGCCCGAGCCCCCGCACAAGGGACAGCGCTGGTGGCGGGTGATGTGCCTGACCGGTGTCGACTACTTCTCCACCCTCGGCTACCAGCCCGGCATCGCCGCCCTGGCCGCCGGACTGCTCTCCCCGATCGCCACCATCGTCCTGGTGATCGTCACCCTGGCCGGCGCCCTGCCGGTCTACCGGCGCGTCGCCGAGGAGAGCCCCCGCGGCGAGGGCTCCATCGCCATGCTGGAGCGGCTGCTGTCCTTCTGGCAGGGCAAGTTGTTCGTCCTGACCCTGCTCGGCTTCGCCGCCACCGACTTCCTGATCACCATCACCCTCTCCGCCGCCGACGCCTCCACCCACCTGGTGGAGAACCCGCACCTGACCGGCGCCCTGCACGGGTACCAGATGCTGATCACCCTGCTGCTGGTCGCCCTCCTCGGTGCGGTCTTCCTCAAGGGCTTCCTGGAGGCCATCGGTGTCGCGGTCGCCCTGGTCGGCATCTATCTGGCACTGAACGCCGTCGTCGTGGTGGTGGGCCTGTGGCATGTGATCACCGCCGGACACGTGATCACCGACTGGACCGGCGCACTGACCGCCGAGCACGGCAATGTCTTCGTGATGATCGGTGTGGCACTGATCGTCTTCCCGAAGCTGGCGCTCGGTCTGTCGGGCTTCGAGACCGGTGTCGCCGTCATGCCGCATGTGCAGGGCGACCCCGGTGACACCGAGGAGCGGCCCACGGGCCGTATCCGGGACACGAAGAAGCTGCTGACCACCGCCGCGGTCATCATGAGCGTCTTCCTGATCGCCACCAGCTTCATCACGACCCTGCTGATCCCGGCACGCGAGTTCAAGGACGGCGGGCAGGCCAACGGCCGCGCGCTCGCCTACCTGGCTCACGAATACCTGGGGGGCGCCTTCGGGACCGTCTACGACGTCTCGACGATCGCGATCCTGTGGTTCGCGGGTGCCTCCGCGATGGCCGGGCTGCTCAACCTGATGCCCCGCTATCTGCCCCGCTACGGCATGGCCCCGCACTGGGCCCGCGCCGTGCGCCCCATGGTCATCGTCTTCACGCTGGTCGCCTTCCTCGTCACCTGGATCTTCGACGCCAGCGTCGACGCCCAGGGCGGCGCCTACGCCACCGGCGTGCTCGTGCTGATCAGCTCCGCGGCGATCGCGGTGACCATCGCTGCCCGCAAGGCTCAGCAGAAGGGCTGGACGATCGCCTTCGCCGTGATCTCCGCGGTGTTCCTGTACACGACGGTGGTCAACGTGATCGAGCGGCCGGACGGTGTGAAGATCGGCGCCTGCTTCATCGCCGGCATCATCCTCGTCTCGCTGCTGTCGCGGCTGGCCCGTGCCTTCGAACTGCGCGTGACCAGCGTGTCCATGGACGACCTGGCGGAACGGTTCGTGCGGGACATCGCCAGCCGCCGCATCCGTTTCATCGCCAAGGAACCCGATCGCCGTGACATCGCGGAGTACCGGGAGAAGATCGAGCAGATCCGCAAGGACAACGACGTATCGCCTCAGGACGACGTCGTCTTCGTCGAGGTCACCGTCACGGATCCGTCGGAGTTCGAGGCCGGGCTGACCGTGCGCGGCGAGGTCATGCACGGCCGCTACCGGGTACTCAGCCTGGAGTCGTCCTCCATCCCCAACGCCCTGGGAGCCCTGCTCCTGCACGTCCGCGACGCCACCGGCTGCATCCCGCACATCTACTTCGAATGGACCGAGGGCAGCCCGTTCGCCAACTTCCTGCGCTTCTTCCTCTTCGGCCAGGGGGAGGTGGCACCCGTGACACGGGAGGTGCTGCGCGAGGCCGAACCCGACCGCGCACGACGCCCACGCGTCCACGTCGGCTGACCGGCGGGAGCGCCGGGCGCAGGGCGGCTCCGGGATCGGCGGCACGGCGCGGTCCCGGAACCGCCCGAACGTGTCGAGGCCCCCTGACCCACACGGTCGTTCCGGCTTCGCTACTGTCGGCACCGTAGATCGGAACGGTCGGGCCCGGAGGCCGAGCAACGGTGAACGTGAGTCAACGCGTGCGGACAGGAGGCGCCTTCGCGCACCTGCTGCTCGTCGTCGTGCTCGCGGTCGGGGTGTTCGTCATGCACACCATGGGGCACCCGGCCGATCCGTCGTCCGCGGGCACGGCCATGGCGTCGCACCCACCGGCGTCGGCGATGCACGGGAGTGCGGCCGGCCACGAACCCGCCAAGAGCCCGGCCTCCATGGGGGCCGGCCGGGCCGCGGGCCCCGTGCACACACCGTCCACGCACACACCTCCCATGGCGATGGACATGGCCTCGCTGTGTGTGGCGGTCCTGCTGGCCGCCACCGTGCTCGCCGCACTGCTGCGAGCGGCACTCGGCCGCGTCCCGGACCGGGCGGCGACCCTCCCGAGCCGTGCCCGTCTCCCGGTGTATCCCAACCCACCCCCACTCGGACCCGATCTGACCCGGTTGTCGGTGCTGAGGCTGTAGGCCGAACCGTCTCCCGGGCGTGCGTGCCCCGCGCGTCCCGGTGATTCCGCGTACGCCGAAACAGCCATGAGAACCGACACACGAGGTGAGATCCACCATGACCGCGTTCACCCCTGCCCCGGGCACCAGGACCGCCCGCCGTATCGCCGCCGTAGGAATCGTCGTGACGGGAGCGCTGATGCTCTCCGCCTGCGGCGACGACAGCAACGGCACGAGCGGAATGCACCAGGGCGGCAGCCCGTCCTCCGCCTCGGCGACGGCCACCGCGGGCCGAAGCGCTCCGGCGGGTGACTTCAACACCGCGGACGTCAGCTTCGCGCAGATGATGATCCCGCACCACGAGCAGGCCCTGGAGATGGCCCGGTTGGCGGACGGCCGCGCCTCCGACGCGGAGGTCAAGGGCATCGCCGCGAGGATCGAGAAAGCCCAGGACCCCGAGATCACGACCATGAAGGGCTGGCTCACGTCCTGGAACGAGCCGACCGCGATGGCGTCCATGCCCGGCATGGACCACGGCGGTGACGGCATGATGTCCGGCAAGGACATGCAGGAACTCAAGGCTCTCAAGGGCAAGAGCTTCGACAGGATGTTCGCGCGGCTGATGATCGACCATCACAACGGCGCGATCTCCATGGCCCGGGACGAGCAGAAGCGGGGCAGGAGCGCGGACGCGGTGAAGCTGGCGGGCACCATCGTCAAGGGCCAGTCCACCGAGGTCGAGCAGCTCCGGAGCATCCTCGACCGGCTCTGACGAGCGACCGGACCGCCCGGCCCCGGACCTGCCAGGGCCGGGCAGCCCCGGACCTGCCAGGGCCGGGCAGCCCCGGACCTGCCGGGGCCGGGCAGTCCCGGACCTGCCAGGGCCGGGCAGTCCCGGACCTGCCAGGGCCGGGCAGTCCCGGACCTGCCAGGGCCGGGCAGTCCCGGTGAACGTGCCCGACGGCCGAGGCCGCCGGCCCACGGGTGGCGACGCCGGGAATCAACCGTCCCGCAGAGCGTTGAAGGCCATGTGAGCGCAGTGATCGCAGAAACCCGCTTCTCCGTACTCGACCGCTCGCGCACCCGCGAAGGGCACGAAGGGCACGAGGCTCTTCGGGACACCGTGCGGCTGGCACAGGAGGCCGAGGCTCTCGGGTACCACCGGTTCTGGGTCTCCGAGCACCACGGAGTGCCCGGTGTCGCCGGTTCCGCGCCGACCGTGCTGGCCGCGGCCGTCGCGGCGGCCACGCGGACCATCAGGGTCGGCACGGGCGGCGTGATGCTGCCCAATCACCAACCGCTCGTCGTGGCCGAGCAGTTCGGTGTGCTCGAATCCCTCTTCCCGAGGCGGATCGACATGGGCCTTGGCCGTTCCGTCGGCTTCACGGACGGGGTGCGCAAGGCGCTCGGCCGGGACAAGGGCGACGCCGAGGACTTCGCCGGCCGGATCGACGAGCTGCTCGAGTGGTTCCGGGGCACCTCACCGACCGGCGTCCACGCGCGTCCCGCGGAGGGGATGAGCGTGCCGCCGTTCGTGCTGGCCATGGGTGAGGGCGCCACGATCGCCGCCCGCGCCGGTCTGCCGATGGTCATCGGGGACCTCCGCAACCGGGAGAGGATGCTGCGCGGCATCGAGCACTATCGAGCGGCCTTCCGGCCCTCCGCCTGGGCGCGCGAGCCGTACGTCGTGGTCTCCGGCACGATCGCGGTCGCCGCCACCCCCGAGGACGCCCGCCGCATCCTGCTCCCCGAGGCGTGGTCCATGGCGTATGCGAGGACCCACGGCACGTTCCCGCCGCTGCCGCCCGCCGAGCGCGTCCGGTCCCTCCCGATGAGCGCCCGGGAGCGCGGCTTCTACGAGGCCGGGCTCGCGGGTCACATCGCGGGCACCGAGGAACAGGCCGCCCAGGAGCTGGAGCATCTGCTCAAGGAGACCGGGGCGCAGGAGGTGCTCGTCACGACCAGCACGTACGACCGTACGGCTCTCGTGGACTCGTACCGGCGACTGGCCCGCATCGCCGGGCTCGGGGCCGCCCAGGAGCTGGTGCCCGGGTCACCGGCGGTGTGACAGGAAGGCGGCTTCTCCCAGGGGGAGTCACAGCAGGCGCCGGATCACCCGTCGCCCGTTCCCCCGAGTCATGCCAGCGGGATGGTCACCTCGTCCTCGAGGGGCGGGTCGAGTTCCTGACGCAGATTGCCGGTCGCCGCGAAGCAGCGCAGCCGGACCGCCTCCGGGGTGACGTCCAGGCGCAGGAAGCTCTTGAAGAACGGCGGGCTGTAGGTGGCCGAACTCGGGGAGAACAGCCGGGTGTAGATCTTGCGCACCGGCAGCCGCAGCCGCGAGGGCCGGTCGGGGCGGCCCCCGGCCCCCAGCAGTCCGGCGACGAGGCGGGCGCGCAGGGTGACCCTGGCGGATGCGCTGTGGGCGCGGGTCGGCGGGATGCCGAGGCGTTCGGCGACAACGGCGTTCGCCTCGGCCTCGGTGAGCGTGAAGAACCGGCGCAACCACAGCCGGCGTCCGTAGAGTCTGCTGTAGAAGGCCAGGGAGTCACCCCGCAGCGGATAGCAGCGGAAGTCCTTCTCCGTGACGTTCGCTATGGACACGCGCGGGATGGTGTGGGTGGCGTGCATGAAGGCGCCGCCACCGCCGGACACCACGTACTGGATCGTGCGGCCGTCCACGTCCACCGGGTAGCGCTGGTAGTTGTGGATGTCGCCGCCTATCGCCGCGACGTAGTGGTGGTCCGCATCGCGCACGATGTCGTCGACCGTGCCGCCGCCCTCGATGGCACAGGGGTGGTGTTCACCGTCGACGTACAGGGGGGAGCCGGTGACGAGGATCTTGGGGCGGGGCCCCTGGGAGACCTCCCGCAGCCAGCGCCCCTGTTCCGCGTCGATGGTGCCCAGCAATCCCGTGTCGATGCCCACGATGCGGACGGGTCCGGCATCGATCGCCCAGTACGGGCCTGGCTGGAGGACCTGTTGGGCAGGAGCAGAACGCAACTCCCGTGCCTCGGCGAAGCGTTGCTCGTCCGGTCTGCTCGGTTCGTGCCAGAGGAGGGAGCGCAGCCAGGCCCGGGTCAACGGGCGCGGCGCGGGGGCCTCGGCCAGTGGCGCGGCGTCGCAGAAGACGCGCATGAACCCGTCCAGGTCCTCGTACCAGTCGTGGTTGCCGGGTATGGCGTAGATGGGGGCCCGGTAGCCCTGGTAGGGGCGGAAGAACTTCGTGCCGTAGTCCGCCGTGGCTCCCACCGGGTAGATGACGTCGCTGGCTATCACCGCGAAGTCGGTTCCCTGACTCACTTTCAGGAAGCCCGGTACCACGGCGTACTGGGGATCGTCACCCTCACCAGTGTCCCCGAGAAGCATGAAGGAGAAGCGGTCGGGATCGCCGCGCCGGATCACCTTGTCGGCGGGCGCGCCCGCCGCCGCCTGCTGTTCCACCCAACGACTTCGGGTCCGGCCGGTGGGGTCCCCGAACCAGGAGGCCAGCACGCCGTTGCGGGCCGCCCAGAGCGTCTTCGGGTTGAGCCAGGAGACCTTTTCGACCTGACGCGGCATCAAATTGCGGTAGGTGCCGCGTTCTGCGGCGTCCCAGCCTGCACCCTGGGCCGTATCACGTGAAGATTCGGACATCGGTGAACCGTAGCAATGATCGAGAGAGAGGCGTGAGGCGGCTCCGCCTCGGGCGCCGTGATCGGGCACCAGCCGTCTGTGGCCTGACCGCCTCCGGACGCCGCCGGAGGTGACGGCAGCCGGACGCCGATGACCGATATGCCCTGCAGAACGTAGCCAAATGACGGTAGGTCAGAGAGGTCCAAGCAGACCCGCGTGCCCCTCTCCCCGGAGGCCGACGGCACGCTGGGCGGCGAGGGCGAGGCGGCGCCGGTCGGTTTCGGCGTGCGGTGCCAGCACCGGCATCACCCCTATCTCTGCGACGAGTTGGTGTGCCGACACGACCCGCCACAGCGACGTCAGCAATGAGTCGCTGCCCACGAACGCGGGCGCGGTGCTGGCCGGCCCCCCGGCGAGCCGGTAGTGGAGACGTACCGGCTGCACCGGGACGCCCGCATCCAGCGCCGCCTGGAAGACGGCCCGCCGGAAGTGCCCCTGTGCCCGGCCACACCATGTGCTCCCCTCGGGGAAGACCACGACCGCCGATCCCGCGCGCAGGCCGTCCGCGATCCGGGCGACGGTGTCCGGCAGCGCCCGCAGCCGGTCACGGTCGATGAACAGCGCACCGCTGCGCGCGGTGAGCGTGCCGGCCACGGGCCACTGCCGGATCTCGCTCTTCGCCAGCATCCGGCCGGGACGGACGGCGGCGAGCAGCGGGACGTCCAGCCAGGAGATGTGGTTCGCGACCATCAGCAGACCGCCGTCCGGCGGCGCGTTCCCGGTGATCCGTATGCGGACGCCCGCGCCGCGCACGACCGTACGGCACCAGGCCCTGATGATCCGCTCGCGCGGCGGAACGGGGAGCCGGCGGACGACCGGGAAGAGGACGAGCCCGGCGACCAGCAGGATCAGGACGGCGACGATCCGGAGAACCGCACGCGGCACGGCGGTCACCGAGGCCGTGGCCTCCACGCACGACCGCGGCGAGCACGGCGCGGCGGGCAGCCACGCGCTCACGGGAGCGACGGGCTCGGGCCTCGCCACGGGGCGTCGCGGCCTGAGCATCGTCGTGGCGGCCGGGAGTGCCGCCGTGGTGGTGCCCGCGCTCGCGCGCCCCGGTCTGCCGCGGCGCGGACGCAGGGTCGCGCCGAGACGAGAGGCGTGCGTCACGACCGTCCGGGACGCGCCGGTCAGCGCCGTCCGGGACACGGTGGTCAGGGCCGCACGGGACGCGCCGGTCAGCGCCGTCCGGGACACGGTGGTCAGGGCCGCACGGGACGCGCCGGTCAGCGCCGTCCGGGACACGGTGGTCAGGGCCGCACGGGACGCGGTGGTCAGCGCCGCACGGGACACGTTCCTCACCGCCGCACGGGACACGTTCCTCACCGCCGCACGGGACACGTTCGCCACCGCCGTACGGGACGTTCTCGTCCCGATCGGCGCGGGCGCGTTCGTCGCAGTCCTCCGGGGCGCGTTCATCACGCCGGGACGAGCGAGAGGAAGTGCCGCAGATAGCGCGGGTTGACCCGGCGCATCGACAGCAGGACGTACAGGTCGGCGACGCCGAAGTCCGGGTCGTGCGCCGGCTCTCCGCAGACCCAGGCGCCGAGGCGGAGGTAGCCGCGCAGCAGCGGAGGCAGTTCGGTGTGCCCGGCCGGGGCCGCGGTCTCGGGACGCCAGGGCAGCAGCGGTCGTACCCGGTACTCCTCGGGCGCCAGGTGCTTGGCCCGCACCCGCTCCCAGGTGCCCGCGGCGAGCGCGCCGCCGTCGGCGAGCGGCAGGGAGCAGCAGCCGGCCAGCCACTCATGGCCGCTCTGGACCATGTAGCGGGCTATCCCCGCCCAGATCAGGCCGATGACCGTGCCGTCGCGGTGGTCGGGGTGGACGCAGGAACGGCCGACCTCGACGAGCCCCGAGCGGATCCCGGCGAGCGGGCCGAGGTCGAACTCGCCCTCCGAGTACAGCCGCCCGGCGATCTCGGCCCGCTCGGGCGGCAGCAGCCGGTAGGTGCCCACGACCTGGCCGGTCACCGTGTCGCGGACGAGCAGGTGATCGCAGTACGCGTCGAAGGCGTCGATGTCGAGGCCCGGCTGCGGGGTGGTCAGGAGGGCGCCCATCTCCAGGGCGAAGACATCGTGGCGCAGTCGCTGGGCGTCCCGGACGCCGGCCTCGTCACGGGCGAGGGTGACGGTGTAGCGGGGCGGTGCCACGGGCGGTGGGGGGCTGGCGAGGGCGGAAACGCCGGTCATGGCTCTCTCCTGGTCACGGGCCGGTTCGGCGGTGCGGGGACAGACCGTGTCGGTGCGGCCTGCGCGCTCCTGTTCTTCCGACGCCGGTTGGCCTGCGCGTGACCACTGCCAGGAGAGGGGATGTGGGAATGCTGAATGCCAGGGGTGCGGCTGCGGGAAGAACATGCGGAACTGGTGGCGGGACCGGGGTCGAGCACCACACCCGGTCCCGCCCGTCCGCACCTTGCCGGCGAACGCGTACGGCCGACGCCGCCCCCTCGAGGCGGCGCCGGACCTCGTGGGCGGTGTCAGACACCGCCTAGCGGCGGCCCGCCTTGCGGGTCGCGCGGAGCCACTCCTTGTTCATGCTGGTGATGGAGACCAGCGGAATGCCCTTCGGGCAGGCGGTGGCGCACTCTCCGGTGAGGGTGCAGCCGCCGAAGCCCTCCTCGTCCATCTGGGCCACCATGTCGAGCACCCGGGTCTCGCGCTCCGGCGCGCCCTGCGGCAGGACGTTGAGGTGGTTGATCTTCGCCGAGGTGAACAGCATCGCCGCGCCGTTCGGGCAGGCCGCCACGCAGGCGCCGCAGCCGATGCATTCGGCGTGCTCGAACGCGAAGTCCGCGTCCGCCTTCGGTACGGGTGTGGCGTGGGCCTCGGGCGCGGAGCCGGTCGGGGCCGTGATGTAGCCGCCGGCCTGGATGATCCGGTCGAAGGCCGAGCGGTCCACCACCAGGTCCTTGATCACCGGGAAGGCCGAGGCCCGCCACGGCTCGACGTCGATCGTGTCGCCGTCCTTGAAGGACCGCATGTGCAGCTGGCAGGTGGTGGTGCGCTCGGGGCCGTGCGCGTCGCCGTTGATGACGAGTGAGCATGCGCCGCAGATGCCCTCGCGGCAGTCGTGGTCGAACGCGACCGGCTCCTCCCCCCTGAGCGTGAGCTCCTCGTTGAGGGTGTCCAGCATCTCCAGGAACGACATGTCGGGCGAGATTCCGTCCACCTCGTACGTGGACATGGCGCCTTCGGCGTCGGCGTTCTTCTGTCGCCAGACGCGCAGGGTGAGCTTCATGCGTAGCTCCGCTGAGTGGGGTGGACGTACTCGAAGACCAGGTCTTCCTTGTGCAGGACGGGCGCCTCGCCGGTGCCGGTGAACTCCCAGGCGGCCGCGTAGGCGAACTCGCCGTCCCTGCGGGCGGCCTCGCCGTCGGGCGTCTGGGACTCCTCACGGAAGTGGCCGCCGCAGGACTCGGAGCGGTGCAGCGCGTCGAGGCACATCAGCTCGGCGAGCTCCAGGTAGTCGACAATGCGGTTCGCCTTCTCCAGCGACTGGTTGAACTCCTCGCCGGTGCCGGGGACCTTGATGCGCCGCCAGAACTCCTCGCGGATCTGCGGGATCCGCTCCAGGGCCTTGCGCAGTCCCGCGTCCGTGCGCGCCATGCCGCAGAACTCCCACATGAGTTCGCCGACCTCACGGTGGAAGGAGTCGGGGGTGCGGTCGCCGTCGACGGACAGCAGCAGGTTCAGCCGGTCCTCGGTCTCGGCCAGCACCTTCTGGACGACGGGGTGTTCGGCCGTCACCCGGTCCTGGTACGGGTTGCGGGCGAGGTAGTCGTTGATCGTCGACGGGAGGACGAAGTAGCCGTCGGCGAGACCCTGCATCAGCGCGGAGGCACCGAGGCGGTTCGCGCCGTGGTCGGAGAAGTTGGCCTCGCCGATCGCGAACAGGCCGGGGACGGTGGTCTGGAGGTCGTAGTCGACCCACAGGCCGCCCATCGTGTAGTGCACGGCGGGATAGATCCGCATCGGCACCTCGTAGGGGTTCTCCGCGGTGATCCGCTCGTACATGTCGAAGAGGTTGCCGTACTTCTCCTCGACCTTCTTCCTGCCCATGCGCACAATCGCGTCGGCGAAGTCGAGGTACACGCCCTGCCCGCCGGGGCCGACGCCGCGGCCCTCGTCGCAGACGTTCTTGGCGGCGCGGGAGGCTATGTCGCGGGGCACGAGGTTGCCGAAGGACGGGTAGATGCGCTCCAGGTAGTAGTCGCGCTCGTCCTCGGGGATCTCGTTCGGCGGCCTGTTGTCGCCCTTGGCCTTCGGCACCCAGATGCGGCCGTCGTTGCGCAGCGACTCGCTCATGAGGGTGAGCTTGGACTGGTGGTCGCCAGTGCGTGGGATGCAGGTGGGGTGGATCTGGGTGAAGCAGGGGTTGGCGAAATAGGCGCCGCGGCGGTGTGCCCGCCAGATCGCAGTCGCATTGGAGTTCATCGCGTTGGTCGACAGGTAGAAGGCGTTGCCGTAGCCGCCGCTGGCGAGAACTACCGCGTCCGCGAAGTACGTGTCTGTCCTGCCGGTGATCAGGTCGCGGGCGACGATGCCGCGAGCCCTCCCGTCGACCACGATCAGGTCCAGCATCTCGGTGCGCGGGTGCATCTCGACGTTGCCCGCCGCGATCTGCCGTGACAGCGCCTGGTAGGCGCCGAGGAGGAGTTGCTGGCCCGTCTGGCCGCGGGCGTAGAAGGTGCGGGAGACCTGGACGCCGCCGAAGGAGCGGGTGTCGAGAAGACCACCGTACTCGCGGGCGAAGGGTACGCCCTGGGCCACGCACTGGTCGATGATCTCCACCGAGATCTGGGCGAGACGGTGGACGTTCGACTCGCGGGCCCGGAAGTCGCCGCCCTTGACGGTGTCGTAGAACAGGCGGTGGATGGAGTCGCCGTCGTTCCGGTAGTTCTTCGCGGCGTTGATGCCGCCCTGCGCGGCGATCGAGTGGGCGCGGCGCGGGGAGTCCTGGTAGCAGAACTGGACGACGTGGTAGCCCTGTTCGGCGAGCGTGGCGCCGGCGGATCCGCCCGCGAGGCCGGTGCCGACCACGATGATAGTGTGCTTGCGCCGGTTGGCGGGGTTGACCAGCCTGGCCTCGAAGCGGCGCTTGTCCCAGCGCTCGTTGATCGGGCCGGACGGGGCCTTGCTGTCGACGACCGGCTCGCCGGTCGCGTAGTCCGTGTACTCAGAGGAAGCAGTCATGTCAGCTCACAACTCCGGTCATCACGCCCACGGGCACGGCGATGAACCCGGCCGTGAGCAGGAGCGCCAGGGCGTTTGCGATGGTCTTCAGGGCGCGGTCGCGGGTGCGGGTGCCGACGCCTAGGGTCTGGGCCGCGCTCCAGAAGCCGTGCCGGATGTGGAGGCCGAGGGCGAGCATCGCGACGATGTAGATGACGTTGCCGTACCAGGTGGAGAAGGTGTCGACCACGTTCTGGTAGGGGTGGCCCTCCTGGAAGCCGCCGGAGTGCACGGTTCCGGTGGTCAGGTCGAGGATGTGCCACACGATGAACAGACCGAGGATGATCCCGCCCCAGCGCATGGTGCGTGTGGCGTAGGTGGCCCGCGGCCTGCGGTGGACGTACTTGCTGGGGCGGGCCTTGATGTCGCGGCGGCTGAGCTGGTAGGCGGAGACCGCGTGGGCCACGACGGCAACCACCAGCACGACGCGGATCAGCCAGAGTGTCCACTCGTAGTGCATGAACGGCTCGCCGACGGTGCGCAGCCAGTGGGCGTAGTGGTTGAATTCGCCCGCTCCGAAGTAGATCTTCAGGTTCCCGATCATGTGGGCGACCAGGTACAGCAGCATGATCAGGCCGCTGACCGCCATGACTGTCTTCTTGCCGACGGTGCTGTCCCACACGGTGCGTGCCATGGACGGCCGTCGGTCCGTCCGCGTTGCCAGAGCCATGTCACCGAACGTAGATCCTCCGGCCCTCATCGGTCCAAGACATGGTCCGGCTCGTTTCGATAGGCAGCCCCTATGCTGGCTGTGTGCAGTTCCAGCAGCTCCAGTACTTCGTGGCCGTCGCCGAGACCCGGCACTTCACCCGGGCCGCCGATCTGGTCCATGTCGCCCAGCCGTCGCTGTCGCAACAGATCAAGGCACTGGAGCGGGAGCTCGGGGCGGACCTGTTCCTGCGGGCCCGCGGCAACATCACGCTCACGGACGCGGGCGAGGCGCTGCTGCCACTGGCCCGCCGCATCCTCGCCGACGCGGACACGGCCCGGCACGAGGTGCAGGAGCTGGTGCAGCTGCGCCGGGGCCGGGTGCGGCTCGGCGCGACGCCCAGCCTGTGCACCGGCCTGCTGCCGGATGTACTGCGCGCCTTCCACGACCGCTATCCCGGCATCCGGCTGCTGATCGAGGAGGGGGGCTCCCACGATCTCGTACGGGAGCTGGCGCGCGGGGCGCTCGACCTCGCCCTGGTCGTACTGCCCTTGCCCACCCCCTCTCCGGCGCTGACCACGGTGGAGTTGCTGCGCGAGGACCTGGTGGTGGTGTCCTCGCCCGACGCGCCGAGGCCCGGTGGCGGCCGCCGCACGGTTCGCGTCGCGGATCTGGAGGGCGAGCGGCTTGTGATGTTCCGCCACGGCTACGACCTGCGCGAGCTGACCGTGGCCGCGTGCCGGGCCGAGGGTTTCGAGCCGGACTTCGCGGTGGAGGGCGGCGAGATGGACGCGGTCCTGGGGTTCGTACGGGCGGGGCTGGGCGTGGCCGTCGTCCCGCGCATGGTCGCCACCCGGTCCGGCCGCGGCCTGCGCGTGACCCCGCTGGCGCGCCCCGGTCTGCACCGCACGATCGCCCTGGCCCATCGCAGCGATGTCGCTCCGCCGCGGGCGGCCCGGGAACTGCAGCGGATGCTGCTGGAGCGGTGACGCTCCGCTTGGGGAGCCGTCCGTGGAGGCGCCGTGTATCGAAGAACCGTGTGCGGAAGCGCCGTGTGCGGAAGCGCCGTGTGCGGAAGCGCCGTATGTGGAAGCGCCGTATGTGGAAGCGCCGTATGTGGAAGCGCCGTGTGTGGAAGAACCGTGTGTGGAAGAACCGTCCGGATCCGCGGGTGTCCGTGGCTGAGCGCGCAGTTCCCCGCGCCCCTTTCAGGGGCGCGCCCCGTCCGGAGCTGCGGCCCGGTGGCCGAGCGGGCGGGTCCCCGCGCCCCTTCAGGGGCGCTCAGCCCGTCGCGTCCACCAGCGCCAGATCGTGCAGCCGCTCCGGTGGGCCCGGGCGGGCGTAGTACCAGCCCTGGGCGGTGTCGCAGCCCAGTATCCGCAACTGCTCGGCCTGGGCGCCGGTTTCCACGCCCTCGACCGTGACCGCGAGGTCCAGGCTGTGCGCGAGGGAGACGATCCCCTCGACGATCTTCAGATCGACGGGGTCCGCCGGGTACTGCTGCATGCTCTGGGTGAAGGAACGGTCCAGCTTGAGGATCCGTACGGGCAGCCGGCGAAGGTTGGCGAGGTTCGAGTAACCCGTGCCGAAGTCGTCGAGAGCGATGTCCACACCCATCTCGGCCAGCCGGCGCAACGGTTTGAGCAGGTCGTCGTCCGCGCCGATCAGCGCCGACTCCGTGACCTCCAGGCAGAGCGCGTCCGGTTCGAGGCCGGCCTGCTCCAGGATGTCGACGGTGTCGGAGACCAGCCCGGGATGGGTGAGCTGGCAGGGCGACAGGTTGACGTTGATGCGCAGCGGGCCCGTCCTCGCCTGCTTCTCCTGCCACGCGCGTGCCTGCCGTACCGCCTCCTCCAGGACCCAGCGACCCAGCGGCACGATCAGTCCGGTGCGTTCGGCGAGCGGGATGAACCGGTCGGGGCCGAGCACGCCGTGCTGCGGATGCAGCCAGCGAACCAACGCCTCGGCACCGTGCACGGTGCCGTCACCGAGGTGCACCAGCGGCTGGTACTCGATGAAGAACTCGCCCCGGTTCAGGGCCATGGGCAGTGCCGTGGTGAGCCCGTGGCGGGTGATGGTGCGGGCGTCGGCCTCGGGGTCGGCGAGCTCGAAGCGGTTGCCGCCCGCGGACTTGGCCCGGTACATGGTGATGTCGGCGCTGCGCAGCACCTCGGCCGAGCCCCGCTCCCCCACCGGCCCTTCCACGATGCCGATGCTGCCGCGCACGGTCAGCTCGCGTCCGTCGACGCTGATCGGGGTGACCAGCGCGTTCATGATGCGCCCGGCGAGCTCGTCGACCCCGCGCTCGGTGTCGGACCCGGTGGTCAGCGCCACGAACTCGTCGCCGCCCAGACGCGCGACCATCTCGCCGGGCGCGGTCGCGCAGGACTGCAGCCGGTCGGCGACCTCGACGAGCAGCCGGTCGCCGGCCGCGTGGCCGAGGCTGTCGTTGATGGTCTTGAAGCCGTCGAGGTCGAGGTAGCACAGACCGAACCTCTGGCCCTCCCCGGCCGCCAGGGCCTTCTCCAGGCGCTCGAAGAAGAGGGTGCGGTTGGGCAGTCCGGTGAGCGCGTCGTGCGTGGCCTCGTAGCGCAGCCGGAGGTTGAGCAGACGCCGCTCGGTGGTGTCCTCCATCAGCGCGAGCTGATACTGCGGACGCCCGTCCGCGTCGCGCAGCAAGGACACCGTGAGGTTGGTCCACAGGACCGTTCCGTCGGGCCGGTAGAAGGCTTTCTCCACGTGGTAGTGGTCGCGCTCGCCGCGGACGAGTTCGTCGTAAAGACGCCAGACCTGGGGCGCGTCGTCGGGGTGGGTCCACTCGGCGACGTTGCGGCCGCGCACCAGGTTCTCGGAGCCGCCGAACATGCGCAGCAGCGCGCCGTTCACCTGGAGCACGTTGCCGTCGAGGTCCGCGATGCCGATGCCTATGGCCGCTCCCTCGAAGACAGCGCGGAAGCGGGCCTCGCTGGAGTGCAGCGCCTGCGCCACCTCGCTCTGCGCGGTCAGGGCGGCCTGTGAGATGGCCTCCTGCTCGGCCAGCGTGCGCTCCCTCAGTTCCTGCGCGAACCCGGCGGCCATCGCGTGCTGCAGCCGCGAGGAGCGGGTCCGCTGGGCCTCCTGCACGTCCGCGGGGGCGTCCGGGTCGCCACAGTAGAGCACCAGGTAGGCATCGACGCAGTCGAGCGTCCGGCTGAGCGACTCCGGGTCGGTGCAGTGCGCCTCGATGAGCGCCGCGCCGATGCCCTTGGCCGTACCCGGGTCGAACGTCCGGGCCCGCAGCGCCTCGCTCAGCTGCCGGGCCAGCGGCAGCAGTCGCTCCTCGAGCTCCGGCCGGGTCAGCGACGTCGAGGTCACGGGGTAGACCGCCCGGCTCCAGATCGTCGCGAACCGTCGCAGTCTGTCCTCCGGTCCTCCCGGCTCCGCGGTCACGCCGAGCGCCCCACTCCGGCAAAACCCGAGAAGGAATACGGATCCTCGTCCTCCGGTGCCGTGTCGGGCCGCCAGTTCGGCATCGGCACCAGTCCGGGTTCCACCATGTCGTACCCCTCGAAGAACCGCGCGATCTCGTCACGCGAGCGCATGATCAGCGGATTGCGGATGTTCTTGTACACGTCGACCGCGCCCTCGGAGCGCTCCTGCGGGAGCGGGATTCCCTCGTACGAGGCGTGCGTGAGGACGAGCAGGCTGCCGGGCGCGAGCGCGTCGCGCAACTCGGCCACCGCACTGTACGGGTCGTCCGTGTCCTCCACGAAGTGCAGTATGGCAACGAGAAGGAGCGCGACTGGCCGGTTCAGGTCTATCAGCCGCTCCACCTGAGGGCTCGCCAGGATCTCCTGGGGCTTGCGGAGATCGGCCGCGACGACGTCGGCGGCCTCGTTGCCCTGGAGAACGGCCTGGCTGTGGGCCACCGCCACCGGGTCGTGGTCTACGTACACCACGTG
This sequence comes from Streptomyces hygroscopicus, assembly GCF_026168105.1. Classification (GTDB taxonomy): domain Bacteria; phylum Actinomycetota; class Actinomycetes; order Streptomycetales; family Streptomycetaceae; genus Streptomyces; species Streptomyces hygroscopicus_D. The sequence goes on from NZ_LBMW01000071.1 coordinate 28,750, forward strand.
TGCGCCCCGGTGCGCCCTCTGCGCCACTTCGTGGACGTTGCCGAAGGTCGGAATGCCCGACCCGACGTCGAGGAACTGGGTGACGCCCTCCTGGACCGCGAAGCGCACCGCGCGGCGCATGAACGCCCGGTTCGCCTGCATGATCTTGGGGAGCCCCGGCATGAACTCCATGGCCTTGCGCGCCGCTTGCCGGTCGACCTCGAAGTTGTGCGACCCGCCCAGGTAGAAGTCGTACATACGGGACACGCTCGGTACGGAGATGTCGATGCTCCGTGGAGCCCAGGCGGGACGCTCCATGTAGCTCTCCAAGGCGTAGACGACGGCGTGGACGATCCGGTGTTCGAGCTGAGGCTACTGATCGTCCGCCAACAGAGCGAGTAAAAACGGAAATTGACCGTCCGTTCCGGTCACTGCCTGCGGCACGTGCCGGACGCAGCCGCGTCCAGGTGGGCGTTCGGGCGGCAGGCCGGTGCGGGCACGTCGTGGCTGGTTGCGCCCACGCGTCGGAGCCTCATGATGTCACCGCCGCGCACCCCCTACGGGGCGCGCCCGCTCACGCCAAAAGGTCCGCCCCCTCCGTGCGGTGCGGAGGGGGCGGACCTGGTCGTGCACCCGTGTGTCCCGTTCGTCCGGCTTCTGCGTCCGCTCCCTTCCGCGTCCCGTGACTGACTGTGGCGAGGCGATCGATCGACCCTGGGGAGGTGATCTCTACTTGGGCGCGCCGACCGGCTTTCCGTCGGGCGAGACGGCGTACCACGTGCCGCCCACGCCCTGGCCGTTGGTGTCTCCGGGGGTCTTGTCACCGGAGAAGGTGTAGATGGGCCAGCAGTTGACGGTCATCTGCTTGGCGCCGTCCGGGCGGGTGAAGCCCATGAGGCCCTTCTTCTTGACGCCCTTGGTGTCGTCGGGCGAGACCGGTGCGACGACGGGCCACTTCTCCAGGCAGGCGCCGGTGCATGCCGAGACCGGCTCCGGCCACGCCTTGTCCTTCAGGAAGCGGTAGACCGTCATGCCGTTCTTGTCGACGATGATCGGGCCGAGCTTGGGGTCGTCGCGGACCGACAGCCCGGGCAGGGAGGCGGCGCCGGCTTTCTTTCCGGTGGGCGCCGTGGCGAACCAGGTGCCCTTCACGCCCTCGCCCTTGGTGTCACCGGCCTTGGTGTCCTTGGCGAAGCGGTACATGGGCCAGCCGGCGATGGTCAGCTGCTTGGTGCCGTCCGAGCGGGTGACCTCGCCGAGCAGGGACTTGTCGATGCCGGAGGCGGCCAAGGCGCCGTTGGCGGGCACCGGCGGCCACGCCTTCGCGCAGTCGCCGTCACAGGTCGACTTCGGCGGTTCGGCCGTGTCCTGGTCGAAGCGGTAGAGGGTGAACCCGGCGCCGTCGGTGACGATCTTGCCGAGCTTCGCGTTGTCGACGACGGCCAGCTGACCCGCGGCACCGCCTGCGGGGGCCGAAGCGCTCGGCGCGGTGGTGGAGTCGGCGCCGTATCCGTTACCGGGAGTGGTGGAGATGGAGCCGTAACCACCCGGTACAGCGGTGGCCCCCACGTTCTGGCTGCCCGTCGACTGGGTGCCACCGTCCTGACCGCACGCCGTCGTGAGCGCCAGCACGGCCGCAGCTGTCGCCACGAGGGAGGCGCTCCGCCAGGATGTCTTCATTCTCAACTCCCGCTATCCGCTTGGGTGTTGCAGCACTCACGGAGCGCCGCTCATGCCACTAGGTACGCGCGGAGGTCCCCGATGTGTTCAATCGGGCCCGCATATTTCTTTCCGCATCCTGTGACGTGTCCCGGCCACCCGTCCGGCGGACCCCGCACACCTCGCGCAGATGTACCCAACTCACGGCGCATCGGGCGCAGTCGACCAAACCGCCCGAAGGCGGAACTCCTTCCTTCGGGTCAATTCAGGGCGGACTGGGCGTGCGCGGATCCGGACGAGCCCATGATCTCGGTCGTGCATCGACCCCAACGGACCCGATCCGCCCTGGCCGCACGGGCGTTGGCCCTGCTGGCGACGGTGTGGATCCTCGTGGGCACCCCCGCGCCGACGGCGTCGGCTGACGCGTGCGCGTACGCCTCGACCGGCCCGGACGGCATCGGGGCGGTGGCGGTCGCGGGCGGCCACCACTGGCGCATTCCGCCATGCCCGTCACCGACCCCCACCCCGACGCCCAAGCCGCCCCCCGCCCCGCAGCCCAGGCCCACGCCGAAACCG
>NZ_LBMW01000068.1 GCF_026168105.1 Streptomyces hygroscopicus
GTGGGGGGTGGGAGGTGGGGGAGGGGCTGGGGGAGATTGCCGTCAGGGAGCGCGTTGCGGCTTCTGAGGGTCAGCGAACGGCGCTTCACCGGAGGCCGCGGCACCGAGCGCGATACTCTCCTCGACCTCCGCCGTCCGGGCGAGGGTCTCCCGCCGCTCCCTGTCGAGCTCGTCGGCCTGCATCTCGTCGGATTCCATGAGCTTGACCAGGTCGCTGTTGGCCATGTCCAGCACGCCCATGTCGTCGTAGGCGTCCCGGACGGCCTGGCTCCACAGGCCGATGTCCTTTACGCAGGGCACGATCCGCGCGAAGAGGAGTGACCGGAAGGCGCGCATCCGCGGCCCCCGGTTCATGTACTCCATGCACTCCTTCATGTCGAAGCCGAGGTTTTCCCACACCTCCTGCATGCGAAAGCGGTCCCGCATCAGATGGCAGCCTTCGATGACGAACTCTTCACGCTCGGCTATCTCTTTGCTCGACAGTTCGGCGTAGTAGTCACGCAGCGCCAGCCTGCCGAAGGCCACATGACGTGCTTCGTCCTGCATCACATACGCCAGGATCTGCTTGGGCAGTGGTTTGTTGGTCCGGTCACGCAGAATCCCGAAGGCCGCCAGAGCGAGTCCCTCGATGAGTACCTGCATACCCAGGTAGGGCATGTCCCAGCGTGCATCGTTGAGGGCGTCTTCCAAAAGGGACTTGAGATGTGGATTGATCGGATAGGACAGGCCGATCTTCTCGTTGAGGAAGCGTGTGAATATCTCGGCATGCCTGGCCTCGTCCATCACCTGAGTGGCGGCATAGAATTTGGAGTCGATGTCGGGGACCGACTGGACGATGCGCGCGGAGCAGATCATCGCGCCCTGTTCGCCGTGCAGGAACTGGCTGAACTCCCAGGCCGCCATGTGTTGGCGCATTTCCCGGCGCTCTCGCTCGTTCAGCTTCTCGTACTGCCGCGACCCGTACAACGCCAGTGTCTTCTCAGGGGTGCCCAGCGCGTCGTACGGATCCACCTCAAGTGCCCAGTCGATGCGCTGAGCACTGTCCCACTGCTTGTTCTTGCCCTTCTGGTAGAGACTGAGCAGTCGTTCGCGCCCCGAGTCGTAGTCCCAGGTGAAGAAGTTGTCGCCGGCTGCGGGAAACGTCCAACTCGCGTTCCCCGGCGTCCCGGCGGTGACGTTGGTGGCGTTCATGACCAGCCCTCCGTGTTCGGGTTTCTTCTTGTGGCCTCGCTCAGGTGCGCGGTGGGGCGAGGACGGGAAGGACGCCGGGCAGCACCTCGATCGTGTAGCGGTCGGCGCCGACGGCGGGGAGTTCACCGTCGTGCTCGAATGTCAGGGGTTCGCCGTCGGTGCGTTCGAGGGTGATACGGCGACCCCGGGCATAGACGGATTCGGGGCGCTCCAGATGGCTGCCGTCGGCCGTCAGGCCGGGGAGCGACGCGGGGTCCAGCTCACCACCAACGACACACACGTCCAACAGGCCGTCGTCGAGTTCGGAACGCGGCAGCACCTTGAACTGACCGCCGCGATAGCGGCCTCCGCCGACGTTGGCAAGGACCGCCGTACCCTCGTGGACGATCACTCCGTCGACGGTCACTCGGCCCGGATACGGCCGGAAGGTCCGCAGAGTCTGCGCCACTGCCTGCCGATAGCGCTCCCGGCCCGTCACTTCCGGAAGCCGGCCCGCGGTCACCAGGGCTTCCGCGACGAGACCGGAGCATGCCCCGAGCAGCACCAAGGTGTCCAGCTCTACGATCTGTGCCATGTCGATCCGGCGTACCCGGGGGTGCTCCGTCGCGAGTGCGGCCTCCAACGCCTGTTGCCAGGGGCGGTCCGACCAGATCTCACGGTAGAACGAATTGCCGGTTCCGGCGGGGAGATTGATCACGGCGGTGCTGTCCGTGCCCGTGCCGTGCGGGTTCTGCGACCGGGCGCGGGCGATTCCGGAAGCCACGTCACGCGCGGTGCCGTCGCCGCCCAGGACCACGACCACGTCGATACCGTTCGCGCAGGCCTTCGCGGCCGCGTTCTCCGCCTCGCCGCGGTCCTGTGCCATCACCAGACTCAGGTCGTCCACAGAGGAGCTACAGCGGCGCGTCACCCCCTCGACGAGGGATGCGTCCACAGTGCCCGCCGCCGGGTTCACGATGACCAGTGCCGTCCGGGCCCATCGAGGTGCGGCCATGTCACCACTCTCTTCCCTCGCCGTAGAACCCTCGGGCAGAAACCCTCGCAGCCGGCACTGGCACGCCGCTGACACCGTGGTGCCAGTGCCTGTTCACCTGGTCAGTGGGGGGAGGAGCGGAGCAACAGGGCCTCGCCGAGGCCGGCTTCACCACAGATGCCGGCCGCCCCCAGACCGCCGCCGCGGCGCCGCAGGGAGTGCGCGAGGTGCAGCACGATGCGTGCCCCAGAGGTGCTGGTCGGATGCCCGAGAGCGATGGCGCCACCGTGCGGATTGATCCGGTTCATGCCCGTGCACAGCACGCTCATCGCCTGGACCACCACGGCCGCGAGCGACTCGTTGACCTCGATGAGGTTGAGGTCGCGCACCTTCAGGTCGAGTGGGGCGAGAGCCTTGCGGATGGCCAGCGAAGGCTGCAGGTGCAGGCCGTCCGCCCGGCCCGACACCGCACCGTGCCCGACGATCTCGGCGAGCCAGTCCAGGCCCCGTGCCACGGCCAGGGAGCGGCGCATCAGCACCACGGCCGCCGCCCCGTCGGCGGCGGACGAGGTGTTGGCGGCCGTGACCGTCCCGTTCGGGAAGTACAGGGGTTCGGCCGCGGCCAGCGTCCCGGCGTCGAAGTCATGACGGATGCCCTCGTCGCTGCCGACGAAGCCTCCGCCGATGTGGTCGGGCAGCGCGACCGGCGCGATCTCCTCGCGGAAGAGGCCCTCCAGCTGGGCGTTGGCGGCGCGCTCGTGGGACAGCGCGGCGACCTCGTCCTGGGCGCGCCGGTCCAGCTTCAGCGGCCGACGGCGGGGGAGCCGCAAGCGGGGTGCCGTACGCTCGCCCTGGTCCCGCCGGGAGGCGGTCATGGATTCCATGCCGCTGGCGACGACGATGTCACAGGTGCCGGAGCGGATGAGCCGGTCTGCCATGGCGATGGCGTTCAGCCCGGACAGGGACATTTTTCCGATGACGAGTAAAGGCACCCTGGGAGGGATGCCCGCACCCGTCACCGCCGCGCGAGCCGAGCGGTGGTCGCCGGCGTCGATCGCCGAGTGCCCCAAGAGGACCTGATCGACCTCGTCGCCCCGCACCTTTGCACGTTCCAAGGCGGCTCGCATGGCCACCGCGCCCAACTGTGCGGCCGACAGTGCCTGCAGGCAGCCGAACGGGCGTCCCAGAGGTGTGCGGGCACCTGCGAGGACAACTGATTCGAACACTGTGGATTCCCTCCCTGGGGTATTCCGGGCGGTTGGCAACGGTTCGCACGGCAGCGTGCGCGCGGCCGGGAGCGATCTGGTCAGGGGGACCCTGGCGCGATTCCCGACGCTTGCGCTAGTGAGTTCCCGGCATCAACTCCCTGCCATCAACGCGCCGTCCCGCACAGGAGGTTGGTGACCGAAATCTGCCAGACAGTGCCGTGCGGGGCCCGCCAGGATTGCCTGGCTCCGACACATCTCGGAACCGGTGCGGCGCATGCCTCCGGTGTCGGATCGCCGGCGTCACGGCAGCAGTGGTCGCCTGCTCGAAATTTCTTCTGGAGGATATTGGCGATGCTCGACATGAAGCCCACCTGCGAAACGTGCGGCACGGCGCTCGCGCCCGGGGACCCGGCGATGATCTGCAGCTACGAGTGCACTTTCTGCGTCTCCTGCGCGGACAGTTCCGGCAACCAGTGCCCCAACTGCAAGGGCGAGTTGCGGGCCCGCCCCCGGCGAGCCACGGAGCAGAGCGCGTGAGCGGGGCCGAAGGGGCCGCGCGGCAGCCCGGCTATCCGACGATCGCCGTGCTCGCGTGCGGCGCCATGTTCTTGGCGATCCTCGACTCCACGATCGCCAACCTGGCCGTCTCCGACATGCACAAGACCTTCCAGGGGGCATCGATCACCGACTTCTCCTGGGTCATCACGCTGTACGCCATCTTCTTCGCGGCGCTGCTGGCACCGGCCGGACGACTCGCGGACGCGGTCGGGCGGCGGGCGCTGTACACCATGGGCGTCGGCGTCTTCACCGCGGCGTCCCTGCTGTGTGCCATCGCGCCGTATCTGCCCTTCCTCCTGACCTCCCGTGCGGTCCAGGGCGCGGGCGCGGCGGCGATGATCCCCGCGTCGCTGGCCGTGATCCTTTTCGACACACCGCCGGCGCGCCGGATGGCGGCCATCGGTCTGTGGAGTGCGGCCGGGTCCGCCGCTGCCGCGATCGGCCCCAGCCTTGGCGGCGTGCTCATCGACGCGTTCGGCTGGCGCACGGTCTTCCTGATCAATGTGCCGATCGGGATCGCGCTGACGATCGGGGTCCGTGCCATCCGGCGATCCGCGACGGACACCGGACGTATCCCCGACGTGGCGGGGACTCTCGCGCTGGCGATCGGCATGGGAGGTGTGGTCCTTGGCGTGACGCAGGGCTCGGACTGGGGATGGAGCGCCTACCGGACGCTCGGGTGCCTGCTGGCCGGCGCCGCCGTGCTCGCTTACGGCGTGCTGCGGGCTCGTACGCAGCCCGTTCCGGCGATCGACACCACGTTGTGGCGCAGCCGCACCTTCTCCCTGGCGAACGTCGTGTCGTTCTTCTATGGCGCGGCGCTTTACGCCTGGCTGTTGTGCGGGGTGCTGTACCTCGTGAACGTCTGGCGCTATTCGGAACTGAAGGCCGGCTTCGTGCTGAGCCCGGGCGCCGTCTTCTCGGCGATCGCGGCCGTCGGCATCGGCCGGCTGCTCGGCAGGCGCGCCGGCCCGCGGCTGATGGTGGTCGGTGGCTGTCTGCTCATCGTGGCGATCGGGATCTGGCTGGTCGCTGTGCTGCCCGCCGAGCCGCATCTGGTGGACCTCTGGCTGCCGACGACCGTCCTGTCGGGCTTCGGTATGGGCGCGGTCAGCACGGGCGTATCGACGGCGGCGGCCCTGTCGGTGGCCCCCGAGCAGTTCGCCGGTGCCACTGGGCTCAACATGGCGGCGCGGCAAATGGGCGGAGCGCTCGGGATCGCGGTGCTGGCCTCGGTCCTCGCCGGTGCGGACACATCGGGCACCACCGCGTACGTCCATGTCCTGCTGTTCTCGACGGTGGCGGCGGCGATGGCCGGCCTCGCCGGGCTCGGTCTGTCCCTCAAGCCCAGGCCCCGGCCGTCGGCCCCCGTCACCGCCGCCCCGACCGAGTCCGCCGCCGCGGCGGGCGGCGAGGCCTGACCGTCACCCTGTGCCACCTGCCGAACCCCGGCCAGTGCAGGGACCCGACCCAGCGAGGAACGGTGCGCCGAAAGAAGGTCCCCCTGACCCGAGACCCCACCTCTGAGGAGCTGGAAGCATGCCGACGGCACCAGGGAAACTGGCACAGGGAGTCTTCGATCCCGAGCATCGCGCGAATCCGTATCCGCTCTACGCAGCGGTGCGCGAGGCCGATCCGGTCCACTCGATGGGACCCCGGATCTACCTGGCGTCGCATCACGCGAACTGCAACAAGGTGCTCAGCGACCCATTCTGGGGCCACGGCTACGGTGACCGGATCAGCCCCTTCAGGCCGGGGGTGGGGCGGGACGACGTGCCTGGTTCGCTGCTCGGTATGGATCCGCCGGACCACACCCGGCTCCACCGGCTGATCAGCAAGGCCTTCAAACCGCACAGGATCGAAGCCATGCGCGCGCACCGAACGGATCGTGGCCGAGTTGCTCGACGCCGCGCTCGACGCCAACGAGATCGATCTGGTCGAGTCGTTCAACAGCCCGCTGCCGCTGCGGCTGGTGTGCGAGCTGATCGGTGTGCCCACGGCCGACATGTTGCTGTTCCGGAAGTGGTCGGCGGCGATCGTGCGCGGAGTTGATCCGGACTACCTGCTCAGTCCGCAGGAGATCACGGCGCGCTACGAAGCCGAGGAGGCGTTCGAGCGGTACTTCGAGGTCCTGGCCGAGGACAGGCGTGTGCACCACCGGGGAGACCTGCTCAGCGACCTGGTCGCCGCCAGGGAGAACAACGACGTACTCTCGGATCACGAGCTGCACGAGATCGGCGCGATGCTGATGATCGCCGGTCACGAGACCACGGTCAACGCGCTCGGCACCATGCTGATCGCACTGCACCGCAACCCCCGCCAGCTCGAGCTCCTCAAGACGGACCCCGACCTCGTGCCGGCGGTGGTCGAGGAGGCGTTGCGCTACGACCCTCCGATCCAGTTCACCTCGCGCGTAGCGCTGCAGGACCGGGAACTCGACGGCCGCACCTTCGAGCGGGGCGACGGCATCATCTTGATGGTCGGCGCGGCGAACCGTGACCCGGCCGCCTTCCCGGACCCCGACACATTCGAGATCGCGCGCTATGTGGACCGTCCACGGAGCGCACCTCGCCACCTCACCTTCAGCAACGGCCCGCATCGCTGCCTGGGGGCACAACTGGCCCGGATGGAGATGGACATCGCTCTGCGCGCCCTGCTCGTCCGGGCCCCGCACCTGGAGCTGCTCACCGACGAGCCGCCCTACCGGGACCTGTACCTCTTCCGCGGGCCGCTGCGCCTGCCCGTCCGGATGCGTCCCTGACACGCCGATGTTGATGTCGGTTTCTCGCTGGCATTGCCCCTGTGCCGCAGCCCATGGTGGACAGATGATGGACGAGGAGCACTATTACCGGGCCGCTCTGAGCAACGACAGCCGATTCGACGGCCGGTTGTACATCGGAGTGGCCAGTACGGGCATCTACTGCCGCCCGACGTGCCCGGCCATGACTCCCAAACGTGTCAACATGCGGTTCTACCGGACGGCGGCCGCCGCGCAGGCCGCCGGATTCCGCGCCTGCAAGCGCTGCCGGCCCGATGCGGCCCCCGGGTCGCCGGAGTGGAACAGCCGCGCCGACCTGGTCGGCCGTGCCATGCGTCTGATCGCCGACGGGCTGGTGGACCGGGAGGGCGTCAGCGGTCTGGCCGCCCGGCTGAACTACAGCGAGCGCCAGCTTCAGCGGCAACTCGTGGCCGAGGTCGGCGCCGGCCCGCTCGCGCTCGCCCGCGCCCAACGGGCACGAACGGCGCAACTTCTTCTGGAGACCACCGACCTGCACGTCAGCGAGGTGGCCTTCGCCGCCGGGTATTCCAGCATCCGGCAGTTCAACGACAACATCCGGGCGGTGTTCTCGATGCCCCCGACGGAGTTGCGAGCCCGTGCCGCTCAGCGCCGGCCACGCACGGGATCACCCTCGCAGCCGTGGGGCAACGGAATCCGGATCCAGTTGCCGTTCCGCACCCCGCTGGACCTGCGAGCGCTGTTGGAGCAGCTCGGCGAGCAGGCCGTACCGGGCATCGAGGAGTACACCGACGGCGTCTACCACAGGGCGCTGTCTCTGCCGCACGGCACTGCCGTCGCCAGCCTCTCCTGTGTGGTCGGCAAGCCCGCGGGCAAGACCGTGCAGCCTCCGGGCCGTGGCTTCGTGGAGTGCGAGTTGCATCTTCAGGACCTGCGCGACATGACGGCGGCCGTCCAGCGGTGCCGCGACCTTCTCGATCTGGACGCGGACCCCCAGGCCGTCGACGAGGTACTCGTGCGGGATCCGCTGCTCGCCCCGCTCGTCGCCCGCATGCCCGGCCGCAGGGTGCCCGGCTCCGTGGACCCGGCGGAGTGCGCTGTCCGGGCGGTGCTCGCCCAGGACGCCGGACCCGAGCAGGCGAAGAGCGACGCGGCGCTGCTCGTTGCCCGTTACGGTAAGCCGCTGATCAGGGAGGTCGGTGAGGTCACGCACACGTTTCCGGCGATCGAGACGCTCGCGCAGCTCACGCCGCACGAACTGGCGGGCACACCTGAGCGGGGGAACTGCGTGAAGGCGCTCGCCACCGCCCTGGCCGGCGAGGACCTGGTCCTGGGCGTCGGCGTGGACCGGGACGAGGCCACCAGGAAGCTGCTCAAGGTCGACGGCGTCAGGCCGCGGACGGGTGCCCTCATCAGAATGCGGGCGCTGGGAGACCCGGACGTCCTCGTGCCGGCGGAACTGGGGCCGCACGACACGTCCGACCAGCCCTTCGGTGGCCTGGAAGTGGCCGCGACCGACAACCGCGCCGAAGCCTGGCGGCCCTGGCGCTCGTATGCCGTGCAGCATCTTTGGGCCGCGACGGGGACGGCATGTTGAACCACCGGGACCACGGCGGAGCGGCGCGCCGGTGGTCTCCCTCAGCCTCGGGAGCAGCTGCGTCTTCCGCTTCGGGAACAACGAGACGCGCACCCGCCTCCGGCAGGGCCTGATCCTGCGTGGCGACCGGGTGAGTGTCACCTGCGCGGGACCGGCCTTGTCGCCACCCCCGACGCGGCGTTCCGGCTGACGGGCACACACACCAGGGGTATGTCAGCCTCATCTCAGAGTCGGCTGACACGGTGGGGAGAACGAGAGCCGCTGTGGTGCGACGGAGCCTGTGACAGTGCACCGGCATCGCGTGGCCGCATCCGCTGATCCCCCATGAGAAGCATCCCTCCCCGGTACCGGCGAAAGGTCTGCTGCCCGTGTCTGCTCAGCCACCGCACCTGACGTATCCGGTCCAGCGAGCAACGGTCACCGATCCACCGAAGGAGTACGCGCGGCTCCAGAAGGAGGCGCCGGTGTGCCCCATCACCCTGGCCACGGGATTCCCGGCGTTGTTCGTCACCGCGTACGACGACGTCAAAACCGTGCTGTCCGATCCGCGCTTCAGCCGCGACGCGCTGTTCGAGCCCGGTGCCCCGCGCGCACAGCTGGCCGAGCCCGACCAGGACAGCATCATCAGCATCGATCCGCCGCGGCACTCCCGACTGCGCGGCCTCATCAACCGGGAGTTCAGCCGGCGCCGGGTCGAGGGCATGCGATCTGAGATCGAGCAGCATGTGTCCAAGCTCCTCGACGCGATGGAGACCAAGGGACCGCCGGGCGATCTGAACGAACTGCTGGGGCGGCCGCTGGCCTTGCAGGTCATCTGCGACCTGCTGGGAGTGCCCTACGCCGACCACATCAGGTTCGGCCGATGGTGCGACCACTTCATGTCGTACGCGAAGTACCCGCTGACGGAAGTCGGCCGGGCCAACACCGAGATGCGTACGTATCTGGCCGATCTGGTCGAGGCCAAACGGCAGGACCCCGATGAGGACCTGCTGAGCGCCCTCGTGCACGCTCGGGACAGTGAGGGAGCGCTGACGGAGAACGAGCTGGTGAGCCTCGGCGTGATCCTGCTTCTCGCGGGCCACGACACCACGGTGACCGCGCTGGGCGGTGGTGTGATCACGCTGTTGCGCAACCCGGAGACGCTCGCAGAGCTGCGCCGCGATCCCTCACTGATCCCACGGGCCATCGAGGAACTGCTGCGGCTGAACGAGCCCGGCGACGGCTCGTTCCTGCGTATCGCGACCGAGGACATCGAACTGCGCGGCGGGCAGGTGGCGGCGGGCAGCGCGGTCGTCGCCTCCATCAGCACGGCGAACCGCGACCCCTCGGTGTTCCCGGAGCCGGAACGGCTCGACATACACCGCGAGAGCAACCCGCACATTGCGTTCGGTTTCGGCACGCATTTCTGCGTCGGATCCTCGCTCGCCCGCATCGAACTGGAGAGCGCGCTGGGCGCACTTCTCCGGCGCTTCCCGGATCTGCGCCTCGCGGTGCCCTTCGAGGATCTGCGCTGGCGCTCGTACGCCCATCTCGGCGGTATCGAGGAGCTACCCGTCACTTGGTAGAGCCGGCCGCCCTCCGCCCAGGTACTTCCCGTCCTACAGCGAGGTCCGATGTTTCTGGATTGGCAGCCCGATCAGTCCAAGGAGTACGACGACATGCTCTCGGCCGTGCGGGAGCGCTTCGATCAGCCGCACCCTCCGGAAGGCGGGCTGCGGGACCTCTGGCGGCACTGCGGTGAGCTGGGGCTGCTGGGGCTCTGCGTGCCGGTCGATCACGGCGGAGGCGGCAGGTCCGCACTGGACACCGCGCATCTGATCGAGGCCTTCGGCCGGGGCTGTGCCGACACCGGACTGGTCTTCGCCGCGAGCGCCCATCAGTTCGCCTGCGCCGTCCCGATCTCGGCCTACGCCCAGGCCGAGGTGCGGCAGCGGTTGTTGCCGGCCCTGTGCGCCGGCACGTTCATCGCCGCCAATGCCATGACGGAGCCCGAGGCGGGCTCGGACATCTCCGCGATGTCCGCCCGAGCGGTGCGCGACGGCGACGGGTATGTGTTGACCGGGGTGAAGTCCTGGGCCAGCAACGCTCCGGAAGCGGATGTCTTCGTCACCTACGCCGTGACAGATCCGAAAGCGGGATTCCTCGGTGTCTCGGCCTTCGTCGTCGAGCGGGACACGGCCGACCTGTTCGTTGACGGGCCGTTCGAGAAAATGGGTCTCGACACGTGCAAGGCCGGATCGGTCCGGTTCGAGGGATGCCGGGTGCCGGCACGCAACCTCCTCGGCGCGGAGGGGGAAGGCAGTGCGATCTTCCAGCACTCGATGGCGTGGGAACGCGCCTGCCTGTTCGCCGGCTACATCGGCCTGATGGACCGGCTGCTCGAACGGTGCGTGGCCCATGCCCGTGAGCGCCGCCAATTCGGCCGCCGTATCGCCGAGTTCCAGGCGGTGTCCCACCGGATCGCCGACATGAAGCTCCGGCTCGAAGCCGGTCGGATGCTGCTCTATCGGGCCTGTTTCCGGCTCGACCGGGACGAGGCCCAGCCCTTGGACAGCGCGCTGTCCAAGCTCGCGATATCGGAGGCTGCCGTCCAGGCGGCAGTCGACGCGATTCAGATCTTCGGATCGCGCGGCTATCTGGTCAGTGAGGGGCTCGAAGGCATCCTGCGAGACGTGATACCCGCAAAGCTCTTTTCCGGGACGTCCGAGATCCAGCATGAACTCATCGCGAAGGGGCTCGGGTTGTGAACCTGGCGTCACTGGTCAGCGACAGCGCGCGCCGTGCCGGCGGCAACCTTGCCGTCGTGGGGCCGGACCACTCGGTCACCTACAGCGAGCTCGACCGGGCCGCGGACACGCTCGCCCACCTGCTCCGGGACAGCGGCGTGCAGCGAACCGAGCGGGTGGTGATCTGGCTGGACAAGTCGGTCACCGCGGTCGCCGTCATGCAGGCGGTGCTGCGTCTTGCCGCCGTCTATGTACCGGTGGACGGTTCGGGGCCGTCGCGGCGGACCGCGCAGATCGCGCGGGGATGCTCCGCGATGGTGATCGTCACCGATTCCCGGCGCGCGGCGGAGCTTCGGGAGTCGGGCGGTGAACTGCCCGAACTCCTGGTGCTCGACGGCCTTCCCGTGGCAGACGGCCGGGATCCGCTGCCCCTGGAACCGGTCGGGCCGGAGGACCTCGCCTACATTCTGTACACGTCCGGTTCGACAGGTGAGCCCAAGGGCGTGTGCATCAGGCAGCGCAACGCCCTGGCGTTCATCGAATGGGCGGCCGCCGAGGTCGGGGCGACGAGCCGGGACCGCTTCGCCAACCACGCCCCGTTCGGCTTCGACCTGTCGGTGCTGGACCTCTACGTGGCCTTCCGGGCCGGCGCGTCCGTACATCTCATCCCGTCGGAGATGGCCTACGCCCCGCAGCAGCTCTGCGAGTTCCTGCTGGCCGAGCGGATCACCATCTGGTACTCGGTGCCTTCGGTCCTCATTCTGATGATCCGGGACGGAGGTCTGTGCGAAGGGACGCGGCCCCCGTGGCTGCGTGTACTGCTCTTCGCCGGTGAACCGTTCGCGGTGGACTACCTGGCCGCGCTGTACCGGCACTTGGAGGGTGTCCGGTTCCTGAATCTGTACGGCCCGACCGAGACCAACGTCTGCACCTTCCACGAGGTGACCGCATCGGACATCGCGGGTGGTGAGGCCGTGCCGATCGGCCGGGCCTGTTCGGGCGACGAGGTGTGGGCGACCACCCCCGACGGGCGGCGAGCCGGTGCGGGCGAGGAGGGCGAACTCGTAGTGGACGGGCCCACCGTGATGGCGGGCTACTGGGGCCGGGGCGCGCATCGGGGCCCCTATCGGACCGGTGACATCGTCCGGGTGCGCGCGGACGGCGGGTTCGAGTACCGCGGCCGGCTCGATCACATGGTCAAGGTGCGCGGACACCGGGTGGAGCTCGGTGAGATCGAGGCGTGTCTGGGCCGGCACCCGGCAGTGGGCGAGGCGGCCGTGCTCGTGGACGGAACCGGCATGGCGGCGCGGATCGTCGCCGTCGTGGTCCCGGTCGGCCCGCCCCCGGGACTGCTGGCACTGAAGCGGCACTGCGCCGAGCGGCTGCCCCGGTACATGATTCCCGACTCGGTCCTGACGGTGGACGAACTGCCGCGCACCCGGAACGGAAAGACCGATCGGCAGGCGCTGCGGGACAACCTGCTCCAGCCGTCGGGCCGCTGAGCTGCATCTCCGAACCCAGGGAAAGGAAAAACCGCTCGTATGGAACTCGCTGCGGTGATGGAAGAAATTGACGCCTACATCCGAAAGGAATTCCTGGACGGGGACTCCTCGGTCGAACTGACTCCCTCTTCCCCGCTCCTTGAATGGGGAATCCTCAACTCCATGAACACGACAAGGCTCGCTTCCTTCGTGCGTGAACGGTACGACGTGACCGTGTCGGCGCAAGCCATGCGCACGAAGAACTTCCGCACGATCGAGAGCGTGGCGCTCATGGTGCTCGAACTGCGGGACGGACCGGCGGTCTGACCGGACGGCTCGGGACTCATTCCACAGAGGGAGTTGACACCTGTGCGCTGGAACGACATCTACATCGCCGGCCTGGGAACCCGTCTGCCATCGCCGGAGCCGGCGGAGGCGGCCGTCTCCGAAGGCCGGTACTCCTCACAGGAGTTCAAGGACAACGAGCTGATATCGGCTCTGGTGAGCGACGGGGAACCGGCCGTCGACATGGCGGCGGCCGCCGGACGGCAGGCGCTGGCCCGCAGCGGCTGTTCCGCCGCCGACATCGCGCTGCTGCTGCACGCCCACACCTACCACCAGGGCGAGGACCTGTGGACACCCGCCACCTACGTCCAGCGGCGGACCGTCGGCGGCGATGCGCCGTCGATCCAGCTGAACCACGCCTGCGACGGCGGAATGGTCTCACTGCACCTGGCGATCCCATATCTGCTTGCGGGGCCGGCAGGGGCGGCGGCACTGCTGACCACGGGCGATCGTTTCTGCCCTCCCGGGTTCGACCGATGGAGCAGTGACATCGGACTGGCCTTCGGGGACGGCGGTACGGCCATGGTGGCAGCCCGTGGCGGCGGCATCGCGCGGATCCTCGCCACCCACTCCTCGTCGGACCCCTACTTCGAAGAGCTGTACCGGGACACCGAACGCGGGTTCACCGACGCTCCTCACCTCGCCGGAACGCCGCTGGATCTGCGCGGCCGCAAGATCCGTTTCGCGCAGCGCGAGGGCGTGGACACCGTGATCGACAGGCTCTCGACGGCTCTCGTCGAGAATGTGCAGCAGGTACTCGACGACGCCGACGTCGGAATGGACCAGATGGCCAAGCTGGTCCTTCCGAACCTCGGAAAGCCATTGCTGAGCTGGCAGTTGCTCGCGCCCCTGAAGATCGACCTGGACCGCACGTTGTGGGAGTTCGGGCGGCGAACCAGTCACATCGGTGCCGGTGACCAGTTCGCGGGGCTGACGTACCTCTTCGAATCGGGTCAGCTGCGGCGCGGAGATCTCGTGCTGCTGGTAGGTGTCGGTATCGGCTACTGCTGGACGACGGCGGTGCTCCAGGTCCAGAGCGTTCCCGACTGGTCGGGGCCGAACGCCGAGACCTTGCGCGTGGTCGGGTGAGGCGACGGATGAGGGGGAGCGTATCCACTGCGGTCATGGGGGAAGTGGACGATCCGAGCTGTCTGACCGAAGCCGAGGCACGAAAGCTGGTGGCGGAGTCCCCCTGGCGTCGCCTGGTCGTGATCGGAGACGGGGCCGCCAAGTGCGCGGGGCAGCCCGTCGCGGGATTCGGCTGCAAGCCCTGGGCGGACCGTGTCGCGGATGTTCTGCGCACGGTCTGTCCGGGGCTGGCGTACATCAATCTGGGCCGGCGCGATCTGCTGGCCGCAGATGTGCGCGCCCGCCAGGTTGCCAAGGCGCTCGCTCTCAAGCCCACCCTCGCGGTGATCGCCTGCGGCGGAACGGACGTGCTCGGCGACTCCTTCGACGCGTACGCCGTCGAGATCGAGCTGAGCCGGATGATCGGGCCACTGCGGGACACCGGGTGCGCGGTGCTGACAATGGGCGTACCGGACATGTCCTCCTCGGAGCCCGCACTGGCGCAGCGCAGGGCCGAAGTACGCTACCGGGTCCGGCTGCTGGCCGAGCGTACCGAGGCGATCTCGTTGCGACACGGAGCGCATTACGTGGACCTTGCCCGTCGGCCGGTGAGTCCCGGACCGAGCCCGTGGAGCTCGAACGCGCCGTATCTCAATGGTCGCGGCCACGCGATCGCGGCCGCAGCGGTGATCCAGAGTCTCGGTGTTCTGGACAAGTGCTCCTGACATGACACCGGGCCGCCGTACAACAGGCCCCGCCTCGGGCTGCTGTACGGCGGCTGCTCAGGCAGATGCGTCGACGGCCCGCGGCGCGGCGAGCCGGTGCCGCGCCATCGCCAGGGCGGAGGCGGCGCGCAGCAGTCGGCTCAACTCGTCCGCGTCGTCCACGCTCAGCTCGCCGTAGGCAGGGGCCGCCATCCGGTCGGTCAACTCCTCGGCCGCCGCCCGACGGGCGCGGGTCTCCCCGTCGATGAGGGGGTAGGGGCGCTCCCAGCCCAGGAACTCGGCACGCGCGAGCCCGTTGTCCCGGGTGAGCGTGGCCTCCAGCGGAGTCATCCCGGTGGCCAGCACCGCCGAGAGATGCAGGCCGCCACGGTGTTCTCGCAGCACATGGGCCAGTTGTGCCACCCGGGCAGGGGCGTCCTCGGGGCGGTCGACGTCCCGCCAGCCCGCGAACAGCGGGATGCCCGGGACGTCCGCCCGGTCGGCGACGATCTCCAGGAGCTCGGCGAGTCGGGCGGCGGACGAGAAGCCCGCCAGACAACGGCGTCCCCAGGCGCGGCAGGATTCCGCGTAACGGGCCGTGATCTCCGGCGCATAGGCGGAACCCCGGCAGTGCCGACGGACGAATTCCAACGGGAAGAAGCCGAAGACCGCGGCGGTGACGTCCGGGCTCACCGGACCCAGGACACCGCCCCGCCCCCGGAAGTAGTACCCGAAACGGGACATGCCCATGTCCGCGGCGGCCTGCCGGGCCTCGGGGCTCTTCATGAAGGACCCGCCGAGGCTGCGCACGTCGTCCTTGGTCGCAGCCACGTACTTGTGCGAACCGGACATCACAGGGCCTCTCGTGGGCAGTTGTGGTCGCTGGTGTGTGAGACGCCGGCCTGTTCAGCGGGCCTGCAGGTGTCCCGCAAGACTCCGCACGATCTCGGCGCACAGGATGGCCTGGCCCCGCGCGTTGAGATGCAGGCCGTCGGAGCTGTAGATGTCCTCGGTGCCGGCGGGGTGCTTCGGGAGGTCCACATGGACGGCGCCCAGCCGTGCCGCCACCTGCTTGGTCCGCTCCGACCAGGCGGCGATGCGCTCGCTCATCGGCTTGCGGTACCGCTCGTCGACGTAGGGAGACACCGTGATGTCGAACAGGCCCGATGTCAGGACCGTGCAGCCGGCATCTCGCAACGGTGCGATGATGAGCGTCAGTTCGCTCTCGACCGCGTCGATGTCGAAGTGCCGCTGCAACATGTCGTTGCCTCCGCAGAACACGATGGCCAGGTCCGGCCGGAACTCCAGCGCGGGCGCCAGCTGTGTCTCGCGCACCTGAGCGGCGAAGAGGTTCCGCAGGCCCAGATTGACGGATTCGAGGTCCGGCCGAACGGCCCGCAGCTCCTGGACGAAGCGCTCACTCCACGGAAGGCAGCGGTACCCCTCGAACGCCTCGGTGACGCCCTCGGCGCCGCTGTCTCCCACTACGGCGAGACGCTTCCACGGAGCGTCGGCCAGTGCGCGAGCGGTCTCGCCCGGCGACAGCAGATAGGGGTCGTTGGCTTCGGCCGCGTATGTCGCTGTGTCTGTCATGTCGGACTCCTCCAGGGACTCCATGAGAGAGATCAACGATGCCAGCCCGCCCGCGGTTGGGCTGGCGAGATTCCGTCGCCATCCTCCGCCGCCATTTCGGCGGTCGGGGCGTCATGCCGCCCCGGCAGTCGCCGCCACCCGCGGGCCACCGCGTACCTCACCAGTTCGGGGTCGTCGCCCACCACGACCGGGTGCCCGACGGCCAGCAGCATGGGCAGGTCGGATGCGTGGTCGCCATAGGCACTGCATTCGGCGGGAGCGATCCCCTGCCCGTCCAGGACGGCCTGGATGGCATCGGCTTTGTCCTGGCCCAGCATGAGCGTGATCACTCGTCCGGTGTGGACGCCGTCGATCGTTTCGAGCCGGGTGCCCAGCACCGTCGAGGCCCCCAGCCAGTCGGCCAGCGGATCGAGACAGGGTGCGAAGGAACCGGACACCAGCACGGTCAGATCGCCGAGACGGCGGTGTCCACGAAACGCCCGCAGGCTCCCGGGCAGGAACAGATCTCCCGCACGTTGCTCGCGCCGGAACCACGAGCGGCCCTGGGCGGACAGGTCCGCGGCGCGCTGCCCCGCATAGACGCGGTAGTAGGCGCGCGTGACGTGCTCTCTGGACGCGCCGGCGGCGACGAGGCCGCGCAGCTCGGCGACCATCGCGGAGTAGGCCGCCGGCGGGCTGCCGATCGCCGCGAGGTGGTACTCGAGGAACCGGAACATGCTCTTCACGGCGATCAGGGTTTCGTCGACGTCGAAGAAGGCCGCTTTTGTGTATGGGCGCCCCGCCATGGAAGGAGTCCTCTCATCGATGGTCACCGGCTCAGCACCGCCCGTATCACCGCGTCGAGTTCGGCCGCGCCCAGCGACGCCGTGTGCTGCAGTGACTCCATGGCGTCCGCCGGTGCCCCGGTGGCCGCGAGCTTGTCCAGAGCGATCTTGCGGTGGTTTCGCCGGGTCTCGGCCCCGGCCGAGCCGACGGCGTGTGCGCGCTCCGAACGGAGTCTGCGGCTGCCCCGCAGGACGACTTCGACCCGGGAGCCGATCGCCTTCGTGGCGTGCTCGAAGGTGGCGCTCGGGTTCCCCTTCGGGAAGAGTCCGGGCGGGGTCCTCCCACCGGAGAACGCGGCGAACCATTCCTCCGCACGCTCCCCGGCCTGTCGCAGCGCCTCACCCAGGGGGGCTGTAGCGCTCAACAGACCACGGCTCAGCTCAGGGTCGTACTCCAGCCGGACCTTCGCCGCCAGCGCCCATCGCACGGGATCGCCGACGGCCGGCTCGGCGAGGTCGGCGGTCGTCATTGCGCCCGTGAGCAGCGCGGTCGCCACGTTGTAGGCGACGGACAGATTGAGCGCCAGGATCGCGGAGCGCTCACGGTCGAGATAGGGCAGTGCCTCGCGGTCCATCACCATGGTCAGTCGCGCGGCATGCACCACGATCTCGTCGATGTCGTCGATCTCCACGGGGGTGAGCAGATGATGCAACTCGGAGGCGCAGTCGATGGCCGCGTCGACGTACGCACCGGCCGGATGCACCTTGAACGACAGCGTTTCGGTGTGCCAACGGGTGCCGAGTCCGGCCGTGACCACCTCGGGCGTGGGCACCTCGGAGACCTTGGCCAGCAGGCCGCCGGGATGTTCCAGGATGTCCTCGGCTCCGGTCAGGCCGGCGGCGGCCGCTCTGCAGGCGTCCAGGCCGACACGTACCGGTACGGACGCGGAGAGGACCTTGGCGTCACTGCCCAGGAAAGCGCGCCGCAAGGACCATGGCGGAGCGGCCAGGGCCAGCCCCCAGGCGTCGGTCCACTGACCCACCGGCGCTCCCGCGCCGTGCGACTTCGCCGCCACGGCGCCCACCAGCTGGGCGTGCGCGGCGGTCTGACCACGGAACGGTCCCAGGGTGCTCGCCGCGGTCACCCTGGCGGCACACTCGTTGGCGGCGACCATCGCGGTGAGCAGCTGCTCACCCGTCAGCCGCTGTTCACGACAGAAGGCCAAGGGCACGCCGACGGTCGAGTGCGACACGTGGCCCACGTACATGCTGTCTTCGTAGTAGAGGCAGGAGGAGAGCGCCGCCAGGACGTAGGCGGCCTGATCGGGGCAGTCCCCGGTCGGCGGCCCGAACGCCTTGATCAGCTTCTGGCCCAGCGGGTGTGCCATGCCGGCCCGGACGACGGCGAGGTGCGAGATCAGTTGGCTGGTCGCGTAAGCGCTGATCCGGCCGGGCAGGTCGCTGTGGCGCAGACCGGATGCCCAGCGTGCCAGGGCCATGGTCAGTGAGCCTTCGAGCGGTGCGGCGTCGGCATGCGGACCAGGGGCGGTCTCGCCCCGGTCCGTCTCAGTGTGCTGAGTGTGAAGTCCTGGTCCAGCGTCGACCCTTGGCATTCGTGGCAACCTCACGCCTGTGTCTGTCGTGGTGAGCGTCAACTTCCGACGGGTTCGTCCTCACGCCCGCGTGAGGACGAGCACGGCGTTCTGCCCGCCGAATCCGAACGAGTTGCTGATCGCGACCTCGGGGTGGGTGTCTCGGCCGATCTTGGCAACGACGTCGATCTCGATCTGTGAGTCCTGACTGTCGAGGTTGGCGGTGGGCGGAATGAATCCGTGCTCCAGGGTCATCGAGGTGACTGCCGCCTCGATCGCCCCGGCCGCGCCCAGCGCATGCCCGAGAACACCCTTGACAGAGGTGACGGCCGGCCGCTCGCCGAGCGTGCGGCTGATCAGTTTCGCCTCGGCGATGTCGTTCAACGGGGTGGAGGTTCCATGCGCGTTGACGTGGTCGACGTCACCGGGGCCGATTCCGGCATCGGCCAGGGCGGCCCGTACCGCCAGTTCCGCGCCCACACCTTCCGGGTCGGGGGCAGTGGCATTGTGCGCATCGGCCGACGCGCCGTAGCCACTGACCATGGCGTGGACCCGCGCGCCACGCGCGCGTGCGTCCTCGGCCCGTTCCAGCACCAGGACGGCAGCGCCCTCCGCGGGCACGAATCCGTCACGGTCGCTGTCGAAGGGCCGGGAGGCGGCATGCAACTCACCGCGGCGCGTGGACAGCGCTCCCATCTGGCTGAAGCCGGAGATGATGGAGGGCACGAGGCAGGCCTCCGTGCCGCCTGTGATCACCACGTCGCAGGCACCGGAACGCAGTAGGTCGCGCGCGACGCCCACGGCTGTCGCTCCCGAGGCGCACGCCGTCGCCGTGACGAGGTTCGGGCCCCGGGCGCCGCACTCCATGGCTATGTAACCCGCCGCCATGTTGATGGCCAGCATCGGGATGAGCATCGACGAGACCCGTTGGGCTCCGTCGTCGAGGAGCACCCGATGTTGTTTCTCCCAGGTGGCCGCGCCGCCTATGCCGCTGCCGAGAACCACGCCGACGCGGGCGCCGTCCCAGGTGGCGGGCTCCAGGCCGGAGTCCGCCAGCGCCTCCTTGGCGGCGGCGATGGCGAACTGGCTGCTGCGGTCGAGGCGCCATGCCTTCCGCCGCTCGATGGTGTTCGCCCGGCCGAAATCAGTGACCGCGCAGCCGAAGTCGGCGGGGGTTCCCGCCAGCGCCGGGACGGGCGCGGCAGCCGTCGCCCCGCCCGCGCAGATGGTCTGCCACGCCGTCTCGGCGCCGATCCCGGCCGCGGTCACCATGCCGATGCCGGTCACCGCCGCGTGGGACGGCTTTCGGCCCGACGTCATGCGAGGCTCGCCATCTTGGCCTCGATGGTCTTGGCAGCCTGGCTGATGGTGTCGTCCGACTGGATGTCCTCGTCCGCGATGGTGACGCCGAACTCCTGCTGGGCGGTCAGACCCAGTTCGACCAGGGCGAGTGAATCCATCTCCAGCTCGCTGAACGTCCGCTCGGGATCGATCTCGCCGGCCTCCAGGCCGAAGCCCTCGGCCAGCAGTGCCACGAGACGCTCGTAGGTGTCGCTCATGGGGTATCTCCTCGGTTCGTCACTATGGGCGCTGATATCGGTGCTGTTGGTCGCTACTGGCCGTACCGGCTGTGCCGACCCGTACTGGCTGGGCTGGTCCGTGCAGGTTGTGCTGGTACTTGCTCCCGGAACGAGGCCGTCGCCGCTCTTCTCAGCCGGGCACCAGATCGGGCCAGCGCAGGGCACAGGAGCCCCAGGTGAGGCCGCCGCCGAAGGCGGTCAGCACCACCCGGTGGTCGGGGTGGAGGGTGCCGTCGTCCATCGCGTCGACGAGCGCGAGCGGGATGGAGGCGGCCGCGGTGTTGCCGACGTGATCCACGTTCACCGCACAGCGGTCCCGCGGCAGCCGCATCCGATCCGCGACCGCGTGCATGATGCGCAGATTCGCCTGATGGGCCACCAGCAGATCGACGGTTCGTACGCTCCAGCCCCTGGCTTCGGCCACCCGGAGGGCCGAAGCGGCCATCCGCTCCACCGCGTTGCGGAAGACGGCCTTGCCCTGCATCCGGAAGTACGGATCGGCTCCCACGGCCGAATCGGCACGGATCGGGTCACGAGAGCCGCCCGACGGAACAGTGATCAGGTTGCTGCCCGTGCCGTCGCTCGCCAGGTCGAAGTGGCCCAGCGCGCCCGGCTCGTCAGGGGTGCCCGCGGCCAGTACGACGCCGCCCGCCCCGTCCCCGAAGACGGCCCGGGTCGAGCGATCCTGGGGGTCCAGGATGCTGGAGAAGGTGTCGGCTCCCAGGACCAGGACGCTCTCCGCGGTCCCCGCGGTGATGAGGCCGGCCCCGACAGCGAGCGAGTAGAGGAATCCGGTGCACACCGCGCCCACGTCGAACGCGGCCGCCGTGCCCAGGCCGAGCCGGGAGACGACCAGGGGAGCAGTGGCCGGGCACGGCCGGTCCGGCGTGGTGGTGGCCACGATGACGCAGTCGACCGAGGCCGCCGAGGCGGACTTCAGTGCCCGGCCGCCGGCTTCCACCGCGAGATCCGATGTGGCCATGCCCGGGTCGGCGATGTGCCGCCGGGAGATTCCGGTCCGGCTGCGGATCCACTCGTCGGAGGTGTCCAGCTCCTCGGCCAGCTCGTCGTTGGTGACGATCCGAGGCGGTACCCAGGCACCGATGCCCCGGATCACTGCGGCCCGGTTCACCGGTGGGCCTGTGAGAGGAGGGCGTCCCGCTGTTCGAGGTCTCGTACCTCCTGGCTGACGTCGCCCAGGTGGCCGGCGACATCAAGGTATGACCTCATCAGCCGCACCTCCAGGTACGGAAGGCCGTGACCGAGGCAGTAGTCCTTGATCAGGGGTTGGGCGCGGTGCAGGTTCCGGCGCGGCATCGACGGGAACAGGTGGTGCTCGATCTGGTAGTTGAGCCCTCCGTAGAAGAAGTGCGTGATCCGGCTGGGGAGCAGGTTGCGTGAGGTGACCACCTGGCGGGTGATCCAGTCCAGCTCCTCCTTCGTCCCGTCCCGCACGGGCAGGCCCTTGTGGTTCGGCGCGAACAGCAGACCCATGTAGAAGCCGAACAGCGCCTGGTGAACCACAATGAACGCGACAGCCTTGCCCGGCGGCAGCACCCAGAACACGGCGGCGAAGTAGCACACCAGATGGAAGCTGAGCAGGCCGAGATCGGCCGCCTTGTACCTCTTGAGCGCACCCTTGCGGGCCGCGACGTATCCGGACAGATGCAGCCGCAGCCCCTCCATCATGATCAGCACATAGAACATCCACGCCTGATGGCGCACGATGAAGCGGCCGGCGGGGCTGGTGCGCTTGCTGCGGTCCTTGCTGGCGAAGATGACCTGACGGCGTGTGATGTCCGGGTCGAGGGAGAGGTGGTTGGGGTAGTTGTGGTGCCGCGTGTGGTGACCCACCCACCAGCCGAAACTGACGCCGGTCAGCAGGTTCCCGTGGAGGTAGCCGATGACGTCGCTCGCCTTGCGGGTCCGGAAGATCTGCCGGTGGCCCGCGTCGTGCCCGACCAGATCAGTCTGAGCGAAGCTGAACGCGAGAAGTACCGCGGTCGCCAACTGCCACCAGCTGTCGCCGATCCATGCGAACACAGCCCATGCCCCAGTCAGCAACAACAGGTTGAACACGATCTTGTAGGTGTAGTAGACGGGCTGCTGGTCCATGAGGCCGGCGGCCTTCACCAGCCGGGTGACCTCCTCGTAGTCGGCCGTCCCGGACTCCGCGCTGCCCGGGGCGCCGGTGCGGTGCGCGTCGGCGCTCCTGTCCACGTGTGTCATAGCGCCTCCTCGAGGCCCATGTAGGCCAGGCGGGACCGCTGCATGCGCTCCGCCCACTCCTGGCCGGTCGCCATCCGCTCCTCGATCGTGGTGTCGACGAGCCTGCGTCCGGGCCACGCCTCGTAGTCACCCAGCAGCTCGCCGTGCTGTTCGATGCCCTGCTGGAAGAGCTTCTCCCGGTTGAGCACCATGTCCTCGACCGGAAGCCGGTCCCACAACCGATAGCCCTCCTCAAGGAGTTCGAGCACCCGCGGCCTGTCCTCGGGGTTCCTGAGCAGGTGATCGCGGACGATGGAACTTCCCACCGTCAGATGCCTTATCTCGTCGATGCCCGCCCCGCGCTCGATGTCCGCCGCGGCCGGATCGAAGACTCGCCACTTGCGCTCGCTCAGCTCGGCCGCCGGTGCCAGCACGCCTTCGACCAGCACCGTCAGGACCAGCACGCCGCCGATGAAGTCGCCACGGTCGCGCAGGGAGCGGAGCCCGAACTCCTCCAGCGGTACCAGGACCGCGTCCCGGTCGGCTGCCGCGAGCCGGTCCATGGTCTGCCACAACTCGCTCCGCTCGACACCCAGCTGCAACAAGTGGCTGCGGAACACCATGGCGTGCCGCGCCTCGTCGAGGAGCTGGGTGGAGTAGAACTCGAGGCTTTCGTTGTCGGGGGCGAGCGCCACCATGTAGGCGATGGCCCGGGTCGCTTTCTCCTCCGCGAGGGAGCGGAACGCCAACTCCTGGGTGAGTGCGCTGTTCAGCGGGCCGGGCTCGCTCACCACGGGATGGGGGCGCACGTCAGCGTCGTGACCGAGCACGTTTCCCCGCAGGGTGCCCTGCGGCACCGCAGCCAGCCAGTACTGCAGATCACACGACTCCGCGGTCAGGTCGAGCTCGATGGCCCCGTCCACCAGCGACGGGGCGCGCTGCCAGTCGGCCTCCGCCGGGATGCTCGCAAAAGCCATGGTCAGTCCCTTTCTGAAGGCGTGGGGGCGGGCAGCTGGTGCAGCTCGCCGGCGAAGTTGAGCAGGGGAGCGCCACTGCCTCGTACGGCCCGGTCGACCCTGGCCAGCAGCAGGTCGTGATCGCCCACCGGCACGGTGCACTGCACACTGCACATCAGCCAGCTGAAGGCGCCGCGCAGCACGGGAACGCCGTCTTCCGTGCAGCCGGCCCAAGCGCCGCGATCCAGCTGACGGACGCCCGTCGCCCGTTGCCTGTGGGCGAAATGCCGAGCCAGCTGCTCCTGCCGGGAACCCAGCATGTTGACGACGAAGGTGGAGGTGCCGAGCAGTGCCCGCAGGGCCCGGCTGGTGCGGCGCAGTGCGACCGAAACCATGGGCGGTTCAACGGACGCGAGGGCCAGCGTGCTGACAGTGACACCCTGTACGTCCGCCTCGCCGCCGCAGGTCAGCACCACGACTCCCGTGACCAGCTGGTCCGCCGCGCCGCCGGCCGGTTCGGCCGCAGGGCCGGGCGGCCACGCCCTGAGCGTCTGGTCGGCGGTCGCGCTGGTCATAGAGATCCCGTCTGCAGGGACTGCGCGGACTGCGCGGACTGCGCGGACTGCGTCCTGCGTACGGTGTCGGCGGAGGCTCCGAACTCGCTCCGGAAGCGTTGGTACGCCGGATGCGCCTCCGGTTCGAAACTCAGCGCGAAGGGCTTGAGGAAGTTCCCGAACAGCGCGCGGTCGCCGAACAGATGGATCGGCAGAGCCAGCAGGGCCCACTCGAAGCCCCACACCGAAATCCACACGAGCGCGACCAGACCTTGGGTCACCAGGCTGTGCATGACGTTGTACAGAATGAAGTAGACCTTCGGAATCTCTGTGCCGCCCACCTTGCCGGCGGCCTTGTCCCTGCTGTGGCTGCGGTGGTATTGGTACGCACCCGGGAGATAGCCGATCAGGTCGATGTAGACGAAGAGCACGACGGCGGGGATCCAACGCACATCACCGAGATGCGCGAAGAGCAGCACCACCGACACCAGCAGTCCCAGCCCGTATTCCGCGCGGATCAGCCACGCGGTGGTGCCGGTCATGAACAGGTTCTTGGTGTCCATCAGCGTGACACCGCCAAAGCCTCTGTGACGGCCCCGTCGCCGACCACGGCGGCACCGGTGAACAGCCCGCTGACGATGCGGGCGATGGTCTCCTTGAAGACCTTGACCGCGACCGGGTCCAGGATGCCGGCCAGGCTCGGAATGCCGAAGTCGAATTCGGCGTCGAAATCCACGCGACATCCCGCACCCTCGCGGGAGACGCGCCAGGAGCCGGTGAACGAGTCGAAGTCGCCGTCGAGTTGGGAGAAGAAGATACTCAAACCGGCGCGGTCGAAACGGTCTTCCTCCGTCCAGCTAAGGATTCCGTTGCGGAAGTACACCTCCCAGTCGCTGGTCTCCTCCTCGGCGCTGACCTCGTGCACGGTCACCGACCGGACCACCGGGACGAGTTCGGGATAAGCGGCGAAGTGCCGCACTCGGTCGAAGACCGCGCCCGGATCGGTTTCCTGCACGGCAAGAGCCACATGAACGCTACGCATGAACAGGGCCACCTTCGGAAGTCGGGGCATACCGGGCCGCCTGTGCCCGGCAGGCGCTGTCGAATGCCTCGCACAGGAAGGCCACTTCCGCCGCGTCGAGGATCGCCGGCGGCGTCAGCCGCAGTACCAGGTGCGAGTTGAGCGAGTGATTGGCGATGACGCCCTGCGAGACCAGCTCGATCAGCAGGTCGCCCGGGATGCCCGGTTCGGAGAACTCGAACCCCAGCAACAGGCCGCGCCCACGTACCTCGCGGACCGCGTCGCCGAAGTGCTCCCGGACGATGTCGCCCAGGGCCGAGAGCAGTTGGGCACCCAGCTCGCGGGCGCGTTCGACCAGACCTTCTTCCTTGATGGCCCTGATCGCGCCACGCGCCGCGGCCATGGCGATCGGCACCCCGGAGAAGGTGGAGGTGTGCAGATAGGGGTCCCGGTCGAAGACGGAGAACGCGCGCGGTGTGGCAACCACCGCCGATACCGGAATCACGCCCCCGCTGAGCCCTTTGCCCACGAGCAGCGCATCGGGCGTGACGCCCTCCCGGTCCGCCCCGAACCAGGTGCCCAGCCGGCCGAGTCCCGTCTGCACCTCGTCCAGGACGAAGAAAGCGCCGTGGCGAGCGCAGGCCCTCTGCACGGCGCGCAGATAACCGTCGGGCGGCAGAACGACACCCGCCTCTCCCTGGACGGGCTCGACGACGACGCAGCCCCGCCCCGGAATGGTGCCGAGCAGCTCGTCCAGCGCCTCGGCGTCACCGAACGGGACGTGGTGCACGTCGGGCAGCAGGGGCCGGAAAGGGGCCTGGAACACCTCTTTGCCGGTGAGGCTGAGCGCCCCCATGGTCTTGCCGTGATAGCCGTCGTACATGGCCACCAGTTGGTCCTTGCCCTGGGTTCGCGCCATCTTGATCACGGTCTCGACGGCCTCTGCGCCGGAACCGGCGAAGTGGACGCGCTCCAGGCCGGGCGGGGCCACCTCGACCAGAGCGTCCGCCGCCAGGGCCGCCTGCGGTTCGAGAAGGATCCGCGTGGCCACAGGATTGCGGTGCAGTTGCTCCTCGACCAGTCGTACGACGGTGGGATGGCGTGCGCCAAGGAGCATTACGCCGTAACCGCCGCAGTTGAGGATGCGTTTGCCCTCGGCGTTGATCACCCAGGCGCCCTGCGACTCCGTCTCGACGTGTCCGCCGAACATCTCGCCCAGGACTGCCCGTCCCTTGTTCAGCCGGGTCCGGTACAGGTCCCCGAGAGCCCGTCGGTCGTACGCCCGCCCGTCGTCCCCTGCGGGCAGCACAGGAGGCGCTGATGCCGTGTTCATCGCTCTCCTCATGTCAGCCGCAGCGGTCGGCCGTCGACGTGTTCAAGAAAGGGGCCGACGAAGCTGGAGCGGGACGGGGGGTGGAAGGAGAGACCGTGCGAGGAGGCGGCGAGGTAGGCGACGTCGGAGGACTCGATGAACGCCATGCCCCCGAGTGACTCCACGGCCTGGCGCACCGTCTCGCCGAGCGCGTCCTGGCAACCGAAGCGCGCCAACAGGGCTTTGCCGAGGGCGACGTTTCCCGTCTCACCGTCCATGATCATGCGGGCCGTGCCCTCCAGCAGCAACATCGCCGACTCCAGCCGTGCGACCAGATGGGCACGGTCGGAGTCGCTGCCGCGCCCGCGAGCCAGCACACGCTCCACCAGCGCGCTGGCGATCCCCACGTACGAGGCGGAGATGAGGAGCGCGAACCAGATGAAGCCGACCGTCTGCAGCTCGTCGAGTTCACCGGCGTCGCCCAACTCGGTGCGCATGACCTGCTGTTCGTCGACGAACACGTCGGTGAGCCGGACCTCGTCGCTCTCGGCACCGGCCAGCGCCCAACTCGACCAGAACGGTTGCACGGTGATGCCCTCGGCCGCCCGGGGCACGAGCAGCACGGCCATGTCGCTGCCGCCGGCTGCTCGGGGCAGGGCCACGCTCGCGGTGAGCAGATCCATCGACCGGGACAGACTGCACGGCTTCTTCGCGCCGTTGATCGTGTAGCCGCCGTCGACGGCCCGCGCGGTCATCGTGGGGGCGAGGATCCCGCGCCCCGGTTGCCCCTCCGCGAAGCCGGAGGCCACCAGCAGGTTCTGCGCGCTGATGCCTTCCAGGAGCGCCCACTCCACACCACTGCTCTGCAGACTGTCTGCGAGTGTGAACAGTGTCGCCACCGAGAAGTGGTGCATGGTGGTCGCGACGGCCAGGGACGGGGCGGCCGCCGCCAGGGCGCGTGTGACTTCCAGCGCCTGGATCGGGGTTGCCCCGGCGCCGGCGTAGATCTTGGGGATCACCAGGCCGGGACCGCCGTGCGAACGGAAGAGATCGATGGACGGGCTGCCCGGTTGCTCCAGTTCGGTCAGCGGCACCTCGGCGAGTCTGCCCAGGAGCCCGGGCAGGAAGGTCTCACAGGTCGTCCGTGCTGCGTCGAGTGAATGCATGAGAGCTCGCGACTCCTCACGGTTGGGAATCGTTGGGGTGAACCGACTTGGGCGTGCTTCGAGAGCCGTTCCGCCGAAGGGCCCTCCACCCACCGAAAACCGCGTCCCGAGGCCTGGATCCGGAGCTGATGCTGACGCCCTGGATGTGGCTCGTGCGCAGAATCGGATAGTTGGCCTCGCCGAAGACTCCTCCGGTCAGTCCGGTTCCGCCGTGTGTGGGCAGATAGGGGAGAAAACCGATGTGGGAGTCGTTGATCTTCAGCAGCCCGCCGGTGCGAATCCGGTTGAGAAAGGTGTCGACCACCGTTGAGGACGTCGCCCACACCGAATTGCGCAGGCCGTACTCATTGCTGTTCATGTACTCGACGAAGCGCTCCAGGAGAACGCCGTCCGGCGCAGGTTCCGCCACCACGACGGGCAACAGGGGAAAGAACGTCTCATGACGTACGGCGTCGACCTCGCGTGCGCCCTCAAGTCCGCGCAGTACTATGACAGTCGGTTCGAGGAAGATGCCGGTGGCATCGCGGGTTTCGTCGACCTGCATGGCGTGTCCGCCGCAGGCCAGTTCGGCGCCCTTGTCCAAGGCGTCACGAAGGCAGCTGAAGAACTTCTCGTTTCGCAGCACAGGAGTGAGCAGCACATCCTCCTCACCCGGCCGTCCGGGCCGGATGTGGCCGATCTGGCGGATCAGGCGTGCGACGAGGTCATCGGCGATGTCGGGATGCATCAACACCTGATTGGGAATCATGCAGAGCTGGCCCGAGCCGTAGAAACTCTCCGTCAACGCTTCGGCCGCCAGCTCCAGGTCGGCGTCCTTCCAGACCACGACCACGTCATTGCCCGCGAGTTCGAGAATCGGCTTCTTCCCGGCCGCGATGCAACGCTCCTGGAACCGGACGCCGTTCTCGCTGCTGCCGAAGTACATGATGTCGTTCACATGGGGGCTGTCCACCCACGCCGACAGCATCGGCGCGGGATCCCCGCACACCACGTTGAGAGTGCCGGGGGGTGCCCCGACTTCTTCCAGCACCGGCCTCACCACCTCGTGCAGTACGTACATCACGCCGAGGGGAGCGCTGCGCGGGGCGCGTACGACCAGGGAGTTGCCGGCCATGATGGAGGTGACGCCCAGCAAGGCGCTGGAAAGGGGTGCATTGTGCGGCGGGTTCAGGCACACCACACCGTCCGGGAGACGGCGGATCTGGATACGGCGTTCGCCCTGCCGGAACTCCTGGTGCATCTGCGAGCGATAGAAACCCACCGACTCCGGGCCGAAGCACTCCAGCATTCCCGAGACCTGCCAGCGGGCCAGGACGAGCGGGTGCCCTTCGGAGACCAGGATCCGTGTGATCTCCTCGGCTCGCTCGGACAGCCTTCGGCGGAGCAGCTCGCCGACCTCGTCCAGTCGGGTTTCCAGCGGGAAGGCCGCCCAGACCGGCGCGGCAGCCGAAGCGGCTTCCAACGCCGCCTCGACGGTCGCCCGGTCGGCTTTGGCGACACGACCGACGATGCTCGGTGGCAGCGACTCCGGCGCGATGCGCCCCTGATCCAGCTTCCGCTTGAGTGACAGACTCGCGAACGCATCGTCCAGCAACACCGCGGAATCCACGACATACACCCAGGCGTCACTTTCGCAGTCCTGCCCGCCCACATAGGAAGAATAGGACCTGAGGGGGGTCTGGTTTTCGAGTGCTGGACTGGGTGGCGTCGGATCCGGGAGGGACAACTGCGTGATCCCCACTCTCACTCCCTGCTGTCGCTGTTCATGTTCTCGGTGGGTGTTTCGAAGTTCTCCAGATCCTGGCAGTGGCCACTGAAAAAGCGCTGACAGCCCGCTGAAACCGTCTTGTCAGAAGCATTGTTGAAGAAGTCGCTACGCTACCCACTCAGATGATGCGGCGAGGTGACGTGAAAGGGATGGTTCCTCCATGAAGCGGTCAGGGGCGCAGGCCGAGACGGATCCAGATTCCCTGGGTGACCTGGGAAGGTCACTGATCAGGTCGGCAATCGAGAAGTACGCGGACAACCCGAGCGCCTTTCTTGGCCTTAACACCGGAAACGAAGCCTTCTTCGCTCCCGGAGAGGACGGGGCCATCGTCTACCGCAGGGCCGGCCGATACCTCATCCAATTCGGGGGAGTGTTCGCCCCGATGGAACAGCGGGTAACACTGCTGCGGGAGTTCAAGAAGTTCGCGGAAAAGGAGAGGCGACGCATCACCGCGATACAGCTTCAGGCGGCAGATGCCGGGCTGTATGAATCCGAAGGGTTCGTGGTCAACCAGGTCGGCGCATCGTACTCGGTCAAACTGCCGGAGTTCTCGCTGCGAGGTTCGAAATTCGTAAAACTCCGGAACAAGATATCGCGCGCCAAACGGAGTGGGCTGGAGGTGCGCGAAGCGGATTTCAGTCGGTACGCTGAACAAATGGATCAGATCGACAAGAACTGGCTTAATTCAAAGGGCCGGCACGTCAAGGAGATCGAATTCCTGGTGGGGCAGCTCGGAGGGTCCGTCCAGGAATATCGCAGGCTCTTCGTCGGCATCTTGGACGAGACGCCGGTCGCTTATATCTCCTACTCGCCCTCCTACGGCTCCAACCCTGGGTGGCTGCATGACCTGAGCCGACGGGTCGCGGAAGCTCCGCCCGGCGTAATGGAGGCTCTGAACTCCACAGCCATGGACATCTTCCGGAAAGAGGGAGCCGAATGGCTGCATTTCGGCTTCACTCCGTTCACCGGGCTGGGTCCCGAGCATGAGCTGCCTCGGCACAGTCCGCTCACGGCGAAATTCATGAGACTCCTCGCAGAGCATGGCGAGGCCGTCTACCCGGCCCGCAGCCAGCTTGCCTACAAGGAGAAGTGGGGGCCCGACCTGGTACTTCCGGAATACCTTGCCTTCGAGGGCAGTGTGCGCCCCGGAGCCATCTGGCAGATCCTCAGGGTGACGAACTCCATATGACGGAGAGGGGGTGTCGATTCAGAGGTCGATTCACCGTCCCACCGACGAATGGCTCAGTATTTTCTGGAACTCTGCCTGCAGCCTCTTGCTCGGTTCGAGTCCCAGATCGTGGGCGAGACGGTGACGTGTGCGCTGATAGGCGTCAAGTGCCTCCGCCTGGCGGCCCGAATGATACAGCGCAGTCATGAACTGCTCGCAGAACCGTTCCCGCAGGGGATACTGCATATAAAGCTGTTCGATCTCCGGGACCAGGCTCTGGTACTTGCCCAGCGCGAGCCGTGCGTCGATCAGCCGCTCGTGGGCGATGAGTCGAGTCTCCTCAAGGCCTGCGTAGGCGGTTCGGCAGATCATTCCGGGACCTGCGTCCAGAAGTGCGGGTCCTCGCCACAGCGCGAGCGCCTCGGTAAGCCGGTCGGCCACCTGCTGCGGCGAATGACTTCCGATGCGTTCCGTCGAGGCCACGTACTGTTCGAACCGGAGAGCGTCAACGTCGGAGGCGTTGATACGCAGTATGTATCCGGAGGAACTGGTCTCGATGACCTCGCGCACATCCGGCTTGCCCGAACCTTCCGCAAGGATTCGACGCAGTCGGGCGATGTGGCTTTGCAGGGAGTTTGCGGCATTCCTTGGCGGACGCTCTCCCCATAACTCATCTATGAGGTCGTTCGAGGAAACAGAAATTCCGGGTGAGAGGGCGAGGGTTGCGATGATGGCCCGAAGTTTCTCACCGGTCATTGCGACCGAAATCCCATCCTCGATCACCTCCGTGACCCCCAGGAGATTCACCAGCATGTATGTTCCCTCGATGCCCGGTACGGAATGTTCCTGTGCGAGACACTCGAGGTGCATGGGATGAATTCATGGACGGCAATCGATCGTCGCCTCCTCGCATGAGGAGCCGGCGACATTTCGATCTTTTCTCGTACGATGAAACCGAGTTTTTGCGTCTTCACGTGTCTCCCCCGTTCCCATAGCTGGTTGCGAGTTTAGGGCGATGTGATGTGACGGTCAATATAAATTTCAAGTTCTTGCTGCCGACGTCGCAATAAATTGCACCTGGAGGTCTGGAAATGGCCAGCAGCAGCACCGGATGGAACCGGGAATTCGACCCGCCCCCGGACAGGCGGGAGGGCGGGGCGGTGATGCCCGCGATCGCTCGGCGCCTGCGCCATGTCCGCCAATATCACCCAGAGGGGCCGTTTACTCTCTCTGAGTTGGCTGAGCGTACGGGTGTCTCGAAACGCACTCTGGTCGCAGCGGAGTCGGCGGAAGGCACGAATCTGACCATCGAAACGCTGGTGAAGGTCACGCGCGGCCTGGGGATTGGGCGCTGGGCCTATCTCCTGGATGAGCAGGTGTTTCGGCAGGTGAATGCCGAGCTGCGAAAGGTGGGCCACCTGATGAGGCAGGAGCGCGACGCAGAATCCCTGGGGAGCCTCGCTTGTCTCCTGGGTGGAATCCTCACCGCGACTGCGGCCGACCGACCTGGGGCACGGCGGATGTAGAGGTGCCCGAGTGTCTCTGTGTTGCGCGGGGCGTAGCACCTGGGCCACGACGGCAGGTTGGCTGGATTGCTCTGCAGCGATCCCTCGTGTCGGGCGACATCCAGTCGTTCTCCGTGTGGCCGGGCGCGGACAGTGAGCCTTTTCAGCACGGTTACGTATCGGGTGACGGCGCGGCCCGATCAACCGCACTGCCTGGAACACCAAGGCGGGACTCCCGCGCGGCCCGGCGGCTCAGTTCGTCGAGGCCTGGCCCGGGGCAGCAGCCGTCAGCTCACGCACCGTGGCGACCCGTCAGAAGACCTGGCGAAGCGGACGCTCAAGTTCGATGACCCACGTTGTTGCCCGCCGTTGTTGCCCGCCGTGGTTGCCCGCGTTCCCAAGTCCGGGCGCCCCTGAGCGGTGTCGCACTCAGAGGCGCCCGGCGGAGTCAGTGCTTGGTCGGGACGACCGGGTTGGACGGGGGCGAGGCGGGGCCGGCGCCTACGCAGTTGGTGGCCGATACGGTGAAGGTGTAGCTGGTTCCGGGTGTGAGGCCGGTGACGGTGGCGCTGGTCGAGGTGCCGCTGACGGTCGCGCTGCCGCCGGGGGAGCCGACCACGTTGTACTGCGTGATCGAGCAGCCTCCGTTGCTGGCAGGCGGTGTCCAGGTGACGGTCGCCTGCCGGCGACCGGCGGTGGCGGTCACGTTGGTCGGGACACCGGGCAGGGTCTGGCCGACCTGCGGCACGAAGAAGTCCGACATCGCAGTGGCGCCGCCGTCGTTGCTGGTCAGCGGAGCGAGACCCCATGCAGACTCGATCGTGGCCAGCCAGGAGAAGTGGTTGTACGGGTTGGTCGAGTGGTACCCGGCCGTGGTCGACTTGCTGATGACGATCGAGGCCACCTGATTGCCCTGGGTGCCGTCGTCCTCGTCCCACACGATGTTGAGCACCGAGTTCTGGCTGGTGAAGGCGGGGGAGTTCAGGATGGTCGGCACGTTCTGCGACAGCCAGGTGTCGCCTTGGGCGATCGTGCCGTCGTGCATGTCGTCGATCAGGTTCGGAGTGATGAACGCGTAGTTCGGCGTGGTGGTCGTCGAACCGAGGTCGGTGGCGAGCTGGCCGTACGGCACGTCGTTGTTGCACTGCGACGTGGTCTGAATGTCGGTGTAGTAGACGAACGGGTTGTGCCGCACCGCATACTCGCCCGAGTCGGACAGCGTGCAGGGTGCCGGCATCGATTCCTCGTAGGCCTTCCAGGTCTTGCCGGCCGGCGTGATTCGGTCCGCCGCGATGTTCGGCTGGTTCACCGTGCATTGCGACGGGTTGCAGTCGGTGGTGATGCCGAAGTTCGATCCACCGGTCAGTTCCAGGTAGTTCGGCAGGCTCGGGTGGCCGGCCGCGAAGTAGTTCGACGCGATGCCGTTCTGGCTGACCAGCGAGTTGATGTACGGCGCCTGGCTGTTGCCGACGATCTCGTTGTACGAATGGTTCTCCATCAGGATGGTGAAGACGTGGTCGAACGCCGGAACGGCCCCAGCCGTCTGCGCGGACGCAGCGCCACCGGACATCGTCGGCGTCAGGGCGACCAGCAGCGCGGCCACGAAGGTCAGCAGCCTTCTGGCCAGTCGTCGGTGCGGATCCATGTGCAACCTCCTCCAACTCGGTGGGGGGCACCCAGCACGGTGAAGGAACCAGCGGTTCCGGCGCCTCCGCCCGCACTCGTCCGTTGGCTGAACTTCTCCCTGTGGTCCGTCAACAATCCTTCAGTCACTGCCGACTTGATTGTTCACGGGGCGGAGGACCGCCCGGCCTTCGCGGAGGATCATTCGACTGCTTTCCGCGGCACGCCGCGTCCGATGCGTCCTGCGCGGCAGAAAGCACGGTGGGTCCTACCGTGGCCGCTGCGAGCCCGTGCGGTGGAACGCTGTTCTCGGGCGGTGTGGGGTGCACGCCGGGTCCTAACTTGATCTTTAACATCCGGTGTCGAATGGTGCGTCGA